>JAXHOM010000029.1:0-224987 GCA_034519305.1 Pseudomonas sp.
CGGATGATCGGTTTGAGCAGGTAGCTGAGAATGCTCTTCTTGCCGGTGATGATGTCCACCGAGGCGACCATGCCGGGGATGATCAGCAAGGGTTTCTCCACCGTGCCGAGGTGGCTTTTGTCGGTGCGCAGTTTGATCAGGTAGAAGCTGTTGCCTTCCTCATCGGTGATGGTGTCAGCGCTGATCTGTTCCAGCTTGCCCTTCAGGCCGCCGTAAATGGTGTAGTCATAGGCGGTGAACTTGACCATCGCCTCCTGCCCCGGATGCAGGAAGGCAATATCCTGCGGGCGGATGCGCGCCTCCACCAACAGGTTGTCATCCAGCGGCACAATCTCCACCAGGTCACTGCCCGGCTGGATCACCCCTCCAATGGTGTTGACCAGCAACTGCTTGACGATGCCGCGCACCGGCGAGGTCACCAGGGTACGGCTGACCCGATCTTCCAGAGCCTTGCCGGTGGATTGGATCTTGCTCAGTTCGGTGCGCGCTTCGTTCAGTTCGGTCAGCGCGTCGCTGCGGAAACGCCCGCGGGTTTCGTCGATCTTGCGCTCGACTTCCTTAATCGCCGACTCGGCGCGCGGGATGGCCAAGGTGATCGCCTGCAGCTCGCCTTGGGTTTCCACCTCACCACGCTTGAGGCGCAGCACTTCCACCGGCGAAATCGCACCCTCTGCCACCAAAGGCTCGGACATGGCGATTTCCTGGCGCAGCAAACCCAGGCTGCTGCGGTACTGGCTTTGCTTGGAGCTGTACTCGCGCAACTCCTGACGGCGCTGGTTGAGCTGTTCTTCCAGACCGGCTACTTCGTCCTGCAGCTGTTGCTGGCGGCTGGCAAACAAGGCCTGCTCGCTGGCCGCCAGGCCCGGAGCCAGCTCGTTGACACTGCTGGGCACGTTCAAGGCGCGCCCTTCAGCTTCCGCGCTGAGGCGCTCGACCCGCAGCACCAGGGCCTGACGATCGGCCTCGGTCTCGCCGACATTGGAGGCAAAGCGGGTGTCGTCCAGACGCAGCAAGGGCGCATTAGCGGCCACAATCTGCCCCTCATGCACATACAGCTCGGCGACGATACCGCCTTCGAGGTTCTGGATTTTCTGCAGCCGCGATGACGGGATAGCCTTGCCATCGCCCCGGGTCACTTCATCGATCAGGGCAAAGTTGGCCCACAGCAGGAAGAACACAAAGCACGCCACCAGCGCCCAGATGGTCAGGCGCACCACGCGCGGCGCGTCCTCTACCAGGGCCTTGTTGACCTCCGGTAGCGGCTCATCGCCACTCACCCGGCCGCCACTGAAATAGGCCTGCACGGCCCGGCGCAGCGCTTGCAAACGAGTATTAAGCGACACTGATTTGCCCCTTTTTCAGCGCTTCCATCACCGCCGCTTTCGGCCCGTCGGCGATCACCTGGCCACGATCGATGATGATCAGACGATCCACCAGGGTCAGCATGGAGGCGCGATGGGTGACCAGCAGCACGGTCTTGTCGGCAATCACCGCCGCCAGACGCTGTTTGAGGCGTTCTTCGCCGGTGTTGTCCATGGCGCTGGTCGGTTCATCCAGCAGCAGAATCGGCGGATCGAGCAGCAAGGCCCGAGCCAGGGCCACGTTCTGCCGCTGGCCGCCGGACAGTTGCTGGCCGCGCTCGCCCACCGGCAAGTCGTACCCTTGCGGGTGCAGACGGGCAAATTCGTGCACGCCGGCCAGCTCCGCAGCCTGCAACACCAGCTCGTCCTCGACATAGCGGGCGCCGCTAACCAGGTTGTCGCGCAGGCTGCCGCTGAACAACTGGATGTCCTGGGGCACGTAACCGATGTTGTGGCGCAGGTCGCTGACATCCAGTTGGCGGATGTCGATGCCATCCACCAGTAGGCTGCCGCCATCGGCCTGGTACAGCCCCACCAGCAGCTTGGCCAGGGAGCTCTTGCCCGAACCGCTGCGGCCGATGATGCCGATCTTCTCGCCTGGGCGAATGACCAGATTGACGCCCTTGAGCGCGGCGTTCTGCTGGCCCGGGTAGTTGAAGTCCACCTGACGAAATTCCAGGGCGCCCTGCAGGCTCTGGCGGGTCAGCGGTCGCTCGTCCTCATGGCGCTCCTGGGGCAACTCCATCATCTGGTCGATGTTGGTCATGGTCAGGCGCGCCTGCTGGTAACGGGTCAGCAAGCCGGAGAGCTGGGTCAACGGGCCAAGAGCGCGACCGCTGAGCATGTAGCAGGCGATCAACCCGCCCATGCTCAGGTTGCCGTCGATGATCATGTACACGCCGAAGGCGATCATCGCCACGCCGGCGAACTGCTGAATCAGCAGGGTAATGTTCATCGCCAGGCTGGAGAGCATGCGTACCCGCAGCTCCAGGCGACTGAGGGTGCCGATGGTCTGCTCCCACTGGTACTGGCGCTCGCTCTCGGCGTTGTTGACCTTGACCGCATCCAGACTGCCGAGGGTTTCGATCATGCACGACTGACGCTCGGCCGAGAGGGCCATGGTTTTTTCCATGGTCTCTTCCAAAGGCTTTTGCAGCGCCCAGCTGCACAGCGCCGCCAGCGGAAAGGCCAGCACCGGGATCCACACCAGATGACCGCCGAGCAGGCCGATCACCAGCAACACCAGTAGAGTGAACGGCAGGTCGATCAGGCTGGTCAGGGTCAAAGACGCGAGGAAATCGCGCAAGGTTTGGAATTCATGGATGTTCTGCGCAAAGCTGCCAACCCGCGCCGGCCGGTGACGCATGGCCATGCCGATGATGCGCTCGAACAGGGTGGCAGAGATGATCAGGTCGGTCTTTTTGCCGGCCAGGTCGAGACACAAGCCACGCATGGTTTTGAGGATCAGGTCGAACACATAGGCGCCGGTAATACCGACCGCCAGCACCCACAAGGTTGCCGTCGCCTGGTTGGGCACCACACGGTCGTAGACGTTCATCACGAACAGCGGCGCGGCCAAACCGATCAGGTTGATCAGCAGGCTGGCCGCCACCGCATCGATATACAGCCAGCGCGAACGCTTGAGGGTGTCACGAAACCAGGAACGGGCCCGCGGGATGAGATTGCCATGGCCAACATCGAAGCGATGCCGCGGCTGGGCGAAGAACACCTGGCCGCTGTAGTCCTCAGCCAGCAGCTCGGCCTTGACCTGCACCTCGCCACCCTCGCTCTCGCTGAGCAGCAAACGGGCATCGCCGTTGGCGGCCCAGCCCAGCAAGATGGCGCTGCGCCCCTCGCGCAACTCGAGCAAGGCCGGCATGGCAATCGCCGGAATCTGCGCCAGGGAACGTCGCAACCAACGGCCCTGCAAGCCAGCACGCGCCGCCGCACGCGGTAGCAGTTCGGCATTCAGACGCTGGGCCGGCAAGGGCAAGCCTGCCGTGAGCATGGCCCGACTGGCGGGCCGCTGATGCAGGACACAAAGTGACAGCAGGCTGTCCAGCAGTGGATCGTCATAGCGCCCACGCGGGTCGCCCTGGGACAACGATGAACTGACAGCTACGACCACGCTGGACACTCGATTGACGGACTAAAGGGGACTCAGTTCAGGCCCGGCAACTGCGCCTTGCTCTGCACTTCCGACGTTGGGGTTGCCGCCAGCGGCGCAACCACGCCCTGACTCTTCAGCAACTGGCCCATGGTCGCCTTGATCCGGTACTGAGTAAACAGCTCATTGAAGCGGATATCGGCCAGGCGACGCTGGGAGGTGAAGAGTTCGTTTTCACTGTCCAGCAGGTCCAGCAGCGAACGCTCACCGAGGGAGAATTGCTTCTGATAAGCCTCACGCACACGGGTGTTGTAGTCCACGTAGTCGCTGGCAATCGGCAACTGCTCGCGGGCGTTGGTCAGGGCGTTCCAGGCCAAGCCCATTTCCTCGCTCAACACGCGCAGGGCGTTGTTGCGAATATCCATGGCTTCGTTGGTCTGGTAGGCCTTGGACTGCAGGTTGGCCTTGTCGCTGCCGCCGGCGAACAGGTTGTAGCGCATGCGCAGCATGGCCTGCCATTCATTGACGTGACCACGAGTGCCGTCCAGGTTGTTGTCGGCGCCCTGCATCAGCTCGGCATCCACCTGCGGGTAGAAGGTCGACTTAGCCGCTTCATACTGCTGCTCGGTGGCCGTCACATCCGCCTCGGCGGAGCGCAGCAACGGGCTGTTCTCGCGCACTTGTTGACGGGCTTCCTGCAGGCTGGCCGGCAGTTGGCCGACCAGGCCAGGCGGTAGGCTCAATTCCTGCGGGTCCTGGCCCACGACGCTGTAGTAGTTGACCTGGGCATCGGCCAGGTTGGTCTGCTCGGTGATCAGGTTGTTCTTGGCCTGGGCCAGACGCGCTTCGGCCTGATCGAAATCTGCCGTACGGCCGACGCCGCGCTCGGTGCGCAGACGAATCTGGTCGTGCACACGCTGGTGGCGCAGCAGGTTTTCATTGGCCAGATTGACCAGCTCTTCACGGCGCAGCACATCTATATACGCCTGAGCCACGTCCAGCGCCGTGCGCTCGGCGCTGCCCAGCAAGGCATAGGCCCGCGAATTGACCGTTGCCTGCTGGCGTCCAACTTCGCTGGAGGTGGCGAAACCGTCAAACACCATCTGCCGCAACCGCAGGCTCGACTCACTGCGGGTCAGGGTTTCATAGTGATTGCTGTCGGTGCGCGTGCCGGCGTCATCGGTGCCTTCACGGCCCGTGCCAGCCAGTAAATCGATGCGCGGCAGATAACCACCCTTGGCCGCCTGCAAGTCCTGATCGGCCGACAGCCGACGGTTAACCCCCGCCTGAACTTCCGGATGCACATCCAGCGCGGCCTGCATGGCCTGCTGCAGGGTCTGCGCCTGAACCTGACAACTGAGAATTAGAGCAAAGGGAACAAAACCAAGAACTGGCAGGCGCATAATGAAAAAATTTCCTTGATGTAAGAACATCCATGGTGGAGCGAGGAAAGACACCAATTAAGTGACGCCTTAATTTTGACGATTAGAGCCAGTAAAAACGCAGGTAATCTCAAAGTGACATCATTATGTCAATTGTTTAGGATTAGCCTAACAGACGTCAACACCTGGCTATAAAGTCAAGACCAAAAACTTATAAGCCACTGATTTTGTGACAGATAGCACCCTTAATTAGTTTTGGCCTCCCACCACTCCCGCAAGGGAGCAGAGACCCGGAAGCCAATCAGCAGTGGAAGTGGAGAGCAATTATGAGCAGCATCGCCGTCGTAAAAAGCATTGTCGGCCAAGTTTTTGCCCTTTCCCCGGACGGCGCACGCCGGCTGCTGATTGAAGGTGACCGTTTGTTTGCCGGCGACCAGGTAATAACGGGGCCGGAAGGCATGATCAGCCTCGAACTAAGCGACGGCCGCACCCTGGACTTGGGCCGCGACTCGCAATGGACCGCCGTCGATGACGCGCAACCAGCAGCGGCTGCGGCAAACGCCGAACTCTCGGTCAGCGAACTGCAACAAGCCATTAGCCTTGGCCTTGACCCAACTGCCGAACTGGAAGCCACGGCAGCGGGCGGCGGCGGTGCCGGCGCAGGGGGTGGCGCAGCCGGCGGCGGGAACAGCTTTGTATTGCTGGATGCCACGGCCCAGCAGGTCGACCCCACCGTGGGTTACCCAACCGCAGGGCTGGACTTTGCCGCCAGCGGTGCAGAAGAACAACTCGGCCAGGCAGACAGCAACACACCCGCCGCCGACAATCCACCGATCGACGCCAACACACCGCCTGTCGCGCTATCAGCCGTCATCAGCACAGAGGAAAATGCCGTTCTGAACAACCAGGTGCCGCCAGCCAGCGACATCGACGGCACCATCGTGCCCAACGGCTACGCCTTGGTCAGCGGTCCTGGCGCCAATAACGGCAGCCTGATCTTCAATGCCGATGGCTCTTACAGCTTCACACCGGGCACCGACTTTGACGCCCTGACGGATGGCGAAAGCCGCGACGTAACCTTCACCTATACCGCCACCGATAACGATGGCGCAGTATCAGCCCCGGCCACCATCACCATCACCGTGACAGGCACTAACGATGCGCCGACCACCAACGACGTAGCAGTCGCTGGTGATGAAGACACAACTATCGCTATCGCCCTTTCCGGCAGCGACGTAGACGGCAGCCTTAACGGCTTTGTTATCACCAACCTACCCGCGAACGGCACCCTGTACCTGGATGCCGCCGGCACTCAGCCGATTAGCGCCGGCACATCCGTCAATACCAGCACGGTTTATTTCAAACCCACCACCAACTGGAGCGGGGATACCGCGTTCCAGTATGCAGCGCTCGACAATGGCGGCGCGACCGATACAACCCCAGCCACAGTCTCCATCAGCGTCAACCCGATCTCCGACACCCCGACCCTGGCGGCAGCCGCCGTCAGCGGCAATGAAGACAGCCCGATCGCGCTGAACATCGCTTCCGCCCTGACCGACACCGACGGCAGCGAAACACTGAGCATTCGTCTCGACGGCATTCCAGTTGGCGCGGTGCTCAGCAACACCGCCGGCGACACCCTGACCATCAGCGGCGGCGGCATCGTTCTGACCCCAGCTCAGCTCGCCGGCCTGGCCATTACCCCGCCAGCCAACAGCCATGCCGACTTCGACCTAACCGTCACCGCGATTGCCGTTGACGGCAGCGCCGCACCGGCCAGCACCGCCACCACCCTGACGGTGACCGTCAATCCGGTCACCGACCTGAGCGCCGCCAACGACTCGGCCAGCACCGACGAAGACGTGCCGGTCATCAATGCCAGCGTGGCCGGCAATGACAGCACCACCTCCGGCGGCACCCTGACCTATGCAGTAGTCAGCGGCGTCAGCAATGGCACCCTGACCTTCAACAGCGACGGCAGCTACAGCTACACCCCGAACGGCAACTACAGCGGCCCGGACAGCTTCACTTACACCGTCACCGACGCCGCCTCCGGCGAGAGCCTGACGCAAACCGTCAGCCTGACCGTCAACCCGATCTCCGACACCCCGACCCTGGCGGCAACCGCCGTCAGCGGTAACGAAGACAGCCCGATCGCGCTGAACATCGCCGCCGCCCTGACCGACACCGACGGCAGCGAGACGCTGAGCATTCGCCTCGACGGCATTCCAGTTGGCGCGGTCCTCAGCAACACCGCCGGCGACACCCTGACCATCAGCGGCGGCAGCATCGTTCTGACCCCGGCTCAGCTCGCCGGCCTGGCCATTACCCCGCCAGCCAACAGCCATGCCGACTTCGACCTAACCGTCACCGCGATTGCCGTTGACGGCAGCGCTGCACCCGCCAGCACCGACACCACCCTGACTGTGACGGTCAATCCGGTCAATGACGCACCAGTGGCAGTCGCCAATACCGTTCGGGTCGGCGAAGACGACGATGATCAGGTCGGTTTCAACGACAACTCGGCCAGCACCACGATTATCGGCGGCAATGTCCTGAGCAATGATGTCGATATCGATTCAGGCGATAGCATCACCGTCACCGGAGTAGCAGCGGGCACCCCAATCAGCGCCAGCGGCAACGTGTCCAGCAGCGTGACGGGCACCTACGGCAGTGTGAACATCAATGCTGATGGCAGCTACACCTATACCTTGGACAACAGCAAACCCGAGGTGCAAGCACTGGCGTTCAAGCAGTTCGTGACCGACACCTTCACCTACACCATTACCGACAGCCAGGGCGCTACCAGCAGCACCACCCTGACCGTCTATGTGAATGGCAAAAACGATGCGCCGGTTATTACCATCGGCGCTGGCACCGACAGTGCCAACGCCAGCCTGGCGGAAACCAACAGCGGCCTGATAACAACGGGCACGCTGAGCATCTTTGATGTCGACACCACTGACACGGTAACCGTAAGCACGACGTCTAAATTCAGCGTGGACGGTAGTTATAACGGGCCGCGGCCGAGCGATGCCTTACTAAAAGCCATGTTCTCAGTTTCCGGCGGTGAGCCAAGCGCCACAGAGCAAGGCAACCCGCACGGCATCAACTGGAGCTTCAACTCAGGTAGCGAAGCCTTCAATTTCATCCCGGCAGGCCAGACCCTGGTTCTGCACTACACCGTCAGGGCGAAAGACAGCAATAGCGGGACGGGCAACATCGTCGACCAGCCAGTAACCATCACCATTACCGGTAGCAACGATGCCGCCGTGATCGCCGGCAGTACGACCGGAACGGTTATTGAGGACAACCCAAACAACAGCGTAAGTGGCACCCTGACCGCCACCGACGCCGATAACAGCAGCAATCTCTTCCAGGCCATCAGCACGCCAACCGCCTCGCAAAATGGTTATGGCACCTTTACCGTCACCTCTGACGGCGCCTGGACCTACAACCTCGACAACAGCAATTCGACCGTCAACGCCCTCAACAATGCAGGCACGCTGAGCGATACGTTTATCGTGCGCTCCGCAGACGGCACCGCACAAACCATCACTGTCACCATCAACGGCAACAATGATGCGCCGACTACCGCACCGGTAACGCTAGGCGCAATCGCCGAAGACAGCGGTACACGCCTGATTACCCAGGCCGAGCTGCTCGGCAATGCCAGCGATGTCGATGGCCCGAGCCTCACCGCCAGCAACCTCACCATCGCCTCTGGCAATGGCTCTCTGATCAGCAATGGCGACGGCACTTGGAACTACACCCCAGCGGCCAACGACGACTCCAGCGTAACCTTCAACTACAGCGTGACTGATGGCAGCCTGTCCGCAAACGGCTCCGCCAGCCTCGACCTGACCCCAGTCAACGATGCCAGCGCGCCGACCCTGACACTCGCCACCAAAGGCCAATGGACATTCAACGAAGCCCAGGGCAGCAGCACGACCCTCAATGGCACCACGGGGCAAAGTGGCACCTTGAGTGACAACGACAGCGCGGGCGGCTCCCAGTTGCCGAGTTTTATCACTAACGGTCGTAACGACACCTCGGGCAACAACATCAGCTTCAACGATAATGGCGACCGGGTCGACGTGAGTGCCGATGCCACCCAAGCCCTGCTCGGCACCTCCAGCCTGACCTTCTGGGTCAACACCACTCAAGTGGGGGGCGCAAGCGGCGCGGGTAACTCCTGGAGCCTACCTACCGTGCTCGGCAGCGAACAGTCGGGGGGGCGCAACGACATCCAGTGGGGAGCCATCAACGATACCGGCAAAATCGGCTTCGGCATCGGCAACGTGAACGGGGTCTACAGCACCACAACCGTTAGCGACGGCAACTGGCACCACATCACCATCACCCGTGATGCAAGCAGCAAGCTGGTGCAGATTTATGTCGACGGCAACCTGGAAGCACAGGGCAACCCTGACGATGCAGCTTTCACGGGCACCCTAAATCGGCTCACATCGCTGGGCGCCAACAACAACTTCGCCAACGATGCCAGTGCGTCCGACCTAGCCGACAATCGCTACTTCCAAGGCAAGCTGGACGACCTGCGAATTTATAGTCAAGTGCTGACTGCGGCCCAGGTAGCGGCGATTCGTTCGGTAGAAAGCGGCTTCCATGACACCGCCATCGCCAATGACGGCAGCGTCATGAGCCTGGCACTGACGCCGGGCAACTACACCGCCCTGGCCGTCACCGGCCTGGTCAGCGGGATGCTTATCAGCGATGGCAACGGCAATAGCCAGACAGCCACAAGCCCAGACCAGAGCATTGACCTGACCGGCTGGAACCTTGGCAATCTGCAGCTCAGCAATGCTGGCACGGCATCTGCGACGCTGGTATTTACCGCAACTAATACCGTGAACGGCGACTCCGCCAGCACCCAGCAGTACCTCACCATCGCCAATGGCTCCTCACAACTCAGCCAATTGGGTAACGGCAATGATTCGCTCACCGGCACGGCAGAAGCCGACTTGCTGCGCGGCGACAATGGCGTTGACACCCTGAGCGGCGGTGCCGGCGCAGACCGCCTAGAAGGCGGCAATGGCACCGACACCCTGAATGGAGATGCCGGCAATGACGTTCTGATCGGCGATGCGGGCAATGACATTCTTTTTGGCGGCAACGATAACGACATTATGAATGGCGGTAGCGACTCGGACAGCCTGCGCGGTGGCCTCGGCAACGACATCCTCACCGGCGGTTCCGGTGCCGATACCTTTATCTGGAAAAGCGGCGATACCGGCAATGATGTGATCAAAGACTTCAACCCAGCCGCAGGTGACCGTATAGACCTACACGATCTGTTACAGGGCGAGACCGACGCCACCCTGAGCAATTTCCTGCAGATCGATACCACCAGCAACTCCTTGCTGATCAGCTCCACCGGGCAACTGAATGCTGCCGGCGGCACAGTTGCCAGCCATGCCGATACAACCATCAAGCTTGACGGTTTTGACCTTTCCAGCACCTCGATCAGCAGCTTGATCGCCGGCGCAGATCCAACCATCAAGGTCGATCACAGCTAAGCTGCGAACACCATGCCCCGCTTACTGAGCAGGGCATGGATTTTTGTACAGGCGCGCAAGGCTGGAGGCTTTACCCATGCTGTATGTCCAACGCAACGCCCAAGGCCAGTTGATCCGGGTTGAAGCGGCCGCCTTTGCCGGCGCGCAGGAAACCCTGGCAGCCAACACCCAGGAGATTCAAGCCTGGTTCGCCAATCAGGATGTTGAGTCGAGCCTGCTGCAACTGAAGCAGAGCGATTTGGACATGATCCGCGTGCTCGACGACCTCGTGCAGGTGCTCATGGACAAAGGCGTACTGCGTATCACCGACCTGCCGCCCGCAGCGCAATCCAAGCTGCTCAGCCGTACCCAGGCGCGGGTCGCACTGGGTGGGCTAAATCGCTTGATCGACGATGATGAAGTTGGCGTGATCTGATCAAACGCAGCAAGGCTTAACTGCGCTCCATCAAGCCCTTATCAGCGCAATGTGCGCAGATGAAAAAAGCCGAACAACATTACCTGCCCACGCTCCAACCAGGGCTGTGGCTGGGCTTGCAGGCGGCGATTAAACAACAACAGTTCAAGTACATGCACCAATACGATGATCAGCGCCAGCCCGTTCAAACGATCCGCCCACGGCTCGGCAAAGGGCACCAGCACATTGAACGCAGCCAGCAGCCAGAACCCAGCTATCACGGGCTTGGCGTAATTCATCCACGACATGGTCAACTCCTTGATCGGATAAGCGGCCGTGCAAGCATCATTGCCGCACTGCCAGGGCCGTTACGCTAACAGAGAGCAGGCGCCAGGCAGCAACCGAACCAAGGGACGGCCGACGCAATGCGTCGTGACGACCTGCCACGCGCACGCTAGCATGGGCCTTTGGGCTCTCTCACAAACCGGATGTGTTCATGCCTTTGCGTCTCCCCAAAGCCACGCAACTTTCATTATTGCTGCTGCTCGTACTGCTGCTCAGCGGCGGCTTTGCCAGCACCTCATTGGTCAGCTATTACACCTCACGCGAAGCCTTGCGCAACAACATCATCAACAGCGAATTACCGCTGACCTCGGACACCGTCTACTCGGAAATCCAGAAGGATCTGGTGCGCCCGGTATTGATCTCATCGATGATGGCACGCGACACCTTTGTTCGCGACTGGGTGGTGGCCGGCGAGCAGGACCCCGCGCAGATGACCCGTTATCTGCAGGAGATCATGAGCAACTACGGCGCCTTTACCGCCTTCTTTGTCTCCGACAAAACCCGCCTCTACTACCAGGCCAAGGGCATTCTCAAGCAGGTCAACGAGCATGAAGCCCGTGATCAGTGGTATTTCCACACCCGCAGCATGCAGGCCCCCTATGAGATCAACGTCGATGTCGACATGGCTAATGCCGATCGCCTGACGTTTTTCATCAACTACAAAGTCTTCGATTACCGCGACAAGTTCATCGGTGTAACCGGTGTGGGTCTAGCCGTGGATGCCGTTGTGCAGCTGATCGACAATTACCAGAAACGCTATCAGCGCAGCGTGTTCTTCGTCGACAGCAGCGGCCGGATCACCCTCACCGGAGCCGCCGGTGGGCCAATGGGCGCCAAAGTCGGGCAACAACTAAGCGATGTGGCGCCGCTGGCCGGGCTGCTCAGCCAACTGCCAAAACCGCAAAGCGGCAGCTTTGAATATCAGGTGCAGGACAACGGCCACTTCCTCAACGTGCGCTACATTCCCGAGCTGAACTGGTACTTGTTTGTTGATCAGCATGAGAGCCAAGCGCTTGGCAATATCCGCCAGACGCTCTATCTCAACCTGCTGATTTGCCTGCTAGTAACCGCCATTGTGCTGACGTTGGTGGGCATCGTTATGCGCCGCTACCAGCAGCGGATTGAAGCCCTGGCCACCACCGACGTGCTCACCGAGCTACCTAATCGTCGCGGCTTCAATATCCTTGCCGGCCAGGCCCTGCAGGAAGCCAAGCGCAGCCAGAGTCCGCTACATGCCTTGCTGATTGACCTCGACCACTTCAAGCAACTCAACGACACCTACGGCCACTTGGCCGGTGATGAAGTGCTGCGCGCCTTCGCTCGTCAGCTCAAGACCAGCCTGCGCCAGGCCGACATCGTTTGCCGCTGGGGGGGCGAGGAGTTCATCCTGCTACTCAAAGACACCGACAGCGCCACCGCTCAACAGCTGGCGGAGAAAATCCGCCTGCAGACCGAGCAAAACCGCTACCCCTTCGCCGGCGTTAATCTGCAAATAACAACCAGCCTAGGCCTGACCGAACTGCACACCGATGACTCCCTCGACAGCCTGCTAGGGCGTGCCGATAAAGCGCTGTACCGCGCCAAGGAGTCCGGGCGCAATCGCTTGTGCGTCGATGCCGGGCCATCCGCATGAACAATGCCAGTCAGCCCCAACGCTGCCCGGCGTGCGGCCAGAACAATCAATGCGGCCTGGCCAACCCGCTAACGGCCACCGCCGCTTGCTGGTGCTTTAGCGTGACCATCGATCCCGCGCGCCTAGCCGCACTGCCGGCCGCCGAGCGCAATGTCAGCTGCCTGTGCCCGCGCTGTGCCGGCCAGGCGCCCACACCTGCCGTCACCTGACTTCGCAGCCTCCGAGTATCACCATGCGTCTTGACCGCTTCCTCGGCAACCTGCCAACCCTCAATCGCCAGGAGGTCCAACGCCTGCTGGCCAGCGGTGCGATCAAAGTCGACGGGCAGACCTGCCGCGAGGGCCGTCACGAGGTGCGCGCCTTCCAGCGCATCGAGCTGGCCGAACAGGTGGTGCAGGCTGGCAAAGCGGCACGCTACTTCATGCTGCACAAGCCGCTCGGCGTGGTCAGCGCCACCGCGCATGATGAACATCGCACCGTGCTCGATTTGCTCGATGAACCAGACAAACACGAGCTGCACATCGCCGGTCGCCTGGACCTCAACACCAGCGGCCTGCTGCTGATTACCAACGACGGCCTGTGGTCGCGGCGCCTGACCGAACCTCGCAGCAAGCTGGGCAAGGTCTACCGGGTCGAGACCGAACAAGCGATCGACCCAGCCTGCGTCGAGGCCTTCGCCTGCGGCCTGTATTTCGCCTATGAAGACCTCACCACGCGCCCCGCCGAGCTCGTCATCCTGGGTCCGAACAGCGCCCTGCTGACCCTGCATGAAGGCCGCTACCATCAGGTCAAGCGCATGTTCGGCCACTTCGACAACAAGGTCATCGGCCTGCACCGCGAGTCCATGGGCCCGCTACAGCTCGACCCGCACCTGGCTCCCGGCCAGTACCGCCCCCTCAGCGCCGGCGAAATTGCCTTGATCTGAAAACCCCCACATAACCGCTTGCAGTCACCGGCGACTCCTGCTTGAATCAGCAGCAAGAGCAAAAAGTGACTTATCAGTCACATCGCACAAGCAGGCACTCCCAAGGCCTGCAGCGAGCACCGCGCAACACCCATAATCAGCACAACGGCAGCCGTACCCGCCGATCCCGTTTCTATTTTTCAGGCACCTGCCTACCTGTCATAAAGCGCGCGCAGCATCGACATTGCTGCGCGGCATCTGTGCGCTGCACGACAGGGAGACGCACCATGAAAGCAGAATCTGCAGTGCTGGATATTCAGGGGCAATACCGGGTTTACACCGAACACTACCGCGCCAACACCGCCGAGCAGACCATCATCTTGGTCAACGGCTCGTTATCGACCACGGCATCCTTTGCCCAGACCGTGCGCTACCTCTACCCGCAATTTAATGTCGTGCTGTTCGATCTGCCCTACGCCGGCCAGTCACGCGCGCACAACAGCCACACACGCCCGATTAGCCGCGAAGAAGAAGCCGACATCCTGCTGGAATTGATCGAACACTTTGCCTGCGACCTGGTGTTGTCGTTTTCCTGGGGTGGTATCGCCACCCTGCAAGCCCTTGCCCGGCAACCGCGGCGCATCCGCAAAGCAGTGATCAACTCCTTCTCGCCGGTGATCAACGCCGCCATGCAGGACTACCTCGAGCGCGGCCTGCAGGTCTTGAACGCCTGCGAGCGCGACAATATCGGCGCGCTGCTCAACGACACCATCGGCAAGCACTTGCCCTCGCTGTTCAAACGTTTCAACCACCGCCACGTAGCCACCCTGCACGACTACGAATACCGGCAGATGGGTTTTCACGTGGAAAACGTACTAAACATGGACGGCCGCTCCTGCGTCAGCTTTGCCGGCGCCATCGACATTCCGCTGCTATTCGTCAACGGCGAATGGGATGAATACACCAGCGCTGACGACGCCCGCCAGTTCGCTCAGCATGTGCGTCACTGCAGCTTCCAGAGCGTGCAGCAGGCCGGCCACTTCCTCGACATGGAACACAAAGCCGCCTGGCTGCAGACCCGCAACGCCCTGCTGGCCTTCCTCACGCCCAGTAGCCAGAGCCTCGTCCACAGCTTCAGCCACCACCAAGCGCAAGCTCTGGCTGGCTGAGTTTGCGAGATAAAGCCAGCTAATAGCGCTTTATCTCGCCGCTGGGCTTCACCTAGGGCTGCGATTCTGGTACAAAGTCCCCCGCAAAAGCGGGTGTCGTATAATGGTATTACTCCAGCTTCCCAAGCTGATTACGCGGGTTCGATTCCCGCCACCCGCTCCAGATATTATTCCTCTCTGCCAACGGCAAACAGGAAACCAAAAACCGACCAAGCGTCGGTTTTTTTGTGCCTACAAAACGCCCAGGACAAGCCGCAAAATTCGCGCAGCGCTTTAACTGACTGATCACAAAGTAAAAAACAGGCTTGACAGATTTCCATCCGACGCGAATAATGCGCGCCACAAATGGCAACGTAGCTCAGTTGGTTAGAGCACGGCATTCATAATGCTGGGGTCGGTGGTTCAAATCCACTCGTTGCTACCATACAAAACAAAGGCTTACCTTCGGGTAGGCCTTTGTTGTTTCTGGGGTGTGAATTGATTCCGAGCACTTCGCCATGAAGCACCTTTCGGGCGCTTGCCCGATCAGCAACGCGATGACTCCGCACGTGCCACCCGGCACACAACGCCCTTTAGCCGCCACTCGCCCTGCCAACCCGCAATGACAGCGGCCAGCTGACCAGGCGACCGCGCTCTGCGTCACCCCAGGCTGAGCTGATGGCCTGCTCGAACGCAATCACCGGATCGACAGCATGTGCCGCTTGGTAGCGCCCCGTGGCCGACCAGCTGCGCAAATAGCCCATCAGTTGGGCACGCGTCCAGGTGACTTGCATGGTGAATGCCGGCGCCTCGATAGGAGTGAACGGAAACGGCAGTTGCCGATAACCCGCTTGCACATGCTCGCGCTCCGCCGGCCAGTAAGGCCCGACAACTTGATGATAGAAATGCTGGAGTAGCTGATTGGCCGCATCGCCCTCCAGCTCAACGATGCCGTAACACCAGACCGCCACAATGCCTTTGGGTTTGAGCACTCGCCGGGCTTCGGCATAAAAGCGCTCGAGGTCAAACCAGTGCAAGGCTTGCGCGACGATAAGCAGGTCGACGGATGCCGGCTCCAGCCCGGAGTTTTCCGCAGGGGTCAGCCGGTATTCGACGCGTTCATGGACGGTGGCGGCGGCAATCTGCGCGGCGCTGGCATCCGTCGCCAGCACACGCTGGAAATGCTGCGCCAGGCTTACCGCCGCCTGACCGTTGCCAGTGCCACAATCCCACGCCAGTTCGTGCTGGCTACAGCGCTGGGCGAGCCAGTCAAACAGCGCCAAGGGGTAGCTCGGCCGATGTTTCAGGTAGTGCTGGGTGACACTCTGAAAATGGTCCACGAACGCTTTGCTCATCATGCGTGCCCCAGGTTGTGGCCAGGCGTGCTCGGCAAGTCATTGCCCTTTGCGGTAAGCCCCTGCCGCATGCAAGCTTCGAGCGCCTCCTGCAGACCGTCTATTCCCAGGCCGGACGACTGGCGCGAAACCTGCAACAAGCCAGGCATTGACGGATCAGGACGCTACCCACATGACCAGTATTGCCGCGCGCTTTCTGCCTTCAAACTATATGACACCAAGCAGCAAGCCGGCGGAAAGCGCTACGAGCCAGCAGAACAGCCAGACCAATAAGGCCCCGCAGGACCCCATCGGCGAGCTGAAGAAGTACGCCGCCTCGCTGACCAACCAGCACCGCGCCGGGCTGTTCAGCGCCATGGCCAAAAGCGATGCCAGCCAGGCAACGAGCAGCCCGAGTCAGAGCACCAGCAACGCCATGCAGCTGCCGGATGTGGCCAACCTCGATCGCGATGAGGCGGCCCGCTTGCTCGCCCAGGTCGACAAGATGCTCGACAAAAACCTGGATGCGCGCCTGACGTTTAGCGGCAGCAACGGCAAAGAGCAAACCGACTCGCTGAGCACCTACCGTGACTGGCTGCAGGCCAAGGGCGGGATCAACACCTACGCCTGAGCGCATCGCAGCGCGCAAGCCGCGCCAAGGTCAGGCACTCAGGCGTTGCAGCTCGCGACGGACCATCTGGGCGTAGCTCGACGGCGTCAGGGCATACAGTTCGCTCGCCACCCAGGCCAACCAGCGCCCACCCAATTGCGTTTTGGCCGCCAGCAGGCGCTGGGCTTCGGCCTCGGCGCGGGCCTGGTGCTGCTGATGAAAGGCCGCGCGGCTGGGCTTGGCCTCGGGCTGCTCGGCGGGTGCGGTGGGTTTACACATAGCGGTTCTCTTCACGGGATAAGGTCTGCGGGCGCCGAACTAAAGCAGCGCCAGCACACCCTGAGTAACCACACGGGTGGTTTCAGTAGCAAAATCGCAATGACCTTCGTGGGCCAGAAAGGCTTGCACGGCGTCTTCGATGCGCGTTGCCAGCGCATCTTCATGCCACTGGTAACGCAGCAGCAAGGCGGCACTGAGAATCGCCGCCAGTGGATTCGCTCGACCGCTGCCAACAATATCCGGAGCGCTGCCGTGTACCGGCTCGGCCAGGGCCAGGCCGCTGCCCCAGTTCAGCGACGGTGCCAGGCCGAGCCCGCCACTCCAGTGACAGGCCAGATCGGAGAGGATGTCGCCAAACAGGTTGCTGGTGACGATCAGGTCGAAGGCCTCTGGGCTCTGCACCAGTTGCAGGGCAGCGACGTCCACCAGACGTTCATCCAGCTGGGCGCCAAAACCTTCTGCCTCCAGCACCTCACGGCAGCTGTCGCGAAACAGCCCGCACGTCAGTGGCAAGACATTGGCCTTGTGCACCAAGGTAATCCGCCGCGCGCCACGGGCCTGGGCCACTTCCACGGCGCAGTGAGCCAAACGCTGGCTGGCCGCGCGACTGATGACCCGCTCGGCAATCGCCACCTCGGGGCTCTCCCAGTGTTCGCGGCCGCTGTACAGGCCTTCGCTGTTCTCGCGCACAATCAGCAAATCCACCCCGGCCTTGGGTGATACCGCCGGCCAACTGCGCACCGGGCGCAGGTTGACGCTCAGGCCCAAACGCTGACGCAAGGTCAGGATGGCACTGCGATAGCCCTCGACCCGCCGGCTGGGCGACGACACGGCGCCAAACAGGCCGGCACCGCAGGCGCTCATGCACGCCAGGGTGGAGTCCGGCACCGCCGTTCCGCTGCGGACGAAACAGTCCCAGCCGGCCTCGGCTTCCTGCACGCGCACATCCGGCAGCAGTTTCTCCAGCACCGCCACGGCAGCCGGCAGCACTTCCGGGCCGATGCCGTCACCAGCGATAACGCAGAGTGAATGAGTCATGGTCGAGGCTCCTGCACGCGACCAGCCAGCAGCAGGCCGCTAAGACTCAAGGCACCGCCGGCCCAGTGATAGGCCTGCAAGCCCTCGCCGAGCAGCCACCAACCGAGCAAGGCGGTGAACACCGGCATCAGGTAATTGCTCATGGCTGCTCGCGAAGCGCCCAGTTCACGTACGCCAAGGTTCCACAGGTGATAGGCCAGCACCGAGGCACAGAGCGCGGTATAGAGGATCGCCAGCAGGTTGGCCGGGCTGGCGGCAAAACGCGCACCGCGCCACAGGTCATAGGCATACAACGGCGTCAGCATCAGGGTGCCGAGCAGCACCAGCGCGCCCAGCAGGGTCAGGGGCGGCAACTGAAAGTACCCCTGCCAGCGCCGCAACAACAGCGAGTACAGCGCCCAGTCGAGGGTCGCTAACAGCATCAACAGATCGCCCTGAGCGAATGACAGGCCGCCGAGCACCGCCCAGTCGCCCCGCCCAATCAGCCAAAGCAACCCCGCCATGGCCAACAGCAAGCCAAACCAGGCGCGGCGACTGGGCCATTGGCCGAGCAACAGGCCGGCGCCGATAAAGGTCGCCAGCGGCAGGCAGGTACTGACCAGGCTGATATTGATTGCGGCAGTGGTTTGCGCGGCGCTGTAGAGCAGGCAGTTGTACAGACTGATGGCCAGCAGCGCGGCCAGCCACAAGCGCCAGCCGGCCCGGCGCAAGGTGCCGCGTTCGCGCCACAGCGACGGCCCGACCAGCGGCAAGAGAATCAGTAACGCCACGCTCCAGCGCCAGAACGCCAGGCTGAAAGGCGGAATTTCCGTCACAAAGGCCCGCGCCACCAGTGAGTTGCCGGCCCAGAACAGGCTGGCCAGCGCCAGCCCCGCCCATGCCAGCAGGGCGGCACGCGGCATCAGCACAGCCCGAGCGGGCGCAGGCGGTAATGGGCCGGCAACTGCTCCAGGCCGCTGACAGTAACGTTGAGGTTCTTCCAGCGACCGTCCTTGATGCCATAGATGCAACCATGCACCGACAGCGACTGCCCACGGTGCCAGGCGTTCTGCACGATGGTGGTGTGGCTGACGTTGGCCACCTGATGGATGACGTTCAGCTCACAGAGGCGATCGACCCGCTCTTCCTCGCTGGCGAATTGAGCGATGTGTTCGCGCTGCTCGTAGTAGAGGTCACGGATGGTCCGCAGCCAGCCGTCGATCAGGCCGAACTGAGTGTCCTGCATGGCCGCGCGCACGCCACCGCAGCCGTAATGACCAGTGACCAGGATGTGTTTGACCTTGAGCACATCAACCGCGTACTGAATCACCGACAAGCAGTTGAGGTCGGTGTGCAGCACCACGTTGGCGACGTTGCGGTGGACGAACAAGTCGCCGGGCAACAAGCCGACAATCTCGTTGGCCGGCACCCGCGCATCGGAGCAACCAATCCACAGATACTCGGGAGCCTGCTGCTGGGCCAGCTTCTCGAAAAATGCCGGATCTTCGTCCTTGATCGCTTCAGCCCAACGTTCATTGTTCTCGAACAGGTGCTCCAGATCTTTCATACCGCATGCTCCCTTAAAACCGATGGGCACCCTAAGGCCCGCGCGAGTGCTTTGACAAGCCTGATCAGGCTGACGTCACAGCCTGTTACAGAGTCAGCTATGCGCCAAACTGGCCGCCACTTGGGCGCATAGCGGCGCGCTGGCCGCCAGCAGACAGCTGTAATGCGACAAGCCCGGCAGCGCGTGCAACTCGCTTGCCGCCAGCGCTGCCAACAGATTGCGCGGCATGCCGGGCGGCGCCCAGTTATCCAGTTCGCCATGCCAGAGCTGCACAGGCGCGCGCACCTCAGCCAGGCTCGCGGCCCAGGGCTGCACGTAAGCCTGCACATCGCGCACATAGGCCGCCGCACCGCAGGCAAAGCCCTGCCGCTGGATACGCAGCAACTGCGCCTTGTGCGCCGCCTCCCCCAGCAACCAAGCATCCGCGCCCTGGGCGCCTTGAAACAGCATGCCCAGCAACGCGACAGGAAAATGCCGACCGAGCCAGCCCTGATAGGCCGCCAAACCGGCAAACAGACGCGGGTATTGGCGCGCCAGGGCAAAGGTGTAACGACCCGCCCCCATGCCATCCAGACTGCCTGGCAGCTCAAGTGGCGCAGCGGCGGACACCAACCAGACGCCGGCGGCGGGGGTTGGCAGACGTGCGGCGATGCGCAGAGCCAGACTGGCGCCAATGGAAAATCCCATCAGGTGCAGCGGCCGCTCGCCCACCAGCTGCACAACCTCGGCGGTCAGTTGGCGCAGATAGGCTTCGCTGCTGTCACCCGTCACCTGCTCACGGGCCAGGGCCAGAATGCACAGACCATTGGCCTTGGCCGCCGCATCGAGAAACGCGGCCTCACAGGCGGCACCAGGCGTGCCATGCAGATACACCACCGGCTGCCCATGGGGGTCACCGAACACTTCATGGGCCACGGTAAAACCTCGGTAGTGGATCAGCCTCAATCCAGCAGGGTACAGGCCATCACCAGGGCGTCTTCACGGCCACCGACGGCGGGGTAGTAATCGCGGCGACGGCCGACCTCATTGAAGCCGTAGCGCTCGTACAGGCGATAGGCCGATTGGTTGCTGGCGCGCACTTCGAGGAAGCACTCGCCGGCTTTCAGCTCCAGGGCACGTTGCATCAGACGCTCCAGCAGCAGCAGGCCGAGGCCGCGCCCCTGGCTCTCGACCTTGACGGTGATATTGAGCAGGTGGGCTTCATCGATGATCACGTTGATCACCCCGTGGCCAACCTGCTGCTCGCCTTCGAACATCACCCAGCAGTCGTAGGAATTCAGGCTGTCCTGGAAGATTCCACGGGTCCAGGGGTGGCTGAAGGCGGCATATTCAATTTTCAGTACGGCATCAAGATCACCGGCGGTCATCCGCCGAAAGGTTACGGCATCGCTCATTCTGTGCTTTTCCAGCGCGGCATCAGGCGGCGCATGGCCTGCCACAGCTCGGCCTTGCGGTGAGGTTCATCCATCAGCAGCTCCAGCCCGGGCATCGCCCAGGCCGAACCCAGCCCGTCAATTTGCAGTTCGCGGTTATACGCCTCGGCATCGCCTTCGCCAGCAAAGCGGATGGCCGACTCGCCCAGCAGCCACAGGCAGACACAACCGCCCTGCTCTTCCAGGCGCGCGGCGACGAAGCTCTGCACGTACTCCAGCGCCGCCTGCGGCCCTTGCTCCAGGCTGCCACGGGACAACAGCGGCCAGCGCACCGGCTCGCCGATCAACTGCGGGCTGTCCGGCAAGCCAGCGGCGCGCAGCAGATCACGTAGCAGCAGATAGGCCGGATCGCGGCGGCTAAAGGCTTCGCCATTGGGCAACTCGACCAGCAGCGCACAACTGCCGGCACGCAGCAGTTGCAGGCTGAAACGCGGCGGTGGCAGCGCTTTGACCTTGGCGGCCGGCGCCTCGTCCTCGTTCGCCGCGTCGACCGCTGGCGCCTGGCGGGCCTGGGCCGCTGGACGCGGCACCTCAACGCGCGGCCGCGGCGCACTCGGCGGCGCAGCAACCGGGGCAACCGAGCCCAGCGGTGGCGGCTCATCGTCAGCCGGCGGCGACTCAAGCAGCACCTCAGCCAAAGCAGGCGTCTCGACTTCTGGCTGCCACAGCGGCCGCGCCGGTGCAGCAAACGGCAGGGTTACCCGTGGCAGCCAGTTGGCTACCTGCATGGCGCTGAGGTACAGGCGCCGGCGAGCTTCGTCGATCAAATGTCAGCCACTTGCGGATGGGCCTTGGCGGCGCTGGCCTGCATCAGGTTGAGGGCGTTGATATAGGCCTTGGCCGACGCCACCAGGATGTCGGTGTCGGCACCATTGCCGTTGACGATGCGCCCGGCCTTTTCCAGGCGCACGGTGACTTCGCCCTGGGAGTCGGTGCCCTGGGTGATGGCGTTGACCGAATACAGCTGCAGGTTGGCCGTGGAGCTGGCGATCGACTCGATGGCCTTGAAGGTCGCATCCACCGGGCCGGAGCCCTGGGACTCGGCGTGCTGCTCGCGGCCATCGACACTGAGGACGATCTTGGCTTCCGGCACTTCACCGGTTTTCGACGCCACTTCCAGGCACACCAGCTTAAAGTGCTCGGGGGTTTCATCGCTCAAGGTGTCGGACACCAGAGCCTGCAGGTCTTCGTCGAAGATCTCGTGCTTCTTGTCGGCCAGCGCCTTGAAGCGGGCAAAGGCGGCGTTCAGCTCGCTCTCACCGGCCAGGGCGATGCCCAACTCGTCGAGGCGCGCACGGAAGGCGGCGCGCCCGGAGTGCTTGCCCATGACCATCTTGTTGGCGTTCCAGCCCACCGATTCGGCGGACATGATTTCGTAGGTCTCGCGGTGCTTGAGCACGCCGTCCTGGTGGATGCCCGACTCGTGGGCGAAGGCGTTGGCACCGACGATGGCCTTGTTCGGCTGCACCGGAAAACCGGTGATGCCCGACACCAGGCGCGAGGCGCTGAGGATGTGCGGGGTGTCGATACGGGTGTGCACACCGAGCAGGTCTTCACGGGTCTTGATCGCCATGACGATTTCTTCCAGCGCGGCGTTGCCAGCACGCTCGCCAAGGCCGTTGATGGTGCACTCAACCTGACGGGCACCAGCGACCACGGCGGCCAGGGAGTTGGCCACAGCCAGGCCCAGGTCGTTGTGGCAATGCACGGAGAACACCGCCTTGTCGGCATTCGGGATGCGGTTGAGTAACTGACCAACCATCTCGGCGTACTGATGCGGAATGGCATAGCCGACGGTGTCGGGAATATTGATGGTGCGCGCGCCGGCGTCGATGGCCGCTTCGATAATGCGGCAGAGGAAATCGATTTCCGAACGGCCGGCGTCCTCGCAGGAGAACTCGACATCGCTGCACAGGTTACGGGCGTGCTTGACCGCGTGCACGGCCTGCGCCACCACCTGGTCCGGCTGCATGCGCAGCTTGTACTGCATATGGATCGGGCTGGTGGCGATAAAGGTGTGGATACGCCCGGAGTTGGCACCTTTGAGGGCTTCGGCGGCGCGCTCGATATCCGCATCCAGGGCCCGCGACAGGCTGCACACGGTGCTGTCTTTGATGTTGTCGGCAATCGCCTTGACCGCCGCGAAGTCGCCGGGGCTGGCGATAGCAAAGCCGGCTTCGATCACGTCAACGCGCAAGCGCTCCAGCGCTTTGGCGATGCGCAGCTTTTCTTCGCCGGTCATGGACGCACCGGGGCTCTGCTCGCCATCGCGCAAAGTGGTATCGAAAATAATGACGCGGTCGTTGCTGCTCATGCTGGGTTCCTCACGGATGCGCAGAAGCACAGGCGCGGCATTGGCGCCCGTGTCGTTAAAGATTGATTGTCGCGTGAAATGCTGCGGGCGGGAAGCGCGGCGCGCCGTCGCGGCTAAAGCGCCGTCCACACGCCAGAAAGCACAACGCCCGCAAAAATGGCGGGCGTTGTGTATGGATAGAGCCTTTAGCGCTGATGGGTAGCGCTTCGCTCAACCCATCCTACAGTCTGATTGAGCGGGCTAGAGCCAGGCTAGGCGAAAGTGCGCGAGGACGCGGAGTTTACTGCTGTAAATGAGCAGTCCGAGCGCACTGTCAACAACGCATGGCCGACGCACAGCCAATCAGAGGGCCTGATCCCAGGGACGGTCGCCGTGGGCGTCCTTAATCCGGGTCGGCAGGCCCATGACGTCGAGCAGCTTGAGGAACGGCTCAGCCGGCAGCTCTTCGACGTTGACCATGCGCTGGGCATCCCACTCGCCACGGGCAACCAGCAACGCCGCAGCTACGGGCGGTACACCGGCAGTGTAAGAAATACCCTGACTATCGGTCTCGGCATAGGCTTCGGCGTGGTCGGCGACGTTGTAGATAAACAACTCAGCCGGCTTGCCATCTTTGCTGCCTTTGACCAGATCGCCGATGCAGGTCTTACCGCTGTAGCCCGGCGCCAGCGAGGACGGATCAGGCAGCACGGCCTTGACCACTTTCAACGGCACCACTTGCAGGCCTTCGGCGGTGGTGACCGGCTGTTCGGAGAGTAGGCCGAGGCTTTTCAGTACGGTGAAGACGTTGATGTAATGCGCACCGAAGCTCATCCAAAAGCGCACGTTGGGCACATTCAGGTTCTTCGACAACGAATGCACTTCGTCATGGCCGGTCAGGTACAGGTCCTGCGCGCCAACTACGGGCAAATCGTCGGTGCGTTTGACTTCGAACATGCTGTTGCTGGTCCACTGGCTGTTCTGCCAGCTCCACACTTGTCCGGTGAATTCGCGGAAGTTGATTTCCGGGTCAAAATTGGTGGCGAAGTACTTGCCATGGGACCCGGCATTGACGTCGAGAATGTCGATCGAGTCGATCTGATCAAAATACTGTTGTTGGGCCAGTGCGGCCCAGGCATTCACAACGCCTGGGTCGAAACCGACGCCAAGGATCGCGGTGATGCCCCGCTCCTGGCATTCGGCCAGGTGCTTCCATTCGTAGTTGCCGTACCAAGGTGGCGTTTCGCAGACCTTGCCCGGCTCTTCGTGGATGGCGGTGTCCAGATAGGCCGCGCCGGTCTCGATGCAGGCACGCAGCACTGACATGTTGAGAAAGGACGAGCCGACGTTGATCACGATCTGCGATTCGGTCGCACGGATCAGCGCTTTAGTTGCTTCGATATCCAGCGCATTCAGGGCAAATGCCTGAATTTCGGCCGGCTGCTTCAGGCTGCCTTTAGCCTTTACGCTGTCGATGATGGCCTGGCATTTGGAGATGTTGCGCGACGCGATAGCAATACGACCGAGTTCGTCGTTGTGCTGCGCGCACTTGTGGGCCACCACCTTGGCGACACCTCCTGCACCAATGATCAGAACATTCTTCTTCAATTTAGCTGTATCTCCTTCGCTACCTGACCTTCAGGAAAGGCTGGATAGGTAGTCTTCAAACCCAAATTCACGAACCAGCTCGACGCTGCCGTCGAGTTGTCGTACTGCAATGGCCGGCATTTTCAGGCCGTTAAACCAGTTCTTTTTGACCATGGTGTAACCCGCTGCGTCGATAAACGACAGACGATCGCCGATGGTCAGCGGACGCTCGAATGGGTACTCACCGAAGATGTCGCCAGCCAGGCAGGATTTGCCGCACACCATGTAGGTGTGTTCGCCGCCTGAGGGCTCCATCTTGGCGTTGAGGCGGTAGATCAACAGGTCGAGCATGTGCGCTTCGATGGAGCTGTCGACGACCGCCAGGTGCTTGCCGTTGTAGAGGGTGTCGAGCACCGTGACTTCCAGCGAGGAACTCAGGGTGATCGCCGCCTCGCCTGGCTCCAGGTAAACCTGTACGCCGTAAGTCTGGGAGAACGCCTTGAGGCGCGCACAGAACTGGTCGAGTGGATAGCCTTCACCGGTGAAGTGAATGCCGCCACCCAGGCTGACCCACTGCACCTGGTGCAGCAGATGACCGAAGCGCGCTTCGATGGTGTTGAGCATTTCATCGAACAGTTCGAAGCGGCCGTTCTCACAGTTGTTGTGGAACATAAAGCCGCTGATCTTATCCATCACCCCGGCGATCTTCTCAGCGTCCCACTCGCCCAGGCGGCTGAACGGACGGGCCGGGTCGGCCAGCAGATAATCGGAGCTGCTCACCTGCGGGTTGACCCGCAGACCCCGCACGGCATCCTTGGAGGCCTCGGCAAAACGCTCAAGCTGACCGATGGAGTTGAAGATCACCTTGTCGCTGTTGGCCAGCATTTCGTCGATTTCGTCATCGGCCCAGGCCACGCTGTAGGCGTGGGTTTCACCGGCGAACTTCTGCTTACCCAACTTCAACTCGTACAACGAGCTGGAGGTGGTGCCGTCCATATATTGTTCCATCAGGTCGAACACCGACCAGGTGGCAAAGCACTTGAGCGCCAGCAGCGCCTTGGCGCCGGACTGCTCACGCACGTAGGCGATCTTCTGCAGATTGACCAGCAGCTTCTGCTTGTCGATGAGGTAGTACGGCGTCTTGATCATCTGGGTGCCCATGCAAAGTCAGCCGGCAGGAAACCGGCAATGCCGGCCCCCGTGAAAAAGTGGAGGCGAATTGTGCCGGCAACCGGCCCATACCGAAAGAGCAACGGGGATATTTCGTCGGCCTGGCGACCGCTGGTGACGCCTGCTAACAACCCCAGGACGCGGACTCAAGCGAGGCGTCACCGGCAGGCAGGATGCCCGCCACGGATGACAGAGGGATGACGATCAGTCGCCAAGCAGGCTGCGCGGCGGCCTGGCGAGAAGTGCCGCTGCGGGCACCAACAGCGCCGGCGAACGACGAATGAAATGGCAACAGAGCCTCTAACTTAACGTCAGGGCACTCAAGGCGTGGCAAACAAATACAGATTGCCCTGCATGCGGGTCTGGCCGTTGGTTTGATAGGTGAGCAAGTCCGTTTGTTTGAAGCCGGCACCGCCGGCGACCGCCTGATTGGAGCCTGCCAGGGTCCATTTGAAATTATTGAAAGTGCCATTCACCAAGCCCAGCCGCACTGCCTTGCTGCCGGTGCGCGGCGCTTTCGGCGGCGAAACCGGCCGCCGCATCGATACCGACAATATCCAGGCTCGCGCCATCAAACACAAAGGCACCACTGATATTGTCCAGCACCAGAAATCCGGCGCCCTTGGCCGGCTGGATCGCCAGGCGCGCGCCACAACCGCCAGGACAGCGCGTGTCACTGGCACGGACCGCAAAGTTCAAATTGGCACTCAAGCTGATCCCGGCCTGACCGCTGACTTGCTGCAATTCGTCCTCGGGCAGAGCTCGCAACTCGGCACCCGCCATGCTGGCCACCAGACCGGCCAACACGCCTGCAAGAATCGACACTGCGTTCATGATGCGACCCTCTTAGCGCGGCAGATTAGTGGATTTGAATTCAAAGTAATCCAGACGCATGCCCTGCACGATTTGCGCGCCCACGTCGGTTCTTGGCCGCGCCACGCCGTTGACGTCATGGCCATTACCAAAGCTCAAGTTGCCGACGCTGATATTGCTCTTCTGCACATTGCTATAGAAGGCGGCATGGTTGGCCCAGGTAACAGCTGGCAGCGACAGGTTAACCTCGCCATTGGCATCCATCTTGAAGTTCAACGGCTGATATTTGGCGTTACCCAAGTTGAGATCAAAATATACGTTTTTGGCTATCGCCCGATTGCCCTCAAGACATAAGCCGGGCTGGCAACCATCGAGGGCAACCCGATTGATATAAAACTGCAAACTGGTTTCCGCCTGCAGGCCCTGATCGTTGCCCCAGATATTCAGGTAGGAGCCATGCAACGTCAGGCCATGCACATAGATATTGAAGAAGTCCTTGCGATTGGTCGTGGCGCCCGCTGTGCCATTTTGCGCATAGGCCACGCTGGGCACGGTGAAGGTGGTTTCCAGGCCCAGGTCCAGCCCCTTGACCCGCTTGCCGCCGCCGTTCAATGCCGAGGCCACGCCGCCGACAATTAATTGATCGGCCTGCCCTTGCGCGATGCTGCCGTCCGTACACGTGGGCGACTCCTGGGTCGGCACGCCACACAAGGCAACAAAGGCATCGTAGTCGGCATAACGCTGAATCAGCGTCACGCCATTGCGCTGAACGCCCCACGCCTCACTAAGGCTTTTTTGCGCCGCACTCAGCTCGCTCTGCGCGGTATTAAATGGATCAATCGAATTGTTGTAATTTTTAACCGCCTGCGGGCAACCAAAGATACTGCAGTAGTAACTTTCGCCCTTGGCAGGCTTGTTGTACCAGATCAAGCCACCCTGATATGAAGACGGAGCCGTGTTATAGGTCGTGTTCAAATTATTGGTTGCCACCACCGCCTGCGCGGTTTTGCTATTAACCGTGGTCTGGCGCTGATCGACAATGACCTTGTCCGCATCGATTCCCGACTTCAAGCTCAGAAAACCCACCGACTGATACTTGTTCTGCAGCGTTGTACGGCTGGCCTGCAACGCCGCATTTTCGGCGGCAATGCTCGTGTTCGCGGCATTGGCATCGGCACAGCCCGCTTCGCCATAGACGCAACCCTGGTAGTAGGCCCAGAGGCCGTACTGGCGGGTGTCGTTCAGCGGATCGCTGTAGGTCGGGGTTTTCAATTGCAGCGCCTGCTGGCCAACCGGCAAGGTTGGCGCATCCAGGCCACTGACCACGCCCAACGTAAAGGGATGGGCCGGCGAACCAATGCTCGCCAGCACATCATCCTGGCCGCGGCGACTGCCCTCGCCTTTGATATAGCCACGCGTCACATCAATGGTGACCGCACCGCCGGAGGAGTCTTTCAGGCCGCCGATCTGGGCCGTGGCCGTGCCCTGATCATAGAGAAAGTTATCGACAAAAAAGCCCACGCCAGCGCCCGTCACCGCCCCGAGTTCATCCTCGCTCATGGCCTCCATGGCGGCGACCGAGCCGCTCGTCAGCAGCAACAATGCGGCCAACCCATGCCGCGTGGCGATGCTCAGCATCCCTTGCCTCCGATGCAGGTATCGACCCGCGCAGTGCCGCGCAAGGCGTCATACAGGGCAACGGCAAACGGGTAGATGTCTTTATTGCCGTCGGTGTATTTGGCGAAGTTAGCGAAGGCGCCGGCCTGGGTCTGGATAAACTTGCTCTTGTCCGCCAGGTCTTGCCAGGGCACATTTTGCCCCTGCACCGAGAAGAAAATGCCTTGGGCGCCGCCGGTGGCCAAGTTACTGTTCAGCCGATCACCGACAAAAATGCTCTTGTAATTGAGCAACGGGAAACACGCCGGCAGGCCCGAGGCCTTGCAGTCACCGCCCTGGGTCGCCAACAGAGGCAGCAAGCCATCAAGAAATGCGTCCGTGGTGTGGAAGCGATCGCCGTTGGCCACGCCGATCTGGGTCGCGCGGTTGATCGGCACACCATTTTGGGTAACGTCGCCGCTGCCCTCTTTGACCAATTGCACTTTGCTGTACAGCTCGGCATCCCCGGCGATGCTCAAGGCAATACAGTTGAAATCGCAACCGCTATGGGTTTGCTTGTAATACTCAAGGGCAATGCTCGCCGGACCATTGATATAACCCTCCATGGTGCCGGTCAGGGAATGAATATCACCCGACAAGTCGCCGCGCGCGCGACCAAACCCCAGGCGCACACCGGCGATTTCGCGTACGCCGTTGCCATTGTTCTTGAACGCCAGTTCGATATACGGGTCACGGATCTCGAACGGCACTATCTGCGCATTGGCTCCACCGGCGTTGTCCACCCGCCCCAAGGCAAAATTATCAATGGCGATATCCGCCGCCTGGTTGGATACCGTGCCCAAGTTGGACGGATTACTTGAACCGGTGCGGGCAAAGTTGCCCAAGCGCAGCTTGTCGATATTGGTCAGCAACTTCATGTCGCCACCGATATTGAGCCCGCGTGTACTCGTAGCCACCGTAAGTCAACGCATCGAGATTGATCAGTCCTTGCCCCGCCACCGCCGACAACTCGCCATCATCCAGCGGCCGCAGCTCCGCGCTGGCCGAGGCGGACAGCAGGCCGGCGGCGAGCAGGCGAAGGGCAAAGCGGATGCGTTTCGAGACAAGAGACATGGCGCATATCCTGATTATCGCAATCGGCAACCACTGCCGAATGCACCAACTGCCACTCTAATTAGCCCACGTCCAACTGGCTGCCGATCCATAGTCCAGTAAACCGGCAGGCATCCGCCGGCATTGTCACGTACTGTTACCCCTCGCCACAGCCGCACGGGAACAGCACGTCACGCGGCCCGTCACGCCGTGCAAACCCACGGGTATCGTCGACGGCGAGCAGCGCGGCGGCGTAACACTTATGCGCCCCATCGCACACGCCTCGCACACCACGCCCGCCGGCATGCCGCAGCGTCCTCCGCTGCAGTACAATCGGCGCTTTTCTGGCTTTTGCGCCCCCTTTGTTGCGAGAACCTTCCCGCGTGATGATCGACCCCAAGCGCGTACTGCGCGCCCTTGCCGAACACTGGACGTTGCTGGAGCCGCTGTGCGAGCGCTTTGACCAGGGCACCCTGAGCCTGGTGGAACTGCGTAACCAACTGGCGGCTCAGTTGCCGGCGGGCACGCCGACCGATATCACCGCGCTGCTCGACCAGTGGATTCGCCTGGACATCCTGATTCCAGTGGCGAAAAGCCCCAACCGCTTCGAGCTGAATGCGCAGATCCACGACTTTCTCGCCTACCTACGGCGTGAACACCGCCTGGGTTTGTGCCTGGAAATCGAGGCCTACCTGCGCCACCTGGAGCGCCTGGCCAAGTACATTCAGGAAGCCTTCGACAACCGCGACAGCCAGGACCTGGCCCGCCAACTGCGCCTGCTCGACATGCGCGTGCGTGATGTGTTGAAGAAGCTGGCCAACGACGAACAGGCCCTGGTTGGCGTGGCCGAACGAGCCAAGACCAGCGACCGGCAGATCCCGCTGCGCCAGCGCTATGCCGAAGTGCTGGCGACCTGGGACGAATACGTCGAGCCGATGATCCAGCTGGTCGCCGCCGACGGTGCCTTCGAGCAAGGCGTCTATCGCGTCGAACAGGTGCTGTTACGCCTGCTCGGTGAGCAGCAACGCCTCGGTCACCTAGTGGACGACGACCTGCTGCTACGCACCCACGCGCGCATCCTCGACATGCAGACCACCGCCCAGCTGACCCTGCGTCGCGCCCGCGAACTGCTGCTGCCCCTGCGCGAAGAAGCGCGCCGGCACAACGCCGTGACCCGCGGCGCGGCGTTGGCCCTGGCCGCCATCCGCAAGAAAGGTCTGGATGCCGTACCGCAAGCCGCCCTGCCATTGTTTACTCGGCCGCAGAGCAACTTTCTCGGCACCGCAGCGCAGGTCGAGGCCTATGTCTACGCCCTGGCGCGCTTCGAACCGAAACCGGCACAGTTCCCCAAGGCCAGCGGCCCACGTGGCAGCAAACCAACCCAGGCGCCGCGCACCGCTCGGGAAATGCTCGAGCGCTGCGAAAACGCCCTGCCGCTGCCGGACCTGATGACCTGGTTACTGGAACAAGAGCCCGAAGGCGCCACCGACGAGTTGCTCTACTGGTTCTCGCGCCTGTCGCGCGACAGCCGTTTCCAACGCGAGCGCCTAGAGCGCCGCGATTACCTCACCACCGAACATCAGGTCAGCCTGAGTTCCTTCGCCTTGCTCAAGAGCGGAATGCCCACAGCATGACTATCGACCTTAACGAACTGAGCCAACTGGCACCGATCTTCCGTGAACTGTTCAAGGGCTATCACGTCAGCCGCCGCGACGCCGAACTGTACAGCCAGCTGTCCAACCAGCAGGACCAGTACCGCGCGCTGTTCAAGGCCCTCGGCTTCGAACTGGTGTGTGATACCCGCGGCTTCTATTACTTCGTGCCCGAGCAGATGGGCGCCCAGGTCAACAAGACCGCCCAACGCCTGGCATTGTTCACCTTTATCATCGTCGAGCATCTCGCTGACCAGGGCCGCGATCCGCTGGCCGTGCTCGATGGTGGCAGCCTCGGCCGCGATGAGTTGCCACCGCTGCTGGAGAAGTACCGCGACCTGTTCCTCCAGGCCGAAGTGCAGACCCAGGACGAACTGGAAGAAAAAGTCATGCGCCGCCTGACCCAACTGGGCTTTGCCAGCGAAGACAACGGCATCTACCGCTTCCTGCCACCGATGCACCGTTTCCTCGATGTCTGCCTGTCGGTGCAGCAGGACCGCGACCTGGCCGCCAGCCTGCACAGCGCCCTGCCGCTGCCCACCCCGCAGTTGCTGGATGACGACAGCGGTGACGAAATCATCGCCATCGACAGCACAGAAGAAGAAACCGAAGAGCAAGCCATGGCCCGTGCCATCGCCGAAGAGCAGGAGCTTGACGCATGACCCAGGAACGTTACGGCATTCGCCGCTTTGCCTTGCTCAACACCGCCGGCTACAGCCTCGGCCTATTCCCGCTGGAGCAACCGCTGTCGGTCTACGGCGCCAACAACCTGGGTAAGTCGGCGTCGATTAACGCCCTGCAATTCCCGATTTTGGCGCGCATGTCGGACATGAGCTTCGGCAAGTACAACCTGGAACAGTCGCGCAAGTTCTACTTCGCCACCGACACCAGCTACATCCTCGTCGAAGTCGCCCTGCCCCATGGCCCCCATGTGATAGGCGTGGCCGGACGCGGCCCAGGCGGCGGCTTCGGCCACCAGTTCTTCGTCTATGCCGGCGAGCTGGACCTGGGCCATTACCAGAAAAACGGCACCTGCCTGCGCCAGCGCGAGCTGTTCGCCAACCTGGAGCGCGAAGGCATCAAGGCCTATGAAGCCAAGCCGGAAGAGCTGCGCCGCCTGCTGGTCGGCGGCCACACCTCGATCCCGCTGGACCTGACCCTGATCCCGCTGCGCTCCACCAGCGAGCAGAGCCTAAAGACCTTCCGCGCGCTATTTATCAACCTGCTGCACATGCGCGAGATCACCGCAGCCAAGCTCAAACAACTGTTCCTCGACGCCTTCGAGCACAGCCTGCGCTCCGGCAGCGTCGACTACATTGCCGCCTGCGAAGAGGCGTTTCGCGATGTACGGCGCATGGAGCAGGACTACCAGGCGCTGGTCGCCGCAGGCCCACTGGTGGAAGCCTTGGCCGCCGGCGTCAGCCAGCGCGAACTGCTGCGCGGCAAGCTGCATCGCCTGTCGCCACTGCTGGATAACCTGCTCGGCGCCTGGCAGGACTACAGTGGTGCACGCCGCGAAGAACTGCTGATCCAGCACGAACACTACCGCGCCCAGCAAGACGGCCTACAGCACGAACAACGTGGCGGCACCCAGGAGCTGATGCGCCTGGAGCGTGAGATCAGCGAACTGCAGCGCTGGCTCGGCGAACTGGCGGTGCTGAAAAATCGCTTCGCCCTGGTCAACGATGTGCAGCAGCTCGAACAACAGTTGCTGGCCGCCAAGGATGCCCATGACGAACTGGCCGGCGCCCTGGCGCAGTCGCGGCAGTTCAGCGCCGAAGACCTCGACGAGCGCCTGCGTGACCTGGAAAAACGCCTTAAGTCGGTCAAGCAGCAGCTCGAACACGCCGACAACAATAGCTACGCACGGCTGCGCGAGGAGTTTACCCAACAGGATGTCGAGCGTCTGATGCGCCTGTTCAATGGCGCGCTGTTCAGCCTGCCGCTGGGGGAGAAGGGTATTCAGTTGGACGACAGCGGCGCTTGGGTCAAATCCCTCGAAGCGCTGCTGGATCGTTTCAAAGGCGAGCACTTCGAGGCGCCGGGGCTGAGCATCGACCTTAGTCATATCGAACCGCCGGCCCTGCAGGCCCTCGCCGACCGTGCCGCCCTGCGCGACCAGAAAGAGCGCCTGGAAAAAGAACTCAAGCAACTGAAAACCCAGCAATCGGTGGCCGCCGACCGCGCCGCCAGCAAGGCCCAGGCCGAGCAGTTCTACCGCGAGGTGCTGGAAGCACAGAAGGCCTTGGAGGACTTCCGCCGCAGCCAGACCCTGAGCGTCGAGGAGCCGGACAAGCTGGCGCAACTGGCCCAGCTGGAAGCCACCCAGGACGAACACAAACGCGCCAGCGACGCCTTTGCCGAGCGCGTGCAACAGCTATCCGCCAAGCTGCAACTGGTTGGTCGCCAACTCGCCGATTTGGAAGCCAAGGAACGCACCCTCGAAGACGCTCTGCGTCGTCGTCAGCTGCTGCCTGCCGACCTGCCGTTCGGCACGCCGTTTATGGACCCGCTAGACGACTCGCTGGATAACCTGCTGCCCCTGCTCAACGACTATCAGGACAGCTGGCAGGGCCTGCAACGAATCGACGGACAGATCGATGCGCTGTATGCCCAAGTGCGCCTGAAGGGTGTGGCCAAGTTCGACAGCGAAGACGACGTCGAGCGCCGCCTGCACTTGCTGATCAACGCCTATGCACACCGTCAGGACGAAGCCCTGACCCTGGCCAAGGCCCGCCGCGCCGCAGTCACCGATATCGCCCGGACCCTGCGGAACATTCGCAGCGACTATGACAACCTCGAGCACCAACTGGCGCTGTTCAACCGCGAAATCAACAAGCGCCAAGTGTCGAACCTGGAAAGCTTCCGCATCGTCCTGGCCCCGAACAAGGACGCGCTCAAGCACATCGACCAGATCATCCACAGTGCCGGGCAGTACGAAGAGGGTGAAACCCTGTCGGTGTTCGACCTGACCCAATCGGTGGAGCAGGATTCGCGCAATGAGGAAGCTAAGGAATACCTGGCCCGCCTGGTCGCGGCCAATCACAACCAGTTGGGTTTGAAGGATCTGTTCGAGCTAGCCTTCGAGATCACCAAGGTTGGTGGCCAGCCAGTGGTGCATACCGACATCGACGGTGCGGCGTCCAACGGTACGACCATGACCATCAAGGCGCTGACCAACATGTACCTGCTGCTGCACCTGATGGACCGCGAGCAGGCCGGCAAGATCCGCCTGCCCTACTACCTGGATGAGGCGGCCGACATCGACGAGCGCAACCAGCAGGCACTGATCGAAACCAGCCTGCAACTGGGCTTCGTACCAATCCTGGCGTCGGTGAAACCACAAGTGTCGGCCCATGTGGCCATCGACCTGGAGGCTGGCAGCGGCCCGCAGGGCATCTACATCGACGAAGCTGACTGGAAGTACATTCGCCGCCGCGAAAGCAACGCCGAAAAAATTAGCGAAGCCGAACCGGCCTGATTACTTCCCGCCACAAACGCCAAGGGCCGCATCTGCGGCCCTTGGCGTTTGTGGCTATTACTTGCCGAGAGCGATCTTCGGCGCCCACTGCAACCATTCGTCTTTCGGCTCGCTGTTGAGCACGAAGGTTTGCCCCGCCCGAGCCGGGCCGCCCATTTGCGGATTGTCCGGGGTGGCGAAGGAAATACCGCCCTCCAGCATCGACTCCAGCGAGTCGGTACGCAGCTTCACGCCTTTGAACAAGCCGGCATCGACGGTCACCCCACTGGTGTTCCAGAACTTGGTGGCACTGCGCACCAAGGGTGCATAACGCGGCTCGATCAACACATGCAGCAAGACCCGATCCGCAGTCGCCGACAGCTGGTAATCGACAACCTTACCCACCGGAACTTCACGGTAACTGATGGCTACACCAGGCTTGATTGAGCCTCGCGCCGCGGTACTGAGCACCAGCTTCAAGCCTTTTTGTGAGGGTGACTCGGTGGGCGCCTGCATCTGCGCAACGAAGCGGGTATGCACCGCACCGCCGGCACTGACAGCCGGCTGCACGTCCAGATACAAGCCCGTTACCAAGGTGTCCAAGTTCGCCGCACGGACCAGGCTAACTTCGGGCCGAACCACCCAGAACTTGCTGCCGGCGCGGGCGATATGCTCGCTGGCCTTGAGTATGCGTGCATAGAGGATCACCGCCTTGAGGTCGGCAGTCAGCTCAAGCCGATCGACCTTACCGACCTCAAGCCCCTTATAGCGAATCGGCGTGCCGACATTCAGGCCATCGCCGGTATCCACCTGAATCTGCACCTCGACACCGGTCTCCAGAGCCTTGTCACGATCAGAAAACAGATTGAACTCAGGCAAACGTCCCTTGAGCACTGCCTTGGGATCTGGGGTTTCAAAGGCAATGCCGCCGACCAGCAAGCTCTGCAGCGACTCACTCTTGACCTCGATACCCGACAAGCCGCCGGTCAGGGTTACGCCGCTGGCATTCCAGAAGCGCGTCGAGCTGTTCACCAGGCTGGCGTACTCCGGCTCGATATGGACGCCCAGCAAGACTTCTTTATGGTCGGCAGACAGCTGATAGCTCTGCACGGCACCAACCTTGACCTGACGAAACAAAATCGGACTGCCCACCGACAACGAGGCCAGCTTGCTGCTGCGCAGCACCAAGTGCCGCCCCGGCACATTGATATCCATGGGCGGTGCCTTGGCTAACGCCTGGAAGCTGCGCTTGGCGGGAGCGCCCTTTTCACCCGGGCGAATGGCAATGTGATTGCCCTTGACCAGCGCCTCGATGCCGGAGATGCCGCCGAGGGAAATAGACGGTTTAACGATCCAGAAATCCGTGCCTTCAACCAGATAATCTTCAGTGCGGGGGTCCAATAGCAACTCAGCACTGGCGCCGATCAGGTTCTCATTGACCTTGATCTTCTTCAGCACCCCGGCCTGGATGCCTTTGTACATCACCGGCGTGCTGCCCGCAGTCAGCCCTTCAAAATCAGGGAGATCGACCAGCACCTTGATCCCGGCCTGGGCGTCGTCAAAGTTGCTATACAGCTTGAACGGCAGGGCGGGATCAGTCGGCGGGCTGTCCGCACGATTCTCCGGTGTCGCGAAAGCAATACCACCGGCCACGATGCTCGCCAGCGATTCGGTACGCACCGTCAGACCACTCAGACTGGCATCAACAGTGACCCCACTGGCGTTCCAGAAACGCGTGTGCTTGCGCACCAGGTTGGCGTATTGAGGCTCGATGAAGACTTTGATATCGACCGTGGACTGATCGTCGCCCAAGGCATAACTGCGCACCCGGCCAACCTGAATCTGCTTGTAGAACACCGGACTGTCGCGATTAAGCGAGCCCAGCCGCTCGGCCTTTAGCGTGATATGCAAGCCAGGGGTGCTTTCCGCCAGAGGCGGCGCCTCGGCCAGCGCAACAAATTCGTGGGTGGGCGTACCGAGGCCGGGGCTGGCAGTGATGTAGTTGCCTGACACCAAGGTGTCCAGGCCAGTAATACCGGCCAGGGTGACACTTGGCTTAACCAGCCAGAAACGCGTTTCACTGCGCAAGAAGGGTTCTACATTCTTGTCGACCTCAAGGGTCGCGATGACCCCGCGGTCCTTACCGTCCAGAGGAAACCCCAGGGTCAGCACCTTGCCGATCGGCATCCCTTTGTAAATGAACTGGGTTTTTCCGGCCTCGATACCCTCACCCGAGGCGAACAGAATCTGAACCTCGATACCGGCCTTCTGGTAAGCCTGCCAACCAAGCCAACCGCCAATGAGTAACGCGATAATGGGCAACACCCAGATGGCTGACCAATTGGATGCCGGACGAGTCTTGGCTATAGGTAAATCAGTCATGGTCGTTATCCGACTCCGTGTTATCCCAGATCAAGCGGGGGTCAAAAGTGACAGCGGCAAGCATGGTCAGAACGACCACACTGCAAAATGCGACGGCACCGAAGCCGGCCTCAATCCTGGCAAGGCTGCCAAAATTGACCAGCGCCACCAACACCGTGATGACAAAAATATCCAGCATCGACCAGCGGCCGATCCACTCAATGAAGCGATACATCCAGCCCCGCTGACGCGCCGACAAGGGTTGGTGGCGTTGCACCGAGTACAGCAGCAAAGCCAAACCGACCAACTTGAACGTCGGCACCAGAATACTGGCGACAAATACGACGATGGCAATTGGCACCATATCGTAGTGAATGAGTTCAATGACCCCGGACATGATGGTATCCGCCTGGCCCTTGCCCAGCGAATACACCGTCATGATGGGCAGCACATTGGCAGGGATATACATCAAAGCCGCTGTCAGCAGTAATGCCCACGTGCGCTTAAGGCTGTCAGGGCGACGGGCATGGACTTTGGCGCCGCAACGGGTGCAGCGCTGATCATCATTGTCTGCTTCCTGCCGATTGAGCTCATGGCACTCAACGCAAATCAAAATCCCGGCATCAATGGCTCGCATGGACATCCCCGCCAGCCAAGGCTTCCCAGATCTGGTGCGGTGACATGGTCACCTCCAGCCATACCTGGGCAAGCAACAACGCGATAAAACAGCCCAAACCCACATCCAGCGTGGGCGAAGCAATATCGACCAACTTGACGATGGAGACCAAGATCCCCATCAAATAGACCTCAAGCATGCCCCACTCGCGTAGGTGGTGGTAAATCCGGTAAAGCAGCAGCCCGTAACTGCGTCCAATGTTCCAACGAATGCTGAGCAACACCGCCAACTGCATTAAGAGTTTGAGCAGTGGAATGACCATGCTGCAGAGAAACACCACAAGAGCGATGGTCTTAAGCAATCCACCAGCGGCGTACAGGCTAAGAACGCCGCTCCAGACCGTGTCTTCAGACGTCTGCCCAAGCACGTTGATCTGCATAATCGGCAAGAAATTAGCCGGGATGTACAACAGCAAAGCAGCAATAACCAAAGCCAGGCTACGCCGTACCACCTGATGGTTATGGCTGTACAACTCAAAACCACAACGCGGGCACTCCGCGCGCTCACCATCGGCCAACGGCGGCTTGCGCATCAATAGGTCGCACTCATGGCAACCGACCAGAGCCTCGAGGGGAAGCTCTGATAATTGCTTAGAGCCAGCAGACTCGCTCATCAACAGAAATCCATACGAAAACAACACTTAAAAGAGACGCTACTGTACTTGCAGATTGTGTCGCCGACTTTAAATTTTCTTCGCGCAAAGACAAACCCCCGACCATCGTACGATGATCAGGGGTTTGGTGTAGAAGCTTGACGATGACCTACTCTCACATGGGGAAACCCCACACTACCATCGGCGATGAATCGTTTCACTACTGAGTTCGGGATGGGATCAGGTGGTTCCAATTCTCTATGGTCGTCAAGCAATTCGGTTGGAACCTCGTCAGAGACGCGATTCCTAATTGGGTATGTGATGTTTGTATGTGCTGCAAACTTTCGGTATTTCGTATTCCCGCCCAATTTGCTGTTAAGCAAATTGCTTGGGTGTTATATGGTCAAGCCTCACGGGCAATTAGTATTGGTTAGCTCAACGCCTCACAGCGCTTACACACCCAACCTATCAACGTCGTAGTCTTCGACGGCCCTTTAGGGAACTCAAGGTTCCAGTGAGATCTCATCTCGAGGCAAGTTTCCCGCTTAGATGCTTTCAGCGGTTATCTTTCCCGAACATAGCTACCCGGCAATGCCACTGGCGTGACAACCGGAACACCAGAGGTTCGTCCACTCCGGTCCTCTCGTACTAGGAGCAGCCCCTCTCAAATCTCAAACGTCCACGGCAGATAGGGACCGAACTGTCTCACGACGTTCTAAACCCAGCTCGCGTACCACTTTAAATGGCGAACAGCCATACCCTTGGGACCGGCTTCAGCCCCAGGATGTGATGAGCCGACATCGAGGTGCCAAACACCGCCGTCGATATGAACTCTTGGGCGGTATCAGCCTGTTATCCCCGGAGTACCTTTTATCCGTTGAGCGATGGCCCTTCCATACAGAACCACCGGATCACTAAGACCTACTTTCGTACCTGCTCGACGTGTCTGTCTCGCAGTCAAGCGCGCTTTTGCCTTTATACTCTACGACCGATTTCCGACCGGTCTGAGCGCACCTTCGTACTCCTCCGTTACTCTTTAGGAGGAGACCGCCCCAGTCAAACTACCCACCATACACTGTCCTCGATCCGGATAACGGACCAGAGTTAGAACCTCAAAGTTGCCAGGGTGGTATTTCAAGATTGGCTCCACGCAGACTAGCGTCCACGCTTCAAAGCCTCCCACCTATCCTACACAAGCAAATTCAAAGTCCAGTGCAAAGCTATAGTAAAGGTTCACGGGGTCTTTCCGTCTAGCCGCGGATACACTGCATCTTCACAGCGATTTCAATTTCACTGAGTCTCGGGTGGAGACAGCGCCGCCATCGTTACGCCATTCGTGCAGGTCGGAACTTACCCGACAAGGAATTTCGCTACCTTAGGACCGTTATAGTTACGGCCGCCGTTTACCGGGGCTTCGATCAAGAGCTTCGCGTTAGCTAACCCCATCAATTAACCTTCCGGCACCGGGCAGGCGTCACACCCTATACGTCCACTTTCGTGTTTGCAGAGTGCTGTGTTTTTAATAAACAGTCGCAGCGGCCTGGTATCTTCGACCGGCATGGGCTTACGTAGTAAATACTTCACCCTCACCGGCGCACCTTCTCCCGAAGTTACGGTGCCATTTTGCCTAGTTCCTTCACCCGAGTTCTCTCAAGCGCCTTGGTATTCTCTACCCAACCACCTGTGTCGGTTTGGGGTACGGTTCCTAGTTACCTGAAGCTTAGAAGCTTTTCCTGGAAGCATGGCATCGACCACTTCGTCATCTAAAAGATAACTCGTCATCAGCTCTCGGCCTTAAAAAATCCCGGATTTACCTAAGATTTAAGCCTACCACCTTAAACTTGGACAACCAACGCCAAGCTGGCCTAGCCTTCTCCGTCCCTCCATCGCAGTAACTAGAAGTACAGGAATATTAACCTGTTTGCCATCGACTACGCATTTCTGCCTCGCCTTAGGAACCGACTAACCCTGCGTCGATTAACGTTGCGCAGGAAACCTTGGTCTTTCGGCGTGGGAGTTTTTCACTCCCATTGTCGTTACTCATGTCAGCATTCGCACTTCTGATACCTCCAGCCAACTTCTCAATTGACCTTCACAGGCTTACAGAACGCTCCTCTACCGCTCATCCTAAGATGAACCCGTAGCTTCGGTGTATGGTTTGAGCCCCGTTACATCTTCCGCGCAGGCCGACTCGACTAGTGAGCTATTACGCTTTCTTTAAAGGGTGGCTGCTTCTAAGCCAACCTCCTAGCTGTCTAAGCCTTCCCACATCGTTTCCCACTTAACCATAACTTTGGGACCTTAGCTGACGGTCTGGGTTGTTTCCCTTTTCACGACGGACGTTAGCACCCGCCGTGTGTCTCCCGTGCTGACACTTGCTGGTATTCGGAGTTTGCATCGGTTTGGTAAGTCGGGATGACCCCCTAGCCGAAACAGTGCTCTACCCCCAGCAGTGATACACGAGGCGCTACCTAAATAGCTTTCGAGGAGAACCAGCTATCTCCGAGCTTGATTAGCCTTTCACTCCGATCCACAGGTCATCCGCTAACTTTTCAACGGTAGTCGGTTCGGTCCTCCAGTTAGTGTTACCCAACCTTCAACCTGCCCATGGATAGATCGCCCGGTTTCGGGTCTATTCCCAGCGACTGTCGCCCTATTAAGACTCGCTTTCGCTACGCCTCCCCTATTCGGTTAAGCTTGCCACTGAAAATAAGTCGCTGACCCATTATACAAAAGGTACGCAGTCACAGAACAAGTCTGCTCCCACTGCTTGTACGCATACGGTTTCAGGATCTATTTCACTCCCCTCTCCGGGGTTCTTTTCGCCTTTCCCTCACGGTACTAGTTCACTATCGGTCAGTCAGTAGTATTTAGCCTTGGAGGATGGTCCCCCCATATTCAGACAAAGTTTCTCGTGCTCCGTCCTACTCGATTTCATTGATAAGAGATTTTCGCGTACAGGGCTATCACCCACTATGGCCGCACTTTCCAGAGCGTTCCGCTAATCTCAAATCAACTTAAGGGCTAGTCCCCGTTCGCTCGCCACTACTAAGGGAATCTCGGTTGATTTCTTTTCCTCAGGGTACTTAGATGTTTCAGTTCCCCTGGTTCGCCTCATACACCTATGTATTCAGTGTATGATAATCAGCTTATGCTGACTGGGTTCCCCCATTCAGAGATCTCCGGATCAAAGGTTGTTTGCCACCTCCCCGAAGCTTATCGCAGGCTACCACGTCTTTCATCGCCTCTGACTGCCAAGGCATCCACCGTATGCGCTTATTCACTTGACCATATAACCCCAAGCAATCTGGTTATCGTCTATAACGTGAATACGACATTCGCCGAAAGTCTGTAGTTAATACAAACTTTACCTTGACCTAACTAATTACCAGTGAAAGTAATTAATTATGTCACTTCTATCACATACCCAAATTTTTAAAGAACGATTGTAATTACTAGTCAAAGACTAGAAATCAATATTCAGCTGATCTCTCAGGAATACTCATTTCTAAGCTTTATGGCTGTAGTGGTGGAGCCAAACGGGATCGAACCGTTGACCTCCTGCGTGCAAGGCAGGCGCTCTCCCAGCTGAGCTATGGCCCCATATACATGCCGGCCTTAACCCTTTTAATTGGTGGGTCTGGGCAGATTCGAACTGCCGACCTCACCCTTATCAGGGGTGCGCTCTAACCAACTGAGCTACAGACCCAATCGTCTTCTTCAATGAATCAAGCAATTCGTGTGGGAACTTATGAAGAAGCTGAGTCTTCGATTAAGGAGGTGATCCAGCCGCAGGTTCCCCTACGGCTACCTTGTTACGACTTCACCCCAGTCATGAATCACACCGTGGTAACCGTCCCCCCGAAGGTTAGACTAGCTACTTCTGGTGCAACCCACTCCCATGGTGTGACGGGCGGTGTGTACAAGGCCCGGGAACGTATTCACCGTGACATTCTGATTCACGATTACTAGCGATTCCGACTTCACGCAGTCGAGTTGCAGACTGCGATCCGGACTACGATCGGTTTTATGGGATTAGCTCCACCTCGCGGCTTGGCAACCCTTTGTACCGACCATTGTAGCACGTGTGTAGCCCAGGCCGTAAGGGCCATGATGACTTGACGTCATCCCCACCTTCCTCCGGTTTGTCACCGGCAGTCTCCTTAGAGTGCCCACCATTACGTGCTGGTAACTAAGGACAAGGGTTGCGCTCGTTACGGGACTTAACCCAACATCTCACGACACGAGCTGACGACAGCCATGCAGCACCTGTCTCTATGCTCCCGAAGGCACCAATCCATCTCTGGAAAGTTCATAGGATGTCAAGGCCTGGTAAGGTTCTTCGCGTTGCTTCGAATTAAACCACATGCTCCACCGCTTGTGCGGGCCCCCGTCAATTCATTTGAGTTTTAACCTTGCGGCCGTACTCCCCAGGCGGTCGACTTAATGCGTTAGCTGCGCCACTAAGAGCTCAAGGCTCCCAACGGCTAGTTGACATCGTTTACGGCGTGGACTACCAGGGTATCTAATCCTGTTTGCTCCCCACGCTTTCGCACCTCAGTGTCAGTATCAGTCCAGGTGGTCGCCTTCGCCACTGGTGTTCCTTCCTATATCTACGCATTTCACCGCTACACAGGAAATTCCACCACCCTCTACCATACTCTAGCTTGCCAGTTTTGGATGCAGTTCCCAGGTTGAGCCCGGGGCTTTCACATCCAACTTAACAAACCACCTACGCGCGCTTTACGCCCAGTAATTCCGATTAACGCTTGCACCCTCTGTATTACCGCGGCTGCTGGCACAGAGTTAGCCGGTGCTTATTCTGTCGGTAACGTCAAAACAGCAAGGTATTAGCTTACTGCCCTTCCTCCCAACTTAAAGTGCTTTACAATCCGAAGACCTTCTTCACACACGCGGCATGGCTGGATCAGGCTTTCGCCCATTGTCCAATATTCCCCACTGCTGCCTCCCGTAGGAGTCTGGACCGTGTCTCAGTTCCAGTGTGACTGATCATCCTCTCAGACCAGTTACGGATCGTAGCCTTGGTGAGCCATTACCTCACCAACTAGCTAATCCGACCTAGGCTCATCTGATAGCGCAAGGCCCGAAGGTCCCCTGCTTTCTCCCGTAGGACGTATGCGGTATTAGCGTTCCTTTCGAAACGTTGTCCCCCACTACCAGGCAGATTCCTAGGCATTACTCACCCGTCCGCCGCTGAATCGAAGAGCAAGCTCTTCTCATCCGCTCGACTTGCATGTGTTAGGCCTGCCGCCAGCGTTCAATCTGAGCCATGATCAAACTCTTCAGTTCAATACTGCTTGGATTTTGTAAAAATCCTAAACTTAGCTCAGCAATCGTTGGTTACATCTTTGATTTCTCGCGGAGTAACTTGTGATGCTGATAATCAGTTGACTAGCAGTCTTACCTCACAAGCACCCACACGAATTGCTTGATTCAGTTGTTAAAGAGCGGTTGGCTGATTCTTTCGTCTCAACCGAGGCGCGCATTCTACAGCAGCCTCATTCTCCGTCAAGTGTTTTTTGAAAATTTCTTTTCAACTTCAACCACTTGCGCCTTCGATCTTCTTTTCAGCTTCTCGTCAGCGGGAGGCGAATTCTACAGCGTTTCAAACCGCTGTCAACATCCTTCTCAACCGCTTCCGATCAACTCGATCGAAGCACCGACAAGATCAAAACACCACCCTGTCAGCCCGGCGCATTCTACACAGCTTTCGCTGCTTTGCAACCCCTCTTTTTAAGCTAACCCTTTGTTTTCAAAAGAGTTTTCCGAGAGGTCTGCGCCGGAAGAGGTGCGAATTATAGACACTTAAACTGAGCAGTCAAGGGGTTTTTTCCAAACAGCTGACGATCTCCCTAACAGCGCAAATCAAACCGAGCGCCGTACAGCTACTTATAGAGAGAAAACAACCGCAAACAGCTGCAGCGCACGCAGCTCGCATCGCTCTGCCCGGAACGGGAGCAGCACCACGCACTAAAGAAGGGGGAAAGAAGAAGACTAAAGGCGACGCCTCATGTCATTACACGCTCGCAACCGCCAGAGACTCCTGGCAGCCGCGAAACGTGGAGCACAACTAGATGGAACGAGTGCGGCGCAAACGCAGCAAGTACTGCAGCGGCCCGGATACAGCGTAGGCAAGGAATATCAACAACAGGATGCGTGGCGGATCACTAAAGACCACCGCAAACACCAAGACCACCGCCAGGATCGCTACAAAGGGAACGCGCCCCTTCAGGTCCAAATCCTTAAAGCTGTTGTACTTGAAGTTGCTCACCATCAATAGACCCGCAGCAGCAACCAGCAAGGCGTAGAGCATGACCACAACGATGGGCAGATCATCGCCACTGACACCACTCTTCTCACCGAATGCCCAGACAGCCCAGACAGTACCCGCCACCACACCCGCGGCGGCCGGACTGGCCAAGCCTATAAAGTAGCGCTTATCCACCTTACCGATCTGGGTGTTGAAGCGCGCCAGGCGCAAAGCCGCGCATGCCACGTAAATGAAGGCAACGGTAAGGCCGACATTGCCCAACCCCGACAAAGCCCACTCGTAGGCCAGCAAGGCCGGCGCAACGCCAAAGGCCACCATATCCGACAGTGAGTCGTACTCTGCGCCGAAGGCACTCTGGGTATTAGTCAGGCGTGCAACACGCCCATCAAGGCTATCGAGCACCATAGCGACGAAGACTGTAATCGCGGCAATCTCGAACTTACCGTTAACCGCACTGATGATCGAGAAGAAGCCTGCAAACAGGTTGGCGGTCGTGAACAGGTTTGGCAGTAGGTAAATACCGCGATGACGCACCTTGCGCCCCTCGGCATCATGCCCCTCTTCAACATGCTCATCGATCGGTAACAGGCTTTCGGCAGCGGAGACCGGATCGACTCCCTCGGGACGCTCGTTCATGAACAGCACCTTGCAACGTGTTTGGAAAGAATTCGACAGAGATAGGCGTGACCAGTTCAACTCAAACCACGCCTGCACTCAGGCTTTATACCAGAAGCACCTGAGCGGAATAAAAAAACGCGGCAATCGCCGCGTTTTTTCACACCTACAAGGGCTTAGTTTTTGCTCTTGTCGACGATTTTGTTTGCCGAGATCCACGGCATCATCGAACGCAGCTTCTCACCAACCACTTCGATACCGTGTGCCGCGTTGTTACGGCGGTAAGCGGTCATCGATGGGTAGTTGGAAGCACCTTCGAGAATGAACATCTTGGCGTATTCGCCGTCCTGAATACGCTTCAGAGCGTTGCGCATAGCCTGACGCGATTCAGCGTTGATCACTTCTGGGCCGGTCACGTACTCGCCGTACTCGGCGTTGTTGGAGATCGAGTAGTTCATGTTGGCGATACCGCCTTCGAACATGAGGTCAACGATCAACTTCAGCTCATGCAGACACTCGAAGTAAGCCATTTCCGGAGCGTAACCGGCTTCAACCAAGGTATCGAAACCAGCCTTAACCAGCTCAACGCAACCGCCGCAAAGAACAGCCTGCTCGCCGAACAAGTCGGTTTCGGTTTCGTCTTTGAAGGTAGTTTCGATGATGCCAGTACGGCCGCCACCCACGCCCGAAGCGTAAGACAGGGCAACATTCTTGGCATTGCCAGAGGCGTCTTGGTAGATCGCGATCAGGTCAGGGATGCCGCCGCCTTTAACGAACTCGGAACGCACGGTGTGGCCCGGAGCCTTTGGCGCGATCATGATCACGTCAAGGTCAGCGCGCGGCACAACCTGGTTGTAATGGATCGAGAAACCGTGAGCGAAGGCCAGAGTGGCGCCCTTCTTCAGGTTCGGCTCCAACTCTTCTTTGTACAGCTTGCCCTGGAACTCATCCGGAGTCAGAACCATAACCAGGTCGGCAGCAGCAACGGCGCTGGCAACGTCAGACACTTTCAGGCCATGGGCTTCAGCCTTGGCAACCGAGGAAGAGCCACTGCGCAAACCAACAGTAACGTCCACACCGGAATCTTTCAGGTTGCAGGCGTGGGCGTGGCCCTGGGAACCGTAACCGATGATGGCAACTTTCTTGCCCTTGATGATCGACAGGTCACAGTCTTTATCGTAGAAAACTTTCATGAATTTCCCCTATTTACCTGGCCTCTAAGGCCGTTCGCTAAAGGTTTAGATGCTCAGCACTTTGTCGCCACGGGCAATCCCGGTGACGCCACTGCGTACGGTTTCCAGGATCGCGGCAGTGCCGATCGCCTGAATGAAGCTGTCCAGCTTGTCACTCGTGCCAGCCAGCTGAATGGTGTAAACGCTGCTGGTGACATCAACAATCTGGCCGCGGAAGATGTCCGTGGTGCGCTTGATCTCTGCGCGCTGCGCGCCTGTCGCCTTGACCTTAACCAGCATCAGTTCGCGCTCGATGTGCGCGCTTTCGGACAGATCGACCAGCTTGACCACTTCGATCAGCTTGTTGAGGTTCTTGGTGATCTGCTCGATCACCTCATCATGGCCCACGGTGGTCAGCGTCAGACGCGACAGGGTCGGGTCTTCGGTTGGTGCCACAGTCAGGCTTTCGATGTTGTAGTTACGCTGCGAAAACAGGCCAACCACGCGAGACAGTGCACCCGGCTCGTTTTCCAGCAACAAAGAGATTATGTGTCGCATGATTCAGGTCCGCTCCGTCTTGCTAAGCCACATGTCACGCATGGCACCGTCTTTGATCTGCATCGGATAGACGTGCTCACTGGTATCGACCTGAATGTCGAGGAATACCAGGCGATCTTTCATGGCAAAGGCTTTTTCCATCATCGGCTTCAGGTCTTTCAGATCGGTAATACGCATACCGACGTGACCGTAGGCTTCAGCCAGTTTGACGAAGTCCGGCAAAGACTCCATGTAGGAGTGCGAGTGACGGCCGCTGTACATCATGTCCTGCCACTGGCGCACCATACCGAGCACACCGTTGTTCAGGTTGATGATTTTCACCGGCAAGCCGTACTGCATGCAGGTCGACAACTCCTGAATGTTCATCTGGATGCTGCCTTCCCCGGTAACACAGGCAACCTGCTCCTCCGGGAAATTCATCTTGACGCCCATCGCTGCTGGGAAGCCAAAACCCATGGTGCCCAGGCCGCCGGAGTTGATCCAACGGTTCGGCTTGTTAAAGCGATAATACTGAGCAGCAAACATCTGGTGCTGACCCACATCGGAGGTGATGAAGGCATCGCCGTTGGTTACTTCACTCAGGGTCTCGATCACTTTCTGCGGTTTGATCGTGCTGCCGTCACCCTCGTTGTAAGGGAACATGCGATCACTGCCACGCCACTCGTCGACCTGCTTCCACCAGGCGGCAACCGCCTCGGGGTTCGGCGTTTCACCGATTTCTTTGACGATCGCCACCATCTCGGTCAACACGCTATCAACCGGCCCAACAATCGGGATATCGGCTTTCACGGTTTTAGAGATCGAGGCCGGGTCGATATCGATATGAATGATCTTCGCATTCGGGCAGAACTTGGACGCACCGTTAATAACGCGGTCATCGAAGCGTGCGCCGACCGCAAGGATCACGTCCGCATGGTGCATGGCCAGGTTGGCGGTGTAGCTGCCGTGCATCCCCAGCATGCCGAGGAACTGGCGATCGGTGCCCGGAAAGCCACCCAGACCCATCAAGGTATTGGTCACTGGCACATTGAGCAGCTTGGCCAACTCGGTCAGGGGCGCAGCAGCGCCGCCCATGATGACGCCGCCACCGGAGTAGATGATTGGCCGTTTAGCGGCCAACAGCATCTCGGCCGCTTTGCGGATTTGGCCGGAATGACCGCGCACAGCCGGGCTGTAGGAGCGCAGCTTGGCCTTTTTCGGGTAGACGTATTCGAACTTCTGGGTCGGATCGGTCATATCCTTGGGGATATCGACCACAACCGGACCAGGACGACCTGACTGAGCCAGGTAGAAGGCTTTCTTCAGAACTTCCGGAATCTCGGCAGGATGCTTGATCATGAAGCTGTGCTTCACGATCGGCCGGGAGATACCGATCATGTCGGTTTCCTGGAAGGCATCAGTGCCGACCATGGTGCTCGGCACCTGGCCCGACAGCACGACCATTGGAATCGAGTCCATGTACGCGGTGGCAATGCCGGTGATGGCGTTGGTCGCACCTGGACCCGACGTCACCAGAACAACACCGGCCTTGCCGGTAGCACGGGCATAACCGTCAGCCATATGAGTGGCGGCCTGCTCGTGACGCACGAGGATGTGCTCCACCTCGGGCTCTTTGAACAGGGCGTCATACACATGCAGGAGAGCACCACCTGGGTACCCGTAAATATACTTAACGCCTTCGTCACGCAAAAAGCGGACGACCATTTCTGCGCCTGATAACAGCTCCACGTTGATCACCTCTAAAACGCCAGAAAACTGCCCATCGTGGGACAGCCTGAAAATAGGTTTACTGCCAAGCAGAGCATGAGCGACGGTGGTCGCCGACTACGTCAGCTACTGACTGAGCAAGTATTGGGAACGCCCCAAAGTGTTGCGGGGTTCTTCCCACCCAGCGCGAGGTAACGCGTTGCGGGTGTAACAAGTCGGCGCGGGTGTGCGCCTCATGATCTGCCCGATATCCCGATTTAGTCAGGACTACCAAGCGAACTATGAATTGTTCGGAATAGAGCACGGCAAGTCAAGTCATGATCCGCTGTTTATTGCAGTTGTGGCGCTGTGACGCGGCGCAGGATGACGATTGGCAGGATTTGGTTATAGTACTGCCAGGTTCCGCAGCGAAAAGAAGGAAGCAGCATGCGACGCATGATCATAACGAGCAGCCTGTTGCTCGCCCTGAGCACCAGCGTGATGGCTGGGCAGTTCTATAAATGGGTCGACGCTCAAGGGGTTACCCACTTTGGCGCGCAACCGCCAGAGGGCCAGGAAGCCGCACGGGTAAACACCAACATCATTCAACCCAAAGCGCCCGAGGCCAAGCCACCCGCTGCCAACTTCGAGAGCAGCGGTGAGGCCGAGCAGAAAGCCATTGATGCCAAGGTCAAGCAGGATGTCGCCGCCCAAGAGGCCGAGCGCAAGAAGTACTGTGAGGCCATGCGCACCAACCTGGCCCAACTGCAGAACAATCCGCGCCTGCGCATGGATGTGGACGGTGAGATGCGTCGACTGGGCGAAGACGAACGCCAGGCAAAGATCGCCGAGAGCGAAAAAGCCATCAAGGAAAACTGCAACTAAGTCGACGGCTTGCGGCGTACCTTTAGCTGGCTACGCCGCTGATCAATTGATCAAATTCGCCGAGTACGGTCAGCAATGACCCGGCTTGCGCCAGACGCCCCTGAAAGGCCATCTCCGCCATCGGCCGGATACCGGATACCGCTGGCAAAGCACCACCCTGCTCGATGATGGCTTTCATCCGCGCCAAGAACACCCACTGCAGCCAGTGCTCGAAAGCCAGCGTATCGACGCAAAACGGCTCAACACTGGCCAGCGCTTCGGCACTGGGCGCACTGTCCGCCCACCAGCCTAGAACCCGCAGTTCGCGCTCGATCAGCAGCAATTGATCCGCCAGCAACGCATAACGAGGATCCATCAGCGCCCACCCTGGGCCTGCTGACGGGCTTCAGCAGCACCGGCTGGATCACCCTGACGCTCCCGTGCCTGGGCGATCAACCCCCACAGCCCGGTTTGCAGGGACGGACGACCACTGGCATAGGTCAGACCACGACGCGCCAACTGCTCGGCTTGCGCCGCATCGCCCTGGGCCAGGCGCACTTCAGCCAGACGGTAAAGCACCTGCGGCTCACGAGGCGCGATCCGCTGCGCGCGCTCCAGACTGGATGACGCGCCATTCAAATCACCACCGCCCTGCTGTTGCTGTGCCGTGGTCAGCAGCGCCAACACCGGCCCATCCAACTGCTCATCCGCCGCCAAAGCACCGCCAGGGATGCCGCTTGGCGCCATCGGCGCAACCGACGGATAGCCCGGTGCGGTCATTGGGGCAGATACAGGTGCCCCCATGGCCGCGCCAGACATCGGCTGACTGCTGACACTGCCAACAATCGGCCCGGAACTGGCCGGAAAACTCTGGATGGGCGCACTGCTGGCCGCACCACCCGGCACCATAACGACGACCCCAGAATCCTGAGGAATCGCTTGCGGCTGCCGAACAACCGCCGCATTGCTGCCGCGACTGGCCACGCGTTCATCATCGGACACCGGCGCTCCCGCATCGACCACCGGAATGGCGCCACGCTGCACCGAGGCACAGCCACTCATCAGCGCCGTCACTGCCAGAGCAGAAACCAACCATTTGCTCACGTCGAACCTCACTTGATTAATTCAACCAGCCGCGGACCCAGTCCATCACCTCGGCCGCCGGCGCAGGCACCCCACAGGTGCTGCCGGGCGCCGGCTCACTGCCGCGAATATACGGCATCTGCCGCGCCTGCGGACAACTGGCGTCGGAGCCTTCACCGGTACGCGGGTCAATCCAGGCCATGATCACGTTATCCGGCAGCGGCATGTCCAGCGGCAACGGATCGGCCTTGCGCATAAACCCGGTCCACACCTGCAAGGCACCGGTAGCGCCGGTCAGCGGCGTCTTGCCGTTGTCATCCCGGCCCAGCCACACCACCGTCAACAAATCCTGACTAAAGCCGGCAAACCAACTGTCGCGCGAGTCGTTGCTGGTACCCGTCTTGCCCGCCAGATTGAGCGAAGCCGGCAACTGGCTGTAGACCGAGCGCCCAGTACCTTCACGCATCACCCGCTGCATCGCGTTTTGCACCAGATAAATGGCGCCCGGATCAAAGCGTTGCTGGATCTGGAAGGGGTAACGCTTGAGCGGCTCGCCTTCGGCCGTTAACACACTGCGAATGCCCCGCAGCGGCGTATTGAAGCCGCCATTGGCGAGCGTCTGGTACATGCCCGCCACTTCCAGCGGCGTCAGCGACCCCGCCCCCAGCAGCATCGACGGATAGGCCGGAAACTCACGGGACACACCTAGGCGCTCCAGGGTTTTCAGTACCGTCGGCACGCCCAATGCCAGGCCGAGTTTGGCCGTGGACAGGTTGTAAGAGTTGGCCAAGGCTTGATAAAGGAAGACATTGCCGTGGGCTTGGCGGTCATAGTTCTGCGGCTTCCAGACCTGCCCATCCTGGCCCTTGACCGAAAATGCCGTGTCGCTCAACCAACTGGTCAGGGTGTACTGGCTTGGCCGCTCCAGCGCCGCCAGATAGACCGCGGGCTTGATCAGCGAACCAATCGGTCGCACCGCATCCAGGGCGCGATTGAAGCCAGCGAAGCGCGGCTGGCGACTGCCGATCAAGGCCTGCACCTCTCCGCTTTCCGGGCTGGTCACCAGCATCGCCGCTTCGACCTCATCAATGCCCTTGCCGCGCCCGGCGGAAAGCCGCTTGAGTGTCTCACTAAGCGCCGCTTCGGCTTTCATCTGCAGGATGGGGTCGAAGCTGGTGAAAATTCGCAGCCCTTCCTCGGTCAAATCTTCCTCGCGGTAATCCTCACGCAACTGGCGTTTGACCAGATCGAGAAAGCCCGGGAAGGAGCTATCGGCCAGACTGCCGCGCTTGGTGACACCCAGCGGCTTGAGCTTGGCCGCCGCCACCTGATCAGCAGGAACCACGCCCTGCTCGGCCAGCACGTCCAGCACCAGATTGCGCCGCTCCAGCGCCCGCTCAGGGAATCGCCGTGGGTTGTAGTAGGACGGCCCCTTGACCATGCCAACCATCAGCGCCACCTGGTGCAGCTTCAACTCAGCCAAGGGCTGGCTGAACAAGTACTGACTGGCCAGACCAAAACCATGCACCGCGCGCTGGCCGTCCTGACCGAGAAATACCTCGTTCAGGTAGGCCTCAAGAATTTCGTTCTTGTCGTAATGCAGCTCCAGCAACAACGCCATCATGGCTTCGGTAGCTTTGCGGGTCAGGCTGCGCTCATTGGTCAGATAGAAGTTCTTGACCAACTGCTGGGTCAGGGTACTGCCGCCCTGGCGCAATTGCCCGGCGGTGGCATTGATCCAGAAGGCCCGAGCAATCGACTTGAGCGATACACCGTAGTGATTGAAGAACTCCCGATCCTCAATCGCCACCAGGGTTTCCACCAGATACGGCGGCACCTGATCAAGCTTGAGCAAAATGCGGTCTTCGTGGTGGGCCGGATACAAACCGCCGACCAGCAAGGGCTCAAGGCGCGCCACCGCCAGGTTGCCGCCCGCCCCCTGGCTCAGCCCGGCCACATAGGCGCCGGAGAAGCGCACGTTAATCCGCCGTGCCGGCTCCGTGCCTTCGTAGAACTGAAAGCCGCGGGTGTGCAATTGCACATCATTGCCAGCCACCGCGGCCGCTCCGGGGCCGGAGGCAGCGCTCTCACGGCGATAGCCAAGGGCATCCAGCTCGGTGAGAAAGTCCGTCTTGGTCAGTTTTTGCCCGACGAACAGCTCCAATGGCCGCGCGTAGACCTTGGCCGGCACGGTCCAGCGCTTGCCGGAAAACTTCTCCTGCACCACGGCATCAAGGTAAATGGCGAAGCCCGCCAGCACCACCAAACCCACCAGGCCGAGTTTAACAACCCAGCCCAGCAGCGGATGTGGCGCACTGGCGCGGCGTTTATTGCGAGAACGAGGCGATCGGGAACGAGTCATGGCGCGGGATTATACGCACTTTGCCCCGCCTCAACAGGCGCGTCACCACGGTTTGCACAGCTGCCGACAGAGGCCATAATGGCGCCCTCCAGAATGACTTAATCGCAAGGATTGACCGTGAGCCAAGCATTGATCGCCGCCCTGCAGAACCCGGCCCTGTACCCGCACCCTGTAGACAGCTTCGAAGTCATCGAGACCCACATTTCCTGGGTTCTGCTCACGGGCCCCTTTGCCTACAAGATCAAAAAGCCGGTCAACTTCGGCTTTCTCGACTTCTCCGACTTGGCTGCCCGCGGCCACTTCTGTGCAGAAGAACTGCGCCTGAACCAGCGCCTGACCGATGACCTGTACCTTCAAGTCCTGCCAATCACCGGCAGCAGCGATGCGCCTCAGTTCAACGGCAGTGGTCCGGTACTGGAATACGCCCTGCAAATGCGCCAGTTCCCCCAGAGCCAGTTGCTGAATGCCGTGCAGGCCCGTGGCGAGCTGACCGGCGCCCATATCGACGCCCTGGCCGCGCAAATTGCCAGCTTCCACCAGCACACACCACGGGTCGCTGCCGATCACCCGCTGTGCAACGCCAGCGCCATCGTCGCGCCGATGCGGCAGAACTTCGAACAGATCCGCCCGATGCTCAGCGACAAGGCCGACCTGCTGCAAGTCGATGCCCTGGAAGCCTGGACGGAAAGCAGCTTTGCCCGTTTGCAGCCCCTGCTTGACCAACGCGCCGCCAACGGTTCGATTCGCGAATGCCATGGCGACATTCATTTGGGCAACGCCACCCTGCTGAACGGTGACGTGGTGCTGTTCGACTGCATCGAGTTCAACGAGCCTTTCCGCCTGATCGACATTGCCTCGGACGCCGCCTTCCTGGCCATGGACCTGGAGGATCGCGACCTCAAGCCGCTGTCCCGGCGCTTTATCAATGCCTGGCTGGAACACACCGGCGACTATGCCGCCCTCGACCTGCTGAATTTCTACAAGGCCTACCGCGCCCTGGTGCGTGCCAAGGTCAGCCTGTTTCGTTTGGGTCAGGAGCAAGACGCTGCGCAGCGCCAGGAAATCCTTGCGCAGTACCGTCGCTACGCCAACCTGGCGGAAAGCTACAGCGCCATTCCTTCCAGCTTCCTGGCCATCACCCACGGCGTTTCGGCTGTCGGCAAAAGCCACGTAGCCCTGCGCCTGGTCGAAGCCTTGGGCGCGGTCCGCTTGCGCTCCGATATCGAACGCAAGCGCCTGCTCGGCGAACAGGATGCCGGCCAGCAGGCCCAACTGCACACCGGGATTTACAGCCCGCAGGCCAGCGCCAACGTTTACCAACACCTGCACCAGCTTGCCAGCGCCGCCTTGCATGCCGGTTTCCCGGTGGTGGTCGATGCCACTTACCTCAAGCGCGAACAGCGCGACGGCGCTGCACAAGTCGCCGAAGCCTGCGGTGTGCCCTTCTTAATTCTCGACTGCCAAGCCCCGGACAGCGTGATTAGCCAGTGGCTGGCCCAACGCCAGGCAGCCGGTCAGGACCCGTCCGACGCCACCGAGGCCGTCATCCAGGCACAACACGCCGGGCGTGAAGCCTTGAGCGACGCCGAACTGCTGCAAAGCAAGCGCGTCGACACCCACGATGCGGCCAGCCTCGACAGCCTGATCGAGCGCATCCGTCACTATCTGCCGGGTCTGTAAGCGTGCACAGTCTTGACACTCACGGGCATGCCTCGTGAGTTTCTCTATACTGAGGGAGAATCCCCGAGTGGAAGAAAACACCATGAGCCAGCCGCGCCAGCTTGATAACCCGCTGTATCGCCTCATCCGTAGTGAAGACATCAAGGGCTTCAACGCGCAAAAGTCCCAAGAGGGCCAAATCGACCTGTGCAACGGTGACTTTCGCGGTCTAGACCTACGCAACCTGGACGTCAGTCGAGTCCTGTTTACCGACGCCTATTTCCGCGGTGCGGACCTGCGCGGTCTGGACTTGCGCGAAACCTGCATGCGCGGTGCCAGCCTGGCTCACGCGCAGATCTCCGGGGCCTACTTTCCGGAAGAGTTGAGCGCCGATGAAATTCTCATGTCGATGAACTTCGGCACCCGCTTGCGCTACCGCACCAAGTAATCGACAGCGCCATAAGCAGGTAGATTGTTAATAGCCAGGGACAATCCGGAGCAGTCGCGAATTCTCCACTGAACGCTACACTTGGGCGCAGCACCCCGTTGAGCATGCAGATACTTTTTCATTGCACGGAGGCTGGATGAACGACGAACTGCAACACTTGAAAAACCTCGGCAAAACTTCGGCCCAGTGGCTCCATGCATCAGGCATTCACAATGCCAACGACCTGCGCCGATTGGGTGCGGTGGACGCCTACCGAGCAGTTAAGGCGCGAGGGTTTCGCGCTTCCAAAGTGCTTTTGTATGCCATCGAAGGCGCGCTCTTGGACGTCAACTGGAACCAGTTACCACCCGCCCACAAAGCCGAGTTGAACGGCCAACTGGAAGCAATGGCCGCGCACAACAAGAGCTAGCTCACAACCTCTGCCCGCAGTGATTGTCGAAATGTGCGCCGCGACCTATTGTTTGAGGAACGCTCGTGCATTTAGTTAGCCCAGCCAGTTCAAGGAATTTCTCGCATGTACCTACTCGGGGAGCAACCGGCCTACGCCGACCAGCTGATCAACCGACTGCAAAGCATCCCGACTCAGCTTCTCGAAGGCCTTGAACCTGAAGGCGCCACCGTAACCTTCGAGCGCGTCGATGATTTGACCCAACTGCTACCGGGCAATCAGCTCTTCGTAATCGAAAATGGTTTGCTGCATGCGGTGATTGACGGCCGACCGTTGTTCTATCTGCAGGAAGGCGATCTGGTCGGCTTGCGCCAGGGTATTGAGCTGCCCAGCTGCCGTTACACCAGTGAAGAACCTTTGAGCCTGATTCCCTATTCGCGCTCGGCGGTGTTTCAGCACATCTACGGCAGCGAGCAACGCCAGGAACTGTTTATTCAGTACCTGATCGGCCATACCGCCTTGCTGTCTGACGCTCTGGCTCGTTTGAAACAACCGGAAATCCGCCCCGCCACTGGCTTCCAGCATTTTGCCGCCGGCGAAGAACTGATCCATCAGGGCGATGAAGCCGAGCACGTCTTCGTGATTATCGAAGGCCACGCTGAAGCCTATGTCGACGGCCACAAGGTCGGCGACGTACAGAAAGATGAAATCTTCGGTGCTATGGCGGTGTTCACCCGCGAGAAACGCAGCGCTACCGTTCTAGCCAGCGAACCCTGCACCGTCATGGTCATCCCCAAGGAACAGTTCCTCAGCCTGATGCAGAGCAACCCGCGAATTGCCCATAGCCTGATCGAGAGCATGGCACGGCGCATCGACCTGCTGAACAAGGAAGTCACCCAACTGCGCCTGCCCGAAGCCTAAAGCGCTGACAACAACAAAAAACCCGGCTTCTGCCGGGTTTTTTGTTTGTACCAAACACAAGAAAAACACCGTTGACTTACGAATGATAATTGTTATTATTAACTCAGTTGATCGCGAGGTCAGCCGGTAAGCTGAAGGCTCAGGTCAGATTCTTCAGGTTATCTCCTCATCAGGCTAAACACGGTTTTTGACCCGGCTCACACCCGGGTCTTTTTTTGTCCGCAATTTTTGCCAAGCACCGAAAAGCCTAGGTAGCAGCAGACTTTAAGCCCATGCTCTGTCCGTAACCGTACGCTTCCTGTTGCTCACTCCGATATGGGCAACCCTCCCCCTCCAAGCACGTCGAACGCTGTCTGTTGGCTACCGTACAGAACCCGCGAGGGTCAGAACGTATGGTTACAGGTTTGCGCGCGCAATCTCCTAGCCCCCCATTTCAAGAGCAGCGAAATGACCGCCAAGCCCGAACCCCAGCAGAATCACCTTCTGGCCGCCTTGTCGCCCGAGGTGCAAAGCCGTTTGTTCCCACACCTGGAGTTGGTGCCGCTGCCGTTGCGCGCAGTCTTGTATGAATCCCGACGCCCCATGCGCCACGTGTACTTCCCAACCGACTCCATCGTTTCGCTGCAGTATGTGATGGAAAACGGCGCATCGACCGCGATTTCCGTGGTCGGCAACGAAGGTTTGCTGGGCATCACCCTGTTTCTGGGCGGCGAGTGCACCCCCAGCCGGTCGTTGGTGCAGAGCGCCGGTTACGCCTACCGACTGCCGAGGAAAACGGGTCAAGGATGAGTTCAACCGCCACGGCCAATTGCTCTTGCTGATGCTGTCCTACACCCAGGCCCTGATCACGCAGGTCTCGCAGACCGCCGTGTGCAACCGCCACCATTCGATTGATCAGCAGCTGTGCCGCTGGTTGCTGCTGTCCATGGACCGTCTGTCCCACAACCACCTGACCATGACGCAGGAATTCATCAGCAACATGCTTGGCGTGCGTCGCGAAAGCGTCACCCAGGCCGCCTCAACTCTGCAGAAACTGGGGGTGATCTCCTATTCGCGCGGGCTGATCAAGGTTCTTGACCGACCGCAACTTGAGACCCTGAGTTGTGAGTGCTATGCCGTGGTCAAAAAGGAAACCGATCAACTGCTGGACTACATGCCGCAACGCCAAGTGATCACCAATACCGACGCCATTCCCACTGCAACGCTTTGAGCCTCTGTGCTGAAATACTCGGAGCAATCCTGACTGCGATGCCAACGAGTACAGGCTAACAGCGGTGCAGCGCCGACACGGCCTCCGCCCGACCTTGGCCGACGCCTGCGCTGTCCACATCGCGATTAGACGCCGCCGCTCCGCTGCCTTAGGCTGGCATCCAGTCCATCCTGGAAGGCCTGCTCATGTCGGTTAACGCTCCTCAGCCATCAGCCCCCGCCGGATCGGTCACGCCCGAGGCCAACCTCTACCAGTACCTTGAACTCACCGCCACGCTCGCGCAGGCGCAAACCGCGCTGGCCAGCGAGTGCGCCCTGGCGCTGAGTTTCAACGGCCTGAACCACGCGGTGATGATGGTTTCACCCAACGACCTGGAGGACTTTGTCCTCGGTTTCAGCCTGAGCTGTGGCGCGGTCGAAGCCATCGACGAGATTTATGACCTGCGCCTGAGTGGTAGCCGGCGAGGCCCTGCAGGCCGACATCCAGATCAGCAGCCGGGCGTTCTGGAACCTCAAGCAGCAGCGCCGCCAGTTGGCCGGTGCCAGCGGCTGCGGTCTGTGTGGCGTGGCCGCGCTGGAGCAAGCCTTGCCCCAATTACCGCACCTGAGCGCGCAGCCGCTGCCAGCGGCCGAGCACCTGCATGGGCTGCGCGCGCGCATCGAGGCTGCCCAGTTCCAGGCGCGCAGCAGCGGTGCATTGCATGCGGCGTTGTTTGTCGATGCGCGCGGCGGCCTGGCGCTGTGCCGCGAAGACATCGGCCGCCACAACGCCCTGGACAAGCTGATCGGCGCACTCAAGCGGGACAAGCTCGACTGCGCCAACGGCTTTGCCGTGGTCACCAGCCGTTGCAGCCTGGAGCTTTTGCACAAGGCCGTACGGGCCGGGCTGACCACCCTGGTCAGCCTTTCCGCCCCGACCGCCCTGACCGTGGACTGGGCGCGGCGCCATGGGCTCAACCTTATTCATCTACCGCACCACAGCGCGCCACGGGTCTACAGCCCGGCGCCCGCCGAGGCCGACCAGCCATGAGCCACCAGCCCCGCTACCAACCCTATACCGGCGCCGCCGCCGGCTGGGGCGCCCTGCGCAGCGTCACCCAGCACTGGCTGGCCAGCAAGCAGCCGTTCAAGAACCTGCGCGCCCTGCTCAAGACCAACCAGAATGGCGGCTTCGACTGCCCCGGTTGCGCCTGGGGCGAGTCGCCCGACAGCGGCGTGGTCAAGTTCTGCGAGAACGGCGCCAAGGCGGTCAACTGGGAGGCGACCAAGCGTGGCGTCGGCGCGGCGTTCTTTGCCCGCCACAGCGTGACCCAGCTGCGCGAACAGAGTGATTACTGGCTGGAACAGCAGGGCCGCCTGACCGAGCCCATGACCTATGACGCGGCCACCGATCGCTACCTGCCGATCAGCTGGGACGCCGCCTTCGCCCTGATTGGCGAGGTGCTGCGCAGCCTGGACAGCCCCGACCAGGCCGAGTTCTACACCTCCGGCCGGGCCAGCAACGAGGCCGCATTTCTCTATCAGTTGTTTGTCCGCAGCTACGGCACCAACAACTTTCCCGACTGTTCCAACCTGTGCCACGAAGCCAGCGGCGTGGCCCTCGGCAAGAGCATCGGGGTGGGCAAGGGCACGGTGACCTTCGCCGATTTCGCCCAGGCCGACGCCATCTTCGTGTTTGGCCAAAACCCCGGCACCAACCATCCGCGCATGCTTGAACCGCTGCGCGAAGCGGTCGAACGCGGCGCCCGCGTGGTCTGCTTCAACCCCCTGAAAGAACGGGGCCTGGAACGTTTTCAGCACCCGCAGCACGCCCTGGAAATGCTCGCCAATGGCGACCACCCGACCAGCAGCGCCTACTTCCGCCCCAACCTGGGCGGTGACATGGCCGCAGTGCGCGGCATGGCCAAATGCCTGCTGGCCTGGGAGCGCGCGCAACCGGGCAGCGTGTTTGACCATGCCTTCATTGCCCAGCACACCCAGGGCCTGGCGGACTGGTTGCAGGTGGTCGAGCACACCGAGTGGGCCACCATCGAACAACAGTCCGGCCTGAGCCGCGGCGAGATCGAGCACGCGGCGCAGCTCTACGCCCAGGCCGAGCGCGTTATCGCCTGCTGGGCCATGGGCATCACCCAGCATCGGCATTCGGTGGCGACCATCCAGGAAATCGCCAACCTCATGCTCCTGCGCGGCAACGTCGGCAAGGCCGGTGCCGGCCTGTGCCCGGTGCGCGGCCACAGCAATGTCCAGGGCGACCGCACCATGGGCATCAACGAACACCCGCCGGCCGCGTTTCTCGATGCCCTGGAGCAGCATTTTCAGTTCAAGGTGCCACGCGCGCCGGGCCACAACGCAGTGCAAGCCATCAATGCCATGCTCGCCGGCCACAGCAAGGTGTTTATCGGTTTAGGTGGCAACTTCGCCCAGGCCACGCCGGACAGCCCGCAGAGCCACGCGGCCTTGCAGCAATGCGCACTGACCGTGCAGATCAGCACCAAGCTCAACCGCAGCCACCTGATGCACGGCCGGCAGGCGCTGATCCTGCCATGCCTGGGGCGCACGGACATCGACCTGCAAGCAAGCGGCCCGCAGGCGGTCACCGTGGAAGACACCTTCAGCATGGTGCATGGCTCCTGGGGCCAACTGGCACCCTTGTCCACGTCGATGCGCTCGGAGCCGGCGATTATCGCCGGCATTGCCAACGCCACCCTGGGGCCCAAACCCGTGGCCTGGCTGACGCTGGTGGAGGATTACGGGCGGATACGCGAACTGATTGCCGCAACCATTCCGGGCTTTGCCGACTTCAACGCGAAAATGGCCCAGCCCGGCGGTTTCTACCTCGGCAATGCTGCAGCGACACGGCGCTGGAATACGCCCTCGGGCGTGGCGCAATTTGCCGCCCATAAGCTGCCGGAAGCATTGCTGGCCGCGCAGGTGCTCAGCCAGGAAGAGCAGCCGCACCTGATCCTGCAGACCCTGCGCGCCCATGATCAGTACAACACCTCGATCTATGGCCTGGATGATCGCTATCGCGGCGTACACGGCATGCGCAAAGTAGTGTTCGTCAACCCGCACGACATCAGCCGCCTGGGCTTTACCCCTGGCCAACAGGTCGATCTGCTGTCGCTGTGGGACGACGGCATCGAGCGCAAGGTGTGCGGCTTTACCCTGCTCGCCTATGACACCCCAGCGGGCCAGGCGGCGGCCTACTACCCGGAAACCAACCCGCTGGTGCCGCTGGGCAGTGTTGGCGAGGGCAGTTACACCCCCACCTCAAAATTTATCGCCATCCGCCTGCTGGCCAGCGCGGCTTCAAACAAGGTGGCTGCGCTAAATCTCGGCTAGGGGGCCTGCCATCGCCTGAATGAACAACCGCATTAGCCCTCACCCACCAGACAGGCGAGCAGCGCCGCAGAAAACCCTGACAGCGACTCGCGCTTGCGCACGCACACTTTGAGATCGCGCTGCGCCCAAGGCTCATCCAACTCGATGACCGCCAGTGAGCCGCGCGAAGTGCCGGCGGGCACCGCACCCAGCGGCACCAAACCGACGCCGACACCGGCACTGACCATCCGGCACACGGCCTCGAAGCTACGCACCTGAATGCGCACTTCAAGATGCCGGCCGAGGGCGGCGGCCGCATTCATCGTGAAGGTGTGAATAGCCGAACCGGCATGCAGCATCACGAAGGGATAATCCAGCACCTGGGCAAACAGGGTGCTGGCCCGCTGCGCCAAAGCATGGTCGGCGGGCGCAACCAGCACCAGCCGGTCCGCACGGTAAGGGATCAACTCAACGTCGGCGCCCGCCACCGACTCGGCGACCACGCCCACATCGACCTCGCCACGCGCCACCGCCATCACCACATCGGGACTGGTGTGTTCCTCCAGGGTGACGCTCACTTGCGGATAACGCTGTAAAAACGCCGCCAGGCTGTCCGGCAGAAACGTATGGGTGGCGTGCGTATTGGCCCACAGGCTGACATGGCCACGCACCCCTTGGGCGAACGGCGTGAGGTCGGCATGCATCTGTTCGAGCTGGGCAAACACCTGACGGGCGTGCCGCAGCAGCGCCTCGCCGGCGCGGGTCAGGCTGACGCCACGGGGCTCGCGAACCAGCAACGGGGTGCCGATCGAGGCTTCCAACAGGCGCAGGCGATGGCTGGCCGACGACGGCGCCAGGTGCACGCGCGCGGCGCCACGGGTCAAATTGCGCGCCTCGGCAATGGCCACGAACAGGCGCAGATCGATCAGGTCATACTGCATAGCGTTGGTTATTCCCGAACGGTGCGTTGCCAAAAAGCCAATTTTAGAGCGGCTTATGCTCCAGCATCATTCGTTTCAAGACAACTCATCAGGATGTAATCCGCCATGCCCTGGAACCACTGGTCCACCGAACGCCTGGGTATCGCACTGGCGGTGCTGGCCGCACTGGGCTTTTCCTTCAAGGCGATCTTCGTCAAGTTGGCCTACGCCGCCGCAGCCGTGGATGCCGTCACCCTGCTGACCCTGCGCATGACCTTTGCCTTGCCCATCGCCCTGTGGGCCAGCCTATGGCTGTGCCGCACCGCCCCACCGCTGAGCCGCAACGATTGGGGCTTGCTGCTGGTATTGGGCGTGCTGGGTTATTACGGCGCCAGCATCCTCGACTTTATCGGCCTGCAGTACATCTCGGCGGCCCTTGAGCGCTTGATTCTGTTTATCTACCCGACCCTGACCGTGCTGATCGGCGTGCTGTTTATGGGTAAGGCTCTGGAGAAACGCCAGGTGGCGGCACTGGCTCTGTCCTACGCCGGCATCGGCCTGGCGTTTGCCCACGACCTGCAGGTGACGGACGACATGCAGGCGGTGCTGCTCGGCGGAGCCTTTATCTTCGGCTCGGCGCTGTCCTACGCCCTGTATAGCGCCGGGGCCGAAGTCGCCATTCGGCGCCTGGGCACCCTGCGCTTTGCCGCCCTGGCCATCATCGTCTCCACCTTCGCCACGCAGCTGCACTTCGTCCTCACTCAGCCGTTTAGCGCGCTGGCGCAACCCCTTGAGGTCTATGCCTATGCCGCCGCGATGGCGCTGTTCTCCACGGTGTTGCCGGTGTTCTGGCAGTCGGCCGCCGTGCAGCGCATCGGTGCCGCACGCACCGTACTGATTGGCACACTGGGGCCGATGCTGACGATCTTCTTCGCCTGGCTGCTGCTGACCGAACCGGTTTCCATCGCCCAACTGCTGGGCGCAGGCTTGGTCCTGGCAGGCGTACTGCTGGTCTCGCGACGTCAGCGCCCAAGGTTGCGCGAGCAGCCAATCGCCAAGGAACCTGCGGGTTAAAACGGTCCGGCCCAACAAGCCCGAAAAATAACTGCCCTGCGGCGCTATCCAAGCGCACGCAAAGGCCTTTAGACTGTACGCATAAACAGTGGTCTAGCGACCACATTCGCATATGGGCATGTGAGGTGCTGAATGGCCGTCGAAGTGGTATACCGCAGCAGCCGAGATCTGGAGCGTTTGTTCATGGATAAAGCCGAAGCTGATCGTCATGACAAGATGCTGGAACTGGCCGAGTTGCTCACCGAGGTGCTGCACAAAGCCGTGCCATCGCTGAATGAGCAACAGGGCGAGGAAGTGGGCATTTACATGGCCAAGCATCGCGAGGTCTTTGCCCGCGCCTTCAAGAGCCAGGCCGACGCCCTCAATGAGCTGATCAGCCCCGCCGAAGCCGCCAGCTAAATACTCGGTTCAAGCACACACCCCAAAGCCCCGACTGCTTACGCAGCCGGGGCTTTTTTCATGGTGATGTTCACGTGAAGCGTCGAAGGCACGGCTGAGCTTTTGTAGGAGCGGATTTATCCGCGATGCCGTTTGCCTTGAAAGCATCGCGGCTGAAGCCGCTCCTACAGTGCTGCACGGCGCGCCGCAGCACACAGGGACAAAGCCCATCCCATCAGCCCTCCGGCTGCTCCAAAGCCTGCACCAGCGCCTGCATAAAGCGCGCGGCCTCGCCGCCGGTGGCGACGCGGTGGTCGAAGGTCAGGGACAGCGGCAGTATCGGATGGATCACCGCCTGCCCCTGCCAGGCCACCACCTCATCGCGAATGCCGCCGGAGCCGATGATCGCCACTTGCGGCGGCATGACGATGGGGTTGGCATAACGGCCAAACAAGGTGCCGAAGTTGGACAGGGTAATGGTCGCGCCCATCATTTCCTGAGGTGGGATGGAACGCGCTTTCACATCCGCTCGCAGCCGCGCCATGCCCTCCTTGAGCTGCTCGGTGCTGCGCTCGCCAACATTGCGCAGCACCGGCACGAACAGCCCGTCCGGGGTGTCCACGGCTATGCCCAGGTCCAGATGGCTGTGCAGTTTGAGCGACTGGCTCTTGCTGTCGAACCAGGCATTCAGCAGCGGCTCGGCCTTACAGGCCACGGCGATGGCTTTGCCCAGGCGCAGCAGCGGATCGCGGGCGCTGCCCCAGCGGTGCAGATCGACATCGCCATACAGGGTCACCGGCACCACTTCGGCATGGGAGCGGGCCATATTGATCGCCATGCTGCGGCGCACGCCGCGCAGTTTCTCGCCGCCGAACTTGTCTTCGGCCTGGCGGGCGGCGGCCTCGACATCGGCGGCGGTCAGTTGCCCTGCCGCACCTGAGCCGTGCAGGCTCGTCAGATCAACTCCCAGTTGCCGCGCCATCTGCCGCACTGCCGGCGTCGCCCGCGGGCCCAAATGGGCGCGGGTAGACGGCGCCGCACCGATGCAGAACTGATCCTCCTGGCTGTCGTTGCCACTTTCCAGGCGCCCGACCACCGTGCCGGTTTCTTCGCCTTCGTAGGCCAACAAGGGCTCGCCGACATGCAGCAGGCTGCCGTCCGTACCAAAGGTTTGCGCCACCACGCCGTCATAGGGCGCGGGGATATCGACGATCGCCTTGGCGGTTTCCACCGACACCAGCAGTTGGTCGGCCTTGACCGTATCACCGGCCTTGACGTGCCACTCGACGATCTCGGCTTCCTGCAGGCCTTCGCCCAGGTCGGGCAATTTGAAGTACTTCATCGCAAGCCCTCCTCAGGCGTAGTTCAGGGTGCTGTCGCAGGCCGCCAGGATGTCCTCGACGGCCGGGATATAAAGGTGCTCCAGGCGGTACAGCGGCGGCGGAATATCCGGCGCGGTCACCCGCAAGATCGGCGCCTGCAAATCGAGCAAGGCACGCTCATAGAGGCTGGCGGCAATCTCCGCGCCGACCCCGCAGGAGCGCGGCGCCTCATGGATGATCACCGCCCGGCCGGTTTTGCGCACCGAGGCTTCCAGGGTGTCGAGGTCGAGCGGTTTGAGGCAGGCCACATCGATCACCTCCACCGACACCCCGCGTTGCTCAAGCTGGGCAGCGGCCTGCAGGGTTTCATGCACGCTGCCGCCCCAGCTGATCAGGGTGATGTCCTGGCCTTCACGCAGGGTGAAGCAGCTGTCCAGCGGCAAGCGCCGGCCATCATCGACCACCACTTGTGGGTTCATCCGGTACAGGCGCGTGGGTTCGAGAAAGATCACCGGGTCCGGGTCATCAATCGCCGCCAGCAGCAGGCCGTAGGCACGGGCCGGCGATGAGGGCACCAGCACCCGCAGTCCAGGAATATGGGCAAACAGCGCTTCGGTGCTTTCGCTGTGGTGCTCCGGCGCGCGGATGCCGGCGCCCATCGGGCTGCGCACCACCAGCGGACAACTGAGGCGCCCACGGGTGCGGTTGCGCAGGCGGCTGGCGTGGGACACCAGATGCTCCATGGCGGCATAGATAAAGCCGAGGAACTGGATTTCCATCACCGGCTTCAGGCCCTGGGCCGCCATGCCCACCGAGACGCCGGCGATCATGGCCTCGGCCAGTGGCGTATCCAGTACGCGCTTGAAACCAAAGCGCTCGCGCAGGCCCTGGGTGGCGCGAAATACCCCGCCGTTAATACCGATGTCCTCGCCGAGTATGACCACGTTGTCGTCCTCGACCATGGCCCGGTGCAGGGCCAGGTTGACCGCTTCCAGCAGGGTGATTTTCTTCTGCTCAGTCATGCTGGCGGCCTCCGTTCAACTGGCGGGCGGCACGGGCCTGCAACAGCTCGCGCTGATCGGCCAGGGCGGCGGGCCACTGTGCGTAGACATAGTCCATGGCCGACTCGGCCGGCTGCTGGCCGATCGCTTCATAGGCCAGCACTGCAGCCTGCAACTGCGCCTGGCAGTCGGCAATCAGGGCTTGTTCGCGCGTTTCGTCCCACTGCCCCTGGGCCACCAGATAGGCTTGCAGACGTTTGATCGGTTCTTCCTGCCAGGCCTGATTGACCTCTTCGGCGGGCCGGTAACGGGTCGCATCATCGGCAGTGGTGTGATCGCCGAGGCGATAGCTCAGGCACTCCAGCAACACCGGGCCCTTACCGTGACGGGCACGCTCCAGGGCCTGAGCAAAGCGCTCATAGACCGCCACGACATCGTTGCCATCGACTTGCTCGCCAGCAAAACCGGCACCGATGGCCTTCTGCGCCAGAGTCGGCGCGCCGCACTGGATACGCCGCGGCACGGAGATGGCCCACTGGTTGTTATTGACCACAAACACCACCGGCAACTGCCAGGCGCCAGCGACATTCAGGGCTTCGAGAAAGTCGCCCTTACTGGTGGCACCATCGCCACAGGTGGTGACGGCCACCCGATGCTGACCACGGATCTTGAACGCGCTGGCAACGCCGCAGGCATGCAGGGCCTGAGTGGCAATCGGCACGCACAAGGGGAAGTCTTCGGCGACCGCCAGATCGGCGTAGGCGCTGCCGCGCTCATCGCCGCCCCAGTACAAGAGGATTTCCTCCATACGTACGCCGCGCAGCAGCTGCAAACCGGTATCGCGGTAATAGGGCACCAGCACATCCTCGGGCCGCATCAGGCTGCCGAGGGCAACGCCGATGGCCTCCTGACCGAGGCACGGGGCGTAGGTGCCAATGCGCCCCGTGCGCTGCAAGGCCACGGTCTTGAGGTCAAACAGGCGGGTCAGTTGCATCTGCCGGTAGAGCTGGGTGAGCAGAGCAAAGTCGCTCGCCCAAGCGGGCAATGGCTGGATGGGTTGACCGGCAGGATCAAGGTAACGGGTGTACGGCAGGTCGATCTTATTGGGCATTGCGGCGTTCCTCATCACGCTGGATAAGCGCGCTGGTGTTACCCCGCCGCTTGTGGCGGCGGGACTGGGCCCACTTGATGGCGGTAACCATTTAGCGGGGGTAAAGCAAAGCCTCGGCCTGCTGGGCGGCCACTCGCGCCGGCGAGCGATTTTGCGCCTGGGCCTGGGCGTAGATGTCGGTCAGGCGCTGGCCGATGCGCGCTAGGTGGGCGGTAATCGCCGGCAACTCGGCGCCCTGGTGCTGCAAAGCGACGTAGATCAGGCCGCCGGAATTGATCACGTAATCGGGCGCATAAAGAATCCCGCGCGCCTCCAGCAACTCGGCCACCTCCGGGCTGGCCAACTGGTTGTTGGCCGCACCGGCCACCACCGCACAATGCAGATGGGCGACGGTGGCCTGATCAAGCACGCCACCCAGACCACAGGGGACGAAGATGTCGCAGGGCGTGGCGGCCAACTCCTCATGACGGACCGCCTGCGCGCCCAACTGCTCAACCGCCAGCAACACCCGGCCGGGGTCCAGGTCGCTGACCAGCAACTCGGCACCGGCCGCCGCCAATTGCTCGGCCAGGGCATAACCCACTTGCCCGAGGCCCTGCACGGCGATGCGCAAGCCCTGCAGATCATCGCTGCCCAAGCGCGCCATGGCGCTGGCACGGATGCCGGCAAACACGCCCATGGCGGTGTGCGGCGAAGGGTCGCCGGCGCTGCGGGTACTGGTGACGTGCTGGGTGTACTGGGCGATGCAGTCCATGTCCTCGGACTTGGTGCCGCTGTCCACCGCCGTGATATAGCGGCCGTTGAGGGTTTCGATAAAACGTCCGAAAGCTTCGAACAATGCGCCGCGATTGGGCACATGGGCCGGGCGCAGGATCACCGCCTTGCCACCGCCGAAGGGCAAGCCGGCCAGCGCCGCCTTGTAACTCATGCTCTGGGCCAGCCGCGCAGCATCGGCCACTGCACTGTGGGTATCGCTGTAGGTGAGGTAACGGCAGCCACCCAAGGCCGGACCGAGCCGGGTTGAATGCATGGCAATGATGGCCTGCAGACCCGTGGCCGGGTCCTGGGTGACGTGCAGCGACTCGAGACGGGTTGCCTCCATGATGCCGAACATAATGCAGCCCCCTGCGGTAGTTACAGGGAGTATAGGCGGCGCCCCGTCACCCGCGAGGCGCCATGACCGAAGGGTCAGCTATTAGCGCGCGGCCTCGACCCGCTCGCCTGCCGTGAGGCCGGCGACGATCTTGTCGCTGTAACGCACCACGACGAAGGGCACTGATTTCTCCTTGTAGTTCAACAAGGACTTCTCGATGTAATTCCAGGTGGTGGTCACCTGTTTGAGACGCGCACTGATCAGCGGCTGACCGACAAAGCGCTGATCGAGCGCCTGCAATTGCTGACGGAACTGCGCCGCCAGCAAATCCACGCTCTGCTCAAGTTCTTGGGCGCTGTCATAGATCGCCGAGCCACCATCCAGGCTGGCTGACTCGCGCACGTAGCCGGCGGCAATTCGCTGCATCAGGATCGCCTGCTCTTGCAACGGGTCGCTGGGCTGCCCCTGGCGCGCCAATTGGTCGAGCAGCTTGATATAGCCAGCCGTCAGCGCACTGGCGCTGGTCGAGAGATCGTTCTGGGTATGCAGGTCGACATAGCCCTGGCTGATGATCTCGTTGGATTCGGCCAATTCACGCAGGCGCCGCGCTTCAGCCTGCACGCCTGCCACTTCGGCGTCCAACCCAAGGCCGGCACTCAACTCATCCATCTGTTCAACCTGCAGGGCAAAGCTGCTGGCCGCCGTATTGAGTTGCTGGGCCACCGCGCTGGCGCCCTCCTCAATGCTGAGAAGGTGAAACAGCGTCTGCAGCTGATAGGCACCCAAACGCTGGGCATTCAGATTAGCCAGCAAACCCGCGGTTTCAGCAGCCTGCACAGGCGCCTGCAACAAGCCCGCGCACAGTCCCACGACCAGTACACAACGGCGAAACGGTAGATTCATCAAAGGAGCCCTCCAGGCGCGCAATAAAACTGGCGCCACGCTGTCACCCGCAACCCTGCTGCGGAACTGGACGAAGGTTAGGTCAGCGACTAAAAGCTAATAAGCCTGCGGAGACCAGCATGAGCCCACGCCAAGCCTGCCTGAACTGCCTGAACCACGACACACCGGCACTGCTGGAGGCGGCGTTGTGGATGGGCGCCGAGCATGATCCACAGCTGCAACCCGCCGAGGTGCTGCAGCGCTTCAATGACCTGCAGCAGCAGGTCAGCGCCGGCTTGCCCTGCCTGCCGGCCAACGAACTGGCCCAGCCGCTGGTGCGCCGCTTGCTGGCGCTGGGCTTTCACGCCGATCTGGAGTTGCTGCCGCGCCCGGCCAGCGCCCTGCTGCATCAGGTCTTGCAGCGCCGCCAGGGCCAGCCCCTGGCCTTGGCGCTGATTGCACTGGAGTTGGCTAGACGCCTGGACATCCCGCTTACCGGAGTCAACTTCCCCGGCCATTTTCTCCTGCGGGTGCCCGGCGCCGATCACCTGCTGGACCCCGGCAGCGGCCGCCGCCTTTACCCGCGTGACTGTCGCGAACTGCTGCTGCGCAATGGCCAGCCCGGCGAGCTGCGCGCCGAGCACCTGCAGCCCTGTGACGCCACCACCCTGCTGCAATGCCTGGCGCGCACCCTGCGCCAGCTGCACCTGCATGCCGAGGATTATCTGGCCGCCCTCAAAGATGCCGAACGGGTGCTGCAACTGGGACCGCCCCAGGCCGAAGACCACCTGGCCCGTGGCGAAATCTACGATTATCTGGACTGTCCCCAGGGTGCCCGCTTCGATCTGCAGCAGGCCTTGTTGCTCAGCAACGACGCCCTGCAAAGCCTGCAACTCAGCCAGCGCCTGCGCCAGTTACAGCAGGGCCCCGCGTTGCATTAGACAGAAACCACAAGGCCGGCAATATGCCGGCCTTGTGGTCATGCTCGGGAAGAATCAGCCCGCGTACTTCTGCAGGTTGGCCATCATTTCCTTCATCGCTTCGATGTTGTCCTTCGGATGGGCCGCGCCCTCGAAGTCGCAGATCTGCTGCCAGTGGGCCGCCACATCTTCGGCATCGAAACCGGCCTTGGGGTCGAAACCGGCACCCAGGCTACGCTCCCAGCGTACCTTGCCGATCCAGCCGCCACCGACTTCGAACAGCCCTGAGGTTTCCTCACAGCCGGCGCTGCCCAGGTACACCACCAGCGGGCTGATCAGCTCGGGCTTGAGCTGCTCGAACACCTGCGGCGGGATCAGGCCTTCGGTCATGCGCGTGGCGCCAGTAGGCGCGATGGCGTTGACCAGGATGTTGTTCTTGCGCCCTTCGATGGCCAGGGTGCGCGTCAGGCCATAAAGGCCGAGCTTGGCCATGCCGTAGTTGCTCTGACCGAAGTTGCCGTAGATGCCCGAGGTGGAGGCGGTGAAGATCACCCGGCCAAAATTTTGCTCGCGCAGGTGTGGCCAAGCGGCACGGGTGACCTTGTAGGCGCCCTCGACATGGACCTTGTAGACCAGCTCCCAGTCAGCGTCTTCCATCTTGTGGAAGGTCTTGTCGCGCAGGATGCCGGCGTTGTTCACCACCACATCGACACGGCCGAAGCTGTCCAGGGCGTTCTGCACGATCTTGTCGCCGTCGGTCACCGAGTCATGGTTGGCCACCGCAGTACCGCCGGCTGCACGAATCTCCTCCACCACCTTGTCGGCAGCTGAAGCATTGGCGCCTTCGCCATGGGTGCTGCCGCCCAGGTCGTTGACCACCACTTTGGCGCCATGTTTGGCGAACAGCAGGGCATGGGCGCGACCCAAGCCACCACCGGCACCGGTGACAATCACAACTTGGTCGTCAAAGCGAATGGGATTGCTCATGCATCAGGCTCCAGGCAAGGAAGGTTGAAGCTCGAGTGTCGGCCACTGGCGCCGTCACCACAACAACCGTGGCCGGCGCTGAATACTGGCCAATAAGGCAGCCGGATAAATCTGCAGTTACGTTGCAGGACCCAGCCGACTCAGGTGGTTGTAGAGGTGCAGCACATGGGCCTGGGCGTATTCGTCGTGGCTAAGAGTGCCGTAGGCAAAGTGCGGTTGCAGGGCGCCGCTGTGGCTGGCAAAGCGGGCGAAGGCCGCCTGCAGGCGCTGCAACGCCAAGGCCGGATCGGCCGGCTCAGCAATGGTCGGTGCGCCGGGAATGGCCTCGGTCAGCGGATGGCGCATGGCTCCACGGGCGGCGAATACGGCAAAAGCTGCCGGGCCGACGGAGTTGCGAAACCATGCCGGCTTTAGTTGCGGGTAGCCGTCCAAGGAGAAGTCGATGCTCTGCGCACAATGGTTGAACACCTCGGCCGGGCTCCAGCCGGCGTGGCTCACCAGCGCTTGCTGGCTCAACTGCAGCAGCAACGCTTGCGCCGCCTCGATGCTCAGCGCCGCCGGGGCCGGGCCGCTGGGCAAGGCCCAATACCCGGCGCCGAGGGCCGCAACGCCTGTCAGACCGGTGAGTTTGAGAAAGCTGCGTCGTTGCATCTATAACCCCGCACGAAATTCCAAGTAATGCCGCAGCACGGCGTCGGGCGCCTCGGTCTGCGGGTAGTGGCCGATATTCTCCAACAACACGCAGTCGGGGTTCGGCACCAGTTCACGGTAGCGAGCCAGCATATGGGCGCCGGAAATCGGATCGACGCCGCCATCGATCAAGCGCAGCGGCACCTCGCCCCGCTGCATCGCCGTCAGCCAGCGCTCACGCTGCACGCGTCGCTCCGGCATATAGCGAATCAACCGGTGCATAACGGCCGGGCCGTTATTGGTCGCAATCAGCTGCCAGAAGTCGTCCAGCTCGGCGCTGCTGGGTTGGGTCTGCGGGCCGAACACCTTGGCGAAGTTGGCGGCCAGGGTACGGCGATTGAACAGACGCCCAAACAGGCCACCCAAGGGGCTGAGCAACAACTTTTGCACCAGCACCGGGTGATGGGTTTCCGGGAACAATCCACCGTTGAGAAACACGCAACTGGCCAAGCGCAGACGCTGCTGGTAATGCCGCGCCAGCAGCTCCTGGGCGACGCTGTCGCCGTAGTCATGGGCCAGCACATGCACGGGCGCGCTGATTGCCAGATGGGCGAGCAGCGCCTGCTGCAGGTCCGCTTGTTCGAGCAGGCTATAAGCATGCCCACGCGGCTTGGCCGAGTCGCCAAACCCGAGCATGTCGCAGGCAATCACCTGATAACGCTCGGCCAGCGGCGCCCACAGGTAGTGCCAGTCCCAGGCGGCGGTCGGGAAGCCATGGATTAGCAGCAGCGGCGCGCCCCGCCCGGCCGTCCAGTAGCGAATCATGTGGCCATTGAAGACGAAGTTGCGGCCCTGACCGCGCCAATCCGCCAGGGCAATGCCGGGCAACGGCATCAGCTGTCGTAGCCTGGATTCTGCTGATCGAGTTTGCGCAGCAGTGCTGGCCACGGCAGCGCCCCGCCCATGCCCACCGGGCTGCGCATTACGCCGCTGATCATCGCCCGCGCACCGTCGAGAATGGTTTGTGGAATCTGCACCAGCTCGCCGCCACCGCTTTGCGCCATGACCTGGATTTCACAGGTGCGCTGGAAGATAAACATCATCAGGAAGGCATCGGCGATGCTGCCGGCGCAGGTCATCAAACCGTGGTTACGCAGCAGCATGAAATTGGTATTGCCCAGATCGGCCTGCAGGCGGGCCTTCTCTTCGTGGTTCAGCGCCACCCCTTCGTAGTCGTGATGGGACAGGCTGGCCAACACAAACAGCGACTGCTGTGACAGCGGCAGGATGCCGGCTTTCTGCGCGGCCACCGCCACACCGGCGGCGGTGTGGGTGTGCAGCACGCAGTTCACGTCGTGACGCACTTCATGCACGGCGCTGTGGATGGTGTAGCCGGCCGGGTTGATCTCGAACGGGCTGTCCATCTGCTTGGTGCCGGCCAGGTCGACCTTGATCAGGCTGGAGGCGGTGATTTCATGAAACATCAGGCCGTAGGGGTTGATCAGGAAGTCATCGGTGCCCGGCACCTTGGCGGAAATATGGGTGAAGATCAGATCGTCCCAGCCATGCAGGGCGATCAGCCGATAACAGGCGGCCAGGTCGACACGGGCCTGCCATTCGGCGGCGCTGACTTGGGTTTTGACGCTGACAGTGGTGGCTGGAGCATTCATGCGGATCACCTCGCGGGTTGTTGGAGCCTGCAAGCAGGACGTGCAAGGAGTCTAGCGAGAGAATCTGCCGCAGCTAGTCGCCTTGGCAGCCAGCGGACTGACCCAGCGAGTCACACCAACTCGGGGTACTGGGCGGCGAGCAACGGCCAGTCGCGCTGCACCTGAGGCTCATCCGCCAGCAAGGCGAAGCCGGCAAACTCGAAGCCCGGCGCCAGGGTACAACCCACCAGGCTGAAATCGCCCTGGGACCGCGCGGCCTGCCAGGCCTGGGCGCGCACCAGCCGTTGCGGCAGCACCTGCGCCGCCACCGGGCCAAGCAGTTGCCGCTCGACGGCCGCCGGTGTATCGGCAATCAGCAGTTCCAGCGGCGCACCTTCATAGAAGTGCCAGAGCTCGTCGGCATCCACCCGGTGCCAGCGGCTGACCTGCCCGGCCGGCAACAGAAAGACGATCGCCGACGCCAGCAAGCGCCCACTCGGCAGGCACTCGCTCGACTCGTACAGGCGACGGTAATAGCCGCCCTCGGGGTGGGCCTGCAGTTGCAACAGGTCGATCAGCTCGACGGCGCGCGGGTGCATCAGCCCTGCAGCGCCTGAATCAGCTCGGCCAGCCAAGGCTCGGCATCAGCTTCCGGGCTGGCGGTTTCGCTGGCATCCAGACGCAGCATCGGCAACACCTCGCGAATACCCAGCTCGGCGTACAACTCACGAACCATTTCGCCGCCGCCGCAAAAGGTGTCGCCATAGCTGGAGTCGCCCAGGGCCAGCACCGCACCCGGCAAACCATGCCAGGCCGGCAGGTGATCGCGGATGGCGTAATACAGCGGCTGCAGGTTGTCGGGCAACTCGCCCATGCCGGTGGTCGAGGTCACCACCAGAAACGCCTCGGGGGCAAAGGCCTGCACGTCGGCCAGTTGCGCCCGCGGCTGGTGCCAAGCCTCAAGACCTGCCGCCACCAACAATTGCTGGGCGTGGCGGGCCACTTCTTCGGCGGTGCCGTAGACCGACCCGGAAAGAATCGCAACTTTCATCAATGCTCCTGAAACATACGGAAATCCTCGGGTATTATGCCGCAAGTAGACAGCCCCTCCCGATGTTTTAGAATGCCTCCAACCTGCATTGCGGATACCTCCATGATCAACGCCAAACTGCTGCAAATGGTGATCAACGCCTCGAATGACGGCATCGTTGTGGCCGAGCAAGAAGGTGAGGACAACATCCTCATCTATGCCAACCCGGCATTCGAGCGCCTGACCGGCTACCAGGCGCAGGACATCCTCTATCAGGATTGCCGCTTCCTGCAGGCCGGCGACCGCCAGCAAGAAGGCCTCGATGCGATTCGTGACGCGGTGATCCACAACCGTCCGTGCCGGCAGATCATCCGCAACTACCGCAAGGACGGCAGCCTGTTCTGGAACGAGCTGTCGATTACCCCGGTGTTCAACGAAGCCGACCAGCTGACCTATTACATCGGCATCCAGAAAGATGCCACCGCCCAGGTCGAAGCCAACCAGCGCGTCAGTGAACTGGAACAGGAAGTCGCCAACCTGCGTGCCGAACTGGCCAGCCTGAAAGGCTGAACCTAAGGCCCGGTGATAGGTCTGATAGTTGCATATCACTCTTTAATGCAACGTGTGCCAGGCCCCTGCAATGTCGAAGAAACCCCTGCTCAGCCGTGATGAACTGGACTATATCCAGCAAATTCTTGGCTATTCGCTAACCAGCAACATCCTCCCGGTGCAAACGTTTCGGGTGGATGGCGGCTCAGTGGCCAATGGCATCCTGGCCGGGCTTGGCCGCAATGCCGAACTGCATCTGGAAGCCCAGTTTGGCGACCAGTGCCTGCGTTTTCCCCTGCAACTGGTCGAAGACGACTTCCATGCGCTGCACCTGGAACTCGGCGCGCCAGGCATTTATCAGCAGGGTGAAGTACAACGTCCCTGGCGCCTGACCTTGGCGCAACCCATGCCCTTGCTGCACGCAAATGGCCAGGCCAGCGACCTGCGCATTCACGAAATATCGCCGGCCGGTGTGTTGGTTGAGTCCAGCGAAACGTCCGCACCAGCAGACTTCGACTTGTGGTTACCGTTGCCCGAACAGGAACCAATCGCACTGCATGGCAGCCGAGTACGTCGCACCGCCAATCAGTTGACTGCCTTCCGCTTAGACATGCTGCCCAGCAAGCAAAGCGAACGCCTGCGCCACTTCATCTTCCAGCAGCACCGCCTGCAGCATCCGCAACTGCAGCAACAGCGCGCGTGAAACAGGCAAAAAAAATCCGCTAGCCAAAGGTGTGGAAGCTAGCGGATTGCGCAGCAGTTTTAAGAGGGTTTATCAGGCCGCGAATTCATCGTCGCTGAAGGCCATCAGGCTGGCCTTGCCGGCCAACACTTCCGCCAGCAGACCATCGGTTTCAGTCAGCACACGGGCGACATAGAAGTCCGCCGATTTCAGCTTGGCGCCATAGAACGCGGTTTCGCTGCTGCCCGCCGCCAGTTGTTCGGTGGCCACCTGAGCCATCCGCGACCAGAACCAGGCCAGGCTGGTCAGGGCGAACAGGCGCAGATAGGGCGTGGCAGCTGCACCGGCTTGCTCGGCGTCCTTCATGCCTTCGCTGGCAATCCACAGCGTGGCTTTCTGCAGTTGCTGCAGCGCTTTACCCACAGCGGCCGCATGGGGCGCCTGGGGATTAGCCTGCAACCAGCCATTGAGCAGGGCGAAGTAACTGCGCACCGCACGGCCACCACCCAGGGCCAGCTTGCGCCCCACCAGGTCCAGCCCTTGAATACCGTTGGTGCCTTCGTAGATCCGCGTAATACGCGCATCACGCACCAGTTGCTCGATGCCCCAGTCCTGGGTGTAACCAGAGCCACCGAGCACCTGCAAACCATCGTTGGCGCAGTTGAAGCCTTCATCGGTCAGGAACGACTTGACCACCGGGGTGAGCAATTGCACCAGGTCATCGGCCTGCTCGCGCACTTGAGCATCCGGGTGGCTGTGCGCCACGTCCAAATGCAGACCAGTGAAGTAGGCCAGCGCACGGCAGCCTTCGATCATCACTTTCTGGCGCAACAGGTTGCGCCGCACATCGGGGTGTACAAGGATCGAGTCGGCGGGCTTTTCCGGAGACTTCGGGCCCAGCAGGGAGCGGCTTTGCAGGCGCTCTTTAGCAAACCCCAGGCTGATCTGGTAAGCGCTCTCGGCAATCCCCAAGCCCTGCATGCCGACCATCAGACGGGCCGAGTTCATCATGGTGAACATGCACTTCAGGCCCTTGTTGGCCTCACCGATCAACCAGCCCTGGGCGCCTTCAAAGTTCATCACACAGGTGGCAGAACCCTTGATGCCCATCTTGTGTTCCAGCCCACCGCAGAACGCCGGGTTGCGGCTGCCGTCGGCCAGGAATTTGGGCACCAGAAACAGGGAAATACCCTTCACGCTGTCAGGCGCATCCGGCAGCTTGGCCAGCACCAGATGGAGGATGTTATCGACCATGTCGTGCTCGCCGCCGGTGATCCAGATCTTGGTACCGGTCACGGCATAGCTGCCGTCGGCCTGAGGCACGGCGCGGGTGCGAATCAGACCCAGGTCGGTGCCGCACTGGGGCTCGGTCAGGCACATGGTGCCGGTCCACTCGCCGCTGATCAGCTTCGCCAGGTACTGGTCCTGCAACTCGCGGCTGCCGTGCTCAGTCAATGCATTGATGGCGCCATGGGTGAGGCCCGGATACATGCCCAAGGACAGGTTGGCCGAGCAGATCATCTCCTCAACCAGCATGTTCAGCACATGGGGCAAGCCCTGACCGCCGAACTCGGGGCTGCAGGCCAACGCCGTCCAGCCACCTTCGGCAAACTGCTTGTACGCCTGTTTGAAGCCCTGAGGCACGGTGACGGCCTTGGTCTGCGGGTCGTACTGACAGCCTTGTTGGTCACCAGGGCCATTCAGCGGAGCAAGGACGTTTTCGGCGAGCTTGGCTGCTTCTTCCAGGATTGCGTCAGCCAGATCACTGCTGAACTCGCCCTGATCCGGCAAGCTTTGCAGCACGTTGGATGCATCAAGCACCTCATCAAAGACAAAGCGCATGTCACGTAGGGGAGCACGGTATGCAGGCATGGGAAACTCCTGAAGCTGTACAGAAAATTTATTTGTACAGCTTTTGTATAGGTAAAAAACCCTGTTGGCAAGTTTTTATTCCTGCCACGAACAGCACAACCTACCCACCAATGCCGTAAATAAAAGGCCAAACAAAACCCAGGCGTACGCCTGCCGGACTCGGTAAACGAGCAGACAGAAGAAAATGAGGTAAAAGCAGAAATGCAGGCGAGGCGCCGAACGGCGCCGCTGGACTCAGGTGTCCATGTGCCCATTTAGCAGTTGCAGCAGGCGCCGCGACAGACTGCGGGCATCATTGCCCAGGCAGGCGATAGGCGAGCCAGCTAATTGCTCGCTGGCCAGATCAGCGGCTTCACCGGCCAACGCCAGAGGGCAGTCGACGGTGAGGGCCAGGCGCTCCAGTTGACGGGCGAAATCAGCGGCCGGCGGATGATTGGAGAACAGCACCAGCAGCTGCGGCTGGATTTTTTCGCAGACCAGCGTCAGTTCCTCCAGCGGCTGGCCGAGCGGCAACACTGTCAGCGTCACCTCGGCATGACTCAGCACAACGCCAGCCACCAGTAACTCAAGCTCGTGGCACTGCCCCGGCAACGCAGCCAGCAGCACGCGCTCGCTGCTGCCCGAACGCGCCAACTGCAGGCGCTGCAAGGCACGACCACGCAGGAAGCTATCAAGGAACAACCACTCGCTGGTCTGGCCAAACTCACGCTGACGCTGCAGCAATTGCTGCCAGAGCGGCATCAGGATGTCTTGAAACACCACAGGCAATGAATAGCTGGAGAAGATCTGACCGAACACCTGCTCCAGGCGTCCCTCATCGAAGTTGCGCAGCGCCCCCTGAACCTGCTGCTGCCACTCGCCCCACTCACCCAGCAGCGCATCTGCCGGCGCCGGCTCAGCCACCGCACGCTGAGTCTCGCTGCGCTGGAGGATCTTGCTAACCTTGCTGACCGCCACCCCACGCTCAAGCCAGGACAGAATGCTGCGCACCGCATCGATGTTGGCCTGCGAATACAAGCGATGACCGCTGTCGGTACGGGTCGGCTGAATCAGCCCGTAACGCCGCTCCCAGGCCCGCAGCGTGACCGGATTGACCCCGGTCAGGCGTGACACTTCACGGATAGGAAACAGCTCTTCCTGAGTCAGGGCCGCTGTGGCAAGGGCTGAAGCAGCAGCAAGTTCGGTCATGGTGGACATCGCTCAGGGGTCGTGGCCGGCATTGTACAACTTGGGAGCAAGCGCATACATTGTACAAGACCTATACAAAAAGGACAGCGCCATCATGCAACCCCACTGGCCATTGACGCTTTACCACGATGGCGACTGCCCGTTGTGCGCTCGGGAGATTGCCTGGCTTAAACGCAACGCCGACCCCGCCAGGCTGCAACTGACCGACATCAGTAGCGCCGACTTTGACCCTGCCGCCCTCGGCTGCAGCCTGACGCAGCTACAAAACCTGCTGCACGGACGCTTTGCCGACGGCCACTGGGTCACCGGACTGGATGCCACCTACTGGAGCTGGACTGCCGCCGGCCACACCTGGCTGGCCAGGCCTGTGGGCTGGCGCTGGTTGCGCCCCACGCTGGACGGCCTGTACCGGCTGTTCTGCCGGCTGCGTCCAGGCCTGACCTGGCTGCCCCACCCAGAAGGCGCCCGCCGCTGCCAGGACGGCGCATGCCAGATCGATAAAAAGCAGACAGGAACTATACAAAAATAAAATCGACGTACAATAAGGCCCTACCTTCAGAAACAGTAAAAGCCCTACAAGCCCAGTATTTACGCCACAACTGGCGACCTTAGAGGCTTGCCCACACAGCGCGCATGGTTGTACAAAATCAAGCTTTGGTATAGGTTTATCCGTATACCGGACATAGAGATCCGACCAATCCAAGTCGCACCACAGGACCGCCATGGGCCAGTCATCCGCACCGATTCTGCTTACTGGAGCCAGCCAACGCATAGGCCTGCACTGTGCATTGCGCCTGCTCGATGATGGCCATCCGGTGATTGTCAGTTACCGCAGCGAGCGACCGGGCCTGGACCAGCTGCGTGAGCGCGGTGCAGTGACACTGCATGCCGACTTCGCCAGCGAAGCCGGGATCATGGCGTTTATCGAGGCTTTGCATGGGCACACCGACAGCCTGCGCGCCATCGTCCACAACGCCTCGCAATGGCTGAGCGAAACGCCGGGGCAGGAAGCGGCGATGTTTCAGCAACTGTTCAACGTGCACATGCTCGCGCCCTACCTGATCAACCTGCACTGCGCAGAACGGCTACAGCGCTCGACGCCAGCCGACATCATTCATATCAGCGACGACGTGACCCGCAAGGGCAGCAGCCAGCACCTGGCCTACAGCGCCAGCAAGGCGGGCCTGGATAACCTGACCCTGTCGTTTGCCGCCCGTTTCGCCCCGCACATCAAGGTCAATGGCATTGCCCCGGCCCTGGTGTTGTTCAACCCCGATGATCAACCGCAGTACCGCGCCAAAGCCCTGGCCAAATCGGCCCTGGGCATCGAGCCCGGCGCCGAGGTGATCTACCAGAGCCTGCGCTATCTGCTCGACAACCCTTACGTAACCGGCACTACCCTGACCGTTAATGGCGGTCGACACCTCAAGTAAGGTGCGCGCCGAGGAGAACCTGATGAACCCACTACTGATGCCCAACCATTACCGCGAAATCCTCCTTGGCCTGGGCGAAAACCCTGAGCGCGAAGGCTTGCTGGATACGCCCAAACGCGCCGCCAAGGCCATGCAGTACCTCTGCCACGGCTATCAGCAAAACCTCGATGAAATCGTCAACGGCGCCCTGTTCGCCTCTGACAATGACGAGATGGTGATCGTCAAGAACATTGAGCTGTACTCGCTGTGCGAGCACCACCTGCTGCCGTTTATCGGCAAGGCCCACGTGGCGTACATCCCCACCGGCAAGGTGCTGGGCTTGTCCAAGGTGGCGCGCATCGTCGACATGTATGCGCGGCGCCTGCAGATCCAGGAAAACCTCACCCGGCAGATTGCCGAGGCCATTCAGCAGGTCACCGATGCCGCCGGCGTCGCCGTGGTCATCGAGGCTCAGCACATGTGCATGATGATGCGCGGGGTAGAGAAGCAGAACTCGTCGATGAACACCTCGGTGATGCTCGGCGCCTTCCGCGAATCCTGTAATACTCGGATGGAATTTCTGCAACTGATCGGACGGAGCAACTGAACATGCCAAGACTGGAGCCAGGCATGGCGCGTATCCGGGTCAAGGACCTGAGCGTACGCACCTTTATCGGCATCAAGGAGGACGAGATCCTCAACAAGCAGGACGTGCTGATCAACCTGACCATTCTCTACCCGGCCAACGATGCAGTGGAGGGCAATGATATCGACCACGCCCTTAACTACCGCACCATCACCAAAGCCATCATCCAGCACGTCGAGGGCAATCGCTTTGCCCTGCTGGAGCGCTTGACTCAAGAGTTGCTGGACTTGGTCATGGCCCACCCGGCAGTGCGCTACGCCGAAGTGGAAGTCGACAAGCCCCACGCCCTGCGCTTTGCCCAATCGGTTTCCATCACCCTCGCCGGCCACCGCTAACAGGCCGATTGCCGGCGGCGCGCGAGGCTTCTATCATCCGCGCCTGCCGACCACTGCCAATCAAGAGCCCCGCCATGACCGAGCAAGAACGCCTGGAACTCGACGCCGCCGCCTTTCGCCAACTGGTGCAACATCTGCGTTCGCGCCCGGATGTGCAGAACATCGAACTGATGAACCTGGCCGGTTTCTGCCGCAACTGCCTGTCCAAATGGTTCAAGGCCGCGGCCGACGACCTCAGCATCGACGTGTCTGTTGAACAGGCTCGCGAAGAGATTTACGGCATGCCCTACAGCGAGTGGAAGAACAAATACCAGAAGGAAGCCAGCGCCGAGCAGCAGGCCACCTTTGCCAAGGTGCACAAGCCATGAGCGCCCTGAGCACCTTCCGCCAGCAACTGCGCAGCGGCCAGCACCTGTTCAGCCAGACCCTGGCGTTTATCGCCGAGCACTACCAATACAGCCCGAGCAGCTTCACGAACGGCAGCGTCGAAAATGCCGCCGGACAGAATGAAGGCTCCTGCAAAACCCTCAGCTTGGCACTGCTGGAAGGCTTCAGCGTTGAAGAGGCCTTGCTGGCCTTCGGCGAACATTACCGCGACGTGCTGGCCACCCCGGACGGCAGCGATCACGGCAATATCCGCGCCCTGCAGACCCACGGTCTGGCCGGCGTACGCTTCAGCCAAGCCGCGTTGCAGCGCAACGCCTGAATCTGGCATCCATGGCCAATAACTGCGCAACTGTCGGCAAAGGCTGACAGACGCGCCCTTGGAAACTACCTATCCTGAGCCCTGAAACGCCCTGGTTATCGCCTGGCAAAGAGCTCACCGCGCAGGACAAGGAGTCGCACGGATGCAACACAACCTGGTTTGGAAACCCTGGCACACCCCCGGCGTCGAAAGCCTGCGCCTGGATCGCGACAACAATGGCATCAATGCCAGCAGTCACCTGATCCAGAACCTCAAAGGCCATAGCATCGCCGCCACCTACGTACTCACCTGCGATCCACGCTGGCGCTTCCGCCGCCTGTGGCTGAAGGTCGATAACCACGGTCCGCAAAGCCTCACCTTGCAGCGCGACATCCGCGGCCGCTGGTTCCTTGACGGCCACCTGCGCCCTGACCTGGGTGAATGCCAGCACGTGATGTTCTCCTCCTCGCCCTTCACCCACACCCCCGCACTGCAACGCTGCGCGCTGGAAACCGGGCAGAGCGAGCAACTGCAGGTGGCACACATCGACCTGCTGAGTTTGCGAGTCGAAGCCCGCAGCCAGCGCTACCAGTGCCTGCGCCAATCCGCCAATCAGTCCACCTACCGCTGCGAAGCTGAAGGCAAGCCCAGTCACGAGTTGACTGTCGACCGCGACGCCCTGCTGATGAAGGCCAACGAACAGTTCATCCGTCTGAGCGCTCACAATCTGTCGCTGAATACCTGGGTATAAGCCTGCAACACCTTAAGCCGGCGGTGGCACAGGTGAGTCTTGCTATAATGGCCTGACCCACGCCCCCAACGAAGCCGACGGCATGACCTTACGCAAACGCTTGTTCTGGTTATTCGTACCGCTCCTGCTGCTGACCCTGCTCAGCGCCTTCTGGCTATCCGAACGCATTCTCCTCAGTCGCTTTGACCATCAGGACCGCGCCCTTCTGCTCAATGACGCCGAGCGGCTACGCAGCGCCCTGAACTTTATGCTGAAAAACAACCTCGACCTGCTCAGCACCTACTCCGGCTGGGACGACAGCTACGAGTTCATGCTGGGCAACCGACCTGACTTTGCCCGCAGCAACCTCGATGAACAGTCCCTGGCACTGCTCAACTTCGACTTCATGGTGTTCCTCGACAACCAGCAACAGGTGGTCACCGAGCAATGGTTACCGCCAGACCTGAGTGAAATGCTCAGCAGCAACCAGCAGCACCCCAGTGACTACGACAGCCTGCGCCAGGACATCCTGCAGCTCGGTCGCGCCCTGACCCTGCTCGACCAGGCCAGCCCCAGTGAATTAGGTCGCGGACAACTGCTGCTGGTACAAGGCACGCCTCTACTGCTGGTGGTCAGCCCGATCAGCAACAACCACAGCACCATCGCTCCAGTCGGCAATATCGTGGCCGGCCACTTCCTCGACCGCCAACGTTTCAAGAGCCTGCAGCAGCTCGTAGACGGCGACCTGCGCCTGGGTGATCCGCCGACTGATACCTCGCAATGGCTGCCACTGCCGATCCAGCCAGACAGTCTCAGCAAGCTGTCCATCAGCCCCCGCGAACTGCAAGAAAATCGTCAGCACGTTGAGTTGCTTCTGGCCAATGACCTCAACGAACCCTCCCTAACCCTGCATATCGACAAAGACCGCCGCCTCTTTCAGGAGGGCCGACAAGCCATCTGGTTTTTCCTGATGCAAGCCGTGGCCGTTGGCGCAGGGGCCACCGTGATGATTTACCTGTGCCTGGAGTTCTGGATCCTGCGCCGCCTGCAATATATCCACCGTGAAGTGGCCAAAGTAGGCCCGGAAAACCCACTACCGCGCCTGGAAGACAGCCGCAACGATGAGCTCGGGCAACTGGCCAATGCCCTCAATTTGATGTTCGAACGCTTTATGCAAAGCGAGTCCCGTGATCAGCTGATTCTCGACTCGATCAACGACGGCTTCTTCGAGCTGGACCTCCACGGCAACATCACCACCCTCAACCGCGCCCTGGAGCAGATGCTCGGCTACAGCCGCGCCGAAATGCTTGGCCGCTCGTACAAAGAAGCCCTGGCCGAAGAGGACATCCCTCGCGCCCGCGCGCTGGTCGAGCGCGTCCTGCAAAACAGCTCAGACAACCAGTTTGCCGCGCCCTTCAAGCGCCGCGACGGCAGTGTTGGCCACTTCGAAACCCGCCTGACCCTGTTCCATGACCGCCAGGGCCAGATTGCCGGCTGCCGCGGCATCCTGCGCGACACCAGTGAGCAGATGGCCTACCAGAACAAACTGATCGACATGGCCTATCGCGACCCACTCACGGGCCTGGGCAACCGCAAGGCCTTCAGCGAAGAGTTGCAACGCAGCCTCGACCTGATGCTGCGTCAAGAGCGCTCTCTGGCACTGCTGTACATCGACCTCGACCGCTTCAAGCAGGTCAACGACCAATACGGCCACGACATTGGCGACGCCCTGCTGATCTCCATCGCCCAACGCCTGCAAAGCAGCTTGCGCCAGCCCGACCACGTCTATCGCCTGGGCGGCGACGAGTTCACCGTGCTGCTCACTGACGCCGACCCCGAGTCCGCCATGAAGCTCGCCGAGCGCTTGCTCAGAAGCCTGGGACAGCCCTTTATTGATGACCGTCTGGTGATCGATTTTGTTACGCCAAGTATCGGCATCGCCCTTTTTCCGCAGCATGCCAAACAAGCCGAAAGCCTGATCAAGGCCGCCGATATCGCCATGTATGAAGCCAAACAGCAACGCAATCGCGCCTGCCTGTATACCCCGCCCGAGCTTTCCACTCCGACGTAAAGCCGTTAAGGTCGCCCGCATCACAACCTCGGAAAGCCTCCCATGTCCGTACCCGCACTCTCTGGTTCGCAGTACCTCAGCGCTGGGCTGAAGCTGGTACTTAGCCCCGGCCTACGCCTCTTCGTGCTGCTGCCCCTGACCATCAACCTGATCCTCTTCGTCGCCTTGATCGGTTTCGCCGTGCGCCAGTTCAGCGGCTGGCTCGACAGCCTGATGGGCAGCCTGCCGAGCTGGCTGAGCTTTCTCGACTTCCTGCTCTGGCCGCTGTTCGTCGTCCTGCTCCTGCTGATGGTGTTCTTCACCTTCACCCTGCTGGCCAACATCATTGCCGCGCCCTTCAACGGCTTTCTCGCGGAAAAGGTCGAGGTGGTGGTACGCGGTGAAGACACCTTCCCGCCGTTCAGCTGGAACGAGCTATTGGCCATGGTGCCGCGCACCCTCAAGCGTGAACTGCGCAAGCTCAGCTACTTCCTGCCGCGCGCCATCGGCCTGCTGATCCTCTCGCTGATTCCCGGCCTGAACCTGATCGCCACACCGCTGTGGCTGCTGTTCGGCGTATGGATGATGGCCGTGCAATACATCGACTACCCCTGCGACAACAACAAGGTCAGCTGGGACGACATGCTCGCCTGGCTGCGGGCCAAGCGCTGGCAGAGCCTGGGGTTTGGCGGCATCACCTATGTGGCGCTGCTGATTCCCTTCGTCAACATCCTGATGATGCCCGCCGCCGTGGCCGGTGCCACGCTGTTCTGGGTGCGTGAAGACGGCGCCTCAAGCCTGGTGAAAACCTAGCGAGCAGCGTCGCTGGCAAACACCGTCACGGTTTCGCCACGCCAGTGTCACAGTTGCTACATGGTGACAGTCGAGACTGTCACCATGAACACAGCCCCCCTATTAATCGCCCTGATCAGCGAAACCGTCCTTCCCGTCGTCAACGACCTGCCCCAGAGCCTGGCCCACCTGTGCGCAGGCCTGAATGCACGCGGTCACCACTTGCAACTGGTACGCCCACGTCAGGCAGACGATCAAGGTCGCCACAGTGATGAGCGCCTGCTGCTAACCCGCGGCTGGCCGCTGCCCGGCTTACCAGGCTGGCAATGGGGCGTGTCCATGCAGGCCAAACTGTTGCGCCACTGGCAACGCCGGCGCCCTGACGTGCTGTACATCGCCAGCCCCGGCCCACTCGGTCTTGCGGCCTTGCGCGTGGGCACACGGCTGAACATTCCCGTTGTCAGCAGCCTGACCAGCCCCGCGGACAGCTTCCCCCCCAGTCACTTGCTGGCGCCCTTCAACCGCCTGCTTCAGCACTACTTGCGCTGGTTTCACAACCGCGCCCAGCTCACGCTGGTGCCCACCAGTAACCAGCTGCATGCGTTGCAACGTAACGGCTTTGCCCACTTGCAATTGCTAACCGACGGCGTCGACAGCCTGCTGTTCCACCCGCGTCAGCGCAGGCAGGCATTACGCAGTGACTGGGGCCTGGGCGAGGCCGATATTGCCGTGCTCTGTCGCGCACCGAACAACGACCAGCAGCTCGAACTGCTGCAGCGCAGCTGGCAGGCACTCAAAACTCGTTACCCACGGCGCCGCATGCGCCTGGTCGTCCTCAACGCCAACGCCGCCATGGCCGTACAGCTGCCCGACGCCTACCTGAGTGAGGCCACCCACGGGGTAAACCTGGCCAGCCATTACGCTTCGGGGGATGTGTTTTTGCTGGTCGATGATGACGATCGCTTACTGCTGGAAACCCTGGCGTCTGGCCTGGGCGTGGTCGCCTTTGACCAGGGCGCCGCCGCCCAACACCTGCGTCATGGCCATAACGGCGTTTTGGCCATGAGCGAAGACCCCGACAGTTTCAGCGCGGCGGCGGTGTGGCTGCTGGAAGAACCCGAAACCCTGCGCCGAATCCGCCTCAATGCCCGCCAGCACGCCAGCCGGCAAAGCTGGGCGAGCATCAGTCAACGCCTCGAAACCCACCTGTGCAATGCCTGCCAACGGCCAACCATAAACCCGCCTAGGCAAATGCCTTGGGCGCAGCCGCATAGGCCAGGCTGAGGGCTCCGCGACCAATATTGATCGCCCCGGTGGCACTCAACATTGCCAGGTGCAAAGCCACCCCGCGCGCCTGACACACCTGCTCCAATTCGGCAAAGCCCGGCAAGTCTCGCACCACCGACAAGTCGCCGGCATAACTCAGGCACAGGTGTGGCGCCAACAATTCAGCGGCCTCCACCCGCCCGACAGCATGCGCAAACAACTTTTGCGCCGCCTTGTCGAAACTCGGCGCCAGCGCCACCGGTTTATCGTCGCCGCTTTGGATGCTGAGCACCGGCTTCACATCGAGCAACGAACCCAAGCCCAACGCCGCACCTCGCACTTTATCGAGCAAGCCGCTGCGATCGCCCTTCTGAAAACCCCGCTGGCGCAGATGAGCAAGGTCGTCGGCGACAATAAAGGTGCACGTCTGCAGGGCCAATTGTTCCAGGCGCACACGCACAGCATTCGGGTGCGCACCGTCGGCAATCAGACGCATGCCCTCCGCCGCCAGCACCGCCACGCCGGCGAAGACACTTTTGCTGTCGATCACCCGCATGGCGAACGGCCCACTCAAGCCAGCCTCGGCGCGGCGCGCCCGGTAATGCTGCAACAGGCCAAAGGAGGCCTGGGTAGCATGCTCGAAGATCTGGCTGCGCTGGCTGGCCACCGTCAGGCACAGCAGATAGTCGAACTCATTCACCAGCTCATCCAGCAACCATTGCTGCAGCTCTACCACCGGCAACGGCTCGCTGTGATCGAGGGCACCCACACTCGGTAATTGCTGCTGATAGAACACCTGAGTGGCCTGCGCCTCACGCTGATCAATCAGCCGCTGCTCCCCAACTCGCAGCACGATGGGCAACACCCGCACACCGTGCGCGCGCAGCCACTCCTCAGGTAAATCGCAGGTTGCATCGACTACCAGACCTACACGCATAACCCGCTCCCCGGCCGCTGTGACGGCGCTTTTTGTGATGCGCAGCACTGTGCCTGCTGCACCGGGGCACGTCAGCCCAACCGAATACGGGTTGATCCAGGCAATAAAAAGCCCGCCAAGCGGCGGGCTCCTGTACAGCGCAGCCACTTACTGCTGCGGCTGGCCCGGCAAAGGTCGCAAGTTGACCTCGACACGGCGGTTCTGCGCGCGGCCATCGGCGGTGGCATTGCTGGCAATCGGTTGATCCGGGCCGGCACCACGGGTCGACAGACGCGTGCCATCCACGCCCTGGGCGGTCAGATACGTAGCCACGCTCTGCGCCCGGCGCTGCGACAGGTCCATGTTGTACTGGCGACTGCCGGTGCTGTCGGTAAAGCCGACGATTTCAATGGTGTTCTGATTGAACTGCTTGAACGAACTGGCGAGGTTATTCAGCGGCGCATAGAAGTTGCTGACAATTTCAGACGAGTCAGTGGCGAACGTGATGTTGCCCGGCATGATCAGTTTGATCTGGTCGCCCTGGCGCTGCACTTCCACTCCCGTGCCTTGCATGCTCTGGCGCAACTCAGCTTCCTGCTTGTCGGCGTAGTAACCGTAGCCGGCTGCGCTGGCACCGCCGATGGCCGCACCGATCAACGCCCCCTTGCCGCGATTATCATGACTGATCAAGGCGCCAGCCGCCGCACCTGCCAACGCCCCAAGGCCACCGTATTTAGCGGTCTTGTTACTGCTCGGCGGCTGATTGTCATAGGGATTCTGCGACGCGCAACCCGCCAGCAAAACGGCGGTGCTGGCAGCAATCAACAGGCGACTGGGCTTAAACATCAATGCAACTCCTCAACGTAGGGGTCAGCCATCATCGGCCGTGCGGATTAGAGCACAAGCGCCCGGGAAAATTCCGCGTTCAGGCACGCACATATGGATTGCTGCGCATCTCGTCGCCTAGACGGGTATCCGGACCGTGGCCCGTGACCACCGTGGCGTCTTCATCCAGGGTGTACAGACGCTGCTTGATCGAGCGCTCGATGGTCGGGTAATCGCCACCCCACAAATCGGTACGGCCAATACCGCCACGGAACAAGGTATCGCCGGCGATCAGCAACTTGGCCTCGGGGAACCAGAAGCTCATCGAGCCCGGCGTATGCCCCGGCGTGTGCAGCGCCACGCCACAGCCGCAATCCAGCGCCTGATCATCGCTCAGCCACTGATCCGGTGCCGGAACCGGCGTGTAGGGCACGCCGAACATACCGCACTGCATCTCCAGGTTGTCCCAGAGGAACTGATCATCCTTATGCAGGTGCAGGGTCGCCCCCGTGCGCTCCTTCATCTGCCCGGAGGCGAGGAAGTGATCCAGGTGAGCATGGGTGTGAATGATGCTCACCACCTTGAGGCCATGGGCATCCAGGCGCGCCATGATCAACTCGGGGTTGCCACCCGGATCGACCACGATGGCCTTCTTGGTAACAGGGTCGCCAATGATCGTGCAGTTGCACTGCAAAGGCCCGACGGGGAAGGTTTCGCGGATTAGAGCGGGTTTGGCGGCGTCCATGGGGGTTCCTGCAAGGTAAGTGACACGGATCGGGCGCACCAAGCGGAGCCCGGTCACGTCTTCGACAAGCCGCTTGGGCCTGCACACAGGCGACTAACCTTAAAGCGTGAGGCCAGCGCCCGCACTTTTCAACCACAAGCGCCCGCCCGGCGGCGCTCACTGCCCCGACCGCCTGAGCGATGGCAAAGCCTAGCAATACAATACCTGTACAATTTATTTGCGACTGTACAACAATATGCCTATCATCTACCCAAGGCCGCAATGCAGATTCCTGCGTTCGACATCCTGCTTAGAGGTGTGCCATGACTGCTACCAAACCAGCAACCGAGACCCTCAAACTGGGCATCAGCGCCTGTCTGTTGGGCAACGAAGTGCGCTACAACGGCGGTCACAAGCAGTCGAACCTGTGCAGTCGGGTACTTAGCGAACACTTTGAGTTCATTCCGGTGTGCCCGGAGGTAGCCATCGGCCTGGGCACGCCGCGCGAACCCATTCGCCTGATTGGCGACCCGGCGGCTCCCCGTGCGGTCGGTACCATTCACCGCGAGATTGACGTAACCGACGCGCTGGCCGCCTACGGCGAACGCATGGCTGGCGAATTGCAGGGCATCTGCGGCTACATCTTTATGCAGCAATCGCCGTCTTGCGGGATGGAACGGGTCAAGCTTTACCAGGCCAACGGTGCGCCTACCCCAGGCGGCAGCCACGGGATTTTTGCCAAGGCATTTTGTGCCCGCCACCCGGACTTGCCGGTAGAGGAAGACGGCCGCCTCAACGACCCAGTACTGCGTGAGAACTTCCTCACCCGCGTGTATGCCTACGCGCGCTGGCAGGAGCTGCTGCGCAGCGGCCTGACCCGGCAGAGCCTGCTCGACTTCCACTCGCGCTATAAATACCAGCTGCTGGCGACCAACCCGCTGCAGTACAAGGCCCTCGGCCAACTGCTGGGCAACCTTAGCCAGTACGACCTCGGTGAGCTGGCGCCGCGCTACTTCAGCGCACTGATGGCGGCCTTGAAGAAGTGCGCCACCCGCGGCACCCACAGCAATGTCCTGCAGCACATCAGCGGCTACCTTAAACAGGCCCTGAGCCGCGAAGACAAAGCAGAGATGAACCAACTAATCAGCCAGTACCGCAACGGTATCGTGCCGCTGGTGGTGCCGTTGACCTTGCTCAAGCACCACTTCCGCCGTCATCCAGACCACTACATCGAGCGCCAGGTTTACCTGCAACCACACCCGGAAGTGCTGAGCCTGCGTAACGCCATATGAACCATTACACCCTGACCCTGGAGCCTGCATGCGCCAACTGATGTGGTTTCGCACCGACCTGCGCGTGCACGACAACAGTGCCCTCGCCGCCGCCATGGCGGCGGGCCCGACGGTGGCGCTGTTTCTGCTCAGCCCCGGCGAATGGCAAGCCCACAATGATGCGCCAGCTAAGGTGGATTTCTGGCTGCGCAACCTGGCGCATCTGCAACAGCAACTACAGCAACTAAATGTGCCACTGCTGATCGCCAAAGCCGATACCTGGAGCGAAGCCCCCAAGGTGCTGGCGCGTCTCTGCCAGGCACATGACATTGCCGCTGTGCAGGTCAACGACGAGTACGGCGTGCACGAAAGCCGCCGCGACGAAGCCTGCGCCAGCCTGCTGGCGCAACAGGGTGTGGCGTTCAAGGGTCACCTGGACCAGCTGTTTTTCCAGCCCGGCAGCCTGCTGACTCAGTCGGGCACCTACTTCCAGGTGTACAGCCAGTTTCGCAAGGTCTGTTACCGCCGCCTGCAAATCGCCCTGCCGCACTGTCTGCCACTGCCGGCGGCGCAAGCACCGCTGCCCATTGTCAGCGACGAACTCCCGACCCAGGTCGACGGCTTTCCCACGCCCAGTGCCAGCCTGCAGCACTACTGGCCCGCCGGAGAAGCCGAGGCGCAACGGCGGCTGGACGCCTTCGCTGCCGAGCAGATGGAGTGGTACGACCAGCGCCGCGACTTCCCGGCGGTGCCCGGCACCAGCCAGTTGTCGAGCTACCTCGCCGCTGGGGTGATTTCACCGCGCCAATGCCTGCATGCCGCGCTTGCGGTCAACCGCGGCGAATTCGACAGTGGCAATCCAGGCGTGGTCTGCTGGATTAACGAGCTGCTCTGGCGCGAGTTCTACAAGCACATTCTGGTGGGCTACCCACGGGTGTCCATGGGTCGCGCCTTCCGCGTTGAGACTGACGCCGTAGCTTGGCGCCATGCCCCGGCCGACCTCGCTGCCTGGCAAGAGGGCCGCACTGGCCTGCCGATCATCGATGCGGCGATGCGCCAACTGGTCGCCACCGGCTGGATGCACAACCGCCTGCGCATGGTGGTGGCGATGTTCCTAACCAAGAACCTGCTGATCGACTGGCGCGAAGGTGAACGCTTCTTTATGCAGCACCTGGTGGATGGCGACCTGGCCGCCAACAACGGCGGCTGGCAGTGGAGTTCCTCCACCGGCACCGATTCGGCGCCGTACTTCCGCATCTTCAACCCGCTGAGCCAATCGGCCAAGTTCGACCCGGACGGACGTTTTATCCGTCACTGGCTGCCCGAGCTGGTAGGCCTGAACAAAAAAGACATCCACAACCCGCACACCACGGCGCACTTGGGTGGCGGCTTGTTTGGCGGCATTGATTACCCTCGGCCAATCGTCGATCTCGGCAAGAGCCGCACCCGCGCCCTGGCCGCCTTCAAGTGCCTGCCGCACCTGAGCACACTCGAGGCTGATGGCCCATGAGCGCCTTCCTGCATGACTTCGCCCAGGCCTTCGCCGGGCTGAACAAGAACAACCTTGAGCGCCTAGAGCAGCTCTACAGCCGCGACGCGCTGTTCTGCGATCCGCTGCATGAAGTGCGCGGGCTGGCCAACCTGCAGCGCTACTTTGCCGAGATGTACGCCAATGTCAGCGAGCTGCGCTTCGACTTCTACGGCTTTGATCAAGTCAGCGAAGGTGAAGGTTACCTGCGCTGGACCATGAGCTACCGCCATCCACGCCTGGCCGCCGGCCAACTGATCCGCGTCGAAGGCTGCTCGCACCTGCTGTGGAGCGACGGCAAAGTGCATCGCCACCGCGACTACTTCGATGCGGGCGCCCTGCTATATGAACACATGCCCGTGATGGGCTCGCTGATTCGCTGGCTAAAAAGGCGGCTGGCATGAACGGCCCATCACGGCGTATCTGGCTGACCGGCGCCAGCAGCGGCATCGGCGCTGCCCTGGCCGAACAGCTGCTGCTAGCCGGCCATCGCTTAGCCATTAGCGCCCGCACTGTGGAACCGCTGCAGGCCTTGGCCGCGCGCTACCCGGAGCAGGTGCTGGTAGCGCCCGGCGACTTGGGCGACAGCCAACAGGTACGCGCCATTGGCCAGCGCATCGCCCTGCACTGGGGCGCACTGGACACGCTCATCATTAATGCCGGCACCTGCGAGTACGTCGAAGTGGTCGACTTTCAGGCCGCCATGGTCGAGCGCGTGCTGCGCGCCAACCTGCTGTCGGCCAGTTACTGCATCGAAGTGGCCCTGCCACTGCTGCGCGCCGGTAACGAGCCGCACCTGGTGGGCGTTGGCAGCTCGGTCACCTACCTGCCGTTGCCACGGGCCGAAGCCTACGGCGCCTCGAAAGCCGGCCTGCGCTATTTGCTGGAAGCCCTGCGCATCGACCTGGCCGCCGAAAGCATCGACGTCACCCTGGTCAGTCCGGGCTTTGTCGACACGCCGCTGACGCAAAAAAACGACTTCCCCATGCCGCTGCGCTGGTCGGCCGACAAGGCCGCGCGGCACATCGCTGCACGCCTGCACAAACGACCTTACGAAATCGCGTTCCCCGGTCCTTTTATCGCCATCTTGTGGTTGCTTGCCCACCTGCCCAAACGCCTGCAAGTGGCGATTGGCACACGCATGGCGCGCCCAAACGCCAAGGACTCAGTATGAAAATCGCCATCATCGGCAGTGGCATCAGCGGCCTGACAGCTGCCTACCTGCTCAACCGCCAGCACGACATCAGCGTGTTCGAGGCCAGTGATTGGGTCGGCGGCCACACCCACACCGTGGACGTGCAGGTGGACGGCCGACACTTCGCCATCGACACCGGTTTTATCGTATTCAACGACTGGACCTACCCGAACTTCATCGAACTGCTCAACCAGCTCGGCGTCACCTACCAGCCCACCGAAATGAGCTTCTCGGTGTGCGATCCGGTCAGTGGCGTGGAATACAACGGCAACACCCTCAACAGCCTCTTCGCCCAACGCCGCAACCTACTCTCGCCGCCGTTCTGGGGCATGCTGCGCGACATCCTGCGCTTCAATCGCGAGGCCGTGGATGACTTGCAGCAGCAACGCATCGCCAGCGACCTGAGCCTGGGCAGCTACCTGCAGCAGCGCGGTTATGGCGAGCGTTTTATCCAGCACTACATCGTGCCGATGGGCGCGGCGATCTGGTCGATGTCGCTGGCCGACATGCTGAATTTCCCCCTGCAGTTCTTCCTGCGTTTCTTCAAGAACCACGGCCTGCTATCCGTCACCGACCGCCCCCAGTGGCAGGTGATCAAGGGCGGCTCCAGCAGTTACGTGGCACCGCTAAGCGCCTCGTTTGCCGAACGCATCCGCCTGCAATGCCCGGTACAGCGGGTCGAGCGCGACGCCAGGGGCGTTACCGTGCACAGCAGCGCCGGCAGCGAGCGTTTCGACAAGGTGGTGTTCGCCTGCCACAGCGACCAGGCGCTGCAACTGCTGGCCGAACCGAGCGCAACCGAGCAGCAAATACTCGGCGCGCTGCCCTATGCCGACAACGACGTGGTGCTGCACACCGACACTCGCCTGTTGCCCAAACGGCCCCTGGCCTGGGCCAGCTGGAACTACCGCCTGGGCGGGCCGACCAGCCAGCCGGCGGCGCTGACCTACAACATGAATATCCTCCAAGGGCTGCAGACCGACACCACCTTCTGCGTCAGCCTCAACCAAACCGCGGCGATTGATCCGAGCAAGATTCTCGCCCGCTACACCTACGCCCATCCGCAATACAGCCTGGCCGGGGTTGCTGCACAGGCGCACTGGGAAGAACTGCTCGGTGCCAATCACAGTTACTTCTGCGGTGCTTACTGGGCCAACGGTTTTCACGAAGACGGCGTGGTCAGCGGCCTGCGCGTGGCCCGTGCGTTTGGCGAGGCGCTGGCATGAACAGCGCCTTGTACAGCGGCTGGGTCGGCCATCGGCGCTTTGCGCCGCGGGCCCACGACTTCCGCTACCGCATGGGCTTGCTCTACCTCGATCTGGACGAACAGGACGCCGTGCTCGGCCTGTCGCCCCTGGCCGGACGCAGCCGCTGGGCGCCCTTCGGTTTCCGCGAAAGCGACTACTTGCCGGAGTTCACTGGTGCCGGCATGCGCCTGATTGATGCCGTGCGCCAGCAAGTCGCAGAAGCCCTCGGCCAGCCCCCCTGCGGCGCCGTGCGCCTGCTGACCCAGCCACGCAGTTGGGGCCTGGCATTCAACCCGGCGAGCTTCTTTTATTGCTTTGATGCCGACGAGCGCCTCGTGGCCATTCTCTGCGAAGTCAGCAACACGCCCTGGCACGAGCGTTACCACTATGTGCTGCCGGCCAGCGGTACGGGGCAACAACACGTCGCCGTGGCCAAGGCCTTTCATGTCTCGCCATTCCTGCCCCGCGACCTTGAATACCACATGAGCTTCAGCCAGCCCGGCGAACGCCTGGGTGTACACATGGCCGACTGGCAGGGCGCGGACAAGCTGTTCGACGCCAGCCTTAGCCTGCAGCGCCAACCGCTCAACCGCAGCAGCCTGCACCGGCACCTGCTGAGTTTTCCCTGGATGACCGGCAAGACCGTACTGGCCATTTATTGGCAGGCCCTGCGCCTGTTGCTGAAACGCACACCACTCTATTCCCACCTGCCCGCGCAAGGTTCCTGGCGCGTGGCTCGCCCGACTCAGAAGGATGCCGTCGATGAAAAGCTCTAGCCTCAGTGCAGCCAAAACCTGGGTCCGCAGCGGCAACGGCATCGGTGCCAGCCTGCTGCGCCGTGCCGTGCTGCGCCAGCTCGGGCGTTTGCGCCATGGCCAACTGGTGATCCGCGACGGTGATGAACGCCTGGTGTTCGGCCAGGCCGGCGCTCTGCTGCACGCCGAGATCGACGTACTGGATAGCGCCTTCTGGAGCCTGGTGGCCGGCAACGGTTCGATCGGCGCCGGCGAAGCCTATATCCACGGCTACTGGCAGACCCCGGACCTGACTGCGGTTATTCGCCTGTTCGTCAGCAACCTTGAGGTGCTGGACGCCATGGAGCGTGGTCTGGCGCAACTCGGTCGGCCGCTGATCCAGGGCCTGCACTGGCTCAATCGCAACACCCGGCAAGGCTCGCGCAAGAACATTGCCGCCCACTACGACCTCGGCAACCAGATGTTCGAGCACCTGCTCGACCCAACCATGATGTACTCCGCCGCCCAGTTCCTGCGCGCCGAGGACAGCCTGGAGCAAGCGCAGCTGAACAAGCTCGAACGCATCTGCCAGAAGCTCGACCTGCAACCTGGCGATCACCTGCTGGAGATCGGCACCGGCTGGGGCAGCATGGCCATCTACGCCGCCAGCCACTACGACTGCCGCGTGACCACCACGACCCTGTCGCAGGAACAGTTTGCCTACACGCAAAAACGCATCGAGGCCCAGGGCCTGCAAGAGCGCATCACCCTGCTGCTGGAGGACTACCGCGACCTCGACGGTCAGTACGACAAGCTGGTGTCGATCGAGATGATCGAGGCGGTGGGCCACCGCTTCCTGCCCACCTACTTCAAGCACTGCGCCAAGCTGCTCAAGCCCCACGGTCTGATGCTGCTGCAGGCCATCACCATCCGCGACCAGCGTTACGAGCAGGCAAAAAACAGTGTCGACTTTATCCAGCGTTACATCTTCCCCGGCGGCGCCCTGCCGTCGGTGAGCAAGATGCTGGAAATCGTCAGCCGCGACACCGACATGACCCTGCACCACATGGAAGACTTCGGCCAGCACTACGCCCGCACCCTGCGCCACTGGCACGACAACCTCAGCGCCGCGCGACACAAGCTCGAAGACTTGGGCTACGACGAATACTTCTACCGGCTGTGGGAGTTCTACCTGTGCTACTGCGAAGGCGGCTTTATCGAGCGCAGCATCGGCACCGCGCAACTGCTGCTAACCAAACCCGCGGCCCATGGCACACCGCTGCTCGGCCGCTTCGATGCCTAAAGGGCGGGCCGCGAAGTTACTGGCGAATGCCGCGCTGTTTCAGCTCGGCTGGTTCGCCTGCGTATTCAGCCCAGAGCACCCCTGGTTATTGCTGGTGCCCTTGCTGGTGCTCGGCCTACACATCGGCTGGCTGAGCAGCTGGGCCGCCGAAGGCAAGCTGCTGCTCGGCAGTCTGCTGATCGGCGTCACCCTCGACAGCGCTCTGCTGCACCTCGGTGTATTCGACTTCGGCCAACCGCGCCTGTTGGTGCCGCTGTGGCTGGCCTTGCTCTGGCCCTTACTGGCCAGCACCCTGCGCCACTCCCTGGCCTGGACCGCCCAACCCTGGTGGCGCGCCAGCCTACTGGGGGCGACCAGCGCACCGCTGTCCTACTACGCCGGCGCACAACTGGCCGGCGTCGCCCTGCCCTACGGCACCGCCACAACGCTGCTAACACTGGCGCTGATCTGGGCCGCGGTATTGCCCCTGCTGCATCGACTGGCGCGCGGCAGATAAAAAACTCGGACCTTGGTCGGCGGCCGTACCCCCAAGCGCAGCACCTGACTTACACTGCGCCCATGAGCAAAGATCAGTTAATTCCCGTTACCCCTGTCGAGACGCAAGCGGCGGTTACCTGCGCCAACTGCGCAGCCTGTTGCTGCCAGTTGGAGGTGATTCTGCTGAGCGATACCGGCGTGCCCAAGCGCTACATCGACATCGATGACTGGGGCGGCGAAGTGATGCTGCGCCTCGACGACGGCTGGTGTGTGGCCCTGGACCGCGACAGCATGCTTTGCACCATCTACGAGAACCGCCCGTGGGTCTGCCGCGAGTTCGAGATGGCCTCCCCCGAGTGCATCGAAGAGCGTCAGGGGCTGGCGACCATTTATCGCTGAGGAGCCTGCATGGCCGCTGCGAATCCACCCGGCTTCAGCCTGCAGCGTCTGATCTATGCACTGGCGTTACTGGCCATGCTCTGGCTCGGCTGGACCCTCAGCCAGCCCGCACCGTCACCTCCGTTACGCGGCAGCGACGGCAGCCTGCACATGGACGGCTACCGCATCACACCCCTGCAACCGTTCAGCATTGAAGCCCGCGTGCTGGGCCGCGAGGACTATCACTTCGACGCTGGCGCCGCGGTGTCACCCACGGACCTCGCGCTCGGCTGGGGGCCCATGGCCGACCCACAGGTGTTGGCCAGCATCAGCATCCGCCAGAGCAACCGCTGGTATCACTGGCAGGTGGAGAGTTTTCCCATCCCGCGTCGGGAGATCGAAATCCACAGCGCCAATATGCATATGATCCCGGCCAATGCCGCCGTAGCCGCGACCCTGGCGGACGTCCGCGAAGGCCAGCGCATTCGTCTGAGCGGGCAACTGGTGAGGGTGGATGGCGACGATGGTTTTACCTGGAGCAGCTCACTGAGCCGCGAAGACACCGGCAACGGCGCCTGCGAATTGATCTGGATTGAGCAGCTCAGCCACCTGGACTGAGCGCGCGACCAAGAACCTTTTGTAGCCCGGATAAAATCCGGGAAGCTTGTTGCCCTACACGTACGCCCCCGGATTTCATCCGGGCTACTTCTGATCTGGATAGAGCAGATAAGCCGCCTCGACTGAGACTGCGCCTCACATAATCTCAGACATAAAAAAGCCGGACACAGGGTCCGGCTCGGGGCCTGCCGTTGACGCATCAGAACGTCATGGCGTAATGCAGGCTGTAGTTTTCCACGCCATCGTTATTGCTGCTCAGGCCGGCGTTTGAGTAATGCAGGGCACGCACGCCGATTTCCTGGCCGTTGAAGCGCACACCAAAGCCCAGGCGATCTTCAAACTGGAAGGACGAGCCGAGGTTGTTGTCTTCCAGCTCGGTGCCGGAAAAAAACGCCACACCGATGCCCGCCTCGACATAGGGCTTGAGCGTCTCGCCGGCGAACTCATAAACGAACACCGGCGCCAAGGACAGACTGTTGTTGCTCGCCGTCTTATCGCCCTGCCAGTAGGTGTAGGCCGTATCCCAATAACCGGTGAAACGACCCGTGGCACTCTCAGTGAAGTTGCGCTGGAAATCGCACTGCAGGCCCAAACGATAGGCCAGGGTGGACTCGCCAGTAGAGCCGACGGCAAAGGCCACTTCAGCGGCCTGCGCGGCCGTCATCGAGGCCAAAGACAACGCGGCGACGGCACAAAGGGAAGAAAGTGAACGCATGGACATATCCTTATTTATTCGCTGAACAACTGCTGAGCAACACTGTAATCACTATAGAAAACATTCTCCGGGTGCAAAGCCCTGCCACCTAAATTCAGCCGGGCAACGCCTGCACCTCGGCAGCCGCGCCCCAGAGCACCGGCAACACCTGCTGCAAGGCCTGCGGCTGGGCGCTGGACCAGAACTGCGCGGGCTGCGCGGGGCCGCTGGCGAGCAACTCGCGCTCGACCAGCACCCGACGCAACTGGCGCGCGACCGCCGCGCCGGTGTCGATCAGGCTGACGTTGGCGGGCAGCAGTTCGCGCAGTAACGGCTTGATAAAGGGGTAATGGGTGCAACCGAGAATCAGCGTGTCGCAGCCTTCGGCCAGCAACGGCTGAACCCAACCCCAGAGCAATTCGCGGGTCGCGGTGGCCGTCAGTGCACCCGCCTCGATCTGCTCGACCAGGCCCGGACACGGCTGGGTAATTACCCGCACGTCGCTGGCGAAACGATCCAGCAAGGCTGCGAACTTGGCGCTTTTCAGGGTGCCGGTGGTGGCCAGCACCCCAACCACACCGGTCTGGGTGGCGGCAGCGGCCGGTTTAACCGCCGGCTCCATGCCGATGATCGGCAGCTGCGGATAGGCGCTGCGCAACTCGCTGATCGCCGCCGCGGTGGCGGTATTGCAAGCCAGCACCAGCGCCTTGGCGCCCTGACCCAGGAGGAACTCGGCGATGGCCAGGCTGCGCGCGCAGATAAACTCGGCGCTCTTGTCGCCATAGGGCACGTGGCCGCTGTCGGCGACATACAACAGGGATTCATGGGGCAACAGGGCGCGAATCTCGCCGAGCACCGACAAGCCGCCGACGCCGGAGTCGAACACACCGACCGGCGCGTTACTCACCGCTGGCTACTCCACACACGCTGCACGCCGGGTCGCGCTTGACCCGCAGCTCGCGGAAGTGACAACCGAGGCCGTCGATCAACAACAGCCGGCCCACCAACGACTGACCAAAGCCAGCCAGCAACTTGAGCGCCTCCAGCGCCTGCAAACTGCCCACCAGGCCAACCAGCGGTCCCAGCACGCCGGCCTCGCTGCAGGTCAGCTCGGCTTCGCTGCCATGGCCGTACAGACAGTGATAACAGGGGCTGTCGGCCTGGCGCGGATCGAACACCGCCAACTGGCCTTCGAGGCGAATCGCCGCGCCGCTGACCAGGGGTTTGCCGGCGGCCACACAAGCAGCGTTGACCGCCTCGCGGGTGCCGAAGTTGTCCGAGCAATCCAACACCAGATCGACACCCGCCACCGCTGCGCTCAGCGAGTCGGCATCCAGTCCGGCTGGGTAAAGTTGCAGTTGGATGGCCGGGTTAATGGCGCGCAGACGCTTGGCGGCCGACTCAACCTTGGGCTGGCCGAGGCTGCTGGTGTCGTGGGCGATCTGCCGCTGCAGGTTGCTCAGATCAACGCGGTCAAAATCCGCCAGGTGCAACTCGCCGACCCCGGCGGCAGCCAGGTACAGCGCCACCGGCGAACCCAGACCACCGAGGCCGACAATCAGCACACGGCTGTTTTTCAACTTCAGCTGGCCGTCGATATCCACGTGTGCCAGCAGGATCTGTCGGCTGTAGCGCAACAGTTCTTCATCGCTGAGATGCTGATTCATAGCGGCCACTGCCCCAGGGAAATACGTTGATGGCCGCCCAGGTCGCGACGACTTTCCACAGTCGCAAAGCCGCGCTGCACGAGCAGCTCGCGCACGGCCTCGGCCTGGTCGAAACCGTGCTCCAGCAACAGCCAGCCACCGGCCAGCAAATGTTCTGGCGCCTGCTCGATGATCAAGCGGATATCGTCCAGGCCATCGACCCCCGCCACCAGTGCGCTGCTCGGTTCGAAGCGCACATCGCCCTGACTCAGGTGCGGGTCGGCGGCGGCGATATAGGGCGGGTTGCTGACGATCAATTGAAAGCGCTGCCCGGCCAGCGCCGAGAACCAGCAGCTCTCGGCAAAGCGGGCATTGGCCAACTGCAGACGTGTGCCATTGCCCTGTGCCAGCGCCACGGCCTCGGCCACGCGATCGACGCCGGTCACTTGCCAGGCCGGTCGCTCGCAAGCCAACGCCAGGGCAATGGCACCCGTGCCGGTGCCGAGGTCGAGCACCTGCAGCGGCGTGGCAGGCAGCAGGGCCAGGGCGGTTTCCACCAGTAATTCGGTGTCGGGACGCGGGATCAGGGTATGGCTGGCGACATCCAGGTCCAGGCTCCAAAAGCCCTGACGGCCGAGAATATAGGCCACCGGCTCGCCGGTCCGCCGCCGCGCCAGCGCCGCCTGATAACGCTCATGCTGCGACGCCTCAAGCTCACGCTCCGGCCAGGTATGCAGGTAGCCACGGGACTTACCCAGGGCCTGGGCGAGCAACAACTCGGCGTCCAGGCGCGGGGTGGGTGAGTCGGGCAACTCGACAGAATTCAACAGAGACTGAATGGTGGCCATGGTGCAGCGCCTTTTTTGTAGGAGCCAGCTTGCTGGCGATCAACGCGCAAAAACATCGCCAGCAAGCTGGCTCCTACAGGGCATTGCCCCGTAGGCAGGAGGCCAATCAATCGCCCAAGGCCGCCAACTGGTCAGCCTGATACTCGGCCAGCAGCGGTTCGATGATCGCCTCAACGCCGCCCACAATCACCTCATTGAGTGAATACAGGGTCAGGTTGATGCGGTGATCGGTGACCCGGCCCTGGGGGAAATTGTAGGTACGGATGCGTTCGGAGCGGTCGCCGGAGCCGACCAACAGTTTGCGCGTGTCGGAGATTTCCTTGTGCGCCGCCGCCTCTTGCTGATCCTTCAACTTGGCCGCCAACCAGGCCATGGCCCGTGCGCGGTTCTTGTGCTGGGAGCGCTCTTCCTGACATTCGACCACGGTACCGGTGGGAATGTGAGTGATGCGGATCGCCGAATCGGTGGTGTTGACGTGCTGACCACCGGCGCCCGAAGAGCGGTAGGTGTCGACACGCAGGTCGGCCGGGTTGATGTCGATTTCGGCCTGTTCATCCGGCTCGGGCAACACCGCCACGGTGCACGCCGAGGTGTGGATCCGGCCCTGGGATTCGGTTTCCGGCACGCGCTGCACACGGTGCGCGCCCGACTCGAACTTGAGCTTGCCGTAGACGTTGTCGCCTTCGACGCGGGCGATGACTTCCTTGTAGCCGCCATGCTCGCCTTCGTTGGCCGACAGCACCTCGACCCGCCAGCCACGCCGCTCGGCATAGCGCGAGTACATGCGAAACAGGTCGCCGGAGAAAATCGCCGCTTCGTCACCACCGGTGCCCGCGCGGATTTCCAGGAACACGTTGCGCCCGTCACTCGGGTCCTTGGGCAGCAGCATGCGCTGCAGGTTGGCTTCTAGCTCCACCAACTGCAGCTTGGCCTCGGCGACTTCGTCCTCGGCCATTTCGCGCATGTCCGGGTCACTGTCCTTGAGCAGCGCCTGGGCGCCTTCAAGATCGCCCTGCACTTTGCGCAGTTGCCGGTAGGCACTGACCACCGGCTCCACTTCGGCGTATTCCTTGGAATAGGCGCGGAAGTGGTTCTGGTTGCTGATCACCTCGGCATCGCCGAGCAAGGCAGTGAGTTCTTCGAAACGGTCCTGGAGCGCGTCCAGTTTGTTCAGCAGTGACGCTTTCATTGCGAGTTCTTATCCGCGCCCTCGTTGAGGGCAAAAAGTTCCTGGGCCATGGCCAGCGCATCCAGGCGGCCGGCAGCGGACATTTTCTTCAGTTGCACGCTGGGCGCATGCAGCAATTTGTTGGTCAGCCCGCGGGCCAGTTGCAGCAGCACTTCTTCAGCTGACGACCCGTTGGCCAGCAAGCGCTGGGCCTTGGCCAGCTCATCGTCACGCAGGCGCTCGGCCTGCTGACGGTAGGATTTGAGTACGTCGACCGCCGCCAGCTCGCGCAGACGCAGCATGAAATCTTCGGCACCGACCAGCACCAGGTCTTCAGCCACCTGCGCGGCGCCCTGGCGAGTCTTGAGGTTCTCCTCGATAACTTCATGCAGGTCATCGACGCTGTACAGGTAGATGTCGTCCAGCTCGCCGACTTCCGGCTCGATATCCCGCGGCACGGCGATGTCGACCATAAAGATCGGCTTGTGCTTACGCAGTTTCAGCGCCCGCTCCACCGCGCCCTTGCCAAGAATCGGCAGTTGGCTGGCGGTGGAACTGATAACGATGTCGCTGTTGACCAGCTCGTTGGGAATTTCCGAGAGCAGCACCGCATGGGCACCAAACTGCTCAGCCAGTTGGCTGGCGCGCTCCAGGGTGCGGTTGGCGACCACGATGCGTTTGACGCCCTGATCGTGCAGATGGCGCGCCACCAGGCTGATGGTCTCGCCAGCGCCGATCAGCAGCGCCTGACTGCGGTGCAGGTCACTGAAAATCTGCTTGGCCAGGCTGACGGCGGCAAAGGCCACCGACACCGGATTTTCGCCAATGGCCGTATCAGTGCGCACCTGCTTGGCCGTGCTAAAGGTGGCCTGAAACAGACGCCCCAGCAGCGGGCCAATGGTGCCCGCCTCACGCGCCACAGCGTAGGCCGACTTCAACTGACCGAAGATCTGCGGCTCGCCCAGCACCATGGAATCGAGGCCGGAGGCCACGCGCATCATGTGCCGCACAGCGCCGTCATCCTGATGCACATAGGCACAGGCACGCAGCTCATCGAGACTCAACTGGTGATAGTCGGCCAGCCAGCGCAACACCTGCTCGACCTCGAGCGCCTCCTGCTCGATATACAGCTCGCTGCGGTTGCAGGTGGAGAGAATCGCAGCTTCACGGCTACTGGTCAGCGTGCACAGCTGTTGCAGTGCCTCAACCAATTGTTCCGGGGTAAAAGCCACGCGCTCGCGCACGGCCACCGACGCGGTTTTATGATTGATACCAAGAGCAAGAAAGGCCATGCAAAGTCGCTGACAGTGTCGGAAAACGGCCGATTGTCCTACTTCACCCGAGCGAGAACAACCACTGCGCTGTTTTGTCAGCCGCCAGAGCACACCCGACGATAGACAGAGCCCGGCCCCATGGGCTTGCCGAAAGGCTTGTGGCATGATGCCGGAACCGCAAGCAAGTCGTATTTCCCGCCCATGAATAGATCTTTTGCATTGCTGGCTGCTCTGACATTACTGGGCGGCTGCCAAACCTTGGACTCCACCTCGCCAGCGCCGACGCCTGCGGTTGTCGACGTGCCGGCCGCGCCGAGCAAGCCCAAGGTGTACCGCTCGTTTAGCGAAGACAGCCTGTTTGCCCTGCTCAGCGCCGAGCTGGCCGGCCAGCGCAACCGCTACGACCTGGCCTTGAGCAACTATGTGGAGCAAGCGAACACCACCCAGGATGCGGGCGTTGCCGAGCGTGCCTTTCGTATTGCCGAATACCTGGGCGCCGAACAGGCAGCGCTGGAGACTGCGCAAATCTGGGCCAAGAACGCCCCGGACAACCTTGATGCCCAGCGCGCCACGGCCATTCAGCTGGCCCGCGCAGGTCAATACGAACGCGCCATGCAAGTCATGGAAACAGTCCTGCAAGCCCAGGGCGATACGCACTTCGACTTCCTCGCTCTGTCTGCGGCAGAAACCGACCCCGACACACGCAACGGCCTGCTGCACAGCTTTGACCGCCTGCTGCTGAAACACCCGGAAAACGGCCAACTGCTGTTTGGCAAAGCGCTGTTACTGCAACAGGACGGTAAACCCGAAGCGGCCCTGCAACTGCTGGAAGCGCACAGCGCCAGCAGCCAGGAGGTCACGCCACTGCTGCTGCGCGTGCGCCTGCTGCAAACCCTGCAACGGGCGGACGAAGCCGTCCCCCTTCTGGAGGACGGCATTCGCCTGCATCCCGACGAGAAACGCCTGCGCCTGACTTACGCCCGCCTGCTGGTCGATCAGGAGCGCATGGACGACGCCCGCGCCGAGTTCGCCAGCCTGGTGCAACAATTCCCCGAGGACGACGACCTGCGCCTGTCCCTCGCCCTGGTCTGCATGGAAAACCAGGACTGGCTGGCCGCCTCGGCCTATTTCGAAGAACTGATCGGCCGCAATGCCCACGTGGACGCCGCCCACTTCAACCTTGGGCGCGCCTATGAAGAGCGCAACGAACCCGACAACGCCCTGAACGAGTACGCTCAGGTCGGCCCCGGCACCGACTATCTCCCAGCCCAGATGCGCCAGACCGAACTCCTGCTCAGCGCCAAACGCGTCGAGCAAGCCAGCAATCGCCTGAGCAAAGCCCGCGACGAGCAGCCCGACTACGCCATCCAGCTGTACCTGATCGAAACCGAGGCGCTGGCCAAGCATCAGCACATAGACCGTGCCTGGGGCATCGTCGAACAAGCGCTGCTGCAATATCCAGATGACCTCAACCTGCTCTACACCCGCGCCATGCTGGCGGAAAAACGCAACGACCTGACCCAACTGGAAGCGGATCTGCGCAGCATCCTCGCCCGCGAACCAGAAAACGCCATGGCCCTTAACGCCCTCGGCTACACCCTGGCAGACCGCACCACGCGCTACGCAGAAGCCCGCGCCTTGATTGAACAGGCCTACCAGCTCAACCCCCAGGACCCGGCGGTGCTCGACAGCCTCGGCTGGGTGAACTTCCGCCAAGGCCAGCTGGATGTTGCCGAGGGCTTGCTGCGCCAGGCCCTGGAGAACTTCCCCGACGCCGAGGTGGCCGCCCACCTGGGTGAAGTGCTGTGGGCCAACGGCAAGCAACGCGAAGCGCGCAAGGTCTGGGCTGCGGCCTTGGCCAACGACCCTGAGAGCCCGATCCTGCGCAGCACCCTGTTACGCCTGACCGGCGCCGAGACTCTTTAACATGCACCTACGCCACCTGATTGCCATTGGCTGCCTGGCGCTGCTCAGCGGCTGCGCCGGCCTGACATCCCACGAAACCCTCAGCGGCCAGGGCAACCCAGCCCAATGGCAAGCCCACAAAGCCCAGGCCGGCCAGCTCAATGGCTGGCAAATCAGTGGCAAGGTGGGCATTCGCTCACCGCGCGAGTCCGGCAGCGCCACCCTGTTCTGGCTGCAGCGCCAGGACTATTTCGACATCCGCCTGGCCGGCCCCATGGGCCGAGGCGCTGCACGCCTGACTGGCCGCCCAGGCGCCGTCAGCCTCGACGCAGCCAATCAAGGGCAGTTTCAAGCTGAGTCCGCCGAAGCCTTGTTGCAACAACAACTGGGCTGGAGCCTGCCAGTCGCCCACCTGTTTTGGTGGATTCGCGGCTTACCGGCCGAAGACAGCAAGAGCCGCCTGACCCTCGACAGCGAAAGCCGCCTGGCCAAGCTGGAACAGGACGACTGGCAGGTTGAATACCTCAGCTACGTGGAACAAAACGGCTACTGGCTGCCCGAACGCATGAAGCTGCATGGCGCCAACCTCGACATCACCCTGGTGATCAAGGACTGGCAACCGCGCCAGCTGGGTCAGTGAGATGCCTGCCCGCCTGACCCTGCCGGCCCCGGCCAAGCTCAACCTGATGCTGCACATCCTCGGTCGCCGCGCCGATGGCTACCACGAACTGCAAACCCTGTTTCAGTTTCTCGAGCATGGCGATGAACTTAGCTTTGCCCTGCGCAGTGACGGTCAGATCTGTCTGCACGACGAACTGAGCGACGTCCCCCACGACAGCAACCTGATTGTTAAAGCCGCCCGTCAGCTGCAACACGCCAGTGGCTGCCCGTTGGGCGCCGACATCTGGCTGGACAAGCGCCTGCCCATGGGTGGCGGTCTCGGCGGCGGCAGCTCGGATGCCGCCACCACCCTGCTCGGCCTCAATCACCTCTGGCAACTGGACTGGGATGAAGATCGCCTGGCGGCACTGGGCCTGGGCCTGGGCGCCGACGTGCCGGTGTTCGTTCGCGGCCACGCTGCATTTGCCGAAGGTGTCGGGGAAAAACTCACCGCCGTTGAGCTTGAGGAGCCCTGGTTTCTCGTGGCAATTCCGCAAGTGCTTGTCAGCACAGCAGAAGTTTTCTCCGACCCCGAGTTGACACGGGATACGCCGGCCAATAAACTTCGCAGCCTTCTTGAGGGGGGCGGTCGTAATGACTGTCAGCCGGTGGTTCAGAAGCGTTATGCAGAAGTCGATAACGCTTTGATCTTGTTGAACAAATTTGTTCCTGCAAGATTGACCGGCACTGGAGCTTGTGTGTTTGGGAGCTTCCCAAACCAGGACGATGCTGATAAAGTCGCCCGCCAACTTCCAGCCACTTTGCCGTGCTTCGTAGCCCAGGGTCGCAACGTTTCGATGTTGCATCGCAAGCTAAGAGAACTGGCAGGGAAGTAGATGTGGTTCGAGAGTTAAACGGATAGGGGCGTCGCCAAGCGGTAAGGCAGCAGGTTTTGATCCTGCCATGCGTTGGTTCGAATCCAGCCGCCCCTGCCATCTCCGCCCTGGAGCGGATACCTAACCTCGTTCAATAACATCTAGTCACACCGGATACAGGGGCGTCGCCAAGCGGTAAGGCAGCAGGTTTTGATCCTGCCATGCGTTGGTTCGAATCCAGCCGCCCCTGCCATATTCTTTACTCATCCAGGTTACCCTCAGCCGACAGGTACTGCGCGTGTCCAAGATGATGGTCTTTACGGGGAACGCTAACCCCGATCTGGCTCGGCGTGTTGTACGTCAGCTGCATATCCCCCTCGGTGACGCCTCTGTAGGCAAGTTTTCCGATGGTGAGATCAGCGCCGAAATCAACGAAAACGTTCGTGGTAAGGACGTATTCCTGATTCAACCGACGTGCGCGCCAACCAACGATAACCTGATGGAACTGGTGGTAATGGCTGACGCCTTCCGCCGCTCCTCGGCATCCCGCATCACTGCGGTAATCCCCTACTTCGGTTACGCCCGCCAGGATCGCCGTCCGCGTTCTGCTCGGGTAGCCATCAGCGCCAAAGTGGTGGCTGACATGCTGACTGTCGTGGGCATCGACCGGGTTCTTACCGTCGATCTGCATGCCGACCAAATTCAGGGTTTCTTCGATATTCCGGTAGATAACATCTACGGCTCCCCGGTTCTGGTGGATGACATCGTCGATCAACGCTTCGAAAACCTGATGATTGTCTCCCCCGACATTGGCGGCGTAGTGCGCGCCCGTGCCGTGGCCAAGACCCTCGGTGTTGACCTGGCGATCATCGACAAGCGTCGCCCCAAGGCTAACCAGTCGGAAGTGATGCATATCATCGGCGACGTTGAAGGCCGTACCTGCGTACTGGTCGACGACATGGTCGATACCGCCGGCACCCTCGGCCACGCTGCCAAGGCCCTCAAGGACCACGGCGCTGCCAAGGTCATTGCCTACTGCACCCACCCGGTGCTGTCAGGTCGCGCGATTGAGAACATTGAAAAATCCGTGCTGGACGAGCTGGTGGTGACCAACACCATTCCACTGTCTGCCGCGGCACAAGCTTGTGGTCGTATCCGCCAACTGGATATCGCCCCGATAGTCGCTGAAGCGGTCCGCCGCATCAGCAATGAAGAATCGATCAGCGCCATGTTCCGCTAAGACCTCGCGTCTTCAGCCTGCACCGCCGAACGAAAAGCGCCCCGCCTAGTGCGGGGCTTTTTGCCCAACCGCCCGAGCGCCGGTCGCAAGCGCTACGGGCGTTGTTGTTATCTGGAGAAACACCATGACTGTTGAATTCACTCTGAATGCTGAAGCGCGTTCCGACCTGGGGAAAGGTGCGAGCCGCCGCCTGCGTCGTCTCGCCAGCCAAGTTCCTGCCGTAATCTACGGCGGCGACAAGGCCCCTGTTTCCATCAGCCTGCTGGCTAAAGAAGTCGCCAAGCTGCTGGAAAACGAAGCTGCCTACAGCCACGTTATCGCCCTGACTGTTGATGGCGCGGTAGAAACCGTTGTGATCAAAGCCCTGCAGCGCCACCCGGCCAAAGGCCACGTGCTGCACGCTGACTTCGTTCGCGTCGTAGCCGGCCAGAAGCTGACCGCTCACGTACCCCTGCACTTCCTCAACCAAGAAACTTCGGTTGGCGTGAAGCAGCAAGGCGGCGAAGTGTCCCACAGCGCCGTAGAAGTTGAAGTTTCCTGCCTGCCGAAAGACCTGCCGGAATTCATCAACGTCGACATGGCTAACGTAGAAGTCGGCCAGATCGTGCACATGTCTGACCTGGTTCTGCCAGCTGGCGTTGAACTGGTTGCACTGGCTCACGGCAAAGACCTGCCGATCGCCAACATCCACGCTTCGCGCGTAGCAAAAGACGCCGAGTAATTTACTCGTCGGCCTAAAGAAGGGCTCCCGTCGTGACTGCCGTCCAACTGATCGTCGGCCTGGGTAATCCAGGCACTGAATACGAACAGACGCGGCATAACGCGGGAGCCCTTTTTGTTGAGCGCCTGGCCAGCAGCCAGGGCGTCAACCTCAGCGCTGAGCGCAAATATTTCGGCCGTGTGGGCAAGTTCAGCCACCAGGGCCACGATGTTCGTCTGTTGATCCCGACCACCTTTATGAATCGCAGCGGCCAGGCAGTTGCCGCGCTGGCGAACTTCTTCCGGATTGCCCCGGAAGCCATATTGGTGGCTCACGACGAACTCGACATGCTACCGGGCGTCGCCAAGCTCAAACAGGGCGGCGGGCACGGCGGGCATAACGGGCTGCGTGACATCATTGCGCAACTCGGCAATCAGAATAATTTCTACCGCCTGCGTTTGGGCATTGGCCACCCAGGGCACAGCAGCATGGTTTCCGGTTACGTTCTCGGCCGCGCTCCGCGCAGCGAACAGGACCTCCTGGACACCAGCATCGACTTTGCCCTTGGCGTACTGCCGGAGATTCTCGCCGGCGACTGGAGCAAGGCCATGCACAAACTGCACAGCCAGAAAGCCACCTCTTAATTCTTTCTACCGCCTTCCGCGAGGGACACATCATGGGATTCAACTGCGGCATCGTCGGCCTGCCCAACGTCGGCAAGTCCACCCTGTTCAACGCCCTCACCAAATCCGGGATCGCGGCCGAGAACTTCCCGTTCTGCACCATCGAACCCAACAGCGGCATCGTGCCAATGCCCGACCCGCGCCTGGATGCACTGGCTGAAATCGTCAAGCCGGAGCGCGTGCTGCCGACCACCATGGAGTTCGTCGATATCGCCGGCTTGGTAGAGGGCGCATCGAAGGGCGAAGGCCTGGGCAACAAGTTCCTCGCCAACATCCGCGAAACCGACGCCATCGCCCACGTGGTGCGCTGCTTCAAGGATGACAACGTCATTCACGTCGCCAACAGTGTCGACCCTAAGCGCGACATCGAGATCATCGACCTCGAACTGATCTTTGCCGACCTCGACAGCTGCGAAAAACAACTGCAGAAAGTCACCCGCAACGCCAAAGGCGGCGACAAAGACGCCGTGGCCCAAAAGGCCCTGCTGGAACTGCTGATCCCGCATTTCAGCGAAGGCAAGCCGGCGCGCACCCTGCTCAAGACCCTGGGCGACGATGAGAAGCAACTGATTCGCGGCTTCCACCTGCTCACCAGCAAGCCAGTCATGTATATCGCCAACGTCGCCGAAGACGGTTTCGAGAACAACCCACTGCTCGACGTGGTACAAGCCATCGCCGACGCTGAGGGCGCGCCAGTAGTGCCTGTCTGCAACAAGATCGAAGCCGAAATCGCCGAACTGGATGATGGCGAAGAGAAAGACATGTTCCTCGAAGCCCTAGGCCTTGAAGAACCCGGCCTCAACCGCGTGATTCGCGCCGGCTATGAGCTGCTCAACCTGCAGACTTACTTCACCGCCGGGGTTAAAGAAGTTCGCGCCTGGACCATCAAGGTTGGTGCTACTGCCCCGCAATCGGCCGCCGTGATCCACACCGACTTCGAAAAAGGCTTTATCCGCGCTGAAGTCATCGCCTACGACGACTTCATTCAATACAAGGGCGAAGCCGGCGCCAAAGAAGCGGGCAAATGGCGCCTGGAAGGCAAGGAATACATCGTTAAAGACGGCGACGTGATGCACTTCCGCTTCAACGTTTAAGTCATACGCGCGACAGACAAAGCCCCTTTTTCAGGGGCTTTTCTCTTTATTGCATGTAACTGTAAGACGACTATTGTCTGCTGGCGCCAATACACCAGCAGTGAATAAGACTTAAACGGGTATATGCATTCTTGAAACGCAAGCAAGACAGCCACATAACGTGAGCAATTGCGTAAACAGCGCTATTCTTTCTTGCAGGACGGACTTTACAATAACCACCGCGACAGACTTAACCCGCAGTGACCGTAGCAGCAAGGCAGCAAGCCTTGCGTTGTCATCTGCCTATCATCAGCAACGGAATACCACGTGACGAAAGACGAACTGCGCGCAGAACTTGAGCGCCAGGCGCAACGTTACAAGGACGTATACGGCGGGGAAGTTGTTACCTACGCCGCTCAACCGGATCCCGAGCGTAAGCCTTGGCGCAAGAAGGCCAGCCTTCTTGATCAGGCTTTTCAGCAAGAGCTGGAAAAAATTGAAAAAGCACGACTGTCTGAATAACTGATCAGGCCCGAGCTTTATCAGTTATATCGCCGGCAAATACTGATAAATGAAGACGCTGCGACAATGCAGCGAGCATGCGCGTGCCTGGCCAGATAGCGGCTGCGTTATATAAACGCAGCCGGCAAACACCTTCGCCAATGACTAAAGCCCGCGCGGGCATGCAGAACACTGCACGCCCAGAGCAAATACCCGCAGGCCCGCCCGCTCAAACCGAGCCTGCAAGGAATTAATCGCGGAAGTTGTTGAACTGCAGCGGCATACCAAAATCGCGTGCGCGCAGGGCAGCAATGGCTTCCTGCAGATCGTCACGCTTCTTGCCGGTAATACGCACCTGCTCGCCCTGGATGGCAGCCTGCACTTTCAACTTGGCCTCTTTGACATGGGCGACGATTTTCTTCGCCAACTCCTTGTCGATACCTTCGCGCAACGTCGCTTCCTGCTTCATCACTTTGCCGGAAGCATAAGCGTCTTTGTACTCCAGGCACTGCACGTCGATTTTACGTTTGACCAGTGACTGCTCGAGGATCGGCTTCATCTGTTCGAGAATGAAATCGGCATCACCGGTCATGTTCACGGTCAGGTCTTTGACTTCAAAACTGCCTTTGCCACGCAGGTCGAAACGACGCTCCAGTTCCTTGCTGGCGTTTTCGAGGGCATTGGTGACTTCGTGTTTGTCCAGCTCGGACACCACGTCGAACGAGGGCATGGGATTTCTCCAGATTAAAGGACCAGATAAAAGGCGCAAGCAACAGCACGGACGGAAGGCGCCTTGGCAGCAAAAATGCGGCATTATTATAACCATTCAGCAACAGACCGCCCGGCTATGTACCGGCACTTATCGTCCTTCTTATGAGCCTGCCGCAAATGCCAAACCCCCATCTCAGCATCCTGGTGGTGGACGACACCAAGTTTTCCAGCGCCATTATTGGCCGCGCCCTGACCTTAGCGGGCTACCTCGACGTGCGCTTCGCCAGCAGCGCCCTGGACGGCCTCAAGCTGCTTGAAGAACGACCTGCCAGCGTACTGCTGGCCGACTGGATGATGCCAGAGATCGACGGCCTGGAATTGACCAGCCGGGTGCGCCAGCTGGATGAGACAACCCACCACTACACTTACATCATGCTGCTCACAGGGCGCGAAGGTGAGAACGTCCTTGGCGAGGCATTCGAACGCGGCGTCGATGACTTCATCAACAAGGCCGCCATGCACGAACAACTGGTGCCGCGGGTGTACGCCGCCGACCGCCTGTGCAACACACTGCAGCGCCTACTGCAGGAAAACCATCTGCTGACGCAAAACATCAACAGCCTGGAACAGCGCAACCTGGTCGACCCGTTGACCGGCCTGGGCAATGCCCGCTACCTGCACCAGAAGATGCTCGACAGCCTGCGCCAACTGGAGTCCCGCGGCGGCGCGCTGTGCTACCTGCTGATCGGCCTGGACGATGTGCAGCCACTCCGCGAGCAACATGGCGACGCGTTTTACAACGAACTGCTGCGCAGCGTCGCCCGCCGCCTGCAGCAGCACGTCCGGCCGCTGGATGTGCTGACCCGCCTGGATGACAGCCACTTCGGCCTGCTGACCCTGCTCACCGACCTGCAGGAGTGCTCGCCCACCAGCTTCCGCCGCCTGCATGAAGGCCTCAACCTCAAGGCATTCAAAACCAGCGAGGGTTTTATCTCCCTCAAGGCCGGCATTAGTCTGGTCGGGCTCGATGCCCAATCGCTGCCGACCACTCCGCAAACGCTGCTGGAGCGCGCCAGCCTCCTGCTGCCCGACGCCTGCAGCAGCGGCCGCATCAACGCCGTGCGCTTGCCCAAGGTCCAATAAGGTCGTGACCTGGCATGTGCTCGGTGCCGGCAGCCTCGGCAGCCTGTGGGCCACGCGCCTGGCCCGAGCGGGGCTACCGGTTCGCCTGATCCTGCGCAACCCAGCCCGCCTCGCCGCCTACCATCAGGCCGGCGGCCTGACCCTGGTGGAGGCGCAGCAGAGCAGCCTCTATCCACTGAGCGCAGAAAACCTCGACGCGCACACACCCATCCGGCGCCTGCTGGTGGCCTGCAAAGCCTATGACGCCGAAGAGGCCGTCGCCCGCCTGGCGCCGCGCCTGAGCCCTGGTGCCGAGCTGATCCTGCTGCAGAACGGCCTGGGCAGCCAAGAAGCCGTGGCTGCGCGCGTTCCTCGAACACGCTGCATTCTCGCCTCCAGCACCGAAGGCGCCTATCGCAGCGATGACTTCAGCGTCACCTTCGCCGGCCAAGGCAGCACCTGGCTAGGCGATCCATTGCAGGCCAGCCCGCCACTGTGGCTGGAACAACTCACGGCTGCGGGCATTCCCCATCAGTGGACCGATGACATCAGCGCCAAACTGTGGCGCAAGCTGGCCCTCAACTGCGCGATCAACCCGCTGACCGTGCTGCACAACTGCCGCAACGGCGACCTTAGCCAACAGGCGGATGAAGTTTCTGCGCTCTGCACCGAGCTCAGTGCGTTACTGCACAGCGGCGGCCAACCCAGCGCCGCCAGCGATCTGCACAGCGAGGTGCGACGGGTGATCGAAGCCACCGCCGCCAACTATTCCTCCATGTACCAAGACGTAGCGGCCGGTCGGCGTACCGAGATTTCTTACCTGCTGGACTACGCCTGCAACGCGGCACAGCGCCAGCAGCAGCCCGTACCTCACCTGCTGGCTGTGCAACAGCGTCTGCGCGCCCACCTGAGTGCACGCGGTTTGCCCACCACCTAGCCAGCGCGCTACCCTGCCCAGCTCACACTCCCTGCCGACAGGCTTGCCATGTCCCTGCGCCAGCGCCTCGAAAACCTCACGGTCAGCCAGAAACTGCTGGCCGCCCTGCTGGTACTGCTGGCCACCGTGCTACTGGTGGCCAACCTGGCATTCATCAGTGCGGCCTACTGGATCTCCCGAGAAAATACCGCCCCCCAGGCCCTGCACAGCCTCGGCCGCTTGATCGCCACCCCGGCCCTGAGCCGCGAAGCCCTGACCTCCCCCGGCAAAGCCGCTGCCCTGCTGGACACGCTGGAGAGCTTCAGCACGGTCCGCGCGGCCGCCCTCTACGGCAGCGACGGCCAGCGCCTGGCGCAATTACCCCGCGGTGAAAAACTGCAGCTGCCAGAGCGCGCCGAACACCTAAATGAATGGCGCCACGATGACTTTCGCGCCTCGAAACTGATCACCCTGCCGCAACCGGACCAAGCCCCCGGCCACTTGCTGCTGGTTGCCTCCAGTCAGCTGTCGGAGGGCTTCTACCAAGGCATTCTGACCGCCAGCGTGGTGATTCTGGGCTTCAGCCTTCTGCTGTGGATGGTGGTGGCACGCCAGATCAAGCGCCTGGTCACGCGGCCAATCCGCCGCCTGGAAGAACTGTCGCGCCAGGTTACCCGTGAAGAGAACTACGCCCTGCGCGCCCGCCGCGGCAACAACGATGAACTCGGCAGCCTGGCCGAAGCCTTCAACACCATGCTCAGCCGCATGGAAGCCCGCGAACAGGAACTCAAGCGCGCCCGTGACGAGGCCCAGGTTGCCAGCGAGCAAGCCCGCCAGCTGACCAAGGAAACCCGCCACTCCAACCGCAAACTGGAGATGGAGGTACAGGTCCGCAACAAGATCGAGAAAAAGCTCACCGGCTTCCAGAACTACCTCAACAGCATCATCGACTCCATGCCCTCGGCCCTGATCGCCTTGGATGAGCAGCTCTATGTCACCCAATGGAACCAGGAGGCCAGCCTGCTCTCCGGCACACGCCTGCATGAGGCCCTGAACCAACCCGTGTTTCTCGCCTTCCCGCCGCTCAAACCGTTTCTCGGCCTGTTGCGCCGCACCGCCGAACGCCACACGGTCGAGAAGATTGAACGGGTCACCTGGATCAAGGAAGAATCACCCCGCCATTACGCCCTGACGTTCTATCCCCTGGTGGGCGTCAGTGGCCGCGGCGTGGTGATCCGCATCGACGACATCAGCCAGCGCCTGGCCATGGAAGAGCTGATGGTGCAGTCGGAAAAAATGCTCTCGGTCGGCGGCCTCGCGGCCGGCATGGCCCACGAGATCAACAACCCCCTCGGCGCCATCCTGCACAACGTGCAGAACATCCGCCGGCGCCTGTCGCCGGAGCTGGCAAAAAACCTTGAACAGGCCCAGACCGCTCAGGTGGAGTTGGCAGCCGTGCAGCATTATCTGGAGTTGCGCGAGATCCCGCAGTTGCTCGACGGCATTCAACAGGCCGGCACCCGCGCCGCCAAGATCGTCAGCCATATGCTCAGTTTTAGCCGCCTCAGCAGTCGCACCCTGATGCCCTGCGAACTGACCGGCCTGATCGACCAGGCGGTGGAAATCGCCGGCAACGACTTCGACCTCACCGAAAGTTTCGACTTCAAAGGCCTGACTATCGTTCGCGAGTTTGACCCGCAGCTCGGCCCCGTCCCGGTTACCGCCAACGAACTGGAGCAGGTGCTGCTCAACTTGCTGAAGAATGCTGCCCAGGCCATCCACCTGCGCGACCGTGACGACGAGCCAGGACGCATCATCCTGCGCACCCGCCTCAATCCGCCCTGGGCTGAAATTCAGGTCGAGGACAACGGCATCGGCATGCCCGAACAGGTGTGCAAGCGCATCTTCGAACCCTTCTTTACCACCAAGGAAATCGGCCAGGGCACTGGCCTGGGTCTGTCCGTGGCCTACTTCATCATCACCAACAATCACAAAGGGCAGATGGAAGCGCAGTCCTCGCCTGGCGCAGGCACCTGCTTCACCCTGCGTCTGCCCCTGCAGCAGACCATTGCCGAACAAGGAACCTGAGTCATGGGCTACCGCCTTTCGAAGATCTACACCCGTACCGGCGACAACGGCGAAACCGGCCTGGCCGATGGCCGCCGGGTGACCAAAGACCACCCGCGGGTGGAGGCCATGGGTGAGGTCGACAGCCTCAACAGTCAGCTTGGTTTGCTGCTCGCCGACCTGGCTGAGCAGGCCACCACGCACCCAGGCCTAATTGAAGTGATTGACGCCCTCAGCCCCTGCCAGCACCGCCTGTTTGACCTTGGCGGCGAATTGGCAATGCCGGAATATCAAGCCCTCGACCAAGCCGAAATCGAGCGTTTGGAAGCGGCCATTGATAGCTGGAATGAAGAGCTGGGCCCGCTGCAGAACTTCATTTTGCCCGGCGGCTCGCGCCTGGTGGCCCAGGCCCATCTGTGCCGCAGCCTGGCGCGCAGCGCCGAACGCCGCTGCCAGCATCTGAATGCCGTGGAGCCTTTGGGCGGCAGCGGCCTGGCCTACCTCAACCGCCTCTCTGACCTGCTGTTTGTGGCGGCGCGCCTGATTGGCCTGCGCACTCAGATCAAGGAGATACTCTGGCAAGCGGCGCCGAAACCCTAGGATGGGTTGAACATGGCGATACCCATCAAATGCGCCGCAATGGACTGATGGGTATCGACGCTACGCGTCTCAACCACTCCTACCTCGGCCAAAACGCGCGAATACCGGCCACGCCCTGGGCACCCAGTTGCCAGGCGCGCTCGGTATCGCCGACGCCCACGCCGCCAAGCAGATAGACCGGCAGGTTGAGCCCGTCGATCAACTGCGCCGCCGCGTCCCAACCCAACGGCACGGCCTCGGGATGGCTCTGGGTCGGCTGCACAGGCGACAGGGTGACAAAGTCCACCCCCATCTGCCGGGCCAGAGCCAGCTCTTCGGCGTTATGGCAGGAGGCTGCCAGCCAGCGATGCGCCGGAAATGGGCGGCCCTTGTCGGCATATTTACGCAGCTGCTCAGCTGTCAGATGCCAGCCGGCCGCTGGGAAATCCCCCAGCCACTCCAGCGGGCCTTTGAGCATCACTTGCGCCTTGCCGGCACACAGTCCCACCACGTCCACCGCCAGGTCGCGGTACTCCGGGCTGTACATGTTCGGCGCGCGCAACTGGATCAGACGCACACCGTTGGCAACGGCGGTCTGAATGCCCTGCAGCAATTCCTTGCGGTCCAGTTCGTCCGGGGTGATCAGGTACTGCGCCGGCAGGCGTGCGGCGCGCACAATCGGCTGATTGGCCGCTGGGAAGTCGTAGTCCGGCAATTGCCGCGGGCTGACCCAGGCCAGCGGCTGGCCTTCGGCGCCGTGGGGCTCGCCGGTAAAACCGCTGACTTCCCAGACATCCAGCAACACCTGTTTGTCCGGGTAGTCGTGCTGCACCTTGATCAGCGGCCGCGCGGCGGTAACGGCAATGCCCAGCTCCTCCTGCAGTTCACGGTGCAGGGCCGTGGACACGCTTTCACCCGCTTCCACCTTGCCGCCGGGGAACTCCCACAGACCGCCCTGATGCTGCTGATCGGCACGCTTGGCCAGCAGGATGTGGCCATCGGCACGGCGAATCACTGCCGCCGCTACATGTACTCGCTTCACCACGAAGGCTCCTCAAGGGCCGCCTGCAACCATCGCTGGAAGGCCGGCCACTGGTAAATGGTTGCAACATAGTCTGCCGCCAGCGGCGGCAACTCCACGCGATAGCTGCGCAAACGCGCCGCCACCGGGGCAAAAAAGGCATCGGCGATACTGGCATGGCCGAACAAAAAGGCGCCGTCGGCACCGAAACGCGTGCGGCACTGCGTCCATAACGCGACGATCCGCTCAATATCGGCCAAGGCGTCGGCAGGTGTATCCACCAGCGCCTGGTCATGGGCCAGGTCCATCGGCAGGTGGGTGCGCAAGGCGACAAAACCACTGTGCATCTCAGCACAGACGCTGCGCGCCACGGCACGGGCATATTCGCCGCGCGGCCACAGATGAGCTTCCGGATAGGTTTCGGCGAGGTACTCGGCAATCGCCAGGGAGTCCCATACCGGACCTTCCTCGGTAATCAGCAGCGGCACCTTGCCCGTCGGTGAGTAGGCCAGAATTCGCGCGCGGGTATCGGCCTCACGCAGACGGATCAACACCTCGGCACAGGGCTCCTCGGTCAGTTCCAGCGCCAGTGCCGCACGCAGGGACCAGGAGGAATAACGCTTGTTACCGATAACGAGGGTCAGAGACATGCACAGGCTCCAGAGCTAACCAACAAGACCATGAGCTACGAAGCTAAAAGACGCAGCGCAAAAAAGCCAATTCCCGTCAAGCATGCAGGCATGCCTAACGGGAATGCGTGATTATCTCAGCCGGGCAAGGGTGAACTCAGGAGCGGTACTCGGCGTTGATCCGCACATACTCGTGGGACAGGTCGGTGGTCCAGATGGTTTCGCTGCAATCGCCACGCCCCAGCTCGATACGGATAGTGATTTCCGCTTCGGCCATTACCGCCGCGCCTTGCTCCTCGGTATAGCTGGCGGCACGCCCGCCTTTGCTGGCGATGCACACCTCACCGAGGAACACGTCGATCTTGCTCACATCCAGATCAGCCACGCCGGCATAGCCGACTGCGGCGAGGATGCGCCCCCAGTTGGGGTCGGAGGCAAACAGCGCAGTCTTGATCAGCGGCGAGTGGGCCACGGCATAGCCGACATCCAGACACTCCTGATGCTTGCCGCCGCCGTTAACCTGCACGGTGACGAACTTGGTCGCGCCCTCGCCGTCACGGACGATGGCCTGGGCCACATCCATGCACACCTCGAACACCGCCTGCTTGAGCTTGGCAAACAACTCGCCACGGCTCTCGGTGATTTCCGCCAACGGCGCCTGGCCGGTAGCAATCAGCAGGCAGCAGTCGTTGGTCGAGGTATCGCCGTCGATGGTGATGCGGTTGAACGACTTGTTCGCCGCATCACGCACCAAGTCCTGCAGCACCTCGGCCGCCACCTTGGCGTCGGTGGCGATGTAGCCGAGCATGGTCGCCATGTTCGGCCGGATCATGCCGGCACCCTTGCTGATGCCGGTCACGGTGATGGTCACACCCTCGTGCTCAAACTGGCGGCTGGCGCCCTTGGGCAAGGTGTCGGTGGTCATGATGCCGATGGCGGCTTCAGCCCAGTGATTTTCATTCAGATCGTCGAGCGCGGCTTGCAGGGCGCCTTCGATTTTCTCCACAGGCAGTGGCTCACCGATCACCCCGGTGGAGAACGGCAGCACGGCCTCTTCCGCGACGCCGGTCAATTGCGCGAGCGTGGCGCACGCACGCTTGGCATTGACCAGGCCCTCGGCGCCGGTACCGGCGTTGGCATTGCCGGTATTGGTCAGCAGGTAGCGCACAGCGCCCTGCAGACGCTCACGGGTAACAATCACCGGTGCCGCACAAAACGCATTGGTGGTGGTCACACCCGCCACGCGGGAGCCTTCGGCGCAGCGCATCACCACCACATCTTTGCGCCCTGGGCGCTTGATGCCAGCAGAGGCAATGCCCAGTTCAAAACCGGGAACCGGATGCAGGGTAGGCAGAGGACCAAGACCAACAGCCATGTAGTGAACTCCTTATCGAATATGGGCCCAGCAATCACACAACGCGCCAAAAATGCCTGGTGCGCGGCGCTGTTACCAGAGCAGAACTGCGGTACTACGCAGCGAAAAATTAACGGAAAAACGCCGCGAGCGGCTAAGCCGGTCGCGGCGCAGAACACAGCCTAGCCAGACTTAGCTGATTTGCCCGTGGCAGTGCTTGTATTTTTTACCCGAGCCGCACGGACAGGCTTCATTGCGGCCCACTTTCGGCTCATTGCGCACCGGCTCAGCCACGCTAACCACGTCGCCTTCCTCGGCCAGCTCGGCCTCAGGGGCAACCATGCTCGGCGCCTCGGCGTGCTGGAACTGCATACGCTTGGCCAGCTCTTCGGCCTCGTGACGCAGGCGTGCCTCTTCCTCGACCGGGTCTTCGCGACGCACCTGAACATGGGACAGGACACGAATGGTGTCGCGCTTGATCGAGGCCAACAGCTCCTGGAACAGGGTGAACGACTCGCGCTTGTATTCCTGCTTCGGGTTCTTCTGCGCATAGCCGCGCAAGTGAATACCGTGGCGCAAATGGTCCATGGTCTGCAGGTGGTCTTTCCACAGGTCGTCGAGCACACGCAGCAGAATCTGCTTCTCGAAGGTGCGCAGCGCCTCGGCACTGGCCTCTTCTTCTTTCGCGCGGTACGCGGCCAGCAGCTCCTCGGTGATTCTCACCCGCACACCGTCTTCGTGCAGGTTGTCGTCCTCGTCGAGCCATTGCTGGATCGGCAGACGCAGGCCGTAATCGCTGTACAGCGCCTGCTCCAGACCCGGCAGATCCCATTGTTCCGGCAGTGACTGCGGCGGGATGTGCTGGTTGATGGTCAGCTCCAGCACTTCCTCGCGGAACTCGGCAATGGTTTCGCCAATGTTGTCCGCCGCCAGCAGGCTGTTACGCATGTGATAGATCACTTTGCGCTGCTCGTTGGCCACGTCGTCGAATTCCAGCAACTGCTTACGCATGTCGAAGTTACGACCTTCAACCTTGCGCTGGGCTTTTTCGATGGCGTTGGTGACCATGCGATGCTCGATGGCTTCACCGGCCTGCATGCCCAGGGCCTTCATGAAGTTCTTCACCCGGTCAGAGGCGAAGATGCGCATCAGGCTGTCTTCCAGCGACAGGTAGAAACGGCTCGAACCCGGGTCGCCCTGACGACCGGCGCGACCGCGCAACTGGTTGTCGATACGGCGCGATTCGTGGCGCTCGGACGCAATCACATGCAGACCACCGGAGGCGATAACCTGCTGGTGACGCTTCTGCCAGTCGCTCTTGATTTGCGCGATCTGCTCAGGCGTCGGATTTTCCAGAGCCGCGACTTCAACTTCCCAGTTACCGCCCAGCAGGATGTCGGTACCACGACCGGCCATGTTGGTGGCGATGGTCAGCGCGCCTGGACGACCGGCCTGAGCAATGATCTCGGCTTCTTTTTCGTGGAACTTGGCGTTGAGCACCTTGTGCTCGATACCGGCCTTGTTCAGCAGTTGCGAAACGTACTCGGAGCTGTCGATGGTGGCCGTACCGACCAGTACCGGACGGCCCTGCTCCAGCGACTCCTGAATATCGGTAATGATCGCCGCGTACTTCTCTTCCTGGGTCAGGTAGACCAGGTCGTTGAAGTCTTTACGCGCCAGCTCTTTGTTGGTCGGGATCACCACGACGGACAGGCCGTAGATCTGCTGGAACTCGAACGCTTCGGTGTCCGCTGTACCGGTCATGCCAGAGAGCTTTTTGTACAGGCGGAAGTAGTTCTGGAAGGTGGTCGAGGCCAGGGTTTGGCTCTCGGCCTGAATCGGCAGACCTTCTTTGGCTTCGATCGCCTGGTGCAGGCCTTCGGACAAGCGACGACCGGGCATGGTGCGGCCGGTGTGCTCATCGACCAGCAGAACCTGATCCTTCTGCACAATGTATTCGACGTTGCGATGGAACAACTTGTGCGCGCGCAGACCGGAGTAGACGTGGGTCAGCAGACCCAGGTTGTGCGCCGAATACAGGCTCTCGCCCTCGGCCAGCAAACCGGCTTCGGTGAGCAACTCTTCGATGTATTGATGACCCTGCTCGTTCAGTTCAACCTGGCGAGTCTTCTCGTCGAGGGTGTAATGACCTTCCTGGGTAACTACACCTTCCTCTTCTTCAACATGCAGTTTCAGCTTTGGAATCAGCAGATTGATCTGGGTGTAGAGCTTGGAACTGTCTTCGGCCTGGCCGGAGATGATCAGCGGAGTACGCGCTTCGTCGATCAGGATGGAGTCGACTTCGTCGATCACGGCGAAGTTCATCTCGCGCTGGAATTTCTCTTCCAGGCTGAACGCCATGTTGTCGCGCAGGTAGTCGAAACCGAATTCGTTGTTGGTGCCGTAGGTGATATCGGCGGCGTAAGCTAGGCGCTTTTCCTGCGGATCCATAAACGGGGTGACAACACCCACCGTCAGACCGAGGAACTCGTACAGCGGACGCATCCAGTTGGCGTCACGGCGGGCCAGGTAGTCGTTGACCGTGACCACGTGGACGCCTTTGCCTTCGAGGGCATTCAGGTACACGGCCAGGGTTGCCACAAGGGTTTTACCCTCACCGGTGCGCATCTCGGCGATACGGCCTTCGTGCAGGGTCATGCCGCCCACCAGCTGCACATCGAAGTGACGCATGCCCATCACCCGCTTGCCAGCCTCACGGGCGACGGCAAAGGCTTCCGGCAGGAGCTGGTCGAGTGTCTCGCCCTTGGCCAGGCGCGCTTGGAACTCAGCGGTCTTGGCCCGCAATTGCTCATCGGACAGAGCAAGCATTTGCTCTTCAAAAGCGTTAACGGCCTGGACCGTTTTGAGCATGCGTTTAACTTCACGCTCGTTCTTGCTTCCGAAGAGTTTCTTTAACAAAGGCGCAAACATATCGACAGTTTCTTCCACGCGTATGGATGAAGGGTGGCAATTAGAGTCACCCGCGCGGCCCTCATGGCCGCTTGCGAAGGCAGCATTCTACCCGGAAACGTCGGCGAGGAAAGCCGCGTTACTTCCAGCCCAAGACACGAGTCAGCCCTCAGCGCTTGCCAAGAGCACTCTGCTACCATGGCGCCTCACTCAACCGAGCTCTTGCCATGGCCTTTCGCCCCCTGTCAGCCCGCGCGCCGTCGGCACTCCTGCGCGAAGCCAAGCCGCTGAAAGCGCTGTTCAGTGCCGCCCAGCGCCTGGACCGCTTGCAGCATCTACTGGAGAGCCAGTTGCAACCAGCCGCACGGGAACATTGCCACCTGGCCTCCTGGCGCGAAGGCTGCCTGCTATTAATAGTCACTGACGGCCACTGGGCGACGCGCCTGCGCTACCAGCAACGTCGCCTGCAACGGCAACTGCAGTTGATCGAGGAGTTCGCCGGTCTGCAGCGCATCCTGTTCAAGGTCCAGCCCGCCTACCATCCACAGCAGCCCGCCAATCAAAGCATGGTGCTTTCCAGCGCCGCCGCCGAAAGCATCCAGACCACGGCTGACGGTATCAGCGACCCCAAATTGCGCGCAGCCCTGGAGCGCTTGGCCAGCCACGTGAAAAAGCCCGACAGCGCCAGCTAATAACGGGCAAACAGCGCGCATAAAAAAAGCCACCCGAAGGTGGCTTTAATAAGGGAGGGTGAAACAGGTACTGCTTACACCGCCGCAACCGGGCGCATGTAGGAGATGGGCGCCGTACTGGCGTCATCAAAGGTCACGACTTCCCAAGCATCCGTCTGCGCAATCAGCGCGCGCAGCAGTTGATTGTTCAGCGCATGGCCGGACTTGAAGCCACGGAACTCACCAATCAGGCTGTTGCCGAGCAAGTACAGATCGCCGATGGCGTCGAGAATCTTGTGCTTCACGAATTCGTCCTCATAACGCAGGCCGTCTTCGTTCAGTACGCGAAACTCATCAACCACAATGGCGTTATCCACACTGCCGCCCAGCGCCAGGTTCTGCGTCCGCAGAAACTCGATATCGCGCATAAAGCCGAAAGTCCGCGCACGGCTGACTTCCTTAACGAACGAGGTGCTGGAGAAATCCACGCAGGCCGACTGGGTGCGGTTGTGGAACACCGGGTGATCGAAGTCGATTTCGAAGCTCACTTTGAAGCCATCGAACGGCAGGAAGGTGGCACGCTTGCCAGCTTCCTCGACGGTGACTTCACGCTTGATGCGAATGAACTTCTTCGGCGCGTCCTGTTCTTCCAGGCCTGCCGATTGAATCAGAAACACAAAGGGACCGGCGCTGCCGTCCATGATCGGTACTTCTGACGCGGAGAGCTCGACGTAGGCGTTATCGATGCCCAGGCCAGCCATGGCCGAAAGCAGGTGCTCTACCGTGTCCACCTTGACCTCACCATTGACCAGGGTCGTCGACATGGTGGTTTCGCCAACATTCTCGGCACGGGCGGCGATTTCCACCACCGGATCGAGATCGGTACGACGGAACACGATACCCGTGTCCACCGGAGCCGGTTTCAGGGTCAGGTATACCTTCTCCCCCGAGTGCAAACCGACGCCGGTGGCGCGGATGATGTTCTTCAAGGTGCGTTGTTTAATCATGGCTTTGGCCGTATGCGCGCAAGTTGCGAATTGTTTTCAATAAAGGTCGGCGATGATAGCAGAACCGACCTTTGCTGAACACCAATCACCCCAATGCTCCTGATACATTTCATCAATCAGCCTGGCGACGCAGGAAGGCTGGAATATCCAGGTAATCCAGATCGTCATGCGGGTTGAGCTTGGCCGCCGTAGCCGCGCTGGCGTGGGCCTGGTTGCGCATCACGGTCGGACGATCCAGGTCACGGTAGTTCACCGCTGCGGAGTCCTGACGAGCGGCCGGAGCCGACACCGAATTGTTCACCACCGAGTGCACGGTATTGTCGATAACCTTGACCGGCTTCTCGATTTTCGCGCCCAGACCGGTAGCAACCACGGTCACATGCAGTTCATCACGCATATCCGGATCGATCACTGCGCCGACCTTGACGGTGGCGTGCTCGGAAGCAAAGGCTTCGATGATCTCGCCCACCGCGGCGTATTCGCCCAGGGACAGATCCAGACCGGCAGTGATGTTGACCAGGATGCCACGCGCGCCCTGCAGGTTGACGTCTTCCAGCAACGGATTGCGGATCGCCGCCTCGGTGGCTTCGCGAGCACGGTTCGGGCCGCTGGCACAGCCAGTCCCCATCATCGCCATGCCCATTTCGCTCATCACGGTTTTCACGTCGGCAAAGTCGACGTTCATCAGGCCTTCACGCAGCATGATGTCGGAGATCCCGCGCACAGCGCCGGTCAGCACGTCGTCCGCCTTGGCGAACGCGGAGAGCAGGCTGGCGTCCTTACCGAGGATGGTCAGCAGCTTCTCGTTGGGAATGGTGATCAGCGAGTCAACGCACTCCGACAGCGCACGAATGCCCTCGTCGGCCACTTGCATACGCTTCTTGCCTTCGAACGGGAACGGACGGGTTACGACTGCAACCGTCAGGATGCCCATCTCTTTGGCGATCTGGGCAATGATCGGCGCCGCACCGGTACCGGTACCGCCGCCCATGCCCGTGGTGATGAACACCATGTCGGCGCCCTGCAGCACTTCAGTGATGCGCTCACGGTCTTCCATCGCCGCCTGGCGACCGATTTCCGGATTGGTGCCAGCACCCAGGCCCTTGGTGATAGCGGTGCCCAGTTGCAGGATGGTGCGTGCACCGACCTTGCCCAGCGCTTGGGCGTCGGTGTTGGCGCAAATAAACTCAACACCTTCAATATTGTTTTTAACCATGTGATTGACGGCGTTACCACCACCGCCACCCACACCAATAACTTTGATAACGGCGCTTTGCGGGACGTTGTCTACGAGTTCGAACATTTTCCCCTCTCCTTTTTTACTTTCTAGTTGTATCGCCTACTGCAACCGCGGTGAAACTTTTAAAAATTACCCTGTATCCAGCGTTTTACTCGCTCAAGTACCGGTGTTTTGGCTTCATCGCTGAAACTGTTGCCGCCGGACATCGAAATACCGTCGGTCTGTTTCTGCAAGCCATACAACAACAAGCCAACACTGGTTGAGTAAATCGGGTTACGCACAACGTCGGCCAATCCCTTGACGCTGTGTGGCACCCCCAAACGCACCGGCATGTGAAAGATCTCTTCGGCTAATTCGACTGCGCCTTCCATCTTCGCAGTCCCGCCGGTAAGAACAATCCCTGCCGGAATCAAATCTTCATAACCACTACGGCGCAATTCCGCTTGAACCAAAGTAAAAAGTTCGTCGTAGCGTGGTTCTACCACTTCAGCCAAGGCTTGGCGGGACAGCTCCCGCGGCGGCCGATCACCCACACTGGGAACCTTGATGGTTTCCCCAGCACCGGCCAATTTAGCCAATGCACAAGCATACCGAATCTTTATCTCTTCGGCATACTGAGTTGGGGTCCTTAATGCCATGGCAATATCGTTAGTTACCTGGTCGCCGGCAATTGGAATGACCGCAGTGTGACGTATTGCACCTTCTGTGAATATCGCAATATCGCTAGTTCCACCGCCAATATCGACCAGGCACACACCTAATTCTTTCTCGTCGTCGGTTAATACCGAATACGCCGAAGCCAGTTGCTCCAAAATAATGTCGTCAACTTCCAGACCACAACGACGAACACACTTTTCAATATTCTGTGCCGCATTCACTGCACAGGTCACCACATGCACTTTGGCCTCAAGACGCACACCTGACATGCCCAGGGGTTCACGCACACCTTCCTGGTTGTCGATCACATAATCCTGAGCCAGGGTATGCAGCACGCGCTGATCCGCCGGAATGGCCACGGCCTGAGCCGCATCCAGCACACGCTCAAGGTCAGCGGGGCTGACTTCGCGGTCACGAATCGCAACGATGCCGTGGGAGTTCAGGCTGCGGATATGGCTGCCGGCCACGCCAACAAAGGCCGAGTGAATACGGCAACCGGCCATCAACTGGGCCTCTTCGACGGCGCGCTGGATCGATTGCACGGTGGATTCGATATTCACCACCACGCCCTTCTTCAGGCCGCGCGACGGATGGGTACCAATGCCGACGATTTCCAGTTGGCCATCGCTGGTCACTTCACCAACCAGGGCCACTACTTTCGAAGTGCCGATATCCAGGCCAACGATCATCTTGCCGCTCTGCACGTTTGCCATGCTCCTTGCTCCTGATTTCACTGTACGGCGGCGGGGTTAGCCGCCGTGGCCGGTACCGGGGTGCGCCAGCCGACGGCCAGGCCGTTGGCGTAACGCAGGTCGATACGGGCGATATTGGCGATTTGCGGCTTCAGCGTTTTCTCGTAAATGGCGACAAAACGACGCATTTTTTCCAGCACATGATCACGGCCCAGCAACAGCTCAATGCTCTGCCCGGTGCTGTTCACGCCGGTAGTCAGAAACCAGCTGCCGCGCTCACGCAATTCCAGGCTGGCCACCGAAAACCCCAGCGGACGCAGCAACTGACTAAGCATCTGGTACTGCTGCATCACCGCCGGCTGGGCGCGCTGCGGGCCGTACAATTGCGGCAAATTCTCGTAATGGGCCAGCTCGCGCGGGGTGAATGCCTGGCCCTGATTGTTCAGCAAGGCCTCATTGCCCCAACGGGCGACGGGCAGTTGCTCATCCAGCTGAATCACCACCTGGTCCGGCCAGATGCGCCGCACTTCGGCATGGGCGATCCACGGCATTTGCTCAAGCTCATTGCGCATGGCCGTCAGGTCGACGGTGAAAAAGCTCGCTTCGATAAACGGTGCGATGCGCTGCTGCACGGCTTCCCGGCTGATATAGCTGAGCTCACCCTGAACGCTGACCTGGCTGATCGGCCGGTCGGCGTAAGGCAAGGCCCGTTCAGCCAAGGTGTAGGCACCCAAGCCCAGCGCCAGCAACAGCAGAGGCCAGAACAAACGCTTGAGGCCGCTGAAGTCCGCTTTCGGCCGGGCCGCCAGCGGCTCCTTGGCCACCATCCGGCTGGCACCGCGCGCCACCGGCTTACGCGACGGTGTGCGCTCGGCGGTGATGGGCGAGTAACGCAGGGTGGCGCTCATGGGCTTAACCTCGCGCCTCGACGCTGTCGGCCAGGATCGCCAGCACCAACTGCTGGAAATCCAGGCCGGCGGCGCGGGCGGCCATCGGCACCAGGCTGTGATCGGTCATGCCCGGCACGGTATTCACTTCCAGCAGCCAGAATTTGCCGGCGGCATCCTGCATCACGTCCGCCCGCGCCCAGCCCTGGGTGCCGACTGCTTCACAGGCGCGCGCCGTCAGGTGTTTGAGCTCGTCTTCCTTGGCTGCATCGAGACCGCAAGGGATGCGGTACTGGGTGTCATTGGCCAGGTACTTGGCGTCGTAATCGTAAAAGCTGTGGCTGGTGCCCAGCGCAATCGGCGGCAGCACCTGACCGCGCAGCATGGCGATGGTGAACTCGGGACCGCTGATCCACTGCTCCACCAGCACCTGGCTGTCGTAACGGCTGGCGTCCTGCCAGGCAGCCACCAGCGCGGCCAGGTCATCGACCTTGGCCATACCGATGCTCGAGCCTTCGTGGGCCGGTTTCACAATGAGTGGGAAGCCCAGTTCAGCGGCCGCTTCAGCACAATCCTCGGCGCTGCCCAGCACCGCATGACGCGGGGTCGGCAAGCCCAGGCTTTGCCACACCTGCTTGGTGCGCAATTTGTCCATGGCCAGGGCCGAGGCCAGCACGCCGCTGCCGGTGTAGGGAATTTCCAGGCATTCGAGCAGGCCCTGCATGCTGCCGTCTTCACCGCCACGGCCGTGCAACACAATAAAGGCGCGGTCGATTTTCTCGCGACTCAGGTGCTGCAACAGATCGGCGCCCACATCGATACCAAAGGCATCCACGCCAGCGGCCTGCAAGGCTTCCAGCACGGCGGCGCCGGATTTCAGCGACACCGGGCGCTCAGCGCTCTTGCCACCGAACAACACCGCGACACGGCCAAAGGCTTTAGGGTCGAGATTGGACTTCAACACGGCACTCATTTCGACTCACCTTCAGCAAACAACGGGTGCTTGAGCAACTGCGGGGCCAGTCCGCCGATATCGCCGGCGCCCTGGCAGAGGAGGATGTCGCCAGCGCGCAGCAGCGGTTTGACCAGCGGCGCCAGCTCGATGCCGCGCTCGATGTAGATCGGGTCGAGCTGGCCACGCTGACGAATACTGCGGCACAGATTACGGCTGTCAGCCCCAGGAATCGGCGCTTCGCCGGCCGGGTAGACCTCCATCAGCAGCAGCACGTTGGCGTCGCTCAGGACCTGAACGAAATCGTCATACAGATCGCTGGTGCGGCTGTAACGGTGCGGTTGGTAAACCATTACCAGGCGGCGCTCCGGCCAGCCGGTACGCACAGCCTTGATCACGGCGGCGACTTCACGCGGGTGGTGACCGTAGTCGTCCACCAGCATCACGCTGCCATTTTCCACCGGCAGCTCGCCGTACACCTGGAAGCGCCGACCCACGCCCTGAAAGCCCGACAGCCCGGCGACGATGGCAGCGTCATCGACGCCCTCATCGGTGGCAATGGCGATGGTCGCCAGGGAGTTCAGCACGTTGTGGTTGCCCGGCATTTTCACCGACACATCCAGCGGCTCACGGCCGGGACGCAGCACGGTGAAATACGTCTGCATACCGGCATGGCGAATATTGATCGCGCGCACATCGGCGTCGTCACTGAGGCCATAGGTAATGGTCGGACGGGCAATCAGCGGCAGAATTTCGCGCACATGGGGGTCATCCACGCAGACCACGGCCAGGCCGTAGAACGGCAGGTTGTGCAGGAACTCGACGAAGGTCTTCTTCAACTTGTTGAAGTCGCCGCCGTAGGTGCTCATATGGTCGGCGTCGATATTGGTGACGACGGCCACCAGCGGCTGCAGGTGCAGGAAGCTGGCGTCACTTTCGTCGGCTTCAGCCACCAGGTAACGGCTGGCGCCCAGCTGGGCGTTGGTGCCGGCAGCGTTCAAACGGCCGCCGATGACGAAGGTTGGATCCAGGCCACCAGCAGCAAATACCGAGGCGATCAAACTGGTGGTGGTGGTTTTGCCGTGGGTGCCGGCCACCGCGATACCGTGGCGGTAGCGCATCAGCTCGGCGAGCATTTCGGCCCGTGGCACCACCGGAATACGCCGCTCGATGGCAGTCGCCACTTCCGGGTTGGAGGTATTCACTGCGCTGGACACCACCAGCACGTCGGCCGTGGCGGCGTTCTCGGCGCGGTGACCGATAAAGATCTGCGCACCGAAGGAGGCCAGCCGATCGGTAACCGGCGAGGCTTTCAAGTCAGAACCAGACACCTGATAACCAAGGTTGAGCAACACCTCGGCAATCCCACACATGCCCACACCGCCGATGCCGACGAAGTGGATGCGGCGGATACGGCGCATTTCCGGTTGCGGGAACGCTTTATGGCTCTCAACCACGGGCCACCTCCAGGCAAATGTCGACCACGTTGCAGGTGGCATCCGGCTTGGCCAGACGACGAGCCGTCGCGGCCATGGTTTTCAGTCGATCGGTGTGCATCAGAACCTCTGTCAGGCGCGCGGCCAAGTCGGCGGCGCCAGTCGTTGCTTGCGGCAGGAGGAAGGCTGCGCCCTCGTCCGCCAGGTAATGGGCATTGCGGGTTTGGTGATCGTCGATGGCGTGCGGCAGCGGCAGCAACAGAGCCGGCAGGCCGGCGGCGGCCAACTCACTGACGGTCAGGGCACCGGCACGGCAGACCACCAGGTCGGCCCAGCCATAGGCGCGCGCCATGTCTTTGATAAAAGGCGCCACTTCAGCACTCACGCCCTGGGCCTGATAGCGCTCGCTGGTCACCTCGGCGTGCTGCTTGCCGGCCTGGTGAAACACCTGCGGACGCAGCTCGGCGGCCAGCAGGCCAAGAGCCTCGGGCAGCAATTTGTTCAAGGGTTCGGCGCCCAGGCTGCCACCCAGCACCAGCAGGTGCGGCTGGCGGTTGCGCAGGGATTCGCGCGGGGTTTCCAGAAACAGCTCTTCGCGCACCGGGTTGCCGGTGGTGCGGCGCTTGCTGCTGGCACTGAAGGTGTCCGGGAAGGCCTCGCACACCCGGCTGGCGATCGGCGCCAGGCTGCGGTTGGCGGTGCCGGCCACGGCGTTTTGTTCATGAATGATCAGCGGCACACCCGCCAGCCGCGCCGCCAGACCGCCGGGGCCGGTGACATAGCCACCCATGCCCAGCACGCAGACCGGCTGCAGCTCGCGAACAATCTTGCGCGCTTGCCACAATGCCTTGAGCAACTGGAACGGCGCCTTGAGCAGGGCCAACTTGCCCTTGCCACGCAGGCCACTGACGTTGATCAGGTGCAGCGGCAAACCGGCGGCCGGCACCAGCTCATTCTCGATTCCACGCGGCGTGCCAAGCCAGTGCACGGCATAGCCGCGCGCCTTGAATTCGCGGGCACAGGCCAACGCCGGGAACACGTGGCCGCCGGTACCGCCGGCCATGATCAGCACATTAGCGGCCATGGGTGAGCTCCTCATCGGCGAAATCCGACTCGTCGAATTCGACTTCGGCGCTACCCAGGTGCGTGCGCCGCTCCCACTCGATGCGCAGGAGCAAACCGAGAGTGATGCAGCAGATCACCAGCGAGCTGCCGCCGTAGCTGAGGAACGGCAGGGTCAGGCCCTTGGTCGGCAGCAGGCCAACGTTCACACCGATATTGATCAGGATCTGGCCGATCCACATGATGGCCAGACCATAGGCCACATAGGCAGCGAAGAACTGCTTGGCCTTCTCCGCCCACAGGCCGATGTACAGGGCGCGCACGCTGACGAACACAAACAGTGCGACGGTCAGCAGGGAACCGAGCAGCCCCAGCTCTTCGGCCAGCACGCTGAACACGAAGTCGGTGTGCGCTTCCGGCAGGTAGAACTGCTTCTGGATGCTGTTGCCCAGGCCCACGCCCAGCCACTCGCCGCGACCGAAGGCGATCAGCGCCTGGCTCAGCTGGTAGCCGGCGCCGTACTGGTCGGCCCAGGGGTCGATAAAGTTGGTCAAGCGCTGCATGCGGTAGGACTGGCCGGTCATCACCACCACGCCAGCCGCCAGCACCGCGAGCACCAGCGGGATAAAGCGCAGCAGGTTGATGCCACCGAGGAACAACATGGCAATTGCCGCGCCCATCAGCACCACGGTGGCGCCGAAGTCCGGCTCGGCCAGCAGCAAGGCGGCGATCGGCGCCAGCACGGCCATGGGCTTGATAAAGCCCATCAGGTTCTCGCGCACATCGGTCTGCCGACGGACCAGGTAGCCCGCCAGGAAGATCACGGTAAACAGCTTGGCCAGCTCCGACGGCTGCACGTTGAAGATGCCGAAACCGATCCAGCGCGAGGCGCCGTTCACTTCGCGGCCGATGCCGGGAATCAGCACCAGAATCAACAAGACAAAGGCCGCCATCAGCAGGCGCCCGCCGTAGCGCTGCCACTGTGCCAGAGGCACCAGCAGGGTCAGCAGGCCAGCGCCCAGGCCGATGGCCAGATAAATCAGGTGACGGATCATGTGGTACAGCGGGTTGCCGGACTGCACCGCTGCCACTTCCGAGGACGCCGAGGTGATCATCACCAGGCCCAGGCCGAGCAGCCCCAGACAACCCGCCAACAGCGGGAAGTCGAGGTCGATGCCGCGTGCACTGCGCAGCGGCGATGGCGCGGCCAGCAACTGGGCGAGCATCAGAGCAGCCCCCCGACGGCAGCGGCGAACAGCTGACCGCGCTGCTCGAAGTTCTTGAACATATCCAGGCTGGCGCAGGCCGGCGACAGCAATACCGCGTCGCCGGCCTGAGCCAGTTCGGCGGCGCGCTGCACAGCTTCATCCAAGGTCGCCACGCGAATCAGCGGCACGCCGCTATCGGCCAGGGTATTGGCCAGCAACTCAGCATCGCGACCGAGCAGCAGCACGGCGCGGCAGTGCGCCGCCACGGGTCCGCGCAGGGCGGAGAAATCCGCGCCCTTGCCGTCGCCACCGGCGATCAACAGCAACTTGCCGTCGATATCCGCACCCAGGCCTTCGATGGCCGCCAGGGCGGCGCCCACGTTGGTGGCCTTGGAGTCATCGTAATAGGTCACGCCACGCAGCTCACGCAGCCACTGGCAGCGATGGGCCAGGCCGGTGAACTCGCGCAGAGCAGCCAGCATCGGCGCCATCGGCAGGCCAGCGGCATGGCCCAAGGCCAGGGCCGCCAGGGCGTTGGCCTGGTTATGGGCGCCACGCATTTTCAGCTCGCGCACATTCAGCAACTTGTCGAACTGGAAGGCCAGGTACTTCTCGCCGCCCTCCTCGATCAGGCCGAAGGCTTTGAAGTCCGGCTTGTTCAGGCCAAAGCTCCAGCATGGCTGACCTTCCGCCAACAGCGGCCGCGACAGGGCATCCTGGCGATTGATCACCACCTGACGGGCGCCACGGAAAATCCGGTGCTTGGCCAGGTGATAGGCCGGCATGCCGCTGTAGCGATCCATGTGGTCTTCGCTGACATTCAGGCAGGTGGCCACTTCGGCATTCAGCTGATCCGTGCATTCCAGCTGGAAGCTGGACAGCTCCAACACATACAGCTCGACCTCATCGTTGAGCAGGTCCAGCGCCGGGGTACCCAGGTTGCCGCCGACCGCCACGCGCTTGCCAGCCGCTGCCGCCATCTCGCCAACCAGGGTGGTGACCGTGCTTTTCGCGTTGGAGCCCGTGATGGCGATGATCGGCGCCTTGGCGTTGCGGGCAAACAATTCGATATCGCCGGACATTTTCACGCCACGCGCGGCCGCCTGCTGCAACGCTGGGGTGGCCAGGGCCAAACCAGGGCTGACCAGCAGCTCGTTGGCGCGGCAGAGAAACGCCACATCCAGCTCGCCACAACGCACGTCCACCTGCGGGAACTCGGCACGCAAGGTGGCCAGCTCCGGCGGGTTGGCACGGCTGTCGGCCACGGCAAAGGGCAGGCCCTGGCGTGCGAGGAAACGCACCAGGGACATGCCGCTCTTGCCGAGGCCGACAACGATGCGGAAGTGGTCAGACGCGATCAGGCTCATACAATCCTCAGCGCAGTTTCAGGGTGGCAAGGCCGATCAGCACCAGAATCACGGTGATGATCCAGAAGCGCACAATCACGCGCGGCTCCGGCCAGCCTTTCAGTTCAAAGTGGTGATGGATCGGCGCCATGCGGAACACGCGCTTGCCGGTCAACTTGAAGGAGGCGACCTGAATCACCACCGACAGGGTCTCCATGACGAACACGCCGCCCATGATGAACAGGACGATTTCCTGGCGGACGATCACAGCGATGGTGCCCAGCGCGGCGCCCAGCGCCAGGGCGCCGACGTCACCCATAAAGACTTGTGCCGGGTAGGTGTTGAACCACAAAAAGCCCAGACCGGCTCCGACCAGAGCGGCGCAGAACACGATCAGCTCGCCCGCGCCCGGCACATAGGGAATCAACAGGTATTCGGCGAACTTCACGTTGCCCGACAGGTAGCAGAAGATGCCCAGCGCGCCGCCAACCATCACCGTCGGCATGATCGCCAAGCCGTCGAGGCCGTCAGTCAGGTTCACTGCGTTGCTCGAACCAACAATCACCAGGTAGCTCAGCACCACAAAGCCAATACCCAGGCCGGCGCCCAGGGGAATGCTGATGTCCTTGAACATCGGCACGATCAGGGTGGTTTCGACCGGGCTCTGCGCGCTGACAAACAAAAACACCGCAGCGCCCAAGCCGAATACCGACTGCCAGAAATACTTCCAGCGGCTCGGCAGGCCCTTGGAGTTCTTCTCGATCACTTTGCGGTAATCGTCGACCCAGCCGATGCCGCCGAACAGCAAGGTAACGACCAGCACCGTCCACACATAGCGGTTGGACAGGTCAGCCCACAGCAGGGTGCTGATGGCGATGGCCGAGAGGATCAGGGCGCCGCCCATGGTCGGCGTACCCGACTTGGACAGGTGCGACTGCGGGCCATCGTTGCGTACCGACTGGCCGATCTGGCGCATCTGCAGGGTGCGGATCATCCACGGCCCCAGCCACAGCGACAGGGTCAGCGCAGTGAGCACGCCAAGAATGCCGCGCAGGGTCAGGTACTGAAAGACTGCAAAGCCTTTGTAGAACTGTTGCAGATACTCGGCGAGCAGCAGCAGCATTTAGTGGATCTCCCCATGGTCTTTGCCACACAGGGCCGCGACGACGTTTTCCATCGCGGCACTGCGTGAACCTTTAATCAAAATGCTGCTGCCAGCCGATTCGTGAAGAACGGCTGCGATCAGGCTGGCTTGGTCAGCGAAATGGTGTCCCTGCGGGCCAAAGGCCGCGACGGCATGCGCCATCAGCGGTCCCACGGCATAGAGCGTGTCGACCTTGCCGGCGGCATAGGCACCGACGTCGCGGTGGCCCTGCTCGGCCCACTCGCCCAACTCGCCCATATCTCCCAGCACCAGGACGGTGCGGCCGGAGAAGCCGGCGAGTATATCAACCGCGGCACACATCGAAATCGGGTTGGCGTTGTAGGTGTCGTCGATCACCCGTGCACCGCTGGTCGCCAACTGAGCAACGGCGCGGCCTTTGACCGGCTGCAGGCTTTCCAGCCCAGCCTGGATCCCGACCAGCGGCACGTTCAGGGCATGGGCCGCAGCAGCGGCGGCCAGGGCATTGGCGACATTGTGCTCACCCAGCAGGTTGAGCTGGATACGCGCACTGCCGGCCGGCGACTGCAGGGTAAAGGCCACGCAGCCGCGCGCATCGCGGGCCAGCTCGCTGGTGTAGAAGTCCGCCGCACTGTTGCGCAGGGCAAAGCTCAGCACGCTGCGGCTGCCGTTACGTTGCTGCCAGACGGTGAAGGCTTTGTCGTCGAGGTTGAGGATCGCCGTACCGCTGGCCGGCAAGCCCTCAAGGATCTCGCCCTTGGCTTCGATGATCTTGTCCGGGCCGCCGAACTCGCCAACGTGGGCGCTTCCGGCGTTGGTGATGATGGCCACCTGGGGCTGAGTCAGGCCAACGGTGTAGGCGATCTCGCCGACATGGTTGGCGCCCAGCTCGATCACCGCGGCGACGTGTTGCGGCGCCAGCTCGAGCAGGGTCAGGGGCGCGCCGAGGTCGTTGTTCAGGTTGCCGCGGGTGGCCAGCACCGGGCCGCCGAGGCCGGCACGCAGGATGCTGGCGAGCATTTCTTTGACTGTGGTCTTGCCGCTGGAGCCGGTGACTGCGGCCAGCGGGCCTTGATAGGCCTGACGGTTCAGCGCGCCAAGCTGGCCGAGGGCCACCCGCGCATCCGCCACCACCAACTGCGGCAGCTCGACCCCGCTCACTTCGCGCTCGACCAGCGCCGCCACGGCACCTTTGGCCGCGACGGCCGCCAGGTAGTCGTGGCCGTCGAAGTTCGGCCCGGTCAGGGCAATAAACAGCTGGCCTGGCTCGATCTTGCGGCTGTCCGTGGAAACCGCCGTGAACGCGGCATCCGCGCCCACCAAGCGGGCATCCAAGACAGTCAACAATTCACTCAAGCGCAGCGCTTTAAGCATGCTCGGCACTCCAGGCAGCCAAGGCCTGCTCGGCCTCACGCAGGTCGGAGAACGGCTGACGCACGCCGTGAATTTCCTGGTAATCCTCGTGGCCTTTGCCGGCCAGCAGAATCACGTCCTGCGCCGTGGCGCTGGCGATCAACTGGGCAATGGCCTGGCCACGGCCGTGCTGCAGGCTGATCTTGCTCAGGTCGGCAAAACCACTGCGAATATCGGCAAAAATCTGCTCTGGGTCTTCGCTACGCGGGTTGTCGTCGGTGACCAGCACCTGATCCGCCAGACGCTCGGCCGCCGCTGCCATCAACGCACGCTTGCCGCGGTCACGGTCACCACCGCAGCCGAACAGGCACAGCAGGCGACCCTGAACGTGTGGACGCAAGGCTTGCAACACCTGCTCCAAGGCATCCGGGGTATGGGCGTAATCGACCACCACCAGCGGCTGCTTGATCCCACCCAGACGCTGCATGCGCCCGGCCGGGCCTTGCAGTTTGGGCATCACCGCGAGGATTTCGTCCAGCGGGTAATCCAGTGCCAGCAGCGCACCGACCACCGCCAGCAGGTTGCTCAGGTTAAAGCGCCCCAGCAGGCTGCTGCACAGACGGCCTTCGCCTTGCGGGGTGACGATATCGGCGCGCACGCCGCTGTCATCAAAGTCCGCCGAGCGGCAATACAGGTAGGCAGCGGCATCGTTGAGGCTGTAGCTGATCAGCCGCGAAGGTGCGCTGGCGGCGGCCAGCTCACGGCCCAGGTCGTCATCCAGGTTAAGCACTCGGCAACGCAGTTCCGGCCAGCTGAACAGGGCACTTTTCGCCGCGGCGTAGGCGGCCATGCTGCCGTGGTAATCGAGGTGATCACGGGACAGGTTGGTGAACACCGCCACGTCAAAATTCAACGCTGCCACCCGGCCCTGGTCCAGACCATGGGACGACACTTCCATCGCCACGGCTTTGGCGCCCGCGCTTTTCAGTTCCGCCAGCAGCGCCTGCACGCCGATGGGATCGGGGGTGGTATGGCGACCCTGCACCAGCTCGTTGTGAAAGCCACTGCCGAGGGTGCCGACGATGCCACAACGCTCGCCCAGCAACTCCAATGCTTGAGCCAGCAACTGGCTGACGCTGGTCTTGCCATTGGTGCCGGTCACGCCAACCAGACGCAGGGCGCGGCTTGGCTCGCCATAAAAGCGCCCGGCAATCGCGGACAATTGCGCGGCCAGGCCGTGCATTGGCAGCAAGGCCGCCGCGCTGTCGTGCATCTGCGGTGCGCCGGCGGCTTCATAGGCCACGGCGGCGGCGCCGCGGGCGATGGCATCGGCAATATGGTCGCGGCCATCCTGGGCGGTGCCCGGTACAGCCAGAAACAGATCGCCCGGACGCACCTTGCGGCTGTCCAGGGTCAGTTCACGAATCAGGATCGAGCTGCCGGCTTCCGGCAACAATTGATTGAGCGGCATGGGCATCAGGTTCGCCCTCCTTTGCCTGGGGTCTGCGCCACAGCCTGCGGCGCCACGGGCGCCACGACTGGGGGCAGATTGTCGGGAGCAATGTTCATTAGACGCAGGGCACCGGCCATCACCTTGCCGAACACCGGCGCGGAAATCAGACCGCCGTAATAGGCGCCGGTGCTGGGCTCATCAATGACCACCACCATGGCGATGCGCGGGTTGTTGACCGGAGCAAAACCGGCAAACAACGAGCGGTAAGCATTTTGCGTGTAGCCCTTGCTGCCCACGGTGGCCTTGCGCGCGGTGCCGCTCTTGCCCGCCACGTGGTAGGCCGGCACCTTGGCGCGGAACACGCCACCGGGCGCCTCGACCACTTGCTGCAACATGCCTTGCACGGTAATGGCTACGTCTTCAGGAATGGCCTGAGCACCCGCGCCGCCGCGGCTGTCGGCACGGGTCATGGTCAGCGGCAGGCTGCGGCCGTCATTGGCCAGGGTGGCGTAGGCGTGAGCCAGCTGGATGGCGGTCACCGACAGGCCGTAGCCGTAGGCCAGGGTCGCGGTTTCGGCCTTCGGCCAGATGCGGTGATTGGGCAGGTTGCCGACGCGCTCGCCAGGGAAGCCCAGACCGGTGTCCTGACCGAGGCCGACTTGCTGCATCAGGCTGTAGACCGACTCGGCGCCGATATCGAAGGCGATCTTGCTGACCCCGACGTTACTGGATTTGATCAGGATGCCGGTAAGATCAAGCACGCCTTCATTCTTCGACACGTCGCGAATGGTGTACTTGCCGATTTGCAGGGTGCCCGGATATACGTCGACCTTATCGGTCGGCTTCCAGCGCCCAGTTTGCAGGGCGGCACTGATGGTGAACGGCTTGACCGTCGAGCCCGGCTCGAACACGTCGATCATGGCGCGGTTACGCATCATCGCCGGTTGCAGGTTGCGCCGGTTATTGGGGTTGTAAGTGGGGTGGTTGACCATGGCCAGCACTTCGCCGGTCTGCACGTCGAGCATCACCAGGCTGCCGGCCTTGGCGCCGAATTCGGTGAGGGCATTGCGCAGCTCGCGGTGGGCCAGGTATTGCAGACGCAGGTCAATCGACAACGCCAAGGCCTTACCGGCCTTGGCGTTCTGCGCTACCTGCACGTCCTTGATCAGCCGACCGCGGCGATCCTTGAGCACCTGACGCTTGCCCGGCACACCGCCGAGCCAGTCATCAAACGCCAATTCCACGCCCTCACGGCCGTGGTCGTCGATATCGGTAAAGCCGACCACGTGGGCCGTGACCTCACCCGCCGGGTAGAAACGGCGAAACTCTTCGATGGCGTAGACACCCGGCACCTTGAGGTCGAGCACGGCCTGGCCCTGCTCCGGGGTCAGGCCACGCACCAGGTACATAAACTCACGCTTGGCATTTTGTTCCAGGCGCTGGGCAAAGGTTTTCGACTCCTGCCCCAGGGCAGCGGCCAGCGCCGGCCACTGGCTGCGCCCGGCCTGCAATTCTTTGCCATTGGCCCACAACGTGGTGACCGGGGTGCTGACCGCCAGCGGCTCGCCATTGCGGTCGGTAATCAGGCCGCGGTGCGCGGGAATCGGGATATGTCGCACGCTGCGGGCATCGCCCTGGCCCTGCAGGAAGTCGTGATCAATCACCTGCAAGTCGACGATGCGCCAGACAATCGCCCCGGTCATCAGCGCCAGCAACACCAGCACCAGACGGAAACGCCAGGGATAGAGCGCGCCTTCCAGCTTCATCATGGCGCCACCATCTGCACTTCAGCGGCATCCGGAATGCGCATTTGCAGGCGCTCGGTGGCCATGGTTTCGATGCGGTTGTGGGCAGTCCAGGTGCTTTGTTCAAGGATCAGACGCCCCCACTCGGCCTGTGCCTTGTCGCGCACGCTGAGTTCGGCATACAAGCTATTGAGCAACTGGCGGTTCCAGTGGGCGCTGTAAGACACGCCGATGGCCGACAACAAGACGGCCAGAAACAACAGCAGCAGCAACACGCTGCCGGCTGGCATGGGCTTGGCGTACAGGCGGCTCAACGCAACTTCTCGGCGACACGCAGCACGGCGCTGCGCGAACGAGGGTTGGCCTTGAGCTCGGCGTCGCCGGCGTATTGCGGCTTGCCGATCAGCTTCAGGCGCGGCACAAACGGCGCCAGACGTACTGGCAAGTCGCGGGGCAAGTTATCCGCCTCGCCCTTCACATGTCGGCGCATGAACTGTTTGACGATGCGGTCTTCCAGCGAGTGGAAGCTGATGACCGACAGACGACCGCCGATTTCCAGGGCGTCCATGGCCGCTTCCAGACCGCGCTCCAGATCACCCAACTCGTTGTTGATCTGGATGCGCAAGCCCTGAAATGCACGGGTCGCCGGGTTCTTGCCCTTTTCCCAGGCGGGGTTGGCCACGGTCAGCACCTGGGCCAGGTCGGCGGTACGGGTAAACGGCTGCTCGGCACGGCGCAGCACCACGGCGCGCGCCATGCGCTTGGCGAAGCGCTCTTCGCCATATTCTTTAAAGGCGCGGGCGATGTCTTCTTCGCTGGCGCTGGCGATCCACTCGGCCGCACTGACACCGCGGCTCGGGTCCATGCGCATATCCAGCGGACCGTCATGCATAAAGCTGAAGCCGCGCTCCGGGTCATCCAGCTGCGGCGACGACACGCCCAGGTCCAGCAGCACGCCGCTGACCTTGCCGGCGAGGCCACGCACCTGCAGCTCATCACCCAATTCGGCAAAACTGCGCTGCACAATGACAAAGCGGCCGTCTTCGGCCGCCAGTGCTTGCCCTGTGGCTATCGCCAGCGGGTCTTTATCGAAGCCAAGCAGATGCCCATCGGCACCCAGCTGTTCAAGGATCAGCCGGCTATGGCCGCCGCGCCCGAAGGTGCCGTCCAGATAGCAGCCGTCAGCGCGCACGGCGAGAGCCTCAACGGCTTCATCGAGCAGTACGGTGATATGGCGAAAGCTATTGGTCATGGTCACAGGATCAAGTCACGCAATTCATCCGGCAGAGCGCCAGGTTGTTTAATGGCCGCCAGGTCTGCGTCAGCAACCGCATTCCAAGCGTCTTCGTCCCACAGCTGGAACTTGTTCAGTTGCCCTACCAACATCGCGCGCTTATCCAGCCCGGCGTACTCGCGCAGGCGTGGCGGCACGAGAAAACGGCCACTGCCGTCCAGCTCCAGATCGACAGCATTGCCAATCAGCAGACGTTGCAAGCGGCGGTTTTCTTCACGCAGGGAGGGCAGTTCACGCAATTTGGCTTCGATCAGCTCCCACTCGGGCAGCGGATACACACACAGGCAGGAGTCGACAGCATCAATGGTGACGATGAGCTGGCCGGCGCAACGCGAAATCAGCTCGTCACGATACCGACTCGGCATCGCGAGGCGCCCTTTGGCGTCGAGACTGATGGCGTTAGCTCCGCGAAACAAGGTTGCGCTCCCCCATTATTATTGGCTTTCCATGCCCAAAAAACCCACTTCATGCCACTTCTTACCACTCGGGCACACTATAGGAATGCACGCACCCCACCGTCAAGGCGCACGAACAGGGAAAAATCCTTATGGGACGGAGATTTAGCGCAAAAAAGCGGGGGTAAAACGGGGTATTGAACAGGCACTTTCAAGACAAAAACGAACCCATACAGAAGGCTGCCCTTCGAACTTAAAGTGCTTTATCAAGAGTAAGATTTTTTTGATCTTAGAAAGGAGGGTTTGCAGCAGTTGCGCGGGAGAAAAAAGGTGGAGAGTCGATCTGTAAGCCGGGTTCTGTCGAGGACAGTCATTCCTCTACGACGTACATCACTGCACGCCTTTAGCAACCTACCCGGTTCCAGCGCGGGCCACGCCAATGGAACCCTATTTGGTCTTGCTCCGAGTGGGGTTTGCCTAGCCACGAACTGTTACCAGTCGCGCGGTGCGCTCTTACCGCACCTTTTCACCCTTACCGGCGCTTGCGCGCTTAGGCGGTTATTTTCTGTGGCACTTTCCGTAGGCTCGCGCCTCCCAGGCGTTACCTGGCACTCTGCCCTATGGAGCCCGGACTTTCCTCCCCCCCGCACTGTAAACAGCACGAGGCAGCGACTGTCCAATCGACTCTCCACCACCAAGGGTAACGGCAGGCGCCACTAAGAACAAGCTCAAGCGTCTTTCTGGCGCTCTAACGCAGCCTGGTACAGGAGATTCTTGCGCACCCCGGTGATCTCGGCAGCCAGGGCCGCCGCACGCTTGAGCGGCATCTCTTTGAGCAGCAAATCCAACACCCGCAGCGCCTCGACACTCAAGGCATCCTCGCCCTCCGGCGCCTGCCAGCCCGCCACCAGCACCACACATTCACCGCGCTGCTGGTTGCTGTCGGCCGCCACCCAGGCCGCCAACTCTGCCAGCGGCAAGCCCTTGAGGGTTTCGAAGGTTTTGGTCAGCTCCCGCGCCAGCAAGGCCGGGCGCTCATCACCGAACACGGCCTGCATGTCTTCCAGGCATTCGAGAATGCGATGCGGCGCCTCGTAGAAGATCAGCGTGCGAGGCTCTTCCTTGACCGCCTCCAGCCGCGCACGCCGCCCAGCAGTTTTGGCCGGCAGAAAACCCTCGAAAATGAAGCGATCCGACGGCAAGCCGGCAGCTGACAGTGCCGCGATCAAGGCACTCGGCCCCGGCACCGGCACCACCTTGATCCCGGCGGCGCGCGCATTGCGCACCAGGTGATAACCCGGATCGGAAATCAGCGGCGTGCCCGCATCGGAAATCAAGGCCACATCGCCACCCGCCTGCAAGCGGGCGATAAAGTGACTGCCTTGCTCGCGCTCGTTGTGTTCGTGGCAAGCCGCCAGCGGCGTATTAATGCCGAAATGCTGCATCAGCCGCGCCGAGTGGCGGGTATCTTCCGCGGCAATTAGCGCCACCTCACGCAGGATGCGCAGAGCCCTGGCACTGATGTCATCCAGATTACCGATCGGCGTGGCGACCACATAAAGCGTACCCATAGCCGGGCTCAGAACACTGGAAAGGGTCACCGCACACACCTCTGGAAACAGCTAAAACGCGCATTGTAGCCCGATTCGCGCCAGCAACATCGCGCCGCAGCCGGGGCTTGGGTACAATTCGCCTTCTTTAGTATCTAGTACCAGGAACGTTTAGATGATCGCCTGCTTGCGTACGCTTCCCCTGCTTGCCCTGACCGCCCTGCTGGCCGCCTGCACAAGCTCCCCTACCGCTACCCTGGGTGAGCTGCCGCGCACGCCGCAAGCCAGCATCGAGGAACTGCTGCAACAGGCCAGCAGCAGCCAGCCGCAAGAGGCCGCAAGCCTGCGCCTAGCGGCCGCCGACCAGGCCTACAAGTTGAATGACAACGGCCAGGCCGCACGCATTTTGGAGCAAATCCAGCTCGACTCCCTGCTACCCGCCCAACAGATCTTCGCCAGCACCCTGCAAGCGGAACTGGCCCTGGCTCGCAACAAGCCCAAGACCGCACTCAAGGCCCTTAGCCATCCTAGCCTGGAGCGCCTCGCCGAGCTGCCAGTCGAGCAGCAAGTCCGCACCCAACTTGCCCGCGCCAACGCCCTAGCAGCTAGCGGCCAGACCCTGCCAGCAGCACGCGAGCGCGTATTCATCGCCCCCCTGCTCAGCGGCGCCACCGCCAACGCTAACCACCAGGCCATTTGGGCCCTGCTCGCCAGCCTGCCAATCAGCCAACTGCAAGGTGGCGGTGACCCGGACATGGTGGGCTGGCTGGAACTCGCCCGCGCCGCCAAAAGCAACGGCACCCCAGAACAACAGCAGGCTGCAATTGATGCCTGGCGCGAGAAAAATCCGCAGCATCCAGCCGCACAAACGCCACCCGAGCAACTAAACCAGCTCAAACAACTGGCCAATCAGCCCATCAGCAAAATCGCCTTGTTGCTGCCTCAGGATGGCCCGCTCGCGGCTGTGGCCCAGGCCCTGCGCGACGGTTTCATGGCCAACTACTACCAGGCTCAGCAAAGCGGCCAGAACGCACCGACAATCGAGCTTTATGACAGCAACAAAATCACGTCCCTGGATGACTTCTACCGCCAGGCACAGGCCGCCGGGGTGCAGTTAGTCGTTGGCCCACTGGAGAAACCATTGGTCAAACAGCTGAATGAGCGCAGCCAGCTGCCCATCACCACCCTGGCACTGAACTACAGCGAAGGCAGCAAGCCCGGCCCCGCCCAACTGTTCCAATTCGGCCTGGCAGCCGAGGACGAAGCCCGCTCAGTGGCCCGCCGCGCCTGGGACGACGGCATGCGCCGCGCCGTTGCGCTGGTGCCCCGCGGTGAATGGGGCGACCGCGTACTCGCCGCCTTCCGCCAAAGCTGGGAAGCCGACGGCGGCACCCTGATCGCCGCCGAGCACGTCGACCAGCCCGTACAACTGGCCCAGCAAATTGCCGATCTGTTCCAGCTGCGCCAAAGCGAGGCCCGCGCCAAACGTCTGCGTAACACCCTGGGCACTGACGTTGCCGCACTGCCGGCACGCCGCCAAGATGTGGATTTCATCTTCCTGGCTGCCACACCGCAGCAAGCCCAGCAGATCAAACCGACCTTGGCCTTCCAGTACGCAGGCGATGTACCGGTGTACTCCACCTCACACCTATTCTCTGGCAACAATGGCCAGCCCCAGCCTGCCGATCTCAACGGCATCCGCTTCTGCGAAACCCCCTGGCTGCTGGACAGCAGCGATGCCCTGCACCAGCAGGTGGTTGCCCAGTGGCCGCAAGCTGCTGGCAGCCTCGGCCGCCTGTACGCCATGGGCATGGACGCCTACACCCTGGCGCCGCGCCTCAGTCAGCTGAAAGCACTGCCAGACACCCGCGTCGACGGCCTTACCGGCCAACTGAGCATCAACCCAAGCCAGCGCGTGCAGCGCCAACTGCCCTGGGCCGAGTTTCGCGACGGACAAGTACAGCGCCTGCCCTGATGACCGACCGCCGCCATGCCAGCGGCAGGGCCGCCGAACAGCACGCGCGCAGCCACCTGGAACAGCACGGTCTACGACTGCTGTTCCAGAACTGGAGCTGCCGCTGCGGCGAGCTTGATCTGGTCATGCTGGACGGCGATACAGTAGTATTTGTTGAGGTTCGTTATCGACAACACGCCACTTGGGGTGGCGCCCTGGAAAGCGTGGACAGCCGCAAGCGCGCCAAGATCACCGCCGCGGCCCACTACTTCCTCCAGCAGCACTCACGCTGGGCCAGCTCACCTTGCCGCTTTGATGTAGTTGCCATGAGCGCCATTGACTCGTCGGGCCACGGCCTGAACTGGATTCAGAACGCTTTCGACACCTGATCAGCCACCACTGAAGGTTTTCCCCGATGGACATGCAATCCCGTATTCGCCAGCTCTTCCAGGCCAGCATCGACACCAAACAGCACGCAATGGACGTGCTGGTGCCCTTCATCGAGCAAGCCAGCCAGGTAATGGTTCAGGCCCTACTGAGCGAAGGCAAGATCCTCTCCTGCGGCAACGGTGGCTCTGCAGGCGACGCACAGCACTTCTCATCCGAATTGCTCAACCGCTTCGAGCGCGAGCGCCCGAGCCTGCCCGCCCTGGCCCTGACCACCGACAGCTCGACCATCACCTCGATCGCCAACGATTACAGCTACAACGAAGTGTTCTCCAAGCAGATCCGCGCCCTTGGCCAGCCAGGCGACGTGTTATTGGCCATCTCCACCAGCGGCAACTCCGCCAACGTCATCCAGGCCATCCAGGCCGCCCATGACCGCGAGATGATCGTGGTCGCCCTTACCGGCCGTGATGGCGGCGGCATGGCCTCGCTGCTGCTGCCCGAAGACGTGGAAATCCGCGTGCCATCACAGGTCACCGCACGCGTTCAGGAAGTGCACCTGTTGTGCATCCACTGCCTGTGCGACCAGATCGACAACCAACTGTTCGGGAGTGAAGAATGACTCGCCACACCACCGCACTGCTGAGCCTCGCGCTCTGCCTTTTGGTCAGCGGCTGCAGCTCGGTACTGACCGCCACCCGCGAAAATCCCATCGAAGATGATCGTGGCACACGCACCATCGGCAGCACCCTGGACGACTCACTGATCGAAACCAAGGTAGCGGTCAACGTGGCCAAGGCTGATACCGGCCTGGACCGTGACTCCCACGTGGTTGTGGTTAGCTATAACGGCATCGTCCTGCTTGCCGGACAAACCCCCAACCCTGCGCTCAAGGCCAAGGCAGGGGCGGCCGCGCAAGCCACTCAGCGGGTCAAGAAGGTCCATAACGAGCTGCAGATTCTGGCACCTTCGTCGCTGCTGGCGCGCAACAACGACACCTGGCTGACCACCAAGATCAAGACCCAGATGCTTGCCGACGCCGCCGTGCCGGGCTCACGCATCAAGGTTGTCACCGAAAACGGCATCGTCTACATGCTCGGCCTGGTCACTCGCCGCGAAGCCAATGTCACCACCAGCCTGGTGCAGGGCGTGGATGGCGTGCAGAAGATCGTTAAGCTGTTCGAATACATCGACTGATCAGCACCGCACCACAGACACAAAAAAGGCGATCCGAAGATCGCCTTTTTTGTGTCTACTTGACCACTTTCAAGCTGGGTCGACCACTGGGCCGTGGCGGCTCACTGGTCGGCGGACCTTGATCATCGTCGCCAGCATCGGCAGCGGCATCCGCGTCGTCATCCACGCTGGACGGCTCCAGATCAAACACCATGCCCTGGCCATTTTCCCGCGCGTACACGGCAAGCACTGCGGCAGCGGGGATAAACAAGCTTTGCGGCACACCACCAAAGCGCCCCTCGAAGCTCACCGCGTCGTTATCCATGTGCAGGTGACGTACCGCACTGGGTGACACGTTCAGCACCACCTGACCATCTTTGGCATAGCCTGGCGGCACACGGGCACCCGGATAATCCGCATCGACCAGCAAATGCGGGGTGCAATCGTTTTCCACAATCCACTCATACAACGCACGAATCAGATAAGGACGACTGGAGTTCATCACTCGCTCCTCTGTATCTCAGCGCATATCGCGCTCGGCTTCAGACAAGCTAGCCTGAAATGCCGGGCGGGCAAACTGACGATCCATATAATCCAGCAACGGCTTGGCCGGCTTTGGCAACTCGATACCCAACACTGGCAAACGCCAGAGAATAGGCAGCAGACAGCAATCCACCAGGCTCAGCTCATCACTGAGGAAGTAAGCCTTGTCGACAAACAGCGGCGACACACCCGTCAGGCTCTCACGCAATTCCTTGCGCGCCTGCACACGTGCCGGCTCCTTGCTGCGCGGGTCCTGAATCAGATCCACGTGACGGCACCAGTCGCGCTGAATGCGGTGCATCAACAGGCGACTATTGGCCCGCGCCACCGGATACACCGGCAACAGCGGCGGATGCGGATAGCGTTCGTCGAGGTATTCCATCACCACCGTCGATTCGTACAAAGCCAGATCGCGATCAACCAGTGTCGGCAGACTGCCATACGGATTCACCTCCGTCAGCTTGGGCGGATAACGGCCCGGCTCAACATCAATGATCTCGGCGCTGACACCCTTCTCGGCGAGCACGATACGTACGCGGTGGGAATAGTGATCGGCGGGGTCAGAGTAACAGGCCAACCTATTGGCTACGGCCATGACGTCTCTCCTCGCGGGGAATAATTAACAGAAGCAGAAAAACAAGCGCGCCCATTTGGGCGCGCTTGTTCACAACGAGACAGCAGTTTATCAGTGAACGTCCTTCCAGTATTCGCGCTTGAGCAGATAAGCGAATACGAAGAAGAAGGCCAGGTACAACAGCACGTAAGTACCGATGCGCTGACTTTCCAGTTTCACCGGGTTGGCCGAGTAGGCCAGGAAGCTCACCAGGTTCTTGATCTTCTCGTCGAACTGCTCAGTGGTCAGCTTGCCGGTTTTTGGCACGACGGTCAGCTGATGGCAATCTTCGTGAGTGATCGGCGTGCCGGTCAGCGGATCGAATTGCTTCTTGCCACCTTCAACGACCTGCACCTGCTTGCAACCAATCACCTGGCGACCCTGCAGATCAGCCAACACGTTTGGCATGCCCACAGCCGGGAAAGCCTTGTTGTTGACACCCCAAGGACGGGTCGGATCTTCGTAGAAGGTCCGCAGGTAGGTGTACAGCCAGTCAGTGCCGCGCACACGAGCCACCAGAGTCAGGTCAGGCGGCGCAGCGCCGAACCAGACCTTGGCATCCTGCGGCTGCATGCCGATCTTCATGTGCTCGCCAATCTTGGCGCCAGTGAACACCAGGTTATCCATCATCAACTTGGCCGGAATACCCAGGTCAGTTGCCACGCGCTCATAGCGCTGGAACTTGGCACTGTGGCAACCCATGCAGTAGTTGGCGAAGGTCTTGGCGCCGTCTTGCAACGCAGCCTTGTCCTTCAGATCAACGACAACAGGGTCATTCGGATACTCAAGTGCCGCCTGAGCCATGGCGAATGCCGGCAGTGCTGCGAAAATCAGTGCGAAAATTTGCTTTTTCATCAGCCAGTCACCCTTTCCGGAACCGGTTTGGTCTTCTCCATCCGGGTGTAAAACGGCATCAGGAGGAAGAAAGCGAAATACAGAATGGTGCAGGTACGCGACATGAAGGTACCCAAGTCCGAGGGAGCCTGAGCACCGTAGTAACCAAGAATCACGAACGACACCGCAAAGATCACCAGCCAGATCTTGCTCAACCAGCCTTTATGCTTGATCGACTTGACCGGACTACGATCCAACCAAGGCAGCACAAACAGAATGGCAATGGCAGCACCCATGGCAGCCACACCCAAAAGCTTGTCCGGCACCGCACGCAGGATCGCGTAGAACGGTGTGAAGTACCAAACCGGAGCGATGTGCGCTGGGGTCTTGAAGGCGTTAGCCACTTCGAAGTTCGGCTTCTCGAGGAAATATCCACCCATTTCCGGGAAGAAGAAAATCACCGCACAGAACACGAACAGGAAGACCACTACGCCAACAATATCTTTAACGGTGTAGTAAGGGTGGAACGGAATACCGTCCAGAGGAATGCCGTTGGCATCCTTCTTCTTCTTGATATCCACGCCTTCCGGGTTGTTCGAACCCACTTCGTGCAGAGCCAGGATGTGCAGCACCACCAAACCCAGCAGCACGATTGGCAAGGCAATCACGTGCAAGGCAAAGAAGCGGTTCAGGGTAATACCCGAAATCAGGTAGTCACCACGAATCCACTGAGTCAGGTCGTCGCCGATCACCGGAATGGCACCGAACAGCGAGATGATCACCTGAGCACCCCAGTACGACATCTGGCCCCACGGCAGCAGATAGCCCATGAAGGCCTCAGCCATCAGGCACAGGTAGATCAGCATACCGAACAGCCAGACCAGCTCACGCGGCTTCTGGTAAGAGCCATAGAGCAAGCCACGGAACATGTGCAGATACACCACCACGAAGAACGCCGAAGCGCCGGTGGAGTGCATGTAGCGGATGATCCAGCCGTAATCCACGTCACGCATGATGTATTCGACCGAGGCAAATGCCTCTTCGGCCGACGGGGTGTAGCTCATGGTCAGCCAGACACCGGTAAGGATCTGGTTAACCAGCACCAGCAGAGCCAGCGAGCCGAAGAAATAGAAGAAGTTGAAGTTCTTCGGGGCGTAGTACTTGGACAGATGCTCTTCCCACATTTTCGTGGCAGGAAAGCGGGCATCCACCCATTCCATGAATTTGCTCATCAGGCTTTCTCCTGGTCCACGCCGAGCACGATTACATCAGCCGACTCGTAAGAGTGCGGTGGCACCGGCAGGTTCAAGGGAGCAGGCTGCGACTTGTATACGCGACCCGCGAGGTCATAACGGGAGCCGTGGCAAGGGCAGAAATAGCCACCCAACCACTGCGCACCCAGATCGGCTGGCGCCACTTCCGGACGGAAGGATGGCGAGCAACCCAAGTGCGTGCACAGGCCGACCAGAACCAGGATCTCAGGCTTGATCGAGCGCGCTTCCGGATTGACATACTCCGGCTGCACCGAGGCCTGCGAACTTGGGTCCGCCAGCTCTGCATTAAGTTTCGGCAGGGCCTGCAGCATTTCCTCTGTCCGATTCAGGATAAATACCGGCTGACCACGCCACTCAGCAACAATCTGCTGACCTGGTTCGATCTTGCTGATATTCACCTTCACCGGTGCACCTGCGGCCTTAGCCTTGGCACTCGGGAACCATGACCCCACGAACGGGACCGCAGCACCCACCGCTCCTGCAGCGCCTACCACCGAAGTGGCCGCTACCAGGAAGCGACGCCGGCCTGCATTCACGCCGTCATTGCTCATTCAGTCGTCTCCCATCAGCTTTGTGGCCTGTTGTTCAGGCCTCTACTAAGTAAATTTCGAGCCACGCAAAAAATTTGCCAGATGGTAAAGAAAAGCCCCATACATGACAAGGCAATAGCGGGATACAAAGTTGTCGAACACCTTACGCGCCGCGGCATACGGGCCTGCGGCAAGTTGCCGCAGCGCAAGTAAGCAGCCATAAAAAACGCCCAGTTCCGCAAGGAAACTGGGCGTCTTTTGGAGCGTAGCAGCGAATTAACGCTTCGAGTACTGCGGACGCTTACGCGCTTTACGCAGACCAACTTTCTTACGCTCAACTTCACGGGCGTCGCGAGTTACGAAGCCGGCCTTGCGCAGTGCAGGGCGCAGGGACTCATCGTAATCCATCAGCGCGCGAGTGATGCCGTGGCGGATTGCGCCAGCTTGACCACTCACACCACCGCCAAGCACGGTGACGTAGATATCGAACTTCTCGACAGTCTCAGTCAGCTCAAGCGGCTGACGAACAACCATGCGAGCAGTTTCGCGACCGAAGAAGGTATCCAGGGTGCGGTTGTTGATAGAGATCTTGCCAGTACCCGGACGCAGGAAAACGCGTGCGGTTGCAGTCTTGCGACGGCCTGTGCCGTAATTTTGAGTCGCCGACATAATGAACTATTCCGTTAAATCTTCAGTTCTTGGGGCTGCTGAGCAGTGTGCGGGTGAACAGCGCCTGCATACACTTTCAGCTTACGGTACATGTCGCGACCCAGCGGGTTCTTCGGCAGCATGCCCTTAACCGCGGTCTCGATCACACGCTCAGGCGCCTTGGCGATCAACTTGTCGAAGCTGATCGATTTGATGCCACCCGGAAAACCGGAGTGAGAGTAGTACATCTTGTCAGTGGTCTTAGCGCCAGTAACACGAATCTGCTCAGCATTGATCACAACGATGTAGTCGCCGGTATCAACGTGCGGAGTGTACTCAGGCTTGTGCTTGCCGCGCAGACGGCTGGCAATTTCGGTGGCCAGACGACCCAGGGTCTGACCAGCAGCGTCGACGACGAACCAGTCGCGCTTTACTGTTTCCGGTTTAGCAGTAAAAGTTTTCATTCTTTATAGCCTCAGGGGCCGCCCTGATAAATAAGACGGCGGATCTTACTGAATAGTGCGTACTTTGACAAGTCAAAGGCAGCCGAAAACAGGCGCTATCGGGGGCTCGGGTCAGCGCGACCGTCATACGGCAAGATTCTTCGGCAAGCGGCGCATCACTTCCACTGCAGAAAGAGGTGCGCAATTATGCAGATTATCGAAAGAATTTCAACACGATTTTGCCGACAGGCACGGCCAGCACGACAAAGACCCCGAGCAGCTGCCCGTTTCGCCCGGCGCAGTCTGCGTCGAGCGAATCAGCTGCAGTCACATCTCGGCCACTACAGCGAACGGGCAATGATTTCCTTCATGATCTCGTTAGTACCGGCATAGATGCGCTGCACCCGCGCATCGGCCCAGGCACGGGCCACCGGGTACTCCCACATGTAACCGTAGCCACCATGCAGCTGCACGCACTCATCCAGCACCTTGCACTGCAGGTCTGTGCCCCAGTACTTGAGCATCGCTGCGGTCGGCACATCGAGCTTGCCCTGCAAATGCAGCTCCAGGCATTTATCCAGAAATACCCGACCGATTTGCACCTCAGTAGCGATTTCCGCCAGCTTGAAGCGGGTGTTCTGGAAGTCCGCCACCGCCTTGCCGAATGCCTTGCGCTCACGGGTGTATTCCAGGGTCCACGCCAATGCCGCTTCAGCCGAAGCCAGAGCACCGATACCTACGGTCAAGCGCTCCTGAGGCAACTCCTGCATCAGATAGGCGAAGCCCATACCGGCCTGCCCCAACAAGTTCTCTTTAGGCACGCGCACATCCTGGAAAAACAACTCGGACGTGTCCTGCGCCTTCATGCCGACCTTCTCCAGACGCTTGCCCTTGGCAAAGCCTGGCGTGCCCGCCTCCACCAGAAACAGACTGGTGCCCTTGGCGCCAGCTTTCGGATCGGTCTTGGCCACCACAATCACCAGATCAGCCAGATAGCCGTTGGTGATAAAGGTCTTGGAGCCGTTGATCACATACTCGTCACCATCCAGCACGGCAGTGGTTTTCACCCCTTGCAGATCGGAGCCTGCGCCCGGCTCGGTCATGGCGATGGCGGTAACCATCTCGCCCGACACCAGTTTGGGCAGGTACTTGTGCTTCAGCGCTTCGGAGCCGTAATGCAGGATATACGGCGCGACGATATCGGAATGCAGGGAGAAACCAATACCGGTCAAACCAAGGCGGCCGATTTCTTCAATCACCACCGTGCTGTAGAGAAAATCCGCAGCCATACCGCCGTACTCTTCAGGAATATGCGAGCACAGCATCCCCGCCTCACCAGCTTTATTCCAAAGCTGGCGATCGACATGGCCGTCCTTTTCCCATTGGGCGTGGAACGGCACGGCTTCCTGCTCAAGAAACTTGCGCACACTGTCGCGGAAGAGTTCGTGATCGGAGCTGAATATTGTTCTTGGAATCATGACGGCACCTGAAAAAACGCAACGGAAGACAAAATTTGCCAAGGCATGACTGTAGGACAGTCCGACCAACAACCACACTGGACACATCCGCCAAAAAATAAGACGATCCAGCCGTATATTGACCGTTTACCCCTAAATAATTAAAACAAGAACACTCCATGACCCCGCTAACCGCCACGCCCCTGAAGCGCGTCAGCATCCTGGCCACCGAAGGCGTCTTCGCCTCCACCCTGCTGCAGGCCAAGGATTTCTTCCACATGGCCAGCCTGCGCTACGGCAAACAACTCGGCCTGGGCCTGACCCCCTCGTTCGAAATTCATCTGGTCAGCCCAGATGGCCTGCCGGTGCGCAGCTTCAGCGACGTGATCATCCCGGTCGATGGCCGCCTGGACAGCGCCGACGTGATCATCCTGCCCGCCTTCTGGGATGACTTCGACGCACTCTGCGCGCGTCACCCACAGGTGCTGAGCTGGCTGCGCGAACGCCATGCGGCTGGCGCAGCAATATGCGGAGAGGCCACGGGCGTGTTCTGGATGGCACAGTCCGGCCTACTGGATGGCAAGGAGGCCACGACCTACTGGCGCTTCTTCAATGAGTTTTCCGAGCGCTTCCCCAAGGTGCTGCTGAACCAGGAAAAGCATCTATCGGATGCCGACAACCTGTATTGCGCCGGCGGCGTCACCTCGGCTTGCGACCTGTACATTTACCTGATCGAGCGCTTCTGCGGCGCCAGCGTGGCCCAGGGCGTGTCCCGCGACATTCTCTATGAAGTGCAGCGCAGTTATGCCCCTGGCCGCATTGGCTTCGGCGGGCAGAAACTGCACCAAGACGTGACCATCCTGCAGATTCAGCACTGGCTGGAAGAACATTTCGCCGACAAGTTTCGCTTCGAAGATGTGGCCCGCGCCCACGGCATGAGCATTCGCAACTTTATGCGCCGCTTCCAGACCGCCACCGGCGACAAGCCCCTGCACTACCTGCAGCGCCTGCGCATCGAAACCGCCAAGGGCCTGCTCTCGGCCACGCGCAAAAGCATCAAGACCATCAGCTACGAAGTTGGCTATGACGATGCCAGCTTCTTTGCCCGCCTGTTTCGCCAGCACACCGAGCTGTCACCCAATCAATATCGCCGGCAGTTCCAGCACAAAGGCGAGTAGCCGTTCGCCATTCGTAGGATGGGTTCACCCGCCCGGCAGACGCCCTATGATCGGCCGAGCCCTGCGGGGCTCCCACCACTACAACAAGAACAGGTCCGAGCCATGCGCCATGCCCTTTTTGCCCTGCTCAGCCTCTGCAGCCTCGGCGCTGTTGCGGATGACAACTGGAAGCCCTTCCCCCACGACCAAAGCGCCTACGACTACTCTGGCGACAAGCTACGTCAGGCCTGGCCACAGCTGACCCGCGGCTTCGGCACAAACTACCCGTACCCAGATGCCAAATGGGTCGTGAACATGGCCACACAAAACCCCAAAGCCTTGGAAATGACCGTTGCCGCCGGCACCGGCTTCACCGGCAAGCCCGAGGAAGCCGAGATCTATGCCGCCAAGCTGCAGGACGTGTGGCGCAGCATGTTCCGTGGTGACTTTGCCAAGGCCAAGGCCGACGGCCTCAAGCTCGGTGTTGGCGGCCAAGTGCCGGCGATGTTTGCCCAGGTCATCTATGCCCTGTTTATGGCGCCGGACCAAGCCAGCAAACACCAACTGCTGGAAGAAGTGATCAGCTACACCGACCAGGCCGGCGACCTGGTCAACGCCGACCCAATGGCCATGTTCGGTCGCGTCTACGCCAAGGCGCGCCTCGGTGAGGAGCTGCCGATTGCCGTGGTGCTCAAGCGCGGCTACACCAGCCAAATCCCCAAAGAGCTCGACGCGCTGCTGGCCAAGCAACCGCGCCAACCGTTCGCCCTGGCACTGTACGGCGGTTACGAAGCCGGGGTGATCCGCAAGGTCGGCTCCCTGGTGGGCGGCATGACCTACGGCGTCAGCTCGGACAAGATGGAGCAGTACTTCGACCGCTCGTTCAAGCAAGCCAACAACCTGCCGATCGGCCATTACGAGTACGCCAACGCCCTCACCTACGTGTACGGTGACGACGAGCACGACAAGGCCCTGAAGCACCTGAAACTGGCGACCCAGATCAAACCGATCAACGCCATGGAAGCCCTGGAAGTGGCCCACGCCAAGAAGCTGCTGGCCAGCTTCGAACAGAGCACCGCCCAGCGTTAAATCCGCACCAAAACAAAAAAGGGGTTGCCACTGGCAACCCCTTTTTTGTTTCTACCGCCGTTACGGCTTGTGCGGTCGCGAGAGGAACTCGTGGGACTGCATTTCCAGCAAGCGACTGAGGGTGCGCTGGAATTCGAACTCCAGACGGCCACCGGTGTAGAGGTCCTTCAACTCAACCTCAGCCGAGATGATCAGCTTGACGTTGCGGTCGTAAAACTCGTCCACCAGGTTGATAAAGCGCCGCGCCATGTCGTCCTTGCTCACGCCCATCTGCTCGACGTTGGAAATCAGCACCGCGTGGAAGATCTTACCCAGCTCGATGTAGTCGTTCTGACTGCGCGGACCATCACACAGCTCGCGAAACTCGAACCAGGCCACGTCGTCACCGACCTTGCGCGCCTGAATGGCCCGATTCTCAATCATCAGGTCTTCATCAAGCTCGACCTGGCAATGCTCCGGCAACAGGCTGCTAAAACTCTTGCTCAGGCTGTCTTCCGCTGCCGCATCCAGCGGCCAGTGATACAGCTCGGCCTGCTCCAGTGCGCGCAGGCGGTAATCGACGCCGCTGTCGACGTTGACCACTTCAGTGTGCTGCTTGACCAGGGCAATCGCCGGCAGGAAGCGCGCACGCTGCAGGCCATCTTTATACAGACCATCGGGAACGATGTTGGAGGTCGCCACCAGGGTCACGCCGTTCTTGAACAGCTCTTCCAGCAAGCCGGCCAGAATCATCGCATCGGTAATATCAGAGACGAAAAATTCGTCAAAGCAGATCACCCGAGTTTCGGCGGCAAAACGCTTGGCCACCAACGGCAGCGGGTTTTTCTCGCCTTTAAGGGTGCGCAACTCTTCGTGCACACGCTTCATAAAGCGGTGGAAGTGGGTGCGGGTCTTCTCTTTGAACGGCAGCGCATCAAAGAAGGTATCGACCAGGTAGGTCTTGCCGCGGCCCACGCCGCCCCAGAAATACAGGCCTTTGACCGGGTCCTGGGTCTTCTTGCTGAACAGCGAACCCAGCAGGCCAGGCTTGTGCTTGTGCGCCGCCACCAGATCGTCATACAGGCGTTGCAGATGGCGCACCGCAGTTTCCTGGGCGGCGTCATGGAAGAAGTCGGGCCGTTTCAGGTCCTCTTGGTATCGCGCTAGGGGAGTCATAGTCGGCAACTGGGCTGGGCAAGAAAAACGGGGCGCCACTGTAACGGCGCACCCACGGATTGGCAATTGACCACAGGTAGGGTGGCCCGCGGATTACTCCGCCGGCGCCAGGGCTTCGCGCAGACGCTGGATGGCGGCCTGGCAGGCCGCCGCATCGGCAAATGCCGGGCTCTCGGCGATGCACTCGGCGTCCAGCCACAGGGCAAAGCCCTCGCCCTGTTCGCGCAGGTCCAACGCATCGCCACTCTGCAGACGCTTGCTGACCTGACCGGCGGACTTGCCGTCGGCAAAGCACTTGGACAGCAGCAACTGCTCGCCGGCGGCGTCCAGCAGGCGGAAACGGAAGCTGCCATCATCCTCACGGAAGCTGACAAAGCGCGCGCTTTTCGCCGCCTTCTTCTTGCCCGCATCGCCTGCCTGCACCTGGGTGCGGAACGAGCGCAGGCCCACCGCTTCGCGCAACTCACCGAGGAACGGCGTAGCCACCTTGCGCGCCTTGGCGGCACCGGCCAAAAGAATATCCTCCAGCTCCGCCGGCTTCTCGATCAAGGCGTGATAACGCTCGCGCGCCTCACCCAGCTCGCTGTCCAGCAGCTGGAACAGACGCTGCTTGGCATCGCCCCAGCCCAGGCCGGCAACCAGCTCGGCACGGAACTCGGCTTGCTGGGCGGCGCTGGCAAAGGCCTGATAGAGGGTGAACAGGTGCGAGTTGTCCGGGTCCTTGGCCTCGCCGGGCAACTTGGAGTCGGTGACGATGCGGGCAATGGCGTCTTTCAGTTGCTTGGCGCTGCCGAACAACGGAATGGTGTTGTCGTAGCTCTTGCTCATCTTGCGCCCGTCGAGGCCCGGCAAGGTGGCTACGCCCTCTTCGATCACCGCTTCCGGCAGGGTGAACAACTCCTTGCCCTGGCCGAACAGGTGATTGAAGCGCTGGCCGATGTCGCGGGCCATTTCCACGTGCTGGATCTGGTCGCGACCGACCGGCACCTTGTGCGCGTTGAACATCAGAATGTCCGCGGCCATCAGCACCGGGTAGCTGAACAGGCCCATGGTCACGCCGGCGTCCGGGTCTTCACCCAGCTCGACATTCTTGTCCACCGAAGCCTTGTAGGCATGGGCACGGTTGAGCAGGCCCTTGCCGGCAACGCAGGTCAGCAGCCAGGTCAGCTCGGGAATTTCCGGAATATCGGACTGGCGATAGAAGGTCGCGCGCTCGACATCCAGGCCACAGGCCAGCCAGGTAGCGGCGATCTCCAGACGCGAGCGCTGGATGCGCAGCGGGTCATCGCACTTGATCAGCGCATGGTAGTCAGCCAGAAAATAAAACGAGTCGGCATCGGCGGCGCGACTGGCGACGATCGCCGGGCGAATGGCGCCGGCGTAGTTGCCCAGGTGCGGAGTGCCAGTGGTGGTGATGCCGGTCAGAATACGAGTGGTCATGGTCTGTCGCTTATCGGTTGGGCCTGCGGCGGCTAGTGATCACGCCAGACGAGGTAACACCACGTCTTTTAGATCGGTCAGCTTGCCGTGAAAAAAGTGCCCGCATTCTGCCACTTTCAGCAGCTCATGGGGGCGCGGCAATGCCTGCGACCAGGCAAACACCACGGCCGGATCGATCACTTCGTCCTGTTCCGGCTGGATCACCGTCAACACGGCGCGCTCGGGCAGCCGTTCCGGCGCCTGCAGGCGCTGCACGGCCGGGGCGACCATAAACAGCCGCTCGACCACCTGACCTTGCGCCTCCAGACGCCCAGCCAGGGCAGCGGCGACAAAGCCGCCGTAAGAAAAACCGAGCATGCTCAGCGGTAGTTGCGGCTGCTGGGCACGTAGCCACAGGACGATTGCCTCGGCATCGTCGACCTCGCCACCAGCCATGTCATGACTGCCGGCACTTTGGCCGACGCCACGGTAGTTGAAGCGCAGCGTGCTGTAACCGGCGTCGCGCGCCGTGCGCTGCAAGGTGGAAACCACCTTGTTGAGCATGGTGCCACCCTGCACGGGGTTGGGATGACAGAGCAGCGCCAGGCCACGGGCATTCGGCAGATCAAGGTACAGGGCTTCGAGGGGGCCACAGGGGCCCTCGAGCAAAAGCGGTATTTCACGGGTGGACAACGGGTAACTCCGTGACCCCAGGGAGGGTCGACTCGTCTAGCTGACAGCCTGCGCCATGCACACTAGGTGCATTAAGCATGCACACTAACTGCATAACCTATGCACACACCGGCATTGCATTGCGCTATACAGCGCAGGTTCGAGCCGTTAACGTAAAGCAAAGCCGTTTATAGAGGAAGGATTCGTGGAACAGTCGCTCACCGCCTGGTTACTGCCAGCCCTCGCATTGCTGACCGGCATTGCCATCGGTTTTTTGATCGCCCGCCTGTTGCCCAACGCCGCCCCCGGCCGCACGCAGCGTCAGCTGGATGATCTTCAAGGTCGCTTCAACAGCTACCAAAGTGAAGTGGTCACCCACTTCAACACCACCGCCAGCCTGGTCAAACGCCTGACCCAGAGTTACCAGGACGTGCAGGAGCACCTGTCCGAGGGCGCCGACCGCCTGGCATTGGACGAAATCACCCGGCAGCGCCTGCTTGCTGCCCTGCACAGTGACGACAACCACAACGGTCCGCGCGAGCGCCTGACCCCACCAGCCAACAATGAGATGCCCAAGGACTACGCGCCCAAACCCGCGGACGCCACCGGCACGCTGGATGAAAGCTTTGGCCTGAAGGGCAAGAAGCTCTAGAGCGCTGAACCGCAGCCATAAAAAAACCGCCTTCCGGCGGTTTTTTTATCGGCGGGCGATTAGATCGCGCCGCGACTGCGCAGCAGCTCCAGCACGGCCTTGACGCCCTCTTCCACCGAGGTGGACTGGGTATCAACCACCAGATCGGCATCCAGCGGGATGTCGTAGGCGAAGGACTCACCAGGGATGTTGTCGCCACCGGCGGCGTACAGCCCCTGCGGATCACGCTCACGGCACGCGAGCGGCGAAGCCTGCACATAAACGGTGAGCAAGCGCTCGGCACCAATGATGGCCTTGGCCTGTTCGCGACCTTCGGCATCCGGCGCAACAAAGGCCGCCAGCGTCAGCATGCCAGCTTCGTTGAACTGCTTGGCCACCTGCGCCGCACGGCGCCAGTTCTCACTGCGACCGGCACGGTCCTGGGGCAAGCCCTTGTTCAGGTCACGGCGCAGGTTCTGGCCGTCCAACACATAGACCGCACGACCCATATCGAACAGCTTGCGCTCCACGGCGTAGGCCAGGGTGCTCTTGCCGGCGCCCGACAGGCCGCTGAACAACACGCTGGCCGGTTGCTGGCCGAAGCGCGCAGCACGCTCCTCGGTGGACACATGGGCCAACTGGCCGTGGTGACCACTGCCCGCCTGACCGCCCACTGGCGCGGCGATGATCATGCCGGCGCCGACGGTACCGTTGGTCAAACGGTCGATAACGATAAAGGCACCGGTGGTGCGGTTACTGGCGTAACCGTCGAGGGCAATCGGTGCATCCAGAGCGACCTTGACCTTACCGATCTCGTTCAACTGCAGGCTGCTGGCCGGGCCTTCTTCCAGGGTGTTCACGTCGACACGGTTATGGATGCTGGCAATCGAGCCCGGCACATAACTGGTGGCGCGTTTGATGTCGTACTTCTTGCCCGGCAGCATCGGCTCTTCAGCCATCCATACCAGCATGGCGTCGAAGCTGTCGGTCACCTGCGGCTGGTTGTCGGCATGCACCAACAGGTCGCCACGGGACACGTCGATTTCGTCTTCCAGGGTCAGGGTCACGGCCTGGCCTGGGCCCGCCTGCTCCAACTCACCATCAAAGGTGACGATCGACTTGATCTTGCTGCCCTTGCCCGACGGCAGGACGATGACTTCGTCGCCCTTGCGCACGATGCCGCTGGCCAAGGTGCCGGCGAAACCGCGGAAGTTCAGGTTCGGACGGTTAACGTACTGCACCGGGAAACGCAGGTCGGTGAAGTTGCGATCACCGGCCACTTCCACGGTTTCGAGAATTTCCATCAGCGACTGGCCGCTGTACCACGGCGAACGCTCGGATTTGTTGACCACGTTGTCGCCCTTCAGCGCCGACATCGGCACGAAGTGCAGCGAACTTGGCTTGAGCGCGATGCCCTCGGCAAACTCCAGGTAATCGGCCTTGATCTGCTCGAACACCGCCTCATCGAAGCCTTTGAGGTCCATCTTGTTGATGGCGACGACGATGTGCTTGATGCCCAGCAGGGAGGCGATAAAGCTGTGGCGCTTGGTCTGGGTCTGCACACCGTAGCGGGCGTCGATCAGGATGATCGCCAGGTCGCAGGTGGAGGCACCCGTGGCCATGTTGCGGGTGTACTGCTCATGGCCTGGGGTGTCGGCGATGATGAACTTGCGCTTGGCGGTGCTGAAATAGCGGTACGCCACGTCGATGGTGATGCCCTGCTCGCGCTCGGCCTGCAGACCATCCACCAGCAGCGCCAGGTCGATGTCTTCACCGGTGGTGCCGACCTTCTTCGAGTCTTTGGTGATGGCTTCCAGATGGTCTTCGTAGATCATCTTCGAGTCGTGCAGCAGGCGCCCGATCAGGGTGCTCTTGCCGTCGTCGACGTTGCCGCAGGTGAGGAAGCGCAGCAGCTCTTTGCGCTCATGTTGTGCCAGGTAGGCCTGGATGTCTTCGCTGATCAAATCGTCTTGGTGCGACATATAAAAACCCTACTTAGAAATAGCCCTGGCGTTTTTTGTCTTCCATCGAACCGGCACCGTCATGGTCGATCACGCGACCCTGACGCTCGGAGGTTCGAGCCAAGAGCATTTCCTGAATGATATCGGTGAGGCTGGTGGCCTCGGACTCCACCGCGCCGGTCAGCGGGTAGCAGCCGAGGGTACGGAAACGCACCTTCTTCTTGACGATACGGGCCTTGTCCTCATCGCTGAGGTGCTCAAGGATGCGCTCGTCGTCGATCATGATCAGGGTGCCGTTCTTCTCGATCACGTCGCGTTCGGCGGCGAAGTACAGCGGCACGATCGGGATGCCTTCCAGATAGATGTATTGCCAGATGTCCAACTCGGTCCAGTTCGACAGCGGGAACACGCGGATCGACTCGCCCTTGTTGACCTTGCCGTTGTACACATTCCACAGCTCAGGGCGCTGGTTCTTTGGGTCCCAGCGGTGCTTGCTGTCGCGGAACGAGTACACCCGCTCCTTGGCGCGGGATTTCTCTTCGTCGCGGCGCGCGCCACCGAAGGCAGCATCAAAGCCGTACTTGTCCAGAGCCTGCTTCAAGCCCTCGGTTTTCATGATGTCGGTGTGCTTGGCGCTGCCGTGGGTGAACGGGTTAATGCTCTGCGCCACGCCATCGGGGTTGATGTGAGTAATCAACTCCAGGCCATATTCCTTGACCATTTTCTCGCGGAACGCATACATCTCCTGGAACTTCCAGCGAGTATCCACATGCATCACCGGGAACGGCAGCTTGCCGGGGAAGAACGCCTTGCGGGCCAGGTGCAGCATTACGGCGGAATCTTTACCGATGGAATAGAGCATCACCGGATTATCAAACTCGGCGGCGACCTCGCGGATGATGTGGATGCTTTCCGCCTCCAGCTGTTTCAGATGCGTCATTTTGTCGAGCATGGCTACTCACATTGGCAATAGGACGGCCGGCGGGCCGTGGACGAGGCGCGAACTTTAGCACAGCACCTGCTTCTAATCAGGCGCCTAGTTAGATCTAAAGGTTCTAGCCATATTCCCCTTAAACGGGGTTTGGGCAGTCGATAAACAGGTGTTCGAGGGCAAAGCGCCGGGCCAGATAATCGCCCAGGGCCTGCACCCCATAACGCTCGGTGGCGTGGTGGCCGGCGGCAATAAAGCTGATGCCGTTTTCCCGCGCGCTGTGCACGGTCTGCTCCGAGGCCTCGCCGGTCAGGTACAGATCGACACCGGCGGCAATCGCCTGGTCGATATAGCCCTGGCCGCCACCGGTGCACCAGCCAACCCGGTGAATCAGACCGTCGCCCTCGATCAGCAACGGCTCGCGCCCCAGCACCTCATGCACCTTGCGGGCAAAGTCGCGACCGCTCATGGGCTCGGCCAGGGCGCCGACCAGGCCGACACTGCGCGGGTTATCGGCCTCCAGCGGGCCTTCGACGATCAGGTCGAGCTGGCGCGCCAGCTGCACGTTGTTGCCCACCTCGGGATGCACATCCAGGGGCAGGTGATAGGCCAGCAGGCTGATGTCATGGCTCAGCAAGGTCTTCAAGCGACGCTGCTTGATCCCGGTAATACAGGGATTTTCGCCCTTCCAGAAGTAGCCGTGATGCACCAGCACCACATCGGCATCGGCTTCCACCGCCGCATCCAGCAGCGCCTGACTGGCGGTCACGCCGCTAACGATACGCCGCACCTGCGGGCGCCCCTCAACCTGCAGGCCATTGGGGCAGTAATCGCTGATGCGCGCGGCATTCAGGTAACGCTCGGCTTCTTCCACCAGGGTGGTCAGGGCAATGGCCATGGCAAGGGTTCTCCAAAACTGTCGACAAAGCCGGCAAACAGGCTGTTTGTGCAGCGGCCGGGCTCTCTATAATGGCGCCACCTTAAGGGCCGCCTCCGGCCCTCGCAACCCTCAGGATTCATTCCATGCCCAAGGCCCTGCGATTTTATGGCTGGCCGTTACTGGTCGGCGTGCTCGCCGCCCTGCTGATCATCCAGCGCTACCCCGAGTGGGTCGGCCTGCCGCGTCAGGACGTGCACCTGCAGCAAGCGCCGAGCTACGGCCTGCTGCAGCAAGGCCCGGTGTCCTATGCCGAGGCCGTGGGCAATGCCGCGCCGGCGGTGGCCAACCTGTACACCACCAAAGTGGTGAGCAAACCAGCCTCGCCGCTGGCCAATGATCCGCAGTACCAGCACTTTTATGGCGACAACCTGCCCAAGCAGCGGCGCATGGAGTCGAGCCTGGGTTCGGCGGTGATCATGAGCCCGGAAGGCTATCTGCTGACCAACAACCACGTGGTCAGCGGTGCCGACCAGATCGTCGTGGCCCTCAAGGATGGCCGCGAAACCCTGGCCAAGGTCATCGGCAGCGACCCGGAAACCGACCTGGCGGTGCTCAAGATCGACCTCCCCGACCTGCCGGCCATCACCCTCGGCCACTCCAACAAGATCCAGATCGGCGACGTGGCACTGGCCATCGGCAACCCCTTCGGTGTCGGCCAGACCGTGACCATGGGCATTATCAGCGCCACCGGGCGTAACCAGCTGGGCCTGAACACCTATGAGGACTTTATTCAGACCGACGCGGCGATCAACCCCGGCAACTCCGGTGGCGCCTTGGTGGATGCACTGGGCAATCTGATCGGCATCAATACCGCGATTTTCTCCAAGACCGGCGGCTCGCAAGGCATCGGCTTTGCCATTCCAAGCAAACTGGCCCTGGAGGTGATGAACGCCATCATCGAACACGGCCGGGTGATTCGCGGCTGGCTGGGTATCGAAGTGCAACCGCTGACCCCGGAACTGGCGGAATCCTTCGGTTTGGAAGGCCGTCCCGGCATCGTGGTGGCGGCGATCTACCGCAACAGCCCAGCCGAACGGGCCAACCTGCAGCCCGGCGACATCATCCTCAGCATCGACGGCCAGCCCGCCAGCGACGGGCGCAAGAGCATGAACCTGGTGGCCCAGGCCAAGCCCGGCGAAGAGGTGAGCATCGCCATCGTGCGCAATGGCCAGGCACTGGAGCTGCGCACCGAAATCGGCTTGCGCCCGCCGGTCAGCAGTAACGAGAACAAATAAGTCTCGGCACCATAAAAAACGGCGCCCTTGGGCGCCGTTTTTTATTCAGTCGTCACTCAGGCCAGGCACACAGCCAAGGCATCCAGCAACGCCTGGTTCTGCTCTGGCGTGCCGATACTGATGCGCAGGAACTGGGCGATACGCGCCTGCTTGAAGTGCCGCACGATCACCCCGTGCTCACGCAAACCCGCCGCCAGCGCGGCCGCATCCTGCTGCGGATGACGAGCGAAGACGAAGTTGGCCGCCGACGGCAGCACCTCGAAGCCCAACTGCTGCAACTCGGCCACCAGCGCCTCGCGGCTGTCGATCACCAACTGGCAGGTGTGGGCGAAGTAAGCCTGATCCTCGAACGCCGCCGCCGCACCGGCAATCGCCATGCGATCCAGCGGGTAGGAGTTGAAGCTGTTCTTGATCCGCTCCAGCGCCTCGATCAGGTCCGGGTGACCCACTGCCAAGCCGACACGCAGACCCGCCAGCGAGCGCGACTTGGACAACGTCTGGCTAACCAGCAGGTTCGGGTACTGATTGACCAAACTAATGGCGCTAACGCCACCGAAGTCGATGTAGGCCTCATCGACCAGCACCACGGTATCCGGGTTGGCCTTGAGCAGGCGCTCGATGGCCTCCAGGGCCAGCAGACAACCGGTGGGCGCATTCGGATTGGGGAACACGATGCCGCCGTTGGGCCGCGCGTAATCCTCAACGCGAATCTGCAGCTGCTCGTCCAGGGCCACCGCCTCGAACGGAATGCCATACAGACCGCAGTAGACCGGATAGAAGCTGTAGCTGATATCCGGAAACAGCAGCGGCTGGCCGTGCTGGAACAGGCCATGGAACGCATGGGCCAGCACTTCATCGGAACCGTTGCCGACAAACACCTGGGCGGTCTCTACCCCGTAGTAATCGGCCACCGCCTGCTTGAGCAGATCGCTGTTGGGGTCGGGATACAGGCGCAGGTCGTCACTCAGCTGCGCCTGCATGGCTGCCAGCGCCTTGGGCGATGGGCCATAGGGATTTTCGTTGGTGTTGAGCTTGACCAGCTTGGCCAGCTTGGGCTGCTCACCGGGCACATAGGGCACCAGATCCTTGACGAAGGGACTCCAGAATTTGCTCATGCTTATTTCCCCTCAGCGTCTGGCGCAATACGGTATTCGGCGCTGCGGGCGTGGGCGGTCAGCGACTCACCACGGGCGAGCACCGAGGCCACCTTGCCCAGTTCCGAGGCACCAGCAGCCGAGCAGTAGATGATCGACGAACGCTTCTGGAAGTCATACACCCCCAGCGGCGAGGAGAAGCGCGCGGTGCCCGAGGTCGGCAACACGTGGTTCGGCCCAGCGCAGTAATCACCCAGGGCCTCGGCGGTGTAGCGCCCCATAAAGATCGCCCCGGCGTGACGGATCTGCGGCAAGTACTGCTCAGGGTTGGCGACCGACAACTCCAGGTGCTCCGGCGCAATGCGATTGGCCACTTCAATGGCCTGGGCCATGTCCGCCACCTGAATCAGCGCACCACGGGCAACGATCGAGGCATTGATGATTTCGGCACGCTCCATGGTCGGCAGCAGCTTGGCGATGCTGGCGGCGACTTTATCGAGAAAGGCCGCGTCCGGGCTGACCAGAATCGCCTGGGCGTCTTCGTCGTGCTCAGCCTGGGAGAACAGGTCCATGGCGATCCAGTCCGGATCGGTCTGACCATCGCAGACCACCAGAATCTCCGACGGTCCGGCGATCATGTCGATGCCGACCTTACCGAACACGTGACGTTTGGCGGTGGCCACATAGATGTTGCCGGGGCCGACGATCTTGTCCACCGGCGGCACGCTCTCGGTGCCATAGGCCAATGCAGCCACGGCCTGGGCGCCACCGATGGTGAACACCCGGTCGACACCGGCGATACAGGCGGCGGCCAGGACCATTTCATTGATTTCGCCACGCGGAGTCGGCACCACCATCACCACTTCGGCGACGCCGGCAACCTTGGCCGGAATAGCGTTCATCAGCACCGAGGACGGATAGGTGGCCTTGCCGCCCGGCACATACAGGCCGGCACGATCCAGTGGCGTGACCTGCTGGCCAAGCACCGTGCCGTCGGCCTCGGTGTAGGTCCAGGAGTCCTGCTTCTGCCGCTCGTGGTACATGCGCACGCGCTCGGCGGCTTTTTCCAGGGCTTCGCGCTGGGCCGGGGTAATCCGCGTCAGGGCCAGTTCCAGGCGCTCGCGCGGCAGAATCAGGTCAGCCATGCTGGCCACTTCCAGGCCATCGAAGCGCTGGGTCAGCTCCACCAGAGCGGCGTCACCGCGCTCGCGCACAGCCTGAATGATTTCCAGGACACGCTGGTTGACCGCGTCGTCGGACACGCTTTCCCAGCTCAGCAGATGGTCCAGATGCTGGGCGAAATCGGCATCGGCAGCGTTGAGTCGGCGAATAGCGATAGGAGCGGTCATAGCGGGCCTCATAAATTGGCAAATGCTCGGGCGTCGCTAAGCTACCAAGCCCACCGCATGGACGCCCGAGAAAATTGGCTATGACACGGATAGGCAAACGCGGCGAATTGCCGCGCCAGGGGTATTAGCGGGGGTGTCGGGACTCGACCGCGTCGCGCAAGGTATCGATCAGCGCCTGGATGCGGGCGTGCTGCATCTTCATCGACGCCTTGTTGACGATCAGTCGCGAGCTGACGTGGGCAATCAACTCCTGGGCTTCCAGACCGTTGGCACGCAAGGTGTTGCCGGTATCGACCACGTCGATGATCTTGTCAGCCAGGCCCACCAGCGGTGCCAGCTCCATGGAGCCGTACAGCTTGATCACCTCGACCTGACGGCCTTGGGCGGCGTAATAGGCCTTGGCCACATTGACGAACTTGGTCGCCACACGCAGCCGGCCTTTGGGCTCGGGCACGCCAACGGCACCGGCGGTCATCAGCTTGCACTTGGCAATCTGCAGGTCCAGGGGCTCGTACAAGCCCTGGCCGCCGTACTCCATCAACACGTCCTTGCCGGCCACGCCGAGATCGGCGGCGCCATGCTCAACATAGGTCGGCACGTCGGTGGCACGCACGATCAGCAGGCGCACATCCTCCAGGGTGGTGGGGATGATCAGCTTGCGGCTTTTATCCGGGTTTTCGGTCGGCACAATGCCAGCCGCCGCCAGCAGCGGCAGGGTGTCGTCGAGAATCCGACCTTTGGACAGGGCGATGGTCAGCATGAAACAGGAATCCTTTGGCGCGTGGTTCTGGTTAGCGCATGGCCGGCCCGCAGACCGGCTTTTCACTCAATGGGCCGTTAGCCCGGCACGCGGCGGATTTTAGCACCCAGCAACTGCAGCTTTTCCTCGATGCACTCGTAACCACGGTCGATGTGGTAGATGCGGTCGATCAGGGTATCGCCTTCGGCTACCAGGGCACTGATCACCAGGCTGGCCGAAGCCCGCAGGTCGGTGGCCATCACTGGAGCGCCTTTGAGCTTCTCGACACCGGTAACGATGGCGGTGTTGCCCTCGACCAGAATCTGCGCGCCCATGCGGTTCATTTCATAGACGTGCATGAAACGGTTTTCGAATACCGTCTCGATCACTGCGCCAGTGCCTTCGGCAATCGCGTTCAGGGAGATGAACTGCGCCTGCATGTCGGTCGGGAACGCCGGATACGGTGCGGTACGCAGGTTCACGGCTTTCGGCCGCTTGCCATGCATGTTCAGCTCGATCCAGTTGCTGCCGGTGGTGACTTCAGCACCGGCTTCTTCCAGCTTGTGCAACACGGCTTCGAGAATGGTCGGATCAGTATCCTTGACCTTGACCCGGCCACCGGTAACGGCAGCGGCCACCAGGTAGGTGCCGGTTTCGATCCGGTCAGGCATCACGCTGTAAGTGGCGCCGTGCAGACGCTCAACGCCATCAATGGTGATGGTGTCGGTGCCGGCACCGGAGATTTTGCCGCCCATGGCATTGATGAAGTTGGCCAGGTCGACCACCTCAGGTTCGCGAGCGGCGTTTTCCAGCACCGAGCGGCCCTTGGCCAGCGCAGCGGCCATCATGATGTTTTCGGTACCGGTCACGCTGACGATATCGAAGAAGAAGTGCGCACCGCGCAAGCCGCCTTCCGGCGCCTTGGCCTTGATATAGCCGCCTTCCACGTCGATCTTCGCGCCCATGGCTTCGAGACCACGGATGTGCAGGTCGACCGGACGCGAACCAATGGCGCAACCGCCAGGCAGAGCCACTTCAGCCTCACCAAAGCGCGCGACCAGGGGGCCAAGCACGAGGATCGAGGCGCGCATGGTTTTCACCAGCTCGTAGGGTGCGATCAGGGTCTTGATGCTGCGCGGGTCGATTTCGACGCTGAGCTTCTCGTCGATCACCGGCTCAATGCCCATGCGACCGAACAGCTCGATCATGGTGGTGATGTCGTGCAGGTGCGGCAGGTTGCACACGGTCACCGGGCCATCGGCCAGCAAGGTGGCAGCCAGAATCGGCAGGGCGGCGTTTTTCGCCCCGGAGATGCGGATTTCGCCATCAAGACGAATGCCGCCAGTAATAATCAATTTATCCATAGGAGTCTCATCGCCCGCAGGCTCAGGTGCGCTCCGCCCAAGCGGCGCGGCTGAAGAATTTCATGGTCACGGCGTGGATACTGCCATCGGCGATCCAGGCGTTCAGGTGGGCATAAACCTGTTGCTGACGCTTGACTGGGCTCAGACTGGCCAAGGCGTCGCTAATCAGATTCAACTGGAAGCTACAGCCTTCCCCTTCTACCTCTACCTGGGTATCCGGCAGTTTTGCCTCCAGGAGGCTTTTCACTTCTACGGCCTGCATGCTCAACCTCTATCGGCGCCCTTCGCGCGCGGGGCCGGCCATCATACAAAAAAGCCCCCGGCCTGCGAACCCCGTTACCAGGATCACTGACCGGAGGGCCGGACAATTCTTGCTTATGCCTGCAGCGACAACACCTCGGTCAACTCGCAGACCTGGGCGATTTCGCGCATATCCGCCGGTACCTGACAGACCACTAGGGATTTACCTGCAGCCCGCGCATCGCGCATAAACGCCAGCACTAGGGACAAGCCGACGCTGCTGGATTTCTCCACCGCCGCGCAATTGAGGCTCAACACCGCGGCCGGATGCGTGGCGATCAGCTTGCCGCCCGCCTCGCGCAAGGCCGGGCCGCTGCGATAATCCAGCACACCGGCAAGCAGCAGCTCACCAGAAGGCGCGAGGCTGATGCTGGCCGTACTCATGTGCCGCTGGCCTGTGCGGTTTCGCTCTGCTTGGCCTTGGCCACCACCTCGGCCCAGCCGTCGATGGTCTTGTCGAGGTTGTTGCCATTGCGCTGCATGGCGTCGGCGAACTGGTCACGGAACAGCTTGCCAATGTTGATGCCATTGATGATCACGTTACGCAGCATCCACTGGCCATTGAGACTGACCATGGTGTACGACACTGGGTAGATAGTGCCCTTACTGTCCTTGACCTCCATGCCCACGCTGGCGCGCTCAGGGTCTTCCATGCGCGCCGGCAACACGCGAATTTCCTGGTTGTCGTACTCCAGCAAGGCATTGCCGTAGAACTGCATCAGGCTGCGCTTGAAGTTGTCCTGAAAGCGCTGCAACTGCTCGGGCGACGCACCACGTGAATATTTGACGGTCATGATGCTGCGAGAAATGCCGTCAGCATCCACCACGGGGCCGATGATGCGATTGAGCGCATCATAAAAGGCGTTGGGATTGCCCTGGTAAGCCTGACGATTAGTCTTCAAATCGGCCAGCAGTTGCTCGGTGGTCTGTTGCACCACCTGATGCGCCGTCTGGGCACTGGCAAACAATGGCAGGGCAGCCAGCAACACCAGCAGGCCACGACAAAGGAACGAACGCATGTTGAGCACTCCCATTATTTGCTGTCCTTGTTCACGGTATTGAGCAGGAACTTGCCGATCAGGTCTTCCAGCACCAGCGCCGACTGGGTGTCGCGAATGGTGCCCTCATTTTTCAGCAGCGCCTCTTCCCCACCCACACTGATGCCGATGTATTTCTCACCGAGCAGACCGGCAGTGAGGATCGACGCGGTTGAGTCGGTTGGCAGGTTATCCACGCGCTTCTGCACTTCCATGGTCACCCGACCGGTATAGCTGTCGCGATCGAGATCAATAGCCGTGACTTTGCCGATAGTGACGCCGGCCATGGTGACCTTGGCGCGCACGGTCAAGCCGGCAATATTGTCGAAGTGCGCATACAGCTTGTAGGTGTCAGCACTGTCGGCTACCGACAGGCCGCTGACGCGCAGGGCCAGTAACAACAAAGCCAGCAATCCAGCCAGGAGAAACAGGCCAACACCGATTTCCAGGGTGCGGGTTTGCATCAGAAGTCTCCAAACATTAAGGCAGTCAGAATAAAGTCCAGGCCCAGTACCGCCAAAGAGGCGTAGACCACGGTTTTGGTTGTCGCACGACTGATGCCTTCCGAGGTCGGCTCGCAGTCATAGCCTTGGAACACGGCAATCCAGGTGATCACAAAAGCAAAGACGATGCTCTTGATTACGCCGTTAAGCACGTCTTCATGGAAGTTCACGCTGTTCTGCATATTGCCCCAGAACGAGCCTTCATAAACGCCCAGCCAGTCCACCGCGACCATGGCGCCACCCCAGATACCGACCACGCTGAAGATCAGCGCCAGCAACGGCATGGAGATGAAGCCGGCCCACAGGCGCGGGGCAATGATGTACTTGAGCGGGTCGACACCGATCATTTCCAGACTGGACAGCTGCTCGGTGGACTTCATATTGCCGATTTCGGCGGTCAACGCCGAACCCGCACGCCCGGCAAACAGCAAGCCGGTGACCACCGGCCCCAGCTCACGCAGCAAGGTCAGGGCCACCATCTGCCCTACCGCCTGTTCGGAACCGTAATCCACCAGAATGTTGTAGCCCTGCAGCGCCAGCACCATGCCGATAAAAACCCCGGACACAATGATGATCGGCAGCGACAACACACCTACCGAATACAGCTGTTTGACCAGCAATTGAAAGCCACTGCCCAGGCCATTTCGGCCCAGCAACGCGTGCAGCAAAAACAGTGTGGAGCGGCCTAGGGCCTCGACCACCTCGATGCCGGCGCGCCCGAACAGACGAATCCGCTCAAGTGTTGGCAAACTGCGCATCAGCGCCCCCCCAAAAGATCGTCGCGGTAATTGGGTGCCGGATAATGAAACGGCACCGGGCCATCTGGCGTGCCCTGCATAAACTGGCGAATACGCGGATTGTCCGAGTTCATCAGCTCGTCCGGCGTGCCCTGACCGAGCACCTGACCATCACCCACCACATACAGGTAGTCGGCGATGCTGGCGGTTTCCGCCAGGTCATGGGAGACCACGATACTGGTGATCCCCAGGGCATCGTTGAGCAGGCGAATCAGGCGCACCAGCACGCCCATGGCGATCGGGTCTTGACCGACAAACGGCTCGTCGTACATCAGAATCTGCGGATCCAGGGCAATCGCCCGCGCCAATGCCACACGGCGCTTCATGCCGCCGGACAGTTCATCCGGCGTCAGCTCGATCGCCCCGCGCAAGCCTACAGCCTGCAACTTCATCAGCACGATGTCGCGGATCATTTCTTCAGGCAGTTTGGTGTGCACGCGCAGCGGAAACGCCACGTTCTCGAACACATCCAGATCGGTAAACAGGGCGCCGCTCTGAAACAGCACGCCCATCTGCTTGCGCATGTCGAACAACTCAGCCCGTGACAAGGTCGGCAGGTTCTTGCCGTCGACCCAGACTTCGCCTTGGGACGGCTTGAGTTGGGCGGCGATCAGGCGCAGCAGGGTCGTCTTGCCGCAACCGGAAGGTCCCATGATGCCGGTGACCTTGCCGCGCGGAATAAAGATATCGACGTTATTGAAAATCTTGCGTGCGCCACGTTGAAAGGTCACACCCTTCAGCTCGACCGCATTGGCATTCTCGGCACTCATCTGGACTCCTTATGCTGCCGTCATTACTGACGTCGTGCCCGCCATGCAGGACACTCGCCCATCGTCGGGGCCAGCCTGCCTCCATAAACAAGCCGCGCACTATACCATCGACCCACAGACCACCCAAGGCACAAACCGCTGCCCAAGCCGGCATTTAGCCCCCTACGACAAACAAGGGTGAGCCCAAGCGCCTTTGCCGCTATAATCGCCGGCTTTTAATCGCCCGGTACTCCGACCCCATGAGCCAGTCCAGCGACTTGATCCAGTCCGCCCAACGCACCATTCGCCTCGAAATCGAAGCGGTGGAGGGTTTGCTTGCGCGCATTGATGCGAATTTTGTCCGCGCCTGCGAGCTGATCCTGGCCAGCAAAGGCCGGGTCGTGGTGGTCGGCATGGGCAAATCCGGGCATATCGGCAACAAGATCGCCGCCACCCTGGCCAGCACCGGCACCACTGCATTCTTTGTGCACCCGGCCGAAGCCAGCCACGGCGACATGGGCATGATCACCCGCGACGACGTGGTCCTGGCCCTCTCTAACTCCGGCTCCACGGCCGAAATTGTCACCCTGCTGCCGCTGATCAAGCGCCTCGGCATCACCCTGATCAGCATGACCGGCAACCCAGAATCCCCCCTGGCCAAAGCCGCCGAGGTCAACTTGGATGCACGTATCAGCCAGGAAGCCTGCCCTCTGAAACTGGCCCCCACCTCATCGACCACCGCCTCGCTAGTACTGGGCGACGCCCTGGCCATCGCCCTGTTGGAAGCGCGCGGTTTTACCGCCGAAGACTTCGCGTTTTCCCATCCGGGCGGCGCCCTGGGCCGTCGCCTGCTGCTGAAAGTCGAGCACGTAATGCACAGCGGCGACAGCCTGCCGCAGGTGCTACGCGGCACCTCACTACGCGATGCGCTGCTGGAAATGACCCAGAAAGGCCTGGGCATGACCGTAGTCCTGCAGGCCGACGGCAACCTCGCAGGCGTGTTTACCGATGGTGATCTGCGTCGCACCCTGGATCGCGGCGTCGACGTACTCAAGGCCAGCATCGACGAAGTCATGACCGTCCACGGCAAAACCGCACGACCAGACATGCTCGCTGCCGAAGCGCTGAAAATCATGGAAGACCACAAGATCAACTCGCTGGTGGTGGTTGACGACCAGGACCGCCCGGTGGGCGCCCTCAACATGCACGACCTGCTGCGCGCCGGAGTGATGTAATGAACCAGGACCTGCAGCAGCGCGCCAAGGCGATCAAACTGGCAATCTTTGACGTCGACGGCGTCCTCACTGACGGCCGCCTGTATTTTCTGACCGACGGCAGCGAGTTCAAAACCTTCAACACCCTCGACGGCCAAGGCATCAAGATGCTGATCAACTCCGGGGTGCGCACCGCAATCATCAGCGGTCGCAGCACGCCCGTAGTGGAAAGGCGCGCCAACAACCTGGGCATCCAGCATCTGTATCAGGGCCGCGAAGACAAACTTGTCGTTTTGGATGAACTGCTCGGCGAACTGGGCCTGAACTACGCTCAAGTGGCCTACCTAGGCGACGACCTACCGGATCTACCGGTAATCCGCCGTGTCGGCTTGGGCATGGCCGTGGCCAATGCCGCCGGTTTTGTCCGCCAACATGCTCACGGCGTGACTGAGGCCCGTGGCGGTGAAGGCGCCGCCCGCGAATTTTGCGAATTGATCATGCGCGCCCAAGGCAGCCTAGACGCCGCCCTCGACGCCTACCTGTAGAGCCAATCATGCTAAGCAAATTGCGCCGTCCGCTGATCTTTACCCTCATTGCCGCCCTGCTGGCGGCGGTGGGCTACTGGAACATTCGCCCGGAAAGCTTTAACCGCAACCCACCGAGCGCCAGCGACGCTAACGCGATCGACTTCTACGTGATCAACGCCAAAAGCACCCAATTCCAAGCCGACGGCACGCTCGACCACGTCATGACCAGCGACAAACTGGAGCACATCAAAGCCAGCGACATCACCCTGCTGAGCAACCCCGATCTGTTGCTGTACCGCGGCAACGTACAGCCCTGGCATGTGCAAAGCAGTCGGGGCGAAGTCGCCCCCGGCGGCAAAGAGGTTGAATTGATTGATAACGTGCGCGTGGCACGTACCGACGCCAAAGGCCGACCGACGATCCTGACCAGCAGCCGCCTGACCGTATTCCCGGACAAAGAATATGCGCAGACCCAGCAAGCCGTTAGAATCGAGGCCGCCAATGGAGTGACCACGGCACAAGGAATGAAAGCGTACTTGAATGACGGCAGGATGCTCCTGCTGTCCAACGTAAGAGGCCAACATGAGGTTCGTTAAAACCTTCACCCTGCTGCTCAGCCTGAGCGCCGCCTTCACCAGCGCCGGCACCTGGGCCTTGCCCACCGACCGTGAGCAGCCGATTCGCGTGCAGGCCGACAGTGCCGAGCTCAACGACAAACAAGGCGTGGCCGTCTATCGCGGCGACGTAGTGATTACCCAGGGCAGCCTGAAGATCACCGGCAACACCGTAACCATCACCCAGACACCACAGGGCGATATCGACGTGTTCACCGCCGTCGGCAAGCCGGCGTACTACGAGCAAAAACCAGCCGCCGACAAGCAACTGGTACAAGCCTACGGCCTAACCATTCAGTACTACGCCAGCAATGAGCGCATCGTGCTGATCGACCAGGCCAAGGTGATTCAAGAAGGCAACACCTTCGAAGGCGAGAAAATCGTCTACGACACCAAACGTCAGATCGTCAACGCCGGACGCGCCAATGGCACCTCGATTACCTCGCCGCGCCCACGCATCGACATGGTGATCCAGCCCAAGAACAAACCCGCAGAACAGCAGGCGCAGTAATGGCCACTCTTAAAGCCCAACACCTGGCCAAGAGCTACAAAGGCCGGCAAGTCGTGCGCGACGTCAGCCTGTCCATCGACAGCGGTCAGATCGTCGGCTTGCTGGGCCCCAATGGCGCCGGCAAAACCACCTGCTTTTATATGATTGTCGGCCTTGTGGCGGCCGATCAGGGCCGCGTATTGATCGACCAGCAAGACGTGACCTTTCTGCCCATGCATGGCCGCGCCCTCGCCGGCATCGGCTATTTGCCCCAGGAAGCCTCGATCTTTCGCAAGCTGACGGTGGCCGACAACATCATGGCCATCCTCGAAACCCGCAAAGACCTTGATCGCAGCGGTCGACGCCAGAACCTGGAAAACCTGTTGCAGGAATTCCATATCACCCATATCCGCGACAACCTGGGCATGAGCCTGTCCGGTGGCGAGCGCCGCCGGGTAGAAATTGCCCGCGCCCTGGCCAGCGACCCAAAGTTCATCTTGCTGGATGAACCCTTTGCCGGTGTCGACCCGATTTCCGTCGGCGACATCAAGCAAATCATCCACCAACTCAAGGCCAAAGGCATCGGCGTTTTGATCACTGACCACAACGTGCGCGAGACCCTGGACATCTGCGAAACCGCTTACATCGTCAACGACGGCCAACTGATTGCCGAAGGCGATGCCGAAACCATCCTGGCCAACCAACTGGTAAAAGACGTCTACCTGGGCCATGAGTTCCGCCTGTAACGACCCGACCTTCAGCCATGGATCGGTTGCGCTAGACAGGGAAATCCTTCAAGGTCAGGCATATAATTTGCTTATTGCGGGCGCCTGATGCGCCCTCGTAGTCAATGCGCCTTTGCGCCGGCGAATAAGGTTCTTAGCCTGCCATGAAACCATCGCTAGTCCTCAAGATGGGCCAGCAGCTGACGATGACACCGCAGCTGCAACAGGCCATCCGTTTGCTCCAACTGTCCACCCTGGATCTGCAACAAGAGATCCAGGAGGCCCTGGAGTCCAATCCGATGCTCGAACGCCAGGAAGAAGGCGAAGATTTCGACAACGCCGACCCCATGGCCGATAACGTCGAGCATGTACAAGCCGCCAGCGCACCCGAGCAGCCCGATCACCAGGAAACCGCACCCACCGTCGACAGCCTCGATGAAGGCGACTGGGGCGAGCGCATTCCCAACGAGTTGCCCGTCGACACCTCCTGGGAAGACATCTACCAAACCAGCGCCAGCAGCCTGCCAAGCAACAGTGACGATGACGAGTGGGACTTCACCACCCGCACCTCCACCGGCGAAAGCCTGCAGGCACACTTGCTCTGGCAGCTCAATTTGGCGCCGATGTCCGATACCGATCGCTTGATTGCAGTCACCCTGATCGACTGCATCAACAATCAGGGTTACCTGGAAGAAAGCCTCGAAGAAGTACTCGAAGCCTTCGACCCCGAACTGGATATCGAACTGGACGAAGTCGAAGCGGTGCTGCATCGCATCCAGCAATTCGAACCGGCCGGCGTTGCTGCCCGTGATTTGCGCGAATGCCTACTCCTGCAACTGCGCCAACTGAATGCCGATACGCCCTGGCTAAGCGAAGCCAAGCGCCTTACCAGCGACTACCTCGACCTGCTCGGCAGCCGTGACTACAGCCAGCTGATGCGCCGCCTGAAGCTCAAGGAAGACGACCTGCGCCAGGTCATCGAACTAATCCAGAGCCTCAACCCGCGGCCGTGCTCGCAGATCTCGGCCAACGAACCGGAATATGTGGTCCCCGACGTACTCGTGCGCAAGCACAACGAGCGCTGGCTGGTGGAGCTCAACCAGGAGGCCGTGCCGCGCTTGCGGGTCAACCCGCAATACGCAGGCTTCGTCCGGCGCGCCGACTCCAGCGCCGACAACACCTTCATGCGCAACCAGTTGCAAGAGGCGCGCTGGTTTATCAAAAGCCTGCAAAGCCGCAACGAGACGCTGATGAAGGTCGCGACCCAGATCGTCGAACACCAACGCGGCTTCCTCGAGTATGGCGATGAGGCCATGAAGCCCCTGGTTCTACATGACATTGCCGAAGCCGTGGGCATGCACGAGTCGACTATTTCGCGGGTCACCACGCAGAAATTCATGCACACCCCGCGCGGCATTTACGAGCTGAAATACTTCTTTTCCAGCCACGTCAGCACCTCGGAAGGCGGCGAATGCTCGTCCACCGCAATCCGCGCCATCATTAAAAAACTGGTCGCCGCGGAAAATCAGAAAAAGCCGTTGAGTGACAGCAAGATCGCTGGTTTACTGGAAGCACAAGGCATTCAAGTCGCCCGTCGCACCGTAGCCAAGTACCGTGAATCCCTAGGGATAGCGCCTTCCAGCGAACGCAAACGACTAATCTGAGACGACTTGAGCAACGCCACAGTGTTTCCGGTGACAGGCCTGCTAGCCTGTTACTTACACACGGCAACAAGGAGAATGCGGTATGCAAGTCAACATCAGTGGACACCAACTGGATGTGACCGACGCCCTGCGAGACTACATCGACGAAAAGTTCGCCCGATTGTCACGTCACTTCGACCGAATCACCAATGTTCAGGTGACCATGGCGGTCGAAAAACTCAAGCAGAAAATTGAAGCCACCCTGCACGTCGCTGGCGCCGAAGTGGTCGCCAACGCTGAGCACGAAGACATGTATGCAGCGATCGACCTGCTCGCTGACAAACTCGACCGTCAACTGATCAAGCACAAGGAAAAACAGCTAGAACGTCTGCAGGGCGCTACTGTCCGCTGACACTCCCCCCTTCCTATGATCCGACTTGAAAATATCCTGACCCCCGGCCGCTCTTTGGTGAGCGTGCCGGGCGGCAGCAAAAAACGCGTCCTTGAACAGATTGCCAGCCTGGTAGCCACCGAGCTGCCCGAACTGGATGAACAGGACATCTTCGAAAGCCTGATAGCCCGGGAAAAGCTCGGCTCGACCGGTTTCGGCAATGGTATTGCCATTCCGCACTGCCGCCTGCCTGGCTGTCATGCACCACTGAGTGCCGTATTGCATCTGGACAGTGCTGTCGATTTTGATGCCATTGACGGTGCGCCGGTGGACCTGCTGTTTGTCTTGCTGGTTCCAGAGGCAGCCACTGACGAACACCTGGAGCTGCTGCGCCAGATCGCCAGCATGCTCGACCGTAGTGAGGTTCGTGAGCGCCTACGCCAGGCCCAGAGCAGCGAAGCTCTGTACCAGGTCGTAGTGGACGCGCAGAACGGGCACTGAACATGCGCCTGATCATCGTCAGCGGACGTTCCGGCTCGGGCAAAAGCACCGCCCTCGATGTTCTCGAGGACAACGGCTTTTACTGCATCGACAACCTGCCGGCCGGCCTGCTTCCCGAGTTGGCTGAGCGCGCCTTGCTGCACACCGAAGTGCTGCAACCGCAGGTGGCTGTGTCTATCGACGCGCGCAACCTGCCGACCCACTTGCAGCGTTTTCCTGAACTGCTGGCCGAAGTCCGGGCCCGGCATATCCAGTGCGACGTGCTCTACCTGGATGCCGACGAAGAGACGCTGCTCAAGCGTTTCTCCGAGACGCGTCGGCGCCACCCACTGACCGACGAAAGCCGCTCGCTGGCCGAAGCCATCCGCGATGAGTCCCTGTTATTGGAGCCCATCAGCGACCTGGCCGACCTGAAGATCGACACCACCCACCTCAACCTTTATCAACTGCGCGACAGCCTCAAGCTACGCCTGTTGAACAAGCCTGAGCCCGGCACGGCCTTTCTGATTGAATCATTCGGCTTCAAGCGCGGCATGCCTGTGGACGCCGACTTGGTGTTCGATGTGCGCTGCCTGCCCAACCCTTATTGGAAGCCCGAGCTGCGCGCCCATTCCGGGCTGGACCAGCCGGTAATCGACTACCTGGCGGCTCAGGCTGACGTGGATGAGATGTACACCGATATCCACGTGTACCTGTACAAGTGGCTACCGCGCTTTGCCGCCAGCAACCGCGCCTATGTGACCATCGCCATCGGCTGTACCGGCGGCCATCACCGCTCGGTCTACCTGGCGGAACGCCTGGGGCAGACCCTAAAGCCGCAACTGAAAAACCTTCAGGTTCGCCACCGCGACCTCAGCTAAAAGGAAGCAACGCGTCATGCCCGCCTGCGAAATCACCATCATCAACAAACTTGGCCTGCACGCCCGCGCTGCAGCAAAGTTCGTTGGCGTCGCCGGGCGCTTCCCCTGCCAGGTACGCCTGGGCCGCACGCCAGAAAGCCTGGTCGACGGTAAAAGCATCATGGCCGTGATGATGCTGGCTGCCGGTAAAGGCACGAGCATTCACCTGTCCACCAGCGGTGAACAGGAAGATGAAGCCCTTACCGCCGTGATCGAACTGATCAACAACTACTTCGACGAAGGCGAGTAAGCCTTACTCGCCTTCGTACATCCTCGCCCGTCTCAGCTGCCCGCCACCGTCATTTTCTCGATCAGCACCGAACCCGTACGGATGTTGCTGCGCAGTTCCAGATCACTGCCCACCGCAACTATCTGCTTGAACATATCGCGCAGGTTGCCGGCAATCGTGACCTCCTGGACCGGGAACTGGATTTCCCCGTTTTCCACCCAGTAGCCACCCGCACCGCGCGAATAGTCGCCAGTAACCATGTTCAAGCCCTGGCCCATCAACTCGGTCACCAGCAGGCCGCGACCCATGCGTTTAAGCAGCGCTGCCTGGTCGTCCGTACCATGGCTGACAAACAGGTTGTGCACGCCGCCGGAGTTGGCCGTGCTCGGCAGGCCCAGCTTGCGCCCGGCATAAGTGCCGAGGATGTAAGACTGCAGGATGCCGCCGTCGACAAACGCCTTGGCGTACGTAGCCAGGCCATCACCATCGAACGTGGCGCTGCCCAGAGCCCGCGGAATATGCGGACGCTCATCCAGGCGCAACCAGTCGGGAAACAATTGCTGACCCAGCGTGCCCTCCAGAAAGGAGGATTTGCGATACAGATTGCCGCCAGAAATCGCCGCGAGAAAGTGACTGAACAAGCCCGTGGCCACTTCTGCAGCAAACAGCACCGGCACCTCGCAGGTCGGCACGGGTCGCGCACCCAGGCGGCTGACCGCACGCAACGCCGCGCGCTGGCCAATACCCGCGGCATCCGCCAGCAACTCGCCCTGGCGATTGACGTCGTACCAGTAGTCACGCTGCATCAGGCCGTCAGCTTCGGCAATCATCACGCAGCTCAAACTATGCCGGGTGCTGGCGTAACCGCCGATAAAGCCATGACTATTGCCATACACCCGACAGCCCTGATGGGTGTTGAGCGTGGTGCCATCGGCATTCTTGATCCGCTGATCGGCGGCAAACGCCGCCGCCTCGCAGCGCAGCGCCTGCTCAATCGCCTGTTCCGGTGTAATCGACCAGGGGTGATAAAGGTCCAACTCCGGCAACTCACGGGCCATCAGCGCCGCGTCAGCCAGGCCGGCACACTCATCAGCGGAGGCATGCTGGGCAATCGCCAGGGCCGCCGCCACGGTTTCGCGAATAGCCGCCTCACCACTGGCCGAGGTGCTGGCCGAGCCTTTGCGCTGGCCCAGGTAGAGGGTAATGCCAAAGCCCTGATCGCGATTGAACTCCACCGTTTCCACTTCGCCCTGGCGCACCGTGGTCGACAGCCCTTGCTCCAGGGACACCGCCACCTCACAGGCGCTCGCACCTTGGCGGGCGGCCTCGGCGATAATCTGCTCAACCTGCTGCTGCAGCTCCGGCAGGGCCTGCGGGCCAACGGTTGCCGATGCGTTCATAATTCTCTCCAGTTCATTCTTCACTACATTCAGCCAAGACCGCCGGCCTTTGTCTGGTTATCATGGCAGCGTTTCCCATTGGATCAGCCCCATGTCTGACTATCTCGACGACTTCTCCGAAGAGAAGAGTAAAACCCAGGTCAAGCGCGAACTGCATGCGCTGGTGGATCTAGGCGAACGCCTGACCACCCTCAAACCAGACCTGCTTAACCGCCTGCCCCTCACCGACGGCCTGCGCCGAGCACTGGCCGATGCACCCAAGCACACGGCCAATATCGCCCGTAAGCGGCACATCCTGTTCATCGGCAAGCTGATGCGTGATCAGGACATCGACGCCATCCTGACCCTGATCGACCAGTTGGACGCCTCCACGCGCCAGTACAACGAACGCTTTCACGGCCTGGAACGCTGGCGCGACCGCCTCCTGGGTGGCGATGACGCCGTACTGGACAGCTTCGTTGGCGACTACCCCGAAGCGGACCGCCAGCACCTGCGCCAATTGATTCGCCAGGCGCAGCATGAAGCCGCACAAAGCAAACCACCTGCCGCCAGCCGTAAAATCTTCAAATACATCCGCGAGCTGGATGAAGCCAAACGCGGCTTGCGTTAAGCCTCACAGCCATCGCGTTCTGGCCGGGTGGCGCTGTGCGTCACCTGGCCTACGAATTCACGCCCCTGTACCGCCGACGGTGATCACATCGATCTTCAGGGTCGGCTGGCCGACGCCGACTGGCACCGACTGACCATCCTTACCGCACGTACCCACGCCGCTGTCCAGGGCCAGGTCGTTGCCGACCATCGACACCCGGCCCATGGCCTCAGGCCCGTTACCAATCAGAGTGGCGCCTTTCACCGGTGCGGTGATCTTGCCGTTTTCGATCAGGTAAGCCTCGCTGGTCGAAAACACAAACTTGCCGCTGGTGATATCCACCTGGCCACCGCCCAGATTGGCGCAGTAGATGCCTTTCTTCACCGAGGCGATGATTTCCTCGGGATCGCTTTCCCCCGCCAGCATGTAGGTATTGGTCATGCGCGGCATCGGCAGGTGCGCGTATGACTCACGTCGGCCGTTGCCGGTGGCGGCCACGCCCATCAGGCGGGCATTCAGCTTGTCCTGCATATAGCCCTTGAGCACGCCGTTTTCGATCAGCGTGGTGCACTGGGTCGGCGTGCCTTCGTCATCGACGCTAAGGGAGCCACGGCGCTCGAACAGGGTGCCGTCATCGACGATGGTGCACAGGCTGGAGGCCACTTTCTCGCCCATACGGCCGCTGTAGGCCGAACTGCCCTTGCGATTGAAGTCGCCTTCCAGGCCATGCCCGACCGCTTCGTGCAGCAGCACGCCGGACCAGCCAGCACCCATCACCACGGGCATGCTGCCGGCCGGCGCGGGAATCGCTTCGAGATTGACCAGGGCCTGGCGCAGCGCCTCGCGGGCATAGCTCATGGCCCGGTCTTCATTCAGAAAGTAGCGATAGTCGGTGCGGCCGCCACCGCCATGGCCACCGCGCTCGCGGCGGCCGTTCTGCTCAACGATCACGCTGACGTTAAAACGCACCAGCGGTCGCACATCGGCGGCCAGGCTGCCATCGGTGGCCGCCACGAGAATACGTTCCCAGACACCGGCCAGGCTCACCGTAACCTGCTGTATACGTGGATCAAGGGCACGGGTGGCGACGTCCACACGCTTGAGCAGCTCAACTTTTTCCGCCCGGCTGAGCACATCCAGCGGGTTGTCCTGTGCGTACAAGGCACTGACCTGAGGGCTGGCGAACACCTGCACACGCCCTTCCTGACCGGCCCGAGAAATCGAACGAGCTGCGCGCGCTGCCTGGCTCAGTGCCTCAGCAGTGATGGCGTTGCTGTAGGCAAAACCGGTTTTCTCGCCGGACTGCGCGCGTACGCCCACGCCCTGATCGAGGTTGAAGCTGCCCTCCTTGACGATGCCGTCTTCCAGCACCCAGGTTTCCGACACCTGACCATGGAAGTACAGATCGGCGGCATCGATACCCGGCCCTGCCAGCTCGCCCAGCACCGCGGGCAAACGCTCGATCGTCAGGCCGCCAGGGCCCAGCAGGTGCTCACTTACCGATAACAACAAGGTTGCTCATACTAACTCCACAGAAAATCGACAATGGCTCTGCACCGGCATGCGCTGGCGAATGGCGGCTTGCTCCGTCGCATCACGACGGGCCAGCAACAACGCCTCGCCTTGCGCCTGCTCGGCCAGCAGCTGGCCCCAGGGATCGATGATCGCCGAATGGCCATAGGTTGCTCGCCCGCCTGGGTGGATGCCACCCTGATTGGCGGCCAACAGGTAACACTGGGTTTCAATTGCCCGAGCACGCACCAGCACCTGCCAGTGGGCCTCCCCCGTCACCGCGGTAAAGGCCGACGGCGCACTGATCAGCTCGGCACCCGCACCACGCAGGGCGCTGTATAGCGCGGGAAAGCGCAGGTCATAGCACACCGTCAGGCCCAGTCGGCCAACCGGCGTGTCCGCCACCACCAAACGGGCGCCATGGGCATAGTCATCGGACTCGCGGTACTGGCCGCGATTGTCCGCCACATCCACGTCGAACAGGTGCAATTTGTCGTAGCGCGCCACGCGCTGGCCCTGCGCATCGATCAGCAGCGAACAGGCATGGGGTTTGGCCTCGGGCTGATCATCCGGCGGCAAAGGCAGCGTGCCGGCGACAATCCACAGACCAAGATCACGAGCAGCCTGGTGCAACCAGGGCAAAATCGGGCCCTCACCCAAGGCTTCGGCACGCCCCAACTGCGGCAGGTCACGGCGACCGATGGCGGCGAAGTTCTCCGGCAATACGGCCAGACGCGCACCCGCAGCAGCCGCTTGTTCCAGCAACAGTCGGGCGGCACGCAAGTTGGCCAGGACATCGTCCTGGCTGACCATCTGGATTACGGCAACGCTCATGGCACTCTCCGGCACGGGCAACAGGCGCATGCTACCCCATCGTTAAATGGCGATGGCCGGCAGAGGCTCAAAAGGGTTTGACGAACGTGACGGTGGGATCAGCAAGCGGCCCAACTGCCCGGTACTCAACGCTGGTTAACGAGGAGATCTTGCCACCCAGCAGTTTGTCCGCAACAAACCAGGCGCCACCCACGGCGGGCGCGCCAATCATCAGGGCGGCCAGCGGCAAGTTGCTGGCCACCGGTAACGTCACGCGGATGCGCGTATCAATGGTCTGTTGGCGCATGTTCAGTTGGCCATCGACGACGATGGTCGACGGCCCTTTGAGGGTCAGCGGTACCGAGGTGGTGAACTGGCCATCGGTGCCCTGCAAGACACCCTGAACTTTGTCATAAGCCAGGCCCTTATCGGTCAGGTCGGTGAAGTCCAGGCGCAGACGGCGGGCCAGGGAATTCATGTTCAACAAACCAAAAATGCGCAGGGTCGCTGCCGAGCCACCCTTGACCTCAAGGAACTGGCCATTGTTGAGACGGATATCCACCTGGCCGGTGAGGTGAGCCATATTGAAATTGAGCGGCGAGCCCGGCCAGTTACCCTTCACATCCACGCGAAAGCTTTTACTGGTAGCACTCGGGGCAAATTGCCAGGCAGTCAGTACGGCCGCCAGGTCCTTGCCCTTGAGACGCCCGCTATAACTGCTGCGGGTAGCGCCCACTGCGCCTTCCCACGTCAGCCCGCCGGTCACCAGCAAGCCTTTGAGGTCAATGCTCAGATCACTGAAGCTGACCCCGGCGGCGGTGGGCCGCGCTTTCAGTGACATGGCGCCAAGCGGGCTGTCACCTTGCAGCACTTGAGCAATGTTCAGATCCACCGCCGGAATCTGCCGCGGATCGACGCTTGCCAGGGCATCGGGTGCCGGCGGTGCGGCCGGATCGGCAGGCTTACTGGCCGGCAGTTGCAGGCGGGTCAGGTTGGCGACCAGGGGGGCACCCGCGGCATCGGGGAGGCGGATCTGGCCGGTGAGCAGATCGCTGTCCAGTTGCACCTGCCAAGCGGCTTGGCCGCGGGTCAGTTGCGCATCCAGACGCTCGAGTGTCAGCCCGAAGCCCTGGAAGCGCCCCACCTTGAGTGCCACACGGCGGATAAAATCACTGCTCACCGGACTCTGTGCGGGCATGTAGCGCTTGGCGGTTGCCTGCCATACGTCATAGTCCAACTCAGTCAAATTACCGCTGATGTTCAGTCCTGGGCTGCTGGGCAACGTCGCCTGCCCCTTGCCCAGCAACAACTGACCACGACCGGCAGACCAAGCCCCCGGCGGGGCCGCCAGCGCCAAGCTGGCCAGGTCTTCATAGGCCAGCCAGTAACGCCGCTCCTGCCCCTGCAAGGTCATGCGCCAATCAATGTAACGGGCCTCTGTGGCCGTCTTGCCAAAAGGCGCAGGCAGGTCGAGCGCCAGGCCCTTGAGCGTTGACTCAATCCGCAGTTGGCTGTCTGCACCGTCCAGGGTCAGGGCCAGGCGATAAGGCAGCTCACCACTGGCCGGCAGCGCCTGGCTCACCGCTAGCCAGTCGGTGACACTTTTCAGGGCCACCTGACCAGAAGCCTCAATGCGCGTCCGCGCCTTGCCGCGCTTGCCCTCGGCGACAATTTTCGCCCGTACGGGACGACCAAATACCTGCGCCCGCACATCCGGCGCACTCAGGCCTGTGGCGCTGTTGAAGCGAAAGGCGCCCTTGATGTTATTCAACTGCAGGGCTGGTTCGCTGATCTGCAGGCGCGCCTGCTCGGTGGCAAAATCCACCTGCACCAGCGGTGTCTGTCCGGCCGCTAGGGGAATATCCAACTTCAGGCGGCCGCTGAGCGCGCCCTCGCCCTGCCAACCGGCGAAGGTCTGCTCGGCGCCCAAGGGCGCCTCACGAAGGATCTTCAGGCCATCGGCCACGCTGCTTTGCAATTCACCGTCCAGGGCCAAGCGCACGGCACCGCCATTCTTGGCCGGGGGGATGTTGACGCTGACGTTGCGTACTTCGCTGTCCAGTATCTGGCCCTTGGCCAACTGCACCCGCACGCCCTGATCATCGACAAACACTTGCGCATCGCCACCGCGCAGGGCCGGCCAACCCGGCTGATAGGCCAACTCGGCATCCTGCACCTGAAAGAACAAGCTGAGGGTGCTGGCGGTCGGCGCAGCGTCTTTGGCCAGGGAGCCCTGATACTGAAAATACCCCTGGTTGATCTTGCCGCTGACAATGGCCGTGCTCAGCCACTCCCGTAATGCCGGGCTAAGCGCACCTGGCAAGTACTTGGCGGTGTAACGCGCGTCGCCATCGCGGATGCCGACCCGCAGGTCCATGTAGTCCTCGACCTGTGGATCAAGTGCCAGGCGAATCATCAGATCCCCGGCCAACTGACCTTCCTCGGCGTCCAGCTGGATCAGCGGGCTGCTGATGGTCACGTCTTGCGGGCTGATCCGCCACTGCAACAAGGCGTTGGCCCGCCGGTACTGCCAGGGTTTGCCAAACAGCGGCGCCAGTTCCAGGGCGAAGTTGTCCGCGGCCAGGCGCAGCTGGCCCTGACCCAGGTCACCACTGATGCTGCCACTGACATTGCTGGCGCCCGGCGCACCATGGTACGGGCTGATAGCGACCTGATCGAGGTTGGCACTAAATTGCAGACGCTGATCGGCCAGGGCCTGGGGCTGATCGGCCAGGGCCTGGGGCCGGTAGTCCAGTTGCAGATTGCGCACAGCACCCTGGGGCTGCAGGCCGTCCAGCAAGGTCACCAGGTTATCCGGCAACGGCGCCAGCGCCTTGACCACCGGCACCAGCGGGGTCAGGTGCAAGCGGTCGGCACGCAGTTTCCACTGCAGCTGATGCTCGGCATCTTCGGCCTGATACTCGAGTCCCAGGCGTGCATCGCCCCAGCGCGTTTCGCCCAAGGTGGCGGCCAGTGAATCAACCTGCAATTGAAAGCCCGTATCGGTGCGCTGGTAATGGGCATTTAGACTCAGGTCCTGCAAGCTCTCTGCCGGGCGCTTGGCGTAGCCGCCCAGCACCTTCGGCGCATGCAACTGCAAGGCCGCCCGCTGCACGCTGCCCTTGCTCCAGTCCAGCCAGAACTGGCCGCCCGCTTGCAACCGCTCAAGCCGCCACTGCTGCGTCAACTGCGCCGGCACCCAGCGCGCCCAATCGCTTTGCGGCAGGTTCAGGTACAACGCTAACTCAGCTTCGCGCCAGACCTTGGGGTGCAAGCGGCTGCTCAGCCGCAGGGCCAACGGCTGGCCATCGGGCAATACCAGGCGACCATCCAGGCGCTGGCGACTGCCCTGGCTGCGCAGGCTGAAGTTGACATAGGTGAGTGCCACCGGCGCCTGGCCATGGGCTTGCACGATCACCTGACTGTTGAGCAGCGACAGCCAGCCGATGCGCTGCAGGCTGGCGAGGATAACCGCCGGTGCCAGCGGCGCGGCGTCGGCCCGAACCGGCAACCCCTGAGCCGCCCACTGACCGTCTTCGCCCTGCTGCAGGTGCACCTGCAGGCCTTCGATCTGCAAATCGGCAATTTTAAGTTGCATGCTCAGCAAACTGCCGAGCACATCCGGAATCACCCGCACCTGATCCAGACGCAAGCTGCTGTCGGCCTCGCCGAGGCTCACATCATGGGCCACCAAAATCGGCGCAAAACCCTTCCAGCGACCTTCCAGGCGCGCGATGCGCAAAGGCATGCCCAGCGCCGCCTGACCGCGCACCTCCAGCTCGGTTTGATACTCCGCCACCAGCGGCGTCAGCTCGCGACCGAGGCTGACATACAGGGCCAGCAGCACCAGCACCAGACCGCAGAGGGTCAGGCCCACGCGCAGCAGACGCGCCAGCCAGAGCCCCATCCGCGCGATCAAGCGACAGCCTTAGAGGAGAACGACATCGTACTGCTCCTGGGAATACATACCCTCGACCTGAAACTTGATGGTGCGGCCGATAAAGGCTTCGAGGTCGGCCACATTGCCCGATTCCTCATCAAGCAGGCGGTCGATGACTTTTTGATTGGCCAGCACCATATAACCCTCAGCCTGATAGGCACGGGCTTCGCGCAGGATCTCGCGGAAGATCTCGTAGCAGATGGTTTCCGGCGTTTTCAGCTTGCCGCGGCCCTGACAACTGCTGCAGGGCTCGCACAGCACCTGCTCGAGGCTTTCACGGGTGCGCTTGCGGGTCATCTGCACCAGGCCCAGCTCGGTGATGCCGATGATGTTGGTCTTGGCGTGATCGCGCTCCAGCTGCTTCTCCAGAGTGCGCAACACCTGACGCTGGTGTTCTTCGTCTTCCATGTCGATGAAGTCGATGATGATGATCCCGCCCAGGTTGCGCAGGCGCAGCTGGCGAGCGATGGTGATGGCGGCTTCGAGGTTGGTCTTGAAGATGGTTTCTTCAAGATTACGATGACCGACAAAGGCGCCGGTATTGACGTCGATGGTGCTCATGGCCTCGGCCGGATCGACAATCAGGTAACCACCGGACTTCAGCGGTACCTTGCGCTCCAGGGCCTTCTGCACCTCGTCTTCGACGCCATACAGGTCGAAAATCGGTCGTTCACCAGGGTAGTGCTCCAGGCGGTCGGCGATTTCCGGCATCAGTTCTTCGACGAACTGCACGATCTTCTGGAAGGTTTCCCGCGAGTCGATGCGGATTTTCTCGATCTTCGGGCTGACCAGGTCACGCAGGGTGCGCAGGGCCAGGCTCAGGTCCTCGTAGATCACCGTGGGGGTTGATGCGGTCTGCATCTGCCCGCGGATCTGCTCCCAAAGGCGGCGCACGTAGCGAATATCCATGAGGATTTCATCGGCGCCCGCGCCCTCGGCAGCCGTGCGCAGGATAAAGCCGCCGACTTCGACGATGCCTTCCGAGGCCACACATTCGGCGACCACGCGCTTGAGGCGCTCGCGTTCGGCCTCTTCTTCGATCTTCAGGGAGATGCCGACATGACTGGTGCGCGGCATGTACACCAGATAGCGCGAGGGAATCGACAACTGGGTGGTCAGGCGCGCGCCCTTGGTGCCAATCGGGTCCTTGGTGACCTGTACCACCAGGCTCTGGCCTTCGTGGACCAGGGCACTGATGTTGTCGCTTGAGGCGCCTTCACGGCTGGAGATTTCGCCGGCATGAATAAAGGCCGCGCGCTCCAGGCCAATATCGACGAACGCCGCCTGCATACCCGGCAGCACCCGCACGACTTTGCCTTTATAGATATTGCCGACGATGCCACGCTTTTGCGTGCGCTCGACATGCACTTCTTGCAGCACGCCGTTTTCCACCACCGCCACCCGCGACTCCATGGGGGTGATGTTGATCAGAATCTCTTCGCTCATTGGACGGTCTCGCTTGGGCGCTGCCAACAGGGGATGCCGAAATCGGCGAGCAATGCCGCAGTTTCGCACAACGGCAGGCCGACCACGGCGGAAAAACTGCCGCACAGATCACGCACAAACACCGCGCCAAGGCCCTGGATGGCATAACTGCCGGCTTTGTCCTGGGGTTCGCCGCTGGCCCAGTAGGCCTCAATCTCGGCCGCACTCAAGGGGCGAAAGCTGACCTGACTGCTGACCACGCGCACCTCGCAGCGCTGACTGTTGGCCAGAGCCACCGCCGTCAGCACTTCATGGGTTTGCCCGGACAAGGCCGCCAGCATGGACAAGGCGTCGGCGCGATCTTGCGGTTTACCGAGAATCCGCCCGTCCAGTACCACGCTGGTGTCGGCGCCCAACACCACTGCCGCGCCTGGCGCCGCGAGCGAGGCCAGCCCGACCTGCGCCTTGGCACAGGCCAAACGCCGCACATAGTCAACGGCAGGCTCGTTGGACAAGGGCGTTTCATCGATAACGGTGGGCAAGGTAGTGAACGGCACGCCGATCTGCTCAAGCAACTCGCGCCGCCGCGGTGAACCCGAGGCCAGATAAAGCATGGTCATATGAACCTCTCCCTGTTCAGACGCGGCGCTCGCTGCTTAGTTGACACTCAAGCGTTGGCGGATGAGCCGCAGCGCGCCGTAGACCCACGGCCACAACAGCGCACTGACCAGTGCCGGCAGAATAAACAGCAGGGTCGGCGGCCGGTTGCCCGTCAGCGCGTTGAGCCACAGCTGTACCAGCTGCGCCAGGCCAAACACCACCAGGAGCACCAGGCTTTGCTGCCACATAGGAAACATGCGCAGACGCTGGTGCAGGCTGAGCACCAAGAAGGTGATAAAGGTCAGGATCAGCGCGTTCTGCCCCAGCAAGGTGCCGTACAGCACATCGGCCGCCAGCCCCAGCACCCAGGCCGTGGTCATGCCCACTCGGTGCGGCAACGCCAGGGTCCAGGCCGTCATAAACAGCGCCAACCACAGTGGCCGACCGGTTTCCATAAAGGCCGGCATCGGCGCCACACTCAGCAGCAAAGCCAGGGCAAAGCTGACCCAGATGACCCACAGGTTGCGTGAACGAGGCCCGACCATCAGTGCACCTCCGCAGGTTTGGGCGGCTCGGCCGGCGTGGATGGCGTGGATGGCGCTGCCGCATCGGCCGCTTCCTGAGCCTTGGCCGCATCAGTGGCGCGCTGCTCCGGGGAGCGCGCATCGGTGAACACCAGCAGCACATAACGGCTGCGGTTCAAGGCGGCGGTGGGCATGGCCCGAACGATGGCAAACGGCTGGCCGGAGTCATGAATCACCTCGGTCACCGTCGCCACCGGGTAGCCCGACGGGAAGCGCTGGCCAAGGCCGGAGCTGACCAGCAGATCGCCTTCTTTAACATCTGCGGTATCGGCCACATGGCGCAGCTCAAGGCGCTCAGGGTTGCCGGTGCCGCCAGCAATGGCGCGCAGGCCATTGCGATTGACCTGAATCGGAATGCTGTGGGTGGTGTCCGTTAGCAGCAATACCCGCGACGAATAGGGCATGACTTCCACCACCTGGCCCATCAAGCCGCGCGCATCGAGCACCGGCTGACCGAGGAAGACGCCGTCTTTTTCGCCTTTGTCGATGAGGATGCGCTGGGTGAACGGATTGGGGTCGACGCCAATCAGCTCGCCGACCAGCACCTTGTCATCCACCAACGCGGCGGAGTTGAGCAACTCACGCAGGCGCACGTTCTGTTCGGTCAGGGTCGCCAGCTTCTGCAGACGACGCTGCAGCAACAGGGCTTCGGCCTTGAGCTTTTCGTTCTCGGCGAGCAATTCGCTATGGCTGCTGAATTGCTCGGTCACCCCTTGCCACAGACGCACCGGCAAGTCGGCCAACCAGTAAACCGGCGTCAACACCAGGCCGAGCTGGCTGCGCACCGGTTTGAGGGTGTCGAGACGCGCGTCCACCAGCATCAGCGCCACCGACAGCACGGTCAGCACCAACAGGCGAACACCCAGTGAAGGTCCCTTGGCAAATAGCGGTTTGATGGCGAGCTCCTCAAAGCCGCAGGTGTCAGGCGCGAAGCCCCCGAATAGACGCAAAACGTCAGGTGAGGTAGCAAACCCGACCTGACGTTTTGTCTTACTGCGCGCAGCTTACTCGCTGGACAGCAGGTCCATGGTGTGACGGTCCATCATTTCCAGCGCCTTGCCGCCGCCACGAGCCACGCAGGTCAGCGGGTCTTCGGCAACGATCACCGGCAAGCCGGTTTCCTGGGCCAGCAGCTTGTCGAGGTCACGCAACAGGGCGCCACCACCGGTCAGCACCAGGCCACGCTCGGCGATGTCGGAGGCCAGCTCCGGCGGCGATTGCTCCAGGGCGCTTTTCACCGACTGAACGATGGTCGCCAGGGATTCCTGCAACGCTTCCAGCACTTCGTTGGAGTTCAGGGTGAAGGCACGTGGGACGCCTTCGGCCAGGTTACGGCCGCGCACGTCAACTTCACGCACTTCGCCGCCTGGGTAGGCCGTGCCGATTTCCTGCTTGATGCGCTCGGCGGTGGACTCACCGATCAGCGAACCGTAGTTGCGGCGCACGTAAGTGATGATGGCTTCGTCGAAACGGTCGCCACCCACGCGGACGGATTCGGCGTACACCACACCGTTCAGCGAGATCAGGGCGATTTCGGTGGTACCACCACCGATATCCACGACCATCGAGCCGCGAGCTTCTTCAACCGGCAGGCCGGCACCGATGGCAGCCGCCATCGGCTCTTCGATCAGGAACACTTCGCGGGCACCGGCACCGAGGGCGGATTCGCGAATGGCACGACGCTCAACCTGGGTGGATTTGCACGGCACGCAGATCAGCACTCGCGGTGACGGCTGCAGGAAGCTGTTTTCGTGAACCTTGTTGATGAAGTACTGCAGCATCTTCTCGCAGACGCTGAAGTCGGCGATCACGCCGTCTTTCATCGGGCGAATGGCGGCGATGTTGCCCGGCGTACGACCGAGCATGCGCTTGGCCTCGGTACCCACGGCAACCACACTCTTCTGGTTGTTGGCGCTGGTACGAATCGCCACCACGGACGGTTCGTTGAGCACAATGCCGCGCTCGCGCACGTAAATCAGGGTATTGGCAGTACCCAGGTCGATCGACAGATCGCTGGAAAACATGCCACGCAATTTCTTGAACATGGGATAGGGACCCTAAGCAACGCGCTGGTATAAATGCACGGGTAAAAAGTGCGGCAAACTCTAACAACGACAGGGATTTTGGGCAAGGCGCCAATATGTTAGATTGCCGCTTTTCCCCGGTCTTGTAGCCCATCATCGCGGCTTATGACCGCAAGAGCAGCATATCGTGCTCGCTCCGCGAATTTTTCTTTGCCCGGCCAGCCCGTCAAACCCCTGCTGACACCGCGTGTTGATTGGCCGCTCTTATTAATTGGAGACCTCCGATGGCGCTTGAACGCTCCGACGTGGAAAAAATCGCTCACCTGGCCCGTCTTGGCCTGAATGACGCCGATATTCCACAAACCACCGCCACACTGAACAACATTCTCGGCCTTATCGACGCCATGCAGGCGGTCGACACCAACGGCATCGAGCCCCTCGCCCACCCGCTGGAAGCCACCCAGCGCCTGCGCGCCGACGTGGTGACCGAAAGCAACCACCGCGAGGCCTACCAGGCCATCGCCCCGGCTGTGGAAAACGGCCTGTACCTGGTTCCCAAGGTGATCGAGTAATGGATATGCAGCAACTGACGCTCGCCGAGATCGCCCGCGCCCTGGCCGCCAAAGAGTTTTCCGCCAGCGAACTGAGCAGCCACCTGCTGGCTCGCATCAAGGCGCTGGACCCGCAACTCAACAGCTTTATCAGCCTCACCGAAGAGCTGGCCATGAGCCAGGCCAAGGCCGCCGACAGCCGTCGCGCCGCCGGTGAAAGCGGCGCCCTGCTCGGCGCCCCACTGGCCCATAAAGACCTGTTCTGCACCCAGGGCATCCGCACCAGCTGTGGCTCGAAGATTCTCGACAACTTCAAGGCGCCCTATGACGCCACCGTGGTCGACAAGCTCGCTGCTGCCGGTACCGTGACCCTCGGCAAGCTGAACATGGACGAATTCGCCATGGGCTCGTCCAACGAGTCCAGCTACTACGGCGCGGTGAAAAACCCCTGGGACCTGTCCCGCGTACCGGGTGGTTCCAGCGGTGGCTCGGCCGCCGCCGTGGCTGCACGCCTGATCCCGGCCGCCACCGGCACTGACACCGGCGGTTCAATTCGCCAACCGGCGGCGCTGACCAACCTCACCGGCCTCAAGCCGACCTACGGCCGCGTGTCGCGCTGGGGCATGATTGCCTACGCCTCCAGCCTCGACCAAGGTGGCCCGCTGGCGCGCACCGCCGAAGACTGCGCCTTGTTGCTGCAAGCCATGGCCGGCTTTGATGCCAAAGACTCGACCAGCGTTGATCAGCCGATCGACGACTACCTGGCCGCCCTCAGCCAGCCACTTAACGGTCTGCGCATTGGCCTGCCGAAGGAATACTTCGGTGCCGGCCTCGACCCGCGCATCGCCGACAAGGTCATGGCCGTGGTCGAAGCGCTGAAAAAGCTCGGCGCTACCGTCAAGGACATCTCGCTGCCAAACATGCAGCACGCCATCCCGGCCTACTACGTGATCGCCCCCGCCGAGGCCAGCTCCAACCTGTCGCGCTTCGACGGCGTGCGTTTCGGCTACCGCTGCGAGAACCCGGTCAACCTCGAAGACCTGTACAAGCGCTCCCGTGGCGAAGGCTTCGGTGCGGAAGTGAAACGCCGCATCATGGTCGGCACCTATGCGCTGTCCGCCGGCTACTACGACGCCTACTACCTGAAGGCGCAGAAGATTCGCCGCTTGATCAAAAACGACTTCGTCGCAGCTTTTAATGACGTCGACGTGATCCTCGGCCCAACCACGCCGAACCTGGCGTGGAAGCTCGGCGAGAAGAACAACGATCCAGTCGCCCAGTACCTGGAAGACATCTACACCATCACCGCCAACCTCGCCGGCATCCCCGGCCTGTCGATGCCGGCTGGTTTTGTCGATGGCTTGCCAGTGGGCGTGCAACTGCTCGCGCCGTACTTCCAGGAAGGCCGCCTGCTCAACGTCGCCCATCAGTACCAACAGGTGACTGACTGGCATACCCAAGCCCCGGCTGGCTTTTAAGTCATGGCGTAGCCATGCGGCCTTTCCCCCTCGCCCTTTTACAGGGAGAGGGTGGCGCGCAGCGCCGGGAGAGGGTTCGCTCAGGCAGCACAGGATTGAGGAATACACAGATGCAATGGGAAACCGTAATCGGCCTGGAAATCCACGCCCAGCTCAGCACCCAATCGAAGATCTTTTCGGCCAGCGCCATCACCTTCGGCGCCGAGCCCAACACCCAGGCCAGCCTGATCGACCTCGGCATGCCCGGCACCCTGCCGGTGCTCAACGCCGAAGCCGTGCGCATGGCCTGCAAGTTCGGCCTGGCGATTGACGCCGAAATCGCCGGCAAGAACATCTTTGCCCGCAAGAACTACTTCTACCCGGACCTGCCCAAGGGCTACCAGACCAGCCAGATGGATCACCCCATCGTCGGCAAGGGCTTCCTCGACATTACCCTGGAAGACGGTACCCAAAAGCGCATCGGCATCACCCGCGCGCATCTGGAAGAAGACGCCGGCAAGAGCCTGCACGAAGACTTTCACGGCATGAGCGGCATCGACCTCAACCGTGCCGGCACGCCGCTGCTGGAGATCGTCTCCGAGCCGGACATCCGTTCCGCCAAGGAAGCCGTGGCCTACGTCAAAGCCATGCACGCCCTGGTGCGCTACCTCGACATCTGCGACGGCAACATGGCCGAAGGCTCGCTGCGCTGCGACTGCAACGTCTCGGTGCGCCCGGTCGGCCAGGCCGAGTTCGGCACCCGTGCCGAGATCAAGAACGTCAACTCGTTCCGCTTTATCGAAAAAGCCATCAACCACGAAGTGCAGCGCCAGATCGAGCTGATCGAAGACGGCGGCAAAGTGGTGCAGGAAACCCGTCTGTACGACCCGAACAAGGACCAGACGCGCTCCATGCGCAGCAAGGAAGAAGCCAACGACTACCGTTACTTCCCCTGCCCGGACCTGTTGCCGGTGGTGATCGAGCAGAGCTTCCTCGACGAAGTTCGCGCCACCCTGCCAGAGCTGCCGGTGCAGAAGCGCGAGCGCTTCCAGGCCGAGTTTGGCCTGTCCGCCTACGACGCCGACGTGCTGGCCGCCAGCCGCGAACTGGCCAACTACTTCGAAGCCGTGAATGCGGTGTGTGGCGACGCCAAGCTGGCCGCCAACTGGGTGATGGGCGAGCTGTCCAGCCTGCTCAACAGCGGCAACCTGGAGATCGAACAATCGCCGGTGTCTGCCGAGCAACTGGGCGGCATGATCCTGCGCATCAAGGACAACACCATCAGCGGCAAGATCGCCAAGATGGTCTTTGAAGCCATGGCCAACGGCGAAGGCAGCGCCGACCAGGTGATCGAGGCCAAAGGCCTCAAGCAGGTCACCGACAGCGGCGCCATCGAGTCGATGCTCGACGACGTGCTGGCCGCCAACGCCGAGCAGGTCGAACAGTACCGCGCCAGCGACGAAGCCAAGCGCGGCAAGATGTTCGGCTTCTTCGTCGGCCAAGCCATGAAAGCCTCGAAAGGCAAGGCCAACCCCGGCCAAGTCAACGAGCTGCTGAAGAAGAAGCTGGAAGGTTGAGCCCCTTCTTTTCCAGAAACAGTCAACGCATGCGTTGACCCGGCGAACGACCGGCCATGGATGGCCATACAAGCCAAGGATGGCTTGCCATAACAACGCCGGGCATGCCCGGCGTTGTTTTATCTGGAGCGAACACCATGTGGCGCACACTGATGATCGGCAGTTTGCTTGGCCTGCTGAGCGGCTGCTCCGGACTGCCGTTCGGCCAGAGCAGCGACCACCCGGACTACAGCGCCGAAGGCAAGGCGTCCTACTATGGCGCCAAACACCATGGCAAACGCACCGCCAGCGGCGAGCGTTTCGACCAGAACCAACTGACCGCGGCCCACCGCACCCTACCCTTCGGCTCACGAGTCCGCGTGACCAACCTCAACAACGACAAAAGCGTGCTGGTGCGCATCAACGACCGCGGCCCTTACGCCCGCAGCCGCCTCATCGACCTCTCGCAAAAAGCCGCCGAGCAACTCGACATGCTGCGCGCAGGCGTCGTTCCGGTGCGGGTTGAACGTGTCGACTGAGGACGAACGAGGTTAACGATAAAACTGCGAACCCATTTCGCGACTTGCCGCCTCGGTCGCCGACGCATCAAACAAGCGCGTGGTGTAGGCCGCATTCAGCCCCGCAGTCTCGGTTGGGAAGTAATCGGTGACGAAACGGCGGGCGTTTTCCAGCGTATCGAAGGCATAAAAGCCACCGACCGATTGGTTATCCACACCACTCAACCAGGTTTTGTGCAGCAACCCGGGCTGCGCCCGAAGAATAGGGTTCATTGTGCGCCAAGGCGCCTGATCAAACGGGGCCGAAACCTGCACTTCGGTGTAGACGAATGCACCCGGCGTGCGGCTGGCGATACCACCGAAGTGCACCGAATTCAGCTGTCGGCTAGCCTCCTCGACCACGTCCATGGCAAACACCCGAGTCGTTTGCGCTACGCCAAATTTGCGGGCTTCTGCCGGGAAGTAGCCGGTGACGAATTTTTTCGCGTTATCGATTGAGTCGAACTCATAGAAACCTCCCAGTGACAGGTTCGCCACCCCAGACAACCAGGTTTTATTGTTCAACCCCGGCTGCCTGAGTAACTCAGGGTTGAGCTCGCGCCACGGCGCCTGCTCGAATGGCAAAGCGATTTGCAACTCGGTGTAGACAAAAGCCTTCGACATAGCGGTATCCCTATAGATTGGCTAATCCAGTCACAGCCATGACCAGAACGACCACCAAGATAACGATCGTTATCTTAAAATACATAACGATCGTTATCCGAACAAGTATAATTTCCACTCAGCACCCAACGAAGGAGCGATTCGTGTCGCGATCCGAACAGAAGCTACACACTCGCCAGCGCATTCTCGAAGCGGCAGGCCGCGGCTTTCGCCAGGGCGGTTTTGGTGGCATAGGTGTCGATGGTTTGGCAAAAGCGGCCGGGGTCACCTCCGGCGCTTTCTATACGCACTTCGACTCTAAGACCGCCGCGTTCCGCGAGTCCGTTGCACGGGGTATGTCGGACCTCAAGGAGGGCATACGCCATTTTCAAACCAGCTACGGGCCGACCTGGTGGACTGAGTTCGTGAAGTTTTACTTGGGTGCCAAGCGCAAGTGTGAGCTACCCGAAAGTTGCGCCTTACAAAGCCTTGCACCCGAAGTGACGCGCTCCGATGCGACAGCCCGGGCGGAGTTCGAAACTGAATTGCTTGCGGTCGCAACCCTGATCGCAAGCGGGCCCGCAGCCACGGACGCACCCGTCACTATCGGTGCAGCAATGGCAGCGCTGAGCACATTAGCCGGCGCGGTCACCCTTGCCCGAGCGGTTTGCGATACGACAGTGGCCGAGGAAATAGTCAGCGCAACAGAGCACGCGCTGTTGCCCACTCAGGCCATAGCGCACCCGGTGACTAAGGGTAAATGACTGACACACCGCCACCCTTCGTGGCTTGACCTGACATCGGCGCGCCTGACAATATACTGTATGCATAGACAGTTATATTTCAGGAGTCCTGCGTATGGCCGCCACTAAATCTGCCGCTGTAAAACTACCCAGTCCCTACGAACTGCTGGCTCAACGGGTGCAGAAAATCATCAACTCGCCCAACGCCCAGAAGGCCAAAGCCGCGCTGATTAGCAAGCACCCCGATGACTCGGATGACGACTGGGCACAGCTCTTAGGCGAAATCGCCGAGAACGATAACGTCACCCTGGCCCACCGCGACGATGGCGCCGTGCAGTTGTTCTGGCAGCCGCCCTGCGAGGACTGACGCAAGCGCAACATCAGGCAACAATGCGCACCCGCAGGCGCTGGCGAGCCGTTCCAGATTGGGTAAGCTAGGCGGACTTTTTTGGAGCGCAATCATGACTTTAATGACCATCGTCTACCTGATCGCCGGTTTGATACTGCTGGTGGCCGGCGCAGAAGTACTGGTGCGCGGCGCCGGCAAGCTGGCCGCCCAGTTTGGCATTCCGCCGCTGATCATCGGCCTCACCGTGGTGGCCTTCGGCACCAGCGCGCCAGAGACTGCCGTCAGCGTGCAAGCTGCTTTTAACGGCAGCGGCGATCTGGCGATTGGCAATGTGATCGGCAGCAATATTGCCAATATCCTGCTGATTCTCGGCATGACTGCTCTGATTGCACCGCTAGTCGTCTCACGCCAGCTGATCCGCTTGGACGTTCCGATCATGATCGGTGCCAGCCTGCTGGTATTCGCCCTGGCCTGGGACGGCAGCCTCAGCCGCCTGGATGGTGCTCTGCTGTTTGCCGGCATCCTGGCCTACACCGCCTTTCTGATCATCAGCAGCCGTCGGGACAAGACCGCTGCGGCAGATGATGAGTTCGCCACCGAGTTCGGCCTCAACGAGGCGCCCAAACCTTACGCCTGGCTCATTAACCTCGGGTTGATTGTGGTCGGCCTGGTGTTGCTGGTCAGCGGCTCAAACTTCCTGGTCGAGGGCGCCGTCAGCCTGGCGCGCGCCCTGGGCCTGTCGGAGCTGGTGATCGGTCTGACCGTGGTGGCCATCGGCACCTCCCTGCCAGAACTGGCCACGTCGCTGATGGCCGCCATCAAGGGCGAGCGCGACATTGCCGTGGGCAACATCGTCGGCAGCAACATCTTCAACCTGCTCTGCGTCCTCGGCCTGGCCTCGCTGGTATCGCCAAGCGCCATCCCGGTGGCGGCCAATGCCCTGGCCTTCGATTTCCCGGTGATGATCGCCGTGGCCATCGCCTGCCTGCCGATCTTCTTCAATGGCTACTGCATCAACCGCTGGGAAGGCGCCGTGTTTGTCGGCTACTACGCGCTGTACACCGCCTACCTGGTCTTGCACAGCACAGCGGCCCCCTGGCTGGGCGCCCTGCAACAGGCCATGTACAGTTTCGTCTTGCCGCTGACGGCCATTACCTTGCTGGTGATTGGCGCCCGCGCCTGGCAGCGCCAGCGCTGAATCTAGGAGTTATTCGATGAGCAATGAAAAACTCAGCGGCCTGCAAGTACGCCGCGAAGTGATGGGCGACGCTTTCGTTGACCGCGCCCTGGGCAACGCCACCGCGTTTAGCCAGCCACTGCAGGATTTCGTCAACGAGCATGCCTGGGGCGGCGTGTGGAACCGCGAAGGCCTGGACCGCCGGACCCGCAGCCTGATTACCCTGTCGGCCCTGACCGCACTCAAATGCAATCAGGAGATCAAGGGCCATGTGCGCGGCGCACTGAACAACGGCTGCACGGTCGAGGAAATCCGCGAAACTCTGCTGCACTGCGCTGTCTATGCCGGTGTGCCGGCAGCCATCGACGCCTTCCGCGCCGCTCAGGAAGTGCTCGACGAGGTGCAGAAGGCGTAACCAAGCTGTTGGGCTTCACCGCTGCGCGCCTCAACCCAACCTACACCCAGCCCAGCCACTGCAAGGCCAACAGGCCGAGGTTGATGCTCAGCACCGAGCCCAGGGTGGTGAGCACGATAATCACCGCTGCCAGTTGATGGTTGCCGTCGATGGCCTTGACCATCACATAGCTGGCGGCGGCCGTCGGGCTGGCAAAGTACACAAACAGGATCGCCAGATCGGCTTGGCGAAAGCCCCAACACCAGGCGCCCAGCGTGGCCAGCACCGGCAACCAAACCAGCTTCATCAGGCTGGAACTGACCGCCACCCCACTGCTCTCGCGCAGCGCCGCCAGGCTCAAGGTGCCGCCGATGCAGATCAGCGCCAGCGGCAGGCTCATCTGGGCAAAGTAACCGGCCGAGGTGAGCAACCACTGCGGCAGGCTGATCTGCCACCAGGCAAACGGAATGGCCGCCAGCACGCCGACGATCAGCGGATTGCCGAGAATGCTCTTGAGCAACCCGATGGGCGTGGTCTTGGCTTGCGGGTTGTAAATCGACAGGACAATCACCGCCAAGGTGTTGTAGCTGAGAATCACCAGCCCACCCAGCACCGCGCCCACCGACAAGCCGTAGTCGCCATACATGCTGCTGGCCAGCGCCAGGCCGACGATACCGTTGTTACCGCGAAACGCGCCTTGGGTATACACGCCGCGGTCGGCCTGCGGGCAGCGCCAGATCGCCCAGCCCCAGGCGAGCAAAAAACAGCCCACGGTCGCCAGCAGGAAATACAGCAGCAAAGCCGGTTGCAGGGCCTGACTGAGGTCGGCCTGGACGATGCCGAGAAACAACAAGGTCGGCAGCGTGCCGCGAAACACCAAGGTCGAGGCGGTATTGATAAAGCCCGCGTCGATCAGCCTCAGGCGCTTGAGCACCACACCAAGGAATAGCATGGCAAAAACCGGCGCGGTGACGCCGATGGTTTGCTGGACAACGGCAAGCATAAAAGCCCCTAGCAGGCGATGGATTAGCAGGCCGCTGAAAATTACCTGCGTTGCCGATACGGCGTTAAAAACAGGCTCAAAATGCTCATTTACAGCACGTAAACTCCGCTTTTTCGCCTGTTTTCGCCTTGTCTCGGCTGCCTCGTCTACATTTTTCAACGGCCTGTTAGACCAAGGAAGGCAGACCACCCCGGCAGTCTGCCGGGGCCAAACGGCGTTTAACGCCGCACGGGACGCTTCTGCAGTTTGCGCTGCAAGGTCCGTCGATGCATGCCCAGGGCGCGGGCAGTGGCGGAGATATTGCCTTCGTGCTCACCCAGCACGCGCTGGATATGCTCCCACTGCAGGCGGTCCACCGACATCGGGTTTTCCGGAACCAGGGTATCGAGATCGGCGTGTTCGGACAGCAACGCCGTCAGCACGTCATCGGCGTCCGCCGGCTTGCACAGGTAATTGCAGGCACCGCGTTTGATCGCCTCCACGGCAGTGGCGATGCTGGAATAACCGGTGAGGATCAGCACGCGCATTTCCGCGTCCAGCTCGTGCAGCTTGGGCAGCAGCACCAGGCCGGAGTCGCCTTCCATCTTCAGGTCGAGCACCGCGTACTCGGGCAAATCTTCGCGGGCCAGGGCCAGGCCAGCCTCGGCCGAGCTGGCGGTACTCACGCGGAAACCACGGCGCGCCATGGCCCGCGCCATCACGCGGGTAAAGGTCTCGTCATCATCCACCAGCAGCAGGTGGGGCAGCTCTTCGCTGTCGATCGGGGCTTCGTCGCTCATGGAATTCCTCGTGTTTCAGATCGGCCCAAAGCCGGCGCCAAACGCGCGCGGCAAACGCAATTCAGTCAGCGTGCCGCCTTCTTCATGGTTATACAGTTTTACCGTGCCGCCAGCGCGGGTGACGCTGGCCTGGCTAAGAAACAGGCCCAGGCCGAAACCTTTGCCCTTGGTAGTGAAAAACGGTCGACCAAGCTGCTCGGCAATCGCCAATGGCACGCCGGCGCCGTGGTCGCGAATGCTCAGACGCGTCCACTGGGCATCCCAATTTAGCGTGATATCCAGGTTGTCCGGGCAGGCATCGGCCGCGTTGTTGAGCAGATTGAGCAGCGCCTGGGTCAGGTCGGTGGGCGGCATCAAGCGTGGCGACGTACCCAACCCGAGCACCTGAAAGCGATAACTGGCTTCGGGCCGCATCAGGTGCCAACGGCGTAACACCGACTCCAGCCACTCGCGCGCAGTCTGCTCATGCACGGCCTGACGGCGGTCAGCCTCGGCGGCACGCACCAGCTGTTGCAGGCTCTGTTTGCACAACTGCACCTGCTCTTGCAGCACCGCCAGGTCTTCCTGCAACAAGGGGTTCTGGTGCTCCTGGCGCAGTTCTTTGATCAGCACGCTCATGGTCGCCAGCGGGGTGCCCAATTCATGGGCGGCGCCAGCGGCCTGGGTGGCCACGGCGAGCAGTTGCTGATCGCGCATGCCCTCCTCGCGACGCTCGGCCTGCAGTTGGTCCTGACGCCTTAGCGCGCCGGCCATCTTGACCACGAAGAAGGTAATAAAGGCCGCCGACAGGGCGAAGTTCAGCCACATGCCGAACAGGTGCAGGCTGATCAGCGTGGCCTCATGCTCGATGCCGTGCAGGTCCAGCGGGTGATACCAGATCAGCAGGCCGGTGTAACCCGTCAGTGCCAGCCCGCTGAGGGCCATTGAATACAGCCACGGCAAGGTCGCTGCAGCGATGGTCAGCGGCACCAGATAGTAAGAAACGAAGGGGTTGGTGGAACCGCCGGCGTAGAACAGCAGCACGCTGTGGATGATCAGGTCGCACCCCAGCTGCAGCGCATATTCCTGCTCGGTCACCGGCCACGGGCCTTTCAACCGCAGGCAGGTGCAGGCGCAGAGCAGCGCCGAGACGCACAGGGTAATGCTCAGCGGCAGCCAGGGCAGCGGCAGCAGGTCCGACAGGTAGGCGAACCCTACCGAGCCGGCTTGCGCGGCCAGCACCAGAATGCGGATCAGCGTCAGGCGCCAGAGGTTTTGTCGGCTGGCAGACAACAGCTGCGTGGGGGCGTGCATGACTTCTCCAAAAGTGCTCCGCGCCAGAGCGCAGCGAGTATACCCAAGCCGCCGCTATCCGGGCCTCCCCCGCGACAAGCTGCGGCAACTCGCCGCAGCCGCCAGAACGGCTAAATTGATCCAACCATCAACTACGGAACCCACTGCTGCACCTGGCAGTCAGAGCAGCGTAAGCTCCCCTTTTGCGCCTGTCGGCGCCCACCGTGCATAAGGAATCCGCATGCCCAGCCAAGCCCAAACAGCCAGCGCCCTCGGCCTGACGCTCGCCGCCCTCATCAGCCAGCCGCTGCTCGCCGAGGAAGCCCGCTACAACCAGGTGGCCCTGCGCGCCGAAGTCAGCCAGGAAGTGGCCCATGACCAGATGCAGGTAAGCCTGTACAGCGAAGCCCAGGACAAAGACCCGGCCAAGCTGGCGGCCCAGATCACCCAGACCATCAACCAGGCCCTGACCCAAGCCCGTGCCAGCAAGGGCGTCACCGTCAGCCTGGGCAACCGTAACAGCTACCCGATCTACGACGGCGACAACCGCAAGATCAGCGCCTGGCGCGAACGTGCCGAGCTGCGTCTGGAAAGCGCCGACTTTGCCGCCCTGTCGCAACTCACCGGGCAACTGCTGCAGCAACTGAAGATGGGCAACATGAGCTTTAGCATTGCCAGCGCCACCCAGAAGAAGACCGAAGACGCCCTGCTGCAGGACGCCATCAACGCCTTCAAGGCCCGCGCCCAACTGGCCACCAACGCCCTCGGCGGCAAGGACTACAAACTGGTCAGCCTGAGCCTCAACGGTGGCGGCTTCCAGGCACCGATGCCGATGCGCATGGGCGCGATGAAAAGCATGGCAGAGGCCGATGCCGCACCGACGCCGGAAATCGAAGCCGGCAGCAGCCAGGTCAGCGTCAACGCCGACGGCGTGATCGAAGTACTGATGCCTTGACCCCCCGCGCCGGCCGCCAGGCCGGCGCATCGTCACCCGCGGGTCAGGCCCTAAAGTCTGCCCCGCAACGCTTTGTCCGCTAATTTTTCACGACTCATTCAGTTCTGCCTGGGTAACTTCGCGCCCCATCAAGCAGCTGCTATTCAGCTGCCCGCGCAGAGCCGAGCTGAACCCCGATGCTGAAGATCAAAGCCATTCGCCCCGAACTGCTGACCCTGCTGGCCAGCGGATTTTTCCTGCTCGCCTTCAACCAGGCGCTGTGGCAACACCTGTTGCAAATCACCCATGCCGACGGCCAGGGCTGGCTGCTGCGCGGCGCCTTTGTGCTGCTGATTCTGGCGGTATTCAATTTGGCGCTGACCCTGTTGGCGTTTCGCCGGGTACTCAAGCCGACCCTGACCGTGCTGCTGCTCTGCGGTGCCGGCGCGGCCTATTTCATGAACCAGTACGGCACCTTGATCAACAAGGAGATGCTGCGCAACATCGCCGAAACCAACCCCAGCGAAGCCTTCGACCTGCTGTCGCTGAAGTTCGCCGCCTACCTGCTGTTGCTCGGTGTGCTGCCCAGCTGGCTGGTCTGGCAAACCCCGGTCAACTACCGCGTCTGGCACCGCGAATTACTAAGCAAAGCGGCCGTAATGACTGGCTGCGTTGCCATGCTCGGCGGCGTGGCACTGGCCAACTACCAGGGCTTGTCCTCGCTGTTTCGCAATCACCATGAACTGCGCCTGATGGTCACCCCGAGCAACATCGTCGGCGCCACCTCGGGCTACCTGCGCGAACAACTGGCCAGCGCCAAGCAACCCTTCCAGGTGATCGCCAGCGATGCGCTGAAATCCCCCAGTTGGCAGGCCCACCCGCGCAAATCCCTGACCGTCCTGGTGGTGGGTGAAAGCGCCCGCGCCGAGAACTTCGGCCTGCTCGGTTACGCCCGCAACACCACCCCCGAGCTGAGCCAGGAAGATGACCTGATCAGCTTTGACAATGTGTATTCCTGCGGCACCGAAACCGCGGTATCGGTGCCCTGCATGTTTTCCAACATGGGCCGCGACGGCTACAAGAGCGCCATCGCCAAGAATCAGGACAGCCTGCTGGATGTGCTGCAGCGGGCCGGCCTGAATGTGCTGTGGCGCGACAACCAGGCCGGCTGCAAGGGCGCCTGTGACCGCGTGACCCTGGAGGACTTGAGCCAGGGCCACGACCCGGCACTGTGCAACAGCGAGGAGTGCTTCGATGAAATTCTGCTGAGCAACCTGCAGGCCTATATCGACAACCTGCAACAGGACAGCGTGCTGGTCCTGCACCAGATGGGCAGCCACGGCCCCGAATACTTCAAGCGTTATCCCAAGGCCTTCGAGAAGTTCACTCCGGTATGCGCCAGCAACGCGCTGAACGAATGCAGCCGGGAAGAAATCGTCAACGCCTACGACAACACCATTCTCTACACCGATCACGTGCTGGCGACTCTGATCGACCTGCTGCGCAAGAATCAGGACCAGCTCGACAGCGGCATGCTCTATCTGTCCGACCATGGCGAATCACTGGGCGAGTACAACCTGTTCCTGCATGGTGCGCCCTACCTGATGGCGCCTGAGCAACAGCGCCACGTGAGCATGTTTGCCTGGTTCTCCAAGGGCTACCAACGCGACTTCAATGTCAGCAGTCAGTGCCTGCGGGACGAACATGAGCGGCCGCTGAGCCACGACAACCTGTTCCACTCTATGCTCGGCTTGTTGCAGGTCGACACCCAGGCCTATGACGCCCGCCTCGACCTCTTCGCCCATTGCCGCAGCCAGTCAACCGAGGTGCTCGCGGTCACTCACGGAAAAAACGATAAAACTCGCGTAATTCATCCTGCGCGTCACTCAGGCTGACCGCAGTAAAGCGCAGTTCGTGGTGCGCCGGGCACTGTGCCAGGCGGCCGAGATCGAGCGGATGCAGCCAGCCCAGCAGCGGGTAGCCGCCCATGGTCTGGCGGTCGGCCAGGAGGATGATCGGCTGACCATCGGCCGGCACCTGAATCGCCCCGTTACTAACCCCTTGCGACCATTGCCGCGCCGGCGTCAGCGGCGGCACCGTCAACGCCGCACCACACAGGCGGGCGCCCATGCGATCCGCTTGCGGGCTGAGTTGCCAGGGTTGGGCGAAGAAACCTTGCAGCTGATCTTCACTAAAGCTCAAGGCGTCGCCGCCGGTGATCACCCGCAGCAAGGGCCGAGCGTGATAGTCCGGCACATAGGGCCAAGGCACGCTGGCCACGCCGGGCAATTGTGCGGCCGCGCAGCGCAGCCAATCACCCGATTGCAGGGCCCGGCCATCGCCATGCAAACCGCCCAACCCATCACGCTGCTGGGTGGCGATGCTGCCCAGTTGGGTCGGCCCGTGAAAGCCACCGGCCACCGCCAGGTAGGCGCGCTGACCGCTGCGGGCATAGCCCAGTTGCAATTGCTGGCCGGCACGCACAGCGAAACGCGACCAGTTGGCCTGGGGCACGCCATCAACCTCAATGACCACATCGGCGCCACACACTGCCACCCAACTATCGACCCGACTGCGCAGCTGCAAACCGCCCAGAGCAACTTCCAGTAGCGGCGCGCCCCACTCATTACCGAGCAGGTGATTGGCCCAGGCTGCCGCGTGCAGGTCCAGCGGCCCAGCGGGCGACACGCCAAGGTGCTGCCAGCCCAGGCGGCCGGCGTCTTGCAGCAAGCTCATGGGCCCCGGCTGCACCACCTCGAAGCCGTTCTCGGAGCCGTTCATAGTTCGCCGCCCTCGGCGAGGTAGATGTGCTGGTCGATGGCGACAAAACGCACCCTATCGCCTAGCGCCAAGCGGCATGGCTGAACGGCCTGCCAGTCAAACAACGACCACGGACAACGCCCGAGCAGATGCCAACCGCCGGGCGAAGCCTGGGGATAGATCGCCGTTTGCCGCTCGGCAATCGTCAGGCTGCCAGCCGGCACGCGGGTTCGTGGTGTACTGCGCCGGGGCAATGCCAGGCGCCCATCCAACTCACTCAGGTAGGCAAAGCCCGGGGCAAAACCGATGGCACCGACCCGGTATTCGCCACCACTGTGCAAAGCGATCACCTCGCTCACGCTCAGCTCGCACGCCGCGGCGACGGCGGCCAGGTCCTCGCCGGCATACCAGATCGGCAGCTCCAGCAAGGGCGCCGGCGCGAACTGCGGCGCCTCGGCCAGCCAGGCCTCCAGCAAGGGCGTGAGCTGCTGCACCAACTGCGGATGACTGATGCGCAACAGGTCGTAATGCACCAGCAGGCTGGTCCAGGCCGGTACCAGATCGACCAGCACCGGCCCCAGCTGCTGAGCGATACGCTCAGCCAGACGGGCGATGCGTTGTGGCAGTTCGGCATCCGGCTGTTCGGCCAGCACCAGCAGCAGTGCCTCGGCACCGGCCGGCTCGATACGGATCACTGCGCATCCAGCAGGGCGCGCAGGCGCCGCAGCACCGCCAGCGACTCGGGATTGTCGCCGTGCACACAAAGGCTGTCGGCACGCAGCTGCACAGGCCGACCGTCGATATCGGCAAATGCCTGGCCGGCGGCAATCGCCAGGGCCTGACTGAGAATCTGCTCACTGTGCTGATACACCGCGCCCGCCAAACGCCGCGACACCAACTGACCATCGGCCTGGTAGGCGCGGTCGGCAAAGGCTTCGAACAACAGCGGCACCCCGGCCGCCGCCGCCAGTCGCTGTTCGCGGCGATTGTCGGCCAACGCCAGAACCATCAGCGGCAAGCCGGGTCGATAGCGAGCACAGGCCGCCAGCACGGCCTCGAACAACTCATCGCTGCGCAGCAAGTCGTTGTACAAGGCGCCATGGGGTTTGACGTACGCCAGCTGGGTGCCGGCCGCGCGGCAAAAAGCATCCAGCGCACCGAGCTGATAAAGCACCAGCGCCTGCACCTCCTCGGCCGAGCAGGCCATATGGCGGCGGCCGAAGCCTTGCAGGTCGGGATAGGCCGGATGGGCACCGATGCTCACCCCATGGCGCACGGCCAAGGCCACACTGCGTTGGATAGTCAGCGGGTCGCCAGCATGAAAACCACAGGCCAGATTGGCCTGATCCACCAGCGGCATGGCATGGGCATCATCGCCCATCTGCCAGGCGCCAAAGCTTTCGCCCATGTCGCAATTCAAGAGAATTCTATTCATCCACCCAGCTTAGTGGGGCAACGCCAAGCCGGGAAGCGCCAGGCCGGATAAATGCCGGCGCAGGCGCTTAAAGGCTTCGCGGCTGAAGTCGCTCCCACAGGGTGCACTGCCATAGGATGCGCAAAACACACAGCGCCCCATCAATAGTTCACGCCAATGATCAACGGAACGGCGGCTCGTCGAAGCTGCGCAGCTTGCGTGAGTGCAGGGTGTTGAGCTGGCTGCGCAGCAGGTCGAGGGCCGCCAGGCCGATGGTTAGATGCTGGCTGACCGCGCGCTCGTAGAACGCCCCGGCCGAGCCCGGCAGCTTGATCTCGCTGTGCAACGGCTTGTCCGACACGCACAACAGCGTGCCGTAAGGCACCCGCAGGCGATAGCCTTGGGCGGCGATGGTGCCGCTTTCCATGTCCACCGCCACCGCGCGGGCGAGGTTGATCTGCGGTCGCTCCTGGGCCCAACGCAGCTCCCAGTTGCGGTCGTCGTAAGTCAATACGGTGCCGGTGCGCAGGCGCTTTTTCAGCGCCTCTCCATGCTCACCCGTGACGTTCGCCGCCGCTTCCTGCAACGCCTGCTGCACCTCGGCCAGGGCCGGGATGGGAATATTGGTCGGCAGCACCCGGTCGAGGATGCCGTCGCGGCGCATATAGGCGTGAGCCAGAACGTAGTCACCGATGGTCTGTGATTGGCGCAAGCCGCCGCAGTGGCCAATCATCAGCCAGCAATGAGGACGCAGCACAGCCAGATGGTCGGTGATGTTCTTCGCGTTGGAGGGGCCGACGCCGATATTCACCAGGGTCACGCCGTGGCCATCGCTGGCAATCAGGTGATAGGCCGGCATCTGGTAGCGGTGCCAGACCACGCTGTCGATCACCGCCTGCATCACCTCCTCGTCCATGTCGCGCTCGACCATGACATTACCGGGCAAGACCATGCGCACATAGCGCGGGTTGCTGCGCAGCTGCTCGACGCCATGGCGAATGAACTGGTCGACATAGCGGTGGTAGTTGGTCAGCAGAATCCATGGCTGCACATGCCGCCAGTCGCTGCCGCTGTAGTGCTGCAGGCGCTTGAGGGAGAAATCCACCCGCGCCGCATCGAACAGCGCCAGCGGCATCGGGTCGGCGTCCTGCCAGTCATAGAGACCGTCGGCCACGCCATCGGTGGCCGCCGACAGGTCGGTACTGGGGAACACCCGCGCCAGCTCGGCAGCCGTCACTCCGGCGGCGGCCAGTTCTTCGCCATGCTCGACGACGTAGGGATAGGGAATGTTCTGCTCGCTGAGGCCAACTTCCACGGTCACGGTGAAGTCGCTCATCAATGGCCCAAGCTGGTCGAGCAGGTAACCGCGAAAGGCGTCTGGATGGGTGACGGTGACGCTGTAGGTCCCCGGGCTTTCCATCTTGGCGTAGGCGCGCGTGCTGCTCGGCACTTCGCCCTGGCAGGCGTAGATCAGGCGCAGCAAGGGGTAGCGAAATTCGCTGCGCTGGGCCTCAGTCGGCCGCTCGCGGGTTTTCAGGTAGTGCCTGATAGCTTGGCCGAGGGCTGCACAGGAACGGGCATGCAGAGCGGCCAGGCGATCAACCGCCTCTTCGGCAGTAGCGGCGACAACAAAGTCATCGGAACAAAGGTTCACAGAGCATCTTCCTGGCTGATCGGACAGACTCTATCTTGCCCTGATCCGCCGCGCCGGGGATAGCGCGACGTGACCCGTCGGAACATGCCACGCGGCGCTAGCCAAGCCGCCGCGTCAGCGCTGCTCGACTCAGGCCGCCTGATGCAGTCGGGCGTTAAACAGTGGCCCGCGGCTATATGCAGACAGCGCCTTGGCGGCGGCCAGCACACCCAGATCGACCAGAGGTTCGATCAGGATCACGCTCATATACGCCAGGCCAAAGCTGCCCACGGCCATGAGGTTGTCACTGGCAAAACCGTTGCCATACAACGCCCAGAAACCAACCCAGGCCACGATGCCGCCCTGATAGGCCGTCGACAGTGTCAACGCCTGCTTGTAGGAGAGGTCCACATACGCGGTGCCTGGGGCAATGATGCGTTTGGCCAGCACGCTGATCGCCCACAAGGGCACCAGCAAGGTGGTGACGTTCATGCCGTACTGAGGCAAGTCGAACTGGGCAAACAACAGCCCCTGCAAGAGCAGGCCGGCAGCCAGACCGATGGCGGCCGCACCGGCACCAAACAGCAGCAGCAAGGTCGAGCCGAGAATCAGGTGCACCTCGGAGACCCCGACCGCCTGATGCGGGAAGACCTCGAAGAAGCAGAAAACCAGCGCTGTGGTAAGCAGACTGCGCAACGCCAGGGCAGCAAGGCCGCCGTTGCTGCGCACGCTGTCGAGTGCAAGTTTGCTCGTCAGCCCAAGGGCCGTGACTGCGGTTGCGTAGCTGAGCATAAGTTTGGCGCCTTCAACGACGCCGGGTTCGATGTGCATAGAGATTCCTATACCGCGCCCACCGCGCGATGATCCGGATTGAGGGAATGGGCATAAGCGCCCGACTTCGATGGCAGGTCTCCTGGCTCACGGTTTAACACTTCGCCCGCCTTCCCAGCCTTACTGGCCAGTGGCGTATGGGCGTCATCTACCGTTTACAGTTGCGGGGGCAGCCATGGCTTCGGCACCTGTTGGGGTGCCACCATGTTCCCTTTTCATCCAGTCGCGTGACACGAGCTGGAACCATCGGCGGCCACCTTACCCGGCGGCCGTTAGAAATGACAGAGCCCGGCGTTTACCGCGCAGGTAAACCAACGGACTGAGTAGCGCCTGACACCGCATGACGCAAGCAAGTGAAGACGCCACTGGCATTGGCGCACAGCTGCCCCTGGGCATCGTGCAGCGTGGCCTGCACCGCGATCTGTCGCCCGTTACGCTGCAGCACGCGGGCCTCCGTACGTAGCGGCAAGGCCGCAAGACCAATCGGGCGCAGGTAATTCACTTGCAGGCTGGCGGTCACGTAGACCTCCTCGGCACTGGCCTGCGAGTACACCGCCAATCCCAGCGCCGCATCGAACAGTGTGGCGGTGTAGCCGCCATGCACACCACCGAGCGGATTGAAGTGCACGGCCGGCGGCTGACTGCTGAAACCCGCCACCCCTGCTGCGGCCTGCAACTGAGAGATCCCGTAGTCCGCACCAATATCACCGGCCAGCCAGGCCTTTAACCGCTCAAAAAGACTGGTGTGCATAATGCTCAGTCCTCAGCTCAGGTGCGGCGTACTGCGCGCCAGCAGCGCCTCGACATTCACCCCACGCGGCAGGGTGCCATACACGCGCCCGCCGTGACCCAGGCGGCTGGCGATAAAGGCGTCGCTCACCGCGGTATTGCCGGCCTCCAGCAGCAGCTTGGCCTGCAGGGCGATGGCCACGTCCTCGGTCAGTTGGCGGGCGCGGTACTGGATGTCGTCTTTATCAGCGAAGGCGTTTTTCAGCTGGCCGATATGGGCGTGCAAACGGGCATCGCCATGACCGTCGCCGAGTTCGGCAAACAGCGCATCGAGCACGCCCGGCTCCTTGGACAAGGCGCGCAGCACGTCCAGGCATTGCACGTTGCCGGAGCCTTCCCAGGTGGAGTTGACCGGCGCTTCGCGGTACAGCCGTGGCAGGATGGTCTCTTCGACATAGCCGGCGCCGCCCATGCACTCGGCGGCTTCGTTGATCATCGCCGGCGCCCGTTTGCAGATCCAATACTTGCCAATCGCCGTGACCAGGCGGGCGAACTTCTGTTCCTGCTCGTCATCCCCACGGTCAAGGGCGTGGCCCATGCGCAGGGTCAGGGCCAGGGCCGCTTCGCTTTCCAGGGCCAGGTCGGCCAGCACGTTTTGCATCAGCGGTTGCTCGGCCAACAACTTGCCACTGACCTGGCGGTGCGCGCAGTGGTGCGCGGCCTGGGTCAGGGCCTGACGCATCAGGCTGCTGGAGCCAACCATGCAGTCGAAGCGGGTCAGCGCCACCATCTCGATGATGGTCGGCACGCCGCGCCCCTCCTCACCGACCATCCAGGCCAGGGCACCACGGAACTCCACTTCGCTGGAGGCGTTGGCCCAGTTGCCCAACTTGTTTTTCAGGCGCTGTACGTAGAACTGGTTACGCGAGCCATCCGGGCGATGGCGCGGCAGCAGGAAGCAGGTCAGGCCCTTGTCGGTGTAAGCCAGGGTGAGAAAGGCATCGCACATCGGTGCCGAACAGAACCACTTGTGCCCGACCAACTCATAGGCCTGACCCGGTCCGCCAGCACTCACGGCATGGGCGCGGGTGGTGTTGGCGCGCACATCGGTGCCACCCTGTTTCTCGGTCATGGCCATGCCAATGGTGACACCGGCCTTGTGCTCCATCGGCACGTTGCGTGGGTCGTACTCGCTGGCGAGGATCTTCGGCAGCCAGATGTCTGCCACCTCAGGCTGCAGCTTGAGGGCCGGCACCGATGCGAACGTCATGGTCAGCGGGCAGCCACTGGCGGCTTCGGCCTGACTGTGCAAATAGGTCAGGCCGGCGCGGGCAACATGGGCACCGGCACGCGGATCGGTCCAGGGCAGTGAGTGCAGGCCATGCTCGATGGCCGTGGCCATCAGCTGGTGATAGGCCGGGTGAAACTCCACAAGATCGGCGCGATTGCCGTAGCGATCATGGCTCTTGAACACCGGTTTGTTTTCATTGGCGAGAAAGCCCGCCGCCATCAGCGGCCCGCCGGCCAGCGCACCATAGGCATCCAGTTTATCGGCCGCCCAGCCACCGCCGAAGCGCTGCACCCACTCTTGCAATGGCCGGTCGAGGCGGTACAGGTTGGCGCCATCGAGGGACGGCACCTGATTGAACACGTCGTGGGTTTCGGCGTACTGATGCAGGCTCATGGGGCAGTCTCCAGGCGAGGTTCAGGGTTGAGGGTTGAGAGGTCGGCGCCAACCGCGCGCAGACAGAAATGACTAAGGCCCAGGCTGACTGCTGCCAGTTGCTGCGGATCAGGCTGCGGGCTTTGCGCCGCCGGGGCCAGCGGCCCGACCAGGGCTTCAGCAATTGCGCCCACCAGGCAGGCGGCAGTCAGGGCCGGCGGTTGCAGGGCAAACTGGCCGCCGCTCATGCCCTCCAGCAACAGATCACCAAACAGTTCGGCATAGGCCCGGCGGTAGATCAGGCGCTGCTCGTCGACCTGCGGCTCCACCGGCTCGGCAATCAAGGCATAGGCCAGCCGGCGGCTGTACCAGGCACGGGCGGCGAACTGCTGCACGCCAGCGGCCAGGCGCTGCGGCGGGCTACCCGGCGCACTCAGGGTGGCGGCCAAGGCATCGACTTCTCGCTGACTTGCGCAGGCAAAGACCTCGGCGGCCAGTTCACCCTTGTTGCTGAAGTGGCGGTACAGGCTGCCGGTGGCAATGCCCACATCCTCGGCCAGCGCCTGCATGGTCAGGGCGGCAAAGCCACCGGCGGCGACCCGCGCCAGGGCCTGATCGAGGATGCGTTCACGCAGGGCTTGGTCACGGTCGATACGGGTAGCGGTGGCGCGGTAAGCCATAGTCTGAATCCTGATTCACAATAACTGCAGTGAATCAGGATTCAGACCTTGCTTAAAGTGTCATTCCGGCCAATCGCGCCGCTGAAATACCACATGCCACTGCAGGCGCTCGCCCCACCCTTTAACAGGTCGCCTGAATTCGCAGCCAAGGCCGCTCCCACAGGGTTTGCGGCAGACCTGCTGTTGTGGGAGCGGTCTCGACCGCGAATGGCGAATAGTGCGTGGCGCGTGGTGCTTAGGTGTACCGACACAGCAGCCAGTCGTGCAGCATGGCTTGCAGGCTGTCGAACTTCACCGGCTTGCTCAGGCAGTCGCTCATGCCGGCCGCCAGGCAGCGCTCACGCTCGCCGCCGGGGGTATTGGCGGTAATCGCCAGAATCGGCAGTGTCGCCAGGCCAGGCAGTTGGCGCAGTGCCCGGCAGACGGCAAAACCATCCACTTGCGGCATCTGGCAATCCATCAGCACGGCGTCCACCGGCGCCTGGCGCACCGCCTCCAGCGCCGCCGCGCCACTGTCGACGCAACGCACCTGATAGCCGAGCTTGAGCAACATACCGCGCAGCACCAGCGTGTTACTGGCGCTGTCTTCCACCAGCAACAGACTGCACTCGCCCGGCTGCCGATAGGGCTCGCCGCGCGGCCGCACCGGAGCTGGCGGGAGTGGTGCGCGATGCCCAGGCAGGTCGAGGCTCAGGTCGAGCTGAAATTCACTGCCGCGGCCCAGGACCGAGGTGTGACTGAGGCGCCCTCCCAGCAAGGCCAACAGCTGCCGACAGATCGCCAGACCGATGCCCAGGCCGCCGTATTCGCGGGTCAGGGAGCCGTCCAATTGCTGAAAGTGCTGATACAGCTGGTCATCGCCAGCGGCCTGGAAGCCCACCCCGCTGTCGCTCACGCGGATCTGCAGCTGCACCTGCTGCGCGCCGCTGACGCCCCCCTCCACATGCAGGCTGACGTGCCCGCTGGCGGTGAACTTGATGGCGTTGTCCAGCAGGTAGCTGAGGCATTGCCCCAGCTTGCCGGCGTCACCTTGCACGCTGTCGGGCAGGCGCAGGTCCAGTGCCAGGACAAAATCCAGACCCTTCTCCGCGGCCCGTTCGGCGAAGCGCTGACGCAGGTTCGTCAACAATCCCTGCAGACTGAACGGCGCGCACTCGGCCTGCAGCTTGCCGGCTTGTAGCTCGGTGAGCATGAGGATGTCATTGACCATCTGCAGCATGTCCCGCGCCGAGACCTCTGCAATGTTCTGGTACTGGGCCTGCTCGGACTCCAGCGGCACGGTATTCATCAACTCCAGCGCACCGATCACCCCATTCATCGGGGTGCGCAGCTCATGGGTGATGGTGGCGAGAAATTCGTCCTTGAGGCGGTTACTGGTGGCCAGTTGGTCATTCAAGGCGCTGAGTTTGGCGCTGGCGTCCTGAAGGATCTGCTCGCGCTCCTCCTTCATCACGTTGATGCGATCCGCCAGGGCCAGGGACAGCAGCGCCACCTCCATGGCCGCGCCGATCTGACTGGCATGCAGGGTGATAAACATGCTCGGCAAAACGCCCATGGACATCAGGGTATACACCAGGGCACCGAGCAGAAAGGCACTCCAAGCCAGAAGGAAATACCGCGCCTGACGCAAGCCGCGCCACCAGGCCATGACCCCAGCGGAGAAGCACAGCACGGTGAACATCAGCGCCAGGTAGGGGGCCAGATGCAAGGGCAAGGCATAACCGATGGTCAGGGTCAGGCCGATCATGAGCAGCCCAAAAGCCATCAGCAGTTTCAGCGCACGGTCCATCCAGCGGCTGAAATCAGCGGTGTGCAGGAAGGTGCGCACAAACTGCGCCCCAAAAGTGGCCGTGGCACCAAGCAGAAATGGCGGCGCCGCATTGCCCCACTCCGGGCTGTTGGGCCACAGGAACTGGGTGCCGACGCCATTGGCCGAGGCCTGATACAGACCGATCGCGGCGATATAGAAGATGTAATAGAAGTAACTGGCATCGCGCACGCTCAGGTAGATAAACAGGTTGTACAGCAGCATCACCAGCATCACGCCGTAGATGATGCCTAGCAGGTAGGTGTGCCGCGGCATCTCTTCCAGGTAGGCCGTGGGTGCCCAGAGGGTCAGCGGCGCCTGCAGTGAACCTTCCGTTTGCAGACGCAGGTACAAGCGCTGCGGCTGGCCGGGCTGCAGCTGCAATTCAAACAGGTAGGTGCTCTGTTTGATCTGCCGCTGACTGAAGGGCCAAGCATCGCCACTGCGGCTGACCAGGGTAAAGCCACCCCGGCCGTCCTCCCGATAGAGATCGACATGATCCAGCGGTGGATAGGCCAACTCCAGCAGCCAGGTCTGCTGGCCACGTGCGCTTTGAGGCTGATAGTCGAGGTCCAGGCGCAGCCAGTAGGCCGAGTCGGTGTAGCCGACGTTGAGCACGGATTTGTGATGAGCATGGAAACTGGCGGCCAGCACCGGCGAGCTGACATCGGCAATGCTGGCCGTGCCGCGCAGGTCTTCGAACACCGCCAACGACGGCCCCAGGGACAACTTTCGAGCGTGCTCATCAAAACTCAGCGCCATGGCACTGAGCGGCATCCAGGCCAGCAGCACGGCCAGCAACCAATGCCCGAGCGTCAGTGGCCGGCGCCCACCGCTGCCCGATCTGTTCATGGCTTGGCCCGGCACAGCAGCCAGTCGTGCAGCAACACCTGCAGGGACTCGAACTTCACAGGTTTGGCCAGGTAATCACTCATGCCTGCGGCCAGGCAACGCTCACGGTCACCACTGTGGCTGTGGGCCGTAACGGCCAGCACCGGCAGTTCGCTGCAGCCGGGTAACTGGCGCAGAGCACGACACGTGGCAAAGCCATCCATCACCGGCATTTGGCAGTCCAGCAGCACGGCATCGACGTGTTCCGTGCGCAGCAGGTCGAGGGCCTGAGCACCGTTATCGGCGGTGCGCACCCGATAACCGAGCTTGAGCAACATGCCGCGCAGCACCAGTTGGTTGATGGCGTTGTCTTCCACCACCAGCACCGTGCACTGCTCAGGCTGACGCTGCAGCGGGCCACTGGGGCGCGGCAACGCCTGGGACTGTTGCGCTCCCTGCTCAGGTAAACCCAACTCGATGGTCAACTGAAAGCAACTGCCCTGACCCGGTTGTGACTGCTGACTGAGCTGGCCGCCGAGCAACGCCACCAACTGCCGACAGATCGCCAGCCCGACGCCAAGACCACCGTACTCACGGGTCAGCGAGCTATCCAGTTGCTGGAAATGTTGAAAAATCGGCTGTGCGGCACTGGCGCTGAAACCGACACCGCTGTCGAGCACGGCGAAATGCAATGGCAGGCCACTGCCCTGCACACCGCTGCGCACCACCCGTAAGGTGACGCTGCCCTGCTGAGTGAACTTGATGGCGTTATCAAGCAAATAGCCCAGACACTGGCCGAGTTTGCCGGCGTCGCCTTCGAGGGTATCTGGCAGGTTTTCATCCAGCTCCAGATTAAACCGCAGGCCTTTGTCCGCAGCCCGTGGCCCGTGCTGCACGCGCAAGCTGTCGAGCAACCCGCGCAGGCTGAACGCCGCGCAACGCGGATAGAGTTTGCCGGCCTGCAACTCGGTAAGGGCGAGAATATCGTTGACCATGCGCATCATGTCGCGGGCTGAGCTGCTGGCGGTCTTCTGGTACTGGGCCAGCTCGACCTCCATCGGCAAGGTCTGCATCAACTCCAGCGAGCCGATCACCCCATTCATGGGCGTACGTAATTCATGGGTAACGGTGGCGAGGAACTCATCCTTCAAGCGGTTGCTGTTGGCCAGCTCGCGGTTCAAGACCTCCAGGTCCTGCCCTGCACGCTCAAGGATGCGCTCACGCTCCGCCTTCATGGCATTGATGCGGTCCGCCAGGGCCAGCGACAGCAAGCCGACTTCCAGGGCCGAGCCGATCTGGCTGGCGTACATGGTGAGGAACATGTTGGGCAGGTAACCCAGCACCATCAGGGTGTTGATGATGCCGCCGAGCAGGAACGCGCTCCAGGCAAAGATAAAGTAGCGCGCCACCCGCAAGCCGCGGCGCCAGGCCAGAATCCCGACGCAAAAAATCAGCACGGTGAACAGCAGCGCCAACACCGTGGCCAGCCGCAAGGCCAGACCATAGCTGGCCACCAGCGCCAGCAGCATCACCAGCAGGCCGGCGCCCATCAGCAGCAGCAACAGCCGATCGGCCCAAGGGCTGTGTTCGCGCGTGTGCAGAAAGCTGCGGGCAAACTGACAACCAAACAGCCCAGAAGCGCCGATCAGGAACGGCGTTGCCGCATTGGCCCACCAGGGGTTGTCGGGCCAGAAATACTCGATACCAGCACCGTTGACCGACACCTGATAAAAACCGAACGAGGCGATATAGAGGATGTAATACAGGTAGCTGGGGTCGCGCACGCTCAGGTAGATGAACAGGTTGTACACCAGCATCACCAGCAGCACGCCATAGATGATGCCCAAGACGTAGATGCGCGCGGGCTGCTCTTCCAGGTAGGCCACCGGCGACCACAGCGATACTGGCACCTGCACCGACCCCTGGCTTTGCACCCGCAGGTACAGGCGCTGCGGCTGGTTGGGCTGCAGGTTCAACTCGAACAGGTAATTGTTCTGCGCCACAGGACGACTGGCGAACGGCAACAGGTCGCCGGTGCGCTGCGCCAACTGGAAGCGGCCCTGACTATCCGGCAGGTACAGATCGAGGTGATCCAGTGGCGGGTAGGCCACCTCCAGCAACCATGGCTGCTGACCTTGCAGGGCCTGCGGGCGATAGTTCAGGTCCAGACGCAACCAGAACACCGAACGCGAGTAGCCGGCATTGAGCACCGCACGGTCATGCCGACGGAAGCTGTCCGCCAGGACCGGCGAAGTGATCTCGGCGATGTTGGTGTCGCCACGCACATCCTCGAACACCTCCAACTCAGCGCCCAGGGGCAACTGACGGGTGAACTCATCGAAATCGACTGCAGCCGCCAACCCGGGCGCGAGACAGAGGAGCCAGAACAGAACAGAACGCATAAAGCCCCACGCACAAATGGCAACAACATCCGTCGCAGCAGGATCACGCCACGAACCATAGATGGCCAAAAGCCTGCACTTTAGCACAGCCGTTCCACGCGCCAGAATGCTCAATACAGACAAGCACAGACTTGGCAACCAGGCATCGACAACCTGCCCGCAGCGCTGCGAAAAGGCGGATTGACAGGCCGCTGGAAATGTAGCGAGCGACGGCCAGGCTAGGCGAAATCGCCCGCAAAAGCGCAGTGTACGAGTTGTACATGAGCATTTTTCGGGCGATTTCAACGCCGCATGGCCGAGCGCAGTAGTTTTCCAAAGGCCTGCTAGTGATAAGCTCGCGCACCATGACGACCTATACCTCCCGCCCCGTTGTTCTCTGCCTCTCGGGTCACGATCCGAGTGGCGGTGCCGGCCTGCAGGCCGATATCGAAGCCTTGCAGGCGCAAGGCTGCCATGCCGCCCCGACCGTGACTGCACTGACGGTGCAAGACACCGCCAACGTGGTCAGCTTTCGCGTACTCGACCGCGACTGGGTGCTAGCCCAGGCCCGTACGGTGATCGCCGACCTGCCGATTGCCGCCATCAAGCTGGGCATGCTCGGCTCGGTAGAAATGGTCGATACTGTGATTGAAATCATCCAGTCGCTGCCCGGCATCCCGGTGGTCTGCGACCCCGTGCTGCGCGCCGGTGGCGGCGGCGCCCTGGGCCAGGACGATGTCGGCTATGCCCTGCGCGAACGCCTGCTGCCACTGGCCACGATCGCCACCCCCAACCTGCCGGAAGCGCGCCTGCTGGCCGACCTGCCCGAGGGCAGCGCCGATGAATGCGCGGCCATTTTGCTGCCCTACTGCCGCCACCTGCTGATTACCGGCGGCCATGGTGACGAAAGCGCCATCCACAACCGTCTGTATAGCCGCAATGCCAGCCCGCAAACCTCCACCTGCGTGCGCTTGCCGGGCAGCTATCACGGCTCCGGCTGCACCTTGGCCAGCGCCCTGGCCGGTCGACTGGCCCAGGGCGAAGCCCTGCACAGCGCGGTGCAAACAGCGTTGGATTACACCTGGCGCACCCTGCGCGACGCCGAACAACTGGGCCACGGCCAGTACGTGCCGCGCCGCTTGCCGCTGGACCTGGCTTAACTAACACGACGATAAACCTGTGCCGATAAACAACCTGCGCGGCCTCTATGCCATCACCGACAGTCAGTTGCTGGCTGACGGCAAGCTGCTGCCCTATGTCGAGGCAGCCTTGCAGGGCGGCGCACGCCTGCTGCAATACCGCGACAAGTCCGCCGATGCGGCGCACCGTCTGGATGAGGCACACGCCCTGCAGGAGCTGTGCGCGCGCTATGACACCAGCCTGATCATCAATGACGATGTCGAGCTGGCCGCGCGCCTGGGCGTTGGCCTGCACCTCGGCCAGGGCGACGGCTCGCTACCGGCCGCCCGCGCCCTGCTCGGCCCGCAAGCAATCATCGGCGCCACCTGCCACGCCAGCCTCGACCTGGCCGCCCAAGCCGCCAACGATGGCGCCAGCTACCTGGCCTTCGGCCGCTTCTTCAATTCACAGACCAAACCCGGCGCGCCGGCCGCCAACGTCGAACTGCTCGACCACGCCCGCGCCCGCTTCGCCCTGCCCCTGACCGCCATTGGCGGCGTCAGCCTGGACAACACCCCGGCACTAATCGCCCGCGGCGCCAGCCTGATCGCCGTGATCCACGCCCTGTTTGCCGCTGAAAGCGCCGCCGAGGTAAAAGCCCGCGCCCGCGCGTTTAGCGACCTGTTCAACTCCAATTAGCCCGCCCGTTTCGAGAGGCCCTACCCATGTCCCGTTCTGCTCCCCGTTCAAACACCCTGTTTGCCAACGCCCAAGAACACATCCCCGGCGGCGTCAATTCGCCGGTCCGCGCGTTCAAAAGCGTCGGCGGCACGCCACTGTTTATTAAAAGTGCCGAAGGCGCCTACATCGTCGACGAAGACGACAAGCGCTATGTCGACTACGTCGGCTCCTGGGGCCCGATGATCCTCGGTCACAGTCACCCCGAGGTGCTCGACGCGGTGCGCAGCCAGCTGCAATACGGCCTGTCGTTCGGCGCACCGACCGCCATGGAAGTGGAAATGGCCGACCTGGTCTGCAGCCTGGTGCCGTCCATGGACATGGTGCGCATGGTCAGCTCCGGCACCGAAGCGACCATGAGTGCCATTCGCCTGGCCCGTGGCTATACCGGCCGCGACAACATCCTCAAGTTCGAAGGCTGCTACCACGGTCATTCCGACAGCCTGCTGGTGAAAGCTGGCTCCGGCCTGCTGACCCAGGGCGTACCGAGCTCAGCCGGCGTGCCGGCGGACTTCGCCAAACACACCCTGACCAGCGCCTTCAACGACCTGGCGGCCGTCACCAGCCTGCTCGCCGAAGTCGGCCAGAGCGTCGCCTGCATCATCGTTGAGCCAGTGGCCGGCAACATGAACTGCGTGCCGCCGGCACCGGGCTTTCTTGAAGGCCTGCGCGCACTCTGCGACCAGCACGGCATCGTGCTGATCTTCGACGAAGTGATGACCGGCTTTCGCGTCGCCCTCGGTGGCGCCCAGGCCCATTACGGCGTGACCCCGGACCTGTCGACCTTTGGCAAGATCATCGGCGGCGGCATGCCGGTGGGCTGCTTCGGCGGCAAGCGCGAAATCATGCAGCAGATCGCCCCGCTCGGCCCGGTCTACCAGGCCGGCACCCTGTCGGGTAACCCGCTGGCCATGGCCGCCGGCCTGACCACCCTGAAGCTGATCAGCCGCCCTGGCTTCCACGCTGAACTGAGTGACTACACCAGCCGCTTGCTGCAAGGCCTGCAGGAACGTGCCGATGCCGCGGGCATCCCGTTCGTCACCACCCAGGCCGGCGGCATGTTCGGTCTGTACTTCAGTGGCGCGGATGACATCGTCACCTTCGACGACGTGATGGCCAGCGATGTGGAACGCTTCAAGCGCTTCTTCCACCTGATGCTGGATGCGGGCGTGTACCTGGCACCAAGCGCCTTCGAGGCCGGCTTCACCTCCATTGCCCATGGCGATGCCGAGCTGGCGCTGACCCTGGATGCCGCCGAAAAGGCCTTTGCTGCCATGAAAAACGACTGAAAGCTGCTGCCAGCCGCCGCCCCGTCGCAATGCCGGGGGGCGCGCAGCAGAAAAGCCGGCAAAGCCTTTGTGCCAAGGCCCCGGCTTATTTCATAATGGCGGGGCTGGCGCGCTGCGCTGGCCAGGCTGGATGCCTGTTCTGCTTCCCGAGGCTCGCTGATTTCCATGAACCGCACCGGCCGCAGCCTGACCATGGGTTGCCTGTTGCTTCTTTTGCCCCTGCTGGCCAGTGCCGCGGGCAACTCCTTGTTGGTCCCCAGTAGCGGTCGCTGCGCCCTTAACAGCCTGCCCGAAGACCTGCCCCAAGCCCTGTCCACCTGCCAGCAAGCTGCCACCAGCGGTGATGTGCAGGCGCAGTTCGAGCTGGGTAGCTTCTATTACGACAACGAACTCAGCGAACGCGACCTGGCTCAGGCCCTGCAATGGTTCGAGCAAGCCTCGCTGCAAGGCCACGCCCAAGCCCAGCACCGTCTGGGGCTGATGTTTTTCCGTGGCGAAGGCGTGCCGGCCAACAATGTGCAGGCCTATATCGTGCTGAAAATGGCAGCGGTCAATGGCGCTGAAGAGGCACTGGACAGTGCTGACCTGGTGGCCATGCAGATGCGCGCCGACGAGCTACAACTGGCCAGCCAGGTGCTCGGGCAGATCTTCCGTGATTATTTGCTGCAACTGCAGGGCAACCCGTCGTTGTTTGCCCCGACACCTGCGCCCGCCACTGCACCCTGAAGCCAGCCGTTAGCCTAATGCCAGTCAGCTAAGAGGCTCGCTCGGAGCATTTACCGTACACCAGACGCCAGAGGCGTAGCCCGAATGCAATCCGGAGGCGGATTTGCAGGGCAACGAGCGTCCCGGATTGCATCCGGGCTACAAAAAGCCATTCCCTTGGCTTAAGTGATCGGCATTAGCCGCTAGCCAGTCTTACTTGTCCGGCATCGGCATGGGGAACGGCATGATATTACTCACGCCCTTGGCCTCACTGATTTTCGGCGTACCCATGCGCTCAACTTCGTCGATGCGCACAATCGAGTGCATGGGCACGAAGCTGCGCACCACACCGTCGAACTGGGCCTTGAGTTTTTCTTCGCTGGGATCTACCACCACCTGGGTGCGCTCACCGAAGACGAACTCCTCGACCTCCAGAAAGCCCCACAGATCGCTTTGATAGATCTGCTTGGCGTACATCTCGAACACCTGGCCCTGGTTGAGAAAAATCACCTTGTAGATAGGTTCGCGCTTGCTCATGGATAGCCAATAACACCGGCAAATTGGGGGCGCGCAGCATAGCACAGCCACCTGACGCAGAAGGCCAGGGTCTGCTGTCGCTTATCCGCGGACCCGTTGTGAGAAAGGCCGGTGGGGAGGAGGGGGAAAGTAATCCTCAGTCCTGAACGAAGAAGGGGCAATTCCCGCGAAAGGGGGGCTTTGGGGTTTAACAACTCCAAAAACGGAAAAACGCTAGGAGGCTGAGCGGTCGCTCGCCTATAATGCGCGGTTCTGCGAACCACCCTTTGAGCCCGCATGACCAAGAAGCTGTATATCGAAACCCACGGCTGCCAGATGAACGAGTACGACAGCTCGCGCATGGTCGACCTGCTGGGTGAACACCAGGCCATCGAACTGACCGAACGCGCCGAAGACGCTGACGTGATCCTGCTCAACACCTGCTCGATCCGCGAGCGCGCCCAGGACCGGGTGTTCTCCCAGCTCGGCCGCTGGCGTGAATTGAAGCTGGAAAACCCCGACCTGGTGATCGGCGTCGGCGGCTGCGTGGCCAGTCAGGAAGGTTCGGCGATTCTCAAACGCGCGCCCTATGTCGACGTAGTGTTCGGCCCGCAGACCCTGCATCGCCTGCCGGAAATGCTCGATGCCGCCCGCAGCTCCGGCACCGCCCAGGTAGACATTTCCTTCCCGGAAATCGAAAAATTCGACCGTCTGCCGGAACCGCGCGTGGAAGGCCCGACCGCCTTTGTCTCGGTGATGGAAGGCTGCAGCAAGTACTGCTCGTTCTGCGTGGTGCCCTACACCCGCGGCGAAGAAGTCAGCCGCCCGTTCAGCGATGTACTGCATGAAGTGCAGCACCTGGCCGAACACGGCGTGCGTGAAGTGACCCTGCTCGGACAGAACGTCAACGGCTACCGCGGCAGCAGCAGCGACGGCCGCCTCGTCGACCTGGCCGAACTGATTCGCGCCGTGGCCGCCATCGACGGCATCGAGCGCATCCGCTACACCACCTCGCACCCGCTGGAGTTCTCCGACGCCCTGATCACGGCCCATGCCGAGGTTCCGGAACTGGTCAAGCAGCTGCACCTGCCGGTGCAATCGGGCTCGGACCGGATTCTCGCAGCCATGAAGCGCGGCCATACAGCGCTGGAATACAAGTCGCGGATTCGCAAGCTGCGTGCCGCCGTGCCAGACATCATCATCAGCTCGGACTTTATCGTCGGCTTCCCCGGCGAAACCGATAAAGACTTCGAGCAGACCATGAAGCTGATCGAAGAGGTCGGCTTCGACTTCTCCTATTCCTTCGTCTACAGCGCCCGCCCCGGCACACCGGCGGCAGACCTCAGCGATGAGACCTCGCAGGAAACCAAGCGCGAGCGCCTGGCCCGCCTGCAGCACAAACTCAGCCAGCAGGGTTTCGAGAACAGTCGACGAATGGTCGGCAGCGTGCAGCGCATCCTGGTCAGCGACTACTCGAAAAAAGACCCCGGCCAGCTGCAAGGCCGCAGCGAGGCCAATCGCATCGTCAACTTCCGCTCCGACAACCCGCGCCTGATTGGCCAGTTTGTCGACGTGCGGATCGACGAAGCCCGCCCCAATTCGTTGTTCGGCACGCTACTGAACGATTGACTCAATGGTCGGCCATGCTTTCACCCATGGCCGGCCGGGGTTATCCTGCGTCCCACTATCCCGATTAAAAGATCACCTTGAACGCACCCATAGAACCGCATCGCTTTACCCTGGAGCCCTTTGAGGCGCGGCGTTTCGCCAACCTCTGCGGGCAATTCGACGAGCACCTGCGGCTGATCGAACAGCGCCTCGAGATCGAGATCCGCAACCGCGGCAACCAGTTCGAACTGCTTGGCGCGCCGCAACAGACGCTCTCAGCCGAACAATTGCTGCGCCGCCTGTACCGCGAAACCGACGCCAGCGACCTGTCGCCGGACATGGTTCACCTGTTTCTGCAGGAAACCGCCATGACCGAGCAGAACCTACCCAGTGCCGAACCGAGCATCGCCCTGCGCACCCGCAAAGGCATGATTCGCCCGCGCGGCACCAACCAGCAGCGCTACGTCAAAGCCATCCTCGAGCACGACATCAACTTCGGCATCGGCCCAGCCGGCACCGGCAAGACCTACCTCGCGGTGGCCTGCGCCGTGGACGCCCTGGAGCGCGAGCAAATTCGCCGCATCCTTTTAGTGCGCCCCGCCGTCGAAGCGGGCGAGAAACTGGGCTTTTTGCCCGGCGACCTGTCGCAGAAGATCGACCCCTACCTACGCCCTCTGTACGACGCCCTGTATGAAATGCTCGGCTTTGAGCAGGTGGCCAAGCTGATCGAGAAACAGGTGATTGAGGTCGCACCGCTGGCCTATATGCGCGGTCGCACCCTGAACAACAGCTTCATCATTCTCGACGAAAGCCAGAACACCACCCTGGAACAGATGAAGATGTTCCTCACCCGCATCGGCTTCGGCTCCACCGCGGTGATCACCGGCGACATTACCCAGGTCGACCTGCCGCGCGGCACCAAGTCCGGGCTGACCCACGTAATCGACGTACTGCGCGACGTGCCGGGCATCAGCTTCACGCACTTCAAGCCCAAGGACGTGGTGCGCCATCCGCTGGTACAACGCATCGTTGAAGCCTACGAGCGCTTCGAAGCCAGCCAAGCGCCCCACGACGCCAAGGCGCACCGCCATGATTGAACTCGACCTACAGGTCGCCAGCGAAGGCCAGGCGCCGAGCCTTGAGCAGTTGCAACAGTGGTGCGCTCTGGCCCTGCGCCAGCGCAGCGCCGACTCGGAACTGACCATTCGCCTGGTGGATGAGCCCGAAGGCCGCGAGCTGAATAACGCCTGGCGGCACAAAGACTACGCCACCAACGTGCTGTCGTTCCCGGCGGACGTGCCAGACGGGTTGCTGGACATTCCGCTGCTCGGTGACCTGGTGATCTGCGTGCCGGTGGTCGAGCGCGAGGCTGCCGAACAGGGCAAAAGCCTGGAGGCGCACTGGGCTCATTTGGTGATCCACGGCTGCCTGCACCTGCTCGGCTACGACCATATCGACGACGCTGAAGCCGAAGAAATGGAAGCACTGGAACAGAACTTGCTCGCAGAACTGGGCCACCCCGATCCCTACGCGGACGATGAATAAGCCCGCCACATCCTAATTAGCCGTTATCCGTATCAAGGAGCTGTGAGTACACAAGCATGAGCGAAGACCGATCGAGTAGCGGGCAAAAGTCCTGGCTGGGCAAGATTACCCAGGCTTTTACCCATGAACCGAAAAATCGCCAGGAGCTGCTGCAACTCCTGCGTGAGGCGCACCAGAACAAACTGCTGGACGCCGAAGCCCTGGCCATCGTCGAAGGTGCCATTCAGGTCGCCGACCTGCAGGTACGCGACATCATGGTGCCGCGCTCTCAGATGATCAGCATCAAGGCGTGCCAATCGCCGACGGAGTTCCT
>JAXHOM010000013.1:0-68961 GCA_034519305.1 Pseudomonas sp.
GGCTATTTCTTCAGCAGGGCGCGCATATTGGCCAGGGCCGAGTTGCCGGTGGCGGCCTTGACCTCGGGCGGGGCGTCTTCCTGGCCTTCCCAGACCAGGTCCTCAGGCGGCAGTTCATCGAGGAAGCGGCTGGGACTGCACTCGCTGATTTCGCCGTATTGCTTGCGCTTGGCGGCGAAGGTCATGGTCAGGTTGCGCTTGGCGCGGGTGATGCCGACGTAGGCCAGGCGCCGTTCTTCCTCGACGGTGTCGGCCTCGATGCTGGAGCGGTGGGGGAGGATTTCCTCCTCCAAGCCGAGGATGTACACCGACGGAAACTCCAGGCCCTTGGAGGCGTGCAGGGTCATCATCTGCACGCCGTCGGCGCCGTCTTCTTCCTCCTGCTGGCGTTCGAGCATGTCGCGCAGCACCAGCTTGCCGATGGCGTCCTCGATGGTCATGTCGCCGTCTTCGTCTTTCTCCAGGGTGTTCTTTAGCGCCTCGATGAGGAACCAGACGTTGCCCATGCGCGCGTCGGCGACCTTGTCGTTGGAGGCGTTCTGCCGTAGCCAGTTCTCGTAATCGATGTCCATCACCATGCTGCGCAGCGCGGCGATCGGATCGTTCTCGGCGCATTGCCGGCGCACGCCGTCCATCCAGCGCTTGAAGCGTTGCAGGCGTTCGCTGTAGCGGCTGTCGAGGTGCTCGCCGAGGCCGACTTCGTCGCTGGCGTTGTACATGCTGATCTTGCGCCCGGTGGCGTAGTTGCCGAGCTTTTCCAGGGTGGTGGAGCCGATTTCGCGGCGCGGCACGTTGATCACCCGCAGGAAGGCGTTGTCGTCGTCCGGGTTGACCAGCAGGCGGAAGTAACTCATCAGGTCCTTCACCTCCTGGCGGGCGAAGAAGCTGGTGCCGCCGCTGAGGCGATAGGGAATCTGGTGGTGCTGCAGCTTCAGCTCCATCAGCTTGGCCTGGTAGTTGCCGCGGTAGAGGATGGCGAAGTCACTGTACGGGCGCTCGGTGCGCAGGTGTTCGGTGAGGATTTCCAGGGCCACCCGTTCGCACTCGGCGTCTTCGTTGCGGGTGCGGATCACGCGGATCTCGTCGCCCACGCCCATCTCGCTCCACAGCTGTTTCTCGAAGGCGTGGGGGTTGTTGGCGATCAGGGTGTTGGCGCATTTGAGGATGCGGCTGGTGGAGCGGTAGTTCTGCTCCAGCATCACCACCTTCAGCGACGGGTAGTCGTCTTTCAGCAGCATCAGGTTTTCCGGGCGCGCGCCGCGCCAGGCGTAGATCGACTGGTCATCGTCGCCGACCACGGTGAACTGGTTGCGCATGCCCACCAGCAACTTCACCAGCAGGTACTGGCTGGCGTTGGTGTCCTGGTATTCGTCGACCAGCAGGTAACGGATGCGGTTCTGCCATTTTTCCAGGATGTCGGGGTTGTCCTGAAACAGCTTCACCGGCATCAGAATCAGGTCGTCGAAGTCCACCGCGTTATACGCCTTGAGCGTGCGCTGGTAGTGCAGGTAAACGATGGCGGCGGTCTGCTCCTTGGGATTGCGCGCGTTGGCCAGGGCCTCCTCGGGCAGGATCAGGTCGTTCTTCCAGCTGCCGATGTAGTTCTTCACCTCATCGGTGCCGTCGTCGCCGGCGTATTCCTTCTGCATGATGTCGCTGAGCAGGGCCTTGATATCGCCTTCGTCGAAGATCGAGAAACCCGGCTTGTAGCCCAGCGCCGCGTATTCCTTGCGGATGATGTTCATCCCCAGGTTGTGGAAGGTCGACACCGTCAGGCCGCGCGCCTCGGGGCCCTTGAGCAGGCTGCTGACGCGCTCTTTCATTTCCCGCGCGGCCTTGTTGGTAAAGGTCATGGCGACGATGTGCTGGGCGCGGATGCCGCACTGCTGCACCAGGTAGGCGATCTTGCGGGTGATCACGCTGGTTTTGCCGGAGCCGGCGCCAGCGAGCACCAGAAGCGGGCCGCCGACGTAGTTCACGGCTTCTTGCTGCCGGGGATTGAGTCGGGACATCGTGGGTTCTGGCTCGGGAAAAGAAGGGCGGGCATTTTAACAGGCTCGCGGGGCCAGCAGGAGCCGCTGGGCCATTGCCCGGCAATCGCCTGGATTGCGCAGTGGTTGGCGCTTTGCGCGCAATAAGTACGTTGGTGCCGATTGACGGCGGTTGCTCCGCCTGGCGCTTTGCCGCAAGCTCTGGCCCGCAGCGTAGGGATGCGCAACGAGAATGACGCCGATAACGGCGCAGATAAGCCAGGGGGGCTGTCACAACGCTTACCTGGGGAGGTTGTTTGTCCGCGCTTGTTGAACCCTTGCGGTTAGTCCTGTTGGCCGAGACTGAATGGTCGTCGCTGTTGCGCGATTGCCTGCAGGCGCTTGGCAATCCCGCCGCATTGATTACCGCACCCTCCTGGGAGGCCGCTTGCAGCCTGTTCGATGAACAGGAACATGGCCTGTTGCTGAGTACCCCAGCGAGCTTGCCGGCCCCTGGGCGCTGCCGTTTGCCGACTGTGTTGCTGCTGGAGCAGGAGCCCGTCGAGGCTCCCGCCGGCGTGATTGACTGGCTGGTGCGCAGCAGCTTGACCAGCGATGTGTTGCGCCGCTGCCTGCGCTATGTGGGCAAGCACGGGCTGTTACAGAGCACCGTGCAGCGCCTGACAGAGCAGGACCCGCTGACCGCCATCGCCAACCGCCAGGGTTTTCATACCCTGTTGCGTGCCCGCCTGAGCGAGTTCGCCGGCCGTGGCCTGGCCATGGCACACCTGGACCTGGACAACTTTCGCCACGCCAATGACACCCTCGGCTACCAGGCCGGTGACCACCTGATCCTGCAAGTGGTGGCGCGCCTCAAGGGCGAGCTGGAGGCCTGCGATCAACTGGCGCGCCTGGGCAGCGATGAGTTTGCCCTGTTGTTGGATATTCGCCGCGATCCGGGGCGTGCCCTGCGCATCGTCGGGCAGATCACCGAGGCCCTGGCCGAGCCCTATTGGGTCGATGGCGAGAGCCTGCTGATCGGCTGCAGCCTGGGTGTAGCTGAGGCCAGCGAGGGCGTCAGTGCCGACCTGTTGATGTGGCATGCACACATCGCCATGCAGCAGGCCAAGCGCACCCAGGGCTGCAATTTCAGTGTGTATGACGAGCGCCACAGCCGCGGCGCGCGCAGCCGTGCCGACCTCGAAGGCGAGCTGCGCCGTGCCCTGCGCCGCGATGAGCTGGAGCTGCATTACCAGCCGCGGCTGTGTCTGCAAAGCGGTGATGTGGTGGGCTTGGAAGCCTTGGTGCGCTGGCGACATGCCGAGCGTGGGCTGCTGACCCCGGATGAATTTATTCCACTGGCGGAAGAGAGCGGCCTGATCGTGCCGCTTGGCTACTGGGTGATTGCCCGCGCCCTGCGCGACATGCAGTGGCTGCGCGGGCGCGGTCTGCCGGCCCTGCATATGGCGGTCAATCTGTCGTTTCGCCAGTTTCAGGACAGCCAGTTATTGCCGACCCTCACCCGGTTGATTGCCGATCGGGGCGTCGAGGCTCATTGGCTGGAGTTCGAGCTCACCGAAACCGCGGTGATGCGCCGCAGCGATCAGGTGCAGCAGACCATGGCGGGGCTCGGTCAGCTGGGGGTGCGCTTCTCCCTGGATGACTTCGGCACTGGTTTCTCCTCGTTCGTGCACCTGAACAATCTGCCGATCACCCTGCTCAAGGTCGACAAGAGCTTTGTCGGCGGCATGGGCGCGGAGCCGGCCAGCTATCGGCTGGTGCAGGCGATGATCAACCTGGGCCACAACCTGCATCTGCAGGTGGTCGCCGAGGGCGTGGAGACGCCCGAGCAATTGGCCTTGCTGCGCCAGTTTGGCTGCGACCAGGTGCAGGGTTACCTGATCAGCAAGCCGCTGCCACTCAGCGAGTTGGCGCGCTTTCTGGTGTTCGGCCGGCATCAGGCGCTGTTGGCCGGTTTGTCGTCCTGACGGCGAGCGCTGGTTGGGCGTTGTCGCACGGCTCCGCAACCCAACCTACGCCAGGCACGCCTCGGCCGTTGCCGACTGCGGCCTTAACAGGCGCGCAGTCTTGGCTTCGAAACTGAGGGTCAAGCCGATGGCGGCGCTGGCCAGGCCGATGGCCAATCCCCACCACACCCCTTCGGCGCCCCAGCCGAGGGTGAAGGTCAGTAGCCAGGCGGCTGGTGCGCCAATCCCCCAGTAGCAGAACAGCCCTACCAGCAGCGTGGTGCGGGCGTCCTTGAGGCCGCGAATGGCGCCCATGGCGATGGTCTGCAGGCCGTCGAACAGCTCGAACCAGGCGGCAATCGCCAGCAGGCTGACGGCCAGTTCGATGATCGCCTGATTGCCGGCGTCGGCGCGGTCGAGGAACAGGCCGATCACCCAGTGTGGCGCCAGCCAGAACAGCAGGGCAAAGCCCAGCATGCACGCCGCGCCCAGGCCGATGGCCAGGCGCCCGGTTTGGCGTGCCGCGTGCCAGCGTTGGGCGCCGTAGTGCTTGCCGATGCGCAGGCTGGCGGCATAGGAAATCCCCACCGGCACCATAAACACCACGTAGACCGCCTGGATGGCGATCTGGTGGGCGGCCAACTGGGTGCTGCCCAGCGCGCCCATGCACAAGGCAGCAACGAAGAACAAACCGGACTCGACCACATAGGTGCCGCCGATCGGCAGGCCCAGGCGCAGGTTTTCCGCCAGGTTACGTCGGGTTGGCCGCAGCAGCCCGGTCAGCAATGGCCACGGCCGGTAGAACGGCTGCCAGCGGATATGCAGCGCCAGCAGCAGGGCCATGCCGTTCATGACGATGGCGGTGACCAGGCCGATGCCGGCCAGACCAATTTGCGGCAGGCCGAACAGCCCCTTGATCAGCGCGTAATTGAGCACGAAGTTGAGCAGGGCGCCGCCCAGGCTGATGGCCAGCACCGGGCCGGGCCGGCCGAGGGCGCTGGTGAAGCCGCGCAGGGCCATAAACAGCAGATAGCCGGGCAGGGCGAACACCAGGCTGTGCAGGAACGTCATGGCGCCGCTGATGTTCTCGGCTTGCTGGCCGGCCAGTTGTAGTAGCGGCGCCATCCACCACAGCAGGATGCCCGCCAGCAGCGCCAGGCCGGCAGCCACCCAGATGCCGGCCTGGGTCATGTGCCGCACGCCGTCGCCATCGCCGGCGCCATGACGGATCGCCACCAGATTGCCGACGGCCGCCATCACCCCGACGCAGAAGATCGACACCAGGTTGTAGCTGGCCGCGCCGAGTGCCCCGGCGGCCAGGGCGGCAGGGCCGAGCAGGCCCATCATTACCGTGTCGGTGAACACCATCAGCACGTGGGCCAGTTGCGCGGCCACCAGTGGGCCGGCCAGGCGCAGGAGGGCTGAGAGTTCATGGCGGGTGTTGTTAGGCATAAGCTGTAATCATCACTCAGGCGCCGCCTAGGGTTTGTTGCCGTTTTATTCGTGGCCGGGCCGGGGGCTGTTTTTGGGGAGGGGAAGGGGGAGGGGGATTAATTTGTTTTGTAAAAAATAGGGGGGAGGAAGGGGGACCATAAAAAAAGGGCGGGCTGGGGAATGGGGGAGAGGGAGAACTGGCTGTTTTTATAAAAGAAAAAATGAAAAAGGAATAACTATGAGCTGCGTGCAACGATAAAAGGGGCAATATGGGTCGCAGAAAAAGGGGCAAAAAGGATAGACTGTTCCGTGGCGGGCAATAGTCGTTATTCTGCGCAGCCTGCCTGCCCCGGCACAAAAGGATAAAAGCCATGTCAGCCATGAGTTTTACTCATCAATGAGCCGCCTCGCTCCGCTCTATGCCCTGCGCGCCTTTGAGGCGGCCGCCCGCCACCTGTCTTACACCAAGGCGGCTCAGGAGCTGGCCATCACCCAGAGTGCGGTGAGCCGCCATGTGCGCACCCTGGAGGTGGATTTTGGCTGCCGCCTGTTTGCCCGCGAAGGCCGCGGCCTGCGCCTTACTGAGCCGGGGCGGCTGCTGCTGCCAGGGTTGCAGCAGGGCTTTGCGGCCCTGGAAAGCGCCTGCGCCAGCTTGCGCAGCGAGGAGGGTGCGCTGCGCCTGAAGGCACCCTCGACCCTGACCATGCGTTGGCTGCTGGCGCGGTTGTCGCGTTTTCGCTTGCAGCAACCAGACATCGAGGTGCAGCTGACGGCGGCGTGGATGGACGTCGATCGAGTCGACTTCGAACGTGAGCCCTACGACTGTGCGGTGTTGCTCAACACTGGCGTGTTCCCCGAGGGCTGGGAGCACGTCAAGCTGTTCGAGGAGTGGCTGATTCCGGTCTGCGCTCCCGAGGCTGCGGCCGACGGCGCCTGGGACGTGGCTCGCCTGCAGGCCGCCGAGCAGTTGCACCCCACCCCTGATCGCCGTGACTGGCGCCAGTGGTTGCAGGCCATGGGCCTGAGCGAACAGGTGCCGCTGAAGAGCGGTCAGGTGTTCGACATGCTGGAGTTGGGCATCGTCGCGGCGGCGCGCGGTTATGGCGTGTCGATTGGCGATCTGTTGCTGGTCGCCGAGGACGTCGAACAAGGGCGGCTGGCGCTGCCTTTGCCGACGGCGGTATTCAGCGGTTGCAGTTATTACCTGGTGTGGCCCAAGGCGCGCCGTGGTCAGGAGCGCTTCCAGCGTTTGCGTGACTATTTGCTCGCGGAGGTCGCGGCCATGCGCCTGCCGGCGGTCAGCCGCTGCTAACAGGCCGTTGAAAAACTACCTGCGTTGGCAATACTGCGTTAAAAACGGCCTCAAAATGCTCATTTACAACGCGTAAACTCCGCTTTTTCGGCCGTTTTTGCCTTGTCTTGCCTGCCTCGCCTACATTTTTCAACGGCCTGTCAAAGGCCTCAGGTTGCTGAAAGGCTGCTGAAAAAAAGGCCGGTATTGCAGGGCCTCGGCCAGGTGGCTGCGTTGGATGGCGTCGACGGCGTCCAGGTCGGCCAGGGTGCGCGCCACCTTGAGCAGGCGGTGCGCGGCACGCAGCGACAGGCCGAGGCGTTCGCAGGCGCTTTCCAGCCAGTGCTGGTCGGTGTGGTCGAGGGCGCAGTGCTGGCGCAACTGTTGGAGGTCGAGAAAAGCATTGGCGCAGCCTTGCCGTGCGATCTGTACCTCGCGGGCAGCTGCGACCGTGGCAGGCGGCACTGGCGCTTGTGTCGCTGCTGGGTGGGGCGTTCAGCACGGTGGTTTCGCGGGCGACCGGCAGGTGCAGGTCAATGCGGTCGAGCAAGGGCCCGGACAGTTTGCTGCGATAGCGCTGAATCTGTTCGGCACTGCAGCGACAGCGGCCACTGGGATCGCCGAGGTAACCGCAGGGGCACGGGTTCATCGCGGCCACCAGTTGGAAGCGCGCCGGGAAGCGCACCTTGTCACGGGCGCGGGCGATCACGATTTCGCCGCTTTCCAAGGGCTCGCGTAAAACCTCCAGCACCTTGCGGTCGAACTCGGGGAGCTCGTCCAAAAATAAAATACCGTGATGGGCGAGGGTAATTTCGCCTGGCTGCGGGCGACTGCCACCGCCGACCAGCGCCGGCCCCGATGCGGAATGGTGTGGGTGACGAAACGGTCGCTGCGGCCAGGCGTCCAGTGGCGCATAGCTGGCCACCGAGTGGATCGCCGCGACTTCCAGGGCTTCCTGCTCATTGAGTGGCGGCAGCAAGCCCGGAAGGCGGCTGGCCAGCAGGGTCTTGCCGGTGCCGGGAGGGCCGGAAAACAGCAGGTTATGGGCGCCCGCGGCGGCGATCAGCAGTGCCCGTTTGGCGGCGCTCTGCCCCTGCACGTCGGCCAGGTCCGGGTAGGGGCGCACTTGGCGCAGCAGGCCGGCTGGTTGGTAGGGCGCCAGGGGCGTCTGGCCATTCAGGTGGGCCGCTAGTTGCAGCAGATGCTCGACCGCCAGCACCGTCAGGCCCGAAGCCAGGCAGGCTTCTTCGGCATTGGCCAGGGGCACCACCAGGGTGCGTCCGGCTGCGCGGGCGGCGAGCGCCGCGGGCAAGACGCCCTGGATCGGGCGCACGGCGCCGGACAGAGCCAGCTCGCCGAGGCATTCAAGATTATCGAGGGCGGTGGCGGGGATTTGCCCGCTGGCAGCGAGGATGCCCAGGGCAATCGCCAAGTCGAAGCGACCACCGTCCTTGGGTAAGTCGGCCGGTGCCAGGTTGAGGGTAATGCGTCGTGGTGGGAAGTCGAAGGCGCAGTTGAGGATGGCGCTGCGTACGCGATCCTTGCTCTCTTTGACTGCCGTTTCCGGCAGACCCACCAGCGCCAGAGAGGGCAGGCCGTTGGCCAGATGGGCTTCGACAGTGACCGCCGGTGCTTCGATGCCGACTTGGGCGCGGCTATGGACGATGGCCAGGGACATGATCACTCCTTGATCAGATCGCCCGCCGTGATCGGTTGATCAGTCGGCGGTAGAGCGTGTGTCCGCAGAGCTTAGCTTGGCTTCCAGTTCGGCGACTTTGGCTTCCAGGGCTTCCAGGCGCGAGCGGGTGCGGGCGAGGACCACCATCTGGCTATCAAACTCGTCGCGGCTGACCAGGTCGAGCTTGCTGAAGGCGCTTTGCAGCAGAACTTTGAGTTGTGCTTCGAACTCGCCACGGGGCAATGGGCTGTCGCCATTGAACAGGCGCGCAGCCTGGGTGCTGAGGACGTCGAGCAGGGCTTTGGGTGGCAGCATGATGAGGTTCCAATATCGGTCGGCCGGCAGTGTAGCACGCAGCCTTGGCACCAATCCTGGGCGGCCACGACTGCACGGTTATCGCGCACTGGGGGCGAGGGCTGTGCACTGTTGTCGTGCATGGCTGTCGGGCTGCGATTCGGCCTAGCCCCTACTTTGCTGTGTAAGCAACTGAATCAAAGCGTTTTTTCAGAACTGGCAAGGTTTCTGCTTAGTCCCTTCCGACGCATGCACCGATGCAGTTGCGCTGCGACAGGATAGGCGGATGCGTTTCGCCGCAAGCCCTTGGTTGGCGCAGAACAAAGCAGGCAAAGGCCGGCGGGCGCGTTACAAAGCCAGACACTGCGCTTAGACTTGCTACGGGTTCGGTCCTGGGGCAAGTCCACCAAACACAGGAGAAAGTTACATGAAACTAGTCACTGCCATCATCAAGCCGTTCAAGCTGGACGACGTGCGCGAATCCCTGTCGGAGATCGGCGTGCAAGGCATCACCGTCACTGAAGTGAAAGGCTTCGGTCGGCAAAAGGGCCACACCGAGTTGTACCGTGGCGCTGAATACGTGGTCGACTTTCTGCCTAAGGTGAAGATCGACGTGGCCATTGCTGATGATCAGCTGGATCGCGTGATTGAAGCCATCACCAAGGCGGCCAACACCGGCAAAATCGGTGACGGCAAGATCTTTGTGGTCAACCTGGAACAAGCTATCCGCATCCGTACCGGCGAAACCGGCACTGACGCAGTTTAAGCCGTAGCCCCGAACCCCCTTCGCCCCAGGAGTAACTCTATGACTCTGCGTAAGTTCGCAGGGCTTGGCGCCCTGCTGTCCCTTGCAACCCCAGGTCTGGCCATGGCTGACGAGGTTGTGCTGAATTCCGGTGACACCTCATGGATGCTGATTTCCAGCGTACTGGTGTTGTTCATGACCATTCCCGGTCTGGCGTTGTTCTACGGCGGCATGGTCCGCTCGAAGAACATCCTGTCGGTGATGATGCAGTGTTTTGCCATCACCGGTCTGATCAGTCTGCTGTGGGTTATCTACGGTTACAGCCTGGTGTTCGACGTGACCGGCATGGAACAAGGGGTGGTTAACTTCAACTCCTTTATCGGTGGTCTGTCGAAAGCTTTTCTGGCTGGCGTAACGCCGGCGAGCCTGAGCTACGCCGTACCGGAAAGCGTGTTCATCATGTTCCAGCTGACCTTCGCCATCATCACTCCGGCGCTGATCGTGGGTGCTTTCGCTGAGCGCATGAAGTTCTCTGCGATGCTGGTGTTCATGGGCATCTGGTTCACCCTGGTATACGCACCGATCGCACACATGGTTTGGTCCGGTAACGGCGGCCTGCTGTGGGACTGGGGTGTGCTGGACTTCGCTGGCGGCACCGTGGTGCACATCAACGCCGGTATCGCCGGTCTGGTAGCGTGCATCGTGCTGGGCAAGCGTAAAGGCTACCCAACCACCTCGATGGCTCCGCACAACCTCGGCTACACCCTGATGGGCGCTGCCATGCTGTGGGTCGGCTGGTTCGGTTTCAACGCCGGTTCCGCTGTCGCTGCCAACGGCACTGCCGGTATGGCCATGCTGGTCACTCAGATCGCTACCGCTGCTGCCGCACTGGGCTGGATGTTCGCCGAGTGGCTGACTCACGGTAAGCCAAGCGCACTGGGTATCGCTTCGGGTGTGATCGCTGGTCTGGTGGCTATCACCCCGGCTGCTGGTACCTGCGGCCCGATGGGCGCCATCATCATCGGCCTGTCGTCTGGCGTGATCTGCTTCTTCTGCGCCACCAGCCTGAAGCGCAAGCTGGGCTACGACGACTCCCTGGATGCCTTCGGCGTGCACGGCATCGGCGGTATCGTGGGCGCACTGCTGACCGGTGTGTTCGCAGCTCCGGCACTGGGCGGCTTCGGCACCGTGGAAGACATCGGCGCGCAGTTCTTCACCCAGTTCAAGGGTGTTGCCTTCACCGTGATCTACACCGCCATCGTCACCTACGTGATCCTCAAAGTGATCGACATGGTCATGGGTCTGCGGGTTAGCGACGAAGAAGAGACTGTTGGTCTCGACCTGGCGCTGCACAACGAGCGTGGTTACAACCTGTAAGCTTGACGCGTAACAACAAAACGCCCGGATATTCCGGGCGTTTTGCATTGTCTGAGAACAAACTGGTTAGGCCGGTCTTTGCTTTTTCTGGCAGCACGCTAGAATGCGCGCCGTAAGCGCGCTGCGTGCCTGAGCAATCGGCCAGCGGACGTTTCTGAATTTTTTCCGGACGGGCGAGAAAGACGGCGCGTCTGGGCTATAACTAACTTGTTTTTCGCAAGTCATGAGGTTGGAACATGAGCGACGACGATCTGGAACACGACGAGCTGGAAGGCGCCGACGAGGACGAAGGCGAGGAGTTGGCCGCTGCCGATGATGGCGTCAGTGATGACGATGGCGATGGTGACGACGAGGTCGTACCGGCCGCCAAAGGCAAAGCCAAAGCCAAGGCCGCTGTCGATGTCGACGAGCTGCCCAGTGTCGAAGCCAAGCAGAAAGAACGCGATGCCCTGGCCCGCGCCATGGAAGAGTTCCTTTCCCGCGGTGGCAAGGTGCAGGAGGTGGAAGCCAACGTAGTGGCCGATCCACCCAAGAAGCCCGACAGCAAATACGGCAGCCGCCCTATCTAAGGACGCTGCACAGAAAAGCCCGCGCCAGTCGTGGGCTTTTTTATTGGTTTCAATTTGGCGAGCTCGCGCCCTGGGGGCGGAGCGTGTTTGGCCGTTGATCGGGTCGGCTGTACATTTCACCAATAAACAATATATTTAAAAGTATATTGTTTGTCGTGAGAGTACATGCCGTGATTGATCCTACCGCCGCGCCGGACCTTGAGCTGCTGCGCGCCAATGCAAGTGCTGCTGGCCAGTTGCTCAAGGCGCTGGCCAATCCCGATCGGCTGTTGCTGCTGTGCCAGCTGTCTCAAGGCGAGCGCCACGTCAGCGAGCTGGAAGCCTTGCTCGGTATCGTCCAGCCGACTCTGTCGCAACAGCTCGCCGTGCTGCGCCGTGAAGGCCTGGTGGAAACGCGCCGCGACGGTAAGCAGATCTATTACCGGATCAGCAGCCCGGCGGCGCTGGCGGTGATCAGTACCTTGTATGAGCAATTTTGTGGAGGTGCGCAATGACCATCGACTGGCTGCACTTCACGCCCTGGTCAGCACTGGCGGGTGGTGCGCTGATTGGCTTGGCGGCGGCGCTGTTCGTGCTGTTTAACGGCCGCATCGCCGGCATCAGCGGCTTGCTCGGTAGCTTGCTCGCGCGTGGTGGTGAGGGGCGGGGGGAGAAAGCGTTGTTCCTGCTTGGCCTGTTGCTGGCACCGCTGTTCTGGCAAGTGTTCGCGGCCTTGCCGGCCATCGAGTTCCAGGGCGGCTGGCTGAGTTTGCTGCTGGCAGGCCTGCTGGTGGGTGTGGGCACTCGCTATGGCGCCGGTTGCACCAGTGGGCATGGCGTGTGTGGCATCTCGCGCCTGTCACCGCGTTCGCTGGTGGCGACCCTGGCATTTATGGCCAGTGGCTTTGCCACGGTGTATGTCCTTCGTCACGGCCTGGGGGTGTGACCATGGGCAAGCTGACTGCGTTTTTCGCCGGGCTGATCTTCGGTCTTGGTCTGTTGCTGGCGGGCATGGCCAATCCGGCCAAGGTGCTGAGTTTTCTCGATCTCGGCGGTGCCTGGGATCCGTCGCTGGCGCTGGTGATGGCCGCCGCGATTGCGGTGGCTCTGTTGCCCCTGACATGGGCCAAGCGCCGTTCGCACTCCTTGCTGGGCATGCCGATGCAGTTGCCGGTTAAGCGCGAGCTGGATCGTCGCCTGATCGGCGGCAGCCTGCTGTTTGGTATCGGTTGGGGCATTGCCGGCATCTGTCCGGGACCGGCAGTCGCGATACTGCTTACCGGTCATTGGCAGGTGTTGCTGTTTGTCGCCGCCATGCTGGCTGGCATGGCGTTGTTCGAGGTGCTGGAGCGGCGCGGGCGGGGCTAACGCGGCGCCGCTGAGGCTTGAGCGATGCAAGGTGAGTTTCACCTTGCAGGCGCAACGGGGTTTGGGGCAGCAAACGCCGCAGGTTAAGTGGGTTGTCGGGCGCTATTGTTCGAGGGTCGCGGTGAACTGACTGATGGCCTCAACCACGCGGCGTGCACCTTCCTGGATTTCCAGAATGACGGCGCCGGCCTCGTTGGCCAGGCTTACGCCTTGTTCGGCTTTGTCCTTGCTGGCGTCCATGCTGCTGACGGCGCCTTGGGCCAGTTCGTGGTTGCGACGTACCACCTCGACAATTTCCACCGTGGCCTGACTGGTGCGTCCGGCCAGGCTGCGCACCTCGTCGGCGACCACGGCAAAGCCGCGGCCCTGCTCACCGGCACGTGCAGCTTCAATGGCGGCGTTGAGCGCCAGCAGGTTGGTTTGCTCGGCGATGCCGCGGATGGTTTGCACGATGCTGCTGATCATTTCCGACTGCTCGCTGACGGCGCTGATGCCTTCGGCGGCGCGGTTCAGCTCGCCAGCGATGCCTTGCATGACCTCGACGGTTTGTTGCACCACCTGGGCACCCTGCTGGGCGGTTGCATCGGTTTGCAGGGCGGTGTCGTAGGCAATGCGGGCGGCGCGGCTTTCGGCTTCCTGATGCTGCACCTGCTCGGTGACGTCACTGGCAAATTTGACCACTTTGTATAGCTTTCCGTGGGCATCGAAAACCGGGTTGTAGGTGGCGCGTAGCCAGATGGGCTGGCCGTTGCGGCCAACGCGCTGGAAGCGCCCGGAAACGAACTCGCCACGATTCAATTGTGCCCAGAAGCTTTTGTAGCCTGCCGAGTCGGCGTCTTCGCGGTTGCAGAACAGCCTGTGGTGCTTGCCGCGGATATCCTCCAGGCGATAGCCCATGGTGCTGAGGAAGTTGTCGTTGGCGGTCAGTACCTCGCCCTGCAGGTTGAATTCGATCACGGCCATGGAGCGGTTGATGGCATTGATCAGGCTATTTTGTTCCTGCTCCTTGCGCACCTCGGCACTGATATCGGAGGCGATTTTGACCACTTTATCGACCCGGCCACTGGCGCTGAGAACCGGGTTGTAGCTTGCCTTGAGCCAGATTTCCCGGCCTTGTTTGTCGCGGCGCAGAAAGCGCTCACTGACAAACTCACCGGCTGCTAAGCGGCGCCAGAACTCCGTGTATTCACGGCTGTTGCTGTGCCCCTGTTCGCAAAATAGGCGGTGATGCTGGCCGCGCACTTCTTCCAGGGTATAGCCCATCAAGCTCAGGAAATTGTTGTTGGCGTCGAGGATGGTGCCGTCGGGTTTGAACTCGATAAGCGCCATTGAACGGCCGAGCGCCGCCAGGGTGGCGGACGCGTCACTCAATTGCTGTTGGCAGTGCGCAAGTTCTTGCTTGAGGCGGGAATTGAACATGGCAGTCTCGGCAGTTAAAGTTGTACAAGGCTTGTGCAGGATAGCCTATTCCAACTGTTATCGCCGAGTGGTCGACAAACTTGAGCGACGGTCGGGAGGCTCCCGACCGTCGGCTTTTTAGCGCTGTTGCGGCGCCGGTTGTTGCTGGGTGATGCAGTGGATATTGCCGCCGCCGAGGAGGATCTCGCGGCCTGGGCACCATCACCACGCGGTGAGCGGGGAACAGGCGCTGGAGGATGGTTTCGGCTTCGGCGTCCATGGGGTCGTCGAACTTGGGCGCAATGATGCCGCCGTTGACGATCAGGAAGTTGATGTAGGAGCCGGCCAGGCGCACATGGGGGCTGCGTTCCTGGCTGCCGTCTACCGGGTCGACGCCGGCGCATTCTTCCTCGGTCGCATACAGCGGGCCGGGGATCGGCATCTTGTGCACGATCAGCTGGCGCTCCTGGGCGTCGCGCACGCTTTCCAGTACCCGCATGGCGGCCTGGCAGCGCTCGTAGTTGGGGTTGTGCGGATCGTCGGTCCAGGCCAGCAGCACTTCACCGGGGCGCACGAAGCAGCAGAAGTTGTCGACGTGGCCGTCGGTCTCGTCGTTGAACAGGCCGTTGGGCAGCCAGATCACCCGGTCGATGCCCAAGTGGCTGCGCAGCTGGGTTTCGATGTCGGCGCGCGACAGCTGCGGGTTGCGGTTCTGGTTGAGCAGGCATTCTTCGGTGGTCAGCAGGGTGCCTTCGCCATCGACGTGGATGGCGCCGCCTTCGAGCACGAAGCCCTCGGTGCGGTAGCGCGGGCAACGCTCGATTTCGAGGATCTTGCGGGCCACCTGGTCGTCGCGCAGCCACGGCCAGTACAGGCCGCCGTCGAAGCCGCCCCAGGCGTTGAAGGTCCAGTCGACGCCGCGCACGTCGCCCTGGTCGTTGATGACGAAGGTCGGCCCGGTGTCGCGTACCCAGGCGTCATCGCTGGTGATTTCCACCACGCGGATATTGGCCTGGTCGAGGCGCGCGCAGGCGTTCTCATATTGCTCGGCGGACACGCCGATGGTTACCGGTTCGAACTCGGCAATGGCCTTGGCCACGGCGGTGAAGGCGGCCTGCGCCGGCTTGCCGCCGAGGCGCCAGTTGTCCGGGCGCTGCGGCCAGACCATCCAGGTCTGGCTGTGGGGAGCCCATTCCGCCGGCATATGAAAGCCATCGGCGCTAGGGGTGCTGGTCAGAGTGGTCATAGGGTCACCAAAACAGGGAGCTGGGGCGGATGGGGCGAGACGCGTTGTTTCGATCCCCATCGTCGCGCTGATGGGGATCGCTGCGCTCAAGCCATCCTACAAATTACGCGCTTACTCGGATTTGAGCACGCCATCGAGGGTGGCGATGGCGCCGTACAGGTTCGGCCGGCGATCACGGAAGGTGCCCCAGGCGGTGCGTACTTTTTCCAGCTCGGTGAGGTCGAAGCTGTGCACCAGGATGCCTTCTTCGGTCTCGTTGAGTTCTTCAACCTTTTTGCCGAACTGGTCGGCGATAAACGATGAGCCGTAGAAGGTGATGTCGAAGTCGTCCTGCTCTTCCTTGCCGATGCGGTTGGCGGCGACCAGCGGCATCAGGTTGGCGCCGGCATGGCCTTGCTGCACGCGCTGCCAGTGATCGCGGGAGGTGATGCCCGGATCATGGGGTTCGCTGCCGATAGCGGTCGGGTAGAAGAGGATTTCCGCGCCGAGCAGCGCCATGCTGCGCGCGCACTCGGGGAACCACTGGTCCCAGCAGATGCCCACGCCGATCTTGGCGTAGCGGGTGTTCCACACCTTGAAGCCGGTGTCGCCCGGGTTGAAGTAGTACTTCTCGTGGTAGCCGGGGCCGTCCGGGATGTGGCTCTTGCGGTAGGTGCCAAGGTTGCTGCCGTCGGCATCGATGATGGCGATGCTGTTGAAGCGCGCCCGCCCGGCCAGCTCGAAGAAGCTGATCGGCAACACCACTTGCAGTTCCTTGGCGACCTGCTGGAAGTGCGCGATAGCGGCGTTAGTTTCGACCGTAGTGGCCAGCTGGGTGTAGTCGGCGTTGGGCTTCTGGCAGAAGTACGGAGTCTCGAACAGTTCCTGAATCAGGATGATCTGTGCGCCTTTGGCGGCGGCTTGGCGCACCAGCTTCTCGGCGTTGGCGATATTCGCGGCGCGATCCCAGGAGCAGGCCATTTGGGTCGCGGCGACAGAAACGATACGGGACATGCAACACCTCGCAGGGGTGAGTGAAGAGTGTCATCTGACGCTCGCAGATGATGATTGAGCAGGGCGTGGCGCAGCAGCGTGCGCGGCACTTGCTGACTTTATAGTCGATAAAAATCCGCATTAGAAGCGGTATTTTTCTATCAGGAATCAATATCTGATTTAAATGCAGATAAATATCGGCTTTATGCGCTGCGTTTGGCCATCAACGGGGGCAGGTACAGGCCCAGGTAGGCGTCGAACACGCGCATGCCTTCCTCGGCCATGCGTGGGGTGATCAGGCCGTGCTGCTGCACCGAGCGCGCATACACCCGATCACCCAGCTCCATGGCCAGGGCGAACACGTCGACATCATCCGGCAGGGTGGGGAGCTGGAAGTGCTGGTTGAACAGGGCTTGCATCAATTCGCCGAGTTCGATGTCGTGCAGGCGGTCGGCCTGGGTCACTTCGGTGAGGCCGTGCTGGGCCAGAATCAGCTGGCAGGCGGCGGGGTCGGCGGCATAGATCGCCAGCATGCGCTGCTCCACCACGCGTGCCAGATCACGCCAGTCGCGCAGGCTGGCGGGGTCGATGGGCTCCTGCAGGCAGGCGCGAAAGGCGGCATGCACTTCGCCAGTGAGGGCTTCGAGAATGGCCGGCACGCTGGCGAAGAAGTGATACACCGAGGACGGCGGCATCTGCGCCCGCTCCGCCACCGAATACACCGACAGGCCGCCGACACCCTGCTCAGCCAGCAGGCTGCGGGCGGCGTCGAGGATGGCGGCGATGCGCAGCTGGCTGCTGGCGCGCGGTTTACGGCTGCTGACGGGGCGCGACATGGGGCTTTCCTTGGGGGCTGTTGAGTCGCTATTGGACGTCACTCGGCGCGCCGCGGCAAGTCACAGGGGCGCGGTAAAGTTGCCCCACACCTGTTCCAGGCTCGGAATGTTTTTCTCGGGCAGCACTTCCAGGGCGGCCAGTCGGCGCTTGGTGTCGCGGTCCGGATAGAGGCCGGGCAGGGCGCTGATGGCGGGGTCGAGAAAGGCTTTGGCGTCGGCGTTGGCGCTGGGGAATAGGGTGTCTTCGGTGATTTGCGCGGCGATCTTGGGCTGCATCAGGTAGTCGATAAAACGGTGGGCGAGGTCGACGCGCTTGGCGCTTCTTGGGGATCACCAGGCTGTCGACGAAGGCCACCGAGCCTTCCTCGGGAATGATGAACTCGATGGGCTGGCCAGAATCGTGGGCGGCCAGGGCATCACCCACCCAGGCCAGGGCTACGCAGAGTTTGCCCTTGGCCAGGTCGTCGATATAGCGGCTGCTGTCGACGTACTGCAGGTTGGGGCGCAGTTGCTCCAGCAGCGTGCCGGCACGTTTGATCTGGCTGGGCGGGCTGTGGGCCAGGCTGCGGCCCTGGTACATCATCAGCGCCGAGAGCACTTCGTCGCGGGCATCGATCACGGCGATGCCGCAACTGGCCAGGCGTTTGCTTTGCTCGGGGTCGAACAGCAGGCTCCAGCTATGGGGCAGCGGGCCGCCATAGGCTTTTTCGGCCTCCACGGTATTGATCGCCAGGCCCACCGAGCCCCAGAGGTAGGGAATGGCGTGCAGGTTTTTCGTATCGAAGGCGGCCAGTTTGCTCAGCAGCTGTTTATCCAGGTGCTGGCGATTGGGCAGGCGGGTGAGGTCCAGCGGTTGAATCGCCGCTGTTTTGATCAGCCCCGGCAACGCGTCATGGGAGGGTACGGCCACGTCCATGGCGACGCCGCTGGCCATCAGCTTCTCCAGCTCCTCGGCGGTGCTGTAGGTGTGATAGTCGACGCGGATGCCGCTTTCCTTCTCGAAACTCTGCAGCACCTCCGGGGCGATGTAATCGTTCCAGTTGTAGACGCTGATGACGTCTTCGGCGCTGGCCACTAATGGCACCAGGGTCAGGGAAAGCACAGCAAGAAAACGCGACATGACGATCTCCGGGAAGTGGCAATGCACAACAGGGTGCGAGCGCCAGGGCGCAACGCGGCAATGTTCAGGGCATGCCCCTGGCTAAACGCCAGGTGCTACCCATGAGTACTGCGGCGTAGCGACCGAAAATGTCGGCTACGGCGCAGTGCAAAACAGCTGGGTGTGAAGCCGGATAAAACAACGCCGGCACTAAGGCCGGCGTGGGGTGTTGCGCTTAAACGGTGTGCAGGTACCAGTTGTACTCGAGGTCGGAGATCGAATATTCGAACTCCGCCAGCTCGCTTTCCTTGCAGGCGACGAACACATCGATGTACTTCGGATCGATGTAGCGGCCCATCACTTCGTTGTCGTCCAGCTCGCGCAGTGCATCGCGCAGGTTGTTCGGCAGGCTGGCTTCGGTTTGCTCGTAGGCGTTGCCTTCCACCGGTTCGCCAGGCTCGATCTGATTGCTCAGGCCGTGGTGAATGCCGGCCAGTACCGAGGCCATGACCAGGTACGGGTTGGCATCGGCACCGGCAACACGGTGTTCGATGCGCACGGCGTCGGCGGAGTCATTCGGCACGCGCAGGGCGACGGTGCGGTTGTCGATGCCCCAGGTTGGCGAGGTCGGCACGAAGAACTTCTCGCCGAAGCGGCGGTACGAGTTGACGTTCGGGCAGAGGAAAGCCATCGAGGCCGGCATGGTTTCGATGATGCCGCCGATGGCGTGACGCAACGCGTCGTTCGTCGCCGGGTCTTCACTGGTGAAGATGTTGCGGCCCTCTTTATCGAGGATCGAGATGTGTACGTGCAGCCCGTTACCCGCTTGGTTGGGGTACGGCTTGGCCATGAAGGTGGTGTCCATTTCATGGTCGTAGGCGATGTTCTTCACCAGGCGCTTGAGCAGCAGCGCGTAGTCACAGGCCTTCATCGGGTCGGCAACGTGGTGCAGGTTGATCTCGAACTGCGCCGGGGCGCTTTCCTTGACCACGGCATCGGCCGGGATGCCTTGCTCTTTGGCACCTTCGAGAATGTCTTGCAGGCATTCCGCGTATTCATCCAGGTCGTCGATCATGTAGACCTGGGTGGATTGCGGGCGCTTGCCAGACAGTGGCGACAGTGGCGGCTGCGGGCGGCCGTTCACGTTGGCCTGGTCGATCAGGTAGAACTCCAGCTCGAATGCGGCGCAGATGGTCAGGCCCATCGCATCGAACTTCTTTACCACCTGCTGCAATACAGCGCGTGGATCGGCAAAGAAGGCTTCGCCTTCCATTTCGTGCATGGTCATCAGCAGCTGAGCGGTAGGACGCTTCTGCCAAGGTTCGTTGCACAGGGTGTTGGGGATCGGGTAGCAAACACGGTCGGAGTCGCCGATGTCCAGGCCCAGGCCGGTGCTTTCTACGGTGGAGCCATTAATGTCGAGAGCAAATAGAGAGGCGGGCAAGTTGATGCCACGCTGATAAACCTTGTGCAGGCTGGCGCGCTCGATGCGCTTGCCACGGACTACACCGTTCATATCGGCAATCAGGAGGTCGACGAACTGAACCTCGGGATGTTTCTTTAAAAAATCGTTCGCTTCGTTGAGCTGAACGGCATGCGGGGGAACCGACATGATGCAACACCTTTCTTGTTAAAAATATCAATCATGCAAATGGCACAGGTCGAGTCAATCTTAAACCCCTACCTCTGTCAAGCGCGGTCCTATTGTGCCCTAAAAAGGGGCTCGATGGCCAATTTTGGGGCTTTTCAGGGCATTCTTGCCCTGTTGCTGGGGTTCTGCAGGTTGCCGTTCTCGCGGGTGTGTTCGATTTTTTACAGGGCTATTGTGTAAAAAATCGAACAAGGCTAATCTCGGTTGCAACCCATAACACCAATAAATCGGGTGCCCCATGCCTCGCCTGCCGTTGATTGGCGTGACCGTCTGCAACACGCGCAGTGGTCTTAACACATCGTGCGCTGCCGCCCTTGAGCGTCTGCGTACCGAGTCTCTGGCCGTTGGCCTGGCGACCATGACGCGCGCATTGCCGCACGTTCGCCGGCATCGCCACCTGCTTACTACCTTACCCTTTATTAAAGATGCAATTACCACTGGCGTAGCCTTAATGGCCGTTTGCCGTGGTTTTCTGTCGACAGAAAAACTGCTTTGCTACACCTCGTCTGCTTTTGGCCCTGCACTGGAATCTGGCGCAAGCAGGCGAGTTAACGTTGAGCTTAGCTATCAAGGCTAAGTTCTTAACCCCACCCCTGAGGTCTGTATGACTACCAAGATCGACCAGCTTACGAGCTGGCTCAAAGAACACAAAATTACCGAAGTGGAATGCATGATCAGCGACTTGACCGGCATTGCCCGCGGCAAGATTTCGCCGACCAACAAGTTCATTGCCGAGAAGGGTATGCGCCTTCCCGAGAGTGTGCTGCTGCAAACCGTCACCGGCGATTACGTGGAAGACGACATTTATTACGACCTGCTGGACCCTGCCGACATCGACATGGTCTGCCGCCCGGACGAAAATGCCGTGTTCCTCGTACCGTGGGCCATCGAGCCCACTGCCCAGGTGATCCACGACACCTACGACAAGCAAGGCAACCCGATCGAACTGTCGCCGCGCAACATCCTTAAGAAGGTGTTGAAGCTGTATTCCGACAAGGGCTGGCAGCCGATTGTCGCTCCAGAAATGGAGTTCTACCTGACCAAGCGCTGCGAAGACCCGGACTTCCCGCTGGAGGCGCCGATTGGTCGCTCCGGCCGGGCGGAAACCGGCAAGCAGTCGTTCTCCATCGAAGCCGCCAACGAATTCGATCCGTTGTTCGAAGACGTCTACGACTGGTGCGAACTGCAGGACCTGGATCTCGACACCCTGATCCACGAAGACGGCACCGCGCAGATGGAAATCAACTTCCGTCACGGTGATGCCCTGTCGCTGGCCGACCAGGTGCTGATCTTCAAGCGCACCATGCGTGAAGCAGCGCTGAAACATAACGTCGGCGCAACCTTTATGGCCAAGCCGATGACCGGTCAGCCGGGCAGTGCCATGCACTTGCACCAGAGCATCATCGACATCAAGACCGGCAAGAACATCTTCTCCAATGCCGATGGCAGCATGAACGATCTGTTCCTGCACCACATCGGTGGCCTGCAGAAGTACATCCCTGAGCTGTTGCCGCTGTTCGCGCCGAACGTCAATTCGTTCCGCCGCTTCCTGCCCGACACCTCGGCACCTGTGAACGTCGAGTGGGGCGAAGAAAACCGCACCGTCGGCCTGCGTGTACCGGATGCCGGCCCGCAAAGCCGTCGGGTGGAAAACCGCCTGCCGGGCGCCGATGCCAACCCGTATCTGGCCATCGCCGCCAGCCTGCTGTGCGGCTATATCGGCATGGTGGAAAAGATCTCCCCAAGCGCGCCGGTGAAAGGCCGTGGTTACGAGCGCCGCAACCTGCGTCTGCCGCTGACCATCGAGGATGCCCTGGAGCGTATGGAAAACTGCAAAAACCTGGAGAACTACCTCGGCGCCAACTTCATCACCGGCTATGTAGCGGTGAAGCGTGCCGAGCATGAGAACTTCAAACGAGTAATCAGCTCCTGGGAACGCGAGTTCCTGCTCTACGCGGTCTGATGATCAAAGGTGCCGCGCCCCATGCGCGGCACCTGTTCAAAGCAATAGGTTGAGATATGACAAAGCAAGCGACTAATCCGCAAACCCTCGTCTGGCAGGCCATGAGCCGCGACCATCACCTGGCACCGTTCAGCGACTACCAGCAACTGAGCGACACCGGGCCACGCATCATCGTCAAAGGTGACGGCGTGTATGTATGGGACAGTGAGGGCAACAAGATTCTCGATGGTATGGCGGGCCTCTGGTGCGCTGCCATCGGTTACGGTCGTGATGAACTGGCCGATGCCGCCAGTAAGCAGATGAAAGAGCTGCCCTTCTACAACACCTTCTTCATGACCGCGCATCCGCCGGTATTGGAGTTGGCCAAGACTATTTCCGAGCTCGCCCCGGAAGGCATGAACCACGTGTTCTTCACCGGCTCCGGCTCGGAAGGCAACGACACCATGCTGCGTATGGTTCGCCACTATTGGGCGACCAAGGGCCAGCCTGATAAGCAGGTCATCATCAGCCGCATCAACGGCTACCACGGCTCCACCGTGGCCGGCGCCGCGCTGGGTGGTATGGCCGGCATGCACGAACAGAGCGGTACGCTGCCAGGCATCGTGCACATCCCGCAGCCGTACTGGTTCGGCGAGGGTGGCGACATGACCCCGGACGAGTTCGGCATCTGGGCCGCCGAGCAACTGGAAGCGAAGATTCTTGAAGTTGGCGTGGACAAGGTCGCGGCCTTTATCGCCGAGCCGATTCAAGGCGCGGGCGGCGTGATCGTGCCGCCGGAAACCTACTGGCCGAAGATCCGCGAGATCCTCGCCAAGTACGACATTTTGTTTGTTGCCGACGAAGTGATTTGTGGCTTCGGCCGCACCGGCGAGTGGTTCGGTAGCGACTTCTACGGTAACAAGCCGGACCTGATGACCATCGCCAAGGGCCTGACCTCCGGTTATATCCCCATGGGTGGCCTGATCGTCAGCGACAAGGTGTTTGAGGTGATCAACCGCGGTGGCGACTTCAACCACGGTTTCACCTACTCCGGGCACCCGGTGGCCGCTGCCGTGGCCCTGGAAAACATCCGCATCCTGCGCGAGGAAAAAATTCTTGAGCAGGTTCGTGCAGAAACGGCACCGTATTTGCAAAAGCGTTTGCGTGAGCTGGCAGATCACCCCCTGGTGGGTGAAGTGCGCGGTGTTGGCATGCTCGGCGCCATCGAACTGGTGAAGAACAAACAGACCCGTGAGCGCTTCGTTGATAAAGGGGTGGGCATGATCTGCCGCGGCCACTGCTTCAATAACGGTCTAATCATGCGCGCCGTGGGCGACACCATGATCATTGCGCCGCCGCTGGTGATCAGCAAGGCCGAGATCGACGAGCTGGTGAGCAAGGCGCGGCTGTGCCTGGACCTCACCGCCGAGGCGGTTCTGGGTCACTGACAAGGGTGCACGGGCACCTCGCGATCGGGGATGATTGCGTGTGGAACACCTGGGCCAGAGCGGCAGCGTTGCTTTGGCAGGTTGACTAGACTGGAACGCAACAGGCCGCTGGGGCCTGGCGCATATTTCAACAACAGGAGCTGTATGCATGAATAAATTCGGCAAGTCCCTTCTCGCGTTGTCCCTGTTCGGGGTCATCACCGGTACCGCTCAGGCGGAAGAAAAAGTCCTGCACGTGTACAACTGGTCCGACTACATCGCGCCAGGCACCGTGGCCCAGTTCGAGAAAGAGTCGGGCATCAAGGTGGTGTACGACGTTTTCGACAGCAACGAGACCCTGGAAGCCAAGCTGCTGGCCGGCAAATCCGGTTATGACATCGTTGTGCCGTCGAACAACTTCCTCGCCAAGCAGATCAAGGCCAAGGTCTACCAGCCCCTGGACCGCGCCAAACTGCCGAACTGGAAGAACCTCGACAGCAACCTGCTGAAGACCCTGGAAGTCAGCGACCCGGGCAACCAGTACGCCTTCCCCTACATGTGGGGCTCGATCGGCATCGGCTACAACGTCGACAAGGTCAAGGCCGTGCTCGGCGACAACGCTCCGGTCAACTCCTGGGACCTGCTGTTCAAGCCGGAAAACATCGAGAAGCTGAAATCGTGCGGCGTAGCCTTCCTCGATTCGCCAACCGAAATCCTGCCGATTGCCCTGCATTACCTGGGCTACAAAACCGACAGCCAGAACCCGAAAGAACTGAAAGAAGCGGAAGAGCTGTTCCTCAAGATTCGTCCGAACGTGGCCTACTTCCACTCCTCCAAGTACATCTCCGACCTGGCCAACGGCAACCTGTGCGTAGCGGTCGGTTACTCGGGTGACATCCAGCAGTCCAAGTCCCGTGCTGAAGAAGCCAAGAGCGGCGTGAATGTTGGCTACAACATTCCGAAAGAGGGTGCCGGCACCTTCTTCGACATGGTCGCCATGCCCGCTGACGCGGAAAACGTCGACGCCGCCTACGCCTTCATGAACTTCCTGCTCAAGCCGGAAGTGATGGCCGAGATCACCAACGAAGTGCAGTTCCCCAACGGCAACGCTGCGGCCACTCCGCTGGTGGATGAAGCCATCCGTAACGACCCAGGCATCTACCCAACCGGCGAAACCATGAGCAAGCTCTATGCGTTCTCCGACCTGCCGGCCAAGGTGCAGCGCACCATGACCCGCAGCTGGACCAAGATCAAATCCGGTAAGTAACACCCATCACGGGCGGCGACTCACGTCGTCGTCCGTGCGGGAACGAGCAGTTGTCGAATGGCTTAGGTTGCGACACGCTAACCCATTCAACAAAGGCTTAGTCCTGACGCTGTCCAGCACAGCTCAACTCAATAACAAGAGGACTACCTATGAATACTTTTTTGCGTAAGACCCTGGCGGGCGCCGTTGCGACCCTTGGCCTGATTGGCGTTGCCCAGGCGGAGCCCGTGGTGCATGTGTACAACTGGTCCGACTATATCGGCGAGACCACCCTGGCGGACTTCCAGAAGGCCACCGGGATCAAGCCGGGCTACGACGTGTTCGACTCCAACGAGACCCTGGAAGGCAAGCTGCTGGCGGGCCGCTCGGGTTACGACATTGTCGTGCCGACCAACCATTTCCTCGGCAAGCAGATCCGCGCGGGCGCGTTCCAGAAGCTCGACAAGAGCCTGCTGCCGAACCTGAAGAACGTCGATCCCGAGTTGCTCAAGCAACTGGACGTCAACGATCCGGGCAACCAGTATTCCGTGCCTTACCTGTGGGGCACCAACGGCATCGCCTACAACGTCGACAAGGTCAAGGCGGTACTCGGCGTCGACCATATCGACTCCTGGGCGATGATGTTCGAGCCGGAAAACCTCAAGAAGCTGCACAGCTGCGGCGTAGCCTTTATGGACTCGCCGGATGAAATGTACCCGGCCATGCTCAAGTACATGGGCCTCGACCCGCGCAGCATCAACCCGGACGACTACGAGAAAGCCACCGCCAAGCTGATGGCTGTGCGTCCCTACGTGACCTATTTCCACTCGTCCAAGTACATCTCGGACCTGGCCAATGGCGATATCTGCGTGGCCTTCGCCTATTCCGGCGACGCCTTCCAGGCGGCGGACCGTGCCGAGGAAGCCGGCAAGGGCATCAACATCAACTACTCGATCCCCAAGGAAGGCGCCAACCTGTGGTTTGACATGCTCGCCATCCCGGCCGATGCCAGCAACGTCAAGGAAGCCCACGCCTTTATCAACTACCTGCTGGAGCCGGCGGTGATCGCCAAGGTCAGCGAGTATGTCGGCTACGCCAACCCGAACCTGGCGGCCGCCAGCGAGATGGACCCTGAAGTACTGAACAATCCGTCGATCTACCCACCGAAAGCGGTGATGGACAACCTCTACGTGTCCACCGAGCTGCCGGTCAAAATCCAGCGGGCGATGACCCGTAGCTGGACCAAGATCAAGACGGGCAAATGATTTTCAAAAGCCCGACCAAACGGGTCGGGCCTCAATGTGTTGGGAGTTGTGGTAAATGGCAATAACCTCCGGTGCTCATAAAAAAGCCCTTACCGGCGACCAGAAACCGCAGAAGCAGGTACTGGTAAAAATTGACCGGGTCAGCAAGAAGTTCGACGAGACCCTGGCCGTGGACGATGTGTCCCTGACCATTAACAAGGGCGAAATTTTCGCCCTGCTCGGCGGTTCTGGCTCTGGCAAATCCACCTTGCTGCGCATGCTGGCTGGCTTTGAGCGTCCGACCGAAGGACGGATTCTGCTCGACGGCGTCGACATCACCGATATGCCGCCCTACGAGCGGCCGATCAACATGATGTTCCAGTCCTATGCGCTGTTCCCGCACATGAGCGTGGCGGACAACATCGCCTTCGGCCTCAAGCAGGACAGCATGCCCAAAGAGCAGATCGAGGCCCGCGTGGCTGAGATGCTCAAGCTGGTGCACATGACTCAGTACGCCAAGCGCAAGCCGCACCAGCTTTCTGGTGGCCAGCGTCAGCGTGTGGCCCTGGCTCGCTCCCTGGCCAAGAGCCCGAAACTGCTGCTGCTCGACGAGCCCATGGGCGCGTTGGACAAAAAGCTGCGTTCGCAGATGCAGCTGGAACTGGTGGAAATCATCGAGCGCGTTGGCGTGACCTGCGTGATGGTGACCCACGACCAGGAAGAGGCCATGACCATGGCCGAGCGCATCGCCATCATGCACTTGGGCTGCATCGAGCAGATCGGCAGTCCGGTGGACATCTACGAGACGCCGATCAGCCGCCAGGTCTGCGAGTTCATCGGCAGCGTCAACCTGTTCGACGGTGAAGTGGTTGAGGACGAGGAAGATCACGCCGTGATTTCCTGCCCGCAACTGGAGCGCAATATCTATGTCGGCCACGGTGTAACGACCTCGGCACAGGACAAGCGCATCACCTATGCCCTGCGTCCTGAAAAACTCATTGTCACCACTGAACAGCCAACCACAGATCACAACTGGTCAGTGGGCAAAGTGCATGACATCGCTTATCTGGGTGGTCACTCGGTGTTCTACGTTGAGTTGCCGAGCGGTATGGTGGTGCAGTCCTTTGTAGCCAACGCAGAACGTCGCGGTGCACGTCCGACTTGGGGCGATAACGTGTTCGTCTGCTGGGAAGACGACAGCGGCGTGGTACTGCGTTCATGAAACTGAAGCCGCGACTCCTCATGCCGAAAGGCCGGCACGTCGTGATCGGCGTGCCTTTTCTCTGGCTGTTCATGTTCTTCGTGCTGCCTTTTGCCATCGTGCTGAAGATCAGCTTCGCCGAAGCCGATGTGGCCATTCCGCCGTACACCGAAATCTACAGCTACGTGGACCAGCAGCTGCAAATTCTGCTGAACCTGGGTAACTACATGATGCTGGTGGGCGACGACCTGTATGTCGCCGCGTACCTCGGTTCGCTGAAGATGGCGTTCATCAGCACCCTGCTGTGCCTGCTGATCGGCTATCCGATGGCCTATGCCATCGCCCGCGCCAGCAAGGAAATGCAGACGGTGTTCGTGCTGCTGATCATGATGCCGACCTGGACGGCGATCCTGATCCGCGTGTACGCCTGGATGGGTATCCTCAGCAACAATGGCCTGCTCAACAGTGCCCTGATGGGCATCGGTTTGATCGATGAGCCGCTGGTGATCCTCAACACCAACCTGGCGGTGTATATCGGTATCGTTTACTCGTACCTACCGTTTATGGTTCTGCCGCTCTACGCCAACCTGGTCAAGCATGACCTTAGCCTGCTGGAAGCGGCGGCCGACCTTGGTGCGCGCAGCATTACCAGCTTCTGGAAAATCACCGTGCCGCTGTCCAAGAACGGCATCATCGCCGGCTGCATGCTGGTGTTTATCCCGGTGGTGGGCGAGTTCGTGATTCCGGAAATGCTCGGCGGTCCTGAGACCCTGATGATCGGTAAGGTGCTCTGGCAAGAGTTCTTCAACAACCGCGACTGGCCGGTGGCTTCTGCCCTGGCGGTAGTGATGCTGGCGATCCTGATCGTGCCCATCATTCTGTTTAACCGTAACCAAGCCAAAGAACTGGAGGGCAAGGTATGAAGCGTTTCAAGTTCTCCAGTTTCATGCTGGTGGCCGGCCTGCTGTTTATCTACCTGCCGATGGTGATTCTGGTCATCTATTCGTTCAACGCCTCCAAGCTGGTGACGGTCTGGGGTGGTTGGTCGATGAAGTGGTATTTCGGCCTGTTGGACAACTCCCAGCTGATCGGCTCGGTGCTGCGCTCCCTGGAAATTGCCGTGTACACGGCGATTTCCTCGGTGATCCTCGGCACTCTGGCGGCCTTCGTGTTGACCCGCATTCCGCGCTTCAAGGGCCGTACCCTGTTCGGTGGCATGGTCACCGCACCGTTGGTAATGCCCGAGGTGATCACCGGTCTGTCGCTGTTGCTGCTGTTTGTGGCCATGGCGCAGATGATCGGCTGGCCGGCGGAACGCGGCATCCTGACCATCTGGATCGCCCACACCAGCTTCTGCGCGTCCTATGTGGCCGTGGTGGTGTCGTCGCGTCTGCGTGAGCTGGACCTGTCGATCGAAGAGGCGGCCATGGACCTCGGTGCACGGCCGTGGAAGGTGTTCATGCTGATCACCATCCCGATGATCGCGCCGTCACTGGCGGCCGGCGGCATGATGTCCTTTGCCCTGTCGCTGGATGACCTGGTACTGGCCAGCTTCGTTTCCGGGCCGGGTTCCACCACCCTGCCGATGGAAGTGTTCTCCGCCGTGCGTCTGGGCGTGAAGCCGGAGATCAACGCCGTTGCCAGCTTGATTCTGCTGTCGGTGTCGTTGTTCACCTTCTTCGCCTGGTACTTCTCGGCCAAGGCTGAAGAGCGCCGCAAGCGTTCGATCCAGCAAGCCATGGATGAAACCACCGGGGTGGCCTCGGCCTGAGCCTGATAAGTACCGGCGCACACACGTGCGTCGGGGCTGACGAAAAAGGGTCACTGCGGTGGCCCTTTTTTGTGCGCCAGTGGTAGGGTTAGCCCATGCCTGGTCGCGGTTGATCCGCGCTGCATTGAAGCCGGTGACCTGGGTGTCGGACTGGCTGGCGTGAGAAACGCCCGTGCCAGTCAATGGGTTGTCTGGTATCCCGTTTCGCAGAACCCCAGCAGTGGAGAAGCACGTGAAGGACAAGAATCAGGAACACAGTACCGACGCCGTCTGGGTGCAGATGTGCTTGGCCGATGACCTCGATCCGCAAAAGCGCATGGCCTCACGCCTGGCCATCTTGCGTCACGCCGAGGCCCAGGACTGCACGCTGTATCGCCCTGACGACGAGGACGAGAGTGATGATGCCGAGGAACTCGACCTGGGCGATGCCCGGATTCTGTTCACCGGCCTGTTCCAGGCGCCGGCGGAGTGGAGCGAGGCCGAGCGTGCCGAGTTCTTCTGCGACAGCGACCCGGAGCTGTTCGAGATGGCCTATATCGAGTGCGAAGCCAAGCCGGCCTCGGACGACTTCTTCATGCCGGAAGTGGGCGACTACGTGGCCACCATGCCCGGCAAGGGCGAAGTGGTGATGTTCTATGTGCACGACTACCACGAAGACGACAGCGGCCGGCACTGCGTGCTGATCCGTGATGTGGAGTCGCTGGCCTGAGTCTTAGCCGGTGAATAAAAAACCCCGCTGATTAGCGGGGTTTTTTCTGCCTGTCGTTTACGCGCGGGTCAGTGCGCCGGCCCTGGGTTGAGGGTCAGGGTGTGGCGGGTATTGGCGGCCACATCCTCGGCGCTGAAGTGCTGCGGCACATACTCGCCACGGATATAGGCCTTGGCCTGGTCGCGGTAGTGGGCATCGAACAGCACACCACTCTGACCGACCGGGTTGATGCCCAGCGCCTGGGTCGGCTGGGCAAAGTCGATCAGGCGGCGAGTGGACGGGCCGTAGACCACCGACCAGGGCGCCGGGCCGACCCGGTGCGACAGGTTGTTGGGCGTTTCATGGCCGCCCGGCGCGGCAAAGGCGCCGACGTTGAACAGCTTGTCCAGCGGCTGCTGTTTGCCCAGCGGATGTTCGTGGGTCAGGGTGTGCAGCGTGCTCCATTGCCACTTGGCCGGGTCGTTGCCGGCGGTGCTGCGCAGGTGCGCCAGGCTGGCCTGCCAGGCGGCCTTGACGATGCTCGCGCGGTCTTCCTTGGCCGGCGTGTTGCGGTTGTCCCACCACGGCGAATCGGCATCGGCGGCCAGGCGCGGCAGGGCCACATCCAGCACGCGAGTGGCCAGCAGGTTGTCGAAGAAGCTGTCGCCCAGTTCATCGCGCATGGCCGCGTCGGCCAGTTGGTAGACCAGTTGATTGAACAGGGTCGGGGCCACGCCGTTCAGGGTGTGGTCGCCATTCCAGTTCGCCAGTTGCTTGAGCAGTACCTGCTCCTCGGCGCTGGTATCGGTCTGCAACAGCGGCAGCAGGGATTTCAGCAGGCGCGGGCCGTAGCCACTGCCGTTATCCAGTTGCAGCGCCTGGCTGTTGTTCAGGTTCCACTTCACGCGGTCATCGGCCAGGCGTTGGTCGAGGCGCTGGGCACGGTCGGGCAGGTTGTAGTAGCCGGGAATTTCGATGCCGCTGGCCGGCACCGGCTGGTGGTTGGCCGAGACGATATAGCCGCGGCTGGGGTTCTCTTCCTGGGGGTTGGCGCTGAAGGGCACGAAGCCCGGCTTGTCCGCCTCGCTGCTGCTGCCATCGAGAATAAAGTTCGGGTTGACCCCGGCCGGACGCAACGGCAGTTGCGCCGCCGCCCACCAGCCGATATCGCCCTTGGCATTGGCCCAGACCACGTTGAGGCCGGGGGCCTGGATCTTCTCGGCGGCCGCGCGGGCTTTGCTCAGGGTGTCGGCGCGGTTGAGTTGGTAGAAGGCGTCGAGAATCGGGTTCTCGGTCTCCAGAAAGGCCCACCACATGGCGATCGGCGTCTTGCCGGCCGTGGTGCCCAGGGCGTCATTGATGATCGGTCCGTGGGGCGAACGGCGCAGGGTCAGGCTGACCGGTTCGCCACCTTTGACCTCAATCTGCTCGGCGCGGCTTTGCAGCTCGACCCACTGGCCTCGGTACCAGACCTGATTGGGGTTGTCCGGGTTGAGCTTCTCGGCGATCAGGTCGAGGTCGTCGTTCTGGAACATGGTGATGCTCCAGCCGAAGTCGCGGTTGTGGCCCAGCGAGGCGACGGGGTTGAGCGCCTGGTGGTGGCCATACAGCTCGAAGCCGGGGTAGGACAGCTGCGCCTCGTACCACACCGCCGGTGCGGCAAAGCGGATGTGCGGGTCGCCGGCCAGCAGCGGCTTGCCACTGTGGGTGCGACTGCCGGACACCGCCCAGGCATTGCTGCCCTCGAACTGCGGCAGGCCGGCGTCTTCCAAGGCTTGCTGGCTGAGCCGGGCGATGCGGTTGAGGTCACTCCAGTCGTTGGCGGCCAGGCTCGGCTTGAGCACGCCTTCGGGGTGCCAGGCGAGGTCGAAGGCCTTCAGGTAGTCGGCGCCCAGCTCGTCACGGACATAGGTCAGCACCGGTTCGGTACGGAAGGCCGCGGCAAAGCTGTAGGCCATATAGCCGGCGACGCTGAGGGTGTCTGCGGTGGTGAAGGGGCGCTTAGGAATGCCGAGGATGTCGAACTCCAGCGGTGCCGGATGACTGGCCTGGTACTGGTTGATGCCATCCAGGTAGGCCGCCAGGGCTTTGCTCGGCGCGCTGTTGGCGTCCATCTTTGCCGCGTAGGCATCGGCGTGGGCGCGGATGCCGAGGGTGCGGAACAAGCGGTCGGTGTCCACCAGCTTCGGGCCGAGCACGGCAGCCAGTTCGCCACGGGCCAGGCGGCGCATCATCTCCATCTGGAACAGGCGGTCCTGGGCATGCACGTAGCCGAGGGCGCGGTACATATCGGCCTCGTTCTGCGCCTGAATGTGCGGCACGCCGCGCTCGTCGTAGCGCACGCTGACCGGCGCTTGCAGGTGGTCGAGGTCGACGGCGCCGTCGCGCTGCGGTTGTTTGCTGTCGAGGTACCACCAGGCACCGGCACTGACGGCGGCAATAGCGACGACCAGGACTTTCAGGCTGCGTTTCATCCGCGAGGTTCCTTTTATTATTAGTGGCGGCATTTTGCCCCGCTTGGGCGTGTTGCAGCATTGACCGAATGTTCGCCGCCGGCAACTATTCGGTCACTTATTTGCGGGGCGCCCATGCCAGTTGCCAATCTCCTCCCTCTGACTCATTCCGCCACCCTGCGGCGTCTGTTGTATGAGGGCTTGCAGGCCCTCGGTCTGAATCCGCTGCAGGTCTACCGCCAGGCCTATCAGGGCATGCCGTTGCAGCCGGGCACGGCCCAGGCGCGGCTGATGCACGAGATGGCGCCGGTGCTCTGGCAGGCGTTGCCGAACCTGACGGGTGACGGTGATATTGGCTTGCACCTGGGCGAAGTGATGCAGCCGCGGCCGATGGATGTGCTCGGCTACGCCCAGCAGGCCAGCGCTACGTTGCGTGAAGCCCTGGAGGTGTTCGTGCGCTTTCAGCATGTGCTGTCCGGCGGTTTTGCCGCGCGCCTGGAAGAGCAGGGCGACAGCGCCTGCCTAGGTGTTTGGTCCCGCGAAGTAGTGGTTGGGATCGTCTGTGAAAGACTCCGGGTCTTTATGCCACTGATCAAGGATAAAACCAATCGGGGTTCGCCCCTTAAGTGCGCGTAATGGACGAGCACTGTTGTACGCCCAGAGGTAGTCCTTCAGGTGCGACCTCAACTCCTCAAGCGAGGTGTAGTGAAACGCCTTGGTCGTGGCGTCCTTGATAGTTCGGTTCATGCGCTCAACTTGGCCGTTGGTCCAGGGATGGAAGGGCTTAGTCAGGCGATGCTCAATGCCATGTAGGTCGCAGAGCGCATCGAAGGGGTGGACTCGGTCAACCTCGGTGCCGGCTTTTTTGGCGAACTGGATGCCGTTGTCGGTCAGGATCGTATGGATGCGATATGGCAGGGCGTTGAGGGTCGCCTTCAGGAAGTCGACAGCAGATTTTCGGGTCATCTGCTCAAAGAGCTCGGCATAGACAAACTTGGTTGTGCGGTCGATGGCGACGAATAGATAGGCTTTTCCTTCGTCCGTTCGGGTCTCGGTGATGTCGATGTGCAGATAGCCCATCGGATAGTCTTTGAAAGGCTTTTTCTCACGCACCGGCTCGCGAGGTAGCTGACTTATCCCGTGGCGCTGGTAAAGGCGGTGCAAGCTGGAACGGGTCAACGTCGGAATACTTCGTTGCAACGCATGCAGGCAGTCGTCCAGCGGCAGCAGTGTCTTTTGCCGGAACGCCACAGCCACCGCCTCCTGCAAGGGCGTCATGGAGGTCGAGCGAGGGTTGCTCGGCCCCATGGGAGCGTCCTCGACGGTGTCACGGTGACGCCATTTCAAGACTGTTTTGGGGTTGAGGTTAAAGCGCTTGCTCAGCGTCGCGATCGAATCTTGCGATCGCTGTATCTCTGCTCGGACAGCGTGCGTTGTCGTGGCGCGTTTATGAAGAATTTGAGCCATGGGTCTTCCTCCGAGAGAGGTTCATATAGTAGACTATTACTCTTCGGGACCAACACCTAGGTCTGTTCCGTTTCATCGCAAGCCGCGTGCCGCGCGAAATGGTCCTCGGTTAGGCGCAGGACGCCGGTAATGGTCACTCCCTTACCAAGTCCTGCAACGACAGCGGGGGCCATTTCTCGCGCAACCGGAAGGGCCGGGCCGGTTTGTGCGAGGCGGTGTTACTCGTCGCTCATTTGGAACAACCAAATTATGCTCCTCGCGCCTTGCCTCGCGCAAAAACAGGCTCCGGCGCGGCCGCGAATGAAACGGGAACAGACCCTGGTGATCGACATCGATTATCAGGGCCTTGGCTCCCTGCGCCAGCAGATGGAGTGCCTGGCCCAACTGTTCTGCAAGCAGCTGACGGCACTCACCGACGGCCGCTTTCGCCTCAGTGCCCTGAGCTTTCGCCATGCCCAACCGCGCCGGCTGGGCGAGCACCGCCGGCTGTTTGGCCTGACCCCGCAGTTCGGTCAGCCCCACGATGCGCTGTACTTCCCGCGTGCTTTGCTGGAGCAGCCGCTGCGCACGGCTAATCAGGAGGTGCTGCAGCTGCTTTGCGCGCATGCCGAGGCGCTGTTGGCCGGGCTGGAGGAGAACCAGTTGCTCAACCGTTTGCGCTATCAGATCAGCCTGCGCTTGGGTCAGCAGGGCTGCGATTTGCCGAGCTGTGCGCAGGCCATGGACTTGTCCGCGGCGGCCTTGCAGCGCGCCCTGGCCCAGCAGGGCCAAGGCTTTCGGCGTTTGCGCGAAGAGGTTCGGCGCCTGCGCAGCCGCGAGTTGCTGCTGGCTGGCGAGCCGCTGCGCGAAGTGGCGCGGGCCTGCGGCTTTGCCGAGTTATCGCCGTTCTACCGGGCCTTTCGCCGCTGGTACGGGCAGACGCCGGAGCAGTATCGCCAGCGTCATTTACGATACCAGCGCTACTGCTGCATCGTAGGTGTTCAGTAAATGGTTTCGTCCTGCTGGGGGGTGGCGGCGCTGGGGAGTTTATGGGTGGTGTGGGGGGGGTTGTGGCGGGTTTCACAAGGGCCGGGGGGTTTGGATCAAACTGAGGTCTCAATCTTATAAGGGGGGGCGGAAAGGTATTTAAGGCGGGGGGCCAATTGGCGTGCCCGGGGGGTGGGGTAGGGGGGTTTGGGGGGTTTGTTGGGTGGGGTTGGGGCAACTGGGGTTGTCTAGGGGTGGGTTTCTACGGGGTCAAAGTGGGTTTGGGGGGGTAGAGATATGAGGGGGGGGCGTTTAGAGCAACATAGAGAGGGGGGGAAGACACCACAAGGGCGAACGGACGGGGGGGGGGGGAAACCGGAGGGGGGGGTGGTAGAAGGGGCGGAAGGTGTGTGAGGTGGTGAAGCGCGGGGGGGAGAATCGGCGTGGAGGGGGTGGGCGGGATTAGGAAGGAGGAGGGCAGAAGAAAGGGTGGGGAAGGAATCGCATGCGCCGTCGGGGTGAAGATAGGGGGCGGGGGGGGGGAAGTGGGTGGGGGGGAGATGGGGGGGGGGGGGGGGGGGGGGGGGGGGAGGTCAGGAGGGGCGCGTGGCGAGGGGGCCGGGGGGGGGGAAGGGCGAATGGGGCCAGGGGCCGGGGGACGGTCAAGGGGGGGGGGTGGGGGGGGTGGGGGGGAGTGCGGGGGTGGGGAGGGGGGTTGGGGGGGTGGGGGGGGGGTTAAGGGTGTTATTGGGATGTTGTAAGATCAGGGGGGAGGCGATCAAAGGGGAGTGAGAGAATTAATTGAATAGGGGGAGAGGGGGGGGGGTTGGGTGGGTGGGGGCGGTCTCAGGGTTGTTGCCAGTCGCAGAAGCAGCCCACCGCCAGGGTATTACTGGCGCTGACCGGGCGGCCGGCGCTGAGGGCTTCGAGGATGGGCTCGATAAAGCTGTTGTTTGAGGTGCAGGTGGCGCCTTCGCTGTAGGGGCCGAAGTAGGCCAGTTGGCCTTGTTGGTCCCAAATGGCCACCGCCGGACTGGCCGGCAGGCGTTCGCTGCCGGGCAGATCGTTGAGTGTCTGCAGGCCTGCCAGGGGTTGTGGCAGATGACCGCTGCTGCCCGGCTTTTGCACGGCATAGAAGCGCACGCCCTGTGGCCCATAGTGCTCCAGCAACTGGCTCAGGTGTTGCTGGTTGCCGACGTTGCAGGGGCAGGCCGGGTCCCAGAAATGCACCAGGCGAATCGGTCCGGGGCCTGCCAGCTCGGCCGGCAGGCGCAGGATCTCGCCGGCAAACAGGGTGGTTTGCTCGCTAAAGGCGCGGATATAGCGCAGCTGGTACCACCAGTAGGCGCCGGCCATGGCGGCAGCCCAGAGCAGGGCGATGGTGCAGGCGAGCAGGGTCTTGCGTGAGGGCAGGTGCATGAACGGACTATCTTGAGTGAGGTGCGTAGCTTGCCACGGCGCGCGCGACAGCAGAATATCGCCGACTGTTAAAGCGTGCGGCCACGGCCGTGATTGTCCGGTTCATTGTTTGGAAATGCCTATGTCTGCGCCTGTTCAGCCCGATTCCCTGCGTGCCAGCCTGCGACCCCTGGCCGCAGCGCAGCCGCTGACTGCCGAACAGCAGGCCTATCAGGCGTTCTATCAGTTGAACCGCCTTGGTGTGCAGACGCGCCTGGGTTGTTTTCAGGCCGCCGGTTACCAGATTGCCGTGCAGGCCTGGTGGCCCGAGCAGCCGCGCGCCACGCTGATCGTGCAGCACGGTTACTACGACCATATGGGCCTGTATCGGCATTTGATCGAATGGGCCTTGGGCATGGGCTTTGCCGTGCTCGCCTGCGATTTGCCGGGGCATGGCCTGTCCAGTGGCGCACGGGCCGATATTGGCGAGTTTGGCGAGTATCAGCTGGTGTTGCAGGCGCTGTTAGCCGAGGCCGCGGCGTTGCAGCTGCCGGCGCCCTGGCACCTGTGTGGGCAGAGCACCGGTGGGGCGATCCTGCTGGACTATCGCCTGCGTGGCGATGCGCCGCCGCAGCTGGGCGAAACCATCCTCCTGGCGCCGCTGGTGCGGCCACGGGCCTGGGGCTGGTCGCAGTTCAGCTACCGCATGCTCAAGCCGTTCGTTAAGCAGGTCCCGCGGCGCTTCAATGCCAACTCCAACGATGCCGAGTTCTTGCAGTTTGTGCAGCGCGATCCGTTGCAGCCGTTGAGTCTGCCGACCGCCTGGGTCGGTGCCCTGGCGCGCTGGGTGCCGGCCATCGAAGCGGCGCCGCGCAGCGGTCACAGCCCGCTGATCGTTCAGGGCGATGCGGATATGACCGTCGATTGGCGGCATAACCTGACGGTGCTGGAGGACAAGTTTGCCGCGCCCCAGGTGCTGATGCTGCCCAGCGGCAAGCATCACCTGGTCAACGAGGCGCCGGAGCTGCGGGCGCGCTATTTCGACTTTTTGCGTGAGCGGTTGGCGTAACTCGCCGATCATCCGAACTTACTATTCCCGGATTGCATCCGGGCTACTTATGCCGCTATCGGGGCTTATGGCGTCAGGCTGGCGCTGCTCTGGCCCACCGCCAGGCCGGCGCGCAGGGCGGCCAGTGCTGCTTGGTAGTAGGCCTTGCCGTCAGCGGATTGGGCGAAGTCGACGAAGGCTTGCAGCTCTGCCTCCGACAGCTCGCGGTAGACAAACAGCAGGCTGTTATCCAGGTCGCTGCCGATCTGCCCCATCAGGCGCTGGCGCTGGTTGTCGAGCATGGCTTGTGCCTGCCCGCCGCCGAGCAGGCCGGGCATCATCTGGCTGAGGCTGTCGGCGGCCACGCTGGCCAGGGCCAGGCTGACTTCCGCGCCGGCTTCCTTGGCTGGCAGGGCCTGGGACAGCTGGCCGATCAGCTCGCGGCGGGTCGCCCCGGCCTGGCTGCGCGGCACGCCTTTGGCGTATTGCGCCAGCTGCTCACGCTGGGTGGCGAGGACTTCGGCGTTGATGATCTTGCGGCCCAGGGGCGACTGAAAAAACTGCAAGGCAGGCTGCGGGTCGCTCAGTTGGCGCAGGCCGGCCAGCGCGCGCTGGTCCATGCCGGCGGCAGTGAAGCGCTGATTGCTGTTGTCCACCAGGGCCTGATAGATCGCCGGGGGCAGGCTGTTGCGGTAGCGCTGCTGGGCGCTGCTGAGGGCGTCGCGAAAATGTGCCCGTTGCTGTGGCCAACCGCCGGCCTGGTAGAGGTCTATATAGCTATCCGCCAGGCTCGGCAGGGTGAACATCAGCAGAACAGCGGCAAGAAGGGTGCGCATACAAGCTCCATGGTTAGTGTGGCTATTTTCCGCGTCTGGCTGGCGGCTTGTCGAGGAGTGTCGGCCGGGCTGATAGACTCGCCGCCATGACCACCCTCAGCCACTCCACCCTCGACCAATTGCTCGATGACCTTGCCGAACAGGGCTGGGCCATCGTGGCCAATGCGCTACCTGCTGATCTGACCCTCGAATTGGCCCAAGAGTGCCGCGCGCGCGCAAATCAGGGGGCCTTGCAGCCGGCCGGCGTTGGCCGCGGCAGTGCTCATGGGGTGCAGGAAGGCGTTCGGGGTGACCATATCCAGTGGCTTGAACTTGGCCAGTGTGCTGCCGGCGACCGCTATCTGGCCATACTCGATGACCTGCGTGGCCAGCTCAATCAGGCGCTGTATCTGGGCCTGGAGGATTACGAGGGGCACTTTGCCCTGTATCCGCCGGGCACCTTCTACCAGAAACACCTGGACCGCTTTCGCGATGACGATCGCCGTGCGGTGTCGGCGGTGTTCTATCTAAATAGCGACTGGCTGCCCGAGCAGGGTGGCGCCTTGCGTCTGTACCTGGCCGATGGCCGTGAACTGGACGTGCTGCCCGAGGCGGGCACCCTGGTGGTGTTTCTCTCCGCCGACCTGCCCCATGAGGTACTGCCGGCCACCCGCGAGCGCCTGTCGCTGACCGGCTGGCTGCGGCGTCGCGGCAATTCGCTACTTTGAGGTTGGTTTTTGGGGCGCTGGCATCTCTTGATTTCGAAAGCGATGGTATTGCCCGGCGGTGCATCTTTGGTCTATTGGTTCGGCGCGGCTTGCAGTTACTCAGCCGTTTGACTGTGCGCAGCACGCTCCCTTCTTCACCATGACCAGCAGCCCTCTGCGAGGATGCTTCTGCTCTGCCGCGTACTCGGCGTTGGCACCGTCAGGCAATCAGGTTAAGTCGTGGCCGCAGGGTTACGTACGATAGTCCGCAGCACTACGCGGACTATCGTACGTTGCAACCTAGAGCCTGGATCGATGCTAATTGTTGTCTTTGAACAGCGTTGAGACGGTGCGTGCAACGTGGTCAGCGCCATCACTGATTTCACGCATGATGGTCGTTACTGTTGCGATTTGATCATTGTTTTCTTCGGCGCTGCTGGCAATGCTGGTCATGTTGACGTTGAGCTGCTGGGTGAGCTTGCCGTTTTCGGTCACCACGTTCTGGATTTCGACGGTGGCGCCGCTGGTGCGCGCGGCCAACTGGCGAACCTCGTCGGCCACCACGGCGAAGCCTCGGCCCATTTCGCCTGCGCGGGCGGCTTCAATGGCAGCGTTCAGTGCAAGTAAGTTGGTTTGCTCCGCCACGCCCTGAATGGTGGTAACGATCTTCTCAATATCCTTTGCCTGGGTATTGAGTTGGGTGATTAGGGTAACAGCAGTGTTAATAAGGTTCAGTGTTCTTTGGGACAAATCAATGGAGCTGGCAAGAGACTCCATGCCGCGTATGGAAATTTGTGAGGTTTCTTCGGCTGTGGTGAACGAGAGTTCAGCGGCTTGACGAATATCTTCAGTCTTCTGTCGCTGCGCTGTTATATCGGTGGCAAACTTGATCACCTTGATAACATGGCCTTCTGCATCAATCACGGGGTTGTAGGTGGCCTCAAGATAAATGCGAGCGCCCGATGAGGTTTTGCGTTCGAATTGCCCGCTATAAAATTGCCCACTTTTCAGTGCTTGCCAGAAGCCCGGATTTTCTTGATAAAAACTGTCGAAGCAAAACATGCGGTGGTGACGATTTTTAATATCGTTAAGCCGATACCCCATGGCATTCAGGAAGTTGTCATTGGCATGTAGAATTTCGCCCTCTGGACTGAATTCAATCACGGCCATTGAACGGGATATTGCCGAATAGGCAGCATCTAAGGTGATCAGCTTATCTTGATCTTCTGTGACGTCAGCCGCGACTTTTAAAACCTCAACTACTTTTCCGTTTTCATCTTTTAATGGAAAGTAGGTGGCCTCAATCCACATAACGCCGCCATTTTTATGGATGCGCTTGAAGGTGCCGCGCTGAGCGATACCATTGGCCAGGTCCTGCCAAAATTTATGGTATTCACTGGTATTAATGAGATTTTTGTCACAGAACATGCGGTGGTGTTTGTCAATAATCTCCTCAGGAATGTAACCAAGCACTCCGGCAAAGAAAGTGTTTGCCTCAATGATGCTACCGTCGGGTTTAAAACGGATCGTTGCCAGGTTTTGATTGAAGGCGTCTAAGCGCCGCTGCAAATCAGCGCGCTGTTGTTGGCAATCAATCAGATCTTTTTTTCTGTTAAAAAACATAATAACGCTCCCTAATGGCCACTTTGCAGTGGTCATGCGCTTTGGGGTGACTTCAGTCGCCGTTGATTTCTATAGCGGTGAACCGATCAGGATGATCAAATCACCGCATATTTCTATTTTTTGAGCCGTAGGAAGTTCCTAGCGGCTTCTATTATTGTGTATTGCAGAAGTACGTCTTCTGTATTCTTCAGTGGATGTCGACGTGCCACCCATAGGTTTAACCGGGCGAGCAGTGCCACCCGTTGCGCAGAATTTATGGCATGACCTAGCACAGCTAGGCCAGCGCAGTTGATAACTGGGCTGCAGCTTAATTATTCAAGATGAATGTTTAATTTTGACGCGCCCCGGAGAAGCTGTCTTATTGGTCCGGACAATTCTTTGCGGGGCAGCGTTTGCTCACTTACTTACCTAGCATCGGCGAAGACCATCTGCTTCAACAGGATGCGCGTTGGGTGTTCTGTGGAGCATTTATCCGCGGCAGAAAGAGTGTTCGGTGTTTCTGCCGGGTTTGCGTGGGGCCACTAATGGCCCCAGACGCGCAGCGAGCCTTGGATGTTGCTGATATCACGAATTTCAAACTTACCCAGGGTGCTGGCTCCCGGACTGCCCGCGTTGCCCAGGCCCAGTTCGCCGGCGATGCGCACGCGGATCTTCAGCGGTTCGGTGATCATGCCGTCGGCTATGAGTTGGTCGCTGGTGGTTTTCAGGTCGGGTAGGGTGAGTTGCAGCTTCTGCGCGCCGCCTTGGTTGACCACGTCAACCTTCAGGGTTGGTGCATTCACCAGGGCGCTCTGGAAGTACAGTTTGGCCGCTCCGTAGGCCACCGCCGCCGGGCAGTTACCGGGGGCGTCGCAGCCGTTGTCGATCTTCAGGTTGCGCACTTGCAGGCTGTTGCCGTCGTCTTCCCAACTGATCTTGCCGATGTTGGTTTGCAGATCGAGGTTGAGTGTGATGCCATCCTGGCCGGTCACCTGGCTCAGCGCCTGGTTGTCCAATACCTGCAAGGCTGCGTTGGCTGGATTGCCGAATAAGCCGAGGGCGGTAAGCAAGGCAGGTAGAGTAAGTAGGCGAATCGATAGTGGCATGATGGCGCATCCTTCGCAGTGGCTGACGAGTCGCTCTAGTCTGGGCTGCCAGGGCCTTGCGCGCCATGCAGCGGATGCGCTTCTGGCCAAAGGATAGGCTTGGAACAGGCGTGCCAGAGCGGTTACGTGCTGTTTGCTTGTGTTTTTGGCCTAATCGGCTGAGACGTGCCTCGCGGCAGCGTTACTGAACGTGACTGAAGAGAGTGGGATGCGAGTGGACAAGATTCTGGTCAGTGCCTGCCTGCTAGGTCAGGCGGTGCGTTATGACGGCGGCGCCCACGGGCCGTTCGTTGAGCTGCTGCACTGGCAGGCGCAGGGCCGGGTGCTGCCCTTGTGCCCGGAAGTGGCGGGCGGCTTGCCGACGCCGCGACCGGCGGCGGAGATCGTCGGTGGTCAGGGTGCTCAGGTGCTTGATGGCTTGGTGCAGGTGCGCAGCATCGAGGGGGCCGATGTCAGTGCGGCCTTTGTTGCTGGCGCGCTGATTGCCGAACGCCTGGTGCAGCAGCACGGTATTCGCATCGCCGTGCTCAAGGCGCGTAGCCCTTCGTGCGGCAATCGGCACAGTTATGACGGCAGTTTCAGCGGCAACCTTGTGGCGGGTGAGGGCGTCACTGCCGCCGCGCTACGGCGCTTGGGGGTGCAGGTGTTCAACGAGAGTGAACTCGAAGAGGCTGCACAGGCGTTGCGCTTGCTGGAATAGCGGGCAAGAAAAAGGGCAGCTGAGGCTGCCCTTTTTCGTTGTGGCGGCGGCTTAGAACAAGACGCGGCTACGGATGGTGCCGTTCACGTGTTGCATTTTTTCCAGTGCCAGCTCGGAGTACTCGGCATCGACGTCGATGACCACGTAACCGACTTTCTCGTTGGTCTGCAGGTACTGACCGGAGATGTTGATGCCGTTTTCGGCGAGAACCTTGTTGATCTCGCTGAGCACGCCCGGGATGTTGGCGTGGATGTGCAGCAAACGGTGCTTGCCTGGGTGGGCCGGCAGGGCCACTTCCGGGAAGTTGACCGAGGACACCGAGGTGCCGTTGTCGCTGTACTTGACCAGCTTCTCGGCCACTTCCAGGCCGATGTTGGCCTGGGCTTCGGCAGTCGAACCACCGATGTGCGGGGTCAGGATCACGCGATCCAGGCCACGCAGCGGGCTTTCGAACTCTTCGCCGTTGGCGCGCGGCTCAACCGGGAACACGTCGATGGCGGCGCCGATCAGGTGCTCGTCCTTGATGGCAGCGGCCAGGGCTTCGATCACCACCACGGTGCCGCGGGCGGCGTTGATCAGGATGCTGCCCTTCTTCATGGCGCGAATTTCTTTCTCGCCAATCATCCACTTGGTGCTTTCCAGCTCCGGCACGTGCAGGGAGACGATGTCAGCCATGCCCAGCAGTTCGGTCAGGGTCGCGACCTGGGTGGCGTTGCCCAGCGGCAGCTTGGTCAGCGGGTCGTAGAAGAACACCTGCATGCCCAGGGCTTCGGCGAGTACCGAGAGCTGGGTGCCGATCGAGCCGTAGCCGACGATGCCGAGCTTCTTGCCGCGGATCTCGAAGGAGTTGGCCGCCGACTTGATCCAGCCACCACGGTGGCAGGAGGCGTTCTTCTCGGGGATGCCGCGCAGCAGCAGGATGGCCTGGGCCAGCACCAGTTCGGCCACCGAGCGGGTGTTCGAGTAGGGTGCGTTGAACACGGCGATACCGCGTTCACGGGCGGCGTTCAGGTCGACCTGGTTGGTGCCGATGCAGAAGCAACCCACGGCGACCAGGCGCTTGGCGCAGTCGAAGATTTCTTCGGTCAGCTGGGTGCGCGAACGGATGCCGATAAAGTGGGCGTCGGCGATCTTTTCTTTCAGCTGGTCATCCGGCAGTGAGCCAGTGAGGTATTCGATGTTGCTGTAACCGGCGGCCTTGATGGTGTCGACGGCGGATTGATGGACGCCTTCCAGGAGAAGGAACTTGATCTTGCTCTTGTCGAGAGAGGTCGTCTTACTCATCTGCGTAAACCTATTGCCCCGGTAAATAATGGCTGGGAAGTGGTCAGCCCATGCTGACCGGGCCGCGGTGGGCCGGCCCCGCAAGTCGGCGCAGAGCGCGATTCGCGGGGGTGCGTATGCTAGCATACGAGCCCCGCGAAACACCCACCCCTGGCCGATGAAGCGTGCTCAGGGTGACCATGAATCGTTTGAGAGTTGCCGCCATGACCCAGTCTGCCCTGATCGTTGAGCTACAGACCCTGCTTGAACCTGGCAAGGTATTGACCGACGCAGATTCCCTCACGACCTACGGCAAGGACTGGACCAAGCATTTCGCCCCGGCGCCGCTGGCCATCGCCTTCCCCAAGACCATTGAGCAGGTGCAGGCCATCGTCCGTTGGGCCAATGCGCACAAGGTTGCGCTGGTGCCGTCGGGCGGCCGCACCGGGCTGTCGGCCGGTGCTGTAGCGGCCAACGGCGAAGTGGTGGTGTCGTTCGACTACATGAACCAAATTCTCGCCTTCAACGAGTTCGACCGTACCGCCGTGTGCCAGGCCGGGGTGGTGACCAAGCAGCTGCAGAACTTCGCCGAAGAGCAGGGCCTGTACTACCCGGTGGACTTCGCCTCTTCGGGCTCCAGCCAGATCGGCGGCAATATCGGCACCAACGCCGGCGGCATCAAGGTGATTCGCTACGGCATGACCCGCAACTGGGTGGCCGGCATGAAGGTGGTCACCGGTGCGGGCGACATCCTTGAGCTGAACAAGGACCTGATCAAGAACGCCACCGGCTACGACATGCGCCAGCTGTTTATCGGCGCCGAAGGCACCCTGGGTTTCGTGGTGGAAGCCACCATGCGCCTGGAGCGCACGCCGAAGAACCTCACCGCGATGGTGCTCGGCACTGCCGATTTCGATTCGATCATGCCGGTGCTGCATGCCTTCCAGGGCAAGCTCGACCTGACCGCCTTTGAGTTCTTCTCCGACAAGGCGCTGGCCAAGATCCTCGCCCGTGGCGATGTGCCTGCACCGTTCGAGTCCGAATGCCCGTTCTATGCCCTGCTGGAATTTGAAGCCAGCACCGAAGAAGTGGCCAACGAAGCCCTGGCGACGTTCGAGTATTGCGTCGAGCAAGGCTGGGTGGTCGATGGCGTGATGAGCCAGAGCGAGCAGCAGCTGCAGAACCTGTGGAAGCTGCGCGAGTACATCTCCGAGACCATCAGCCACTGGACGCCGTACAAGAACGACATCTCGGTTACCGTGGCCCAGGTGCCGGCGTTCCTGCACGACATCGACGCCATCGTCGCAGCCAACTACCCGGACTTCGAAGTGGTCTGGTTCGGCCATATCGGCGACGGCAACCTGCACCTGAATATCTTGAAGCCGGAGAACCTGTCCAAGGACGAGTTCTTCGCCAAGTGCGCCACGGTCAACAAGTGGGTGTTCGAGACCGTGCAGAAGTACAACGGCTCGATCTCCGCCGAACACGGCGTGGGCATGACCAAGCGCGATTACCTGCACTACAGCCGCTCCGAGGCTGAGATTGGCTATATGAAGGCGATCAAGGCGGTGTTCGATCCGAACGGGATTATGAACCCCGGCAAAATCTTCCCGCTCTGACGGGATCGAGCAGCATTTTGTGGGAGCGGTCTTGACCGCGATGCGCCTATCCGAGAGCATCACGGTCAAGACCGCTCCCACGGTGACCTGCTTGTTGTTTGGCGTAAATTTCAGTTCGTAGGATGGGTTAGCCGCGCAGCGGCGTAACCCATCAGCGGTCGTGTGCAGGGTGATGGGTAGCGCTGCGCTTAACCCATCCTACGGGCCTGTCGTCTTCAAGGAGCACTTATGAGCTACCAGCACCAATACCTCGATGGCACCCGCATTCACTTTCCCATGGGCAAGGTGGTCTGCGTGGGGCGTAATTACGCCGAGCATGCCAAGGAGTTGAACAACCCGGTGCCCACCGAGCCGTTGCTGTTTATCAAGCCCGGCAGTTGCGTGGTGGCGCTGGATGACAGCTTCAGCATTCCCAATGACGAGCGCGGCGCCGTGCATTACGAGGCGGAAATCGCCGTGCTGATCGGCAAGCCGCTGTCGCGCAAACCGAATGCCGAGGAAGTGCTGGACGCCATTTCCGGCTTCGCCCCGGCCCTGGACCTGACCCTGCGCGAGTTGCAGGACAAGCTCAAAGCCAAGGCTTACCCCTGGGAAGTGGCCAAGTCCTTCGACGGCGCCTGCGTGCTGGCGCCGTTTGTGCCGGGCGATGCGGTGGAAGACTTGAGCGATCTGGGCATCCGCCTGAGCCTCAACGGCGAGCTGCGCCAGGACGGCAACAGCCGCGACATGCTCAACCCGATCCTGCCGCTGATCCAGCATATCTGTGGGCATTTCAGCCTGCAGGCTGGCGACGTGATCCTCACCGGTACGCCGGTGGGTGTCGGCCCGCTGAGTGCTGGCGATAGCCTGGAGCTGGAGCTGGTCGGTCACTCGCGCTTCAGCCCCCGCGTGCTCTAGAGCCTTCCCGGATTACATCCGGGCTACGCCGCCGACAACGCCCGCCCTGTGCGGGCGTTGTGCTGTCTGCGGGTAGTTTTTAACGGGTTTTTCACCGCCGCCGGGTATGCTGCGGCCACTCTTTGCCTTGCGAGTTCCGTCCATGTCCCGCCCTTTGCGTTTGCTGGTGCCTGCCGTCGTCGCGCTGCTGCTGTTGCTGGCGGCCTACCTGATGCGCTGGGATGCTCGCGCCCTGCTGTGGCTGCAGGAGGCGCAGACCACTCCGGCCCAGCAGGCCGCTCAGGTCTGGCTGCCGGGCTATCGGGCGGTGCTGGCGCTGGAAGTGCCGGGTTTCGAGAAGGAAGAGTTTTCCGGCCTCAGTTACAACCCGGCCACCGACACCCTGTTCACCGTCAGCGGCAAGCGTCCGCAACTGGTCGAGTTGTCCCTGACTGGCCAGGTGCTGCGCAGCATTCCGATCAAGGGCGCGGCCAATCTGGAGGGCGTGGCGCTGCTGGAGGACGGCCATGTGGCGGTGCTCGATGAGCGCCAGCGCAGCCTGACGATCTTCCGTCTGGATGCCGACACCCGCGAGCTGGACAGCGCCCAGGCCGTACAACAGATCGAGCTGGGCACGGTGGGCGGTTCCAACAAGGGCTTCGAGGGCCTGGCCTGGGACAAGCGCAATCAGCGCCTGCTGGTGGCCAACGAGAAGAACCCGCTGCGCCTGTTCAGCCTGGCCTGCGATGGTCGCCAGGTCAGCGGCCCGTTGCAGGCCCTGGGTGATCTGGACGACTACCTCACCGATGTCGCCGGGCTCAGCGTCGATCCGCGCAGCGGCCAGTTGCTGGCGCTGTCGCAAGAATCCCACCTGCTGCTGGGCCTTGACCCGCAGTTGCAGGCGCAGAGCTTTCTCGCCTTGCTGCCCGGCCTCAACGGCCTGACGCGGCGGGTGCCGCAGGCCGAAGGGCTGGCGCTGGACAATGCCGGCAACCTTTACGTGGTCAGTGAGCGCAATCTGTTCTACGTATTCCGCAAGGCATCTTAGTTCGCCGAAGCGGCCCTGATACCCTAATGCAAGGGGCCGTATGACCGGCAATTCAGCGATGCACAGTGCTGTTGCGAGGTGGGCTTATTCCGTTGACGCGACGCCGGCCAGGAACTCGTCGCCCCAGCGGCGGATGTCATTGAAACTGACAATGTCATAGAGCTCTCGCAGGCGCGCCTGCGCTTCGATCTTGGGCATATTCAGTGCTTGGTAACAGGTTTTCACCATGTCTGTGGGATCGTGTGGGTTCGTCAATAGCGCGCCTTTGAGTTCGGCGGCGGCACCGGCAAACTCCGACAGCACCAGCACGCCGCAACCTTCGAGCAGCCCCTGTGTGGCGACAAATTCCTTGCACACCAGGTTCAGGCCATCGCGTAAGGGGGTGATCCACATTACGTCGGCGACGGCGTACCAGGCACTGACCTCTTCAAACGGCAGGCTGCGGAAGAAGAACTGCAGCGGGGTCCAGCCAATGCGAGCAAAACGGCCATTGATGCGTCCGGCGGCCTGTTCGATCTGTCCCTGCAGTTCGTCATAGATGGTCATCTCCTTGGCGGCCGGGACGCAGACACAGACCATCGTGACTTTGCCCAGTAGCTCAGGGTTCTGCTCCAGCAGGCGCTCGTAGGCCTGGAGTTTTTCCAGGGTGCCCTTGGTGTAGTCGAGTCGCTCGACCGAGAGGATCAGCTTGACCCCAATTAGTTCAGTGCGCAGGCGCGCCATCATTTCGCGAATCTTCGGCGACTCCAGCGCGGCGCTGATTCTTTGCAAATCGAGCCCCACCGGGTGGGCGCCAAGCTTGACCACGCGACTACCGGTGTCCACCGCGGTGGTCATGCGCTCCAGCCCTACCGCGCAACCGTAAGTGATGAAGCGTGGTGCACAGTTCTGTCGGCTGAGGGTTCGTAGTGGCGTAACGCCTCGGGCGGCATCGACGAAGTTTTCCACCTGGCGCGGGATGTGAAAGCCAATGTAATCGCATTGCAGCAGGCTGCCGATGATCTGCCGACGCCATGGAAGTACGTTGAATACATCGGCCGAGGGGAAATAGGTGTGATGAAAAAACGCGATACGCAGGTCTGGACGCAGCTCGCGCAGGTAACCCGGCACCATCCATAGGTTGTAGTCGTGCAGCCACACAATGGCACCCTCGGCGGCCTCTAATGCAGTCCGCTCAGCGAAGGTGCGGTTGACCTTAAGAAACACTTGCCAGTCGTCTTCACGGAACTGTGCACGTTCCCAGAAGGTGTGCAGGGTTGGCCAGAAGGCCTCCTTAGAAAAGCGTTTGTAGAAGATGTCGACTTCTTCCTTGCTCAACGGAATCCGTGCGGCAGTCAGCTTGGGGTAGCGTTTGGCATCCACGGTGGTGTGGACGGCAAAGGACTCTTCGGCGTCGTCGTGTTGGGCCCATGCCACCCATGAGCCTTTGCGGCCATCACCGAAAAAGCTCAGCAGGGTTGGAATGATGCCGTTCGGCGACACTGGACGGCGCCGCTGTAGCTTGCCGTCGACGCGGTACTCTTCATAAGGCAGACGGTGATAGACCATCACCAGGTCGGACTTGCCGGGTTGCGCTGCCTCAGGTTGTTCGGCTGCGATTCCGGACTCGCCAAGAAAGCCAAAATGTACAAAGGCTTCGAGAATACCCCCGCAGCCAGGCCGCTGGGCGTGCAGCACGCGTGAGTCCTGCTCCGTGGCTTGCAGGAGCGCGAGTTCGGCCTCGCCAACGCACACCCCCTTGAACTGGCCGCTGAGCATACTCAGATCATTCAATGTATCGCCGGCAGTAAGCACCTGGTCATCGTCCAACTCCAACCAATCGGTCAAGGCCTTGAGGCTGCTGCCTTTGTTGACGCCCTTGGGCAGGAAGTCGAGGTAACGCTCGGCGGAATACAGCAGGTCGCAACCCAGGGCCTCGGCCGCCTCCAGCAACAAGGGGTTGGCCGCTTCCTCAGGGCTGCAGAAGTAGGAGCAGCGGCGCATCTGCGGAATGTCCTGGCGCTCTAGGCCAAACACCTCGAGGGCGCTGGCAACCTGGCTTTCGCCGGGCCACATGGCATCGACATGGCCTTGCAACGGCTGGATTAATTGCAAGCTGTCGCCGTGTACCAGGCTGGCGCCTACGTCGGCAATGATGAAGTCCGGCTGTGGCAGGGTGGGGTCCGCCAGCAGTGGCAGTACCGATTCCAGGCTGCGGCCGGTGACATAGGCCAGGCGAATTTCCGGGTGAGCGGCAATCGTCTGGTAAAGGCTAAGGCGATCGGCGGGATCGCCGGCGAGAAAGGTTCCATCGAGATCGGTGGCAAGTAGCATGCGCTGTCTTCCTGTCCGTGTAGGCTGAGTTGACGCGCCGACCTGGGCCGACGAGCGAAGTGTGCACGTGCGCCAGTGAGGCACTAGCGCTCTGTGCGTATGGGCGGTTGCTCCTCTAGGGGTGAATCGTCTTGAGCGGGAGTGGTGGTGCTGTCGTCGGCATGATTGGCCGGCGCGTCGGGCATCAGCTCAAGCACCGCATGGCTGGTGCGTAGCATTGGCATGAACTGCGCCGCAGGCTCGCTGACCAGATCGCAAACGTGCTGCAGGCGATAGAGGGTGTAGGCGGCCAGCAGACTCAGGGTTGCCGCGAAGTACAGGGGCAGCGCCTGGGGGCTGAAATGTTGCATCAGCTGCCCGGCCAGCAAGGGGGCGCAGATGGAGCCGATACCATTGACCAGCAACAGGCCGCTGGAGCCGGCCAGCACCTCATCGGCATGCAGCTGATCAATCAATTGCGCTACCGCCAACGGGTAGATGGCAAAGCTCAAGCCGCCCCACACAAAAAACACGCCGAGTAGCAGGTTGCCAGGTGGCAGCAGGCTCATCAGCAGTGCCGAGGCGGCCGCCAGTGCCACCACCCAGAGCATCACCCAGCGCCGGTCATGGCGGTCGGAGTAGCGACCAATCGGCAATTGCAGCAAGGCACCACCGAGAATGGCACTGCTCATCAGCATGCCGATTTGTGCGGTGTCCAGGCCCTGCAGGCGGGCATACACCGGTGCCATACCCCAGAATGCGCCCAGGGTCAGTCCAGACAAACCGGCACCTGCAAGAGCCAGGGGGGCAATTTTGAACAGTTGGCGCAGGTTGCTGTGATGCTCGTTGGGTAGGTTGGGTTGCGCCTGGCGTGTGAGGGTGATGGGTATCAGTGCGCTGATGATCAGGATGCCGGCAATGGCGAAGAGGAAGAATTCGCGCGGGCTGGCCAGGTTGAGCAACTGCTGTGCTGCTGCCAGGGCGCCGAGATTGACGGCCATGTAGATAGCAAAGACCTTGCCGCGCTGGTCGTTGCTGACTTGGGCGTTAAGCCAACTTTCGATCACCATATACAGGCCGACCAGTGCCAAGCCATACAGTATTCGTAACGCGACCCATACCCATGGGTTGATCAGGAGCACATGCAGGAGGGCGCTGATGGCCGCCAGGGCGGCGAAACAGGCAAACGCGCGGATATGCCCAACGCGCCGTACCAGCGGCGTCGCCAGCCAAGTGCCAAGGAGAAAGCCGACGAAGTACGCCGACATAATCAGTCCGAGCATCCCTGTGGAGTAGCCTTCGGCAGCGCCACGCAGAGTCAGGACAGTATTGAGCAGACCATTGCCAAGCAGAAGTAATGCAATCCCGCTGAGCAACGAGCTGATGGGGATCATTAACGCCAACATTGCGCCCAACCATAAAGCATGCTGGTGGGCAGGGCAAACCTCAATGTCCGTGGTGTCTTCAGGCCGGGTGCGTGAGTTGGTGCGCTTGCGCGGCCTGAATGGAGCTGCTGGGAGATCTGTTTACTTAGGCGTTGACGCTGTCAAAACCCTGCAGCACGTTCACCGCATTGATGCCGATTTCCTCCACGGCATAGCCGCCTTCCATCACGAACAGGGTTTGCAGGCCGAGGCGGCCGATCACTTCGCCCATGCGCAGGTAATCCGGGCTGGCCAGCTTGAACTGCGAAATCGGGTCGTCCTTGAAGGTGTCCACGCCCAGCGACACGATCAGCGCGTCCGGCGCGTATTCGGCAATCTGCCGGCAGGCGTCCTGCAGGGCCAGGCCCCAGGTCGCCCAGTCGCTACCGGCGTGCAGCGGGTAGTTGAAGTTGCAGCCGGTGCCGACGCCCTGGCCCTTCTCATCGGCAAAACCGAGGAAGTACGGGTACTCATGGCTCGGATGGCCGTGGATCGAGGTGAACAACACGTCGGCGCGGTCGTAGAAAATGTCCTGGGTGCCGTTGCCGTGGTGGTAGTCGACGTCGAGGATGGCCACCCGCTTGGCGCCCTGGTCGAGCATGGCCTGGGCGGCGATGGCGGCATTGTTCAGGTAGCAGTAGCCGCCCATGTAGTCGGCGGCGGCGTGGTGGCCTGGTGGCCGGCACAGCGAAAACACCCCGCGGGCGCCCTTGGCCAGCTCGGCCTGGCCGGTGAGGGCGACGTTGGCCGAGCTGGTGATTGCCTGCCAGGTGCCGGCGGTAATCGGTGCGCCGGCGTCGAAGCTGTAGAAGCCGAGCTTGCCGTCGATATCGCCCGGCTCGATGTCACGCAGGCGGCGGATCGGCCAGGTCATCGGCAGCATGTCGTGGCTGCGACCCAGGGCCTGCCAGTCGCTCCAGGCATTTTGCAGGAAGTTGACGAAGCCGGCGCTGTGCACCCGGCGGATCGGCGCCAGGCCGAAATCCACTGGGCTGATCACGTCGCCAAGACCGACGGCGCGGGCGCGGGCGAGGACCATGTCGGCGCGGCTGGGCATTTCAAAGCACGGCTTGAAGGTGCCATCGATCAATTCGGCTGCGCCGTGGTGCAGGTGATGGTCGTCGCTGTAAATCGTCAGCATAAAGGGCTCCTCAGGGCTCAGGGCGAGTCCGTGGAAAGTGGTTCAGGGGGCGAGGGCAAGGCGTTGTCAGACCTTGTGTGTTGCCGCTGCGTTTGGCTGGTGTAGGAGCGGATTTATCCGCGATGCCGTTTGCCTTGAAAGCATCGCGGCTGAAGCCGCTCCTACAGAGTCACGCTGGCGTAGCAGCGTAATGGGCATATAACCTGGGAAATGTTTGCCCCTCTCCTGCGAGCGGGGCAAAGCGCTTATTTCTTCAGCTTGGTCCACACCGCGCTCCGCAGCTTCAGTGCTTTCGGCGAGCACAGCTGGAACGGGCGCAGGCGGTCGAGCTTGTCGGCCGGGGTGTTGATGGCCGGGTCATCGAACAGTTCCTTGTCCATGAACTTCTCCGCGCCGGCCACGGCGTTGTTGTACTTGGCGAAGTTGGAGGCGGCGGCGATGTTTTCCGGCTGCATCATCCAGTTGATGAACACGTGTGCTTCGGCAACGTTGCTGGCGCCTTTGGGGATGGCGAAGTTGTCGATAAAGGCGGCGATACCTTCCTTCGGATAGACGTACACCAGGCTGCTGCGCTGGGCTTGGGCGCGGTGGAAGGCGCCGTTCCACTGTTGGTGCATGGTCACTTCACCGGCGGCCATGCGCTCGATGGTGCCGTCGTTGTTGTACATGGCCAGCAGGGGTTTCTGTGCCAGCAGCAGCTCCTGGACTTTCTTCGCGTCTTTCGGGTCTTCGCTGCACACGTCGATGCCCAGGTAACGGGCGGCGGCAGGGTAGAGGTCATCCGGCGAGTTGAGCGCTACGACCTTGCCCTGCAGCTCTGGCGCCGGCTTGAAGAACGGCCCCCAGCTTTCTTCCAGCTTGCCGCCGGGTACCTTGGCCGAGTCGTAGCTGTAGCCGGTGGTGCCCCACAGGTACGGGGTGGTGTAGTCGTGCTCGGGGTCGTAGCTGAGGGTCTGGAAGGTCGGGGTGAGGTTCTTCAGGTTCGGCAGCTTGCTCTTGTCGAACTTCTGCAGCAGGTCTTCCTTGATCATGATCTGGATAAAGCTGTCGGACGGCACCACCACGTCATAGCTGCCGCCGCCGGCTTTCAGTTTGGCCAGCAGGGTTTCGTTGCTGTCGTAGGCGTCGAGGGTGGCCTTGATGCCGGTGTCGGCTTCGAACTTCTTCAGCAGTTCCGGCGGGAAGTAGTCCGACCAGTTGGCCAGGTTCAAGGTGCCGGCGGCCTGGGCGGTGCTGGTCAGGCCGAGGGCGAGGAGTACCGACAGGGCGAGCGGGGTGCGACGGGTCATGGTCAAGCTCCTTGCAGGTTGAGTTCAATGGAGATGGCGCAGGCCCGGCGCGTGCTCCTAGCGTTTGCGTTGGCCGAGGTAATAGGACAGGGCGACGAACAGGATCGAAATCACGAGCATGATCGAGGAAATGGCGTTGATCTTCGGGCTGATGCCCATGCGGATCGAGCTGAAGATGTAGATCGGCAGGGTGGTGGAACCGGCCCCAGCGACGAAATAGGTGATCACGAAGTCGTCCATGGAAATGATGAACGCCATCATCGCCCCCGACAGGATGCCGGGCATCAGCAGCGGCAGGCTGATCCGCCAGAAGGCTTGCCGGGGCGTGGCATACAGGTCGGCGGCGGCCTCCAGCAGCGCCGGGTTCATGCCCTGCAGGCGCGCGCGAATCGGCATATAGGCGAACGGCGTGCAGAACACCACGTGGGCAATCAGGATGGTGAACAGCGACAGCTTGAGGCTGATCAGCGAGAAGAACATCAGGATCGCCACGGCGCTGACGATGTCCGGGATCAGCAGCGGCAGGCCGAGCACGCCGCTCATCACGGTCTGCCCGCGAAACGCCCGGCCGTGCATGCCCAGCGCCGCCAGGGTAGCCAGGCAGGTGGCAATCAGGGTGGCGAGCACCGCGACCAGCAGCGAGTTCTGCGCGGCGCGGAGAATTTCCGGGTCGTTGGCCACCACCGCAAACCACTTGAGGCTGAAGCCGGCCCACAGGGTGGCCGACTGCCCAGCGTTGAAGCTGAGGGCCACCAGCACCACGATTGGCAGGTAGAGAAACAGGAAGAACAGCCAGGCGGTCTGGCGTACGCCGGCGAAGCGCCAGAGCGGATTGCGCTGATTGATCATACTTGCACGCTCGCAGCGTTAGCCTTGAACCGCAGGCTGTAGGAGAGCATGGCGAGCAGCACCAGGCTGAGCAGGGCAAAGGCCAGTGCCGCACCAAACGGCCAGTTGTGCGAGCTGCCAAATTGCAGCTGGATCAGGTTGCCGATCATCAGCGACTTACCGCCCCCCAGCAGCTCGGGAATGATGTAGTTGCCCAGTGATGGGATGAACACCAGCATCACCCCGGCGATGATCCCCGGCATGGACAGCGGGATGATGATCCGCTTGAGCGCCTGGAAGCGGTTGGCGCCGAGGTCGAAGGCGGCTTCCACCAGGCGCCAGTCGAGCTTCTCCAGGCTGGTGTAGATCGGCAGGACCATAAACGGCAGGAAGCAGTAGAGCAGGCCGATGATCACCGCCGTGTCGGTGTACAGCAGGCCCAGCGGTTGCTCGGTCAGGCCCACGCCTTGCAGGCCGGCATCCACCAGGCCGCCGTTGCGCAGCAGCAGAATCCAGGCATAGGTGCGCACCAGCAGGTTGGTCCAGAACGGCACCGTGACCAGAAACAGCAGTAGGTTGCGTTTGCGCTCGCTCTGCAGCGCCAGGTACAGCGCCGTCGGGAAGCCGATCAGCAGGCAGCCGGCGGTGGTCAGCAGCGACAGCAGCAGGGAGCGCTGGAAGATCTGCAGGTAATCGGTGTTGAACACCCAGCTGTCGTCCAGGTCGCGCTCGTAAAGAAAGTTGATGTAGGCATCCAGGGAGTACTGGCCCCAGACCACGCCGCCGTAGTCGCCCGATTGCAGGATCGAGACCAGAAACATGATGGCCAGCGGCGCCAGCAGAAACACCAGCAGCACCAGCATGGCTGGCGCGGTGAGCAATAGGCGGCCCTTCAGTTGGCGGCGCGCGGCCAGCAGCTGTGGCGTGCTCATTGCGCCAGTACCCGGATGGCGCTGGCCGGCACCTTGATGCGCACCGCATCGCCCACCGCGCAGCGTTGCAGGGCGCCGTCATGGTTCTGCTGGCGCACGCGAAAGCCCGACTGGCCGGCGACCTTGAGCAGGTACAGGGTGTCGGTGCCGATGTAGACGATGTTCTCCACCGTGCCGGCCAGCTCGCCATCGGCGGCCAGGCTGACGCGTTCCGGGCGGATTGCCAGGGTCACGCTGCCGCTCTGGCTGGTGGCGGTCGCCAACAATTGGCCGTCGCTCAGGCGCACGCCGCCGCTGTAAGTGTCGCCGTCGAGGAAGTTGGTTTCGCCGATAAAGTCGGCCACGGTGCGGTTGACCGGGGTCTCGTAGATTTCGCTCGGTGTGCCGACCTGCAACACCCGGCCCTTGCTCAGCACGGCGATGCGGTCGGACATGGTCAGGGCTTCTTCCTGATCATGGGTGACGAAAATAAAGGTGATGCCGGTTTCGCCCTGCAGGCGTTTCAGCTCGATCTGCATCTCTTTGCGCAGCTTCATGTCCAGGGCCGACAGCGATTCGTCCAGCAGCAGCACCTTGGGCCGGTTGGCCAGCGCGCGGGCCAGGGCGATGCGTTGTTGCTGGCCGCCAGACAGCTGGTCGGCGCGGCGGCGGCCGACGTCCGGCAGCTTGACCAGTTCGAGCATGGCCTTGACCGTCTGTTCGATCTCGCTGCGCGACAGGCCGCGCATCTCCAGGCCGAAGCCGATGTTCTCGGCCACGCTCATGTGTGGAAACAGGGCGTAGCTCTGGAACACCGTGTTGACCGGGCGGCGGAACGGCGGCAGGTCCTGCATCGCTTCGCCGTACAGGCGGATGGTGCCGCTGCTGGGTTGCTCGAAGCCGGCAATCAGCCGCAGCAGGGTGGTCTTGCCGCAGCCGGAGGGGCCCAGCAAGGTGAAGAACTCGTTGGCGCGGATCTCCAGCGACACCTCGTCGAGGGCGCGCAGGGTCTGTCCGGGCTCGCCAAACTCCATGCACAGGTGTTCGATGCTGATCGCGCTGGTCATCTAGATTAAAGCTCTAACTAGTTGTTTTTATTAGGCTTTTATCTGCTCGTTGGAGCGTCGTGAGAGCCCTGGATGGCTTTGATTGTGGCAGTCAGCGGCCAGGGCAAGAACGATAGATACGGTCAAAAGGGGATAAATATGGCCAAGTTTTATTGGCCGTGGGCATCAGCGTCGATACAGGCTCGGGGTTTGCCCGCTCCAGCGCTGGAAGGCATGGCGGAAGCTGGCGGTTTCGCTGTAACCGAGCTGTTCGGCAATCAGGTAGATGGGCAGCTCGGTTTGCATCAGCAGGTGGCGGGCCTGGTCGAAGCGCACCTCGTCAAGCAACTGCTGGAAGCTGGTGTTCAACTCCTGCAGGTGGCGGCGCAGGGTGCGCGCCGAGCGGTGCAGGCGGCCGGCTACCTGCTCCAAACTGGTGCATGGGTCGCTGGGGTTGGCCAGGTGTTGGCGGATCTGCTCGCGCAGGTCCTGACGGCGGTGGAACTGCGCCTCCAGCTGCAGGCATTGCAGCAGGCCGTGCTGGCAGCTGACCGGGTCTGCCAGCGGCAGTGGTCGACTGAGCAGGGCCGGGTTGAAGCACAGGGCATTGCTGCCGGCGCCGAACTCCACCGGGCAGCCCAGCAGTTCGGCATAGCGGGCGCCATGCAGCGGGCTGCGGTAATTGAGCAGCAAACGCCGTGGGCGCACGGCTTCGCCGAGCAGGTCCTGGATCACGGTCAGCAGTGAACTCAGGCACAGCTCGGTGTTGAACACTGTCAGCTCCGGGGCGTAGCCATAGCCGCTGGCGCTCAGGTGCACCTCGTCATCCACCTGTTGCAGGGTCAGTTTGAAGTAGCTGCCGAACAGCGCCGGGTGCTCGAAAGCCAGCTGCAGCGCATCGCCCAGGGTGCGGCTGGCGAGCATGCTGTAGCCCAAGATGCCGTAGGCCGAAACGTGCATGCGCTGGCCCAGGCTCAGGCCCAGGGCGCTGTCATTGCTGCAGGCCAGGGCGTTGGCCAGCACCTGCAACTCCTGGGCGTGACAAATCAGCCGCGCCGGATTGTCCAGGTCGCTGCCGGCAATGTCGCTGCCCTCCAGCAGGCGCTCGACGGCCACACCTTGTTGGCCGAGCACCTGGGTGGCCAGGGTAACGGTGTGCAGGGTGGTGAGAATGCGCTGCTGCGGTAACAGTGACATGCTCCTAAGGCTCCCGTGCGGTGGTGTTTGGTAACTGCAAATTGCCCGGCCATGCCGCGGCGTGCGTTGCTGTGTTATTGATGCGGGCCCTGTTTACGGAAGTCGGGTCCTATGCGTCGATTGCTCAAGCCTCGTGTTCTCTTGCCTGCCGTGCTGTTGCCGCTGCTGGTGCTGTTGGCACTGGCTGGGCAGGAGTGGCGGCTGTTCGAACGGGCCTGGTTTTCAGTGCAAGAATGGCGCCATGCGGCCGAGTGGCAGGGCCGCTCGCTGTGGCTGCCGGACTATCGGGTGACGGTCGAGGCCCAGGTGATCGACGGCCTCAGTGATGATGTTTCGGCACTGACCTATGACCCCGACCGGCGCAGCCTGTTTACCGTGACCAACCAGCGCGCCGAACTGATCGAGCTGTCCCTGGCCGGGAAAATTCTGCGGCGCATGCCCCTGACCGGCTTTGGCGATGCTGAGGCGGTGGAGTACATCAGTCCGGGTATCTATGTGATCAGCGACGAGCGCGCCCAGCGTCTGTTTAAGGTGCACGTGGATGAAAACACCCGTTGGCTGGATGCCGCCGACAGCGAGCAGCTGTCCCTGGGGCTGGGCCTGAATGGCAACAAGGGCTTCGAGGGCCTGGCCTACGACAGTCAGGGCCAGCGCCTGTTCGTGGCCAAGGAGCGCGACCCGCTGCGGATACTGGAAATCACCGGCTTTCCTGGTGATGAGCAGCGCCTCAATCTGCAGGTAACGGACGACCAGCGGCGCGACCGCAGGCTGTTTGTCCGCGACCTGTCGAGCCTGCAGTTCGATGAACGCAGCGGCCATCTGCTGGCGCTGTCGGATGAGTCGCGGCTGGTGATCGAACTGGATCTCGACGGCCGGCCGATCAGCACCCTGTCACTGCTGCGCGGCATGCACGGCCTTAAACGCAGCGTACCGCAGGCCGAAGGCCTGGCCATGGACGAACAGGGCACGCTGTACCTGGTCAGCGAGCCGAACCTGTTCTACGTGTTCGCCAAGCCGACGCCCTAGGCCGGCTCGCGCGTAGGAGCGGCTTCAGCCGCGAAGCTTTTGCGGGTTTATCGATTGTTCGCGGCTAAAGCCGCTCCTACGAATATGTGCAGGCCTGCGGAATGGGCATTAACCAGATCACCAGTAAACGGGCGTCTACCAAGGCGCGTGCCAGCAGGCCTCAGGCCTTGAGGGTTTTCACCCCGTTGGCGGTGCCCAGCAGCAGCACGTCGGCCGGGCGGGCGGCGAACAGGCCGTTGCAGACCACGCCGACGATGGCGTTGATCTGGCTTTCCAGCTCACGCGGGTTGGTGATCTCGAGGTTGAACACGTCGAGGATGATGTTGCCGTTGTCGGTCACCACGCCTTCGCGGTACACCGGGTCGCCGCCCAGTTTCACCAGTTGGCGGGCGACGTGGCTGCGGGCCATGGGGATGACTTCCACCGGCAGCGGGAAGGCGCCGAGCACCGGCACCAGCTTGCTCTCGTCGGCGATGCAGATGAAGGTCTTGGCCACGGCGGCAACGATCTTCTCGCGGGTCAGGGCTGCGCCGCCGCCCTTGATCAGGTTCAGGTGTTCATCGCTTTCATCGGCGCCGTCGACGTAGAACTCCAGGTCGCTGGTGCTGTTCAGGTCGTACACCGGGATGCCATGGGCCTTGAGGCGCGCGGCGGTGGCGTCGGAGCTGGCCACGGCGCCGTCGAAGTCCATCTTGTGCTGGGCCAGGGCATCGATAAAGAAGTTGGCGGTGGAGCCGGTGCCAACGCCGATCACACTCTTCTGGTCGAGCTGTGGGCGGATGAGGTCCATGGCGGCTTGGGCCACGGCTTGCTTGAGTTGGTCTTGGGTCATGCGGCACCGGATAAAGGATGAAGAGCGAGGTCGGCGATTATAGCCCGTGTTATTAACCAGCAGTCGCTGTGGTCGGCGCAGGAATCGCTGGAGTAGACTTGCCCGTTCCGCACCGCCGCCAAAGATCAGTCCGATGCTCGAACAGTACGTCAAGAAGATCCTCACCTCGCGCGTCTATGACGTCGCCGTGGAAACCCCGCTGCAGCAGGCCCGCCAGCTCTCCGAGCGCACCGGCAACCAGATTCTGCTCAAGCGCGAAGACCTGCAGCCGGTGTACTCGTTCAAGATTCGTGGCGCCTACAACAAGCTCGCGCACCTGACGGCCGAGCAGCTGGCTTGCGGCGTGGTCACCGCCTCGGCGGGCAATCACGCCCAGGGCCTGGCGCTGGCGGCCAAGCACATGGGGGTCAAGGCCACCATCGTGATGCCCAAGACCACCCCGGAGATCAAGGTCAACGGCGTGCGCTCGCGCGGCGGCAAGGTGGTGCTGCACGGCGACAGCTTCCCCGAGGCGCTGGCCTATTCGCTGAAACTGGTGGAAGAAAAGGGCTACGTCTATGTGCACCCCTACGACGACCCGGACACCATCGCCGGCCAGGGCACCGTGGCGATGGAGATCCTCCGTCAGCAGCCCGGCCAGCTGGACGCGATCTTCGTGCCCTGCGGTGGCGGCGGGCTGATCGCCGGTATCGCCGCTTACGTCAAATACCTGCGCCCGGAGATCAAGATCATCGGCGTCGAGCCGGACGACTCCAACTGCCTGCAGGCGGCCATGGCCGCGGGCGAGCGCGTGGTGCTGCCGAGCGTTGGGCTGTTTGCCGATGGCGTGGCGGTGGCGCAGATCGGTCAGCACACCTTTGACGTCTGCAAGGACTATGTCGATGAGGTGATCACCGTCAGCACCGACGAGATCTGTGCGGCGATCAAGGACATCTACGACGACACCCGCTCGATCACCGAGCCGGCCGGCGCCTTGTCGGTGGCCGGGATCAAGAAGTACGTCGAGCGTGAAGGCTGCAGCGGCAAGGTGCTGGTCGGCATCGACTCCGGCGCCAACGTCAACTTCGACCGTCTGCGCCACGTGGCCGAGCGCGCCGAACTGGGCGAGAAGCGCGAGGCGATCATCGCGGTGACCATCCCCGAGCGGCCGGGCAGCTTCAAGACCTTCTGCGAAGCCATCGGCAAACGGCAGATCACCGAGTTCAACTACCGCTATCACACCGACGGCCAGGCGCACATCTTCGTCGGCGTGCAGACCCATCCGGACACCGACCCGCGCGCGGCCTTGGTTGCCGACCTGCAGGGCAAAGGTTTCCCGGTGCTCGACCTGACCGACAACGAGCTGGCCAAGTTGCATATCCGTCACATGGTCGGCGGCCATGCGGCGGCGGTGCCGGACGAATGCGTGTTCCGCTTCGAGTTCCCGGAGCGGCCGGGTGCGCTGTTTAATTTCTTACAAAAACTCGGTGGTCGCTGGAACATCTCGATGTTCCACTATCGCAACCACGGCGCTGCCGATGGTCGTGTGTTGGCGGCCCTGCAAGTGCCTCACGAGGAACGCCACCTGATCCCGGCGGCGCTGGATGCCATCGGCTATCCCTACTGGGATGAAACTAATAACCCGGCCTATAAGCTGTTTCTAGGCTGAGTCCTCTATCGGCAGGAGCCAGCACGCGGGCTCCTGCACAAGCGCCACCTCATTACGGAATTTGCTCTCATGGATAACTACCTGCTGCTGAAAATCGCCCACAGCCTGCCCGGCCTGTTGCTGCTGTTGGGCCTGCTGGCGCACATCTTTATGTTGTGGAAGGCCAATCGCGGCGGCGATGCGGCCGTGCTGCAACGCAAGTTGCGCCGTACCCGGCTGATCAGCCTGCCGCTGCTGGGCGTGCTGGCCCTGAGCCTGCCGGTCAGCGGCTGGGTGTTGGTCAATCTGGTTGGTTGGCCCCTGGGCCAGACCTGGTTGCTGGCCAGCAGTGTGCTGTTTGTTGGCTGTGCTGGTGTTTGGCCTGTTGCTGGCCGGTCGCCTGGCGGCCTGGCAGGCGTTGGCCGGTTCGCCCGCGCCGGCATCTTTGCTGCGCTTTACCGCGGCCTACGCCGGGCTGATCGTGGTGCTGCTGCTGGCCATCATGGGCCTGATGGGCGCCAAGCCGGCGTAAGCTCCGGATTAAACAAAAACGCCGCCTGATCAGGCGGCGTTTTTGTTGGTGCTGTTGACGCTGGGTTTTGAAGGCGTGCTTTTGTAGGAGCGGATTTATCCGCGATGCCGTTCGCCTTGAAAGCATCGCGGCTGAAGCCGCTCCTACGAGTTGGCGCAGGTATCGCCTTCAATCGGCAGGTTCAGCGCAGCGAGATCACCGGCCAGCCGCGTTCTGTGGCGGTGGCGCGCAGGGTGTCGTCGGGGTCGACGGCCACCGGGTGGCTGACCTGCTCCAGCAGCGGCAAATCGTTGCGCGAGTCGCTGTAGAAGGTGCTGTCGTCCAGGTTGCGGCCGTTCGCAGCAAGCCAGCGCTGCAGGCGGGTAACCTTGCCGTCCTGGTAGCACGGGATGTCAGTGGTGCGCCCGGTGTAGCGGCCGTCGGCCATTTCGCATTCGGTGGCCAGCAGGGTGTCGACGCCCAGGCGTGCGGCAATCGGCGCGGTGACGAAGCGGTTGGTGGCGGTGATGATCAGCAACTGGTCGCCCGCTTCGCGGTGCTCGGCCAGCAGCGCCTCGCCCTTGGCCAGGATGATCGGCTCGATGCAGTCGCGCATGAACTCGCGGTGCCATTGGTCAAGCTGGGCCATGCTGCTGCGGCCGAGAATGGCCAGGCTGAAGTTCAGGTAGTCGGTGATGTTCAGGCGGCCGGCCAGGTAGTCCTGGTAGAACTCATCGTTGCGCGCCTTGTAGGCGATGCCGTCGAGAATCCCGCGCTCACACAGGTAGTCGCCCCAGGCGTGGTCGCTGTCGCCGGCCAGGAGGGTGTTGTCCAGATCGAATAAAGCCAAACGCACAGAGGGCACCTTGCTGGGGAGGGCTGAAAGGGTGCTCAGGATAACCACTTTTGCGACCTGCCTCCAATGCGGACGGGCGCGCGTTTGCTGGATTCACGGCCTTTGTGGAACAATGCAGAAACATGCGTTTACGAGGTTGTGTGCCGTGATTGATTCCGATGGTTTTCGCCCGAATGTCGGCATCATTCTGACCAATGATGTGGGCCAGGTCCTTTGGGCGCGGCGTGTCAATCAGGATGCCTGGCAGTTTCCGCAAGGCGGGATCAACGATCGCGAAACGCCGGAAGAGGCACTTTTTCGTGAATTAAACGAAGAAGTCGGACTCGAAGAGCAGGATGTGAAGATTCTCGCCTGCACCCGCGGCTGGTTGCGTTATCGTCTGCCGCAGCGTCTGGTGCGCACGCATAGCCAACCGCTGTGCATCGGTCAGAAACAAAAGTGGTTCATGCTGCGTTTGCTCTCGGATGAGCAGCGGGTGCGCATGGACCTGACCGGCAAGCCGGAGTTCGATGGCTGGCGCTGGGTCAGTTATTGGTACCCGCTGGACCAGGTTGTGACATTCAAGCGCGAGGTTTATCGCCGCGCCCTCAAGGAACTTGCCCCGCGCCTGCTGGCGCGCGACTGACCACGGAGAACTGACTTGAGCATGCTCGGTACGCTGCGCAAGATCGTCCAGGAAGTGAATGCCGCCAAAGACCTCAAGTCGGCATTGACGATCATTGTGCAACGCGTCAAAGAAAGCATGGGCAGTCAGGTCTGCTCGGTGTACCTGCTCGACCCCGAATCCAACCGCTTCGTGCTGATGGCCACCGAGGGCTTGAACAAACGCTCGATCGGCAAGGTCAGCATGGCGCCCAACGAAGGCCTGGTCGGTCTGGTGGGCACCCGCGAAGAACCGCTGAACCTGGAAAACGCCGCCGATCACCCGCGCTACCGCTACTTTGCCGAAACCGGTGAAGAACGCTACGCCTCCTTCCTCGGCGCGCCGATCATCCACCACCGGCGGGTGATGGGCGTGCTGGTGATCCAGCAGAAGGAGCGCCGCCAGTTCGACGAAGGCGAAGAGGCCTTCCTGGTCACCATGAGTGCGCAACTGGCTGGGGTTATCGCCCACGCCGAGGCCACCGGTTCGATCCGCGGTCTGGGCAAGCAGGGCAAGGGCATTCAGGAAGCCAAGTTCGTCGGTGTGCCGGGTTCGCCCGGTGCCGCCGTGGGTACGGCCATGGTGCGTTTGCCCCCGGCTGATCTGGAAGTGGTGCCGGACAAGCAGGTCGACGATGTGGCCGCCGAACAGGCGTTGTTCCACCGCGCCCTGGAAGCCGTGCGTGCCGACATGCGCAACCTGTCGGCCAAGCTGGCCACCCAGCTGCGCCCGGAAGAGCGGGCGCTGTTCGATGTCTACCTGATGATGCTCGAAGACGCCGCCCTGGCGGGCGAAGTCGAGCGCGTGATCGCCTCCGGGCAATGGGCCCAGGGCGCGCTGCGCCAGGTGGTCGGCGAGCACGTCAAACGCTTCGAGCTGATGGACGATGCTTATCTGCGTGAGCGTGCGTCCGATATCAAGGACCTCGGCCGCCGCCTGCTGGCTTACCTGCAGGAAGCCCGCGAAGAAACCCTGGTCTACCCGGACAACACCATTCTGGTCAGCGAAGAGCTGTCACCGGCGATGCTCGGCGAAGTGCCGGAAGGCAAGCTGGTGGGCCTGGTCTCGGTGCTCGGCTCGGGCAACTCCCACGTGGCGATTCTGGCCCGCGCCATGGGCATTCCCACGGTCATGGGCGTGGTCGATCTGCCGTATTCGAAGATCGACGGCATCCAGCTGATCGTCGACGGCTACCACGGCGAAGTCTTCACCAACCCCTCGGCCGAGCTGTCGCGCCAGTACAGCGCGGTGGTCGAGGAAGAGCGCCAACTGGTCAAAGGCCTGGAAGCGCTGCGTGAGTTGCCGTGCGAAACCCTCGACGGCCACCGCATGCCGCTGTGGGTCAACACCGGCCTGCTGGCCGATGTGAAGCGCGCCCAGGAGCGCGGCGCCGAGGGTGTCGGCCTGTACCGCACCGAAGTGCCGTTCATGATGAACGAGCGTTTCCCCAGCGAAAAAGAACAAGCCAAGATCTATCGCGAGCAATTGGCGGCCTTCCATCCGCTGCCGGTGACCATGCGCAGCCTGGATATCGGCGGCGACAAGTCGCTGCCGTATTTCCCGATCAAGGAAAGCAACCCGTTCCTCGGCTGGCGCGGCATCCGCGTGACCCTCGACCACCCGGAAATCTTCCTGGTGCAGACCCGCGCCATGCTCAAGGCCAGCGAAGGCCTGGATAACCTGCGCATTCTGCTGCCGATGATTTCCGGCACCCACGAGCTGGAAGAGGCCCTGCACCTGATCCACCGCGCCTGGGGCGAAGTGCGCGATGAAGGCGTGGACATTCCCATGCCGCCAGTCGGGGTGATGATCGAAGTGCCGGCGGCGGTCTATCAGATCCGCGAGCTGGCCCGTCAGGTGGACTTTATCTCGGTCGGTTCCAACGACCTGACCCAATACCTATTGGCCGTGGACCGCAACAACCCGCGGGTCGCCGACCTTTATGATTTCCTCCATCCGGCGGTGTTGCAGGCGCTGAAGCTGGTGGTCGATGGCGCCCACGCCGAAGGCAAACCGGTGAGCATCTGCGGCGAAATGGCCGGTGATCCGTCGGCGGCGGTGCTGCTGATGGCCATGGGCTTCGACAGCCTGTCGATGAACGCCACCAACCTGCCCAAAGTGAAATGGCTGCTGCGCCAGATCAGCCTGAGCAAGGCCCGCGAACTGTTGGCGCAACTGTTGCGCATCGACAACCCGCAGGTTATCCACAGCTCCCTCGATCTGGCCCTGCGCAACCTTGGCCTGGCGCGGGTGATCAATCCGGCGGCAACCATCCAGGCATGAGCCAGGCGCCGCTGGTCCTGCAGCCGCTGGCGCAGTTGCAGGTGGCGGCGGCCAGCGCGCTGGTCTGCGCGGGCGATCTGCTCTACCTGCTGGCCGACGATGAGTTGCTGCTGCAGCGTTATGACCTCAACGGTGTGTTTATCGACCAGCAGCCCTTGCTGGCCGGCAGCCTGCCTAGCGCCGCCAAGGCGCGCAAACGCCTGAAACCCGACTTTGAAATGCTCTGCCAATTACCGGACGGCGCCCTGTTGGCCCTGGGTTCTGGCTCCACCGCCGCGCGTCGGCGGGGTGTGCTGTGGCAGGCCGGCGTGACGCGGGTGCTGGACTTGACGGCGCTGTACCTGGCCCTCGAAAGCCAGCTGCAGGACCTCAATCTGGAAGGTGCGGTGGTGCAGGGTGAGCACCTGTGGCTGGCCCAGCGCGGCAACAGCGCCGGCAGTATCAACGCGTTGATCCGCCTTGATCTGGCCACGCTTATGCAGCAGCTGGCGGGTGATGGTCTGGATGCCGAGGTGCTGCGCGCTGTGCATGCCGTCGAGCTGGGCACCCTGCACGGTGTGCCGCTGAGCTTTACCGACCTGTGCCTGGATGCTCAGGGGCGCCTGCTGTTTGCGGCCGCTGCCGAGGCCACCAAGTCCAGTTACCACGACGGCGCCTGCCTCGGCAGCGTAGTGGGCTGCTGGCACGCCGGGCAGGTGCAAAGCCTGTGGCCGTTGGCTGGCGAGGCCAAGATCGAGGGCCTGTGCCGGGTCGCCGATGGCAGCCTGCGGCTGGTCAATGACCCCGACAGCCGCGAAGCCCGTTCATGGTTGTATCGTCTGGTCCTGCCGTAGCAAGCGGTTGAAAAAGCACCTTGTTTAGGAGGGGCGGTTATAATAGAAAAAAAAAAAAAACAGGGTGACGGAGGGTATTCCCTGATTATTGGCGCGTTGTGTGAGAGGAGAATTTTGAAATAAAAAACCCAAAGAGAAAGAGGAAGAGCGACCCAAAAAAAAAAGAAGGGCCTGGGAGCGGGGGGGTTAAGAAGGAGGGGGTAGGAGTAGAGTTAGGGGGGGGGAGGAGGGGTTTAAGGATGGATGAAACAAGGGGGGGAGAATGGATTAGAAGAGATATAATAACTCTCTGAAAAGCGCAGGCAGGTCTCGCCCAGCGCCACCCCGTCGGGGCCGAAGCGTCGTTCATGGATTCTTCGGCTGCCGTCGGCGTAGACCTTGACCAGGGTGCTGGCGCGGGTGCCGTAGCCGGGGCTGGCGATAAATACGCTGGACAACAAACGCTCGATCTCCAGGCCCACGCCGGTCTCGGGCAGCTCGCTATCGGCGGCGCGCTGCGGGTCGGCGAGCAGGGCGAAAAGGGCTTCGTCGTCACCCGCTGGTAACGCCTGCTGCAGCCCTTTGCGGGCGCGCAGCAGCTTCGGCCAGGGGCTGTCGAGGTCGGCATTGCTGACGCCGTAGACGCCGGCGGACAGCGGTCGCGGCGCACCGCTGCGCGGGTTGTAGTGCCAGAGTTCCTTGTTGTTACCCAGCAGCAGGTTGAAACCACTGAACTCACTCGCCTGTGGCGCCAGTTGGGCGAGAAACTCCGCCGGCGCCAGCGTGCTGGTGAGATAACGCGCCGGCAGTTCACCGCGTGAGCGTGGGCCAATGGCCTGGCGCGGATCACGGATATTGGTCAGGGCGGCAAACCGCCCGTCGGGACCGAGGCCCAGCCAGGTGCCGCCAGCTTGCAGGTCGCGGCCGGCATACACGCCCGGCTCGTCGTCCCAGTGGCCTAGCGGCAGGCTCGGGCGGGCATAGAATTCGTCGCGGTTGGCCGCCAGCAGCAGCGGCACGTCATGGCCGGGGCGCCAGGCGAAGACAATCAGGCACATGGCGCAGATCTCGGTAGGGAACACATTTCGATCCTAATCCTTCTCGCCAGACAAGTGCAGGCGGGTGTCGGCATCCGTTACCATGGCGGATTGTGCGGGAGGCACCGATGGACGTTGTGCAATATCTGCTGCTGTATCTTGTGCTTGGCGCCTGCGCCGGGGTGCTGGCCGGGCTGTTTGGCGTCGGTGGCGGGCTGATTATCGTGCCGGTGCTGGTGTTCAGCTTTGCCGCCCAGGGCTTTGCCCCGGAAGTGCTGACCCATCTGGCGGTCGGGACCTCGCTGGCGACCATTATTTTCACCTCGATCAATGCCGTGCTCGAACACCAGCGCAAGGGCGCGGTGCGCTGGGCACTGGTGCGCTGGATGACCGTTGGCATTTTGCTTGGTGCCGGGGTTGGTGCGCTAACCGCCGCCGCCATTCAGGGCCCCATGCTGCAGAAAATCATCGGTGTGTTCGCCCTGGTGATTGCCGTGCAGATGGCCCTGGAGCTGAAACCCAAAGCCGGCGCCGCTGTGCCGGGCCCGCTCGGCCTGAGCGTCGCGGGTGCGGTGATTGGCTGGGCCTCGGCGATTTTCGGGATCGGTGGTGGTTCCCTGAGCGTGCCGTTTTTAACCTGGCGCAGCGTGCCCATGCAGCAGGCGGTGGCCACGTCGTCGGCTTGCGGTTTGCCGATCGCCGCCGCCAGCGCCTTGAGTTTTATCCTGGTGGGCTGGCAGAACCCGCACGTGCCGGAGTGGAGCCTGGGCTTTGTCTACCTGCCCGCCATGGCCGGCATCGCCATCACCAGCATGTTTTTCGCCCGCTTTGGCGCGCGCCTGGCGCACAAGTTGTCGCCGCGCCTGCTCAAGCGATTGTTCGCCCTGCTGCTGTTTTGCGTCGGGCTTAGTTTTCTCTGGTAAGGCTGCGCGGCTGGGTTCTAGACGGTGGATGGATGACGCGTCATCCGCTCAACGTTCTAAATGGTTAATTTTAAGGAGTCGCAATGCTGGCTTATCCGCAAATCGATCCGGTGGCCCTGGCCCTCGGCCCGCTGAAGATCCACTGGTACGGCCTGATGTACCTGATCGGCATCGGCAGCGCCTGGCTGCTGCTGTCGCGCCGCCTGTTCGCCTTCGACCCGAGCTGGAACAAAGACAAGCTCTCCGACCTGGTGTTCTGGTCGTCCATGGGCGTGGTGCTCGGCGGGCGCCTGGGCTATGTGCTGTTCTACGACCTGGCGGCCTATGTGCAGGACCCGCTGCTGATCCTGCAGGTGTGGAAGGGCGGTATGTCCTTCCATGGCGGCTTTATCGGCGTGATGCTGGCCAACCTGTGGTTCGGTCACCGCAACGGCAAGAGCTTCTTCCAGCTGATGGACTTTATCGCCCCAGTGGTGCCGCTGGGCCTGGGCGCCGGGCGCATCGGCAACTTTATCAATGCCGAACTGTGGGGCAAGGCCACCGATCTGCCCTGGGCGATGGTGTTCCCCACCGACGCCGCGCAACTGGCGCGCCATCCGTCCCAGCTGTATCAGTTCGCCCTGGAAGGCGTGGCGTTGTTCGCCATCCTCTGGCTCTACACCCGCAAACCGCGGCCGACCATGGCGGTGTCGGGGATGTTTGCCCTGTGGTACGGCATCTTCCGCTTCGTCGTTGAGTTCGTCCGCGTGCCGGACGCCCAGCTCGGCTACCTGGCCGGTGGCTGGCTGACCATGGGCCAGGTGTTGTGTCTGCCGATGATCCTCGGCGGTATCGCCCTGATCGTCTTTGCCTACCGCCGTGCCCCGGCCGCCCAAGGAGCCGCGCAATGAAACAGTATCTCGACATGATGCGCCTGGTGCGTGACACCGGCACCTTCAAGAGTGACCGTACCGGCACGGGCACCTACAGCCTTTTTGCCCATCAGATGCGCTTCAATCTGGCCGATGGCTTCCCGCTGGTGACCACCAAGAAGTGCCACCTGAAATCGATCATTCACGAGCTGCTGTGGTTTCTTCAGGGCGACACCAACATCAAGTACCTGAAGGATAACGGCGTGCGTATCTGGGACGAGTGGGCCGACGAGAACGGCGACCTCGGGCCGGTGTACGGCTACCAGTGGCGCAGCTGGCCGACCCCCAATGGCGGCTCGATCGACCAGATCAGCAACCTGATCGCGATGATCAAGAGCAACCCGGATTCGCGCCGGCTGATCGTCTCGGCCTGGAACCCGGCACTGGTCGAGCAGATGGCCCTGCCGCCGTGCCATGCGCTGTTTCAGTTCTATGTGGCTGACGGCAAGCTCAGCTGCCAGCTGTATCAGCGCTCGGCCGACATCTTCCTGGGTGTGCCTTTCAACATCGCCAGCTACGCCTTGCTGACCCTGATGGTTGCCCAAGTCTGCGGCTTGCAGCCCGGCGACTTCATCTGGACCGGTGGCGACTGTCACCTGTATGCCAACCACCTGGAACAGACGGACTTGCAACTGAGCCGTGAGCCGTTGCCGTTGCCGACGATGAAGCTGAATCCCGAGGTGAAGGACCTGTTTGCCTTCAAATTCGAGGACTTCGAGCTGGTCGGCTACCAGGCCCACCCGCATATCTCGGCGCCGGTCGCGGTTTAAGGCCCTGGGTATCGCTGTGCTCAACCCAGGCTACGGCTCCAGTGCGTAGCCCGGAAGCAAGCTGAGGATCTTCCACCGAACGTACCCGGATAGCATCCGGGCTACTGCAGTTCGGCCGCCAGCTGCGTGACCTGCATCTGA
>JAXHOM010000007.1:0-5343 GCA_034519305.1 Pseudomonas sp.
AGGCTCATTGGCTAGAGTTCGAGCTCACCGAAACCGCGGTGATGCGCCGCAGCGATCAGGTGCAGCAGACCATGGCGGGGCTCGGTCAGTTGGGGGTGCGCTTCTCCCTGGATGACTTCGGCACTGGTTTCTCCTCGTTCGTGCACCTGAACAATCTGCCGATCACCCTGCTCAAGGTCGACAAGAGCTTTGTCGGCGGCATGGGGACGGAGCCGGCCAGCTATCGGTTGGTGCAGGCGATGATCAACCTGGGCCACAACCTCCATCTGCAGGTGGTCGCCGAGGGCGTGGAGACGCCCGAGCAATTGGCTTTGCTGCGTCAGTTTGGTTGCGACCAGGTGCAGGGCTACCTGATCAGCAAGCCGCTGCCACTTAGCGAATTGGCGCGCTTTCTGGTGTTCGGCCGGCATCAGGCGCTATTGGCCAGTTTGTCGTCCTGAGTCGATTTACACCCTAATAGGCGCGCGGTCTTGGCTTCGAAACTGAGGGTCAGGCCAATGGCGGCGCTGGCCAGACCGATGGCCAGCCCCCACCATACCCCTTCGGCGCCCCAGCCGAGGGTGAAGGTCAGTAGCCAGGCGGCCGGCGCGCCAATCCCCCAGTAGCAGAACAGCCCTACCAGCAGCGTGGTGCGGGCGTCCTTGAGGCCGCGAATGGCGCCCATGGCGATGGTCTGCAGGCCGTCGAACAGCTCGAACCAAGCGGCAATCGCCAGTAGGCTGACGGCCAGCTCGATGATCGCCTGATTGCCGGCGTCGGCGCGGTCGAGGAACAGGCCGATCACCCACTGTGGCGCGAGCCAGAACAGCAGGGCAAAACCGAGCATGCACGCCGCGCCCAGGCCGATGGCCAGGCGTCCGGTCTGTCGTGCCGCGTGCCAGCGTTGGGCGCCGTAGTGCTTGCCGATGCGCAGGCTGGCGGCATAGGAAATCCCCACCGGCACCATAAACACCACGTAGACCGCCTGGATGGCGATCTGGTGGGCGGCCAACTGGGTGCTACCCAGCGCGCCCATGCACAAGGCAGCAACGAAGAACAAACCGGACTCGACCACATAGGTACCGCCGATCGGCAGGCCCAGGCGCAGGTTTTCCGCCAGGTTACGTCGGGTTGGCCGCAGCAGCCCGGTCAGCAATGGCCACGACTGGTAGAACGGCTGCCAGCGGATATGCAGCGCCAGCAGCAGGGCCATGCCGTTCATGACGATGGCGGTGACCAGGCCGATGCCGGCCAGGCCAATTTGCGGCAGGCCGAACAGCCCCTTGATCAGCGCGTAATTGAGCACAAAGTTGAGCAGGGCGCCGCCCAGGCTGATGGCCAGCACCGGGCCGGGCCGGCCGAGGGCACTGGTGAAGCCGCGCAGGGCCATAAACAGCAGATAGCCGGGCAGGGCGAACACCAAGCTGTGCAGGAACGTCATGGCGCCGCTGATGTTCTCGGCTTGCTGGCCGGCCAGTTCTAGTAGCGGCGCCATCCACCACAGCAGGATGCCCGCCAATAGGGCCAGGCCGGCCGCAACCCAGATGCCGGCCTGGGTCATGTGCCGCACGCCGTCGCCATCGCCGGCGCCGTGGCGGATCGCCACCAGATTGCCGACGGCTGCCATCACCCCGACGCAGAAGATCGACACCAAGTTATAGCTGGCCGCGCCGAGTGCTCCGGCAGCTAGGGCGGCAGGGCCGAGCAGGCCCATCATTACCGTGTCGGTGAACACCATCAGCACGTGGGCCAGTTGCGCCGCCACCAGTGGGCCGGCCAGGCGCAGGAGGGCTGAGAGTTCATGGCGGGTGTTGTTAGACATAAGCTTTAATCATCATTCAGGCGCCGCCTAGGGTCTGTTGCCGTTTCATTCGTGGCCGCGCCGGAGCCTGTTTTTGCGCGAGGCAAGGCGCGAGGAGCGTGATTTGGTTGTTCCAAATAAGCGACGAGTAACGCCGCCTCGCACAAAAACAGGCCCGGCCCTTCGGGTTGCGCGAGAAATGGCCCCCGCTGTTGTTGCAGGACTTGATAAGGGAATAACCATTACCTGCGTCCTGCGCCTAACCGGGGACCATTTCTCGCGGCAACGCGGCTCACGATGAAACGGCAACAGACCCTAGACTGTTCCGTGGCAGGCAATAGTCGCTATTCTGCGCAGCCTGCCAGCCCTGGCACAAAAGGATAAAAGCCATGCCAGTCATGAGTTTTACTCATCAATGAGCCGCCTCGCTCCGCTTTATGCCCTGCGCGCCTTTGAGGCGGCCGCCCGCCACCTGTCCTACACCAAAGCGGCTCAGGAGCTGGCCATCACCCAGAGTGCGGTGAGCCGCCATGTGCGCACTCTGGAGGTAGATTTTGGCTGCCGCCTGTTTGCCCGTGAGGGTCGCGGCCTGCGCCTGACCGAGCCGGGGCGTCTGCTGCTGCCAGGCTTGCAGCAGGGCTTTGCGGCCCTGGAAAGCGCCTGCGCCAGCTTGCGCAGCGAGGAGGGGGCGCTGCGCCTGAAGGCACCCTCGACCCTGACCATGCGTTGGCTGCTGGCGCGGTTGTCGCGGTTTCGCCTGCAGCAACCAGATATCGAGGTGCAGCTGACGGCAGCGTGGATGGACGTCGATCGGGTCGATTTCGAGCGCGAGCCCTACGACTGCGCGGTGTTGCTCAACACCGGCGTGTTCCCCGAGGGCTGGGAGCACGTCAAGCTGTTCGAGGAGTGGCTGATTCCGGTCTGCGCTCCCGAGGCTGCGGCCGACGGCGCCTGGGACGTGACACGCCTGCAGGCCGCCGAGCAGCTGCACCCCACCCCTGATCGCCGTGACTGGCGCCAGTGGTTGCAGGCCATGGACCTGAGCGAGCAGGTGCCGCTGAAGAGCGGTCAGGTGTTCGACATGCTCGAGTTGGGCATCGTCGCCGCAGCACGCGGTTATGGCGTGTCGATTGGCGATCTGTTGCTGGTCGCCGAGGACGTCGAACAAGGGCGACTGGCGCTGCCTTTGCCGACGGCAGTGTTCAGCGGTTGCAGTTATTACCTGGTATGGCCCAAAGCGCGCCGTGGTCAGGAACGCTTCCAGCGCCTGCGTGACTATCTGTTGGCGGATGTGGCTGGGCGCAGTCTGCCTGTGGTGACGTACCTGCGCCCGGCGGTGGGTTAGCGGACCAGATGGAGGAAGTGCAGGTGCCGCTCGTACTGATCGAGAATGTCGCCGATCACTTCTTCCCGTGCCCAGCCCATCAGGTCATAGTCCTGGCCACCTTCACTCAGGTGCACTTCGGCGCGGAAGTATTTGCGCGTCTCGGCGGCTGGCGCGAGGTCGTCTGGCAGGTTGAAGTTGGGCTGCGTCAGGGTGCGTGGGCGCACCTCGTAGCGAAAGTCGACCTCAACGCCGTGCGCCACGCTCAGCCATACGCGGCCATCCTCGGCGCTATGCACGCTCGCCTTTAGGCCTTGCTTGAGCAGTTCGGCGCACACGGCCTCGCAGGCGGGCTGCACCACTTCGCGGATGAACCGATTCACGTGGCTGCGGCGCGGCAGCATGGCAATGTTGCGCAGGCGACGTTGCCAGCCACCCTGCTCGCTGCGGACAGCACCGGAGCTGCGTGGATATTGCTGCAGTTCGCGCTTGGCGGCATCCAGGCGCAGGGCCTTGAACAGCCCCCAGATCATCGCCATGAGCACCCCGGCAAACGGCAGGGCGCTGGCAATGGTGGCGGTTTGCAGGGCCTTGAGGCCGTCGGCAAGCATCAGTGCGGCTGCCACCACGCCGATCAGCGCTGACCAGAACAACCGCTGCCATTTGGGCGATGGTTGGTTACCGCGGCTCGACAACATATCCAGCACCAGTGCGCCGGAATCGGCGGAGGTGACGAAGAACACAATCACCATGACCACCGCGAGTAGCGACAGCAGGGACGACCAAGGCAGTTGCTCAAGTAGGGCAAACAGGGCCAGGGAGCTGTCGGCCTTTACCGTCTCGGCCAGACTGTCGATGCCCTGGAAGAGCACCATATGGATTGCTGTATCGCCAAATACGGTCATCCACAGGAATGTAAAGGCGGTTGGCACCAGCAGTGCCCCGCAGATGAACTCGCGGATGGTGCGGCCGCGTGAGATACGTGCAATGAATAGACCGACAAACGGCGACCAGGATAACCACCAGCCCCAGTAGAGCAGGGTCCAGCCGCCGATCCAGTCGCTGGATTGGTAGGCGTAGAGATTGAAGGTTTTGCTGACGATTTCCGCCAGGTAGGCGCCGGTGTTCTGCAGCAGGGTATTGAGCAGGAACGCAGTGGGTCCGAGGATCAGAACGAACAGCAACAACAACACCGCGAGGCCCAGATTCAACTCGGAAAGGATGCGAATGCCTCTGTTCAGGCCGCTGGCTACCGATAAGGTGGCCAGGGCGCAGATTACGGCGATCATACCGACCTGCACTGCCGTGCTGATCGGCAGGCCGAACAGGTGGTTGAAGCCGCTGTTGATCTGCAGCACCCCATAACCCAGGGTGGTGGCGATGCCGAAGACCGTGCCGAGAATGGCGAAGATATCCACAGCATGGCCGATCGGCCCGTGAATGCGCTCGCCGATCAGCGGGTAGAGTGCCGAGCGCAGGCTCAGCGGCAAGTCATGGCGATAGCAGAAGTAGGCCAGGATCAGCGCAACGATGGCGTAGATCCCCCAGGCATGTAGGCCCCAGTGGAAAAAGGTGAGCTTCATCGCCTCGCGGGCGGCCTCAACAGAACCGCCAGCACCTACCGGTGGGCTGGCAAAGTGCATCAATGGTTCGGCCACGCCGAAAAACATCAGACCGATGCCCATGCCTGCACTGAACAGCATGGCAAACCAGCTGGTGTTGCTGTAATCGGGCCGGCTGTGCTCGGGGCCGAGCTTGATATCGCCGTAGCGGCTGGTGGCGAGAAATACCAGACTGAGCAGAATCAGCGCGACGGTCAGGACGTAGACCCAGCTAGCGTTGCCGATGATCCAGCCTTGTACGGTGACGAACAGGCTCTGTGCTTGCTGTGGGAATAGGCTGCTGAACAGCACAATGACGGCAATCAGAGCCGTGGCGCCGAAGAATACCGGCGGGTTGATGGTTGAATGCGAAGACGGGGTTGCCTCCATGGATTCAGCTCTCCTTTTGATCGGATGGCCGCCAAGGGCGGAACGAGGGTGACAGAAACGCTTTGATAGTTTTTCTGTACGACAAGTTCCGCTGCAATAGTTTATTTGGATGAATAAGTTAGCCGACACTGCCTGGCCGGTATTGCAGGGCCTCGGCCACGTGCTGGCGGCTGATGCTGGGAAGGGCTTCAAGGTCGGCGAGGGTGCGGGCCACCTTGAGTACCCGGTGCGCCGCACGCAGTGACAGG
>JAXHOM010000028.1:0-2247 GCA_034519305.1 Pseudomonas sp.
CTGGCAGGCGCCCTGAGCGCCGCACAGCGCAAATCAAGTACCCAGCGCTCTGGCCGCTATAGTCATATGCAGTTGAATTGGCTGATCGCCATTGGTGGGCGCGCGCCCTGAGGATTTATTCATGAACAGTACCGATTACAGCCTTGAGGCCCACTACCGCAAAGCCGACCGCATCATGCTTGGCGTGCTCTGGCTGATGCTCGCCTACTCCCTCGGCCTCGCGGCCTGGAACGGCACCTGGGGCCAGGCGCTGCTGGTCGGTGGCGGCACCCTGGCGTGCATGCAGGTGCTGGCCTTGATGATTCCCGCCAGCCGCCTGCTGCGTTGCCTGATCGGTGCCGCCTTTATGGTCATGGCCGCCCTGCAGATCAACCAGACCGGCGGCATGCTGGAGATGCACTTCGGCATCTTTGTGCTGCTGGCCTTCCTGGTGTATTACCGCGACTGGCTGCCGATTGTCGTTGCCGCCGCGGTGATTGCCGTACATCACCTGAGCTTCTTCGCCCTGCAGCAGGCCAGTGCCGGGGTGTTCCTGCTGCCCAGCGGCAGTTGGCCGATGGTGTTTCTGCACGCGTTCTATGTGGTGCTGGAAAGCGCCATCCTCATCTATCTAGCCAGCCAGACCTACGCTGAGGCCGTCGAAAGCCAGGCCCTGATGCAGACCACGGTGCACCTGACCCAGCATGACGACGCCATCGACCTGCGCTACCGCAGCCCCGGCACGGGCGATGTGGCCAGGCGCTTCAATCACTTTCTGGCCCTGCTTGATGAGTTGGTCAGTCAGGTGGTACGCGACACCCGCGGCCTGGGTGAAACCGGCCAGCACCTGGCCCAGGCCACCGATAAACTGCGCAGCGGCGCCAGCCGCCAGCAGGACGAAACCATTTACATGAGCAGCGCCATGCAGCAGATGAGCGGCGCCATCGATGAAGTGGCCCGCCACGCCGACCAAGCCGCCAACGCGGCCCAGGGCGCTAACCGTCAGGCCAGCGAAGGCAGTGCGGCGGTCAATCACACCCACAGCGAAATCGCCAAGCTCGCCGCCCTGATCGACAACACCGACGGTGAGGTGCAATCCCTGGCCCAGCAGTCGGAACAGATCGGCAAGGTCCTCGAAGTGATCCGCGCCATCGCCGAGCAGACCAACCTGCTGGCGCTGAACGCCGCCATCGAAGCCGCCCGCGCCGGCGATCAGGGTCGTGGTTTCGCCGTGGTGGCCGACGAAGTACGCAACCTGGCGCAGAAGACGGCCGCCTCTACGGCCGAAATCCAGGACATCATCGGCCGCCTGCAACACGGCAGCCGGCAGGCCGCCAGCGCCATGCAGGAGAGCCGCAGCAGCGTCAATCGCTGCGTCACCGACACCCAGCAGATCGCCCAGTTATTCGGCGCCGTGGCCGAGGAAATCCACGCCATCACCCAGATGAACGAACTGATCGCCGCCGCCACTCACCAACAGGCCGCGGTCAGCGGTGAAGTCAGCCAGCACCTGGGCAGCGTGCAACAAGTGGCCGAACAGAACGCCGTCGATGCCCAGGACCTGAACAGCGAGAGTCAGCGCCTCAGCTCATTGGCCCAACGCCTCGCTGGCCTAAGCGCGCGCTTCCAGGTCAGCGGCTGAGTGACGCTGGCGATACTGCTCCGGCGTCTGCCCGTACCAGCGGCGAAAGGCTCGGTAGAACGGCGATAACTCGGCAAATCCGCAGGCCCGCGCCACTTCGCGCAGCGGCTCGCCAGCCAGCAGCAACTCGCGGCTGCGCAGGCGCCGAACCTCTTCGCGCAAACGCCGAAAGCCTTGGCCCTGCTGGGCCAGGGCACGCTGTAAGGCCGCCGCAGAGAAGTCCATAGCCTGCGCACAGCTCGGCAGATCGCAGCCCTGCTGACCCAAGCGCAGGCTGATCTGATAGCGCAAACGGTTGAGCAACTGGTTCTCCTCCAAGCCGGCCAACAGCGCCTCGGCATGCGCGCAAAGCAGCTGCAGCACCTCCTGATTAGCCGTGCGCAGCGGCTGCTCCAGCAAAGCACGCGGGAAGTACAGCGCATCGTGGGGCTGACCGAACTGCGGGGTCAGGCCAAACAGCCGGCGGTGCTCGCCCAGCCGGCGCGGTTGGGCATGGCGAAAGCCCAGGGCACTGAGGCGAAAGCGACCGTCGGTGAGTGCCGTCAGCTGCTTGCAGAACAGTTGGGCCAGGCACTCCATCTGCTGGCGCAGGGAGCCAAGGCCCTGATAATCGATGTCGATCACCA
>JAXHOM010000009.1:0-61428 GCA_034519305.1 Pseudomonas sp.
CGCTCCGCCTGTTCCAGGCGCGCGCCGGGATTCAACGTTGACCACTCGGGATGGGCGCGGGCCTTGCGCAAGGCGGCGGGCAGTTTGTCGCGGCGCCAGGCTGGGTCGTGCGGGGTGGCGAGTTGCAGTTTGTCCTGGGCGGCATGGCCACGCTGGCTGAGGGCATCGAGCAGGTGCAGCTGACGCACGGCCAGCAGGCGAAGTACTGCATCGTCGACGCTTAATTCACGCTGGCCCTTGAGCTTGCCCAACAGGCGTCCGCCATAGTTACGCGCGGTTTGCAGGCCACCGCCGGCCAGTGCGCCAAGCACGGTGGCGGCGCCCAGGCTGAGGCCGCCGACCAGCAGGTCGATGCCGACGCCCGTCGCGGCACCCGCCGCTACGCCGCTGCCGACGCTGATGCCGAGTTGCTTGAGGGTTTCCGGGTTGAACAGGTCGTCGCCCCAGCGCCCGTCCAGCAGCGGCAGGGTGCCGGCTTCGGCGTCGTCGGGGCGAAAGGCATACAGGCGCAGCAGGGCGTCAACGCAGCGTTGTTCGCGCTGGCGCACCGCCTCGCGCAGGGCCTGAATGGCGGCGTGCTCAATGCCTGGCTGGCTGCTGACCCGTTGTCGACAGGCGGCGCAGTCGATCAGCAGTTCGGCGATCAACTGTCGGCCGCTGTGCAGGCGGGCCTGGGCTTGAGCCTCGTGGCTGGCGATCAGGCGCTGCAGTTGTGGGCGCGACTTCTCCAGCAGCAGGGCCAGGCTCTCGTACAGGCGGCGCTCGCCATCCAGCGGCGGCGCGACGGTGTCGAACGCGACCAGCGCATGCAGGCCGAGGCGCGCCAGGGCGCTGCGCCAGGCGTCTTCCTGTGGCTGGCCGGCACTGCTGAAATTGAGCACCGGCAGCAGCGGTTTGCCGCAGCCGGCCAGCACGGCCAGTTCGTCGCGGTATTTGGCCAGCACCGGTTCGCGGGCGTCGATCAGGTACAGCCCGGCATCGCTGGCCAGCAGTTGGCGCAGCACCTTGGCTTCCTGCTCGAAACGCTGACGCGCCTCGCTGCTGGCGAGAAAGCGGGCGAGCCGCTCCGGGCCATCCAGGCGTTCGCCGGGTTGTTCGAGACGCTCCAGGTAGTCGAGCAGGGCGATGGCGTCTTCCAGCCCCGGGGTGTCGTACAGCTCCAGCAACGGCTGGCCGTCCACCGACAGCCGCGCGCCTTCGACATGGCGGGTGGTGCTGGGGCGATGGGACACCTCGCCGAAATCGACGTCGCGGGTCAGGGTGCGCAGCAGCGAGGTCTTGCCGACATTGGTGTGGCCGACCACGGCCAGTTTCAGTGGCTCATTCATGGCCGGTCTCCAGCCCGTAGCCCGGATGCAATCCGGGAGCTAGTTGCAGTCAGACAATTGTCCCCGGATGGCATCCGGGCTACGCATTCACTCATGCCCGCTCTCCAGCCAGCGCAATGGCGCGCTGGCGCTGTAGTTGAGCTGCAGTTGCTGCAGCGCGCGGTGCCAGTCGCCCAGGCGCGCGCTGTCCAGGGTCTCGCCGGCCGGCGCTGGCAGCAGCCAGATGCGCGTGCTGGCGGCGCTGCGGGCCAGTTCGGCGAGCAGCGCCAGGGTGCCGCGGTCGGGCGAGCGGCGAGGGTCGCAGGCAATCGCCAGGCGCGTCGGCGGCACGTGGCTGAGCCGCTCTAGCAGTTGCTGGCGCTGCTCGCGGCTGTCGAGTACGCCGCCATCGGCCACGCCGGTGGGCAGGCTGGGCGGCCAGGGGCGTTGAGGGTCCAGCTCGATCGCCACCAGCAGGGCACCGCTGCTGCTGTGCACCTGGCTGGTGGCGGCGCTCTGTTCCGGCAGCGGTGGGGCCAGGTCGTGGATGCCCAGCCGTTCGCTGTCCGGTTGCAGGTCGTGGCGCAGCACCTGGTAGGCCGGCAGCGTCAGGTCCAGGCGTAAGCGGCCCAGGCCGTGGCGCCAGGCGCCGAAGCAGAGCAGGGCAAGCAGCAGGCGCGGCAACAGGCCGAACACCACAAACACCCCAAGCAGCCAGCCGGCCCAGGCCTGGCGAGCGCTTTCTTGTGTCAGGGCGAGGTCGCCGCTGGCACGGATCAGGGCGCTGTCGGGCTGACTGAAGCCAAGCAGCGCCGGCAGGGCGCCGAGGCTCTGGGTCAGGCTGACGAACGCGTCACTGCCGAGCAGGGTGGTCTCCCAGACAAAGCCATAGCGACGGGTGCTGAGCAGGGCCAGCAGCATCAGCAGGGCGGCGCTCAGGGTCAGCAGCCACAAGCCGTGACTGAGCAGGCCCAGGCCCCAGCGGTTTAGCTGATGAGGCTGCAGCAGGTTGGGCAGGGCTGCGGCCAGGTGGCTGGCGCGGGCATCGGCGGCGCCACGCAGGCTCAGCCAGCGCCAGGCGTGGGCCAGGGTCGTGGAGCCCTGATGGGCAAAGGCCCAGCTGAGCAACCAGCCGGCGAGCAGCAGCCAATTGAGGCCCAGCAGGCTGCCCAGGGCCCAGAACAGATTGACCGGGCGCTGGCCGTCGCCCAAGGCCGCCAAGGCCAGGCCGGCACCGCTGAGCAGGGCCAGCAGGCTCAGTACGAGCAGCGCCAGGCGGGCGCCGTGACGGTAATGCTGCAAGGCGTCGAGCAGGCCATCACGGCGCGCCAGCCACAGGGCGCGGGTCTGAATGCGCTGGGCGAGGTCGCCGCCGGCCGCGCGGGCGTGGCGGTTGGCTTCGCGGTCATCCAGGCGCTGGCCCTGGGCTTCGCGCAGGCGGATGGCCTCGCAGAGCCAGAGGTTTTCGAGTGGGCTGGGGGCGGATATGGCGCTGGGGGAATCGCTCACGCGCGGGCTCATGGTCGGGAATCGTCGACAGAGGATAACCGCTGCACGTGCGTTGCCGGTACAGGCCTGTACAGCGCGACTGTACACAAAGCCGCGGCGGGCTAGTCTAGTCAGTGTTGATGCGGTCGCGCGGCTCGCGCCAACAGGCGCCATGACTAGAATAACAATGCCGCTCAAACCGAGATCCGCCATGCAGCTCCCCAGCCTCGAATGGGTCAATCAGGATTCTGTCTACCTGCGACAATTGCGCAACGGCTTTGCCTGGCTGCGCTTTAGCGACGAGCTGGAGCCAGCGTTTCGCTACCTATCATGCCCAGGCTCACCTGTTACGCATGCGCGGCGGCCTGCTGGTGGCCATTGTGATGTGGCTGTTGTTCACCGTATTCGATCTGCTGATGCTGCCCGAGGCGTTTCGCCTGCAGAGCGTGGCGGTGCGCTGTGCGTTGTACCCGGTGCTGCTGTTCAACTTGTGGGCGACGTTCCGGCGCCGCTGGGTACTGCGCTTGCAGTGGATCGCCGGGGCTACCGCGCTGGCCGGTGGCCTGGCTGTGGATGGGGTGATCTGGGTGGCTCGCGCCCATGATTTTGCCCTGCCCTATGAAGGCATCATCCTGATGACGGTGTTTTTCTACTTCCTCACCGGCCTGCGCTTTGTCACGGCGAGCATTTGTGGCTGGCTGACGTTTGCCGGTTACCTGGCGGTGGAGTTGCTCAACGACCTGCCCGCGCAGGTGCTGCTGCCCAACGCGATTTTCCTCGGCTCGGCCAACCTGATCGGCGCCTTCGGTTGTTATTTTCTCGAATACTCGTCGCGGCAAACCTTTCTCGCCGAGGGCCTGATGCAGGACATTGCCGAGCGCGACTTTCTCACCGGTCTGCTCAATCGTCGTGCGTTCAGCGAGCGTGCCAGCCGCAGCTGGCGTCAGGCGATGCGCAGCCAGCAGCCGGTGGCGGTGCTGATGCTGGATGTCGATCACTTCAAGGCCTACAACGACCACTATGGCCACGCCGCTGGTGATCTGGCTTTGCAGGCCGTGGCCCGCACCCTCGGCCAGCATGCCCAGCGCCCACTGGACATGCTGGCGCGCTATGGCGGCGAGGAGTTTGTCGGCCTCTGGGTGGGCGCCAGTCAGGCGGCGATGTTGGAACTGGCCGAGCGTATTCGCGCCGATGTCGAGGCGTTGGCGTTGCCCCATGCGCAGTCCGGCAGGGCCCAGGTGGTGACCCTGAGCATCGGCGTCGCCTACTGGCCAAGCCCCCAGCCCAATGGCCTGGAAGAGGCCCAGCGGTTGGCGGACGAGGCGCTGTACGCGGCCAAGGCCGAGGGCCGCAACCGCGTGGTGGGCAAACTTCTGAACCTATGAAGTGGCAGCAGTCCCCAGGGTGTTTTGCCGCGGCCATCACGTTATTATCGCGGGCATGAATACGACCCTCCCCCTCTGTCTGATTGCTGCCGTTGCGGATAACGCCGTGATTGGCTGCAACAACCAATTGCCCTGGCACCTGCCGGCGGATCTCAAGCACTTCAAGGCCCGAACCCTCGGCAAGCCGATCATCATGGGGCGCAAAACCTGGGACTCGTTGGGTCGACCGCTACCGGGGCGCCTCAACCTGGTGGTCAGCCGCCAGGCGGATTTGCACCTGGACGGCGCCGAGGTGTTTGCCAGCCTGGACGCTGCGATCCTGCGTGCCGATGAGTGGGCGCGTGCCCAGGGCGTCGACGAGTTGATGCTGATCGGCGGTGCGCAGCTGTATGAGCAAGCCCTGGCGCAGGCCGAGCGCCTGTACCTGACCCGCGTCGCTCTGACTCCGGCCGGCGATGCCTGGTTTCCGGCGTTCAGCGAGGCCGAGTGGCGTTTGGCTGAGGTGGAAGAACATCCTGCCGTCGAGGCGCTGCCGGCCCATGCCTATCAGTTGTGGCAGCGGCGCTAAGGGGTAGTCGGCGCTCACGGTAGGTTGGCGTTGAGCGCAGCGAAGCCCAACAGCTTGGGGGCGAATTGTTGGGCTTCGTCGCGTTGCGCCGCAACCCAACCTACGGCTTAGCGCTTTTGTCGCACGTCATTTGCACAGCCATAAAAAACCCAGCCAACGCTGGGTTTTTTTATGCGGCGGCGGATCAGTCAACCAAACGGTCGAGCAGGGCCTTGTCGCGCACGGCGCCCTTGTCGGCGCTGGTGGCCAGCAGTGCGTAAGCCTTCAGCGCGGTGGTGACCTTGCGTGGGCGCTTCTCGACCGGCTTCCAGCCTTTGGCGTCTTGCTCGGTGCGGCGCTTGGCCAGGTCCTCGTCGCTGATCAACAGGTTGATCGAACGTTCGTGGATGTTGATCAGGATCTTGTCGCCTTCACGCACCAGGCCGATAGCACCGCCGGCAGCGGCTTCTGGCGAGGCGTGGCCGATCGACAGGCCCGAGGTGCCGCCGGAGAAACGGCCGTCGGTGAGCAGGGCGCAGGCTTTGCCCAGGCCTTTGGATTTCAGGTACGACGTCGGGTAGAGCATCTCCTGCATGCCCGGACCGCCTTTCGGGCCTTCGTAGCGAATGATGACGATATCGCCGGCCTGCACTTCGTCGGCGAGGATGCCGCGTACGGCGCTGTCCTGGCTTTCGAAGATTTTCGCCGAGCCTTCGAACACGTGGATCGACTCATCGACGCCGGCGGTTTTCACCACGCAGCCATCGACGGCGATGTTGCCGTACAGCACGGCCAGGCCGCCTTCTTGCGAATACGCGTGCTCGACGCTGCGGATACAGCCGTGCTCACGGTCGTCATCGACGGTGTCCCAGCGCGTGCTCTGGCTGAATGCGGTCTGGGTTGGGATACCGGCAGGGCCGGCACGGAAGAAGGTGTGCACGGCTTCATCGGTGGTCTGGGTGATGTCCCACTTGGCGATGGCTTCGGCCACGGTCTTGCTGTGTACGGTCGGCAGGTCGGTGTGCAGCAGGCCGCCACGGGCCAGGGAGCCGAGGATGCTGAAGATGCCACCGGCGCGGTGCACGTCTTCCATGTGGTACTTCTGGATGTTCGGCGCCACTTTGCACAGCTGCGGCACTTTGCGCGACAGGCGGTCGATGTCGCGCAGATCGAAGTCGACTTCGGCTTCTTGCGCGGCGGCCAGCAGGTGCAGGATGGTGTTGGTCGAACCGCCCATGGCAATGTCCAGGCTCATGGCGTTTTCGAACGCCTTGAAGTTGGCGATATTGCGCGGCAGCACCGACTCATCGTTCTCGCCGTAGTAGCGCTTGCACAGCTCAACTGCGGTGCGCCCGGCTTGCAGGAACAGCTGCTCGCGGTCGCTGTGGGTGGCCAGGGTCGAACCGTTGCCGGGCAGGGCCAGGCCCAGTGCTTCCATCAGGCAGTTCATCGAGTTGGCGGTGAACATGCCGGAGCAGCTGCCGCAGGTCGGGCAGGCGCTGCGCTCGTACTCGGCGACTTTCTCATCGCTGGCATCGCTGTCGGCGGCGATCACCATGGCGTCGACCAGGTCCAGGCCGTGGCTGGCCAGCTTGGTTTTGCCGGCTTCCATCGGCCCGCCGGAGACGAAGATCACCGGGATATTCAGGCGCAGGGCGGCCATCAGCATGCCGGGGGTGATCTTGTCGCAGTTGCTGATGCAGACGATGGCGTCGGCGCAGTGGGCGTTGACCATGTACTCGACGGAGTCGGCGATGATCTCGCGGCTCGGCAACGAATAGAGCATGCCGTCGTGGCCCATGGCGATGCCGTCATCGACGGCGATGGTGTTGAATTCCTTGGCCACGCCGCCGTGCTTTTCGATCTCGCGGGCAACCAGTTGGCCCATGTCCTTCAGGTGGACGTGGCCGGGCACGAACTGGGTGAAGGAGTTGGCGATAGCAATGATCGGCTTCTTGAAGTCCTCGTCCTTCATCCCGGTGGCACGCCACAGGGCACGGGCACCGGCCATGTTGCGGCCGTGGGTGGAGGTTTTCGAGCGATAGTCAGGCATGGCGGCGTTCTCGGAGATCAGGCGGTCACGAAAAGGTCAGGATACCCGATCTGCCGCGTGGGGCGGCAGAGCGGTCATCGGCAACGGGCGCGTGGTTCGCGCCCGCTGCCGGCGTTTAGCTATTGGGCAGCAAGCGGCAGGTCAGGCTCTTGATATAGCGGGTTTCCGGAATGGCCGGATGCACCGGGTGGTCCGGGCCCTGGCCGCCGCGTTCGAGCAGCTGGATGTTGCGGTCCAGATGGCGGGCGCTGGTCAGCAGGATGTTCTGCAGGTCGTCTTCCGGCAGGTGCATGGAGCAGCTGGCGCTGATCAGGATGCCGTCCTTGTTGAGCAGGCGCATGGCTTGTTCGTTGAGGCGACGGTAGGCGGCTTCGCCATTTTTCAGGTCTTTCTTGCGCTTAATAAAGGCGGGTGGGTCGGCGACGATCACGTCGAAGCGTTCTTCCGAGGCCTTGAGCTGCTTGAGGGCTTCGAACACGTCGCCTTCGACGCAGGCGACCTTGTCGGTCAGGCCGTTGAGGGCGGCGTTGCGCTCGACACCGTCAAGGGCGAAGGCCGAGGCGTCCACGCACATCACGTCGCTGGCGCCAAACGCTGCGGCTTGCACGCCCCAGCCGCCGATGTAGCTGAACAGGTCGAGCACGCGCTTGCCTTTGACATAGGGCGCCAGGCGCGCGCGGTTCATGCGGTGGTCGTAGAACCAGCCGGTCTTCTGGCCTTGCATGACCGGGGCTTCGAACTTGACGCCGTTCTCTTCCAGGGCGACCCACTCCGGCACCAGGCCAAAGGCGGTTTCCACGTAGCGGTTAAGGCCTTCGGCATCGCGGGCAGCGGAATCGTTCTTGAGCAGGATGCCGCTGGGTTTGCACACCTGGATCAGGGCGGCGAGCACGTCGTCCTTGTGTTTCTCCATGGTCGCCGAGGCCAGCTGCACCACCAGAATGTCGCCGAAACGGTCGACCACCAGGCCCGGCAGCAGGTCGGAGTCGCCGTACACCAGGCGATAGCACGGCTGGTCGAACAGGCGCTCGCGCAGGCTCAGGGCCACATTGATGCGGTGCACCAGCAGGGATTTGTCCAACACGTGCTTAACGTCGCGCGACAGCAGGCGGGCGCAGATCAGGTTGTTGGGGCTGAGGGCGACCACGCCCAGGGGCTTGCCACCGGCGGCTTCGAGGATTGCCTGGTCGCCGCTGGCGAAGGCGTTCAGCGGGGTGACGGCGACATCGACTTCGTTGCTGAACACCCACAGGTGGCCGGCGCGCAGGCGACGATCGGCATTGGCTTTAAGGCGCAGGCTGGGCAGGGACATGACGTCGCTCTCTGAAAAAAGAGCGCGATTATAGCGCAGGGCAAATGCGCCCGGTGGTTACAGCTCGTTACAGCCAAAGTGTGCGGAAAGTCGCTAAACTGCACTCACTTTCCAATTGCCGATGTAGTGCTCATGGCCGTCGAACTCACCACCGAACAGATTCAGCAGGCCTTGTTGGGCATCAGTGTGCCGCCGCAGCCGCAGATCATGGTTGATCTGCAGATGGAGCAGTACATGCCGGAGCCCGATCTGGGCGCCATCGCCAAGCTGATCAGTCAGGACCCAGGGTTGTCGGGGGCATTGCTGAAAATCGTCAATTCGCCCTATTTCGGCCTGACTAATCGCATCGTCTCGATCCAGCAGGCGGTCAACCTGCTCGGCTGTAATACGGTGATCAACCTGATCAACGCCCAGTCGATCAAGGGCGAGATGAGCGACGAAACCATTGTCACCCTCAATCGCTTCTGGGACACCGCTCAGGATGTGGCCATGACCTGCCTGACCCTGGCCAAGCGCATCGGCTACCAGCCGGCCGACGAGGCCTACGCCTTGGGGTTGTTCCACAACTGCGGGATTCCGCTGATGCTCAAGCGCTTCCCCGAGTACATGGGTGTGCTGGAGCAGGCCTATGCCGGCGCCACCGACGAGGTGCGGGTGGTGGATGGCGAGAATGATCGCCTCAATACCAACCACGCGGTGGTGGGCTACTACGTGGCCAAGTCGTGGAACCTGCCCAAGCACCTGTGCGAGGCGATTGCCAACCACCACAACGTGCAGACCGTGTTCAGCGAAGACTCCAGCCGTAACAGCCAGCTGAAGACCCTGTTGGCGATTCTGAAAATGGCGGAAAACATCTGCGCCTGTTACCGCACCCTGGGTCAGCAGGAGCACGATTTCGAGTGGGCCGGGATTGAGAACAGCATTCTCGAATACGTCGGCTTTTCCGAGTACGACTTCCAGATCCTCAAAGAAACCATTCGCGACCTGGATATCAGTTAAGTTCCGCGCAATTGTGCGGCACCCGCTGGGGTGGGCACGTCCTGCTACGTTGCTCGCCTGCGTGTGCCCATCGGCTGGGATGCTTGTATGCCTGAATTACCTGAAGTAGAAACCACCCGCCGCGGCATTGCCCCTTATCTGCAGGGGCAGCGTGTTAGCCGGGTGATCGTGCGCGAGCGGCGCTTGCGCTGGCCGATCCCTGAGGATCTGGATGTGCGTCTGTCCGGGCAACGCATCGAGAGCGTCGAGCGGCGCGCCAAGTACCTGCTGATCAACGCCGAGGTGGGCACGCTGATCAGCCACTTGGGCATGTCCGGCAGCTTGCGTCTGGTACCGGCAGAGACCCCGGTGGCCAAGCATGAGCACGTGGATATCGTGCTCGAATCGGGCCTGGCGCTGCGCTACACCGACCCGCGGCGCTTCGGCGCACTGCTGTGGAGTGACGACCCGCTCAATCACGAATTGCTGCGCAAGTTGGGGCCGGAGCCGCTGACCGATCTGTTTGATGGCGAGCGTCTGTATCAGCTGTCCCGTGGCAAAAGTATGGCGGTCAAACCCTTCATCATGGATAACGCCGTGGTGGTCGGGGTCGGCAACATCTACGCCAGCGAATCGCTGTTCGCTGCTGGTATCGATCCGCGCCGCGCGGCGGGTTCGATCTCGCGGGCGCGCTATCTCTCGCTGGCTGACGAGATCAAACGCATCCTCGCCTATGCCATTGAGCGCGGCGGCACCACCTTGCGCGATTTTGTCGGTGGCGATGGCATGCCCGGTTACTTCCAGCAGGAGCTGTTTGTTTACGGCCGCGGTGGTGAGTTCTGCAAGGCCTGTGGCAGCACCCTGCGGGAGATCAAGCTCGGTCAGCGCGCCAGCGTTTATTGCCCGAAGTGCCAGCGCTGACGGGACACGAACGTCAGGGACTCGTATGCACACTGCACTCTTCAAATTGATGGGGGGGGTTGTGGCGGGGCTGGCCCGACCTACGCAATAATCGGGCGGCGATCCGGTCTGGCGAACGTGGCTGGGGGGTTGGGGGGGGTTGCGGTGTGGGTGGGGGGGTGGGTGTTTTGGGTTTGGTGGGTGGGCATTCGGCGGGTGGTGGGGTTGTATTCGGGGATCCTGTCGTTGTTTGCGTGGTTTTTTTTGGTTGCCGCTCGGGGGGTGGGGATCGGTTTGTATGCGGGGACCTGGGGCGTTGTGGGGCTCACGGGGGGGGTATCTGGGGGGGGGTATCGGGGGGGTTTTCCTTGGCTGGGCGGGGTTCTGGGGGTGTTGGTGGCGGTGCGGGCTTTTGCACTCGTTTCCTTTCGGGGGGGGCTCTTGGGTTTGGCTCTTCAAGGCGGTGGCCGAATCTGTACGCGGGTCACCGGAAGCTGTTTGTTTCAGATCGAGCAGCAGGGGGGGGCATAAAATGAAAAAGAAAGTTGGCCGAATCCACGGAGATCCCCCGTCCCCTGGGGTTCCGGAGTTTTTCGCCCCAGGAAAAAAGACCCCCGGGGGTTGGAATGAAAGGGAGGTGGAATCAAAAAGAAAACCACGGGTGGCACTTGGGGGCCGGGCTGCCGCCCGTGGGAAATGTACTGGAGCATCAAACCGTTGAGGGGGGGATAGATTTCAGCCCCGCGAAGGGAAAAAACAAAAAAAAATGAAAAGAAATATAGTGTCGTCGACGAAGATCGGTCTCTGGCAAGTGCGTCCGTCGGACGAGGGGAGAGGGGAGGGAATGGGGGGTGGGGGTCTGGGTAGTGGGGGACGGGTGTGCTATGAAGCGGTAGGAGGATGTAACGGTGTGGGGATGAGTGGTGATGTGAGGCTGAGGGGGAGAGGAGTCGGGGAGGGGAGGGTGGAGGGGGAATTAGAGAATAAAGGGAGCACGAGGAGGAGAGGATGGGATAATGATGATCCAGAGCTAAATACGGGGAGAGAGGGTAAAGGGGAAGAGGAAACAAGGCGAGGCAAAGATGAAAGCGGCAGAGGAAGGGGGGGGCGGTATATAAAACAAGAAAACACAGGATCATCGATGTCTGGAAATTACCTGGCCGCCAACCCGTTTGCCGAGTGGGTGGGGCGTGCTGTGCTGGGGCTGATGGGTTGGCGTATTGAGGGCCGACTGCCGGCGCTCGACAAGTTCGTGGTAATTGGTGCGCACCACACCTCGAACTGGGACTTTGTGATATTCCTCGCGGTGAAGTTTGTCCTGCGCCTGAATGTCCGCTGGTTTGGCAAGCACAGCATTTTTCGCTGGCCGTTTGCTGCGCTGTTACAGCGCTGGGGCGGCATTCCGGTGCGCCGACATTTGCGCCTGAACAGCGTCGAACAGGCGGTGCAGAGCTTTCGCGATAACCCGCAGTTTATTCTGGTGCTGTCCCCGGAGGGCACGCGCAAGAAGGTTGAGCGCTGGAAGATGGGTTTCTACCATATCGCCCTGGGTGCCGGTGTACCGGTGGTGTTGGCGGCATTGGACTATGGTCATAAACGCGTGGTGATCGGCCCGCCGTTCTGGCCCACGGGTGATGAGCAGGCTGATCTGGCGCAGATACTGGCTTACTATCGGCCCTTCACCCCGAAAATACCGGCGTATGCAATTGACAGCGATTGACGGCGTTCACGCTGACAATTATCTGAGCGCTGTTATAGTTAGCCTTACCGACACGAATAGCTGAAGGATCGCCCCATGAAACTGTTCCGCACAACCGCTGCCGCATTGGCGCTGACTACTGGTTTGCTGACCCTGCCGGCGCAGGCGGAGGAAGTGCAGACCACCAGTGGCGATCCAGCCTACGACATTCAGACCCCCAAGGCGCTACGCCATGATCGGTGATCTGATTATCGCCCGCCCACTGCTGATCGGCGCCACCGCCATCGGCGCAGTGGCCTTTGTGGTCAGCCTGCCGTTTACCGCCTTGGGCGGCAATGTGGCCGAAGCCGGTGAGGCGCTGGTGCTGGAGCCAGGCAAAGAAGCCTTTGTCCGCTGCCTGGGCTGCGACACCAGCGGCTACAAGCAGGACTGAGGTTGCGGTAACTAAAAAAGCCGGTCAATTGACCGGCTTTTTGCTGTCTGGCTAAGGCGAAAATTGCTGCGTCTGGCCGATCCCACGCGGGTCGCTGGCGCCTTCCACCTTGCCGCTTTGCTTGTTCCACAGCAGAACCTGCTGGTTGCCGTAGGGTCGCTCGACGGCTTTCAGGTGATGACCACGCTGTTGCAGTTGTGTCTGCTCGGCGGGGGTGAAGGTGGTGGGTTCGTGCTCGATGACGTCCGGCAGGTATTGGTGGTGGTAGCGCGGCGTGGCAACCCAGGCACTGGGCGGTTGGCCGTCGAGGTAGCTGAGCATGGCCAGCAGCACCATGCTGGGGATGCGGCTGCCGCCCGGCGTGCCGAAGGTAGCGAAGGCCTCGGGGCTGTCGATAAAGCTCGGGCTCATGCTCGACAACGGCCGTTTACCTCCCGCGATCTGGTTGGCGGCGCTGCCGCTCAGGCCGTAGGTGTTGCTGCCGTGGAGGGCGGCGGCAAAATCGTCCATCTCATTGTTCAGTACCACGCCGGTGCCCGGCACGCTGAAAGCGGCGCCGAACGGCAGGTTGATCGACAGGGTGGCGGCCACTGCGTTGCCGGCGCTATCCAGCACGCTGAAATGGGTGGTGTGGTCACCCTCCCTCCACGCGGGTGCCGGCGCCAGGCTGGCGCTGGGGGTGGCACGCTGCGGGTCGATGCTGCTTGCCAGTTGCTGCAGATAACTGGGTGCGAGCAGTTGGGCGACAGGTGGGGTCACAAAGTCCGGGTCGCCCAGCAGGCCGCGGTCGCGATAGGCGCGGCGCAGGACTTCCACCACGTAATGGCTGCGCTGCAGCTTGTCGGCTGACTGCCAGGGCAACTGCTGGAGCATGCCCAGGCTCTGGGCCAGGGCCACGCCGCCGGCGGAGGGCGGTGGGGCGCTGATCAGCTCGCGGTTGTCCTTGAGTTTAAAGCGCAGCGCCGGGCGCTCGATCACCCGGTAGTCAGCCAGGTCGCGCAAGGTCCAGATACCGCCGGCGGCCTGTACGCCCTTGACCAGGGTGGTTGCCGTGGCGCCGGCATAGAACCCGTCGCGGCCGTCACGGGCGATACGTTCCAGCAGGCTGGCCAGTTCGGGCTGGCGCAGCAGGCTGAACTCTTCGGGAATCTCGCCATCGGCGAGAAACAGGCGGGCAGTTTCCGGGTCATCGCGCAACGCCGCCAACCGCCAGCCGGCGCGTTGCTGGTAGACGCGGTCAATCGACACACCGTCGCGGGCCAGGCGGATGGCCGGGGTCAGCGAGTCGCGCAGCGGCAGGCGGCCATAGCGTTTGGCCAATTCCACCAGCGCCGCCGGCAGACCGGGAATGGCTGCGGCCAGGGCGCCATTCAGCGACAGGTTCGGATCGGCTTGGCCGTTACGCAGATACAGGTCGGCAGTGGCCGCCAGGGGCGCGCGTTCGCGGGCGTCGAGAAAGTGATAGCTCGGCGTGTTGCTGGCCTTGCGCAGGAGGAAGAAGCCGCCACCGCCCAGACCACTGCCGTAAGGTTCGACCACCGCCAGGGCGGCGCTGACGGCCACGGCGGCGTCAAAGGCATTGCCGCCAGCCGCCAGGGTTTCCAGCCCCGCCACGGTAGCTGCCGGGTGGGCGCTGGCAATCGCCGCCTGACTGGGGTGTTGATTCGCCTGCAGGGTGAGGCTGCAGAGTATGAGTAGTGCTGCGGTGGAAAGCTTTCTGAGCATTTTATTGATCGTCTGAATGCGTAGCGAGCGAAGGTCAGACAAGGCAGCGCCCGCTCCCTGCGGGCTAGCTGCATTCACCACCTCCATGTGGATCGCAAAAGAAGGCGAGGACGCGGAGTTTACGTCTGTAAATGAGCAGTCCGAGCCTGCTTTACTCGCTTCGCTCGCCCTCCGGGCCAGCCTTTGGCTGTTACTGCGCTTCGCTGCGTTTTAACGCCGTATGGCCGAGCGCAGTAGCATTCGGGCGATCAATCAGGCCTTGCCGGTGAGTATCTTGTATTTCGCCATCAGCTCATCCTTGCTCTCGACGTTGTTTTCGTCGAGCGGGATGCAGTCCACCGGGCAGACCTGTTGGCATTGCGGCTCGTTGTAGTGGCCGACGCATTCGGTGCACAGGTTGGGGTCGATCACATAAATCTCTTCGCCCTGCGAAATGGCGCCGTTCGGGCACTCGGGTTCGCAGACGTCGCAGTTGATGCAGTCGTCGGTGATGATCAGGGACATGGAACAACTCCTGCCGTGGCAGTTGGCCAGGCATGCAGAAAACGATGTGTAAATTGTGCCGGATTGGCGCCCCGAGTGCACGCGGGCGCCTGGCTGGGCTGACGAAGAAGCGTCTAGCGCTTGAAGCGTTCGGTCAGCGCCTCGGCAACCACCGGGTGGACGAACTTGGTGATGTCGCCACCCAGGGCGGCAATTTCGCGCACCAGGGTCGAGGAGATATAGGAATATTTTTCCGACGGGGTGAGGAACAAGCTTTCCACATCCGGCGCCAGTTGACGGTTCATGTTGGCCAGCTGGAACTCGTACTCGAAGTCCGAGACCGCACGCAGGCCACGCAGGAACACGTTGGTCTGCTGCTCGTGGGCGAAGTGGGCGAGCAGGGTGGAGAAACCGACCACCTCGACGTTGGGCAGGTGCTTTGTCACTTCGCGGGCCAGTTCAACGCGCTGTTCGAGGGGAAACAGGGGGTTCTTCTTCGGGCTGGCAGCCACAGCAATGATCACGGTGTCGAACAGGCGCGAGGCGCGTTCGACGAGATCGCCGTGACCCTTGGTGATGGGGTCAAAGGTACCTGGGTACAACACTCGATTCATCACGACGTCCTGGGGCAGGCCGATTGGGGATTCGGATGGTAGCGCAGCAGTTCCCCAAGGCCAAGCCGTTGGGTGGACTGTGCGGAATTTGCTTCGGCTGCCACACGCGTCGTGTTTGCCGTCAGCGGGTGGGTTATGCCGCCATGGGCTAACCCACCCTCGGCCCTCAGGCGTTTTTCAGGCGCTCGGCCAACTGGCTGGCCAGCTGCGCGGTCAGGCCGTAGATCGACAGCTGTGGGTTGGCGCCGATGCTGGTGGGGAACAGCGAGCCGTCGTGGATCGACAGGTTGCGCAACTGATGGTGGCGACCGAGGCTGTCGGTGACCCCGAGTTTCGGGTCTTCGCTCATGCCGCAGCCGCCCATCACATGGGCGCAGCCGAGGCGCGTGCGGTAGATCTCCAGGCTCAGGTTGTCGATCAGCTCGCGGGCCTTGGCCAGGGTCGGTACATAGTCGGCATCGGCGTGCAGCGGCAGCACGGCCTTGGCGCCCGCAGCGAACTGGATCTCGGCCATGGTGTGATAGGCGCGGCGGATGCCGTCCCAGGTGTAGTCGGTCATCTGGTAGTCGAGCACCGGGCTGCCGTCGCCTCGCAGCTCCACCTTGCCCACCGCGCTATCGGGGTGAAAACCGTCGCGCATCAGCGCCAGCATCACGTTGGTGTGCGGCAGTTGCTCCATGCGCAGGGCGTTATCGACGCCGAAGCGGCCCAGCAGGGTGGCGGTAATCGCCGGTTGCAGGGGCGGCACTTCGAGCTTGTAGGACATGCGCCCGGTGATGCCGTCATCCCATTGGAAGTGATCCGAGTAGATCGACTGCGGCGCGCCGTAGAAGGGGTTGATGACCTCATCGAACAGTGCCGCGGAGAAGTTCACCGTGTGCAGGAAGGTGCGCTGGCCGGTGCGCTGGTGCGGGTCCGGGGCGTCCGAGCGCATCAGCAGGGCCGGGCTGTTGATGCCGCCGCCGGCCAGGACGTAATGCTTGGCTTTGACCAGGATCTTGCGGCCGTTGGGCTGCACGCAGAGCTCGTCCATGCCCACGCATTCGATGCCGCTGACCTGGTCGCCGGTCAACAGCAGGCGCTGGGCGCGGGCCAGATAGAGCAGCTCGCCACCGTTATTCAGGGCGCCAGGAATGGTGGTGACCAGCATCGACTGCTTGGCATTGGTCGGGCAGCCCATGCCGCAGTAGCCGAGGTTCCAGCAGCCACGGACGTTACGCGGAATGACTTTCCAGTGCAGGCCGAGTTTGTCGCAGCCGCGGCGGATCACGTCGTTGTTGGCGTTCGGCGGCAGGGCCCAAGGCGCGACGCCCAGGCGCTCTTCCATACGTGCGAACCAGGGCGCCATCTCGTCGACGCCGTGGCCCTTGACCCCGTATTCGTCGGCCCAGTGTTGCAGGGTGCCGTCGGGGGTGCGAAAGCTTGATGTCCAGTTCACCAGCGTGGTGCCGCCCACCGCGCGGCCCTGCATGATGGTGATGGCGCCGTCCTTGCTCATCCGCCCCATGCCTTCCTGGTACAGCGAGCCGTAGGCCTCGGGCTCCTGCATCTTGAAGTCGCTGCTGGTTTTCAGCGGGCCTTCCTCGATCAGCAGCACCTTGAAACCGGCCTGGCTGAGGATTTCCGCGGTGGTGCCGCCACCGGCACCGCTGCCGATGATGGCCACGTCGGCTTCCAGGGTCAGGTCCTGTTCCAGGCGTGAGCCGTTGTAGGTTTTCCAGCCACTGGCAAGGCCGGCGGCAAACAGATCGGGTACGGGCATGGTTCTGGCTCTTGTTTTATTCGCGCTGACGATAATTTTGAGACCGTGCGAGCTAGAGCCAGGCTAGGCGAATGCACGCGAGGACGCGGAGTTTACGAGGTGTAAATGAGCAGTCCGAGCGGGCATTCAACAACGCCTGGCCGACGCGCAGCCGGTCGTTATACGGTGGGTGGGCCGGGGTAGCCGCAGTGGGCCCAAGAATCGGACTGGCCATACCAAGCCAGCATCACCAGTTGCAGCAATGACGAGTGACCCATTTTCAGCAGGCCAATGGCGCTGTTCTGCCAACGCTGCAGGAAGGCGCTGACCTCGGCGGCGCTGGCATTTTCCCAGCTGCCCCAGACGCCGGTCAGCGGGCCGCGGGTGATGCCCATGGCCAGCACGTCGAACAGCTGCACGGTGAGCTTGAGCATCTCTGGGCTGAAGCGCGTGAGGCTGAAGTCGATGCCGGCGATGGTTTTCTCCACGGCCGCCGGCATGGCCTCGGCTTTCACCGCCCCGGCCAGCACCACCGGGATCAGCGCGCGCAGAAATGGCAGATCACTGCTGCGCAAGGTGGCCAGGCCGCTGGCCGGTACGCTGGCAGAGCAGCCGCTGAGGCTGGCGGTGACGCCCGCGGTAGCCAGAAACGCCGAGCCAAACAGGCCGACCTTGAGCAGGCCGCGGCGCGACAGGCCGGCGCCGGGTAGGGTGGTGTCAGTCATAAGGGTTCTCACCAAAGCCGATTAACGGATAAACAGTTTGTAGACCAGCTTCTGAATGGCCTTGCCGTAGGGCGGGTAGATCATCCGGGCGGCGTTGAAGCGCTGCTTGATAAAGGTGCCCTTGGCGTGGCTGAAGGTCTTGAAGCCTTCGTGGCCGTGGTAATGGCCCATGCCGGAGGGGCCGACGCCACCGAATGGCATGTCGTCCTGAGCCACGTGCAGCATGGTGTCGTTCAGGCATACGCCGCCGGAGTGGGTTTGCTCCAGCACGCGCTGTTGCTCGGCCTTGTTGTAGCCAAAGTAGTAAAGGGCCAACGGGCGTGGACGCTGGTTGATGTAGGCAAAGGCCTGTTCCAGGGTGTCGTAGGGCACGATCGGCAGCAGCGGGCCAAAAATCTCGTCCTGCATGATGGTCATGTCGTCGTTGACATCCAGCAGCACGGCCTGCGGCAAGCGGCGACCCTGGGCTTCCGGGTAAAGGTTGATGACCTTGGCGCCCTTGCTTTCGGCATCGCTGAGCAGGCCTTTGAGGCGCTGCAGCTGACGCTCGTTGATGATTGCGGTGTAGTCGGGGTTGTCCTGCAGTTTTGGATAGAAGCGGGTGACGGCCTCGCGGTACGCCGCGACGAAACCCTCCAACGCGGTTGCGCGGTACCAGTACGTAATCCGGGGCGACGCAGGTTTGCCCGGCATTCAGGGTCTTGCCGAAGGCGATACGCTCAGCGGCGTCGCTCAGCGGCACCTCAGCGGAGACGATCACCGGCGATTTACCGCCCAGTTCCAGGGTCACCGGGGTGAGGTTTTCCGCGGCAGCGCGCATCACATGCTTGCCGATGCTGGTGGCGCCAGTGAACAGCAGATGGTCGAAAGCCAGCTTGGAGAAGGCCACGCCCACTTCAGCTTCGCCCAGGGCGACGCACACCAGGTCCTCGGGGAAAATCTTGCCCAGCAGGTCTTTGACCAGTTGCGAGGTGGCCGGGGTCGACTCGCTCATCTTGATCATCACCCGGTTGCCAGCGGACAGGGCGCCGACCAGCGGGCCCATGGCCAGGAACAGCGGGTAGTTCCACGGCACGATCACGCCGACCACGCCCAGCGGCTGGTAAATCACCTTGGCGCTGGCGGGCTGAAACGCCATGCCGACGCTGCGCCGTGACGGCTTCATCCACTTTTTGATGTGGCTGCAGGCGTAATGAATGCCATGCAGGCTGGGCATGATTTCCGCCAGTAGGGTTTCATCGGCCGAGCGATTGCTGAAGTCCTGGTTGATGGCTTTGATCAAGGCATCTTGGTTGCTGGCGAGCATCTGGCTGAGGGACTTGAGCCACTGGATGCGCTGCTCGGCAGACGGCATTGGGTTGGCACTAAAAGCATCGCGCTGGCGGGTAAACAGCTGTTGCAGCTGATCAATCTGCTGCTGCGATTGTTGCAGGTGCTGCTGCAAGTGGGCGTTATCGGCAACCATGGGATATTCCTTGGCGAGGCGGAAGGAGTGACGCGCTGTGGCTGGATTTTTAGAGTAATTGCTCTATTCTGTCAAATAGCATGGCGTGCTAAGGGCATGCTGGGTAGCAAACGAAAAGTTAGTGGCACGCCTTTCGACGTCGTAAATGACGCGCCGCGATTGCGCAACAACGGGCAATTGGCCGATCCTGTTACCCTTTTAGACACGTCCGGCGATGTCGGCGTTTACCGAGTTGAAGGCTGTATGGCACCCCGGATCAAAACCCGCGAGCGCATCATTCAAGGCAGCCTGGAGCTGTTCAATGCCCAGGGCGAGCGCAGCGTGACCACCAATCACATCGCCGCCCACCTGGGGATCTCGCCCGGCAATCTGTATTACTACTTCCGCAACAAGCAGGCGATCATCGCCGAGCTGTTTGTTGAGTATGAAAGTCGCGTTGATCTGTTTTTGCGCCCACCGGCTGGCCGGGCGCTGACCGTGAGCGACAAGACTTTTTACTTGGAGGCGTTGCTGGCGGCGATGTGGCATTACCGCTTTCTGCACCGCGATCTGGAACACCTGCTGGAAGCGGACCCCGAACTGGCGCAGCGCTACAGGTTGTTTGCCCAGCGTTGCCTGGTGGCGGCCCAAGGCATCTATCAAGGCTTTGTCGACGCCGACATTCTGTTAATGGACAGTGCGCAGATCGAGGCCTTGACCCTCAACAGCTGGATCATCCTGACCTCCTGGGTGCGTTTCCTCAGCACCACGCGCGGGGAGCATCTGGATATCAGCGAAGCGCAGTTGCGTCGTGGTATCTATCAGGTGCTGGCGCTGGAGAGTGGTTTCCTTTCCCCGGCTGCGCGCCCGGCCCTGCAGGTTTTGCACGACAAACTCTATGTGCCGCTGGAGCAGGTGCTTTAGGTCAGTTGCCAGGTTTCAGGCCTGCTGGCTGAACCACTGCGGAATCCGCCGCTCCAGATAAAACCCCGGTGTGCGCAAACTGCCGTCGATAAAACCGACGTGGCCGCCCTTGGCGTGCAGCTCCAGTTCGGTGGCCGGCGCCAGTTCGTCGGGCTCTGGCACGCTGTGGCGGAACACGAAGGGATCGTCAGCGGCCTGGATCAGCAGGGTGGGGACGCGGATCGCGCCGAGGAAGTAGCGGCTGGACGCGCGGCGGTAGTAGTCGTCGGCGTCGGCGTAACCATGCAATGGCGCGGTGATCTGGCCGTCGAAATCCCAGAAAGTGCGCATGCCGTCCAGCGGCCCCAGTTGCTCCAGAATGCTCAGGTTCTGACTCGCGCCGGCGTCGGCGAAGCGGCGTTTCTTGGCCTGCACGTAGGCCGTTAGCTCGCGCATAAAGTGCGCCTGATACACGCGGGAAAAGCCCAGGCCGATGCGGTCGGCGCAGTGGTCCAGGCGAAACGGCACCGACACCGCCACTGCCGCCTGCAGGCCGGATTGCTCGCCACGCTCGCCGAGGTACTTGAGCAGCACATTGCCGCCCAGCGAATACCCCGCCGCATACAGCGGTGCCAGCGGCCGGGCGGCTTGCAGGTGGGCGATGACCAGGCCGAGGTCGTCGCTGACCCCGGAGTGGTAGCCGCGCGGCAACAGGTTCGGCTCGCCGGAACAGCCGCGCCAGTTCAGCGCCACGCTGGCCCAGCCTTGCGCGGCCAGGGCCTGTTGCTGGCCGAGGATGTAATGGGAGCTGGAGGAGCCGGTCAGCCCGTGCAGCAGCAACACCAGCGGCGCTTCGGCGTCGTGGGGGCCGTGCCAGTCCAGGTCGATAAAGTCGCCATCGGCCAGCCACAGGCGCTCACGCGTGCGCTCCAGCGAGATTGGCGTGCGCATAAACGACGCCCAGAGGGTTTGCAGGTGGGCGCCGGGCAACCACCAGGCGGGCTTGAATCTTGGGTTCATGGGTGTTGGCCGTAGCCCGGATGCAATCCGGGTGAGTCGATAGCCTGCCCCGCGGTTAACCGAGGGGCGAGGGCTTAGGCGGCGCTGCGTTCCCACAGCGCGTAATACACCTGGCCGGCCTTCTGCTCGCGGTGCAAGCGCCAGTTGCCGGGCAGGCCGAGGCTGGAGGGCGGGTTTTCGCTTTCGGTGTAGACCCAGGCGTCGGCGGCCAGCCAGCCCTTTTCTTCCAGCAGGGTACAGGCCGGCAGCAGCAGGCCTTGGCTGAACGGCGGGTCGAGGAACACCAGGTCGAACGGTGTCGCGGGCTGTTGCTCCAGGTGGCGCAGGGCGTCGGTCTGCAGCAGTTGGCCGTTGTCGCAGCGCAGGGTCAGCAGGTGGCCGCGCAGGCTGTTGATAGCCGCGCTGTTGAGGTCCAGGGCCAGGGCGCTGCCGGCGCCGCGCGACAGGGCTTCGAGAAACAGCGCGCCGCTGCCGGCGAACACATCCAGCACCTTGGCGCCTTCGACGTAGGGCGCCAGCCAGTTGAACAGCGTTTCGCGCACGCGGTTGGGCGTGGGGCGCAGGCCGTGGGCCATGGGGAAGTCGAACTGGCGTGAGCGCCATTGGCCGCCAATGATCCGCAGCTGGCCTTGGCCGCTGTGGGCAGGGACGGCTTTGTGCGAGGGGGTGCGAGTGCGCATCAGTGCTCCGGGACGCCAGTAGGTTGTGCGGTGGGACGCTCAGTGGGCGGCGGCAGGGGTTGCTGCGCCACCGTTGGGCCGGCGCTGACGATCAGCATGGCCTCGGGGCTGAGGTGCTTGGCCATGGCGGTTTTAACCTGTTCGGCGCTGAGCGCCTGGATCTGCGCCATGAAGTCTTCCAGGTAGGTCAGCGGCAGGTCGTAGAAGCCCATGGCGCCGAGCTGGCCGACGATGTCGGCGTTGCTGGCGGTGGACAGCGGGAAGCTGCCGGCCAGTTCGCGCTTGGCGTCGTCCAGTTCCTTTTGCGTCGGGCCGTTGGCCAGGTAGTCGCGGAGGATGTCCTGCACCAGCGTGAGGGCGCCTTCGCTGAGTTCCGCGCGGGTCTGCAGGTTGATCATGAACGGTCCGCGCGCCTGCATGGCGCTGAAGCCGGAGTAGATGCCGTAGGTCAGGCCGCGCTTCTCGCGCACCTCTTCCATCAGGCGGGTGCCGAAGCCGCCGCCACCGAGGATCTGGTTGCCGATATACAGCGCGGCATAGTCGGGTTCGCGGCGGTCGATGCCGAGCTGGGCCAGCAGCAGGTGGGTCTGCTTGGAGGGGTGCTCGATATGCTGGCGGCCGGCTTTCGGCACGTCTGGCTGCGGGGTTTTGGCCAGGGCCGGGCCTTTGGGCAGGGCGGCCGAGACCTGGGCACTGATGGCTTCGGCCTCGCTGCGGCTAAGGTCGCCGACCACGGCGATCACGGCGTTGCTGGCGGTGTAGGCCTTAGCGTGGAAGGCGCGCAGCTGTTCAAGCGTAATGGCTGGGATCGACTGGGCGTTGCCGTCGCTCGAGTGGGCGTAGGGGTGGCTGCCGTAGAGGGCGTCGAACAGGGCGATGCCGGCCAGTTTGCCGGGGTTCTGCTTCTGGTATTCGAAGCCTGCCAGCAGTTGGTTCTGGATGCGTGCCAGGGAGTCGGCCGGAAAGGTCGGTGCGCCGAGCACTTGAGTAAACAGTGCCAGGGCCGGTTCGCGCAGGTCGCGCTGACTGAGGCTGCGCAGGCTGGCGATGGCCATGTCGCGGTAGGCGCCGTTTCCGAACTGGGCGCCGAGGCCTTCGAATCCTTCGGCGATAGCGCCGACGTCTTTGCCGGCAACGCCTTCATTGAGCATGGCGTTGGTCAGCATGGCCAGGCCGGGCACGTTGCCGTCTTGGCTGCTGCCGGCGGCGAAGGTCAGGCGCAGATCAAACATCGGCAGTTGTGGTGCGGCCACAAACAGCACCTTGGCGCCTTCGGCGGTTGTCCAGGTCTGGATATCCAGGGCGCGGCGGGCCGGTGCCTGGCCGTCGAGGGCGGCCAGGGATTCCAGCGCGGGGGTGGTCGTTGCGCTTGGCGCCGCTGGCGCGGTGGCGGATGGGCTCTGAATGGCCACCATCAGGCCGAGAAAGATCAGCAGGGTCAGGACGATCAGGCCCAGCACCCCATAGCGCATACCGTTACGCTCAGTCATGGCGGGTGTCCTCGGGAAGAATATGGGCAACGCTCAAGCGGTCGCGGGTGAAGTAGGTCTGTGCGGCCTGCTGGATGTCGCTGGGGGTGACGGCGCTCAGTTCGGCCAGTTCGCCATCCATCAGTTGCCAGGACAGGCCGACGGTTTCCAGCTGGCCGATGGTGGTGGCCTGACTGGTGATCGAGTCGCGCTCATAGACCAGGCCGGCGATTACTTGAGCACGCACGCGAGCCAGTTCCTCGGCGCTCGGTGGGGTGGTTTTCAGGTCTTCCAGTTGGCGCCAGAGGCCGGCTTCGACCTCGGTCAAGGTTTTGCCTTTTTGCACGTTGGGTGTGGCGCTGAGGACAAACAGGCTGTCACCACGGGTGTAAGCGTCGTAGCTGGAGCCGGCCCCGGAGACCAGCTCTTCGCCGCGTTCCAGACGGCTCGGTAGGCGTGCGCTGTAGCCGCCATCGAGCAGGGCGCCGATCAGGCGCAAGGCATGCACCTCGCGCGGGGCTTTGCTGGTGGCCAGGCCGGGTACGTTGAAGCCCATCATCAGGCTTGGCAGTTGGGTCGGCAGATGCAGGGTCAGCAGGCGCTGACCGGGGGTGCTCAGCTCCAGGGGGATTTGCGCCTGGGGCACCGGCCGTTGGGCGATGCTGCCGAAGTAGCGCTGTGCCAGGGCGTGGACCTCGCTGGGCACCACGTCACCGACCACCACCAGGGTGGCGTTGTTGGGCACGTACCAGGTTTCGTACCAGGCGCGCAGCTCCTCGACGGTCATGCGTTCGAGGTCAGCCATCCAGCCAATGGTCGGGGTGTGGTAGCCACTGGCGGGGAAGGCCAGGGCCTGGAAGCGCTCATAGGCCTTGGCCGAGGGGTTGTCCTCGGTGCGCAGGCGGCGTTCTTCCTTGATCACCTCGATCTCGCGCTTAAATTCTTCCGGCGGCAGGCGCAGGCTGGCCAGGCGGTCGGCCTCCAGCTCGAAGGCGACGCTCAGGCGGTCGCTGGCCAGCACTTGGTAATAGGCGGTGTAGTCGTCGCTGGTGAAGGCGTTTTCTTCCGCGCCCAGTTCGCGCAGCACCCGTGAGGATTCGCCGGGGCCGAGCTTGGCGCTGCCCTTGAACATCATGTGCTCGAGGGCGTGGGACAGGCCGGTCTTGCCCGGCGTCTCATAGCTGGAGCCAACCTTGTACCAAAGCTGGGAGACCACCACTGGCGCGCGGTGATCTTCGCGCACGATCAGCTTGAGGCCGTTGTCCAGGCGAAATTCATGGGTGGCTGGGGCGCTGCTGGCGCCGGCCAGTGACGGCAGGCACAGGGCCAATAACAGCAGGCTGGTGGCGCTGCGAGTAAGTGACTTCATCGAATTATTTGACCTGTCAGACGGCCCGCGTGGCCTTAGCGTCGGCGGGTGAGGAGGTGCTAGGATACGCATCCGTTTTACTGGCGACCACGGCCAGTACTGCGACAAGCTGGTTTTGTCCGCGTAGCGCCCGTTTTTCCGGCGTTGGCGTGGTTGAATTGAGCTGTCGAGTAGCCGTGCTGCGCTTCCTTGAGATACCCGTGCCTCATGTTTGGTTCCGACGACGACAAGAAGACTCCGGGCGACGCCGGCGAGAAGAAAAGCCTGTTCGGCTGGATGCGTAAAAAGCCCCAGGGCGAAACCCCTGCTGCTCAAGCGCCGGCTACCCCTAGCGCCGAGCCCTTGCCGGTCGCGCCTGCGCCCGAAGCTGCAGGCCAGGCTGCGCCGCAGCCACTGCCAGCGACCGCCGTTACCGTTGAAGCGGTGGTTGAAACCACGGCTGTGCCTGTTGCGCCTACCGTTGCCCCGCTGGTCAGTGACGCGCCAGCACCGGTGACACCGGCGGTGGTTGAGCCGGCGGCCAAGCCCGGTTTCTTTGCCCGCTTTAAGGCCGCTCCCGCCGTAGCGGAAACGCCCGTAGCAGCCACGCCAGCGCCGATCAGCGTGGCGCCAGCTGAGTCGGCTCCGCTGCCGGTCATCCCTGACGTGGCGGTAGTCGACGTCGCTGTCGTTACGCCTGCCGCGGCTGAGCCTGTGGTTGAGACCCCGGCAGTGCTACCTGAACTGCCTGTGGCGCTGGTGGTTGAAGCACCTGTTGCGGCTGCTGAGCCGGTTGCTGCGCCCGCTACTGTGGAAGCGGCGGTAGTCGAGGCTGTTGCTCTCAGCCCTGCGCCAGTCGAAGCGCCAATCAGCGATTTGCCGGCTGTTACCAGCCCCACCGCTGATGCGCCCGCAGAATCCCCGGCCAAGCCTGGTTTCTTCGCTCGTCTGTTGCCCGGCGCGGTGCCTGCTCCTGCGGCTACCGAGATCGCGGCAACCGTGGCCGCGGCTCCGGTTGCCGCGCCTGTGGCAGAAGCCGCCGCAGCGGTTGTCAGTGCGGAAGAGCAGAAAGCCAGCTTCTTTGCCCGCCTCAAGCAGGGCCTGTCGAAGACCAGCGCCAGCCTCGGCGAGGGCATGGCCAGTCTGTTTCTCGGCAAAAAGGCCATCGACGACGATCTGCTGGACGAGATTGAAACCCGTTTGCTGACCGCCGACGTTGGCGTTGAAGCCACCACGGCCATCGTGCAAAGCCTGACCAAACGCGTGGCGCGTAAAGAGCTGGCCGACAGCGGTGCTCTGTACAAGGCGCTGCAGGAAGAACTGGCGGCGCTGCTGCGTCCGGTGGAAAAGCCGCTGCAGATCAGCGCGGCCAACAAGCCGTTCGTGATTCTGGTGGTCGGCGTCAACGGCGCTGGCAAGACCACCACCATCGGCAAGCTGGCCAAGAAGCTGCAGTTGGAAGGCAAGAAAGTCATGCTGGCCGCCGGCGACACCTTCCGCGCCGCCGCCGTCGAGCAGTTGCAGGTGTGGGGCGAGCGCAACCAGATTGCGGTCATCGCTCAGCACACCGGTGCCGACTCGGCCTCGGTGATCTTCGATGCGGTGCAGGCTGCCACTGCGCGCGGCATGGATGTGCTGATCGCCGATACCGCCGGGCGTCTGCACACCAAAGACAACCTGATGGAAGAGCTGAAGAAGGTCCGTCGGGTGATCGGCAAGCTGGACGACACGGCGCCCCACGAAGTGCTGCTGGTGCTGGACGCCGGCACCGGGCAGAACGCCATCAACCAGGCCAAGCAGTTCAATCAGACGGTCAATCTCACCGGTCTGGCGCTGACCAAGCTGGACGGCACCGCCAAGGGCGGGGTGATCTTCGCCCTGGCCAAGCAGTTTGCCTTGCCGATCCGTTATATCGGTGTGGGCGAAGGCATTGATGATTTGCGCACCTTCGAGGCGGAGCCGTTTGTGCGCGCCCTGTTCGATGGTCAGGAGCGTGCATGATTCGGTTTGAGCAGGTCGGCAAGCGTTACCCCAACGGCCACGTCGGCCTGCACGAGCTGAGTTTTCGCGTGCGCCGTGGCGAGTTCCTGTTCGTGACCGGCCACTCCGGCGCCGGCAAAAGCACTCTGCTGCGCCTGTTGCTGGCGATGGAGCGGCCTACCAGCGGCAAGCTGCTGCTGGCCGGGCAGGACCTGTCGACCATCACCAATGCGCAGATTCCGTTCCTGCGCCGGCAGATCGGCGTGGTGTTCCAGAACCACCAGTTGCTGTTTGATCGCACCGTGTTCAACAACGTCGCCCTGCCGCTGCAGATTCTTGGTCTGTCCAAGGCTGATATCGCCAAGCGGGTGATGTCGGCCCTGGAGCGCGTCAGCCTGTCGGACAAGGCTGAGCAATACCCTGGCGACCTCTCCACCGGCCAGCAACAGCGCGTCGGCATTGCCCGCGCGGTGGTGCATCAGCCGGCGTTGCTGCTGGCGGACGAGCCCACCGGTAACCTCGACCCGCGCCTGGCCGCGGAAATCATGGGCGTGTTTGAAGACATCAACCGCCTGGGTACCAGCGTGCTGATCGCCAGTCACGACCTGGCGCTGATTGCGCGCATGCGCCACCGCATGCTGACCCTGCAGCGCGGCCGCTTGATTGGTGACGGGGAGGCCAGCTGATGAGTGCCACACGTAATTCGCAACCGGCCGAGCGGGTCGGCGGCAGCCCGAACAAGCCGGAAAAACCGGTCAGTGACGGCCCCAGCTTCCAGCAGTTGCTGCATGCCTGGGCCGAAAGTCACCGCACCAGCCTGATCGACAGCCTGCGCCGCCTGCTCAAACAGCCGATCGGCAGCTTCTTTACCTGTTTGGTGATGGCCATTGCCCTGAGCCTGCCGATGGGCTTGTCGTTGCTGCTGAGCAATGTCGAGCGTCTTGGCGGCTCCTGGCAGCGCGCTGCGCAGATTTCTCTGTTTCTCAAGCTGGAGGCCAGCCCTGCTGAGGCCCAGCGCCTGCGCGACGAGATCGCCGCGATGGACGACGTGGCCGCCGCCGACTGGATCAGCCGTGAGCAGGCCCTGGAAGAGTTCCAGCAGCTGTCGGGCCTCGGTGAGGCACTCAAGGAGTTGCCGGATAACCCGCTGCCGAGCGTGATTCTGGTCACCCCGGAAGTGGTCGATAAAGCCAATCTGGAGGCCCTGCGCTTGCGCCTGGCCGAGCAGCCGAATGTCGAGCAGGCACAGCTGGACTTGGTCTGGGTTGAGCGTTTGAGCGCCATTCTCAAGCTCGGCGAGCGTTTCGTCTTTGGTCTGACCCTGTTGTTGGTGTCGGCGCTGTTGCTGGTGATCGGCAATACCATTCGTCTGCACATCGAGAACCGCCGCACCGAAATCGAGGTCATTAAGCTGGTGGGTGGCACCGACAGCTATGTGCGCCGGCCGTTCCTCTATATGGGCGCGCTGTATGGCGTGGGCGCTGGCTTGCTGGCCTGGCTGGTGCTGGCCTTCGGCCTGGACTGGCTGAATGACGCCGTGGTGCGACTGGCAGGCCTGTATGGCAGCGACTTCGCCCTGGGTGGCGTGCCACCGGCCGATGGTCTGTCGCTGCTACTGGGGGCGGTGTTGCTGGGCTATATTGGTGCCTGGCTGGCCGTCGCCCGCCACCTGCGCGAACTTGCACCAAGATAGTAAGTGTTTGTTTTTAATGGGTTTGTGTAAGTGTAAGGGAACTTTTCCTGCGGTTCCCTGACTAAATCGACAATGTTAGACTGCAGCCCGTTTCGTGAGTCGGAGGATTCGCATGACCACTTCTTTGCAACCTGTTTATGCCTTAGTCCCGGGTGCCAACCTGGAAGCCTATGTGCATGCGGTAAACAGCATTCCGCTGTTGAGCCCTGAGCAGGAGCGTGAATTGGGCGAGAGCCTGTTCTATCAGCAAGACCTGGAAGCGGCCCGCCAGATGGTGTTGGCCCACCTGCGTTTTGTCGTGCATATCGCCCGCAGCTACTCCGGTTATGGCTTGCCCCAGGCCGACCTGATCCAGGAAGGCAACGTCGGTCTGATGAAGGCCGTCAAGCGCTTCAACCCGGAGATGGGCGTGCGCCTGGTGTCCTTTGCCGTGCACTGGATCAAGGCGGAAATTCACGAGTTCATCCTGCGCAACTGGCGCATCGTCAAGGTCGCCACCACCAAGGCGCAGCGCAAGCTGTTCTTCAACCTGCGCAGCCAGAAGAAACGTCTGGCCTGGCTGAGCAACGATGAAGTGCACGCCGTGGCGGAAAGCCTGGGCGTTGAGCCGCGTGAAGTGCGCGAGATGGAAAGCCGTCTGACAGGCCACGACATGGCCTTCGACCCGGCGGCCGATGACGATGACGACAAGGCGTTTCAGTCGCCTGCCCACTACCTGCAGGATCATCGTTACGACCCTGCCGTGCAGCTGGAAGCCTCGGACTGGAGCGACAGCTCCACCGCCCATCTGCACGAGGCGCTGGAAGGCCTGGATGAGCGCAGCCGCGACATCCTGCAGCAACGCTGGCTGGCGGAAGAGAAGGCCACCCTGCATGAGCTGGCGGCCAAGTACAACGTCTCTGCCGAGCGTATTCGCCAGCTGGAGAAAAACGCCATGAACAAGCTCAAGGGCTCGATCCAGGCGTAAGCGCAGCACCCCCGAAAAGCCGCACACCGTGCGGCTTTTTTATGGCCATTGGTTTTTTGGGAGAGGTTCATGTCGATGCCACCACTGCGGGCTCAGCACTGGCTGTTGTTTGCCCTGCTGGCCGGGTTGTTTTTTGCTTGGGGCGCCTGGCTGATGCGTGGGCCGCAAGCGCCAACGCCGCTGCCATGGTTGGCCGACTGGCAGACGCGGGTGCTGCAGCCGCTGGTAGAAGAGCGTCTGTCCCTTGCGGGCCTGAGTGCCCAGGTCGAGGGTGAGTTGTGGTTGCAGCCGCAACCCGCCGAGCAAGGAGCGCGCCTGCTCTATCGCGGGCCGGTGAGCGGGGAAGAGGGGCTCTGGCAGGTGCAGGCCGAGGTGCAGCTGAGCAGCGCCGAGCGTGCCAGTCTGGTTAAGGCTGTGGGGCTGGCGCGCGAGGAGCAACCGCTGAGCGCGCAGATGGTCGGCCAGCTGGCTCGTCAGCCAATCGAGAGTGTGGAGTTCACGGCACCTCCCAGCGTACCGGCTGAGCGTGTGGCAGCGACCCTCGGGCAGCCGCGTCTGCGCTTGCCGTTGCCCGAGGGTGAAGCCTGGGTCTACCCGCAGTGGGGGCTGACGGTGCGGGTGCAGGATGACGTGGTGTTGACCCTGCAAGCGGTACCCAAGCGCGCCATGCAGCGCTGAGTGAGGCGGCCCGGGGTTTGTCCGGCCAGCCCTGTGACCACTGCGGTTACAGCTGGTTGAGGTAGTGGCTGCCGCCCAGTTGCCACATCTGCTGGCGAATCCAGTTGGCCCGCCGGGCCACATAGGTGCTCGGCCTGGCCGGGTTCCAGGCGCGCGGGTTGGGCAATACCGCCGCCAGCAAGGCCGCCTGCTGTTTCGACAGGTAGGGCGCGCCCTTACCGAAGTGCGCACGGGCGGCGGCTTCGGCGCCGAATACACCATCGCCCCATTCGACGGTATTCAGGTACACCTCAAGAATCCGTTGTTTCGACCAGCACAGCTCGATCAAGCCGGTGAACCAGACCTCCAGGCCTTTGCGCAGCCAACTGCGGCCGGACCAGAGAAACAGGTTCTTGGCCACTTGCTGGCTGAGGGTGCTGGCGCCGCGCAGCGAGCCGCCGCGCTCGTTGTGGGCCAGGGCCGAGCGAATGGCGGCGAGATCAAAACCCCAGTGCTCGGCGAACTTCTGATCCTCGGCGGCAATCACGGCAATCTTCAGGTCGTCCGGCAACTGCTCCCACGGCCGCCATTGGCGTTGCAGGTCGATCGGCTTGCCGTCCAGCCAGGACTCCACCTTGCGCTCGACCATCAAGGCGCTGCCCAGCGGCGGCACCCAGCGCATCACCACGACCAGCACCACAGAGGTCACGGCCGCCGCGAGCAGAAGCTTGAAAAAACGACGGAGCAGGGATCGCAGCATGGATGGCTTGGCCAGGTGGGATGGGCGGGCCATTATAGCGAGGGTCTGTCTGGAGGTTCTCTATGTTCCGTGTGTTGCTGTTGCTGGCTGCGTTGTTTGGTTTTACCGGTGTGGGGCTGGGTGCCTTTGCTGCCCATGGCTTGAAAGGACAGTTGTCCGCCGAGTACCTGGCGGTGTTTCAGACCGGTGTGCATTACCAGATGCTGCATGCCCTGGCGTTGTTGGGGCTGGCTGCGTTGTGGCAACGCCTGGGCGGGCGTCTGTTGACGGCGGCGGGGGTGTGCTTCTGTGTTGGCATTCTGTTGTTCAGCGGCAGCCTGTATGCCCTGACGCTGAGTGGCATAAGTGCCTTGGGCATGATCACGCCTGTGGGTGGCCTGACGTTTCTGGCTGGCTGGCTCTGCCTGGGCCTGGCCGCCTGGCGCCTGCCGGCGCACACCGGTTGAGCTGGACCAGCGGCGGCCTTTGGCCTTGGTCATCGTCGGTGATCGGGCTAGAATGCGGGCCCCTTCGAGTTGCACACGGTTTGTCATGCTCATTCAGTTGAACGGTGAAACAGTAGAGTTGCCCGATGGTGCCACCGTCGCGGACCTGCTCGTGCAGCTGCAACTGACTGAGCGCCGCGTGGCGGTAGAACTCAATCTGGACATCGTGCCGCGCAGTCAGCATGCCAGCCGCCAGTTGCAGCCAGGTGATGTGCTGGAAGTGGTGCATGCGATTGGCGGCGGTTAACGCCGCTAAGGAGTTTTCATGAGCCTGATCCAAACCCCCAACGACAAACCCTTTGTACTGGCCGGGCGTACCTACCAGTCGCGTTTGTTGGTGGGCACTGGCAAGTACCGCGACCTCGAAGAAACCCGCCTGGCCATTGAGGCCTCGGGGGCGGAGATCGTGACCGTGGCGGTGCGCCGTACCAACATTGGCCAGAATCCGGGCGAGCCCAATCTGCTCGACGTGTTGCCGCCGGATCGTTACACCATCCTGCCCAATACCGCCGGTTGCTTCGATGCCATCGAGGCGGTGCGCACCTGTCGTTTGGCCCGTGAGCTGCTGGACGGCCGCAACCTGGTCAAGCTGGAAGTGCTGGCCGACCAGAAGACTCTGTTTCCCAACGTCATCGAAACCCTCAAGGCCGCCGAAGTGCTGGTCAAGGAAGGTTTCGACGTGATGGTTTACACCAGCGATGACCCGATCATTGCCCGCCAGTTGGCCGAAATCGGCTGCATCGCGGTAATGCCGCTGGCCGGCCTGATCGGCACCGGTCTGGGCATCTGCAACCCCTACAACCTGCGCATCATCCTCGAAGAGGCCAAGGTGCCGGTGCTGGTGGATGCCGGTGTGGGCACCGCCTCGGATGCCACCATCGCCATGGAGTTGGGGTGCGAAGCGGTGCTGATGAACAGTGCCATCGCCCATGCCCAGCACCCGGTGCTGATGGCTCAGGCCATGCAACATGCGGTGATCGCCGGGCGCATGGCCTATCTGGCCGGGCGTATGCCGAAAAAACTCTACGCCAGCGCCTCGTCGCCGCTGAACGGGCTGATCGCCTGAGCCGCGCCTGCTGGCAAGAACCCTATTACTCAAGAGTAGATCCATGACTGAATCGCAAGAGCCTGCGGCACCTGCCGAGGAACAGCGCCACATGCGCGCCATCAAGAGCTTTGTCATGCGCGCCGGACGCATGACCGAAGGCCAGCAGCGTGGCCTTGAGCAGGGCTTGCCCAAGTTCGGCCTGGAGCTGGCCGACGGCCTGCGCGACTTCGATCAGGTGTTTGGCCGCAGTGCGCCGCGCACCTTCGAAATCGGCTTCGGCATGGGCCATTCAACCCTGTTGATGGCTGCGGCCGCGCCGGAGCAGGACTTTATCGGCGTCGAGGTTCATCGCCCCGGTGTCGGTGCTTTGTTGAATGGCGCGCTGGCGCAGAACCTGAGCAATATCCGCGTCTACACTTGTGATGCGTTGGAAGTGCTGCGCGATTGCGTCGCCGATGCCAGCCTCGACCGGGTGCTGTTGTACTTCCCCGATCCGTGGCACAAGTCGCGCCATCACAAGCGCCGCATCGTCAAGGCGGAGTTCGCCGAGCTGGTGCGCCAGAAGCTCAAGGTCGGCGGTGTGCTGCACATGGCCACCGACTGGGAGCCCTATGCGGAGTACATGCTGGAGGTCATGCAGGTGGCGCCGGGTTATCGTAACCTGGCAGCTGATGGCCGCTGTGTCGAGCGCCCCAGCGAACGGCCGGTCACCAAGTTTGAACGGCGCGGCGAGCGCCTCGGTCATGGTGTCTGGGATCTGAAATTTGCACGGGTAGATTGACCTGATTCACCCAGTCGGATGACGGCTGCAAGGATGATTAAATAGACCGGGCCACCCGGCACAGGCATGGAGTCCTGCCAACGATTAATACCCAACCGTCATGGTTGCCGGTATTCACAGGGCGCTGCAGTTTCTGCGCGCTGCAAGGAGATGGCGGTGTTAAGACAATTTGCAATCCTGCTACTAGCCGGCTGTGCCTTCCAGGCGCAGGCCAAAGTCGACATGACCCAGGCCGCGCGCCTGGGCTCCGATCTGACCCCTCTGGGTGCCGAGCGCGCCGGCAATGCCGCCGGGACCATTCCTGCCTGGGATGGTGGCCTCACCAGTGCGCCGGCGGGTTACCAGCCGGGCATGCATCACCTTGATCCGTTCAAGGCCGATGCCGTGCAGTACGTGATCAACAGCAAGAACATGGGTCAATACCAGGCCATGCTGCCGGAAGGCTTGAAAACCCTGCTGCAAAAGCAGCCCGAGTATTTTCTTCAGGTCTACCCGACCCGCCGCAGTGCTTCGGCCCCGCAACGGATCTACGACGCTACGCGGATGAACGCCCTGAATGCCGAGCTGATTTCCGGCGGTAACGGGGTTGAGGGTGTGGCGGCCGGTGTGCCGTTCCCGCTGCCCAAGGATGGCCAGGAAGCCATCTGGAACCACATCATGCGTTACCGTGGTGAGCAGATTCACTTCGTCACCAATCAGGCGGCGGTGCTCAGCAATGGCAGCTACACCCTGCTCAAGCTGGAACGGGACATCTACTTCCTGTACGGCCGCGACGGCATGACCCCGCAAGGGCTGAACAACACCCTGTTCTACTACAAGTACAACGTAGTGGCGCCGTCGAAGCTGGCCGGCTCCGCGCTGGTGGTGCAGGAAACCCTCGACCAGGTGTTGGCGATCCGTAAGGCCTGGCGTTTCAGCCGCGGCGAGCGTCGTGTGCGTCGCCTGCCGATGCTGGCCTACGATTCGTTGCAGCCGGACACCAACGGCATGGCCACCGCCGACGTGGTCGACTCCTACAACGGCGCACCAGACCGTTACGAGTGGACCCTGAGCGGCAAGCGCGAAATGCTGGTGCCCTACAACAGTTATGCCGTGCACCAGCAAGGCATTCCCTACGAGGACATCCTCAAGAGCAAGACCGTTAACCCGCAGTTGCTGCGTTACGAGCTGCACCGCGTGTGGGTGGTCGAGGCCAACTTGCGCAAAGGTTTCAGCCATCCGTATGCCAAGCGTCGCTTCTATCTGGACGAAGACAGCTGGCAGATCCTTGCTGTAGACGTCTATGACAAGAAGGGTGCCTTGGTCGGTCTGCAGGAAAGCCATCCGATCAATTACTACGATGCGCCAATGTTCGGCAGCACCCTGGAAACCATCTACGACTTCCCGGGTAATCGCTACTTTGCCGATGGCCTGGACAACAACGAGCCGATGTACGACTTCAAGGCCAAGCTGGCGCCGATCGACTTTACCCCGCAGGCCCTGCGCCGCGAAGGTAACTGAGGCCGCAAGGTGTGCAGCAAAAAAACCGCCTTCGGGCGGTTTTTTTCTGTCCGGTGTTTAGTCGATGAGTTCGGCGCCGATGATGGTGGCTTCCGGCATGCTGGGTGGCGCGGGGCACACCTGCAGGTACTTGATGCTCTCGCGGGGGATCAGCAGCAGGTCGCCGTCCACCTCGATGCTGATAAACGGCGACTCCAGCTGCATGCGCAGCAAGCGCGCAATTTGCGCCGGTTCCCCGCGTTGCTGGGGAAAGCGCAGGGCCAGGCGCTGGCCGTCTTGAAAATACAGGTACAGGTGCTTGATGGCTTTCATGCAGGGCTCCTCGGGTGGCCGCCGGCCAGCCGTGCAGCCCAGGAGTCAGCTGCGGTCGGCCAGCACGCCGATAAGGAAGAAGACTAGTAGCAATACCGGCGCCAGGGTGTAGTTGTTGAAATAGCCCAGGGCGTGGGCCAGCCAGGGCGTCAGGAAGATGATCGCCAGGCCGTAGCCGACGGCGCAGACCAGCACGAAAATCAGGGTGCGCAGGACGAAATTCAGGCCGCCGATGGAGCGTTGCACCCAGGCATTCAGGCCGGGGCCGAACAGCACGAACAGGGTGGCCATCAGGGCCAGGGAGATATCGCCCAGGTGGCTGCGGCTCCAGCGCGACAGGGTGGCGATCAGGTCGAGAAGCATGTCCATGAGAGTCCTTAGCAAAGCAGCGCAATGCGGATGCGCTAGGTGAGGAAGTACTGCAGCAGGTCGTTGAGAAACAATTGCCCTTCGCGGCTGGCGGTCAGTCGTTGCGGGTCACTCAGAAGCAGGCCGCGGGCTTCGGCTTCGGCACGGGCCGTGCTCAAGACGCTCAGCGGCAGGCCGGTGCGCTGAGTAAACAGGGCGCTGCTGCAGCCGTCGTTGAGGCGCAGCACATTCATCAGGAATTCGAAGGGCAGCTCTTCGCTAGTGAGCGCGCGCTCGCCGGCCAGAAAGGCTTTGTCCGGGTCCAGGTAGTCCTTGGGTAGGCGGGTCTTCCAAGTGCGTACGATCTGCCCGCTCGGGCTGCTGAGCTTGCCGTGGGCGCCGGCGCCGATGCCGATAAAGTCGCCGAAGCTCCAGTAATTGAGGTTGTGCCGGGCCTGGTGGCCGGCACGGGCATAGGCCGAAACTTCGTACTGCAGGTAGCCATGCTCGGCCAGCAATTGCTGGCCGGCCTCCTGAATGTCCCAGAGGGTGTCGTCTTCCGGCAGGGTTGGCGGCTGGCTCCAGAACACCGTGTTTGGCTCCATGGTCAGCTGGTACCACGACAGGTGGGTCGGCTGCTGGGCGATGGCGATGCGCAGGTCGCTCAAGGCGTCCTCGATCGACTGGTCCGGCAGGCCGTGCATCAGGTCGAGGTTGAAGTTGTCGAAGCCGGCGGCGCGGGCCATGTCGGCGGCGCGAATCGCCTCGTCGCCGTCGTGGATGCGGCCCAGGGCTTTGAGCTTAGCGGCCTGAAAGCTCTGCACGCCGATGGACAGGCGATTGATGCCGAGCTGGCGGTAGGCCTGGAATTTGGCCTGCTCAAAGGTGCCGGGGTTGGCTTCCAGGGTGATTTCGATGTCGGCAGCAAACCCGATGCGTTGCTCCACGCCAGCCAGCAGGCGGCCGAGGGCGGCGGCGCTGAACAGGCTGGGGGTGCCGCCGCCGAAGAAGATCGAACTCAGTTGGCGGCCGTGCACATGGCTAAGGTCGGCGTCGAGGTCGGCCAGCAGGGCGTCGACATACTCCTGTTCCGGCAGCGTTGGGCCGGCGGCGTGGGAGTTGAAATCGCAGTACGGGCATTTGCGCACGCACCAGGGGATATGGATGTACAAGGCAAGCGGCGGCAGGGCGAAACACGCCTGGCCGCGTGGGGCGTTGTTGCCGCTTGCCGCGCCATGCTCATTGACCATCAGTCAACTCCGCTGGCGCGGCTGCGCGGCGTCTAGCCCTGCATCGAGCTGGCTGTCTTCGCAACTATGCATCGGCCAGCCCCAGGCGTTGTTTGAGCAGGGCCATGGCGCGGGCGCGGTGGCTGAGCTGGTTCTTCTCGGCCGCCGGCAGTTCGGCGCTGGAGCAGTTGCGCTCGGCGACCCAGAACAGCGGGTCGTAGCCGAAGCCCTGTGCGCCGCGGGCTTCATGCAGGATGCGGCCGTGCCAGAGGCCTTCGCAAAGGATCGGCAGCGGGTCGGCGGCATGCCGCACCAGCGCCAGGGCGCAGACGAACTGGGCGCCGCGCTCGGTGTCCGGCACTGCCTTAAGGACGTCCAGCAGCTTGGCGTTGTTGGCGGCATCGCCCTGGCCGTCGGCATAGCGGGCCGAGTAGATGCCCGGCGCGCCACCGAGGGCGTCTACCGCCAGCCCCGAGTCGTCGGCCAGCGCTGGCAGGCCGGACACCTGCGCGGCGTGGCGGGCCTTGAGAATGGCGTTCTCGATAAACGACAAGCCGGTTTCTTCCGGCTCAATGCTGCTGAACTCGCTGACGGCGCGCACTTTGATGTGCGAGCCGAGCATCGCTTGCAGTTCTTTCAGCTTGCCGGCGTTGTGGCTGGCCAGCACCAGTTCAGTGATCGGCTTCATTCGTCGGGGAAAAATTCCTGGTTGAAATCGAAACTGTGGGGCACGCCATCGGCGGCGGTCACGTTCAGGGTAAAGCGCAGGGTTTCCCGTTGCTCGAAGGGGAACTGGGCCAGGTAGTAGATGGCCTTGCCTTCCTTGCCTTCCTTGACCTCTTTGAAGCTCAGGGCAGTGCTTTGCCCCAGCAGGTTCTTCACCGTGCCGCTGACCTTGGCGCTGCTGGCGGTGCCGGCCTTGAGCACGGCGACATTGACCACGCCCTGGGTCTTGCTGCGCACCAGGCCGGTGGCTGCGGCGATTTCGGGCTGCAGGAAGCCGGAGTTGAAGGCGCTGTAATGCACGTCCAGGTCGCCATAGCTTTGCTTCTGTTCGGCCAGGGCCGGCAGGCTCAGGCACAGGCTCATCAGTAATAACGCGATGCGGGTCATGACGATTCTCCTTGCAGTGGGGTGTGGGTCAGACGGCTATCTGGCTGTCAGTCAGGCTGGGGCCGCTGACGCGATAGATGCCGATCTCACCCAGCAGATTAGGCCACAAGCGACTGGCCAGGGTGTGCCGGTGCAGGCGGTCTACCGCCAGACGGTCGAGGACGCGCACACGCATCTGGTGGCACAGCTCTTCGAAGTCGAGGAAGGTGCAGAAGTGGATGTTCGGCGTGTTGTACCAGGTGTACGGGAGGAACTCGGAGACCGGCATCTGGCCTTTGCGCGCCAAGTCCCAGCGGCAGCGCCAGTGGCCGAAGTTGGGGAAGGTGATGATGCACTGGCGGCCGACGCGGAGCATTTCTTCCAGCAGCTTGTCCGGGTACTGCACGGCCTGCAGGGCCTGGGTCATGACCACGACGTCGAAGCTGTTGCTGGCGAAGTTGCCGAGGCCTTTGTCCAGGTCCTGCTCGATGACGTTGATGCCCTTGAGCAGGCACTGGGCGATGTTGTCGGCGTCGATTTCCAGGCCGTAGCCGCTGACCTGCTTGTGCTCACGCAGCCAGGCCAGCAGTTCGCCGTCGCCGCAGCCGAGGTCGAGGACCCGGCTACCGGCGGGAATCCAGTCTTGAATGATGTCCAGATCGGCTCTCATGACGGCCTTACACGCTGATGCGGTGCATGTAGGCGCTGAACGCCTGCAAGTACCGCGGAATGGGAATGAGGAAGGCGTCGTGGCCCTGCGGCGCGTCGATTTCCAGGTAGCAGACGTTCTTGCGCGCCGCCACCAGGGCGTCGACGATCTCCCGCGAGCGCGCCGGCGAGAAGCGCCAGTCGGTGGTGAAGGACATCACGCAGAAATCCGCCTGGGCCGGCGCCAGCGTCTTGGCCAGGTCGCCAGCGTGGCGGGCCGCCGGGTCGAAGTAGTCGAGGGCCTTGGTCATCAGCAGGTAGGTGTTGGCGTCGAAACGCCCGGAGAACTCCTCGCCCTGATAGCGCAGGTAGCTTTCCACCTGGAACTCGACGCTGTGGAAGTCGTAGTTGAGCTTGTCGCTCTTCAGGTCACGGCCGAATTTCTCGCCCATGGCGTCATCCGACAGGTAGGTGATGTGGCCGACCATGCGCGCCAGGATCAGCCCGCGCTTGGGGATCACGCCCTGTTCCTGAAAGTGCCCGCCGTGGAAGTCCGGGTCGGAGAGGATGGCCTGGCGCGCCACTTCGTTGAAGGCGATGTTCTGTGCCGACAACTTGGGTGCCGAGGCGATGGCCAGGCAGTGGCGCACGCGCTCGGGGTAGCTGATGCTCCATTGCAGGGCCTGCATGCCGCCGAGGCTGCCGCCGACCACTGCGGCCCACTGCTGAATGCCCAGGCAGTCGGCCAGGCGCGCCTGACTGTTTACCCAGTCTTCCACGGTCATCATCGGGAAGTCGGCACCGAACGGCTTGCCGCTGGCCGGGTTGATGCTCGACGGCCCGGTGGAGCCGTTACAGCCGCCGAGGTTATTGAGGCTGACGACGAAGAACTTGTTGGTGTCGATGGGTTTGCCGGGGCCGATGCAGCTGTCCCACCAGCCCGGTTTGCGCTCGTCGACGCTGTGGTAGCCGGCGGCGTGGTGGTGGCCGGAGAGGGCGTGGCAAATCAGCACCGCGTTGCTGGCGCTGGCGTTCAGTTGCCCATAGGTTTCGTAGACCAACTGATAGTCGGCCAGGCTGCGGCCACAGGCCAGCGCCAGCGGCTCGGCAAACGTGAGGGTTTGCGGACTGACCAGACCAACGGAATCTTCTGCAAAGACGGTGGGCATTGACCCTGCTCGCGCTTAAATGAGGCGCCAGTCTAAAGAGCACCGCCCCAGGCGGCAAGCGCATGGGGCGGCGGGTGTGCAGCGGTTTGTTGCGATCAGCGAATCAGTCCGCAGCGCTGTGGCTGCGCCCGGCGCCTGGCAGGCTGACCACCTTGCCCTGGCGTTGTACGGGTGCCGGTCGGCGCAGCATGCGCAGCATTTCATTGGCCTGTGCCAGTTGCTGCTGCAGTTCGTCCTGATAGCGTGCCAGATGCTGGCTGCGGGTGCGGGTTTGCTGGGTTTCCTGGGCCAGGGCCTTGAGGCGCAGCATGTGGGTTTCCAGCATCTGCTTGTTTTCCAGGGTGTGCTGCATCAGCGGCATCAGGGCATCGCCGGCCCACTGCTCGGCTTCCTGGCGCAGGCGCTGGTGCAGGCCGATGACTTCCTGCACCAGGGTGGCGAAGAAGCGCCGGCTCAGGGTGGTCTGGTTGCTGAGCAGGGTCTTCAGGTGCAGGCGGAAGCGGTCGGCCTTGCCTTGCAGTTGTTGCAGTTCGCGCAGGGGGCGCTTGATGCTGAACTGCGGGGCGTCGACACCGTGCAGGGGATTCTCTTCGTTGTGCCGGCGGTAGATGGCGGCCACCATCTTGTTGGCCATTTCGGCTTCCTGGCCCAGGGTCTGCAGATCGGCTTCCACGCTGCGGAAGAAGAACAGGATGGTCTGGTTGATGCCGAAGGTGGTCCAGCTGCCGGTGAGGTTCTTGCTCAGCAGCGCCAGGTGTTCATCCAGCCGCTCACTGCGTACGGCGCTGCGCAGCAGGTCGCCCTGGCGCTTGAGCAGGCGCTGGTTGGTTTTCAGGCCGAGCAGGCGCTTGTGGTGCTGGCCGTGGTCTTCTTTGGTTTTGGCGGTCAGCTCAAACAGCAGCTGGCCGTTGTCCTGGTGGTGGTTGGACAGCAGCTCGTGCTGTTCATTGACCTTGGCCAGGCGCAGGTTGAGCACGTGTTGGCTGTTTTGCAGCAGGGCCAGCACCTGGTTGACCACGCGTTCTTCCAGCAAACGTTCCTTCTGCGCCACGATGCGTTCGCACAGCAGGGTTTCCAGGCCTGCCAGCTGGCTGCGGTCGAGCAGCTCTTGGTCCTTGCGCACTTTGGCCAGCAGGGCTTGCTTGGCCGAGATCGGCAGGACGTTGTCGCGACTGATGCCCAGTTGTTTGGCGGTGGCGCTGCGGATTTTCTCGATGGCGTGCTGAACGAAGGTTTCGCCGGCCAGGTCATCCCAGAGCACGTCGATTTTGTTCAGGGCGGCAAACAGGCAGATGGGGTTTTCGTCGTCGAGCTGGCGGATATGCTGCTGCCACACCGCCATGTCGCTGGCCGTCACGCCGGTGTCGGCGCTGAGCAGGAAGATCACCGCCTGGGCGTTGGGCAGCATCGACAGGGTCAGTTCCGGCTCGCTACCCAGGGCATTCAGGCCGGGCGTGTCGAGGATGCGCAGGCCCTGGCGCAGCAGCGGGTGGTCGAAGTTGACGATGGCATGGCGCCAGGCCGGCACCAGCACGATGCCCGGCTTGCCGGCGCTTTCCAGCATGTCCGGGTGGAAGCCCAGTTGGATGGCCTGCTCCACCGGCATCGGCTTGGTTTTGGCCACCTGGGTAAAGGCCTGGACCATGTTGTCCGGGTCGCTGAGGTCCAGGGGGATATTCACCCAGTGCCGGGGAATGCGCTTGAACTGCGCCACGCTGGCTTCGGCCGCGCGGGTCTCGATCGGCAGCAGACGGATATAGGAGTGTTCCGAGCGCGGGTCGAAAAACAGCTCGGTAGGGCACATGGTGGTGCGCCCGGCCTGGGACGGCAGCATGCGCTGGCCGTATTCGGAGAAGAACAGGCTGTTGATCAGCTCGGTCTTGCCGCGCGAATACTCGCCGACAAAGGCCAGGGTGATGTGGTCGGTGCGCAGCAGTTTGAGGGCGCGCTCCAGCTTGGCCTCAACGGCGTCGGAATTGAGGCGGTTGTGGATCAACCAGCTGCGATAGCGGGTGATCTCGCGCATCAATTCGCGCTTCCAGGCCACGTAGGCGGTGACCTGCTGACTGAGACGTTCCATGCTCATCCTGGCTCTCCGGGGAAAGTGCATCCTGCAAGTGTGGGCGAGTGTACGTGCACCAGGGCCATGGTGTCGTAGTGATAGCACTCATTATGCTGAACGGCGGCTTAGCGTCAAACTGCAAGCGCCATGATCCCGCCTTAAGGTCAGTCAGGCTGACTGAGCGGTCAGTCCCGGCAAGTCGGGCAGGCGCTTGGGCTGCTGGATGCGCACGCGCTTTTGTCGATTGAGCTCGCCACTGACCAGGCTGACCTGGCTCTTGGCCACGCCGAATGCAGCGCCGAGAAACGCCAGCAGGTGGGCGTTGGCCTTGCCCTCCACCGGTGGCGCGGTGAGGCGGATTTTCAGCCGCTCACCGTGCAGTCCGGCGAATTCATCCTTGCTGGCCTTGGGTTGCAGGTGACAGTCGAGGATCAGGTCCGCGCCGTCCCAGCGATACCAGGCCGCACTCATCAGAGGAAAGGGCTGAGCATGGCCGGCATGCCGGTCATGGCCGCCAGGTTGCCGATGACGAAACGGTCCACCAGGTTCAGCGCGATAAACGCGAAGATCGGCGACAGGTCCAGCCCGCCGAGGTTCGGCAGTAGCTTGCGAAACGGTGCCAGCAGGGGCTCGCAGAGCTGGTTGACCAGTTGCGCGCCAGGGTTGTAGCTGCCGGGAGCGACCCAGGAGAGGATCACGCTGACGATCAGGGCGAAGAAGAACACCTTGAAGAACAGCGAAGTCACGCCAATCAGCGACCAGACCAGCAACTGCGGGATGACGCTAATCGGGTTGAAGCCCATCAGGCTCAGGGTCACCACCATCAGCAGCAGTTGCACCAGCACGGCCAGCACCAGGGAGGCGGTATCCAGCCCGGCGATGCTGGGGATGAAGCCGGCGCAGCGGCTTGAGCAACGGTTGGGTGGCCTTGACGGTGAACTGGCTGAGCGGGTTGTAGAAGTCCGCACGGACCAGTTGCAGGATAAAGCGCAGCAGCACGATCAGCAGGTACAGGCTGCCGAGGGTCTGGATGATATAGATGAGGGCTTCGACTAATCCGGACATGACTATTCCTTACTTTCCCAGTTGTTCGGCCAGTTCGGCCGAGCGTTTGGCGGCGGCGCTCAGCGCCTGTTCGACCAGCTCGGCAAAACCGCCGGCCTGGAAGGTTTTGATCGCGGCTTCGGTGGTGCCATTCGGTGAGGTGACGCGGCGACGCAGTTCGGCGGCATCGACGTCACTGGCCACGGCCATATGGGCGGCGCCCAGCGCAGTCTGCAGAGTCAGCTGGGCAGCGATGGCCTTGGGCAGGCCCAGCTGCTCACCGGCGGCGGTCATGGCCTCAATCAGCAGGAAGAAATACGCCGGGCCGCTGCCGGAAACGGCCGTCACCGCGTCGATCTGCTGTTCGTTCTCCAGCCACAGGGCCATGCCGACGGCGGCCAGCAGTTGTTCGGCCAGCTCGCGTTGGGCCGGGTTGACCTCGGCGTTGGCATACAGGCCGCTGACGCCCTGACGCAGCAGTGCCGGGGTGTTGGGCATGCAGCGTACGATGGGGCGAGCGCCCAGCCAGTTGCCCAGGCTGGCGCAACTGATGCCGGCGGCGATGGAGACCAGCAGTTGCCCGTCCTGCAGGCTGGGGGCCAGGGCCAGGCACACGTCTTTAAGCACTTGCGGCTTGGTGGCGAGAACAATCACGTCGGCGTCGAGGATGGCCTCGGCGTTATCGGCAAACAGCGCAATACCGTGTTCGCCGGCGATCTTCGCCCGTTGCTCGGCGCCGGGATCGCTGGCGCGGATATGACTGGCCGGAATGCCCTGGGCGAGCAAGCCGCCGATCAGGCTGGCGGCCATGTTGCCGGCGCCGATAAAGGCGATACGGGGGTGGCTCATGTGCGGCTTCCTTTTAGGTTCAATTCAGGCGTTCGAATAATCGCGGGCGCCAAACAGGGCAGTGCCGATGCGGACCCAGGTCGCGCCTTCGGCGATGGCGGCGTCCAGGTCATGGCTCATGCCCATGGACAGGGTGTCGAGGGGCAGCGGCAAACCATCGCGCAGTTCGCGCAGGCGGGCAAAGGCCGCCCGTTGTGCTGCCACGTCGTCAGTCGGCTCGGGGATCGCCATCAGGCCACGCAGGCGCAGGTTCGGCAATTGGCTCACGGCCTGGGCCAGAGCGGCCAGCTCAGCCGGCGCGCAGCCAGACTTACTGTCTTCAGCGCTGACGTTCACCTGCAAGCAAATGTTCAAAGGCGGCAAGCCGGTCGGACGTTGCTCGGACAGGCGTTGGGCAATCTTCAGGCGGTCCACCGAGTGCACCCAAGCGAAATGCTCGGCAATCGGCTTGGTCTTGTTCGATTGAATGGGGCCGATAAAGTGCCAGATCAAGGGCAGCTCGCTCAGTTCAGCCTGTTTATCCAAGGCTTCCTGCAGGTAGTTTTCGCCGAAGTCGCGCACGCCCGCGGCAAAGGCTTCGCGCACCGCGGCAGCCGGTTTGGTCTTGCTCACCGCGAGCAGGCCAATGCGGTCTAAATCGCGCCCCGAGGCTTGCGCCGCCGCACGGATCCGCTCACCGACCTTTGCAATATTCTCTGCTATCGTGGACATTACTCACGCTCTATCGCCCGCCCGTCTGGGGTCTGCGGCATTCTACCTGCTTGCTTGTCATTAGGGAGTCCCATGGATATTACCGAGCTGCTTGCCTTCAGCGCCAAGCAAGGCGCTTCAGACCTGCACCTCTCGGCGGGCCTGCCGCCGATGATTCGTGTCGATGGCGATGTACGCCGGATCAACCTGCCTGCCCTTGATCACAAGCAGGTGCACGCGCTGATCTACGACATCATGAACGACAAGCAGCGCAAGGATTTCGAGGAGTTCCTGGAGACCGACTTCTCCTTTGAAGTGCCCGGTGTGGCGCGTTTCCGGGTCAACGCCTTCAACCAAAACCGCGGTGCCGGTGCGGTGTTCCGGACCATTCCGTCCAAGGTCTTGTCGATGGAAGACTTGGGCATGGGCGAAATCTTCAAGAAGATTTCCGACGTGCCTCGCGGCTTGGTGCTGGTGACCGGGCCGACCGGTTCGGGCAAGTCGACCACCCTGGCGGCCATGCTCGACTACATCAACAGCAACAAATATCACCACATTCTCACCGTGGAAGACCCGATCGAATTCGTTCACGAATCGAAAAAGTGCCTGATCAACCAGCGTGAAGTGCACCGCGACACCCTCGGCTTCTCCGAGGCTCTGCGCTCGGCCCTGCGGGAAGACCCGGACATCATTCTGGTGGGTGAGATGCGCGACCTGGAGACCATCCGCTTGGCGCTGACCGCCGCGGAAACCGGTCACCTGGTGTTCGGCACCCTGCACACCACCTCGGCGGCGAAGACTATCGACCGGGTGGTTGACGTGTTCCCTGCGGAAGAAAAATCCATGGTTCGCTCCATGCTTTCCGAGTCGCTGCAGTCGGTAATCTCCCAGACCCTGCTGAAAAAGGTCGGCGGCGGCCGGGTGGCGGCCCACGAGATCATGATCGGCACCCCGGCGATCCGTAACCTGATCCGCGAAGACAAGGTGGCGCAGATGTATTCGGCGATCCAGACCGGTGGTTCGCTGGGCATGCAGACGCTCGACTCATGCCTCAAGGGCCTGGTGGCCAAGGGCATCGTCAGTCGCGATGCGGCGCGGGAAAAATCCAAGACCCCGGAAAACTTCTGATCGATGCCGCTTCTGCCTCTTCGGCGGAAGCGGCAAGAGACCCTTGCGCTACACGCCCGCAAGCGGTTGGCCCTTCTGGGCGCGGTGCCTTGGGCACTGCATGGCGTGCCAGGTGTGCTAGGCGAGAACGTCCATGGAATTCGAAAAACTGCTGCGCTTGATGGTCGAAAAGGGCGGCTCGGACTTGTTTATTACCGCCGGCGTGCCGCCGTCGATGAAGGTCAATGGCAAGATCATGCCGGTGACCAAGAACGCCATGTCGCCGGAGCAAACTCGCGAGACCGTGCACTCGGTGATGAACGAGCAGCAGCGCCGCGACTTTGCCGAAAACCACGAGTGCAACTTCGCCATCAGCGCTCGCGGCATTGGCCGTTTCCGCGTCAGCGCCTTCTATCAGCGCAACCTCGCCGGCATGGTGCTGCGCCGCATTGAAACCAATATTCCGACCCTGGAAGACCTCAAACTACCGGAAGTGCTGAAAAAACTGTCGCTGACCAAGCGCGGCCTGGTGCTGTTTGTCGGTGCCACCGGTACCGGTAAATCCACCTCGCTGGCGGCGATGATCGGCTACCGCAACAAGAACTCCAGCGGCCACATCATCTCCATCGAAGACCCGATCGAATACATCCACCAGCACCAGAGCTGCATCGTTACCCAGCGTGAAGTGGGGATCGACACCGAGTCGTTCGAAATCGCCCTGAAGAACACCCTGCGCCAGGCGCCGGACGTGATCATGATCGGCGAAGTGCGCACCCGCGAGACCATGGACCATGCCGTGGTGTTCGCCGAAACCGGCCACCTGTGCCTGGCCACCTTGCACGCCAACAACGCCAACCAGGCGCTGGACCGGATCATCAACTTCTTCCCGGCGGACCGTCAGCAGCAGGTGTGGATGGACTTGTCGCTGAACCTCAAGGCCATCGTCGCCCAGCAACTGGTGCCGACCCCGGACGGCAAGGGCCGGCGTGCGGTGATTGAGGTGTTGATCAACACCCCGCTGGCGGCGGACCTGATCCGCAAGGGTGAAGTGCACGAGCTCAAGGCGCTGATGAAACGCTCCACCGAGCAGGGCATGCAGACCTTCGACCAGGCGCTGTATGCGCTCTATGCCCAGGGTGAAATCACCTACGAAGATGCCCTGGCCCACGCCGACTCGGCCAACGACCTGCGCCTGCTGATCAAGCTCGGTTCGGAAACTGATGGCGAGCACCTGACCAGCATGTCCCAGGGATTGTCCCTGGAAGTCAGCGACGAAGAGCCGGGGCGGCGCTTCCGCTAGGTTTGGCGTCACAACACAAAACCCACCGGCCGGTGGGTTTTGTCTTTCTACCGGCGGCAATTGAATTTGCGCCCTGATCGGCAGTCAGAGCAGCAAGGTTATTTCACTGGAGAGTGATATGCATATGCGTCAGGACACCCACAGCAAGGCCATTGGCTACCTGTTGTGGATCTTCGGTTTTCTCGGGGCTCATCGCTTTTACTACGGCAAGCCGGTAACCGGGACGATCTGGTTTTTCACCCTGGGATTGCTTGGAATTGGCTGGTTGATTGACCTGTTTTTGATTCCGTCGATGGACCGTGAGGCGGACTTGCGCTTCACCTCTGGCGGCCTGGATTACAACGTGGCCTGGATACTCTTGGTGTTTCTCGGCATTTTTGGCGTGCACCGCATGTACCAGGGCAAATGGTTGACGGGCATCCTCTACCTGTTCACCGGCGGGTTTTTCTTGCTGGGCGTGTTGTATGACTTCTGGACCCTCAACGACCAGGTGTCGGTCCGCAACGCGCAGATCTCTCCGCTCTAAGTTGCCCAGAGAAACGCCAAAAGCCAGAAAGGGGGGGGGGCGCCACCGGGGGGGGGGGGGGGGGGGGGGGGGGGGGGGGGGGGGGGGGGGGGGGGGGGGGGGGGGGGGGGGGGGGGGGCATTGGCGGGCTTTTGCATGACGGGTGCTTCAGTTCTGGTAGCTGATACGCCCATCCACCAGGGTGTAACGCACGGCGGCGGGCAGGCAGTGGCCGATAAACGGGCAGTTTTGGCCTTTGGAGAACCAGGTTTCACCCGCCAGGGTCGAGCCTTGCGGATCGAACAGCACCAGATCGGCCGGTGCGCCGACGGCCAGGCGCCCAACCGGCAGGCGCAAGGCCTTGGCTGGGCCGGCTGTCAGGCGTGCCAGCAGGGTCGGCAGGTCGAGCAGGCCGTCCTGCACCAGGGTCATGGCCAGCGGCAGCAGCAGCTCGACGCTGCTGATACCGGGCTCGGTCGCGGCGAAAGGCGCCAGCTTGGCGTCTGCCTCATGGGGTTGGTGGTGGCTGGCGATGGCCGAGATCACCCCGGACTTGACCGCCGCCCGCAGGCCGTCGCGGTCGGCCTGGGTGCGCAGCGGCGGCTGCACGTGATAGAGGCTGGAGAAGTCGCGCAGGGCCTCATCGGTCAGGATCAACTGATACAGGGCCACGTCGGCAGTCACCGGCAGGCCGCGCGCCTGGGCGTCGGCAATCATCTGCGCGCCGCGGGCGCTGGTCAGCTGGCTGAAGTGAGCGCGCACGCCAGACTGTTCCACCAGCAGCAGGTCACGGGCCAGGGCCACGGTTTCGGCGCTTTCCGGAATGCCAGCCAGGCCGAGGAAGCTCGCTGTCGGCCCTTCGTGGGCGATGCCGCCGGCCGCCAGGTCGTGGTCCTGGGCATGCAGGATCACGGTCAGGTTGAAGGTGGCGGCATATTCCAGAGCGCGGCACAGGGTGCGGTGGTTGTTGAAGCTGTGCAGGCCATCGCCAAAGGCCATGCAACCGGCGTCGCGCAGGGCCACCAGCTCGGCCAGCTGTTCGCCGTCGAGGTTTTTGCTCAGGGCGCCGATGGGGAAGACCTTGCTGTGTCCGGCTTCGCGGGCGCGGTCGAGAATCAGCTCGGTAACGGCCGAGGTGTCCAGCACCGGTTTGGTCTGCGGCGGGCAGCACAGGCTGGTCACGCCGCCGGCAGCGGCGGCCAGGGTTTCAGTGGCAATCGTGCCTTTGCGGCTGTAGCCGGGTTCGCGCAGGGATACGGCCAGGTCGACCAGGCCGGGGGCGGCTACCAAGCCGGTGGCGTCGATGGTTTGGTCGGCGACAAAGTCAGCTGGGGCTTGGCCGAAGGCGGCGATTTTGCCGCCTTGCAGGTACAGGTCGGTGACTTGGTCGAGGCCGCTGGCCGGGTCGATCACGCGGGCGCCGAGGATACGGGTACGCATCAGTTCTGCTCCTCGCTGTCTTGGTTGAGTTGGCGTTGCGCGGCTTGGCCGCTCATGGCCATGGACAGCACGGCCATGCGGATGGCGATGCCGTAGGTGACCTGATTGAGAATCACCGATTGCGGACCATCGGCCACTGCCGATTCGATTTCCACGCCGCGGTTGATCGGCCCCGGGTGCATGACCAGGGCATCGGGCTTGGCCAGGGCCAGGCGCTGGGTGGTCAGGCCGTAAAGGCGGTAGAACTCGCCCTCGCTGGGCAGCAGGCCGCCCTGCATACGTTCGCGCTGCAGGCGCAGCATGATCACCACGTCGACATCTTTCAGGCCTTCGGCGAGGTCGGTGTAGACGCTCACGCCGTATTGCTCGATGCCCACCGGCAGCAAGGTTTTCGGCGCGATCACGCGGATGTCCGGGCAGCCCAGGGTTTTCAGGGCGAGCATGTCGGAGCGCGCCACCCGCGAATGGAGAATGTCGCCAACGATGGCCACCGAGAGATTCTCGAAGCTGCCCTTGTGCCGACGAATAGTCAGCATGTCGAGCATGCCCTGGGTCGGGTGACCATGGCGGCCGTCGCCACCGTTGATCACGGCGACGTTGGGGCACACGTGCTCGGCGATAAAGTGCGCGGCGCCGGAGTCAGCATGGCGCACCACGAACATGTCGGCGGCCATGGCTTCGAGGTTGCGCAGGGTGTCGAACAGCGTCTCGCCCTTGCTGGTCGAGCTGGTCGACACGTTCAGGCTGATCACGTCGGCCGACAGGCGCTGGGCCGCCAGTTCGAAGGTGGTGCGCGTGCGCGTGGAGTTCTCGAAGAACACGTTGCACACGGTCTTGCCGCGCAGCAGCGGGACTTTCTTCACGGCGCGGGCGCCGACTTCGAGGAAGGAGTCGGCAGTGTCGAGGATTTCCGTCAGCAGCTCGCGGGACAAGCCGTCGAGGGACAGGAAATGGCGCAGCTGGCCCTGGTCATTGAGCTGCAGCGGGCGCTTGGCGGCGGTCGGCGTCATCACGAGGGTCTCAGTGGGAGGCAAGAAGCTGGCGCTCAAGCGCGAGCGGAGTAGGGCCGTGCAATTTTACCCGCTCGCCAGGCGCGAGGGACAAGGTGGCGCCGACCACGTCCGGACGGATCGGCAGCTCGCGGGCATTCAGGTCGAGCAGGCAGACCAGGGTCACGCTGGCTGGCCGGCCGTAGTCGAACAGCTCATTGAGGGCGGCGCGGATGGTGCGCCCGCTCATCAGCACGTCGTCGATCAGCACCAGGTGCTGGCCTTCGATCTCGAACGGCAGGGCCGAGGGCCGTACTTGCGGGTGCAGGCCGTTCTGGGTGAAGTCATCGCGATAGAAGGATACGTCCAGGGTGCCCAGTGGCGCGGACTGGCCCATGGCCTGCAAGAGTGCTTCGGCCACCCACACGCCGCCGGTATGGATGCCGATGTAGCGGGGCTCGGCAATCTGGTGCTGCTGCAGGTGGGCGCTCAGGGCGGCAGCCATCTGCGGCAGCAGTACGGCGGGATCGGGCAGGCTCATCACGGCTCCTCGGAGTGTACGGTGGTTGGCGCGGACGCCGGGTTGGCTTCAAGCCAGCCTTGCAGCAGCAGCGCGGCGGCCAGGGCGTCCACCGGGTTTTCCCGGTAGCCGCCGCGTTGGCCTTGAGCCAGGCGCTCGCCCTTGGCTTCGTAAGTGGTCAGGCGTTCATCGTGCATGTGCACCGGCAGGTTGAAGCGGCCGTTGAGGCGGCGGGCGAACTTCTCCGCGCGCGCGCTCATCTCGCTCGGGCTGCCGTCCATGTTCAGCGGCAGGCCGACGACGATGGCGTCTGGTTGCCATTCCTTGATCAGGGCCTCGACCTTCTGCCAGTCCGGTACGCCGTTTTGTGCCTTGAGGATGCACAGCGCGCGGGCCTGGCCGGTGATGACCTGGCCGACGGCGACGCCGATCTGTTTGGTGCCGTAGTCGAAGCTCAGCAGCAGGCGCAGTGGCTGGCTCATCAGGCGTGCCCCGCCTGGCGAGTCAACAGGCTGAGGTTGACGCCCAGCCGCGCGGCGGCGGCGCTCAGGCGCTGCTCGGCGGGGATGTCGAAGAGAATCTGCGGGTCTGCCGGGCAGCTCAGCCAGGTGTTATCGGCCAGCTCACTTTCCAGCTGGCCGGCTTCCCAGCCGGCATAGCCGAGGGCGATCAGGTGTTGGCTTGGGCCCTGGCCGGCGGCGATGGCGAACAATGTGTCTTGCGAGGTCGACAGGCCCAGTTCGCCGAGTTCAAGCGTGGCCTGGAACTGCTGACCGCTGGGGTGCAGGACAAAGCCGCGCTCGGTCTGTACCGGGCCGCCGGCAAAGATCGGTGAGTCTTGCTGAATGCTGCCGGTCTGGTCATCCGGGCGCAGCTGTTCGATCACATCGGCCAGGCTCAAACCGCTGGGGCGGTTGATGATCAGGCCCATGGCGCCTTCGGCGTTGTGCTCGATCAGGTAGGTCACGGTCTGGGCAAAATGCGGATCGGCCATGTGCGGCATGGCGATCAGGAAGTGGTGCTTGAGGTAGGTCGGGGCGCGGTCTTTCATGGGCGCTAGTTTCAGGCTTCAAGCCCGTTGCTTCAAGCCTGACGTTGTTGCGACGGGCTTATGGCTAGCGGCTGGACAGGCGGTCGCCACGCTCGAAGCGCCAGGTGCGGATGATTTCCAGGCGGTCGAACTCGGCCAGGTCCTTGTTGAACGGGGCAAAGGGCGCGGCCAGGCGGACGATGCGCAAGGCGGCTTGGTCGAGGGTGTCCTGGCCGGAGGATTCCAGAACCTGGACTTCATACAGGGTGCCGTCGCGGTTGATCGACACCAGCAGGCGCAGGCTGCCGTAAATGCGTTGGCGGCGGGCTTCGTCGGGGTAGTTGAGGTTGCCGATACGCTCGATCTTCTTGCGCCATTCCTCTTTGTACCAGGCACCTTTGTCGCGCATGGTCGAGGCGGCGTTGAGACGATGGATTTTTGGCCGTTTGGCGTAGAGCTGCTGTTCCTGGGCCAGCTGCGCTTCCAGGCTGGCGATTTCTGCCGACAGCTGACTGCTGTCGAACACCGGGGCTGGGCGGCTGGCGGGTTGCGGCTTGGCTTGCGCGGTTTTGACTGGGGTCTTCTGCGCTTGCGGGCTGCGGGTGGCGACGGCGGCTTTGGGCTTTTCTTTGCGTACGCTGGCCGGTGGTGCGCTGGGCGGGGTTACACGCTTGACCTCGGTGTCCTGAAACAGCGCTTGCTCGGTGGTTTTCGGCGCGGCCTTTTTGTCCAGGGTGCCGCTGCCTTGCTGGTTGTTCTGTGCAAGAAAGTCAGCTTCTTTGGGTTTTTCGGCGCTTTTAAAGGTGGAGAGGGTGATTTCCAGGGTTTTGCTGATCTGCCCAGGCTCAGCGAAGCTAAAGCTCAGGCCAAGAATCAGCGCCACATGCACCAGGGCCGCCAGAAAAAGGGTAAAGCCCAAGCGGTCCGCCGGGCGAACGCCGGAGGCTGCAGGGGCTGGGGTGCGGGCGGGCTTGTTCATGGCGCATCGGCTTGGCTCAAAGTGTCGCGCAGTCTGCCGGCTTGGGGCGGCAGGCTGCAAGCGACACGGTTCAAGCTGCCACCTGCGTCAAGCTTTGGGCGTGCTGCGCGCCTCCAGCTTGGCGGCGATCACCGCCATCAACTGCTCGGCGATGCAGGTGCCAAACGCGTTGTCGATTTCGCGGATGCAGGTGGGGCTGGTGACGTTGATCTCGGTGAGGTGTTCGCCGATCACGTCGAGGCCGACAAACAGCAAGCCTTTTTCCCGTAGGGTCGGGCCGACTTGGGCAGCAATCCAGCGATCGCGCTCGGTCAAGGGTCGGGCTTCGCCGCGGCCGCCGGCGGCCAGGTTGCCGCGGGTTTCGCCGGCCGCCGGGATGCGTGCCAGGCAATAAGGCACAGGCTCGCCGTCGATCATCAGAATGCGTTTGTCGCCGTCCTTGATGGCCGGCAGATAGGCCTGCGCCATGATCTGCTGGCGACCATGGGCGGTCAGTGTTTCCAGAATCACCGAGAGGTTCGGGTCGCCTTCGCTGTGACGAAAGATTGAAGAGCCGCCCATGCCATCCAAGGGTTTGAGAATGATGTCACGTTGCTCGCGGGCAAACTCGCGCAGAATGTCGGCGCGCCGGCTAACCAGGGTTTTCGGTGTGCACTGCGGAAATTGCGTGGCAAACAGCTTCTCGTTGCAGTCACGCAGGCTTTGCGGGCGGTTAACCACCAAGACACCAGCCTGTTCGGCCTGCTCCAGCAAATAGGTGGAGTAAACGAACTCGTTGTCGAAGGGCGGGTCCTTGCGCATCAGGATCACATCCAACTCGCTGAGCGCGATGTCCTGCTCGGCGTCTAATTCGAACCAGTGCGATGGATTGTCGAAGACCTGTAGCGGGCACGTGCGTGCTCGGGCGATGCCCTCGCGTTGATAGAGGTCTTGTTGTTCCATATAGAACAACGACCAGCCGCGGGCCTGGGCGGCGAGCAGCATGGCCAGCGAGCTGTCTTTTTTAAAGGCAATGCTCGCAATGGGGTCCATTACTATCCCTAGGCGAATGCTCATGGGGGTAAATCCTCCGCAACTGGAAATCGACAGCCGGGTGGCTGCAGTGACTAAGCTATAAGGCGCCAGGGTGGCGCCAGTGCGGTTTTCGGTCAAGCTGGCTGTGCCGCCCGAGGTTTATAGATTGCATGGGCAGAGTGTGCTAAAAAGGTCCGACGATTAGGGTGTAGCCCGTCGGTGACAGGGCCTTAGACGCGCTGGTATAAAGCAAAAATAACGACTCACCGAGGCGGATGGTAGGGCAAACATGGAACAGCATTCCGAGGGTTTGAGAGTAATGGTGATCGACGATTCGAAAACGATTCGTCGTACCGCTGAAACTCTTCTGAAGAAGGTCGGTTGCGACGTCATCACGGCTGTCGATGGCTTCGATGCGCTGGCCAAGATCGCAGACACGCACCCGAGTATTATTTTTGTCGACATCATGATGCCGCGACTCGACGGCTATCAGACCTGCGCCCTGATCAAGAACAACAGCGCTTTCAAGTCCACTCCGGTTATCATGCTGTCCTCCAAGGATGGCTTGTTCGACAAGGCCAAGGGGCGGATCGTTGGTTCTGACCAGTACCTCACCAAGCCCTTCAGCAAAGAAGAGTTGCTTGGCGCGATCAAGACCCATGTGCCGGATTTTGTCCCGGTGGAGCAAGCCTCCTGATGTCCGACCGCTAGGTCGGTGACGCCTATTCCAGATGGGGAACACCATGGCTCGAATTTTGATTGTTGATGACTCACCGACGGAAATGTACAAGCTGACCGCCATGCTGGAAAAGCACGGTCATCAAGTACTGAAAGCGGAAAACGGCGCCGATGGCGTGGCCCTGGCTCGCCAGGAAAAGCCCGATGCAGTGTTGATGGATATTGTCATGCCTGGCCTCAATGGCTTTCAGGCGACCCGTCAGTTGACCAAGGATGCCGACACCAGTCACATCCCGGTCATCATCGTGACGACCAAGGATCAGGAAACCGACAAGGTCTGGGGCAAGCGCCAAGGCGCCAAGGATTACCTGACCAAGCCGGTTGACGAAGCAACCTTGCTGAAAACGCTGAATGCAGTGCTTGTAGGCTGATCCAGGGTCAGCCTGTAAACCAATAATAAGAAGGCCAAGGCCCGCATGTCGGACGTACAAACCCCCTTTGAGCTTCTCCTCGATATCGACCAGCGCTGCCGGCGCCTGGCTGCCGGCTTGCCGTCGCAGCAGGAAGCGGTGCAGACCTGGAGCGGTATCGGCTTTCGCATGGGCGAGCGTTTGTTCGTTGCGCCCATGGGGGAGATCGGTGAAGTCTTGCATGAGCCGCGCTACACCCTGTTGCCTGGGGTGAAGAGCTGGGTCAAAGGTGTGGCCAACGTGCGCGGTCGGCTTTTGCCAGTCATGGACCTGTGCAGCTTCTTCGGTGGTGATTTGTCGCCACAGCGCAAGAAGCGGCGTGTTCTGATTGTCGATCACCAGGAAGTTTTCGCCGGTCTGACCGTCGATGAGGTGTACGGCATGCAACATTTTCCAGTTGATGCCTTCTCGGAGCAGTTGCCACCGCTTGAGGCGAGTATCCAGCCCTTTATTCACGGCATGTTCCAGCGTGAACAGGCGTGGCTGGTATTCAGTCCCCATACGCTGGCGCAGCATCCGGGATTTCTCGACGTAGCCTTTTGAACACGATTTCGGTTGGGTCGGCGTCGCCGGCCTTTGGACGTTTGATGAGTACCGTAGTGCGGTCGGTCCAGGCGGGGGCCAGATAATGAAAAAACTAAATGCAGGCAATTTTCTAGCTGGTATGCGCAGCAACACGCTGATCGCGGGACTCTTTATTGTCCTGATCGTTTCCATCGTGCTGCTGTTCGCCAACTTCGCGTACCTCAACACCCAGTCCGGCTACGACAAGGAGTACATCAGTAACTCCGGCGAACTGCGCGTACTGTCGCAACGGATCGCGAAAGCGGCCACCGAAGCGGCGGCCGGCAAGGCAGAAGCCTTTGCTCTGTTGAAGGACGCCCGTAACGACTACGCCAAGCGCTGGGATGCGCTGGTAAAAGGCGATGACGTCAATGGCATCCCGCCGGCACCGGACGCAGTACAGGCTGAAATGGCCGGTGTGCAGAAGGAATGGGACAGCATGCGGCAGAACGCCGATGCCATCCTGGCCAGTGAGCAGACCGTACTGTCTCTGCACCAGGTAGCCGCCACCCTGGCGGAAACCATTCCGCAGCTGCAGGTTGAGTACGAAGAGGTTGTCGAGATTCTGCTGCAGAGCGAAGCGCCGGCGGCTCAGGTTTCCGTGGCCCAGCGCCAATCGTTGCTGGCTGAACGAATCCTCGGCTCGGTCAACAAGGTACTGACCGGTGACGAAGACTCGGTACAGGCCGCCGACATGTTCGGTCGTGACGCCAGCCTGTTCGGCCGCGTACTGACCGCCATGCTGGAAGGCAATGCGGCGATGGAAATTTCCAAGGTGACCGACAAGGAAGCCCTGGATCGCCTGGCCGAGATTTCCGAGCTGTTCCAGTTCGTTTCCGGCTCGGTTGACGAGATTCTGGAAACTTCGCCGGAACTGTTCCAGGTGCGTGAATCTGCCGGGACCATCTTCAGCGGTTCGCAGATGTTGCTGGATAACGCTTCGAAGCTGACCGTCAGCTTTGAAAACCTGGCCAGCGGCCGTCACCTGAACACCCTGGCCGGTTATGTGCTGGGTGGCCTGGCGCTGGCTTCGATTATTCTCATCGGCTTTGCCATGGTGCGTGAAACCAATCGCCGCCTTAGCGAAACTGCTGAGAAGAACGAGCGGAACCAGGCGGCCATTTTGCGTCTGCTCGATGAAATCGCCGACCTGGCCGACGGTGACTTGACTGTAAACGCGACGGTAACCGAAGACTTCACCGGCGCCATCGCTGACTCGATCAACTACTCGATCGACCAGCTGCGCGACCTGGTAGAAACCATTAACCAGACCGCCGTACAGGTAGCAGGCGCCGCCCAGGAAACCCAGGCCACGGCGATGCACCTGGCTGAAGCGTCTGAGCACCAGGCTCAGGAAATTGCTGGCGCCTCCGCGGCAATCAACGAAATGGCTGTGTCGATTGACCAGGTATCGGCGAACGCCTCGGAATCCTCCGCGGTAGCGGAACGTTCCGTAGCCATCGCCAACAAAGGCAACGAAGTCGTACACAACACCATCACCGGCATGGATAACATCCGTGAGCAGATCCAGGACACCTCGAAGCGGATTAAACGCCTCGGTGAATCGTCCCAGGAGATTGGTGACATCGTTAGTCTGATTAACGACATTGCTGACCAGACCAACATCCTCGCACTGAACGCCGCGATCCAGGCCTCCATGGCCGGTGATGCAGGCCGAGGCTTCGCCGTGGTAGCGGACGAAGTACAACGCCTCGCAGAACGTTCGTCTGCGGCAACCAAGCAGATCGAAGCCCTGGTTAAAACGATTCAGACCGACACCAACGAAGCCGTTATCTCCATGGAGCAAACGACTTCCGAAGTGGTGCGCGGTGCCCGTCTGGCGCAAGACGCCGGTGTGGCACTGGAAGAGATTGAGAAAGTATCCAAGACCCTCGCGGCCTTGATTCAGAACATCTCCAACGCCGCGCGTCAGCAGGCATCGTCGGCTGGCCATATTTCCAACACCATGAACGTGATCCAGGAAATTACCTCGCAGACGTCCTCCGGTACCACGGCCACCGCCCGAAGCATTGGTAACCTGGCCAAAATGGCCAGTGAAATGCGTAAGTCGGTATCCGGCTTCAACCTGCCGGACGCTCCGGACCAGGCTTAAGCATAGGGAGGCGCGGCGCTCCGCAAGGCGTGTCGCCATCGGGTCATGAGCGAGGGGCGCGAGATGCAGCCAAGCAGTGTGTGGGCCCTGAAACCCCTCGCCGACATGTCGGCGGCGGAGTTTCATGCCTGGCAAACGCTGCTGGAAGAGCGCACCGGGCTGGTGATCAACGAGCAGCGTCGGGCCTTTCTGCAGACCAGTTTGTCGGCACGGATGCGCGAGCTGGATGTCACCGATTACGCCAGCTATTACCAGCAAGTAACCGATGGCCCTCGCGGTGCAGTGGAATGGTCGATCCTGCTGGATCGTTTGACCGTGCAGGAAACCCGTTTTTTTCGTCACCCACCTTCTTTCGCCTTGCTGCAGGACTACCTGCGCGAGCGTCTGCAGCGTGAGCCGGCGGGGGCGCCCTGGGCGTTGTGGAGTGTCGGTTGCTCCAGTGGTGAAGAGCCTTATTCGCTGGCCATCAGTGCCGCCGAAGTGCTGCGCGAAAGCGCAGCACCGGAGCATTTTGGTGTGACCGGTACGGATATCAGCTTGAGTGCGCTGAGCAAGGCGCGGGACGGTCTGTATGCCGCCCGTAAGCTGGAACAGCTGGAAGAATCCCTGGGTGAGCGCTATTTCTGCGTCCAGGACGATGGCCGCTTCAAAGTAATACCGAGTCTGGCGGCACGCGTGTGCTGCGCCCGGCTCAATGTGCTGGAACTGGCGAAAGCGCCGATGTCCGGTATGGACGTAATTTTCTGTCAGAACTTATTGATCTATTTTCGTCGCTGGCGCCGCCGCGAAATCCTCAACCGCCTGGCTGAACGCCTGGCGCCGGGAGGGCTGTTGGTGGTGGGCGTTGGCGAAGTAGTAGGTTGGCAGCATCCGGACCTCGTGCCGGTGGCCAACGATCAGGTTCTCGCATTCACCCGGAAGGGATAGCAGACGGCTATGAGTGATCGGCACGACTATGTCGCCCTGGAGTGGGTCAAGGGCGAGATCGCGGAAACCCTGAAGCAGGCGCGTCAGGCCCTGGAGGCGTACGTTGAGAGTCCGCAGGACTCAACACGCATGCGTTTCTGCCTGACCTATCTGCACCAGGTCCAAGGCACTCTGCAGATGGTGGAGTTCTACGGCGCCGCGCTGCTGGCAGAGGAAATGGAACAGCTCGCGCAGGCGCTGCTGGAAAACCGCGTGAGCAACCAGGGCGAGGCCCTGGAAGTGCTGATGCAGGCCATTCTGCAGTTGCCGGTGTACCTGGATCGAATTCAGAGTGCGCGGCGTGATTTGCCCATGGTGGTGCTGCCGCTGCTCAATGACCTGCGCGCTGCCCGCGGCGAGAAGTTACTGTCGGAAACCAGTCTGTTCTCGCCTGACCTGACCGTGCGTATGCCGGTTTTGTCCCACGACTCTCTGGTGCAGTTGCGCACCGCCGAGTTGCCGATGTTGCTGCGCAAGCTGCGGCAGATGCTGCAGATGGCCCTTGTTGGGGTCATTCGCAATCAGGATATGGCCACCAACCTGGGCTACATGGCGCGGGTTTTTGCTCGCCTGGAAACCCTGTGTAAAGAGGCACCGCTCGGCCCGTTGTGGCAGATCGCCTCCGGTATGGTCGAAGGCCTGGCCAATGGCAGCGTGAGTCATGGCACTTCGGTGCGTACCTTGCTGCGTCAGGTCGACAAAGAACTCAAGCGTCTGGTCGAGCAAGGTGCCGATGGCATCAACCAGGCTGCGCCCGATGATTTGGCCAAGAACCTGTTGTTCTATATCGCCAAGGCCAGCACCCAGTCGCCGCGCATTCGTGTACTGAAAGAGCAATATCGCCTCGACGAGGCCCTGCCGGATACCGATGTGGTCGACGAGGAGCGTGCCCGCCTGGCCGGTCCGGATCGTGATGCCATGCGTTCGGTGGTGGCAGCGCTTTGTGAAGAGCTGGTGCGGGTTAAAGACAGCCTGGACCTGTTTGTGCGCAGCGATCGCAGCAAGGTAGCCGAGCTGGAAAGCCTGATGGCGCCGCTCAAGCAGATCGGCGATACCCTTGCCGTGCTGGGCTTTGGTCAACCGCGCAAAGTCATTCTCGATCAGCTCGATGTGGTCCACGGCCTGGCCACCGGTCAACGTGAGCCCAGCGATGCATTGCTGATGGATGTCGCCGGCGCGTTGCTCTATGTCGAAGCGACCCTGGCGGGCATGGCCGGTCCGGCCGACGAAGGCCGTCGCGAAGAAAGCCACCTGCCCACCACAGACGTGGCGCAGATTCACCAGTTGGTGATCAAGGAAGCGCGTACCGGTCTGGAGCAGGCCAAAGACGCCATCATCGAATTCATTGCCTCGCAGTGGAATCACGAGCATTTGGCCCGCGTCCCCGAGTTGCTGACTCAGGTGCGCGGTGGTCTGGCGATGATTCCCCTGGCCCGTGCCGCAGACCTGTTGCAGGCCTGTAATCGCTACATCCAGGAACAGTTGTTGGTGCGCAAGGCCGTGCCCAACTGGCAGAACCTCGACACCCTGGCCGATGCCATCACCAGCGTCGAGTACTACCTCGAACGCCTGTCGGAAGACCATGCCGCTCAGGGCGACCTGATCCTCGACGTGGCGGAAGAAAGCCTGGAAAGCCTGGGTTACCCGCTGAAGGAAAAGCCGTCGATTCTCGACTGGCCGGCAACGCCCGTTGAAGCACCTGCACCGCTGGCTGATCCGCTGGCGGATATCGAGGTGCTGGCGGATGAGCCGCTGGAAGAAATTGCCCTGGCATTGCCCGATGAGCCGGTTGAGTGGGTTGCTGACACCGCCGATGCGCTTGGCGCGCAAGACGATGACGAGCTGGCTGCGTCATTTGCCGAGCTGCCGGCGGATGAGTCGGTGCCCGTGCTCGACGAGCATCACTGGGACCTGAGCGAACCTTTCGCGGTCAGTGATGAGCCCCTGGATTTCAGTCTTGATACGCCGCTGGAAAGCCTTGAAAGCCTGCAACCGCTGGAAAGCCTGGATGTGCAGGAGCTGTCGCTGCCCGACGCGGCGCTCGCGTTCGACGAGTTGAGCCTCGACGATGCTCCGGCGCACTGGAGTGACGCCGAACTGGCCGAGCTGGAGCTGCCGGACGTCGAATTGCCTGCCATGGTGGATGAGCCTCAGGCGCTGGTAGAGGTTGCTGAAAAAGCCCTGTCCATGGCCGACGTAATGGCCGCGCCGGTGCAAGCGATCAATCCGCCTGCGCAAGACGTTCCGCCCAGCTTGCTGCCACCGCCGGCCGATGAAGAGCCTGTCGACGAAGAGCTGCTGGAAGTGTTTGTCGAGGAAGCCGGTGAGGTGCTGGAAACCATCGCCGAATACCTGCCGCAATGGCGTGCCGATACCGCTAATAAAGAGGCCCTGAGCGAAGTGCGTCGGGCCTTCCACACCCTCAAGGGCAGTGGTCGGATGGTGCGCGCGCTGGTGATCGGCGAGCTGGCTTGGTCGATTGAAAACCTGCTCAACCGCGTGCTGGATCGCAGCATCGAACCGGCAGAACCGGTGCAGCAGGTCATCGCCGAAGTGGTCGAACTGCTGCCTGCGCTGGTTGAAGAATATGCCGCCAAGGCCCAGCGTCAGCGAGACGATGTCGACCTGTTGGCGGCCACGGCTCACGCCTTGGCCAAAGGCCAGCAAATGGCTGTCAGCGCCGCTGCTCCTGCTGCGCCGGTTGCTGTGCCCAGCGCCCTGGCCGGTGCGGATGACGAAGAGTTGATTGATCCGCAGTTGCTGGAGATCTTCCGCAACGAGGCAGAAACCCATCTGGATACCCTGGTGGGCTTCCTGGCCGACTGCGCGCAGGAACTGCCGCGGCCGGTCACTGATGATTTGCAGCGCGCCCTGCACACACTCAAAGGCAGCGCCTACATGGCGGGCATTCTGCCGATTGCCGAAATCGCCGCGCCGCTGGAAAAACTGGTCAAGGAATTCAAGGCCAACCTGATCCCCATGGACATGGCCGAAGCCGAGCTGCTCAGCAGCGCGGAGAAACTCTTCCGCCAAGGGCTGGAACAGCTGGAAAGCCAACCCCTGGCCGCGATCGAAGGTGCCCCGGCGTTCCTCGCGCGGGTTCAGGCGCTGCATCAGGAGCGTCTGACAGCCGCCGAAACGTCGCGCCAGAGTGATGCCGGCGAAAGCCGTGATCCGCAGTTGATCAATATCTTCCTTGCCGAAGGCATGGACATCTTGCTGGATGCCGATGAGCTGCTGCGCCGCTGGCGTGAACAGCCCTCCGAGCAGCAGGAACTCAGCGCTCTGTTGGGCGAGCTGAGTACCCTCAGCCGGGGCGCCGAAATGGCCGAGTTGCCTCAGGTCAGCCAGATTTGCGAGGCCTTGCTGGATGTTTACGGTGCCGCTCAGGAAGGGCGTCTGGCCGTTAGCGAAGGCTTCTTCAACGAAGCCGAAAACGCCCATGAAGCATTGGTCCATATGATGGATCAAGTGGCTGCCGGGCTGCAGGTTGGCGAACAACCCGAGCGTGTGGTTGCCCTGCGCCAACTGCTGGAGACCACCCTGGACGATGCCGCCCTGGCCTTGCTGGAGCCGGGTGAAGAGCAGGCGCTGGAGATTGTTGAGTTAGCCGATCAAGCCTGGACGCCTGCTGAAACGCCGTCTGTTATCGAGACGACTTGGCTGTCTGCAGACGAGACGGCAGCCGAGCTCGAGTCCGAGTTTGAGCCTCTTGCGGTGGCAGACAGCAGCATTGCGCTGGATGCCGAGATGGTCGAAATCTTCCTCGAGGAAGCGGTTGACCTGCTCGACAGTGCGGGGCAGTCCCTTGAGCGGCTGCTGGCCGAGCCTGAAAACCCTCGCGCCTTGTCGTCCTTGCAGCGCGATCTGCACACCCTCAAGGGCGGTGCGCGGATGGCAGAGATTCGACCGATTGGCGACCTCGCCCATGAGTTGGAATCCCTTTACGAAGGCCTGGTGGATCGCCGCTACAGCTTCTCGCCGGCGCTCAGTAGCCTGCTGCAACAAAGCCATGATCGTCTCGCCGTGTTGCTGGACGAACTGCAGGGGCAGCGCCCACTGACGCAGCCAGAGGAACTGATTGAGGCCATTCGCGCGTTCCGTCAGGGCGGCGCGTTAAGCAGCCAGCCGACCGCTGAATTGAGCGCTGCCGCTGAGCCCGAGTTGCCCGCCGCGATTGAGCAG
>JAXHOM010000017.1:0-99065 GCA_034519305.1 Pseudomonas sp.
AGCCGCTGTTCCATGCCGAGCCGTGGCTGGCCAGTGCCGCCGAGCCGAAACCTGGAGGTGGTTGCCGAGCAAGCTTCGGGAAGCCCTGGCCGGTGAATTGTTGGTAGAACTGCGCCACCTGAGCACCCAGGCCTGGATGCTGTTCCTGCCGGCGGAGCACGCCTCGGCAATGTCGGCGCAGGGCCGCCAGACATCCGGGCTGGGGACCAGCAGGTACGGCCCAGATCAGGGCGAACGTTAGCAGTTTGCTTGGCTCGAAGTGCTCACTAAACATCGGCACCGCCTGCACCGCCACCAGGGTCGAGGGCGATGTACTGCAAAAACCCCAGGGTGGTGTAAGGCGGGTGGCGTGCAGCAGCGTTGAGAGCACAGCAGTGGCGGCAAGGTGATAGGCCCTGCCGCCATCAGCCACAGCGCCTGGGTAGCTGCTCCAGAAGGCCGGCTGCAGGCTGCCGGCCTGCGGATTGAGCAGCAGCCAGATCAGCGCGACAGGCAGCAGCAACCAGGTTTCCACCACCAGCCCTGGCAGGGCGGCCACCGGCGCCTGTTTGCGGATCAAACCATAAAAAGCAAAGCTGCCGGCCAGTGCCAGGGACAGCCAGGGCAGGCTGCCCACCTGCCAGAGTTGTTGCAGCACCCCCAGTGCTGCCAGGCCAACGGCCAGCCATTGCAGGCGGCGCAGGCGTTCGCCGAGCAGCAGCATGCCCAAGAGCACGTTGAGCAGGGGGTTGATGTAGTAGCCCAGGCTGGCTTCGAGCATGCGTCCGTTATTCACCGCCCAGACATACAGCAGCCAGTTCGCGGCAATCAGCAGGCCACTTAGGCTCAATACCGCCAGGCGTTGCGGATTGGCGAGCAGTTCGCGCCACCAGTTGGGGTGCTTCCAGACCAGCAACAGCAGAGCACCGCCGAGTGCCGACCAGATGATCCGGTGGGCGATGATCTCCCGTGCCGGCACTTCGGCAATGGCCTTGAAATACAGCGGGAACAGGCCCCAGACGATATAAGCGCTGAGGCCCAGCAGATAGCCGCGGCGCGGGTTGACGGTGTTCATGGATGTCCTGGCAAGCGTGGGCAAACAGCGGTGCAGTGTACTGTCGAGGTGTCTTGTTTGTCCGCTTGCTCAGGTTTTTTGCGGATTAAAACAGCCGCAGCGGCTCTTCATCCAGCGCCGACAGTTGCTCGCGCAGAATCAAGATCTGCTCGCCCCAATAGCGCTCGCTGCCGAACCACGGGAAGCTCATGGGGAACGCGGGGTCGTCCCAGCGCCGCGCTAGCCAGGCGCTGTAGTGCATCAGGCGCAGGCTGCGCAGGCCTTCGATCAGGGCCAGTTCACGCGGGTGGAAGTCGTGGAACTCCTGATAGCCCTCCATTAGCTCGGCCAGTTGCGACAGGCGCTCGTGGCGCTCGCCGCCGCCGAGCATCATCCACAAATCTTGCACCGCCGGGCCCATGCGGCAGTCGTCGAGGTCGACCATGTGGAAGCTGTCGTCGCGGCACAGCAGGTTGCCTGGATGGCAGTCGCCGTGAATGCGGATGGCTTGATAGGGCGTGGCGGCAAACAGGCTGTGCAGGCGCTTAAGCAGGTCGCGGGCCACCGACTCGTAGGCTGGCAGCAAACCGCGGGGGATAAAGTTGCCTTCCAGCAGGGTGGTCAGCGAGGCGTCGCCGAAGTGGCTCACCGAGGTGATTTCGCGGTGTTCGAATGGCTTGATCGCGGCAATCGCATGCATCCGCCCGAGCAAGCCGCCGAGGCGATAGAGCTGGTCCAGATTGCCCGGCTCTGGCGCACGGCCGCCGCGCCGGGGGAACAGCGCGAAACGAAAGCCGGCGTGCTCGAACAGGGTTTCGCCGTCACGCATCAGTGGTGCCACCACCGGCACTTCGTGCTCGGCCAGCTCGAGGCTGAAGCTGTGCTCCTCGCGGATCGCCGCATCGGTCCAGCGCTCGGGGCGGTAGAACTTGGCAATCAGCGGCTGTTCGTCGTCGATGCCGACCTGATAAACGCGGTTTTCGTAGCTGTTCAGGGCCAGCACGCGGGCGTCGGACAGGTAGCCAATGCTCTCGACGGCATCCAGCACCAGGTCTGGGGTCAGGGCAGCAAATGGGTGGCTCATGATCGTGTCCGGGCGGCGTGGGGTCGCCAGTGTACGCTGGCGTTGGCGCAGTTGTTGGGTCTTAGTCGCCTGGTTTCGGCGTGCGCGCCAGGCAGTAAACGTCCACCCGTGCGGCGCCGGCCTTGCGCAGCAGGCGGGCGATGCTCTCGGCGGTGGCGCCGGTGGTGAGTACGTCGTCGACCACGGCCAGGTGCAGACCGTTGACCTCGCCATCTGCTGCCAGCTCAAAGGCCTGGCGCAGATTGCGCCGGCGCTGGGCGGCACTCAGTTGTTGCTGGGCAGGGGTGTCCTGGCGGCGCTGCAGTAAGTGCTCGTTCAGGGGCAGGTGCAAACTTTGGCTGAGCCAGCGCGCCAACATGCCAGCCTGGTTGAAGCCGCGCTGGCGCAGGCGGCGGCTGGACAGCGGCACCGGCAGTAACAGGTCCGGCCTGGTCAGGCCTTCACTAAAGGCATGTTGCAGATGATGTGACAGCAACTCACCCAGCAGGCGTCCCAATGGCCATTGCGCCTGATGCTTGAAGCGGGTGATCAGGCTGTCCAGCGGGAAGTCGTAGCGCCAGGCGGCCTCAACTCGCTCGAATGCTGGTGGTTTGCGCAGGCAGGCGCCGCAGATGAGCCCTGTGGTCGCCAGGGGCAGGGCGCAGATTCGGCAGTGGCTGCCGAGCCAGGGCAGTTCGGCCTCACAGGCGCTGCACAAGGCCTGTTGGCTGTCGCTGGGTTCGTCGCAAAGCAAACAGGCTTGTGTGTTTTTTAACCAGATGTAAACCGGCCTGTCGTGTGTTGGTTGACAGCGCATAAGGCTTCCCTAACTATGCCAAACATCCGTGTTGTGCTGCCTGACTCTAGCAGGCACAGATTACTAATAAGGAACATCCGATGAGCGCGTCCACTTCCGCCAACTTGCGTCACGACTGGTCTCTGGCCGAGGTCAAAGCCCTGTTTCAACAGCCGTTCAATGACCTGCTGTTCCAGGCGCAAACCGTGCACCGTGGGCACTTCAACGCCAACCGCGTGCAAGTCTCCACCCTGCTGTCGATCAAGACCGGCGCCTGCCCGGAAGACTGCAAGTACTGCCCGCAGTCCGGCCACTACAACACCGGGCTGGAAAAGGAAAAATTGCTGGAAGTGCAGAAAGTGCTGGAAGAGGCCGCCCGCGCCAAAGCCATCGGTTCGACCCGCTTCTGCATGGGCGCCGCCTGGAAACATCCGTCGGCCAAGGACATGCCCTACGTGCTGGAGATGGTCAAAGGCGTGAAGGCCATGGGCCTGGAAACCTGCATGACCCTCGGCAAGCTCGACCAGGAGCAGACCACTGCCCTGGCTCAGGCCGGTCTGGATTACTACAACCATAACCTGGATACCTCGCCGGAGTTCTACGGCAATATCATCACCACTCGCACCTACGCTGATCGCCTAGAAACCCTGAGCTACGTGCGTGATGCGGGGATGAAGATCTGCTCCGGCGGCATTCTCGGCATGGGCGAGTCGCTGGACGACCGCGCCGGGCTGCTGATCCAACTGGCTAACCTGCCAGAGCATCCAGAGTCGGTGCCAATCAACATGCTGGTCAAGGTTGCCGGCACGCCGCTGGAAAATGCCGAGGAGGTCGATCCGTTCGACTTTATCCGCATGCTCGCCGTGGCCCGCATCCTTATGCCGCAATCCCATGTGCGCCTGTCCGCTGGCCGCGAGGCGATGAACGAGCAGATGCAGGCCCTGGCCTTCCTCGCTGGCGCCAACTCGATCTTCTACGGCGACAAGCTGCTGACCACGGCCAACCCGCAGGCCGACAAGGACATGCAGTTGTTTGCCCGTCTCGGCATCAAGCCGGAAGCCCGTGAGGAGCATGCTGACGAAGTGCATCAGGCGGCCATCGAGCAGGCCCTGATCGAGCAGCGCGATTCCAAGCTGTTCTACAACGCTGCTTCGGTCTAACGCCGATCAGTTCGTAGGGTGGATGGCGCTTTATCCATCCACCATGGACGCCGGCGTTGCGGTGGATGAAAACGGCGTCATCCACCCTATGGCTTGTGCAGCTGTGCCCCTCCCGGTTCGCGAGCACGCTCGCGCCTACGCAAAGAGTCGCTTCCCATGAGCTTCGATCTTGCCACTCGCCTTAATGAGCGCCGCAACGCCCATCTGTATCGCCAGCGTCCCCATCTGCAAAGCCCGCAGGGTCCTGAGGTCGTGGTTGAGGGTGAGCGGCTGTTGGCGTTCTGCTCCAACGACTACCTGGGCCTGGCCAATCACCCTGAGGTGATCGCAGCCATGCAGCAGGGCGCGGCCAAATGGGGTGTTGGTGGCGGCGCCTCGCACTTGGTACTTGGCCACAGCACGCCGCACCACGAGTTAGAGGAGGCGCTGGCTGAATTTACCGGGCGGCCGCGGGCGCTGCTGTTTTCTACTGGCTATATGGCCAACCTGGCGGCCGTCACCGCGCTGGTCGGGCAGGGCGACACGGTGCTGGAAGACCGCATCAACCACGCCTCCTTGCTGGATGCCGGGTTGTTGTCCGGAGCGCGCTTCTCCCGCTACCTGCACAACGATGCCGTCAGCTTGGCCAGCCGTCTGCAGAAAGCCACGGGTAACACCCTGGTGGTCACCGATGGCGTGTTTAGCATGGATGGCGATCTGGCCGACCTGCCGGCGCTGTGCGCGGCGGCAAAGCAAAAGGACGCCTGGGTGCTGGTTGATGATGCCCACGGCTTCGGTCCGCTGGGTGCTACGGGTGGCGGCATCGTCGAGCACTTCGGCTTGGGCGCCGAGGATGTGCAGGTGCTGGTCGGCACCCTGGGCAAGGCTTTCGGCACCGCCGGCGCTTTTGTCGCCGGCAACGAAGAGCTGATCGAGACGCTGATTCAGTTCGCCCGGCCGTATATTTACACCACCAGCCAGCCGCCAGCCGTGGCCTGCGCCACCCTGAAAAGTCTGGAACTGTTGCGCACGGAAAACTGGCGCCGCGAACACCTGAATAAACTGATCGCGCGTTTCCGCGAGGGCGCCGCTGCGATTGGCCTGACCCTGATGGACAGCGGCACGCCGATCCAACCGATCCTGATTGGCGACAGCGCCCGTGCGTTGCGGCTGTCGGCCCTGCTGCGCGCGCGCGGCCTGCTGGTCACGGCGATTCGTCCGCCCACCGTGCCTGCTGGCAGTGCCCGCTTGCGCGTCACCCTCAGTGCCGCTCACAGCGAGGCGCAGCTGGAGCTACTGTTACACGCCTTGGCCGAGTGCTGGCCGTTGCTGGGCGAGAGTGAAGATGCGTAATCGACTGGTTTTGTTGCCCGGCTGGGGTCTAGGCAGTGCGCCGCTGGAGCCTTTAGCGGCGGCCTTGCAGGGGCTGGATGAGCGCCTGCGGGTGCAGATTGAGCCGTTGCCGGCGCCGGGCTCGGCCGACCTCGATGAGTGGTTGGGCGAGCTGGACAGCGCGTTGCCGGAGGATGTCTGGCTGGGCGGTTGGTCCCTCGGTGGCATGCTCGCGGCCGAGCTGGCTGCACGGCGTGGCGAGCGCTGCTGCGGGTTGCTGACAATGGCCAGCAATGCCTGTTTTGTTGCCCGCAGCGATTGGCCCCATGCCATGGCGGCCAGCACTTTTGCCGAGTTTCAGGCGGCGTGCGCGGCCAATCCGGCGGTCTGCCTGAAGCGCTTTAGTGTGCTCTGCGCCCAGGGCAGTGAAGATGCCCGCGGTATGGCGCGCTTGCTGGCGTCCGCCGCGCCCGTGGTGGCACCCGATGCGCTGCTGCAGGGCTTGGCGTTGCTGGCGGCCATGGATACCCGCGCGGCGCTGCAAGGCTTCGCGGGCCCGCAGCTGCACCTGTTCGGTGCTGCCGATGGGCTGGTGCCGGCCGAGGCCGCGGGCGCCTTGTTGACGCTGTTGCCGGACGTGGAGGTGGGCCTGATCGAGCAGGTTGGTCACGCCTTCGTGGTTGAGCGTCCCCATGAAGTGGCGGCTGCGATTCAGGCTTTTCTGCATGAGGTCGAGGATGACTGATCTGGCTCAGGTGTCGTTACCGGGCGTGCCGGACAAGCGCCAGGTGGCGGCCTCGTTTTCCCGTGCTGCGGCCAGTTACGACAGCGTGGCGGCACTGCAGCGCACGGTGGCCGATACCCTGCTGGCGCAGTTGCCGCCCGATTTGCGCCCGCAACGCTGGCTGGACCTGGGCTGTGGTACGGGCTATTGCACCCGTGCCCTGGCTCAGCGCTACGGCGCAGGGCAGGGGCTGGCCGTTGACTTGGCTGAAGGCATGCTGCGCCATGCTCGGCCGCTGGGTGGCGCGGCACATTTTATTGCGGGCGATGCCGAGCGTTTGCCGCTGGCGCCAGATAGCTGCGATTTGCTGGTCTCCAGCCTAGCGTTGCAATGGTGTGGTGACTTTGCCGGAGTTCTCGCTGAAGCGCGCCGAGTGCTGCGTCCAGGGGGCGTGCTGGCGTTCAGTAGCCTGTGTGTTGGCACCCTACACGAGCTGCAGGCCAGCTGGCAGGCGGTGGATGGCCATGTGCACGTCAATCGCTTTCGCGCCTTGAGTACCTATCAGCACCTTTGCGCAGACAGCGGTTTGCAGGTGCGAGCGTTGCAGGTGCAGCCACAGGTGCTGCATTACCCAGATGTGCGCACCTTAACTGGCGAGTTGAAGGCCTTGGGTGCCCACAACCTCAATCCCGGACGCCCCGGCGGCCTGACCGGGCGTGAGCGTATTCGCGCCTTGCTCGATGCCTATGAGGGTTTTCGCCAACCCCAAGGGCTGCCGGCCACCTATCAAGTGGTATATGCCGTGCTGCAAAAGGAATTCTGAGATGAGTGCTGCGTTCTTCGTCACCGGTACCGATACCGATGTGGGTAAAACCACCATCGCCGCCGGCCTGTTGTGTGCGGCACGGCTGGCGGGCCTAAGCACGGCGGCGGTCAAGCCGGTGGCCTCCGGTTGTGAGGCTGGCGCTGACGGCCTGCGCAACAGTGATGCTCTGGCGCTGCTGGCCGAGTGCTCGCTGCCGTTGAGTTATGCCGAGGTCAATCCATTTGCCTTCGCCCCGGCCATTGCCCCGCACCTGGCGGCTCGTGAGGCGGGCGTGGAGCTTAAGGTCGAGGCCCTGGCTGCCTCCGTGCAGGCGGTGCTTGCGCAACAGGCGGACTTTACCTTGGTCGAGGGTGCCGGCGGTTGGCGGGTGCCGTTGGGCGAGCAGGCCACGCTGGCCGATCTGCCAGTCGCCCTCGATTTACCGGTGATCCTGGTGGTGGGCGTGCGCCTGGGCTGTATCAACCATGCGTTGCTGACGGCCGAAGCCATTGCCCGCGATGGCTTGCGCCTCGCCGGCTGGGTGGCCAATGTGCTCGATCCGCAGACCTCGCGTCTGGATGACAACCTGCGCACCTTGAGTGAGCGGCTGGCGGCGCCCTGCTTGGGTCGGGTACCGCGACTGGACCAGGCCGGCGCTGCGGCAGTGGCTCGGCACCTGGATATCACTCTTTTGGGGTTGGCGCCTGCAAGCGTTGGGCTATAAGCGATTGCGGCGTGATTGCCTTTTGTTTGTATATTTATTGAACAAACTCGGCTTCAATGAAATGAAGATTGAGCAGGTTGGAGTTGAGTGATGGAGATTTCAGGCAGCAGTGCCTTCAGTTCGGGCTTGAGCAGCATCCAGAACGGCCAGCGCCGGGTGGATCAGGCTGCGGCACAGATTGCCGGTGCCGGGCTGCCCCAGGCTGCGCCGGCGGTGGAGCCGAGCACGCCTTCCGTCAGCGAGGCGCGGCCGGTAGATCTGGCTAGCAGCTTGGTGGATTTGCAGGTGGGTAAAGTTGAAGTTCAGGCCGGCGCCCGTGTGCTTGAAACCGCCGACGCGGTGCTCGGCACTATGCTCGATACCCGCGCCTAGACGGCTTAACGGCCTCCCGCACAGGCGGGGAGGGGCCAGATGAATATCAATTCGCAGGCTTCCCAAGCGTTGGCTGTGCCGCCAGCGCAGGTCGTACGTTCGCCTGTCACCTCCGCAAACTCAAGTAAGTCTTCGTCATCTGCCGTTTCTGAGCGTGACGCTAAGCCCGCCGTTGATTCTGCGTCAGGTAATGCCGCCGTTTCCCCTCAGCAACAAGCCCTGCAGCAACAGCAAATTACCGAATTGGCCAGCCGTGATCGCGAAGTGCGCAGTCACGAACAGGCTCATGCTGCCGTGGGCGGCAGCTATGCTGGCGCGCCAACCTACAGTTTCAAACGCGGTCCTGATGGTCAGACCTACGCCGTGAGTGGCGAGGTCAGTATCGACGTCTCTCCTATTCCCAATGATCCCGCTGCCACCTTGCGCAAAATGGAGCTGGTGCAGCAAGCCGCGCTCGCGCCGGCTGAGCCATCTGCCCAGGATTTGCGCGTAGCGGCGCAGGCGCAAGTGCTGGCTGCGCAGGCCCGCAGCGAGTTGGCCGCGCTACAGCGTGAGGAGGTTGCCGCCGCGGCGGCAGAGCGCAAGGCTGAGTCTTTGGCGCGTAAGGAGCAGGAGCAGGAGCAGGAGCAAGCCGAACAAGATGAACAGGCGGAGCCTGAAGTGGAGCAGCAGAATTTCGACTTAACGCCTAATCTGCAGTTATACCGGCGCTTGAGCCAGCTGCAGGAGCCGGCAGCGCTGGTTGATCTCATCGCCTGATTTACGCATCTGCGGATGCTTGACAAGGCTAGGGCGTAAACGTATGTTTCAAACGCCTGTTTGATTGCTGGCCCGCATCAATTGCTGGGCGGCTGGGAGTGATCCCGCAAGCGACTGGTAAACCGGTCACCCTTACTAGGAATTTACAGCAGAGGTTATTCGCTATGCCTGACTACAAGGCCCCCTTGCGTGATATTCGCTTCGTTCGTGACGAGCTGCTCGGCTACGAAGCGCATTATCAAAGCCTGCCGGCTTGCCAGGACGCTACCCCGGACATGGTCAACGCCATCCTCGAGGAAGGCGCCAAGTTTTGTGAGCAGGTACTGGCTCCGCTGAACCGCACCGGTGACATCGAAGGTTGCACCTGGAGCGAGTCCGGCGTTAAGACCCCGACTGGCTTTAAAGAAGCCTATCAGCAGTACGTTGAAGGTGGCTGGCCGAGCCTGTCCCACGACGTTGACCACGGCGGCCAAGGCCTGCCGGAATCCCTCGGTCTGGTGCTGAGTGAGCTGGTTGGCGAATCCAACTGGTCGTGGGGCATGTACCCAGGTCTGTCCCATGGCGCGATGAACACCCTCGCCGAGCATGGTACTGACGACCAGAAGCACACCTACCTGACCAAGCTGGTTTCCGGTGAGTGGACCGGCACCATGTGCCTGACTGAGCCGCACTGCGGCACCGACCTGGGCATGCTGCGCACCAAGGCCGAGCCTCAGGCTGATGGTTCGTACAAAGTGTCCGGCACCAAAATCTTCATCTCCGCTGGCGAACACGACATGGCCGATAACATCGTCCACATCGTACTGGCTCGCCTGCCGGACGCCCCGCAGGGCACCAAAGGTATTTCGCTGTTCATCGTGCCTAAGTTCAATGTGAACGCAGACGGTTCGGTTGGTTCGCGCAACGCCGTTTCCTGCGGCTCGCTCGAACACAAGATGGGTATCCACGGTAACGCTACCTGCGTGATGAACTTTGATGGCGCCACCGGTTTCCTGATCGGCCCAGCCAACAAGGGTCTGAACTGCATGTTCACCTTCATGAACACTGCCCGTCTGGGTACTGCTCTGCAGGGTCTGGCTCACGCCGAAATCGGCTTCCAAGGCGGCCTGAAGTACGCTCGTGAGCGTCTACAGATGCGCTCCCTGACTGGCCCGAAAGCGCCGGACAAAGCGGCTGACCCGATCATCGTCCACCCGGACGTGCGTCGTATGCTGCTGACCATGAAAGCCTTCGCCGAAGGCAACCGAGCGATGGTGTACTTCACTGCCAAGCAGGTCGACATCGTCAAGTACAGCGAGAACGAAGAAGACAAGAAAGCCGCCGATGGTCTGCTGGCTTTCCTGACTCCGATCGCCAAAGCGTTCATGACTGAAGTGGGCTTCGAAGCGGCTAACCACGGTGTGCAGATCTATGGCGGCCACGGCTTCATCGCCGAGTGGGGCATGGAGCAGAACGTTCGCGACAGCCGTATTTCCATGCTGTACGAAGGCACCACCGGTATCCAGGCGCTGGACCTGCTGGGTCGCAAGATCCTGATGACTCAAGGCGGAGCGCTGAAAGGCTTCACTAAGATCATCCACAAGTTCTGCCAGACCAACGAAGCCAACGATGCCGTCAAGGAGTTCGTTGCGCCGCTGGCTGAGCTGAACAAAGAGTGGGGCGACATCACCATGAAAGTGGGTATGGCCGCGATGAAAGACCGTGAAGAAGTCGGTGCCGCTTCGGTGGACTACCTGATGTACTCTGGTTACGCCTGCCTGGCTTACTTCTGGGCTGACATGGCGCGTCTGGCTGCTGAGAAATTGGCTGCCGGTACCGACGAAGAGGCCTTCTACAAGGCCAAGCTGCAGACTGCGCGTTTCTACTTCCAGCGCATCCTGCCGCGTACCCGTGGCCTGGTTGTGACCATGCTGTCGGGCGCCAACAACTTGATGGACATGGCTGAAGAAGACTTCGCCCTGGGCTACTAAGTTGTAAGCCTGCCTTCGGGCGCAAAAAGCCGCGCACCTTCGGGTCCGCGGCTTTTTTGTGCGCGTTACAGTGGTCTGCGGCCAGGCTCGCTTCAGCGTTAGTGCGCAGGTGTCGCCTGCCAAATGAGCGCTAATGGCCGTTTTGCGCACTGATCAGGTGTCGAAAAGATGCCAAGCAGGCAGAATGCTGGCCATTGCTGTCGTTTGTTTGCTGCTATCTGGAGTTTGTTTTGTCGCGCTTTTCTGCCCTGCGCTTCGGTCATTTCCTACCTTCCCTGCTGTTGCTCGGCGCAGGGCTGTTGGCGGCGAGTCTGGTTTCCCTGAGCGAGTTCTTTGTCTCGCTGTTCAATGTGCTGCCGACCCTGCTGCTGCTGCTGGGTGGCACCTTCTGTATGGTCTATAGCCGTCAGCGCGAGCTGTTTTTGTTGCTCACGGTGTACCTCGGCTATTTTCTGCTGGATACGCAAACCGACTACTTTCGCGCCACCGGCCGGGTGCGCGAGGACGGCGCGCTGATTTTTCATCTCTGCTGTCTGCTGTTGCCGCTGTTGTATGGCTTGTATGCCGCATGGCAGGAGCGTACCCAGTTGGCGCAGGATCTGATTGCCCGAGCGGCGGTGTTGCTGGCTGTGGTCGGCGTAGCGGTGGCGCTGCAGCAGCGCTTTCCGGCGCCGCTGCTGGCCTGGTTGGCAGAGATCCGTTGGCCGGCGTTGCATGCGCCCTGGATGAGTCTGATTCAGTTTGTTTATCCGCTGTTCCTGCTCGCATTTGTCGGCCTGCTGGTGCAGTACCTGCGCCAGCCTCGCCCGTTACATGCGGCGCAACTGGTCGGCTTGCTGGGGTTGTTATGGATGCTGCCGCGGGTGTTTATTCAGCCGCAGGCGCTGAACATCATGAGCAGTCAAGTCATGCTGATGATTGCCGTGGCGGTGGCCCATGAAGCCTACCAAATGGCCTTTCGCGACGAGCTGACTGGCTTGCCTGGGCGGCGCGCCCTGAATGAACACCTGCAGCGCCTGGGTCGCCAGTACGTAATTGCGATGGCTGATGTCGACCATTTCAAACAGTTCAACGACACCCATGGCCATGATGTGGGGGATCAGGTGCTGCGCGTGGTGGCCGGTCAATTGCGCAAGATCGCGGGTGGCGGCAAGGCCTATCGCTATGGTGGTGAAGAGTTCACGCTGGTGTTTCCCGGCAAGACCATCGAGCAGTGCCTGCCGCACCTGGAAGTAGTGCGCGCCGCAGTCGAGACTTACCTGCTGCAATTGCGCGAGCAGGACAAGCGCCCGCGGGATGATCAGCAGGGGCGGCAGAAGCGTGGCGCCAAGGCTGCAGGCAGTGTGTCCGTGACGATCAGCATCGGTGTGGCCCAGCGCCAGGCGGCACAGTTGACGACCGAAGCCGTGCTCAAGGCTGCTGATCAGGCGCTGTACAGTGCCAAAGGGGCTGGGCGAAATCGAGTGGTGGCCTACGGTCAGGTGCGGCGCGGCGCTGTGCGGGTGGCTGCTGTTGAGGCGTAAGAGGGCTTGCGTGACTTTTTGTGTTTTGGTGGTCACGCAGTGACCCTTTTGCTCTTTCCTGTTGTTCGCTACAATCGCCGCCTGTTTGAAATGGCTATCCCGCCAGTCTTTTTTCGTGAGGTTGCACATGGCTGACTACAAGGCGCCCCTGCGCGATATGCGCTTCGTCCTCAATGAGGTATTTGAGGTTTCCAAGCTGTGGGCACAATTGCCAGCCTTGGCTGAAGTGGTCGATGAAGAAACTGCCGCGGCCATTCTGGAGGAAGCTGGCAAGATCACCGCAGGCGTCATTGCCCCGCTCAATCGCAGTGGTGACGAAGAAGGCTGTGGCTGGACCAATGGCGTGGTTAACACCCCGGCCGGCTTCCCTGCGGCCTATAAAGCCTACGCCGAAGGTGGCTGGGTTGGCGTTGGTGGTGATCCGGTATTCGGCGGCATGGGCATGCCCAAGGCAATCTCGGCCCAGGTCGAAGAAATGGTCAACTCGGCCAACCTGTCGTTCGGCTTGTACCCGATGCTGACCGCCGGTGCTTGCCTGTCGATCAACGCCCACGCCAGTGAAGAGCTGAAAGAGCAGTACCTGCCGAACATGTATTCCGGCGTTTGGGCTGGCTCCATGTGCCTGACCGAGCCGCACGCCGGTACCGACTTGGGGATTATCCGCACCAAGGCCGAACCGCAGGCCGATGGCAGCTACAAGATTTCCGGCACCAAGATCTTCATCACCGGCGGTGAGCACGACCTGACCGAGAACATCATTCACCTGGTACTAGCCAAGCTGCCGGACGCTCCGGCTGGTCCGAAAGGTATCTCGCTGTTCCTGGTGCCCAAGGTCATGGTCAACGCCGACGGTTCCCTGGGCGAGAACAACTCGCTGTCTTGCGGCTCGATCGAGCACAAGATGGGCATCAAGGCTTCGGCCACCTGTGTGATGAACTTCGACGGCGCCACTGGCTGGATCGTCGATGCGCCGAACAAAGGCCTTGCTGCCATGTTCACCATGATGAACTACGAGCGTCTGGGCGTAGGTATCCAGGGCCTGTCCCTGGGTGAGCGCAGCTACCAGAACGCCGTGGAATACGCCCGTGACCGTATCCAGAGCCGCGCGCCGACTGGTCCGGTGGCCAAAGACAAAGCCGCTGACCCGATCATCGTGCACCCGGACGTGCGCCGCATGCTGCTGACCATGAAAGCGCTGAACGAAGGCGGTCGTGCCTTCTCCAGCTACGTGGCCATGCAATTGGATACCGCCAAGTTCAGCGAAGACGCCGCGACCCGCAAGCGCGCGGAAGAGCTGGTCGCCCTGCTGACCCCGGTGGCTAAGGCCTTCCTCACCGACATGGCGCTGGAAACCACTGTACACGGCCAGCAGATTTTCGGCGGTCACGGCTTTATCCGCGAGTGGGGCCAGGAGCAGCTGATCCGCGACTGCCGCATCACCCAGATCTACGAAGGCACCAACGGTATTCAGGCGCTCGACCTGGTCGGCCGTAAAGTGGTTGGCAGCGGCGGTGCGTTCTACAAGCACTTTGCTGAAGAGATCAAAGCCTTCACCGACAGCGCCGATGCGTCCCTGGCTGAGTTCGTTAACCCGCTGAAAGACGCCATCGCCAACCTGGAGCTGATGACCGCTGATCTGCTGGAACGCGCCAAGGCTAATCCGAACGAAGTCGGTGCCGCCTCGGTCGAGTACCTGCAGGTGTTCGGTTACACCGCCTACGCCTACATGTGGGCCCTGATGGCGCGCACTGCGCTGGCCAAGCAGGATCAGGATGAGTTCTATGTCAGCAAGCTGGGTACCGCGCGTTTCTTCTTCGCCCGTCTGCTGCCGCGCATCCACTCCCTGACCGCTTCGGTCAAGGCTGGTAGCGAGTCGCTGTACCTGCTTGATGCAGCGCAGTTCTAAGTGACAAAAACCATTAACTGCTGACTCGGGCAGTTAAGGGTCAGGTAGCTGTAAGCAAAAAGCCCGGCAGGCGCAAACCTGTCGGGCTTTTTTGTTTTTGCCGGTTGGCGGCGCTTTTTTGCATTCGAGTCTTCGGGGCTAATGCTTTTGTTGTTCTGCGAAAAGGTTCTCAGCGGTTTTTAGCAGACTGGATGTGCTTGTCGATCAGAACAAGTCTATAGGCGCAGCTTCATCTGCCGGCAGCGGGCTGCCTAGGGTGCTTTGGCTTGGGTCGAGTTCGCCCATTGAGGGGGGCGAGTCTTCACTCTTGAACAGTTCGAAATAGGCGTTAGCGTTGCCCGGTGAGGCGGCCCGGCCAGTAATGGGGTCGACGCGCAGGGTTAATATCCCGGCGGGTTCGGGCAACAGGTGAGCGGGCTTGTCTTTCAGGGCGACGCTCATGTAATTCATCCAGATGGGCAGTGCAACGGTGCCGCCAAACTCCATTCTGCCCAGGCTTTCCGGCTGGTCGAAGCCGCTCCAGACGGTGGTGGTGTAGTCGGCGTTGTAGCCGGAGAACCAGCTGTCTTTCGACTCGTTGGTGGTGCCGGTCTTGCCTGCCAGGTCGCTACGGCCCATGGCCAGGGCGCGCCGCCCGGTGCCGCGCTTGATGACGTCCTGGAGCATGCTGGTGAGGATGAAGGCGGTGCGCTCATCAATAATGCGTTCTGCGGCGACCGGTTCAATGGTTATCGCGTTGGCATCGGTATCGATGGTGTTGGGCAGGTCTTGGCTATCAATGCTCTGGGGGCTGTTTTGCGGCACGCTGGCCGGGTTGGCGATAAAGAGCGGCTGGCCGTCGCGGCTTTCTATGCGCTCGATCAGGTAGGGCTGAATTTTGTAGCCACCATTGGCGAAGGTGGACCAGCCAGTGGCAACTTCCATGGGGGTTAGATTGGCGGTGCCCAGTGCAAGGGAGAGGTTGCGTGGTAAATCCTGTTTGTTGAAGCCGAAGCGGGCGACATAGTCGCGGGCGTAATCGATACCAATGGCTTGCAGGACGCGGATGGACACCAGGTTGCGCGATTTATACAGCGCTTCCCGTAGGCGGATGGGACCGAGGAAGGTGTTGTTGTCATTCTTCGGACGCCAGGCTTCTTCCATGCCGGCTTCCTGGAACACGATCGGGGCGTCATTGACCAGGCTGCTGGCGGTGAAGCCGTTATCCAGCGCTGCGCTGTAGATAAAAGGTTTGAAGCTTGAACCAGGCTGGCGCTTGGCCTGGATCGCTCGGTTGTAGTTGCTTTGTTCAAACGAGAAGCCGCCAACCAGAGCGCGTATGGCCCCATTTTGTGGGTCGAGGGAGGCGAGTGCGGCTTGCGCAGTTGGAATTTGGCTGAAGTTCAGGCTGCCGTCTTCCTGCCGTTGTACGCGGACAAGATCGCCGAGTTGCACCACGTCGGCGGGCTGTTGCGGGCGGGGGCCCATGCTGTCGGGGCCCAGAAACGGGCGAGCCCACTTCATACTGCTCCATGTCACGGTTTCTTCCTGGCCGCTGCGGGTCAGCACCAGAATGCCGCTTTTTTCGATTTGACTGACAACCGCCGGCTCTAAGCCGCCGATTGAGCGATGCTTGCTTAACTCCTGCAGCCAGGTCTCACGACTCATGCCTGGCAGGCGGGTTTGCGGGCCGCGGTAGCCGTGGCGCTGGTCGTAGCTCAGCAGGCCGTTTCGAACTGCCAGGCTGGCAGCCTGTTGGAGTTCGCTGGAGACGCTAGTCGTTACCCGGAAGCCTTCGGTGTAGGCATCGCTGCCGTAGCGGCCCACCATTTCTGCGCGCGCCATTTCGGCAATATAAGGTGCTTCCAGTTCGGGCGTAGAGCCATGGTATGCCGCATTCAACGGCTCATCGAGGGCGCTTTGATAGCGTGCTTGGTCGATTTTGCCCAGCTTCAGCATGCGGCCCAGAATCCAGTCACGGCGCTCTTTGCTGCGGGCAGGGTTGGCCAGTGGATTGAAGCGCGAGGGCGCTTTCGGCAGGCCTGCAATCATTGCCAGCTGTGCCAGGCTGGCATCACGAATGGACTTGCCGTAGTAAACCTGTGAGGCCGCCTCGATGCCGTAGGCGCGATTGCCGAGGTAGATCTTGTTGACGTAGAGCTCAAGGATTTCGTTCTTGCTCAGCTCTCGTTCAATTTGCAGTGCCAAAAGGATTTCATTGATTTTGCGGGAGAAACTGCGCTCGCTGCTGAGAAAGAAATTCTTTGCCACCTGCATGGTGATGGTGCTGCCGCCCGACTGAATGTGGCCGCTTTGCAATAATTGCGAGGCGGCCCGCATCAGGCTTGCCGGGTCAACGCCATAATGGTTGGCAAAATTGTCGTCTTCTGCGGACAAAATGGCGCTGATGAAGTCGGGCGGGATGTCCTGGAAGCGAATCGGGCTGCGGCGCATTTCGCCAAATTCGGCGATCAGTTTGCTGTCACTGCTGTATACCCTCAGGGGGATTTGCAGTTGGATGCTGCGCAGTGACTCGACGGATGGCAGGCCGGGACTAAGATAGAGGTAAGCTCCGCTCAGGCTGAGGAGCAGCCCACAAAAAACGGCAAGCGCTGACCAGCAGAAAAACTTCAGCAGACGCATCAAGATTTGTGGATTTCCAGATAAAAGAAAGAGTTAAGCGGAAGGCAACGCGAAAAGAGGAAAACTGGTCACATTATAAGCGGTTTTTTTGCTAGGTAGCCATTTGCGCTTCTGTCAAGACTGATATTTAATGTGAAAAAACATAAACAGTCCGTAAGTCGCGGATGCAGATAGGAAATCGGTCGTGCTAGGGCTCTTCAATAAGAAAGCGAACACGCTGCTGGGGATCGATATCAGTTCGACCTCGGTCAAGCTCCTCGAATTGAGTCGCTCAGGAAGCCGCTACAAGGTAGAGGCCTACGCTGTTGAGCCGCTCCCACCTAATGCTGTGGTTGAGAAAAATATCGCCGAGCTTGAGGGCGTCGGGCAAGCGCTTGCGCGAGTTTTAGCTAAGGCCAAGACCGGTGTTAAGTCTGTTGCTGTCGCGGTAGCGGGTTCGGCGGTGATCACTAAAACCATCGAGATGGAAGCGGGTCTTTCTGACGACGAGTTGGAAAACCAGCTGAAAATTGAAGCCGATCAGTACATTCCTTACCCACTCGAAGAAGTCGCGATTGATTTCGAAGAGCAGGGGCCTTCTGCGCGCAATCCCGAACGAGTCGAAGTGCTGTTGGCGGCGTGTCGCAAGGAGAATGTCGAGGTTCGCGAAGCGGCTCTCGCGCTTGCGGGCTTGACCGCCAAGGTTGTGGATGTTGAGGCTTACGCGCTGGAGCGGGCCTACGGGTTGTTGGCCGCTCAGTTGAGTAGCGGTCAAGATGACCTGACAGTCGCCGTGGTCGACATCGGCGCCACCATGACGACCTTGAGTGTTCTGCATAACGGCCGGACGATTTATACCCGCGAACAGCTTTTTGGTGGCAAGCAGCTGACCGAAGAGGTTCAGCGTCGCTACGGGCTCTCCGTTGAGGAGGCCGGTCTGGCCAAGAAGCAGGGCGGCCTGCCGGATGACTACGACAGTGAGGTGTTGCAGCCGTTCAAAGAGGCGGTTGTTCAGCAGGTCTCGCGCTCCTTGCAGTTCTTCTTTGCTGCTGGCCAGTTCAATGATGTGGATTACATCCTGCTTGCAGGTGGTACTGCGTCCATCCCTGATCTTGACCGTTTAATTCAGCAGAAAATTGGAACGCCAACTCTGGTGGCCAACCCGTTTGCTGACATGGCTTTAAGTAGCAAGGTTAATGCGGGGGCCTTGGCCAGTGATGCGCCGGCATTGATGATCGCTTGCGGTTTGGCCATGAGGAGTTTCGACTAATGGCGCGGATTAACCTACTTCCCTGGCGGGAACAGCTGCGTGAAGAGCGCAAACAGCGATTTTTAGTGACCTTGGCGGGTGTGTTGATTGTGGCTGGCGGTGCTGTTTTTCTGGGCGATCAGTACCTTAATGGTGCGATTGAGCAACAAAACGCCCGCAATGATTATGTGCGTAAAGAAATTGCTGTTCTGGATGCGCGGATCAAAGAAATCAGTGAGCTAAAAACCCGTCGTCAGCAGTTGCTGGAGCGGATGAAGATCATTCAGGACCTTCAGGGTAATCGGCCGATTATCGGTCGGGTCTTTGATCAGCTTGTTCGTACGTTGCCGGATGGCGTGTATTTCACCGGGTTGAAAATGACCGGCAAGAATATCGCCATCGTTGGTGCGGCAGAGTCAAATAACCGGGTTTCTAATCTTATGCGCAACCTGGATGGTTCCGAGTGGCTGGATGCGCCGAATCTGACAGAGGTTAAGGCATTGACTGCAGGTGAGTGGGGGCAGGCAAATGTCTTCCAGCTTACGGTGCAGCAAACACAGCCTGCAGTTGAAGCAGAAGGGGCTAAAAAATGAGTTTGGCCGAATCTCTTGAAGGGTTGCGCAAGGTCGACCTTGCGGATCTGGACCTTAATAATTTGGGCTCTTGGCCTTCGGCAGTAAAAGCGATTGCCTGCTTTTTGCTTGCTTATCGTTGTTTTGGCACTTGGTTACAATTTTCACTTGAAGGACTTGGAGGTTGACCTGGATCAACGCCATGCCGAAGAGGAAACGCTCAAGCAGCAGTTCGCTACTAAGGCCTTTCAAGCGGCAAATCTGGAGGCTTACAAGGACCAGATGAAGGAAATGGAAACTTCTTTTGGTGCTCTGTTGAGGCAGTTGCCGAGTGATACCGAAGTTCCTGGGCTGCTAGAAGACATTACGCGCACTGGCTTGGGTAGCGGTCTGGAGTTTGAGCAAATTAAATTGCTGCCGGAAGTAACTCAGCAGTTTTATATTGAATTGCCAATTCAGATTAATGTTCTGGGTCGATATGAGGATTTGGCAACATTTGCCAGTGGTGTAGCAAGTTTGCCGCGTATCGTGACCTTGCATGATTTTGAAATGCTCCCTGTCGAGGATGATAGTGCTTCCAGATTACGGATGAGTGTTCTGGCCAAAACCTATCGGTATAACGATAAGGGGCTGCAGAAATGATGTGTGCTCGATTATTCGCTAGTTTTCTTGTTGTCACGTGCTTGGCAGGTTGTGATGCCAGTGGTCAGTTTGTTGACCTTCAAGCTTACATGGATGAGGTGCGTGCGCGTCCAAAAGGTTCAATTGAGCCTTTGCCGAAGTTTCAGCCCTATGAGGCGTTTACCTACAATGCGGGTGGAATGCGCAGTCCTTTCCAGAAGCCGGTAAAAATAGATGTTGCCAGCCAACAGAAAGGCTCTAAAGACATCAAACCCGATGAAAGCAGGGTCAAACAGTTTCTTGAGGGCTTCAATATTGAAGTTTTCGAAATGGCGGGTACGCTTTCGGACAATGTAGGTGTCTTTGGCTTGGTTCAGGGTGCTGGAGGTGTCTACCGGGTTAAAGTGGGCGATTACCTTGGGCGTAACCATGGCCGCATCGTGTCGGTGACTGAGTCAAAGATCGATGTGGTAGAAATCGTGCCAGATGGCGAAGGGGGATGGCTTGAGCGTCCGCGTAGCCTGGCCCTCAGAGAGCGCTCTTAGTGGGTGGGTTACTATGAATACAAATTACCGGTCGGCAAAACGGAACCAAATAATGAAAAGTAACCTTTCACCTCTTGGCATTTCTCTGTGTCTTGCATTGATGTCGCAGGCGTCTTTTGCGACCGACTTGCAGTCTCTCGACGTGGCCGCCCTGCCTGGCGACAAGGTTGAGCTTAAGTTGACGTTTGATGAGCCGGTGGCGGTTCCGCGCGGCTACACCATTGAGCAGCCCGCGCGCATTGCGTTGGATTTGCCAGGGGTCGTCAACAAGCTGGGTGCAAAAAACCGTGAACTGGGTGTTGGTAATGCGCGCAGCGTGACCGTGGTTGAGGCGGGTGACCGTACCCGTTTGATCGTCAATCTCTCGACCCTGGCGCCTTACAGTGCGAGAGTCGAAGGCAATGCCTTGTTTGTCGTGGTGGGCGACGGTGCTGTGCGTGCGGCTAGTCCGGTTGCTGCAGTTAAGCCTGTGGTGAAGCCCTACGTGGCTGCCGGGAAAGCGATTAAGGGGATTGATTTTCAACGTGGCGAGCAAGGTGCCGGTAATGTGGTTATCGAGCTTTCGGATGCCGCAGTCAGCCCGGATATTCAAGATCAGGGCGGAAAGATTCGTTTGGATTTTGCCAAGACCCAGTTGCCTGAGTCGCTGCGCGTTCGTTTGGATGTGAAGGACTTTGCGACGCCGGTGCAGTTTGTAAGTGCGGTCAGTCAGGGTGACAAGGCCAGTATCAGTATTGAGCCAACAGGCTTGTATGACTACATGGCTTATCAGACAGATAATAAGCTGACTGTCAGCATCAAGCCGTTAACGCAACAGGATGCAGATAAGCGCAAAGCTGAGAAGTTTGCCTATACCGGTGAAAAGCTGTCGCTGAACTTTCAGGATATTGATGTGCGTTCAGTGCTGCAGCTGATTGCCGACTTTACCGATCTTAATTTGGTTGCCAGTGACACCGTTCAAGGCAATATCACCTTGCGTTTGCAGAATGTGCCGTGGGATCAGGCTCTGGATTTGGTGTTGAAAACCAAGGGCTTGGACAAGCGTAAAATTGGTAACGTACTGTTGGTTGCGCCTGCAGATGAGATTGCTGCGCGCGAACGTCAGGAGCTCGAGTCGCAAAAACAGATTGCTGCACTAGAGCCTTTGCGTCGTGAGTTGATTCAGGTTAACTACGCGAAGGCTTCCGATATAGCCAAGCTGTTTCAGTCGGTCACCAGTACTGCTGGCACCGAAACGCCTGCCGATGAGCGTGGTTCTATTACTGTCGATGATCGAACCAACAGCATTATTGCGTATCAAACTCAGACCAATCTTGATGAGTTGCGTCGCATAGTGGCTCAGCTGGATATTCCTGTTCGGCAGGTGATGATTGAGGCGCGCATTGTTGAGGCGTCCGTTGATTTTAGTAAAGAATTGGGTGTCGACTGGAAGGGTGTAACAACGGGTGTAGGGAACTTCACTTTGGGTGGTGCTACCGGTCGTGGAACTTATGTGGATTTAGGTGCCTCAGCACCAACGTCTTCCATAGGTATTGGTTTTATTACCGATAATACGATTCTGGATCTTGAGCTTTCGGCTATGGAGAAGACCGGTAATGGTGAGGTGGTTTCTCAGCCTAAAGTGGTCACCTCAGATAAAGAAACGGCGAAAATTTTGAAAGGTACGGAAATTCCTTATCAGGAAGCCAGTTCAAGTGGCGCGACCAGCACCTCTTTTAAAGAGGCTGCTTTGTCCCTTGAGGTTACTCCTCAAATTACTCCGGATAACAGAGTTATTATGGAAGTCAAAGTTACAAAGGATGCGCCAGATTTTTCGCAGGCGGCATTAAATGGTGTGCCGACGATCAAGAAAAATGAAGTTAATGCCAAGGTTCTTGTGTCTGATGGTGAGACGATTGTTATTGGTGGTGTTTTCACAAATAATCAGTCAAAGTCTGTTGATAAGGTGCCGTTCCTTGGTGATCTACCTTATTTGGGTCGTATGTTTCGGCGTGATGTAGTAACGGATAAGCAAGAATGAGCTGCTGATTTTCCTTACTCCACGCATCATGAACGGCCAGGCTGTAACTGTGGGTCGTTGATCTTGGTGAGTAACTTGATCTTGGTTGGTCCGATGGGTGCCGGTAAAAGCACCATCGGGCGCTTGCTTGCGAAAGAACTGCGCTTACCCTTCAAAGATTCCGACAAGGAAATCGAGCAGCGTACCGGTGCCGATATTCCCTGGATATTTGATGTGGAGGGGGAGCAAGGCTTTCGCGAGCGTGAGCAGGCGGTGATCGTCGATCTGTGTGCTGCTGATGGGCTGGTACTGGCTACCGGTGGTGGGGCGGTTCTTCGAGAAGAAAATCGTCGTGCGCTACGTTCAGGTGGGCGTGTTGTTTACCTGCATGCGACCGTCGAGCAGCAAATTGATCGAACCTCCCGTGATCGTAATCGTCCTCTGTTGCGTACGGCAGACCCGGCGCGGGTGCTGTCTGAGTTGATGGCGATACGTGATCCGCTGTATCGCGAAATTGCCGATGTGGTGATTGAAACCGACGAGCGTCCGCCGCGAATGGTCGTGTTAGAGATCATTGAGCGTCTTGAGGCGCTTGCTCCCCGTTAAAGCGCAGGCTGATCTGCGCTATCCTAGAGCCCTTTTATGTGGGGGCCTCATGCAAACACTTCAGGTTGAACTCGCCGAGCGTAGCTATCCCATTTATATCGGGGCTGGCTTGCTTGCTCAGGCTTGCTTGTTCGAGCCGCATATCGCGGGTCGGCAAGTTGCGATTGTTACCAATGAAACCATTGCGCCGCTGTATTTGCAGTCGTTGCTGACGACTCTGGCGGGGCACGATGTCACCTACGGTGATTTTGCCTGATGGCGAAGCCTTCAAAACCTGGGAAACCCTGCAGCTGATTTTTGATGGCTTGCTGACTGCGCGCCATGATCGTCGGACGACGGTTATTGCTCTGGGCGGCGGCGTGATAGGTGATATGGCAGGTTTTGCTGCCGCTTGTTACCAGCGCGGCGTCGATTTTATTCAAGTGCCTACCACGCTGTTGTCTCAGGTTGACTCATCCGTTGGCGGCAAGACAGGAATCAATCACCCGCTGGGTAAGAATATGGTTGGTGCGTTCTACCAGCCCAAGGCAGTGATCATTGATATATCCAGTCTGAATACGCTGCCTGCCCGAGAGTTGTCGGCGGGTCTGGCCGAGGTCATCAAGTATGGCCTGATTTGTGATGAGCCATTTCTGGGTTGGCTTGAGCTCAATATGGCGGGCTTGCGCGGTCTCGATCAGGGGCTTTTGGCTGAGGCAGTGGCGCGCTCCTGTGCGGCCAAGGCCTATGTTGTTGGGCAGGATGAGCGTGAGTCTGGCTTGCGCGCGACCCTGAATCTTGGCCACACCTTTGGCCATGCCATCGAAACCCATATGGGCTACGGCGTGTGGTTGCACGGCGAGGCGGTTTCGGCCGGTACGGTGATGGCGCTGGAGATGTCCTGCCGTTTGGGCTGGATCACCGTGGTTGAGCGTGATCGGGGCGTGCGCCTCTTGCTGCAGGCGGGGCTGCCGGTTGTGCCGCCGGAAGAAATGACGCCGGATGATTTTCTCGAGCACATGGCGGTGGATAAAAAAGTGCTCGATGGACGCCTGCGTTTGGTGCTGTTGAAAGGCCTAGGCGCGGCCGTGGTAACCAGCGAGTTTCCTCGCGAAATTTTAGATGCCACCTTGCGCGCAGATTACCGCGCCTTGGTTAATCAGCTTAGCGATTGATGAGAACTCTATGACCAGTTTGCATGCCGACGAGGCCTTCCTCGGCCATTACCAACTCAGCCATGACCCCTTTGCTGCACGGGTGCCCGGGTTCAAGTTTTTCCCGGCGCAACGCAAGCCAGTGCTGGGCCAATTGCATCATTTGGCGCGTTACAGTCAGCTGTTGTTGGCCGTAACCGGTCCCAAGGGCAGCGGCAAGACGCTGCTGCGCCAGGCGTTGGTGGCCAGCACTAACAAGCAGGCAGTGCAGAGTGTGGTGGTCTCGGCGCGTGGTGCGGTCGAGGCGGGGGGCGTGTTGCGTCTGCTGAGTCAGGGTCTGAATGTGCCCCAGGCCGATGTGCGTGCCGTGCTGTCGCGGGTTGCTCAGTTAACCGCAACCGGCCAGGAAGTCTATCTGCTGGTTGATGATGCCGAGCAGCTGGATGATGCGGGCTTGGAGGCGATGCTGGCGTTGGCTGCCGGCAATGCCGAGGGGCGAGCGCATGTCTTCCTGTTTGCCGAGCACAGCCTGATTGCTCGCCTTGAGCTGTTTGCGGATGGCGCTGAGTGTTTTCATGCCATTGAGTTGCAGCCTTACGATGAGGCTGAAACTCAGGAGTACCTGGCGCAACGATTAGAAGGTGCTGGGCAGGGTATCGAGTTGTTCACCGCAGAGCAGATCGCTGATATTCATCTGGCTTCTGGTGGCTGGCCGGGCGCCATCAATCTGCTGGCTCGCGAGGCGTTGATTGATGCGATGCTGGCGCAGCGAGGCGCGGGAAAAAACGCGTCTTTTGGCTTCAAATTACCCGTCAAACACTTGGTCGCCTTACTGGTGGTGGCTGGCGGCGTAGCGGCGGCCTGGATGATGCAAGAACGTACCGAAAGCGTGCCTGTGGCGCCGATCAGTGCGCAATTGCCGTTGGGGCAGGAGCCTGTTGCGGTAGATGCTGCGGCGCCAAACGTGGCGGCGGATGCTGCAGGTCCGAAGATTGATTTTGCTGGCTCAAGCCAACCATTGCCGTTGCCGTTGGTGGGTGAGGCGCAGCCAGTCATTCGTGAGCCCCTGGCGCAAGCTGCAGGGCTGGCGGAGAGTGAAGACGGCGGGGCGTTGGACTCATTGCCGGCGATTGCGCCAGCCACTGCCGTTGCGCCAGTTGCGGCGCCGGTGGTCGAGCCTGCCAAGCCTGTTTTGTCGGCCGTACCAGCTGTTGCTCCGGTCGCCGCTCCCGTGCCGGTCAAGCCAGCTGCGGTGGCGGTTGCTCCTGCGGTTAAGCCGCAGCCGGTGCCTAAGCCGGTGGTCAAGGCTGCTGTTACGCCGCCCGCGCCAGTCACCAAGCCGGCAGCCGGTTCGGGTTGGTATGCCGCCCAGGCATCCAATCGCTATGTGGTTCAGGTGCTGGGAACTGGCGTTGAGGCCAATGCCCAGGCGTTTGTGCGCCAGCACGGCAGTGAATACCACTACTTCAAGAAGGTTCTGCAAGGTAAGCCGCTGTATGTGGTGACCTATGGCAGTTTTGCCACCCGTGCAGCCGCTCAGGCGTCGATCAAGGCGTTGCCCGCCAAGGTTCAGGCTGCCAAGCCGTGGCCGCGTACCATTGCCAGTGTGCGGCAGGAAATGAAGTAACCGGGGTGTCTGGCTGGCGGGCTCATGGTTCGCCAGCTGACTGATGAGTCGTTAACATGGCTGGCCGGTCGTTTCCTTCTGCAAGGCGACATAAGCGTGCAAGGCTTCGCCATGCCGATTTGTGACCCCTAGGGTGGATGTGTACAATGACCTCCCTTTTGCCTGCGCAAAGCTGGCGCATTGACCTGCGCGCATGGTAAGTGCTTGATTTAGTACAAGTTTGTCTGGTGAGAATGTCTATGAAAGCAGGTCTGTACCATCCTGATGAGTTCAAGGATAACTGCGGCTTCGGCCTGATTGCCCATATGCAGGGCGAGGCAAGTCATCACCTGCTGCAGACAGCCATTGAAGCCCTGACCTGCATGACCCACCGCGGCGGTATCAACGCCGACGGTAAGACAGGTGACGGCTGCGGGCTGCTGATGCAGAAGCCGGATGTGTTCCTGCGTGCTGCGGCGCAACAGGCGTTCGCGGTCGAATTGCCAGCGCAATACGCAGTCGGCATGGTTTTCCTCAACCAAGACGAGAGCAAAGCCAGCGCGGCCCGCGACAACATGAATCGCGAAATTCTCGCCGCCGGCTTGCAGCTGATCGGCTGGCGCAAAGTGCCGGTGGATACCAGCGTGCTCGGCCGTCTGGCGCTTGAGCGTCTGCCGCAGATTGAACAAGTGTTCATCGGTGGTGAAGGCCTGGGCGACCAGGATTTCGCCATCAAGCTGTTCAGCGCCCGTCGTCGTTCTTCGGTGGCCAACGCCGCCGACACCGAGCATTACATCTGCAGCTTCTCGTCGAAGACCATCATCTACAAAGGTTTGATGATGCCGGCGGACTTGCAGCAGTTCTACCCGGACCTGGGTGACGAGCGCCTGCAAACCGCGATCTGCGTGTTCCACCAGCGCTTCTCCACCAACACCCTGCCGAAGTGGCCGCTGGCCCAGCCATTCCGCTTCCTGGCGCACAACGGTGAAATCAACACCATCACCGGCAACCGTAACTGGGCTCAAGCCCGGCGTACCAAGTTTGCCAACGACCAGCTGCCGGACCTTGATGACTTGGGCCCGCTGGTCAATCGCGTGGGTTCCGACTCCTCGAGCATGGACAACATGCTGGAGTTGATGGTCACCGGCGGCATGGACCTGTTCCGTGGCGTGCGCATGATCATTCCGCCAGCCTGGCAGAACGTTGAGACCATGGACGCCGATCTGCGTGCGTTCTATGAGTACAACTCCATGCACATGGAGCCGTGGGACGGTCCGGCCGGCGTGGTGCTGACCGATGGTCGCTACGCCGTGTGCCTGCTCGACCGTAACGGTCTGCGCCCGGCGCGCTGGGTCACCACCAAGAATGGCTACATCACCCTCGCCTCGGAAATCGGCGTGTGGAACTACCAGCCCGAAGACGTGATCGCCAAAGGCCGTGTGGGTCCGGGGCAGATCCTCGCCGTGGATACCGAAACCGGCCAGGTGCTGAGCACTGAAGACATCGATAATCGCCTGAAGTCGCGCCACCCCTACAAGCAGTGGCTGCGTCAGGGCGCGGTGCGCATTCAGGCGTCGCTGGACGATGATCAGGGCGTGGCCAGCTACGATGCTGACCAGCTCAAGCACTTCATGAAAATGTTCCAGGTCACCTTCGAAGAGCGTGATCAGGTGCTGCGGCCATTGGCCGAGCAGGGCCAGGAAGCCGTTGGCTCGATGGGCGATGACACGCCGATGGCCGTGCTGTCGCAGCGCGTGCGCTCGACGTTCGACTACTTCCGCCAGCAATTTGCCCAGGTCACCAACCCGCCGATCGACCCGCTGCGTGAAGCGATCGTGATGTCGTTGGAGATCTGCCTGGGTGCCGAGCGCAATATCTTCGAAGAGTCGCCAGCCCACGCCAGCCGCGTGATCCTCACCTCGCCGGTGATTTCGCCGGCCAAGTGGCGCGCGCTGATGAACCTCGCCGCGCCGGGCTTCGAGCGGCATGTCATCGACATGAACTACGACGAAACCCTGGGTCTGGAAGCGGCTGTACGCGCTATGGCTGATCAGGCCGAAGAAGCTGTGCGCGCCGGCAAGGCCTTGCTGGTTCTGACCGACCGCCACATTGCCCCAGGCAAACTGCCGGCCCATGCCTCGCTGGTGACCGGTGCCGTGCACCATCGCCTGACCGAGAAAGGTCTGCGTTGCGACTGCAACATCCTGGTGGAAACCGCCACCGCCCGCGATCCGCATCACTTCGCTGTGCTGGTGGGTTTCGGTGCTTCTGCCGTCTACCCGTTCCTGGCCTACGAAGTACTGGCCGACCTGATTCGCACCGGCGAAGTGCTGGGCGATCTGGATGAAGTGTTCAAGCACTACCGCAAGGGCATTTCCAAGGGCCTGCTGAAGATCCTGTCGAAGATGGGCATCTCCACCATCGCCTCGTACCGCGGCGCCCAGTTGTTCGAAGCCGTGGGCCTGGCCGACGAAGTGGTCGAGCTGAGCTTCCGTGGTGTGGCTAGCCGCATCAAGGGTGCGCGTTTCGTCGACATCGAAGCCGAGCAGAAGCTGCTGGCCGCCGAAGCCTGGAACAACCGCAAGCCGATCCAACAGGGCGGTTTGCTCAAGTTCGTCTACGGTGGCGAGTACCACGCCTACAACCCGGACGTGGTCAACACCCTGCAGGCCGCTGTGCAGCAGGGCAGCTACGAGAAGTTCAAGGAATACACCACGCTGGTCGACACCCGTCCGGTGTCGATGATCCGCGACCTGTTGCAGGTCAAGCTGGCCGAACAGCCGCTGGCGCTGGATCAGGTCGAGCCGCTGGAGATGATCCTCAAGCGCTTCGACTCCGCCGGGATCTCCCTCGGTGCCTTGTCGCCGGAAGCCCACGAAGCCATCGCCGAGGCGATGAACCGCCTGGGCGCGCGCTCCAACTCCGGTGAGGGCGGCGAAGATCCGGCCCGCTACGGCACGGTGAAGAGCTCGAAGATCAAGCAAGTGGCCACCGGCCGTTTCGGTGTTACGCCGGAATACCTGGTGAATGCCGAAGTGCTGCAGATCAAAGTCGCCCAAGGCGCCAAGCCTGGCGAAGGTGGTCAGTTGCCCGGTGGCAAGGTCAACGGCCTGATTGCGCGTCTGCGTTATGCCGTGCCGGGCGTGACCCTGATTTCGCCGCCGCCGCACCACGACATCTACTCGATTGAAGACTTGTCGCAGCTGATTTTTGACCTCAAGCAGGTCAATCCCAAGGCGCTGGTGTCGGTCAAGCTGGTGGCGGAAGCGGGCGTTGGCACCATCGCCGCTGGCGTGGCCAAGGCTTACGCCGACTTGATCACCATCTCCGGTTACGACGGTGGTACCGGTGCTTCGCCGATCAGCTCGATCAAGTACGCGGGCGCACCGTGGGAGCTCGGCCTGGCCGAAACCCACCAGACCCTGCGCGGCAACGACCTGCGCGGCAAGGTCCGGGTGCAGACTGACGGCGGCCTGAAAACCGGCCTGGACGTGGTCAAGGCCGCGATCCTCGGCGCCGAGAGCTTCGGCTTCGGCACCGCGCCAATGATCGCCCTGGGTTGCAAGTTCCTGCGCATCTGCCACCTGAACAACTGTGCGACCGGTGTAGCCACGCAGAACGAAAAACTGCGCAAGGATCACTTCATCGGCACCGTCGAAATGGTGATGAACTTCTTCACCTTCGTCGCCGAAGAAACCCGCGAGTGGCTGGCCAAGCTGGGCGTGCGCAGCCTGGAAGAGCTGATCGGCCGCACCGATCTGCTCGACATGCTGCCGGGCGAAACCGCCAAGCAGCAGCACCTGGACCTCAGTCCGTTGTTGGGCAGCGACCATATTCCTGCTGATAAGCCGCAGTTCTGTGGTGTCGAGCGCAACCCTCCATTCGACAAAGGCCTGCTGGCCGAGAAGATGGTTGAGCTGGCCGGCAGCGGCCATCGCTGACAAGAGCGGTGCCGAGTTTGCTCTGGATATCTGCAACTGCGACCGTTCCATCGGTGCGCGGATTTCGGGTGAAATTGCCCGTGCTCACGGCAACCAGGGTATGGCCAAGGCGCCGATCACCTTCCGCTTCAAGGGTTCGGCCGGGCAGAGCTTTGGCGTGTGGAACGCCGGCGGCCTGAATATGTACCTCGAAGGCGATGCCAACGACTACGTCGGCAAGGGCATGACCGGCGGCAAGCTGGTGGTTGTGCCGCCTGCGGGCAGCCCGTTCAAGACCCAGGACAGTGCCATCATCGGCAACACCTGTCTGTACGGCGCCACCGGCGGCAAGTTGTTTGCGGCCGGTACGGCGGGTGAGCGTTTCGCCGTGCGTAACTCCGGTGCCCACACCGTGGTGGAAGGCACTGGCGACCACTGCTGCGAGTACATGACCGGCGGTTTCGTCTGTGTACTGGGCAAGACCGGCTACAACTTCGGTTCGGGCATGACCGGCGGTTTCGCCTACGTGCTGGATCTGGACAACACCTTTGTTGACCGGGTGAACCACGAGTTGGTGGAAATCCAGCGGATCAATAACGAGGCCATGGAAGCCTATCGCAGCCATCTGCAGCGCGTGCTCGCCGAGTACGTGGCCGAGACTGCCAGCGAGTGGGGGCGTAACCTGCTGGACAACCTGGACGACTACCTGCGCAAATTCTGGCTGGTCAAGCCGAAGGCCGCGAGCCTGGGGTCGTTGCTCTCCAGCACCCGCGCCAACCCGCAATAAAGCCGCTGCCAGCGGCCGACCCGGCGCCCAGTGTGGCGTCAGGTCGGCCTGCTAACCGTGATTGTCCTGCAGCGTGAAGCCCATGGCTCGTGACTGCTGTTAAGAGGTTTTGAAATGACTGAACGTCTGAATAACGACTTCCAGTTCATCGAGGTCGGCCGCAAGGATCCGAAGAAGAAGCTGCTGCGCCAGCGCAAGAAGGAGTTCGTGGAAATCTACGAACCCTTCAAGCCGGCTCAGGCGTGCGACCAGGCACACCGCTGCCTGGGTTGCGGCAACCCGTATTGCGAGTGGAAGTGCCCGGTGCACAACTTCATTCCCAACTGGTTGAAGCTGGTGTCCGAGGGCAACATCCTCGCCGCCGCCGAGCTGTCGCACCAGACCAACACCCTGCCGGAAGTCTGCGGCCGCGTGTGCCCGCAGGATCGTCTGTGTGAAGGTGCCTGCACCCTCAACGACGGCTTCGGCGCGGTGACCATCGGTTCGGTCGAGAAGTACATCACCGACACCGCCTTTGCCATGGGCTGGCGCCCGGACATGTCCAAGGTCAAGTCGACCGGCAAGCGCGTCGCCATCATCGGCGCCGGCCCTGCTGGCCTTGGTTGTGCCGACGTGCTGGTGCGTAACGGCGTGACCCCGGTGGTCTTCGACAAGAACCCGGAAATCGGCGGTCTGCTGACCTTCGGTATTCCCGAGTTCAAGCTGGAAAAAACCGTGCTCAGCAACCGCCGTGAAGTGTTCACCGGCATGGGCATCGAGTTCCGTCTGAACACCGAAATCGGCAAGGACGTGACCATCGACCAGCTGCTGGCTGAGTACGATGCCGTGTTCATGGGCATGGGCACTTACACCTACATGAAGGGCGGCTTCCCCGGTGAAGACCTGCCAGGCGTGTATGACGCCCTGGATTTCCTCATCGCCAACGTCAACCGCAACCTCGGTTTCGAGAAGTCGGCTGAAGACTTCATCGACATGAAGGGCAAGAAGGTCGTGGTGCTCGGGGGTGGCGACACCGCCATGGACTGCAACCGCACCTCGATCCGTCAGGGTGCCAAGGCCGTGACCTGCGCCTACCGTCGTGACGAAGAGAACATGCCGGGTTCGCGCAAAGAGGTGAAGAACGCCAAGGAAGAAGGCGTGAAGTTCCTCTACAACCGCCAGCCCATCGCCATCGTTGGCGAGGACAAGGTGGAAGGCGTGAAAGTGGTCGAGACCCGTCTCGGCGAGCCGGATGCCCGTGGCCGTCGCAGCCCCGAGCCGATTCCGGGTTCTGAAGAGATCATCCCGGCTGACGCCGTGGTCATCGCCTTCGGTTTCCGCCCAAGCCCGGCCGACTGGTTTGAGCCATCGCAGATCCAGATCGACAGCCAGGGTCGCGTGATTGCGCCGGCGCAGAGCCAGTTCAAGCACCAGACCAGCAACCCGAAGATCTTCGCCGGTGGCGACATGGTGCGCGGTTCTGACCTGGTGGTAACGGCGATTTTCGAAGGTCGTACGGCTGCTGAAGGCATCCTCGACTACCTCGGCGTCTGATCCAAAAGGAGGGGGGGGAGGAGGGAATGCGCCACGCGTAGGATGGCTAACGCCTTCGGCTAACCCATCCTGTGGCCTGACTTGGGTCAGGCGATAGACAAAAGGCACGGCACTCGCCGTGCCTTTTGCATTGGGCTCTGCGAAAATGCCCGCACTTTTTTCCTGCTCATTAGTTCGGAACCTGCCATGACCGTCTTGAAGAACGACCGTTTCCTGCGTGCCCTGCTCAAGCAGCCGGTGGATGTCACCCCGGTGTGGATGATGCGTCAGGCCGGTCGCTACTTGCCGGAGTACCGCGCCACCCGCGCCCAGGCCGGCAACTTCGTCAACCTGATGAAGAACCCTGAGTTGGCCTGCGAGGTCACCATCCAGCCACTGGACCGCTACCCGCAGCTGGACGCGGCGATCCTGTTTTCCGACATCCTGACCATCCCGGATGCCATGGGCCAGGGGCTGTACTTCGAGACGGGCGAAGGCCCGCGCTTCAAGAAAGTGGTCGCGAGCATGGCTGACATCGAAGCCTTGCCGATCCCCGATCCGGAAAAGGACCTGGGTTATGTGATGGACGCCGTGCGCACCATCCGCCGCGAGCTGAATGGCCGCGTACCGCTGATTGGCTTTTCCGGCAGCCCTTGGACCTTGGCCACCTACATGGTCGAAGGCGGCTCGTCGAAGGACTTCCGCAAGTCCAAGGCCATGCTCTACAACGACCCGCAGGCCATGCACGCCCTGCTCGACAAGCTGGCGCAGTCGGTTACCGCCTACCTCAATGGGCAGATCCTGGCCGGCGCCCAAGCGGTACAGATTTTCGACTCCTGGGGCGGCAGCCTGTCGGCAGCGGCGTACCAGGAGTTCTCCCTGGCCTATATGCAGAAGATCGTCGACGGCCTGATCCGCGAACACGACGGTCGCCGCGTGCCGGTGATCCTGTTCACCAAGGGCGGCGGTCTGTGGCTGGAGTCGATGGCCGACACCGGCGCCGAGGCCCTGGGCCTGGACTGGACCTGCGACATCGGCAGCGCCCGCGCCCGGGTTGGCAGCAAAGTGGCCCTGCAAGGCAACATGGACCCGAGCGTGCTGTACGCCAGCCCGGCGGCCATTCGTGCCGAAGTGGCGCGCATTCTCGCCAGCTACGGCCACGGCACGGGCCAGGTGTTCAACCTGGGCCATGGCATCACCCCGGAAGTCGACCCGGCCCATGCCGGTGCGTTCTTCGAGGCGGTGCACGAGTTGTCGGCCCAGTATCACGTCTGATGGCGGGCTCCAGTGAGTCGGCAAACTGCCGGGTAGCCGGCCGTTTGCCGCTCATTCGGCGATTTACCCGGCGCTGTCGCGCTGAATGCCTCGCCCTTGTCACGCGCTTTGCATAGAATCGGCAACTCGACCGGCTCAGGGAGGTGTGGCATGCGGCGCGTGGTGTTCAATCAAAAAGGTGGCGTGGGTAAATCCAGCATTGCCTGCAATCTGGCAGCGGTCAGTGCAGCAGAGGGGCATCGCACCCTGCTGATCGACCTCGATGCCCAGGGTAATTCCACCCATTACCTCACCGGCTTGACCGGCGACGAGGTGCCGACCGGCATCGCCGACTTCTTCAAGCAGACCCTGTCGTCCGGCCCCTTTGCCAAGAAGGGTAAGGTCGATATCTACGAGACGCCGTTCGACAACCTGCATCTGGTCACGGCCACCGCCGAGCTGGCTGACCTGCAGCCCAAGCTGGAGGCCAAGCACAAGATCAACAAGCTGCGTAAGTTGCTTGATGAGCTGGCCGAGGATTACGACCGGATTTACCTGGATACGCCGCCGGCGCTGAACTTCTACACCGTGTCGGCGATGATCGCCGCCGACCGCTGCCTGATCCCTTTCGACTGCGACAGCTTCTCTCGCCAGGCCCTGTACGGCCTGCTGCGCGAGATCGAGGAGATCAAGGAAGACCATAACGAAGACCTTGAAGTCGAAGGCATCGTGGTCAATCAGTTCCAGCCTCGCGCCAGCCTGCCGCAGCAGTTGCTGGACGAGCTGATCAGCGAGGGCTTGCCGGTGTTGCCGGTGTACCTGAGCAGTTCGGTGAAGATGCGCGAGTCGCATCAGGCCTGTACGCCGCTGATCTTTCTCGAACCCAAGCACAAGCTCACCCAGCAGTTCGTCGAGCTGTACCAGTTGCTCGAAGAGCGCGGCTGATAACGCCAGACCTACCAACAACAAGGGCGCCATTTGGCGCCCTTGTTGTTTATGGCGCTGACATCAGCGCACCACCAGCACATCGCAGGGTGGTTTGGTCAGGTAGTGCTGGGCCAGGCTACTGAGCAGGGTCTGGGCCAGCACGCCGCGGTTGTGGCGACCGATGGCCAGCAGCTGCGGCTGGCGTTTGGCGATCACCTCATCGAGGCTGGCGGACAGGGTGCCGGCCACCACCAGATGCTCCAGCTGCGGTCCGGGTTGGGGCAGGGTGCAGGCTTCGTCATCGAGCAACTGGCCAATCAATTGCTGTTGCATGGCCAGGCGCTCGTCGGCTTCCTTCTTCGCCAGGCGGCCGCTGAGGGTGAAGATGTTCACGGCCTGCAGATGCCCGCTGGCGGGCAGTAATGAGTAAGCATGGCGCAGGGCGTTGCATGAGCACAACGAGGAGTCGAGGGCGACAATGCCTTGCTGGTACGGGCTGTCGTCTTCGCTCACCGCCAGCAGCACCGGCACTGGGCTTTGCCGGGCCAGGCGGTCGAGGTTGGTGCCGGTGAACAGCTCCGGGCGGCCCTTGTGGTGCGCGCCGAGTACCAGTAGGTCGACATCCCCTTCACCGAGTATCTGGTGAATCACCTCGCTGGGTTTGCCGGCTTCCAGGCGCACTTCAGCATTGCTATGGCAGTAGGTCGCCAGGCGCTCGCCCAGCACCTGTTCGGCGGCCGCCCGCAGGCTGGCCACTGCGCTGCTGGACTGTTGGCCTTCGGCGACATGCAGCAAGGTCAGCTTGGCTTGGTATTGCGTGGCCAGCTGGGCGGCGCGGCGCAAGGCGACATCCGCTTCATGGCTGAGGTCGTGAGCGATCAGGATATGAGTGAACAAAGCAAAACCCTCCATTGACCGATTGAGTGTGATTGAAGTGGCACGGACCGCTTTGATCTATGACAACTCGCCCCTCTCAGTGTTTACGCAACTGATAGATTCCGCGACTCAGGGCCACGACTTCACCACTGCCGTCCGTCAGTTGCAGCTCCAGCACATACTCGGCCTTGCCGTTGGCCTGCGCCTCGGTTTGCAGGCGCTCAATCTCCTCGGCGCTCAGGCGTGCCTCGACGACGATGTCGCCGGTGGCCGGGCGGCGAAAACGCAGGTTCATTTCCTTGACGATCGGGTAGAACTTGCTGGCATCGAAACTGGTGAGAAACAGCGCGCCGCCGGGGATTTCCGCCAGGGTAAACAGGGCGCCGGCGTACATGCTGCCGATATGGTTTTCGTTGCCGGCCAGCGGCACGCGCAGGCGCACGAAGCCCGGTTCCAGCACCTCGGCCTTGAGGTTCATGCGTTTGACGAAGGCGATCTTGTCTTCGGTGAACTGCCGGGCGATTTCAGCGGGAAAAGCCATGACCTGCTCCTTGTTTTATGGCTCTCCAGCCTAGTCGCTAGAGGGACGTGAGCAATGACCTCGGTGCTCGCCGGCACTGACGGAAATGCTCAAATGCCCTGCTGACGCAGCCAGGCCAGCAGCTGTGGCAAGGCCATGGCGCCGCTCTGGCGCGCCACTTCCTGGCCATTCTTGAACAGGATCAGGCTGGGGATTGAGCGGATGCCCAATTGTCCGGCCAGTTGCTGGTTGGCCTCACTGTCGAGCTTGGCCAGGCGGCAGCGGCCCGTTAGTTGCGCGGCGGCTTGGCTGAAGGTCGGCGCAAAGGCCTGGCACGGGCCGCACCAGCTGGCCCACACATCCACCAGCAGCGGCAGGTCGCCCTTGATCTGGCTGGCGTAGTTGTTGGCGCTGAGGTCGAACGGCTGGCTGAGCAGCAGTGGGTTTTTACAGCGGCCACAGCGGGGCGTATCGCCCAGGCGTTCGCTGGGGATGCGGTTGAGGCCGTTGCAGTGGGGGCAGGGGAGTGTCAGCGGATTGTGCATGGATGACTCCAGTAGGGATCAGTCCTATCTGGAGTCATTGTTGCGGATATCAAGTCAGACGTGCACTCAGCCCTTGGCGGCCTGCAGCGATTGTTCGAGGTCGGCGAGGATGTCGTCGATATGCTCGATACCGATCGACAGGCGAATCATGTCCTGGCTAACGCCGGCCTTGGCCAGTTCTGCTTCGTTGAGTTGGCGGTGGGTGGTGGAGGCCGGGTGGCAGGCCAGGGACTTGGCGTCGCCGATATTGACCAGGCGCACCACCAGTTGCAGGGCGTCGATAAAGCGCGCGCCGGCTTCAATGCCACCGTGAATGCCAAACGTCAGGATGCCCGCGGGCGCACCGCTGGTGAAACGCTGGGCCAGTTCGTGCTCGGGGTGATCGGCCAAACCTGCGTATTTCACCCAGGCCACTTGGGCGTGGTTTTGCAGGAAGGTGGCGACCTTGAGGGCGTTCTCGCAGTGGCGCTCCATGCGCAGCGCCAGGGTCTCCAGGCCTTGCAGGATCAGGAAGGCGTTGAACGGCGACAACGCGGCGCCCATGTTGCGCAGCGGCACCACGCGGCAACGGCCGATAAAGGCCGCCGGGCCGAAGGCTTCGGTGTAGGTCACGCCGTGGTAGGACGGGTCCGGGGTATTGAGCAGCGGGAAGCGTGCAGCGTTTGCTGCCCAAGGGAATGTGCCCGAGTCGACGACGATGCCGCCGATGCTGGTGCCGTGGCCGCCCATGTATTTGGTCAGCGAGTGCACGACGATGTCGGCGCCGTGCTCGAACGGCCGGCAGAGGATCGGCGTGGCCACGGTGTTGTCGACGATCAGCGGCACGCCATGGCGGTGGGCGGCATCGGCCAGGGCCTTGAGGTCGACAATATTGCCGGCCGGGTTGCCGATCGATTCGCAGAACACCGCCTTGGTGCGGCTGTCGATCAGCGCTTCCAGGCCGGCGATATCGTCATGGGCGGCGAAGCGCACTTCGATGCCCGAGCGCGGCAGGGTGTGGGCGAACAGGTTGTAGGTGCCGCCGTAGAGCTTGGCCACCGAGACGATGTTGTCGCCCACTTCAGCAATGGTCTGCACCGCATAGGTGATGGCCGCCATGCCGCTGGCTACGGCCAGGGCACCGACGCCGCCTTCCAGCGCCGCAACGCGCTTTTCCAGCACGTCGTTGGTGGGGTTCATGATCCGCGAGTAAATGTTGCCCGGCACCTTGAGGTCAAACAGGTCGGCACCGTGCTGGGTGTTGTCGAAGGCGAACGAGGTGGTCTGGTAAATCGGCACGGCCACCGCCTTGGTGGTCGGGTCGGGGCTGTAACCGGCGTGGATGGCCAGGGTTTCCAGTTTCATGGAGACGTTCCTTCAGGGCGGCAGGGAAAGCCCGCAGCATCGGGAAATCTGTCGTGGCGGTCAATGCTCTAGCGCAATGAAGCCGGCATTTAAACCGGCGTTAACGGCCAGAACAGCGGCAGAACCAGGGTTGCCACCACCCACAGCAACAGGTTGAGCGGAATGCCGACTTTCATGAAGTCGGTAAAGCGGTAGCCGCCGGCGTTGTAAACGAAGGTGTTGGTTTGGTAGCCGATTGGTGTGGCAAAGCTGGCACTGGCAGCGAACATCACTGCGACCACAAAGGCGCGCGGGTCGACGCCCAGGTGTTGGGCCATGCCGATGGCAATGGGGGTGACCAGCACGGCCACGGCGTTGTTCGACAGCACCTCGGTGAGAATCGAGGTAAACAGGTAGATAAAGCTCAGCATCAGCAGCGGCCCAGCCCAGGGCAACCAGGCCATGACGTTCTCGACCAGCAGCTTGACCAGGCCGACCTTGTCCATGGCGATGCTGATGGCCAGCATGCCGAAGATCAGGCTGAGGATCTTCCAGTCCACCGCCTTGTAAGCGTCTTCCACATCCAGGCAACGGGTGGCCAGTACGGTCACCGCGCCGATGATCGCCAGGCCTTCGATGGGCATCACGCCGAAGGCAGCCAGCAGCATGACCGCCAAGGTGGCGATGATGGCAATAGGCGCCTTGTCGCGGCGGAAGGCGCGCTCTTGCACGGTATTCAGGCTGATCAGCTCACCGTTGTCGGCGAAACGCTTGATCTGTGCAGGGGTGCCCTCGACCAGCATTACATCGCCGAACTGCAGCTCGAAGTCGTCCAGGTTGCCGCGCACATTTTCGTCCTGGCGGTGCACGGCTAGGACGGCGATGCCGTAGCGGGCGGTCAGGTCGAGGTCGCGCATGGGGCGATTGCTGTAGCGCGAGTTACGTCCGACGATGGCCTCGGCGAGGATCACGTCATGGCTGGAGATGGTCTCGAAGGCCTCGCCGCGATTGAAGCTCAGGTGGCCGCTGCCGCGCAGTTCGACCACGTCCTTGACCTGGCCGTGGATGACCAGTTGGTCGCCGGCGACCAGCACGGTGTCGTGGCCAGGCTCGGTCAGTTGCTGGTCGTCACGGAAGATCTTCAGCACCTGCAAGCCGCTGCCGCCGTTGAGATTGGCTTCGCTGAGGGTCTTGCCGATCATCGGCGAGTCATGGGGTACGAGCAGCTCGCTCATAAAGGTGCGGTCGAGGTCCGGGCGCAACTGCTTGGACAGGCTCTCGCGGTTGGGCAGCAGGTGTTTGCCCAGGGTCAGCATGTAGAGCATGCCGGCCGTGGCCAGAATCAGGCCGGCGCCGGTGATCTCGAACATGCCAAACGGGGCCAGGCCGGCGCTGCGTGCCACACCGTCGACGAGGATGTTGGTCGAGGTACCGATCATGGTCAGGGTGCCGCCCAGGATGGTGGCATACGACAATGGGATCAGCAGTTTCGATGCTGAGGTGCCGCAGCGCTTGGCCAGCGAGATGGCCACTGGCGTGAGGATGGCGACCACCGGGGTGTTATTGAGAAACGCCGAGATCACCAGGGCGGTGATGGTCAGGCCGAACAGCGTGCGCGTCGGGCTGGTGCCAACCAGGTCGCCCAGCCAATTGCCGAGTACATCAATGCAGCCCGTGCGCTCCAGTGCGGCGGACAACACGAACATGCAGGCGATGGTCACGGGGGCCGAGTTGCTCAGTACGCTGAGCACTTCTTTGGGCGTCAGCAACTGAGTAATCAGCAGCGCCGCCACAGCAATGGCCGCGACGATGTCCGGACTCCACTTCTCGCGCACGAAGGCAACCAGCACCCAGATCAGCAGGGCGGCAACGAACAGCAGCGGCAATGAGTCCCAGGACATGGGGATTCCTTAGCGGTCGAATCTCGTATGAGGTATCGCGAGCGAGCACGGTTGGCACGCAAGGGCGCCACCATAGTGAGCTTTGCTTAGATAGTCTAAGAATGTTTGGGCATTTTTATATGCTTATTTGGCTTAAGCGAGCCGGTCACGCGAGCCCCGGAACGCTCAAGAAGAGCAGCTGATTTCCAGGTGCTTGCCCCACTGCGGTGGGCGCTCGGCGTAACGGGCCATCCCGGCTTGCTCCTCGAAGGGCTGGCTGAGCACTTGGTGCAGCTCGCGCACCGGGCCGTAGTCGCCCTGCTCGGCGGCCTCGATGGCTTGCTGGGCCAGGTAGTTGCGCAGCACATACAGCGGGTTGACCGCGTGCATGCGCGTGCGCCGCGCGTCCTGGTCGTCGTCACCCTCGGCGGCGCGGGCGCAGTAGTCGCTGGCCCACTGGTCGAAGCCGGCCAGGTCGACAAAGTCGTCACGCAAACTGGCCACGGCCTGCGCTGGTGCCTGCTCGCCGAGACGGCGGAAGAACAGGTGGTAGTCGACGGCGCTGCCTTGCATCAATTGCAGCAGGCGCTCGATCAACGTCTGGTCGTGTTCGTCGGCGCGGGTCAGGCCCAGGCGGCGGCGCATCAGGTCGAGGTAATGGGCCTGGTACAGCGGCAGGAACAGGCCGAGGGTTTGCCGCAGCGCGTCGACTTCGATAAACGGCGTCAGGGCCTGGGCCAGGGCGCTGAGGTTCCAGTGGGCGATCGGTACCTGATTGCTGAAGCTGTAGCGGCCGCTGTCGTCGGAGTGGTTGCAGATGTGCTGGGCGTCGAAATCGTCGAGAAAGGCGTAGGGGCCGAAATCGAAGGTGATGCCGAGGATCGACATGTTGTCGCTGTTCATCACCCCGTGGCAGAAGCCGTAGGCCTGCCAGTGGGCGATCAGCTCGGCGTTGCGCTCCACCACCGTGCGAAACAGCGCCAGGTACGGCTGCTCCTGCTCGCGGCACTCGGGAAAGTGGCAGGTCAGCACATGCTCGATCAGCGTGTTTAGCTGCTCGGGCTGCTTGCTGTAGTAGAAGTACTCGAAGTGGCCGAAGCGGATATGGCTTGGCGCCAGGCGCAGGACCATCGCCGCCGACTCTTGGCGCTCGCGCCACACCGGCGTGCTGGAGCCCACCACGCACAAGGCCCGCGAGCTGGGGATGCCGAGGGCGTGCAGGTATTCGCTGGCGAGAAATTCACGGATCGAGCTGCGCAGCACCGCACGGCCATCGCCTGAGCGCGAGTAGGGCGTCTGCCCGGCGCCTTTGAGGTGCAGGTCCCAGTGCTCGCCGGCCGCATTGCGCACTTCGCCCAGCAGCAGGCCACGGCCGTCGCCGAGGCGCGGGCTGTAGCCGCCGAACTGGTGTCCGGAATAAACCATGGCCCGCGGTTCGGCCTCGCTCCACAGCTTGTGGCCGCCGAACAACTCGGCAAACACCGGCTCTTCGGCCTGCGCCGGGTCGAGGTCAAGCAAGGCCATGGCCTGCGCGCTGGCCACCACCAGGCGGGGCTTGTCGATGGGCTCGGGCAGCACAGGGGAAGAGAAGGCGTCGCCCAGGCGGGCGAAGCGGTTATCGAAGGTCAGGTCGGTGAGGGACTTCAAGGGGCGTCTCCGGCAATTCCGAGTATTTTGCTCGGAATTGCCGGGGTGCGTCCAGACTCAGACGTTATCGCCGGGTTCCGCGTCCAGTGGCTCCCGCGCGGTTGCGCCGGTCCCTGGCGCTTGCTGGGTGCTGCCCAGTTGCGCTTCCTGGCCGTGCAGGTTTTTGACGTACACGTCCATCTGGTTGAAGGCCATTTCCACATTGTGCTCGCGAAAGCTCAGGGCAATACGGGTCAGCAGCTCGTCGGTGGCCGGCAGGCGATCACCCAGCTCGCGGACATGGAAGCGAATCTCGAAATCGAAGGTGCTGGCACCGATGGCCATGAAAAATACCTGGGCCGCAGGTTCACGCAGGACCCGTGGGTTGTCATCCAGGGCGTGCATAACCAGCTTGCGCGCCAGCTCCAGGTCGGTTTCATAGGCCAGGCCGAGTTTGATCACCACCCGCGTCACGGTGTCGGTCAGCGACCAGTTGATCAACTGATCGGTAACGAAGGTCTTGTTCGGCACGATGATTTCTTTGCGGTCGAAATCGGTGATGGTGGTGGCGCGGATCTGGATGCGGCTGACGGTGCCGGACAGCGGGCCGATGGTCACCGTGTCGCCGATGCGCACCGGGCGCTCGAACAGGATGATCAGGCCGGAGATAAAGTTGGCGAAGATCTCCTGCATGCCGAAACCGATACCCAGGGACAAGGCCGCCACCAGCCACTGCAGCTTGTCCCAGCTGACGCCGAGGGTCGACAGGGTGGCGACAAAGCCCAGTGCGGCAATCGCATAGGACAGCAGGGTGGTGGTGGCATAGGCGCTGCCCTGGCCGAGGTTCAGGCGTGACAGCACCAGCACCTCCAGCAGGCCCGGCAGGTTGCGCGCCAGAGCGGTGGAGATGACGACGATGACCAACGCCCCGAGCAGGTCGCTGAGGCTGATGGGCACCATGCTGATGGCATCGCCGGCACCGCTGGCGTATTCGTACAGGGTGACGTTGTCGAGGTAGGCGAAGACGCTGATCAGGTCGGCCCAGACCCAGTACAGGCCGCCGAGGAACAGGCCGAACAAGGCCATGTTGATCAGGCGCAAGGACTGCTCGTTGACCTGGTCGATGTGCAGGGCGGGTTCTTCGCTGATGTCGCTGCCGTCGACGCCTTCCTTGGTTTGGGTTTGGCGCTTGCTCTGGGCGCGCTGATAGGCCAGACGGCGGGCGGCCACGGCCAGGCCGCGGACGAAGGTGGCTTCGACCATCAGCCAGACCACCAGCAGGTAGAGGGTTTCGATCAGGCGGTCGCTGAGCTTCAGGGCGGTGTAGAAGTAGCCCAGGCCGACGGCCACGCTGAGGCCCAGGGGCAGGGCGATAAAGCCCATGCCGATGGCTTGGCGCAGCGGCGAGGCGTGTTCGCGGATCGGTTCGCTGAACACCAGCTTGGCCAGCAGCCAGGCCATGGTCAGGAAGCAGAACAAGACGATGCCGATGCCGAGGACGTCCTGGTCCAGCACGTCCTGCTGATGTTCGGCCACGGTGCTGACGGCCACCAGGGCCATCACCAGCAGCCCGAGTTTGCGCACCTGGGAATGCAGGAAGGCCACTTGCGGACGGTTCCAGCGGAAGTGCAGCTCGGCCACACCGCCGGGGCTGAGGATGCGGTAGGCGGTGTAGAACAGCATCCACACTTCGGCCATCTGCATCAGTGCGGCACCGAGGCTGGCGTTCTGGCCGCGGGCGTCGATTTGCAGGGCAAAGCCACAGAGCGCCAAAAACAGCCCCACCGGCAAGGCCAGCAGCAGGTTGAGCAGCAGGGCCATGGGCGTGTGCAGCTGGCTGTCACGCTTGAAGTGGCCGATGTCCTGATGCAGCTCGTCGAGCTTGTGGTACAGGTAGCTGCGCTTCCACAGCAGGGTCAGGATCAGCAGCAACAGCGGCAGGAACAGCAGCGGCTGATTGGTCAGGCCGGCCCACAGTTGTTTGACGGCCGAGCCCCAGGGCATGGCGCTGAGCTGGCGCTCAAATTGTTTGGGCAGTTGCTTCAGCCAGGCGAGGTCGAGCGGTTTGTTGCTGGGAATCCAGAACAGCTGTTCGTCGAGGGTGGTGCGCAGGGTTTGCGCGGTGCTCTGCAGTTGCTTCTGGTTGAGTTGCAGGGTGATCGACTGGTTGAGCAGCTCGTTAAGCTCGCGGTTCAGCCGCTCCAGCAGCTCGGCGCGACTGATCATCAGCTCCAGCAGGGCTTTGCGCAGCTCCGGGGTGTCTTGCTCGGTGGTCTGGGTGGTCAGCAGTTGCTCGACATAGGCGGTGGGGTTGCTGACTTTTTCCCGTTGCTGGCCGAGTTCGAATTGGTACAGACGGATGTCGGCGATTTCGTCCGCGAGGTTCTTCTCCAGGCTGATCTGCGGCAAGGCCTGCTTCTGCTGGTTGAGAATCCTGGCCAGCAGCAGGCTGCCCTTGAGGACGCTGATCTGCTCCTCCAGCGCCTGGTCGCTCTGGTTGATGTTGTCCTGCAGCTGTTTGGTCTTGAGGTTTTGCTCGGTCAGCTCATTGAGGCGGGTGGTGGTGCGCAGCAGGTAGTCGGACAGCTTCAGGTTGGCGGCACTTTCCTTGGCCAACAGGCTGTCGGAGCCGGCTTTTTCCACTTCGATGGCCAGTTCGGCGACGGTTTGCTCCGACTGCTGCCGGCGCTTGTCGTTGATCAGGGCTTGCAGCTCGCGGGTTTCCTGCTCCATGCGGGCGATGCGTTCCACCAGCAAATCGCGCTGGCTGCTGCCGATGTCCTGCAGCAGGCTGTTGCCGGCCAGCTCGCTGCGGCGTAATTGCAGCAGGGCATTCAGGGCGGCCTGTTCGGCGAGCAGTAAATCGCGTTGTTCGGCGCTGCTGGGCTTGCTGTTGTCCTTGCCGCTTTTCAGCAGGTTGCCCAGCTCCTGCAGGCGAATCTGGCTGCTGCTGATCTCGGCCTGGGCGCGCTCTGGGCGGGTCTGGGCGGTAATGATCAGGCTGTTGGCTTCACTCAGGGCTGCTTGCAGGTCGGCCAGCTCTACTGCGCGTTCGCCGAGCATTTGCTCCAGCTGGCTGGTCGGGGCCTTGGCATAGCGCTGGGCGGCTGCAACGGCCGGGCTGGCCTTAAGGCGCAGCAGCTCGCGCTGGGCTTCGGCGATTTGCCGGGGTGCCGCCGCCAGTTGCGCTTTCAGCTGGGTCTGACTTTTTGCGCGACTCTCAATCTGCGCCAGATAACTCAATGTCTGTTCGTAGGTCTTTTGCAGGGCCTTTTGCTCAGCCTCCGGCAGCTTGCGATCGGCCAGGCTGTCGAGGCTGCGCTGCACCTCGCTGCGCGCCGGCAGCTCGGCAGCCAGGGTCGGTTGGGTCAGCAGGCAAAGCCCGAGCAGAGTGGCGGCAAACAAAGTACGCAAAGAAGGCATGGTCGGTTTTCGTACGGCTGGTGAAAGAGAGGGGAGTTTAGAGGAATAGGCCGGGGCCGGGGCGCCCGCCTTCGGGGAACTTGACCCCGACTTTGCGGATTTTGTTCCCGTCCATCAGTGCCACGGTCCAGGTCAGGCCGTTCCACTCCACCTGGTCGCCGACCACGGGCTGGCCGCCAATCTGGTGGGCGATAAAGCGCCCCAGGTGCAATTGGCCTTCTGCACCTTGCAGTTTGAGGCCGTAGAGGGTGGCGATGGCGGCCAACTGGGCATCACCTTCAAGGACGAAATCACCGAAGAAGCGCAGGTCCAGGCCGCGGGTTGGTGCCTCGATAAAGAGTTTGCCCAGGGTCGGCAGGTCGTGTTCGTGGCCGACCACGCAGAGTACGTCGCCAGCTTCGAGCTTGGTACTACCAGAGGTGTGCAATAACTCACTGCCGCGAAACAGCGCAGCAATGCGCGTGCCTTCGGGCATTTTCAGGTCACGCAACGGTGAGCCAATGCACCATTTCTCGGCTCCCAAGCGATAGATAAACAGTTCCCACTGGCTGGTGGCATGCACATCGAGACCCGCGCGGGAGATTGGTGCGGGCTCCGGCGGGACCGTGACGCGCAGCCACTTGGCTACCCAGGGCAGGCTGCTGCCTTGCAACAGCAATGACACCAAGACGATAAAGAACGCCACGTTGAAGAACAGCTGGGCATTAGCCAGGCCGGCCATCAGCGGGAACACGGCGAGAATGATGGGCACTGCGCCGCGCAGGCCGACCCAGGCGATAAAGGCTTTTTCGCGATCATGGAAGGCCGGGAATGGCAGCAGGCCGAGAAAAATCGACAGTGGCCTGGCAAACAGGATCATCCACAGTGCCAGGCCTAGGGCCGGCAACGCGATGGGCAGCAATTCATGGGGCGTGACCAACAGGCCGAGGACCAGAAACATGCCGATCTGCGCCAGCCAGGTGAGACCGTCGAGCATATGCAGGATGCCGTGGCGTGAGCGGATTGGCCGGTTGCCCAGTAACAGGCCGCACAGGTAGATCGACAAGATCCCGCTGCCGCCAGCAGCGGTGGTGATGGCGAAAATGATCAGGCCACCACTGACCACTAGCAGAGGGTAGAGGCCGTTGGCCAGGTCCATGCGGTTGACCAGGTTGAGTAGCAGCCAGCCACCGCCCAGGCCGAGCAGCATGCCGAGACCGAATTGCTGCAGCAACTGCCCGATCAGTGTCCAACTCAGGCTGTCCTGGCCACTGGCGAGCATGGCGATCAGGGTGACGGTGAGAAACACCGCCATCGGGTCGTTGCTGCCAGACTCGATTTCCAGTGTGGCGCTGACCCGCTGGTTGAGGCCGCTGCCGCCGAGCAGGCTGAACACCGCAGCGGCATCGGTGGAGCCAACGATGGCACCGATCAGCAGGCCTTCCATCCAGCTCAGGTTGAACAGCCAGGCCGCCGCCACGCCGGTCAGCCCGGCGGTGATTAGCACGCCGACGGTGGCCAGTGACAGCGATGGCCACAATGCCACGCGAAAACTCGACACTCGGGTGCGCATGCCGCCATCTAGCAGGATGATGGCCAGTGCCAAGTTGCCCACCAGGTAAGCGGTGGAGTAGTTGTTGAAGGCGATGCCGCCGGGGCCGTCGCTGCCAGCCAGCATGCCGACCGCCAGGAAGATCACCAAAATCGGAATGCCGAAGCGCGAGCCGAAGGCGCTGACCAGAATACTGACGGCCACCAGCAACGCGCCGATCAAAAACAGGCTGTTGATGGCGCTGGCGTCCACAGGCGTACTCCGCAATAGAAAGGTTGGTCCTGCAGTGCAGGACTCATGCCGGATTCTAACCCGCAGCTTTAGTTCGCAGGCAAAAAAACGCCCCGCAACAGGGCGAGGCGTAGGTTTGGGCGGTGGCTATTTTCGGCTAAGGGTGGATTTGAGCGCCAGCGCTGGACGCTCCCCTCTCCCGCAAACGGGAGAGGGGGCAAAGCAGTTACTCCGCGCGACGTTGCTGGCTGATTAGAACCAGGCGTCCTGCATGTTCAGGCAGGTGTCGTCGCGGGCTTCGAGGATGGCCAGGTCGTGGTGGCAGCTCGGCACTTCCCAGGTCAGGAAGTAGCGCGCGGCCTGCAGTTTGCCCTGGTAGAAGGCCACATCGGTCGGGTTGCCCTGACCGTTGCTGATCAGTGCCAGGCCTTCCTCGGCGCGGATCGCCTGTTCCAGCCAGCGCCAGCCGATGACCAGGTGGCCAAACACCTTGAGGTACAGCGCCGAGTTGGCCAGGCCCTGGTTGACCTTGCCGCTCAGCAGGTCGCCCAGCAGCGCCAGGGTGACAGTCGATACGCGCGCCAGCAGTTGCTCCAGCGGCTGACGCAAGGGGCTGAGGCTGTCGTACTGGCTGGCGCGCTGGCAGCTGCCTTGGATCAACTTGACCAGTTGCTTGAGCGCCGCGCCGTTGTTCATCGACACCTTGCGTCCCAGCAGGTCGAGGGACTGGATGCCGTGGGTGCCTTCGTGGATCGGGTTGAGGCGATTGTCGCGGTAGTACTGCTCCACCGGGTATTCGCGGGTATAGCCGTGGCCGCCGAGAATCTGGATGGCCAGTTCGTTGGCCTTGAGGCAGAACTCCGACGGCCAGGATTTGACGATGGGTGTCAGCAGGTCCAGCAGCTCCAGCGCCGTTTTGCGCTCTTCTTCGGTTTCCAGGGTCTGGGTGTCGTCGAACAGCCGTGCGGCGTACAGGCCGAGGTCGAATGAGCCTTCGACATAGGCCTTCTGGGTCAGCAGCATGCGCCGCACATCGGCGTGCTCGATGATCGCCACTTGCGGGCTGGTGGCGTCCTTGCCGTCCGGCAGGCGGCCTTGTGGGCGCTGGCGGGCGTATTCCAGGGAGTACAGGTAGCCGGCGTAGCCAAGCATCACCGCGCCCATGCCGACGCCGATGCGCGCCTCGTTCATCATCTGGAACATGTAGCTCAGGCCCGCGTGGGGCTTGCCGACCAGGTAGCCGACGCACTCGCCCTTGTCGCCGAAGTTCAGCGCCGTCGAGGTGGTGCCGCGCCAGCCCATCTTGTGGAACAGGCCGGCGAGGATCACGTCGTTGCGCGCGCCCAGGGAGCCGTCATCGTTGACCAGAAACTTGGGCACGATAAACAGGCTGATGCCCTTCACGCCGGGCGGTGCGTCCGGCAGACGGGCGAGCACCATGTGCACGATGTTTTCGCTGAGCGGGTGATCACCGCCGGAGATAAAGATCTTGTTGCCCTTGATCCGGTAGCTGCCGTCGCTGGCCGGCTCGGCCTTGGTGCGCAGGTCCGACAACGATGAACCGGCATGGGGCTCGGTCAGGGCCATGGTGCCGAAGAAGCGGCCATCGATCATCGGCTGCAGAAAGCGCGCCTTTTGCTCGGCGCTGCCGAAGCTCTCGATCAGGTTGGCCGCGCCCATGGTCAGGAATGGGTACGAGGTGGTCGCCGCGTTGGCCGACTGAAAGTGCGCAAAGCAGGCCTGGGACAGCAAGTTCGGTAGCTGCATTCCGCCCACTTCAAACTCGCGGGTGGCATTCAGGAAACCGGCTTCGAGGAACGCGTCCACCGCCGGCTTGACCTCGGGGATCAGCACCGCGGCGCCGTCCACGTACTGCGGCTCGTGCTCGTCGTTCTTGCGGTTGTGCGGGGCGAACAGGTTCTCGGCGATGCTGCGGGCCGTGCCGATGGCAGCATCGAAGGTTTCGCGGCTGTGTTCGGCAAAGCGTTCGCGCTGGGTCAGGCCTTCGGCATCCAGCACTTCATAGAGTTCGAAGGCCAGGTTACGGGAGCTGAGCAGGGTCTCGGACATTGGGGCATACCTCGGTGGCGATGGGTCGAGTCTAGGGGCGAGACGGTCGGTCGCCTAGCACCATAGGGCGCAGTGATACGGCGCCAGAACCGAATCGGCGGCAAGGCGCCCAGGCCTGTTAAACTGCCGGCCTTGCGAGGAATAAGTCATGAACTACCGTCACGCCTATCACGCCGGCAACCACGCCGATGTGCTCAAACACTTGGTGCTGTCCCGCCTGCTGGCCCTGTTGGCCAAGAAGGATGCGCCCTATGCCTATCTCGACAGCCATGCTGGCATTGGTCTGTACGACCTGCGCGGCGATCAGGCCAGCCGTACCGGCGAATGGCTGGAGGGCATCCAGCGTGTCTGGCAGGCCGACGACGTGCCGGCGCTGTTCGACGATTACCTCGGGGTGATTCGCGCCCTCAACCCGGACGGCCAACTGCGTTACTACCCCGGCTCGCCGGAAGTGGCCCGCGAGCTGAGCCGCGAGCAGGACCGTCTGCAGCTCAATGAGAAGCACCCGGAAGACGGCCAACTGCTGAAAGCCAACATGAAGTACGACCGCCGCGTGGCCGTGCACTTGGGCGAGGGCTGGCATGTGCCGCGCGCGTTGTTGCCGACCGCGCAAAAGCGCGCGGTGCTGCTGATCGACCCGCCGTTCGAACAGGCCGACGAGCTGCAGCGTTGCGCCCAGGCCATGAAGGAAAGCATCGCGCGCATGCGTCAGGCGGTGGTGGCGATCTGGTATCCGATCAAGGACCAGCGCCAGCTCAAGCGGTTCTATCAGGACCTGCAAGGCACGGGCGCGCCCAAGCTGCTGCGGGTTGAACTGCTGGTGCATGCCGCCGACAACGCCGATGTCGGCCTGAACGGTTCCGGCCTGGCTATCGCCAACCCGCCTTGGGGCCTGGAAGACGAGCTGCGTTCGGTGCTGCCGTGGCTCGGCCAGAACCTCGGCCAGACCCAGGGTGGCTGGAAGTTGGATTGGCTGATTGAAGAACAATCCGCCGGTTAATTGCCAGGCTGAGCGGCCAGGTGCGCGGCCAGTAGCGGCAGGAAGCAGTCGGCCTGCGCGGTCAGTTGCTCCAGCAAGACGGCGGCCTGGGTCAGTTCGCCGTGCTTGCCGCACCGCTCCAGCTGTTCGGTCAGGGCCTGAGCCTTGCTCAGTTCGAAGCTGCCGAGTAAGGCCTTGAATGAATGTGCAGTGAGGCACAGGGTCTGGCTGTCGCCCTGTAGCAGGGCGTGCTGCATCTTCTCCAGGTAGTCGCTGCGGCAACTGGCAACAAAGGGCGCACCGATGACCTGCAGGATAAATGGATCGACGTGCTTGAAGGCATCGAGGTACTCGAGGTCGGCTTGGGGCGGCGGTACACCCGCTGCCATTGGCGGCTTGGCCGCCGGTAAGTGGCTAGCCAATACCCGCTGCATTTCGTCCAGCAACTGCTGGCGGTTGATCGGTTTGCTGACGTAGCCGTCCATGCCGGCGGCCAGGCAGGCGTCGCGGTCGCTGGCCATGGCATTGGCGGTCATGGCGATAATCGGCAGGTGTTGGTCACTGCCGGCCTCGCGCTGGCGAATCTGCTCGGTGGCTTGCAGGCCGCCCATCTCCGGCATGTACATGTCCATAAACGCCAGGTCGAACCGTTGCTGCTGCAGCAGATCGAGGGCCTCCTGGCCGTTGCGTGCCCATGTCACCTGATGCTGCTGCCGCTCCAGCAACTTGCGGGCGAGGATGGCGTTGATCTCGTTGTCTTCCACCAGCAGCACCTGCAGCGAGGGCAGGGCGGTGTTTTCCACGACCGCATGTCGCGAGGCCGTTGCCGCGTGGCTGTGACGCAAGCGCAGGCTGAAGTGGAAGGTTGAGCCGTGGCCCAGTTCGCTCTCCAGCCACAGGCGGCCGTGCATCAGTTCGAGCATGCGGGTGACGATGGAAAGGCCCAGGCCGGTGCCGCCGAATTTGCGCGAGATTGAGCTGTCGGCCTGGCTGAACGCGTCAAAGATCCCGGCCTGAGCGTGTGGCGCAATACCGATCCCGGTGTCGATGACCTGGCCGTGCAGCTCGCAGCCTTGAGCATCGCTGCTGACCTGCTGCAGGCTCAGGCGCACGCTGCCCTTGGCGGTGAACTTGATCGCGTTGCCGAGCAGGTTGATAAGGATCTGCCGCAGTCGTCCTGGATCGCCGCACAGCTGGGCCGGTACCCGCGGGTCGATGTCCAGCCGCAGCGTCAGGCCTTTCTCCTCGGCACGTACGGCCAGTAATTGGATCACCTCGTGGCAGGTCTTGGTGAGGTCGAAGGGTTCCTCGGCCAGCTCCATCTTGCCGGCCTCGATTTTAGAAAAATCGAGGATGTCGTTGATGATGCTCAGCAGGGCGTCGGCGGAGAACTTGGCCATGTCCAGGTAGCGGCGCTGCTCGACGCTCAGGCCGCTGTCGAGGGTGAGGTCGAGCATGCCCAGAATGCCGTTCATCGGCGTGCGGATCTCGTGGCTCATCACCGCCAGGAACGCACTTTTGGCCCGGTTGGCCGCCTCGGCTGCCTGGATCGCCTGCTCCAGTTCGGCCTCCTTGAGCGTGCGCTGAGTGACGTCACGAAAGCTGAACACCTGGCCCTGTAGCTGCCGGCTGATGTACAGCGGAATGCGGTGGCGTTCGAAGTAGCGGCCGTCAGCTAGGCGCAGGGTGGCGAAATGATGGGGGTCGTCACTGGCGTGCTGGCTGAGGTCCACCAGGGCCTGCTGGCCAAGGTGCAGCTGACTGTCGAGAAAGGCCAGAATCTCGGCGTCGACGCCGGCCACCAGCAGGGCTTCGGGAATCTGCCACATGCGTGCAAAGTGGCGGTTCATGCTGCTGATGCCGGCATCCAGTCGCGTCACCAGAATGCCATCGGCGGTGGCTTCAAGCGTTGCCGCCAGCAGCGAGGTGGAGTGCTCCAGGGCCTCGCTGACCGCTTGTTGCGGGCTGGCATCGCGAAAGCTCAAAAGCAGCAGGCATTGTTCGCCGACGCGCATTTGCCGCAGGGATTTCTCGACATTCAGCAGGCTGCCATCGTGGCGCTGGTACTGGCCTTCGACGGCTTGCAGATCGCTGATTTGGCCCGCGCTGACTTCGTCCCAGAAGAACAGGTCTTGGATTGACACTTCAATGCTGCTGATGGGCAGTTGCAGCAGTGCTTCCCGGCTGTAGCCCAGGGCCTGGCAGGCCAGCGGGTTGGCTTCGACGATCAGCAGACTGATAGGGTCGACCACCAGCAGGGCATGCTCGTAATGCTCGAGAATGGCCAGGGCAATGCTGGCGTTCGATGCCGTGCTCATCCGTTGGCACCGCCTTGCTGAGGGTCGAAGTAGTAGGTCACGTGCTGGCGCGGGCTGAGGTAGTTGTAGATCTCCCGGGGCAGCTGGCCAGGGCGCAGGCTCTTGCTGATGTTCAGTTCGGTGTCGCGCTCCAGGTTGAGGATGATCGCCTCCTCCTTGGGCACGTCCGGGTCGTGCACGATGACGGTCGGGCGCAGGGGCTTGTTCGGGTTGACCGCCAGGACCAGGCCGACCATCTCGTTGGACAGTTGCACGATGCAGCCCGGCGGGTACACGCCCAGACAGCGGATAAACGCCTTCAGGGCTACGGCGTCGAAGCGCGTGCGCTGCTGGGCGAACATTTTCGACAGGGCCTCATGGGGTGTCAGGGCGTCGGCCAGGTTCAGCGGGTTGCACAGGTTGTCGTACTGGTTGGCGATCGACACCACCCGGCTTAGCGGGCTGAGTTGCTCGCCCGAGAGCTGCTTGGGGTAGCCGGTGCCGTCGCAGAACTCATGGTGCTCACGGATGATCCGTTGCGCAGCCTCGTCCAGCTCCATGGGTTTGGCCAGCTTGATGCCGTATTCGCAGTGCAGCTGCAGGAAGCTCTGCTCGGCTTTGTTCAGTGGCTCGGTCTTGAGCAGGATCTTGCTTGGGATATCCAGTTTGCCGATGTCGTGGAGCAGTGCGCCGAGGCCCAGTTGCAGGCTGTCTTCACGGCTGAAGTTGAGAATCCGCGCGAGCATGATCGACAGCACGGTGACATTCAGCGAGTGGAAATAGGCGTCTTCGCCGGCCTTGCCGTTGAGTGCGTGCATCAGCACGGTGTGCTCGCCGAGCATGGCGCTGACCATCTGCCCGACCAGCTCTTCGGCCTGCTGCAGGGTCTCCCGAGGTTGGCTGCGCAGGGTGCGGGTGATGTTCTTGACCGTCTTGCTGGCTTGCTGAAATTGCTTATCGACCTCGGCGAGGTTTTTGCGCAGGGCCTTGAGCTGTTCGGCCCGTGCCTGCTTGGCCTGGATGGCGGCCAGCTCTTCGGCGCTAGGGGCGGTTGGGATGGCTGGGGCCGCGGCAACCGCCTGGGCGACCACGGCGAGGGGCCGGCCGTCGCTGCGCTTGGGGTCGTAACGCAGGCGCGGCAGGTTGAGCGCGTGGATCGCGTCGATCTGCGCCTGTTCCTTGATCTTGAAGCTGCTGAAGGTAAACGAATGCTCCATCCAGCCCCGGTCCAGATGGATGTACAGGCCGATGCACAGCTGTTCGGGGGTGATGTACAGGGTGTCTTCGGGCATGCCTTCCTCAACGCCAGTCACTGCAGGGGGCTTGTTTACCCGTCCTGCAGAGTCTAGTCGTCAGGTTTGCGACTGTGCCAGGCAGCGGCCGATTTCCGCTGGCGCTTACGCCGGCAGGCACACCCCTGTGCCGCCCAGGCCGCAGTAACCACCAGGGTTCTTAGCCAGGTATTGCTGGTGATAGGCCTCGGCGTAGTAAAAATCCGGTGCGGCGGCGATTTCTGTGGTGATCAGGCCCAGGCCTGCCGCCGCCAGCGCTTGCTGAAAGGTTTCCTGGCTGGCCAGGGCCGCCGTCAGCTGCTCGCTGCCGTAGCAATAAATGGCCGAGCGGTACTGGGTGCCGCTGTCGTTGCCCTGACGCATGCCCTGGGTTGGGTTGTGGGCCTCCCAAAAGACTTTCAGCAGCGCCGCATAGCCGGTGACCTGCGGATCGAACACCACCAGCACCACCTCGGTATGACCGGTTAGCCCAGAGCAGACTTCCTCGTACGTGGGGTTGGGTGTATGGCCGCCGGCATAACCAACGGCGGTGCTGTAAACCCCTGGCTGCTGCCAGAAGCGCCGCTCGGCACCCCAGAAACAGCCCATGGCAAACACTGCCTGTTGCATGCCTGCCGGGAACGGCGGCTGCAATGGATGGCTGTTGACGGCGTGGTGGGCGGGCACCGCGACAGCCGTGTCACGCCCTGGTAGGGCCTGTTCGGCGGTGGGCAGTGCCTGTTTGTGCACGAGAATCTGCGAGCGCAAGACCATGGGTATTCCTCAAGGGTGGGGCCGCGGTACAGAGTAGACCGCGTCACTGCGCTGACGTTACCGACAGGCAGGTATTTAGTGCGCGGGTTAGCGCGGCGCGGCGGGGTAGCGGCGTAGGCGCTGGATCAGGTCACGGCCGGCAATGGGCCGGTCGAACAGGTAGCCCTGGCCGATATCGCAGTGCTGGCGGCGCAGGAACGCGACTTGGGCATTCGTTTCGATGCCTTCGGCGACCACCTTGAGTTTCAGCTTGTGGGCCATGGCGATCACCGCCGAGGTGATTTCCATGTCGTCCTGGTTGTCGGGAATGTCCTTGATAAAGCTGCGATCAATCTTGATCACATCAATGGGGAATTTCTTCAGGTAGCTGAGGGACGAATAGCCGGTGCCAAAGTCGTCCATGGCCAGGCTCAGGCCCAAGGCTTTGAGGTCGTCCAGTTGCTGGCGCGTGGCCTCGCTGGCTTCCAGCAGCAGGCTTTCGGTCAGCTCCAATTCCAGCAAGTGGGCGGGCAGGTCTTCTTCGCGGAGGATGTCGCGAATCGACTGCACCAGCTCCGGGTCGGAGAACTGTTTGGGCGACAGGTTGATGGCAATCGGGCATTCGCCCAGGCCCACGGCGAGCAGTTGCTTGCTCATGCGGCAGGCCTGGCGGGCGACCCATTTGCCGATCGGAATGATCAGCCCGGTTTCTTCCGCCACGCTGATGAACTGGTCGGGGTAGATCATCCCGCGCTCGGGATGGCTCCAGCGCAGCAGCGCCTCGAGGCCTTGCAGCTGGCCGTTTTTCAGGCTCAGTTTGGGCTGGTAGTAAACCTCCAGCTCGTTCTGCATCAGGGCGCGGCGCAGGTTGTTTTCCACGAACAGGCGGTAGTTGGCCTCGGCATTCAGGGCTTCGTTGAACACCTGCACCTGTTGCTTGCCGTTGGCCTTGGCCTTGTGCAGGGCCAGGCCTGCGCTTTTCAGCAGGGCTTGCGGGTCGTTGCCATGGGCGGGGGCGCAGGCCAGGCCGACCGAGCCGCTGATGTTGATCAACTGATTGTCGACAAACAGCGGCTTGCTCAGGGTCAGCAGCACCTGTTCGGCCAGGCGCAGGCCCTCGGCTTGGTCGACACCGTCGAGCTGCACGGCAAATTCGTTGCTGGCCAGGCGCGCCAGGATGCCGGTCGGGCTCAGGGTGTTGCGCAGGCGCAGGGCCAGGCTGACCAGCAGTTTGTCGCCGGTGGTGTGGCCGAGGCTGTCGTTGATCCGCTTGAAGTTGTCGATGTCGACCAGCAGCAGGCTCAGGGGCGCGCTGCTTTGCTGTTCAAAGTGCTGCTCCAGGCCGCGGATAAAGGCCAGGCGGTTACCCAGGCCGGTGAGGCTGTCGCGAAAGGCCAGGCGCTCGATGCGTTGCTGGGCGCGTTTGCTCTCGCTGATGTCTTCGTAGATGCCGATGTAGTGAGTCAGCTCGCCGTTTTCACCATGCACCTTGGAGATCGACAGCTGGCCCCAGTAAGGGTCGAAGTTCTTGCGGCGGCTTTTGAATTCACCTTGCCAGCTGTTGCTGTGGCCGAGGCTGGATTGCGCATCGAAGAGCATGTCGGCGAGGTTTTCCAGCGCCGGTAAGTCGGCAATTCGTTGGCCGCAGACTTCTTCGGCGCTGTACAGGGTGATGGCGGTAAAGCTCGGGTTGACGTACTCCACCCGGCCGTCGCGGTCGATCAGCAAGAAGGCGCTGGCGCTTTGTTCGACCGCGCGCTGGAACAGGTGCAGGGCGCTGGTGGCGGTGCGCCGTTGCTGGTTGATCATGACCTGGGCGAACTGGTCGGCCAGCTCGCCGGCAAAGGCGATTTCATCGGCCTGCCAGGTGCGCAGGCCGGCGGTATGTTCCAGGCACAGCACGCCGACCATGTCGCCGTTGACGCGGATGCTGGCGTCCAGCAGCGCCTGAATGCCCATGGGTTGCAGGTAGTGGCTGCTCAGTTCACGGGTGCGCGGGTCCTGTTGGGCGTTGTCGGCATCAATGGCGCGGCTGCTTTGCAGGGCTTCCAGGTACGCCGGGAACTGGCGGGTTTCGATGGCGGCCAGGCTTTCGTATTGGTCGAGGTCGCGGCGATACAGGGCCAGCGGCTGCAGGTGTTCGCCTTGCAGCAGCCAGATGCCGGCACGGGCCACACCGTAGGCCTCGCAGGCCGCCTGGGTGATCAGTTCGGCGGCCTCTTGCAGCGGGTTGCTCGAGGCATAGCGATGGCGCGCCAAGCGTACGATCAGGCTCTGCTGGGTGCGTGAGCGCAGCAGGTGCTGCAGGTGTTCTTCCTGGGCGTCCTCATGCAGCTCCAGGGACGTTTGCAGGCGGGCGTTTTGCGCTTTTAGTTCACTGAGTTGGGCGCTGTCCTGGTGCTCGGCGGGGTGCTGGTCGATCAGCAGGTAGCCACGCAGCAAGGCTCGCTGGCGCTGCTGGAAGCGCTCGCCGCACTCGAGGATTTGCAACGGCCCGAGCTCGGTATGCAGGGTGTAGCGCACTTGATAGTGCGGGGCGCTGCTCAGTTGCTGCTGGATCTGGGTGTGCAGTTGATAGCGCGCCTGGGGTTCCATCAGGCTGGCATAGGGCGAGCCGATCAGGGCGCAGAGTTCGGTGGCCGGCTGGCCGAAGGCCTGCGCGCAGGCAGGGTCCAGGTACAGCAAGGCCCAACTGGCTTCGTCCAGCCGCTCGAAACGCAATAGTCCCAGCTTGCCGGGGACTGGCAACTGGGTCACAACCTCGACCGCCGAACGGCTGGCGGTATCGGTATGGATTTTCATCGAATGACTCGCTTCAAGTATGCTGACCGAGTTGGGTTTCGGATATTGGCTCGACAGGCGCCGAAACCCATCTCTTATTAGCGCTGCGCAAGGGTGCATGATGCGGATCAGACTGACAAGGCAACTGAGCGGGATAATCTTGATGGCGCTGCTGGGCAGTGCCGTGGCAGCACCCGTTGAGGGCGTTTCGGACAGTGGTCTGAGCGGTAGCGAACAGGCTCGTTACCTGTCTGGAATCAAGCGTCTTTATTTGGCCAAGAGCGAGCGCGAGGCGTTGCTGGAGCACTGCAACCAGTTGCTGCAGACCTACGCCTTGCGCGCCGGTTATCAGGTGGGGCAGGCCGCACCGCGGGATCTGCTTTATCAGCTGAGTATCGGCGGGCCGGGCGAATTGTTGCTGCGCGAAGAGTCCCGTGGTCAGCAGGGTACCGATGTCAGCGTGCGTAACCGCCGTCTCTCGGTGTTTGGTCTGGACCCTTATATCCGTTATGACTGCCCCCTTAGCGGCATTCGCTGTGTGCTGCACAATCCGGCCGACGGCACGCCACTGCTCAGCGTGCTGCGCGACCAGCAAGGTGCCGAGGAACTGGCCAAGGCGTTGTCGTTTTTGCTGCGCAATCTGCAGCAGAACTAGGCCTTGCGGCATGCCTTGCGGCATGCGGCGCGCACGAGTAGGTTGGTGTTGAGCGTAGCGAAGCCCAACAGCAGGTAGCAGGGTTTGTTGGGTTTCGTCGTGTTGCACCGCAACCCAACCTACGGTTGCCTAGTGCATACAAAACGCCCCGCGCAAGGCGGGGCGTTCGGTGGTGCAGTCCGGGCCGAAGGCCCGCCAGCCTTACAGCAGCAACGTACGGATATCCCCCAGCACTTCCCCCAGACGCTTGGTAAAGCGTGCAGCGGCGGCGCCGTTGATGACCCGGTGGTCGTAGGACAGCGACAGCGGCAGCATCAGTTTTGGCTGGAACGCCTGACCATCCCAGACCGGCTGGATGGTCGCCTTGCTGACCCCGAGGATCGCCACTTCCGGCGCGTTGACGATCGGCGTGAAGCCGGTGCCGCCAATGTGGCCGAGGCTGGAGATGGTGAAGCAGGCGCCCTGCATGTCGTCTGCCGAGAGCTTCTTGGTCCGGGCTTTTTCCGCCAGGGCCGCCGCTTCCGCAGCCAGTTGCAGCAGGCTCTTCTGCTCGACGTTTTTCAGCACTGGCACCAGCAGGCCGTCCGGGGTGTCGACGGCGAAGCCGATGTGCACGTACTTCTTGCGGATCAGCGCCTTGCCTGAGGGCGCCAGCGAACTGTTGAAGTCCGGCAGCTCCTTGAGCAAGTGGGCGCAGGCCTTGAGCAGCAGTGGCAAGACGGTCAGCTTGACCCCGGCCTTTTCCGCCGCGCCTTTTTGCGCGATGCGGAAGGCTTCCAGCTCGGTGATATCGGCACTGTCGAACTGGGTCACGTGCGGCACGTTGAGCCAGCTGCGGTGCAGGTTGCTGGCGCCGACCTGCATCAGGCGGGTCATCGGCACTTCTTCGACTTCACCAAACTTGCTGAAGTCCACCACCGGGATCGGTGGAATACCTGCGCCACCGGTTGCGCCGGCAGTCGGGGCTTCCTTGGCCTTCTGCATCATCGCTTTGACGTAAGTCTGCACGTCTTCTTTGAGGATGCGACCTTTCGGTCCGGAACCCGTTACAGCGGACAGCTCGACACCAAACTCGCGCGCCAGCAGGCGCACCGCTGGGCCTGCATGCACTTTGCTGCCGGGGCGAGCCGGGGCGTCTACGACCTTGGCGGCGGCTGCCGCCAGAGAGGCAATCGCGCTGACTTCGGCAGCAACCGCCGGATGCGCGCCGGCCGGGACCTTGTGCACATCACTCGCTGCAGTTGGTGCGGTAGCGGTGGGTTCCGCGGCCGGAGCCGCTGCGCCTGCAACTTTTAGCGTGAGGATGAAATCGCCGGTGCCGACTTCGTCTTCCAGTTTGACGCGGATGCTTTCCACCACGCCGGCAGCCGGCGAGGGGATTTCCATGCTGGCCTTGTCCGACTCCAGAGTGATCAGCGACTGGTCGGCTTCGACCGTATCGCCGACCTTGATCAGGATTTCGATGACTTTGGCTTTGCCCGACGAGCCGATATCCGGCACATGCACGTCCTGCACGCTGCTGGAGGCCTGTGTGGCGGGTGCCGGCGCGGCTGCTGGTGCGGGAGCTGCAGCTGTTTTGGGTGCTTCAGTGGGTGCGGGTGCTGCGTCGGCAGCACCTTCGACTTCCAGCTCCAGCAGTTCGTCGCCTTCTTTCAGGCGGTCGCCCAGTTTCACTTTCAGGCTTTTTACCACGCCGGTTTTTGGCGCTGGGATTTCCATGCTGGCCTTGTCCGACTCGAGGGTCAGCAGGCTCTGATCAGCTTCGATGCGATCGCCAACCTTGACGAACAGCTCGATTACTTCACCCTCACCGCTGCCGATGTCGGGTACGCGAATCAATTCACTCATCGTTTCGCTCCTTAGCAGTCCAGTGGGTTGGTTTTTTCCGGGTTGATGCCGAACTTGACGATGGCTTCAGCCACCACCTTAGGTTCGATATCACCACGGTCGGCGAGGGCCTCCAGGGCGGCCAGCACAACCCAGTTGCGGTCCACTTCGAAGAAGTGGCGCAGCTTCTTACGGCTGTCGCTGCGGCCGAAGCCGTCGGTACCCAGCACTTTGAACTCCTTGCTCGGTACCCACTGGCGAATCTGTTCGGCGAACAACTTCATGTAGTCGGTAGAGGCAATGACCGGGCCTTTACGGCCGCTCAGGCACTCTTCGACGTAGGTCTGCTTGGGCTTTTGGGCAGGGTGCAGGCGGTTGCTGCGTTCCACGGCCAGGCCTTCGCGGCGCAACTCGTTGAAGCTGGTCACGCTCCACACATCGGCGCCGACATTGAACTCGTCGCGCAGAATCTTCGCCGCTTCGCGCACTTCGCGCAGGATGGTGCCGGAGCCCAGCAGTTGCACGTGATGGGCCGCGTCCTTCTTGTCTTCTTCGAGCAGGTACATGCCCTTGATGATCCCCGCCTCAACACCGGCCGGCATGGCCGGCTGCTGGTAGGACTCGTTCATCACCGTGATGTAGTAGAAAACGTCCTGTTGCTCTTCGGTCATCTTCTTCATGCCGTCCTGAATGATCACCGCCAGCTCATAGCCGTAGGTTGGATCGAAGGTGCGGCAGTTCGGGATAGTGGCGGCCAGCATGTGGCTGTGGCCGTCTTCGTGCTGCAGGCCTTCGCCGTTCAGCGTGGTACGGCCGGCGGTGCCGCCGATCAGGAAACCACGGGTGCGGCTGTCGCCAGCGGCCCAGGCCAGGTCGCCAATGCGCTGGAAGCCGAACATCGAATAGAAGATGTAGAACGGCAGCATCGGCTGGTTGTGGCTGGAGTACGACGTACCCGCAGCAATGAACGAGCTCATGGCGCCAGCTTCGTTGATGCCTTCTTCGAGGATCTGGCCCTTCTTGTCCTCGCGGTAGAACATCACCTGATCTTTATCCACCGGCTCATAGAGCTGGCCGACTGAGGAGTAGATGCCGAGCTGGCGGAACATGCCTTCCATACCGAAGGTACGGGCTTCGTCCGGGATGATCGGCACGATGCGTGAGCCGATGTCCTTGTCCTTGACCAGCTGCGCGAGGATGCGCACGAAGGCCATGGTGGTGGAGATTTCGCGGTCACCGGAGCCATCGAGGATGGCTTTGAGGGTCTCCAGCGGTGGCGTTGGGATGCTGAAGCTCTTGGCGCGGCGCTGCGGCACGAAACCGCCCAGCGCGGCGCGGCGTTCACTCAGGTAGCGCGCTTCGGCGCTGCCTTCTTCCGGCTTGAGGAATGGCAGGTTTTCCAGTTCCTCGTCTTGTACCGGAATGTCGAAGCGGTCGCGGAACTGCTTGAGGCTGTCGACATCGACCTTTTTGGTGTTGTGCGCGGTGTTCTTCGCTTCACCCGCACCCGTGCCATAACCTTTGACGGTTTTGGCCAGGATCACGGTCGGCTGCTCTTTGTGGTTGACCGCCTGATGATAGGCCGCATACATCTTGTAGGGGTCGTGGCCGCCACGGTTGAGCTTCCAGATCTCGTCGTCGGACAGATCGGCAACCATGGCCTTGAGTTCTGGCGAGTTGAAGAAGTGCTCACGGACGAACGCGCCGTCCTTGGCCTTGTAGTTCTGGTATTCGCCGTCGATGACTTCGTCCATGCGCCGTTGCAGGATGCCGTCGACGTCCTTGGCCAACAGTGGGTCCCAGAAGCGGCCCCAGACCACCTTGTTGACGTTCCAGCCGCCGCCACGGAACACGCCTTCGAGTTCCTGAATGATCTTGCCGTTGCCGCGCACTGGGCCGTCGAGGCGCTGCAGGTTGCAGTTGATGACGAAGATCAGGTTGTCCAGCTTCTCGCGGCCAGCCAGGGAGATGGCGCCGAGGGATTCCGGCTCGTCGCACTCGCCGTCGCCCATAAAGCACCAGACCTTCTGCTTGCCGGCTGGGATAAAGCCGCGTGCTTCCAGGTACTTCATAAAGCGTGCCTGGTAGATCGCCTGAATCGGACCGAGACCCATGGACACGGTCGGGAATTGCCAGAAATCGGGCATCAGCCAAGGGTGCGGGTACGAGGACAGACCGTTGCCGTCCACTTCCTGGCGGAAGTTGTTCATCTGCTCTTCAGTGATGCGGCCTTCCATAAAGGCACGGGCGTAAACGCCGGGTGAGGCGTGGCCCTGGAAGAAGATCAGGTCGCCGCCGTGCTCCTCGGTAGGGGCCTGGAAAAAGTAGTTGAAGCCGATGTCATACAGGGTTGCTGAGGAGGCAAAGCTGGAGATGTGGCCGCCCAGATCGGAGTCTTTCAGGTTGGTGCGCATCACCATGGCCAACGCGTTCCAGCGCACCAGCGAGCGAATGCGGCGTTCCATAAACAGGTCGCCAGGCATGCGTGCTTCGTGGGTGAGCGGAATGGTGTTGCGGTAGGGCGTGGTGATCGCATACGGCAGCTGTGAGCCACTGCGGGTGGCCAGCTCGCCCATACGGGTCATCAGGTAGTGGGCGCGGTCTTCGCCTTCTTTGTCGAGAACCGATTCCAGGGCGTCCAGCCATTCCTGGGTTTCGACGGGATCGAGGTCTTGCATGGCTTGCTCCAGGGCTCAAAGGCTTCCAGAATCGGAGGCCTGGGTTCGCAGCAGGCCTTGTGGGCCGGGTGCGTAAATTCTTGGGTGTGCCGGAGGGTGAACCGGCTTTTGTAGTTTTACTACATTGCGACGGTCATTTCAGCTCTTTTGGCACATTCTTTAGTAGTAAAACTACAAAAAGGTGTCAGCGTGTTATTTGCTCGCGCGACATGCTTGCCGCCAGTTGTTCTGGCGCTCTCGCCAAAAGGATAGACCATGAGCCTGCCCCCGCTGACTACGCTGCCCGCCACCTTGCAGGGCCTTGCCGCCCGTGCGCAAACGGCTTGGCCGACGGCCGTGGCCGCGCTTGGTGGGCGTTGCAGCGAGCGTTTTGCCGCTTGGCCAGCGGCGCGCCTGGAGTGCCTGGGGCGGGTGTTTGCGGCCAGCGATTTCGTCTTTGAACAATCTCTGCGCGACCCGCTGATGCTGCTGGATCTGGCCGACTCCGGTGAGCTGGAGCGCAGCCTGGCGGCCGGCGAATTGCGCGCTCAGTTGCAGGAGGCGGTGGACGCGTGCGGCGACGAGGATGAGCTGGGCCGCTGCCTGCGGCGCCTACGCAATCGCCAGCAAACCCGCATCATCTGGCGCGATGTTTGTCGTCTGACCGACCTGCGTGAGACCTGCAACGACCTGACCTTGCTGGCCGAGGCCTGCATCGATCTGGCCTACGGCTGGCTGTATGCGCGCCATTGCACCCAGTACGGCACGCCCATCGGCGCGCGCAGTGGCTTGCCGCAGCACTTGGTGGTGCTGGGGATGGGCAAGCTCGGCGCCCATGAGCTCAATCTGTCGTCGGACATCGATCTGATCTTCGCCTTCGCCGAGGGCGGTGAAACCGACGCGGCCAAGCGGCCGCTGGATAACCAGGAGTTTTTCATCCGCCTCGGTCAGCGCCTGATCAAGGCGCTGGATGCGATCACCGTCGACGGCTTTGTGTTCCGCGTCGACATGCGCCTGCGCCCCTACGGTTCGTCCGGGCCGCTGGTGTTCAGCTTCAACGCCCTGGAGCAGTACTACCAGGACCAGGGGCGCGACTGGGAACGCTACGCGATGATCAAGGCGCGGGTGGTGGCTGGCGACCAGCAGGCCGGCAAGCGTCTGCTGGAAATGCTGATGCCGTTCGTTTATCGGCGCTACCTGGACTTCTCCGCCATCGAAGCGCTGCGGGCGATGAAGCAGCTGATTCAGCAGGAGGTGCGGCGCAAGGGCATGGCCGAGAACATCAAGCTGGGTTCCGGCGGCATCCGTGAGGTCGAGTTTATCGCCCAGGCTTTTCAGCTGATCCACGGCGGCCGTGACCTCAGCTTGCAGCATCGACCCTTGCTCAAGGTGCTCAGTGTGCTGGAGGGGCAGGGCTATCTGCCGCCAGCGGTGATCACCGAGATGCGCGAGGGCTACGAGTTTCTGCGTTACACCGAGCACGCCCTGCAGGCCCTGGACGACCGGCAGACGCAGATGCTCCCGGACGGCGAGCAGGAGCGTGCGCGGGTGGCCTTTATCATGGGCTTTGCCGACTGGCCGAGCTTCCACCAGCAACTGATGGTTTGGCGTGGGCGCATCGACTGGCACTTCCGTCAGGTGATTGCCGACCCGGATGAAGTCGAAGGCGAAGAAGTCGTCGGTTGCATCGGTGCCGAGTGGCTGCCGCTGTGGGAAGGCTCGCTGGATGAGGAGGCGGCGTGCCGGCAGCTGCAGGAAGCGGGTTTTGTCGACGCCCCGGCGACCTTGCAGCGCATCAATGGCCTGCGTCATGGCGGTCAGGTGCGGGCCATGCAGCGTCTCGGTCGCGAGCGCCTGGACGCCTTTATCCCACGGCTGCTGGCGCAGGCGGCGGAGCACGACAATCCGGACCTGGTGCTGGAACGGGTGTTGCCGTTGGTCGAGGCGGTGGTGCGCCGCTCGGCCTATCTGGTGCTGCTGACGGAAAATCCCCTGGCCCTGCAGCGGCTGCTGCGCCTGTGCGCCGCCAGCCCGTGGATTGCCGAGCAGATCACCCGCTTCCCGTTATTGCTCGACGAGCTGCTGAATGAAGGCCGCTTGTTCAAGCCGCCGCTGGCGCCGGAACTGGCTGCCGAGTTGCGCGAACGCCTGACGCGGATCCCCGAGGACGATCTGGAGCAGCAGATGGAGGCCCTGCGCCACTTCAAGCTGGCCCACCGTTTGCGCGTGGCTGCGTCGGAAATTGCCGGCACCTTGCCGCTGATGAAGGTCAGCGATTACCTGACCTGGTTGGCGGAGGCCATTCTCGAACAGGTGCTGGCCCTGGCCTGGCGCCAGACAGTGAGCAAGTACGGCGCCCCCCAACGCGCCGACGGCAGCCAGTGCGATCCTGACTTCATCATCGTCGGCTACGGCAAGGTCGGTGGCATCGAGCTGGGCCATGGCTCGGACCTCGACCTGGTGTTTATCCACGACGGCGATCCGCAGGCGGAAACCGACGGCGCCAAGCCCATCGACGGTGCGCAATTCTTCACCCGCCTGGGCCAGCGCATCATTCACCTGCTGACCGCGCAGACCAACTCCGGCCAGCTCTATGAGGTCGATATGCGCCTGCGTCCGTCCGGTGCTTCGGGGCTGCTGGTCAGCTCCCTGGGCGCCTTCGGCCGCTATCAAGAAGGCGAGGCCTGGACCTGGGAGCATCAGGCTCTGGTGCGGGCGCGGGTGCTGGTCGGCTGTGCGCGGGTGGGGGCCGGTTTCGAGGCCATTCGTGCCCAGGTGCTGGGTCGCGAGCGTGATCTGCCCACCTTGCGCGCCGAGGTCAGCGAGATGCGCGCGAAGATGCGCGACAACCTCGGCAGCCCGTCAACCGCCGCCGGCACCGCCGCCAATGCCTTCGAGGCCACGGCACCGTTCGACCTCAAGCAGGATGCCGGCGGTATCGTTGATATCGAATTTATGGTGCAATACGCGGCCCTGGCGTGGTCGCGCGAGCACCCGCAGTTGCTGCGTTACACCGACAATATCCGCATTCTGGATGGTCTGGAGGAAGCAGCGCTGATGTCCAGCGACGATGTCCGGCTGTTGCAGGAGGCTTACAAGGCCTACCGCGCCGCCGCCCACCGACAGGCCTTGCAGAAACAGCCAGGCGTGGTCAGTGGCGACCAGTTTCACCCAGAGCGGCGCGGCGTGCTGCGCATCTGGCACGCGTTGGGCTTGAACTGATAGCCCAGGCAGACCCCAAACAAACACTGAGGAGCAGGCAACTATGTCGATGGCCGACCGTGATGGCGTGATTTGGTATGACGGCGAACTGGTGCCGTGGCGCGATGCCACCACCCATGTGCTGACCCACACCCTGCATTACGGCATGGGCGTGTTCGAAGGCGTGCGCGCCTACAACACCCCTGAAGGCACGGCCATTTTCCGCCTGCAGGCGCACACCGATCGGCTGTTCGATTCGGCGCACATCATGAACATGAAGATGCCGTTCACCAAGGAAGAGCTCAACGAGGCGACCCGTGCCGCCGTGCGTGAGAACAACCTGGAATCGGCCTACATTCGCCCGATGGTGTTCTACGGATCTGAAGCCATGGGCCTGCGCGCCACGGGCCTGAAAGTTCGGGTCATCGTGGCCGCCTGGCACTGGGGCGCCTACATGGGCGAAGAGGCGTTGAAGACCGGGATTAAGGTGCGCACCAGCTCCTTTACCCGCCACCACGTCAACATCTCGATGACCCGCGCCAAGGCCAACGGCAACTACATCAACTCGATGCTGGCCCTGCAGGAAGCCGTTTCTGGCGGTGCCGACGAGGCCATGTTGCTGGACACCGAAGGCTATGTGGCCGAAGGCTCGGGCGAGAACATCTTCCTGGTCAAGAACGGCGTGGTGTACACCCCGGAAGTGACCTCGTGCCTGAATGGCATCACCCGCAGCACCATTTTGACCCTGGCCGCCGAGCTGGGCATTCAGGTGGTCGAGAAGCGCATCACTCGCGACGAGGTGTATATCGCCGACGAGGCCTTCTTCACCGGCACCGCCGCTGAAGTGACGCCGATTCGCGAAGTCGATGGCCGGCAGATCGGCATCGGCAGCCGTGGTCCGGTCACCGAGATCCTGCAGAAGGCCTACTTCGACCTGGTTACCGGGCAGACCAGCGCGCACCCTGAGTGGCGCACGCTGGTTAAGTAAGGATCATTAGGTCGAGACAGGGAGGCTCCGCGCCTCCCTGCGCATTTCTGGAACATGCATGAATATTCTGATCATTGGTCCGAGCTGGGTAGGCGACATGGTGATGGCGCAGACACTGTTTCAGTGTCTGCAGCAGCGCCATCCGGGGTGTGCCATCGACGTGCTGGCCCCCGAGTGGAGCCGCCCGATTCTTGAACGCATGCCTGAAGTGCGCCAGACCCTGAGCTTTCCTCTCGGCCATGGCGTGCTGGAAATCGCCACCCGCCGGCGGATCGGCAAGGGCCTGGCGGGCCAGTACGATCAGGCCATTCTGCTGCCCAATTCGCTGAAATCGGCCCTGGTGCCGTTTTTTGCTGGCATCCCCAAGCGCACCGGCTGGAAGGGCGAGCTGCGCTACGGCCTGCTCAACGACATCCGCGTCCTGGACAAAGACCGCTACCCGCTGATGATCGAGCGCTTTATGGCCCTGGCCTTCGAGCCAGGCGCCGAGCTGCCTAAGCCCTATCCGCGACCGAGTCTGCAGATCGATCCGACCAGCCGCGACGCGACCCTGGCCAAGTTCGGCCTGGATCTGGATCGGCCGGTACTGGCGCTGTGTCCGGGCGCCGAGTTTGGTGAGGCCAAGCGCTGGCCGGCCGAGCATTACGCCAAGGTTGCCGAGCTGAAAATTCGTGCCGGCTGGCAGGTCTGGTTGTTCGGCTCGAAGAATGACCATCCCGGTGGCGAAGACTTGCGCATGCGCTTGATCCCAGGCCTGCGCGAGGAGTGCACGAACCTGGCCGGTGCAACCTCGTTGGCCGAAGCCATCGACTTGCTGTCGTGCGCGGGCGCCGTGGTGTCCAACGACTCCGGGCTGATGCACGTAGCGGCGGCGCTCAATCGGCCGCTGGTGGCGGTGTACGGTTCGACCTCGCCACAGTTCACCCCGCCGCTGGCCGATCAGGTGGAGATCGTCCGTCTCGGTCTCGACTGCAGCCCCTGCTTCGAGCGCACCTGCCGCTTCGGCCACTACAACTGCCTGCGCGAGCTGAAGCCGCGTCCGGTGATCGAGGCGCTGGATCGCTTGGTCGCTGATCCGGTCGAGGTCGAATAGTTTGCGGGTACTGCTGATCAAGACCTCTTCCCTCGGCGATGTGATTCATACCCTGCCGGCCCTGACCGATGCTGCGCGGGCGATTCCCGGCATTCAGTTCGACTGGGTGGTGGAAGAGGGCTTTGCCGAGATTCCGACCTGGCATCCGGCCGTGGCTCAGGTGATTCCCGTGGCGCTGCGCCGTTGGCGCAAGAACCTGCTGCAAACCTGGAAGAGCGGTGAGTGGGCGACGTTCAAGCAGCGCCTGCGTGAAGGCCGCTACGACCTGGTGATCGATGCCCAGGGCCTGCTGAAAAGCGCGCTGCTGACACGCTACGTTAATGCGCCCGTGGCCGGTCTGGATCGCGCCTCGGCGCGCGAGCCGCTGGCCAGTCGCTGTTATGAGCGCCCTTGTGCGGTTGCCTGGGGCCAGCATGCGGTGGAGCGGGTGCGCCAGTTGTTCGCCCAGGCACTGGGTTATCCGTTGCCGCAGTCGGTTGGTGACTATGGCCTGGACCGTAGCGCCATGGCCGGTGAGGCGCTGGCCGAGCCTTATGTGCTGTTCCTGCATGGCACCACCTGGGCCAGCAAGCACTGGCCTGAGGCCGATTGGCGCGCCCTGGCCGAGCACCTCGACAGCCGTGGCCTGGCCGTGCGCCTGCCGTGGGGCAGCGAGGTTGAAAAGGCCCGAGCCGAGCGCATCGTCGCGGGTTTGCAGCACGCCAGCGTGCTGCCCAAATTGAATTTGCGCGGCGTGGCGGCGGTGATCGCCGGCGCTCGCGCCTGTGTGGCGGTGGATACCGGTCTCGGCCATCTGGCGGCGGCGTTGGATGTGCCGAGTATTTCCCTCTACGGCCCCACCTTGCCGCTTAAGGTCGGCGCCTACGGGCGAGGCCAGGTTCACCTGTGCGCCACGGGCCCCTTGGCCGGCGGCGGTGATCGCCATCAACCCTGTTTCGACGGTCTGGATGCCGCCCGCGTGGCGCCCGAGCTGGACCGTCTCTTGGCCAGTCTGGAGAGCCACTGATGCAACTGGCCTTTGTGCTCTACAAATACTTCCCGTTCGGCGGCCTGCAGCGCGACTTTATGCGCATCGCCCTGGAGTGCCAGCAGCGTGGACACGCCATTCGCGTGTACACGCCGATCTGGGAGGGCGAGGTGCCGGCTGGTTTCGAGGTGGTGGTGGTGCCGGTCAAGGCGCTGTTCAATCATCATCGCAACGAGAAACTCACGGCCTGGATCAAGGCCGACCTGGCCAAGCGCCCGGTTGATCGGGTGATCGGTTTCAACAAGATGCCGAACCTGGATGTGTACTACGCCGCCGACGGTTGCTTTGAGGACAAGGCGCAGACTTTGCGCAACAGCCTGTACCGCCGCTGGGGCCGCTACAAACACTTCGCCGACTACGAGCGGGCGGTGTTTGCCCCCGAGTCGAAGACGGAAATCCTGATGATTTCCGAGGTGCAGCAGCCGCTGTTCGTCAAACATTACGGCACCCCGGCTGAGCGCTTTCACCTGCTGCCACCGGGGATTACCCAGGACCGTCGCGCGCCGGCCAATGCCGCCGAGATTCGTGCCGAGTTCCGTCGCGAGTTCAAGCTGGCGGACGACGAGCTGCTGCTGGTGCAGATCGGCTCGGGCTTCAAGACCAAGGGCCTGGATCGCAGCCTCAAGGCGTTGGCCAGCTTGCCGCGGGAACTCAAGCGGCGCACCCGCCTGATCGCCATCGGTCAGGATGACCCAACGCCGTTTCTGTTGCAGGTCAAGGCGCAGGGGTTGTCCGAGCAGGTACAAATTCTCAAGGGTCGCAGCGATATTCCGCGCTTCCTGCTTGGGGCCGATTTGCTGATCCACCCGGCTTACAACGAGAACACCGGCACCGTGCTGCTGGAGGCGCTGGTGGCTGGGCTGCCGGTGCTGGTCAGCGCCGTATGCGGCTATGCCCACTACATTGCCGAGGCCGATTGTGGCCGCGTGTTGAGCGAGCCGTTTGCCCAGGCTGAGCTGAATCAGCAGCTGGCGGCGATGCTCGCCGATGACGCTGCCCGCGCCCAGTGGGGCCGTAATGGCCTGGCGTTCGCTGATTCGGCGGACCTGTATTCCATGCCGCAGCACGCGGCCGATGTGATTCTGGCGGACCGTCCATGAAGCTGCTGTTGAACGAACCGTTCAAATCCCTGTGGGCCGGGCGCGATCCCTTTGTCGCTGTCGAGGCGTTGCAGGGCGTGGTTTACCGTGAGCTGGAAGGTCGCCGCACGCTGCGCACCGAGGTCGATGGGCGCGGTTATTTCGTCAAGATCCACCGCGGCATCGGCTGGGGCGAGATCGTCAAAAACCTGCTCACCGCCAAGCTGCCGGTGCTCGGTGCGACCCAGGAATTACTGGCGATCGAACGTCTGACCGAGGTCGGCGTAGCGACCATGACCGCCGTGGCCTTCGGCGCGCGCGGCAGCAACCCGGCGGCGCAGCATTCGTTTATCGTCACCGAAGAGCTGGCGCCGACCATCAGCCTGGAAGACTTCAGCCTCGACTGGGTCAAGCAGCCGCCGCCGGTCAAGCTCAAGCGTGCGCTTGATTAGCGAGGTGGCGAAGATGGTCGGCGGCATGCACCGCGCCGGGGTCAATCACCGCGACTGCTATATCTGCCACTTCCTGCTGCACACCGATAAACCGGTGACGGCGGAAGATTTCCGCCTGTCGGTGATCGATCTGCACCGCGCCCAGACCCGCGCCCGCATCACCCGCCGCTGGCGCGACAAGGACCTGGCCGCGCTGTATTTCTCGGCGCTGGATATCGGCCTGACCCGGCGCGACAAGCTGCGTTTTCTGCGCGGTTATTTTCAACTGCCGCTGCGCCAGGTCCTGCGTGACGAAGCGCGGCTGCTGGCCTGGCTGGAAGCCAAGGCAGCCAAGTTGTACGCCCGCAAGCAGCGTTACGGGGATGCGCTCTGATGGCGGGCTGGACCCTGGATCCGGCCTTTGCCGCGCTGGCTGCGGATTTTGGCAGCCTGGACGCGGTGTTCGCCCTGCAGGGCGAGCGCATCACCAAGGACCCGCTGTCCGAAGTGATCCGCATCGAACGCGCCGGCGTGCGTTATTACGTCAAACGCTATTGGGGCGCCGGCAAGGGTTTGCGCCGCTACCTGGGGCGGCCGCGGGTCAAGGCCGAATGGCAGAACCTCAAGTATTTCGCCAAGTGGGGCATCGCCACCGCGCCGATCGTCGCCTATGGCCTGGAGCGCACGCTGGGCGCCTTTGTTCGCGGCGCGCTGATCACCCGTGACCTGCAAGGCACCGAGGACCTGGCGGTGCTGGCCCAGCGCGGTGATCCGCGCCTGGCTGACCGGCGCTGGGTCGCCGGCATCAGCCAGCAATTGGCGCGGGCCACCCGCACCCTGCATGACCAGCACTTCACCCATAACGATCTGAAGTGGCGCAACCTGCTGGTCAATCCGGCGGCGGAACTGTTTCTGATCGACTGTCCGTCCGGCAGCTTTTGGTGGGGGCCAGCCCTGCGCTACCGGATCATCAAGGACCTCGCCTGCCTGGACAAAGTGGCCAAACAGCACCTGTCGTGCAGCCAGCGCCTGCGCTTTTATCTGCAGTATCGCGGCCGTCAGCGCCTGAATGCCTCGGACAAGCAGCGCCTGCGCAAGATCATCGGTTTTTTCGAGGGCCGCGAATGAGTGACTTTATCGCCGCCGAGGATCGCGAGATTCTCGCCGCCCACCAGTTGGACAGCTTCGAGGCCCTGTGGGCGCTGGAGTTGGAGGCGGTGGACGAGCCCAATACCGAACGCGGTGGCTACAGCACGGTGTCACGCCTGCAGTTGGGCGAGCATGCCTATTACCTCAAGCGACAGAGCAATCACCTGACCCGCAGTTTGCGTCATCTGTTTGGCGAGCCGACCTTCGCCCGCGAACTGCGCAATATCGAACACTACCGTCAGCTCGGTATTCCGGCCCTGCAGGCGGCGTTTTTTGCCCAGCGCAGGCTGGCGGGCAAGCAGTGCGCGATCCTGCTGACTCGTGCCCTGGATGGTTGGCGTGATCTGGACAGCTGGCTGCAGGGTTGGGAATCCCATCCTGTCGCCCAGCGCCTGGCCATTGTGCAGGCCTGCGGCGAGCTGGCCCGGCGCCTGCACGAGGCGCGGCAGGTGCATGGCTGCTTCTATCCCAAGCATATTTTTCTGCGCGAAGAGGCCGATGGCTTTCACGCGCAGCTGATCGATCTGGAGAAGACTCGCGGGCTGTGGTTCGGCAAGCGTGACCGGATCAAGGATCTGGAGCCGCTGCTGCGCCGCGCCGGGGCGTGGAGTGAGGCGGAAGTCAGCACCTTGCTGCTCGCTTATGTCGGTTCGGGCGTGGGGGTGCCGGCTTGGCGCCAGCGCCTGGATGCCCGGCAGCGCAACAAGGAGGCGCGCCGTTGAACCTCGCTGAACTGGCCCGTGCCGGGCGCGCGCCGGCGTTACCGCTGCTGATCGAACTGGCGGATGGCGAGCGTCTGGAGCTGCACAGCCTGCTGCGGGTGTTGCCCGGTCAGCGTTATGTCGGTCGGGCGACCTGGCGTGGCCGTGTGGTGCTGGCCAAGTTGCTGGTGGGCAGTAAGGCTGCGCGGCATTTTCAGCGTGAAGTGCAGGGTGCGCGTCTGCTTGCCGAGCAAGGCCTGAACACCCCGCAACTGCTGGCTGACGGCCAGCAGGACGGCGGCGGTTGGCTGTTGTTCGACTACCTCGACGGCGCCCAAAGCCTGGCCGCCGCCTGGGCCGAACAGGGCGTTGGCGATGAGCTGAATGCCCCGCGCCAGGCGTTGCTGGCCAGCGCTCTGGGGGTGATCGGTCAGTTGCATGGACGCGGCCTGTGGCAGGCCGACCTGCACTTGGACAACCTGCTGCAGCGTGACGGCCAGCTGTTTCTGATCGATGGCGGCGGCGTGCATGGGCAAGTTCCCGGTCAGCCGCTTAGCCAAGACAAGGTGCTGGAAAACCTCGGCGTGCTGTTCGCCCAATTACCGCCGATGGGCGAGGAGCCGCTGGAGGAAGTGTTGATTCACTACCTGCTGGCCAATAGTGCCCATGGCTTGCCCCTTGAGGCGTTACTCAAGGAAGTGGCCAAGGTGCGGCGCTGGCGCCTGCGCGACTACCTGAAGAAAATCGGCCGCGATTGCAGCCTGTTCAGCGCCAAGATCGGTGCCTTTGGCCTGCGGGTGGTGCGCCGTGACCGTGAGGCCGAGTTGCAGCCGTTGCTGGCGGCGCCGGAGGCTTTTATCGCCAGCGGTCATCGCTTCAAGGGCGGCGGCGCGGCCACCGTGGCGCGGGTTGAACTCAACGGTCAGCCGCTGCTGGTTAAACGCTACAACATCAAAAACGTTGCCCACTGGTGCAAGCGTTTTTGGCGTCCGAGCCGCGCCTGGCATAGCTGGCGCGAGGGCCATCGCCTGAGTCTGCTTGGTATTGCCACGCCGCAGCCACTGGCGGTGCTGGAGCGGCGCTGGTGCTGGTTGCGCGGCCCGGCGTTGCTGATTACCGAATATCTGCCTGGGCACGATATAATCGCCCGCTTCCAGCCCTATCTTGATCTGTCATCCGGGCTGGAAGGGCCGCCAGAAGCGGAGTTGCAGGCGCTGGATGGACTGTTTGCCGCGTTGTTGCGCGAGCGCATCAGCCATGGCGACCTCAAGGGTTATAACCTGCTCTGGGATGAAAAGAGGGACAACGGCCGCTGGTCACTGATCGATCTGGACGCCATGCGCCAGCACCACAGTGACCGCAGTTTTGCCCGCGCCTATGGGCGCGACCGTGCACGATTTTTGCGCAACTGGCCGGCTGATTCAGCTCTCTACCAGCTGCTCGACCAACGCTTACCGCAGGTGCCCGGCACCTGCCCTGAAAGAGGCTAACACCTGTGGCATTGACCATCCTCGGCCTGTCCGGCGCCTTGAGCCATGACCCTTCTGCGGCCCTGTACATCGACGGCAAGCTGATTGCCGCCGCAGAAGAAGAGCGCTTCGTGCGCGACAAGCATGCCAAGCACCGCATGCCCTACGAGTCGGCCAAGTTCTGCCTGGAACAAGCCGGGATCAAGCCGAGCGATGTGGATGTGGTAGCGATCCCGTTCGCGCCGATCAGCATCTTCGACAAGGCCCGCTGGCACTACGCCAAGCGTTACTGGTACGCGCCGGACCGCGCCCTCGATGCGATCCTGATGGGCAACCGCCGCTACAAGCGCTACCGCACCAAGATCAACTGGTGCCTGGAGCAGCTGGGTTTCGACCTGAAAAAGGTCAAAATCGAAGCGGTCGAGCACCACCTGGCTCACGCTTCCAGTGCCTATCACTGCTCGGGCTTCAAGGAGAAAACCGCGATCCTCGGCATCGACGGCAAGGGTGAGTACGCCACCACCTTCTTCGGCTACGGCGAGAACGGCAAGATCCACAAGATCAAGGAATTCTTCGATCCGGACTCCCTCGGCGGCCTGTACGGCGCGATCACCGAGTTCCTCGGTTTCGAGATGCTCGACGGCGAGTTCAAGGTCATGGGCATGGCGCCGTATGGCGATGCCAGCAAGTACGATTTCTCCCGTCTGGCCACCTTCGAGAACGGCGAACTGGTGATCAACACCGAGTACGCCAACGTCATCGGCCTGCGCCGCTACAAAGAGAAGGGCAAGGGCTTCTACTTCTCGCCCAAGCTGATCGAGTGGCTGGGCCCGAAACGCGAAGGCGATATCGCCGACGATCCGTACATCCATTACGCCGCCAGCATGCAAGCGCTGTTCGAGAAGTTGGCGCTGCAGATGATGGATTACTACCTCGGGGACATCCTCAAGGAAACCGGCAAGATCGTGTTTGCCGGCGGCTGCGCGCTGAACGTCAAACTCAACCAGAAGATCATCGCCCGCCCGGAAGTCAAAGAGCTGTTCGTGCAGCCCGCTTCCGGCGATGCCGGCACGGCTGTTGGCGCGGCGGCCTACGTTTCGCACAAGCGCGGCGTGCCGGTGGAGAAGATGGAACACGTCTATCTCGGCCCTGAGTACAGCAACGAAGATGTGATCGCCGCCTGCGCCCGCCACCCCCACAAGCCGCAGTGGACGCAGATCGACAACATGCCGCAGCGCATCGCCCAGATCATGGTCGATGGCAATCCGGTGGCCTGGTTCCAGGGCCGCATGGAGTTCGGCCCGCGCGCGCTCGGTGGTCGTTCGATCATCGGTTGCCCGAGCGTGCCGGGTGTGGCTGACCGCATCAACGCGCAGATCAAATTCCGCGAGCGCTGGAGGCCCTTCTGCCCGTCGATGCTCGACACCGTGGCGCCGCAGATGTTCAAGATCGATCACCCGAGCCCGTTCATGACCTTCACCTTTGAAGTGAATGACGAGTGGAAGCAGCGCGTCGGCGAAGTGGTGCACGAAGACGGCACCTCCCGCGCCCAGGTGCTCAAGCGCGAATACAACCCGCGCTACTACGACATGATGCTGGAGCTGGAGAAACTCACCGGCAATGGCGTGTCGCTGAACACCTCGCTGAACCGCCGTGGCGAAGCGATGATCTGCTCGCCGACCGATGCCCTGGACATGTTCTTCGGCTCGGACCTTGAGTACCTGATCATGCAGGACATCCTGGTGGTCAAGGATGGCCTCAAGCGCTATGACGACGCCAACTGAACTGCGGGTTCTGCAGTTTTGCCACGGTTATGACGGGCCCTTTCTCGATTGCGCCCGTCAGTACGCCAGCCTGTTCGTCGGCACGCCGTACAAGGTCACCACGGTTTACCTAACCGGCGCGCCGAGCGTCGAGGTCGAGCGTGGCTCGGCCTCTGATGAGGTGGTGTTTCTCGACTACCGTTCGCGCGATGTACGGGGCCTCAAACTCAAAGCCATCCGCGATATCAAGCGGTTGGTGGCAGGGCGCAACTTCCAGTTCTGCATTGCTCATCGCTTCAAGCCGATTTATGTCGCCTTACTCGGCACTGACTTGCCGGTGATCGGCGTGCACCACGGGTTTGGCGACTACCAGCGCCTTAGCCGCAAGCTGTTTGCCAACTGCTTCCGTAAGCGCTTGGCGCTGCTCGGGGTGTCCAATGCCGTGCGCGACGAAATTCGCGCCTGCCTGCCCAGCTGGCCGGCCGAGCGCATCGAGACCCTGTACAACCGCATCGATATCGCCGCCGTGCAAGCCGAGCAGGTTTGCCGTGACGACGCCCGCGCCCATCTCGGCTTGCCGCTGGACGCCTGGGTGGTCGGCAACGTCGGCCGCCTGCACCCGGATAAAGACCAGGCGACGCTGATCCGCGGCTTCGCCCAGGCCCTGCCGCAACTGCCTGCGGGCAGCCTGCTGGCGATCATGGGCAGCGGTCGCTTGGAGTCCTCGCTCAAGGCCCTGGCCGCCGAGCTTGGAGTGAGCGCTTCAGTCCGCTTCCTCGGTCAGGTGGCCCAGGGACGACGCTACTTCAAGGCCTTCGACGTGTTTGCCCTGACCTCCGACCACGAGCCCTTCGGCATGGTGCTGCTGGAAGCCATGGCCGCCGGAGTGCCGGTGATTTGCAGCGATTGTGGTGGCGGGCGGGAGGTGGTTGAGGGCGTGGGGCGGTTGTTTGCCTTTGGCGATGCGAGTGCGTTGTCATCGGTACTTTTGACGATGGACCGATACGATGAAGGTCTTCGACAAGAAACGCAGAGTATCTGTAATCGTAAGTTGCGTGATAAGTTTTCCGATGCATCCGTAAAGTCGTTATTTTGGAGATTTTTCGAGGGAGTGTAGTTGTGCAGCAGAAATCCAGCATTATTTTTATTATTCCTTACTTTGGGCAATGGCCGTTTTGGATGCCGTTTTTTATTGAGAGCTGTCGTTGGAATAAGGATATTAATTGGTTATTGCTGGGGGATTGTGCCGAGTTGACGGGCCTTCCGCAAAATGTGATGCACAGAAGAATAAGTTTCAGTGATTATTGTGCGTTTATTTCCTCGCGGCTGGGATTTTCTTTTGCGCCTGAGCGAGCCTATAAATTGTGTGATCTCAAGCCTGCACTCGGCTTCATCCATGCGAACGATGTAGCAGGTTATGATTACTGGGGGTTCAGTGACCTGGATTTGATTTATGGTGACTTGCGCAGCTATTTCACAGAGGAAAAGCTCGCCAGGTATGATTTTTTTTCGACGCATGAACGTCGAGTTGCGGGCCATTTATGTGTTATGCGTAACGAACGAAAGTGGACTGAGTTGTTCATGCGTATTCCGAAATATCAAGTTCGGGTTCAAGATGCAAGGAATCACGCTCTTGATGAAGGGGCATTTACACGTTTATTTTTATGGCGTAAAAATTTTCCTCTGCCATTATTTAATTTTTTGGGGTTGTTCAATCCTTTACGCAGGCGCGCACAGTTTGAGGAAGTTTACAGCACGCCGAATGCCTCTAGGGCTTGGACTGATGGGAGTATGAATTTTCCGAGTCATTGGCATTGGCAAGATGGCAATCTTTATACTTCATCTGATGGGTTGCGCAAATTTCCGTATTTTCATTTCTATGCCTGGAAACGCTGCTGGGCACGGTCGCAGACTTCGACTGAGGCGGAATTACGCTCTTTGGCGGCTAGCCATAATTGGCGCATTGATGAGGCCGGGTTTCATTTCTGGGGTGGGAAATGATAAATCCAGATGGGCTCGACTGGTTGTTGAAGTCTCGAGAGTTGGATCGTTACCGATGGCTGTTGTTGCGTGAGCGACATGGTTTGCTGGGCAGTTCGTTGCGATTTGTGCGTGAGGCCATAATTGATTTGCTCTTTGGTCTGCGAGCTCGAAGTCGATTGGCACGTGCAATTGCAATTGAGCAATGTGATATTTTGTTGTTGCAGTCCGCGCCGAAGGTTATAAAGCTTCAGCGTAAGAAATTATTGATTGATGGCCTGTCTAAGCGCCATGCATTGATAGAAAGCGCACTGCAAGAGCCTCGAACGATTCTTGCTCAGCGCCTACTCAAACCTCCAGTGCAGAAGGTTCCGTTGCGTTACTTTGGTTACGCTGCCTACGCTGAGTGGTTAGTCGAGCGCTATCAGCCGCGCATCCTGCTGAATGACCGAAATGGCAGTCTATACTCGCCATTTTTGCGTTTGGCTCTCAATGCCCGCGATCGCCTGCTGGTACATTTGGCTCATGCGACTACCGTGGAGCATTCACAGCGCTTGAGCATGAATGATTATGACTACTACTTTTTATTTGGTCAGAGTTCGCTGGATGCTTTGCAGGCTCGTGCATTGAGATTTGGAAATTCTAAAGCGGTATTGCTGGGCTCGCATATGGTTGATCAAACCTTTTCGGTTCCGACACCTCGGTCGGGAAGGGTTATGCTCGTTCTTGGGGTTGGTCCAGATAAGGAGAAAGAACCTGGCTATCAGCGAACCTATGCACTTATTCGCGACTGGGTCGCGGAGAATGAGAGCTATTCGGTTTTATTCAAGGCGCACCCACGAAGTAAGGCCATTTTCTGGCATGAGGCAGCCAAAACCTTAAAGAATGTGAGCGTTTTACCTGTTACATGCGGATTGGCAGATGCGCTTGCGCAGACAAATTTGGTGATAAGCATTATGTCGAATGCGGTGGTTGAGGCCGCCTTGGCGCAGCGTCCGATTATTTATGTGAATCTGAGTGATGATGTAGATATGCTTAATCAATCGCATTACTTTGGCGGCGAAGTAGACAGTGGCATTCGTCTGAGTCAGGCAGTTGATCGATTGTCCGGAGGGCTTGCAGCTGCTCTTGAGGCCTCGGAGCGCTTTTCCGAATATCATTTGGCAAATGGCGTGCGGGGGTTGGATAGGAATATTGAATGTCTGCAGTCCTTGCTGTGTGGCGATGTTGTTGAGTTCAAGATATTATCTGGTACGGTATGAATGAATTCTGAATTCTTCTGTCTTCTGTCTCTTACTCTAGATGAATAATATGCTTTGGCCATTTAGTCACGCGTGTGTAATAAATTTAAACTCGAGGCCTGATCGCTGGCAGAGCATGAACGCGCGATTGGATGCTATGGGCGTTAGTGTCGAGCGCGTTCCCGCGGTGTCTGTAGATGATCTAGTTGTTGATCGGCCCTCTGATAAGTTGAGGGCATTTCTTCTTCGCGTTGATGGTGATAGCGCGCGGTTCGAGCATAAGCTTGGTGCCACCTGGGCCTGCATGCGTAGTCATCTAGCGGTCATTGCCAAGGCCAAGTCGCTTGGCTGGCCAGAGGTTCTAATCCTTGAGGACGATTGTGAATTTGAGCTGTATACCCCTGCAGTTCTTGCTCGAGTCCAGGAGCAGTTGCAAGGGCTAAATTGGGACATGCTTTATCTTGGCGGCACGCTTAAAAAAGGCGGGAGGATCAAGAGGGTTACTAGTAACTTATCGTCGGTGGCCAGGGTGCGCCTGGCTCATGCATATGTTGTCAAGTCGTCGATTTATGATCATATTTTGGAGCAGGCAGAGCGAAGTGGTTTGCCAATTGATTGGTATTACTCGGAGGAATTACTGTCGCAGGTGAATGCTTTTATGGTGCGCCCCGTGTTGGTTCGTCAACAGTTGATGGATATGAGTGACATTGAACAAGTGTTTCGTAAGCCGAAATTCAGAACTCGCCAGTGGTTGCAGCGGTTGATCGCAAATCTTCGTTACGGTGGTAAGGCGTGATGAGTAATCACGGACTTTTGGATTCTGTGAGGCGACAAGACGTTATAGCTTGTACGCTGCTCTTAGGGGTTCTTTGGTTTCTGCTTGGAATGCAATTTTTTTCCAGTAGTAAGTTTTATCATCAGGGCATTATTTTGTTCTTTTGGCTGCCTGGTGTTCTGGCGCTTTTTTTAGTTCCGGATGTTCGTCGGAGCTGGGACAGGCCATTATTTTTCTTGTTGCTGTTTGCAGTTGCCTGGGGTGCGCTTTCTGTTGCTTGGGGTGGCGAGACTAAGCGGTTAAAGGTTTTCCTGTATGTTCTTTTGTCCGCAAATGCGTTTGTTGCAATTGCTACAATTAATGCGCGTATGTTTTGGCGGTGCATAGCTGTCGGGGCACTCCTGGGTGGATTTGCTGCCTGGTTTGCAATTACAAGATTTTATATCTTAGATGCGCACCCATTCGAAGATCGGGTGATTGCCACTGGACACTTAAATCACACAATAATGGCCTCCCATGTAATGGGCGCGCTTGGAATCTTATTGTTTTCGTTGCGTAGATTTTTACCTGAGGTTTTTCAGCGTTTGGCTTGGGGATTGGCTTGCCTAGGTTTTCTGGCTTTTCTGATCCTCTCGAGAAGCAAGGGGCCGATTATTGCGGCAATGTGTGCGCTGGTATTTTATATAGTATTTATACCTGTACCCTCTAGGCGGAAAGTATATTTTTTGTTGATGGGTTTTTTTAGTGCGTTGCTGTTGATTTGGTTGTTTCCAGATTATTTTTTACGCGGAGGATTTTCGTATCGCCCGGAGTTGCTGGCTGCAGGGTATGAGAAGTTTTTACGTTCTCCCTGGCTTGGGATAGGCGTGGGCGCTGAATATGTTTTGTCTGTGGCGGGTGGTCGATATTCTCTTGAACATGCACACAATATATACATGCATGTCTTGATCCAATTGGGTGTTGTTGGCTTGTTTTTATGGTGTTTATTGCAAGGTTATGTGTTGGTGCAGGCTTATCAGCGTCGTGCCTCAGTGCTGGGGCGCATGCTTGTCGCGTTATTTTGCTTTGGCGCTGTTGCACTGCTGACGGATGGCATAGGTCCCTGGATAAAGCCGCGAGAAGAGTGGTTTACCGTGTGGCTACCCTTGTTTTTGTGTCTTTCGTTGTTGGCGAATAAGCGAGAAGTTTCGGGTGTTTCCGAGTAAGTAGATTTCCAATTCCTCTCTCTGCTGTGGGTATAATTATGCAGGTTCATTATCCGGTTGGCAGTCAAAATGTCGGTGATGAGTTAAATGCGTGGTTGTGGCCGCATTTGCTTGGGGATGTTTTTGATGAAGATATTGCCTTGCTTGGTGTCGGCACCCTGCTTAATGAAGCGTTTAGCCGCCGCTTAAGCTCGGCCAAGCGCATCTTGGTGATGGGGACGGGCGCAGGTTATGGGCCAATACCATCTCTAGATGATCGCTGGAAGTTTTATGCGGTTCGCGGTGTTCGAACCGCAAGATACTTAGGCCTACCTGACAACTTAGCTGTGGCAGATGCGGCCTACTTGTTATCTTCTTTAGATTGGTCGCGTAGCTCTAGTTCAAGGAGAAGGGTTGTCGTGGTTCCTCATCACCGCTCCTTGGGCTTTGTTGATTGGGCTGCGCTTTGTCGCGATGCAGGCCTTATTTTTGTTTCTCCGTTGTTACCCGCAAATGAGTTTTTGAGGGCGTTGAGTGGCGCGGATTTAGTTCTTTCCGAGGCTATGCATGGCGCTATTCTTGCGGACATATTGAGAGTTCCGTGGTCGGCATTTAGTTTTGGGCGTCAATTTAATGCAGATAAATGGAGTGATTGGAGTGAGATGTTTGCTCTTTCACTGTCTATAACGGAGTTTTCTGGATTTTATGATCCGGCTTGCAGTGCGCGTGGGCGCTCATTTTTTCACCATGCGAGCACTCGCTTGAAGGCCGAAGCCAGCAGGGCTGGTTTAGGTAAGGCTAAGTGGGCTCGTGTCACTCCCGTAGGCTGGCCTCTGGGGGCAGCCAAGGCACTGTTGGTCTCCGCGCTAGTCAAACTGTCGCAGTCTGACGGACAGTTGAGTGCCGATCGGGTTATTAAGGAGCGTACGGATTTGCTTTATGAGCGATTAAATCTCCTGCGTCACGATCTTGGACTTAAGGAGCGCGGTGCCTTGGTTGGCGATCCGTTCAGCTTTTTCCGTGTTGCGGATAACAATTTATGATTGTGCAAAGAATTCATTACTGCTGGTTCGGTGGGCGGCCGCTCCCTTTGCAGGCAAAGCGTTGCCTTGCTTCTTGGGCGTATTATTTACCAGGCTATGAAATTGTGCGTTGGGATGAGCAGAATTTTGATGTTCAGAGCCACCCATTTACTGCTGCAGCACATTCGTCAGGTTGTTATGCGTTCGTCTCAGATTATGTTCGCATGTATGTATTGTATGCGCTTGGCGGCATCTACCTTGATGTCGATGTAGAAATGAATGCTGATTTCGAACACTTGCGCGATAGTGATTTTTTTATCGGCTTGGAGGATCGCAAACGATTTGGTACCTCGGTAATTGGGGCTGTGGCGGGTCATTGGCTGCCTATGCAAATGCTAAATTATTACGATAAAACGTCTTTTGATGAGCGTATGTTGTCGGCGCTGGTAAATGTGAATGAGGTAAGTCGCTTATTGTTGACTAATGGCTTTAGCGGCTTGCACGGGGAAGTCATTGATTCTCTGCGTGTTGAGTCGGTTGGGGTTTTTGCGCAGGCCAATAAAGCGTCTGACAACACGGCTGTGCGTCGCATTGCCAGGCATTTATATGCAGGCAGTTGGCGTGTGCGCGCAGGAAAAAGCTACGTTAGTCGTATTTGGCGATGGCTAAGAAAGATTCCGGGGCACGTAGAAGCATGTGCGTATTTATGTTTTTATCTTGGTGTTATTAAGTTCAGGCGTTGAGTTGTTGTGATGGTCTTAAAAGTTACCCTTCTGGGTGATTAGTTGCCGCTTCTTTCGGCAGGCATGTGCATGCTTAAAATGCTCATACTTTTGCGAAAACTTTTCGAGGTTTAACCAGTTGAGAGCTGAGATTTTATTTTCGATAATGGAGTCGTAGTTTTTCTCGTCGATGTATTTTTTCAATGTGTGATGAAATAAAAAGCCGAATTGAAAGCCGAGTGTTTCAGATGGATAACGTGTATGGCCTATCGGACAATTTTCTAAGTCGATTAGCTTGATGGGTGATATCGAATCCTCTGGTAGCATGACGTTGCGCGCCCACAAGTCCAGATGAACGATCCCCTGATTATTCAGTAAGATGATTAGCTCAAGCATTGAATCGACAAACTCATTGATTCTGCTTGGGTTTTTTTTGATCCAAAGCAGTCCGTCAATGTGTTTGTCAAGACACTCAAAGATAAGGACCACGTCTTTGCTTAAGCCCGTCCGGCCTGTGCGAATAGCATGCCCAATCAAGGCGGGTGCTTGGTCAGTTATTTTGTTTATTATTATGTTGTTGTGCAGTTCCGCAATGGGCCAATCATATAAGCCATTCTGGCGTTTCAGATTGAATGTCGCCCGAGCACGTGAGGGTAGGCTGGTGAGCCTTGTTGATTTTACAAAGAAGGTCTTCCCATTTGCACAAATAGGTGCGGATAATCGCGATCGATTAGATTTCTCTCGCTCTTTAAGATGAGCCAGAACAGCCTCAAGTAGTTCGTCTGCCTTGTGTGTATATGGCGGATGTTCGGTGATCGTTAGATTTTTTAATTTCAATGTTTGCGAGCCTGACGGGGCGAGCGACCTTGCGCTGAGCATTTTTTTTATTCCATTTCTCTGTAAAGGGTTATAAGTTTTTCAGTTGGAAAGGTGTTGATTTTCTTTCGTAATAAGTATTTTTTTAGATGTGCAAAGTTTCGCGTTGAGCGCCAGGCGGATATTGGGGTTCTCTTGCGCGACATGTCTAAGAAGTCGATGAGGCCAAATTCGCCGCTGGGCAGTAGTAAAATATTTCCAAGGTGCAGCGACCTGAAATATATGCGCTTTCTATGCAGTTCTCGAATAAATGCGGCCAATGCTGAAAGTCTTTCGTGGATTTGTTCTGGCTCGCGCATGTATATCTGTTCGAGTGAGGTTCCGGGTAGTGGCTGATAAAGGCAGCCACTTAGGCCCGCCTGTTTGTCTAACCAAAAGAGGTCGGTAATTAGCGGGGTTTTAATGTTGAGATTGTTCAGGCAACGTGCATTTTCAGCGAAGCGCCGTGCGGCAGGTTTCAGGCGCGCGAGCAGCGGATGACGTCGGGTATGAAAAATTTTAAGGAACAGGCCGTTCTCGAGGGCAACCACTTTTGGGCCTCGTGCATCCTGTTCAAGCACCTTGCCGCTGTCGAGCCAGCACTGCATCTCCTGCGCTGTTACAATCCGCATCTTGTTCCTCTAGCCTGTTTGAAGAGCCCTGCAGAATGGTCGATTCCACGCAGCAATCCAGTTTCAAAGTCTATCTGCGATTGCTTAAGTACGTAGTGCCCTACTTGGGCGCCTTCGCCGTCAGCATCATTGGTTTCTTGTTGTTCGCATCCAGCCAGCCGATGCTGGCGCACATGCTCAAGCTCTTTCTGGATGGGCTGCAGGCCCCTGAAAAGGCTGTGATTCTTGGTGCGCCCATGATCTACGGCGTGCCGCTGTTGATTGTACTCATTGCCTTCTATCAGGGCATAGGTTCATTTCTCAGTAACTACTACCTCGCCAAGGTGGCGCGCGGTGTGGTGCATGACTTGCGTTGCGCCTTGTTTGATAACTTGCTGACGCTGCCGAATCGCTATTTCGATAACCATAATTCGGGTCATCTGATCTCGCGTATCACCTACAACGTGACCATGGTGACCGGCGCCATTACCGATGCCATCAAGGTGGTGATTCGCGAAGGCATGACGGTGATCTTCCTGTTTTGCTACCTGTTGTGGATGAACTGGCGCCTGACTCTGGTGCTGCTGGCGATCCTGCCGTTAATCGCGTTGCTGGTGACCTCGGCCAGCAAGAAATTTCGCAAGCAGAGCAAGCAGATCCAGGTGGCCATGGGTGATGTGACCCACGTGGCCTCGGAAACCATTCAGGGCTATCGAGTGGTGCGCAGCTTCGGCGGCGAAGAGTACGAGGTGGATCGGTTTCACAAGGCCAGCGCAGACAACATGAATCGCAGCCTGAAGATGACCCGCACTCAGGCGATCTACACGCCTACCTTGCAGTTGGTGATTTATTCCGCGATGGCGGTGCTGATGTTTCTGGTGCTGTACCTGCGCGGCGACTCTTCAGTGGGCGAATTGGTGGCTTACATCACGGCCGCTGGCTTGTTGCCCAAGTCGATTCGTCAGCTGTCTGAAGTCAGTTCCACCGTGCAAAAAGGCCTGGCGGCCTCGGACAGTATTTTTGAACAGCTGGATCAGACTCCTGAAGTCGATGCCGGCACCCATGCCTGCGAGCGGGTCAGTGGTCGCCTGGAAGTCAGTAACCTGAGTTTTCAATACCCCGGCACCGACAAGCCGGTACTGCACGACATCAGCTTTGTTGCCGAGCCTGGGCAGATGGTGGCTCTGGTTGGTCGCTCCGGCAGCGGCAAGTCGACCCTGGCCAGTTTGGTGCCGCGTTTCTATCACCATGAGCAAGGGCAGATCCTGCTGGATGGTGTAGATGTCGAGGACTACACCCTGCGCAACCTGCGCCGGCACATTGCCCTGGTGACTCAGCAGGTCACCTTGTTCAACGACACCGTGGCCAACAATATTGCTTATGGCGACCTGGCCGGCGCGCCGCTGGCGGATATCCAGCAGGCTGCTGCTGCTGCTTATGCCGACGAATTTATCGAGAAGATGCCGCAGGCCTACGAGACGTTGGTGGGCGAGAACGGTGTGTTGTTGTCCGGCGGCCAACGCCAGCGTCTGGCGATTGCCCGCGCGCTGTTGAAAAACGCGCCAGTGTTGATCCTCGACGAGGCCACCTCGGCCCTCGACACCGAGTCCGAGCGGCATATCCAGGGCGCGCTGGACAAAGTGATGCAGGGCCGCACCACGCTGGTGATCGCTCACCGCCTGAGCACCATCGAGAAGGCCGACCTGATTCTGGTGATGGATCAGGGCCGCATCGTCGAGCGCGGCAATCACGCCGAGCTGCTGGCGCAAAACGGTTATTACACCCGCTTGCACGCCCGCCAGTTTGAAGAGGGTGGCGAGGAGCCGACTGTCGAGTTGCCGGCTTGATTCTCAATCGTCTGCGCGCCTGGCGTGAGCGTGGCTGGACGCCGATAGATGCGGCGGTCTACAGCGCGGCCTGGCAGCGTTTCGGCGGCAGCGTGGCAACTCATCCGCATGTTGTCGAGCGTCTGGCGGGTCTGGCCGGCATCCCGGTGCGCTACCTCGGCTGGCTTGAACATGGCGAGTTGCAGGCAGCCTTGCCGGCCTGGGGACACCATCTGGCGCTGTCCAAGGATGTGCTCAAGCGGCACGGTCGGCGCGGCCTGTTCGATCTGGGTAACGCAGAAATCATCTTGCCGGCAGCACCCTCTGCACGGGCGTCGTTACGCCATCAGGCACGCTATGTATCGGTGCTCAATGCCGAGCAATTCAGCACCCTGCGCGAACAGCCGGAAGGTCTGGCGCTGGCCCGTGAGCCTGAGGAATACAGCAAGAAATTTCGCTACAACCAGCGCCGCGAACAGCGCCTGCTGGAAGAGGCGGGCGGCGTTATTCGGCCAATGCTGGAGCTGAGCGCTGCCGAACAGGCGGTGATTTATGCCGAGCTGTTCCAGCGCCGTTGGGGTTTCGAGGCCACCGGCAAGGCGCATCTGGCGGAAGTGTTCAGCCTGATGCGTGAGTTTATGACCGGTTCGCTGATCTACCTGAATGATGAGCCGGTGGCGATTCAGGTGCTGTACCGCGTCGAGGCGCCGCAATGGGTCAGCCTGGAATACATTAACGGCGGCGTCGACCCGCAGAACCGCGAATTCAGCCCCGGCAGCGTGCTCAGTTTCGTCAACACGCAAAACGCCTGGAACGAGGCGCGGGCGCTGGGCAAGCCGTTGCGCTACTCCTTCGGTCGCGCTGACCGTGAATACAAAGACCGCTGGTGCAACCGCCAGCCGGTCTATCAGGTGTGATGCGATGAGTGCGCGCAAGCAGCAGTTGCTGAAACGGCATCGGCGCAACAAGCGTATTGCCCTGGCTCTGGCGTTGCTGGGTCTGTTGGCCCTAGCACTTAGCGTGGCCTGGTGGTTGCTGCCGCTGGCCGTGCTGTTGGGCTGGATCGGCCACGAGGCCTGGTTTGCCGATCATTTGTTCTATGCCCCGGACGAGGATTATCAATACGCCTTTCCTGCTGGCACGCCGCGCGTGGCTGCGACGCTGAGCGCGGGCCGTCTGCAGCTGGCCGATGAACTGCCGGCCGGCGATACCCTGATCCTGCAATTGCAGGTGCGCAGCACCTGGCTGGGCCGTTGGCTCGACCCCTATGTGTTGCTGGGCGATGACCGGCAGGACTTCGAGCGCGGCGTGTGTGGCGAGCGCTACCTCAATCTTTCCGACCACCTCGCGGAGTTGCAGGCCGGTCAATTGCGGCTGCGCGGGCGTTTCTGTCGGCTGGCTGCCAGCGCCACCCTGCATGTCTGCAGCTCTCCCGACTATCGCCAGCAATCGCTGCTGATCATCGCGCCCCATGCCGATGATGCCGAGCTGGCCGCCTTTGGCCTGTACAGCCAGGCCGCGCAAGTCAGCATCGTCACCCTGACCCAGGGCGAGATTGAGGCTGAGGCCTATCAGCATCTGGGGTTGGACAAGGCTGCGGCGGCGCAACTGAAAGGCCGCCTGCGCGCCTGGGACAGCCTGGCCGTACCGCTCTGGGGCGGCGTGGCCCAGCAGCGCTGCGTACAGCTGGGCTATTACTGCTTGCAACTGCCGGCCATGCTGGCGGCGCCGGCACAGGTGTTGGCGTCTCGTGAGTCAGGCGAAAGTGATATCCGCAGCGTGCGCCAGCACAACCCGCTGCGCCTGCCTGCGGACGCTGATGGCCAGCCGACGGGGCATAATCTGCAGGCTGATTTGGTGTCCCTGCTGGAGCATTTCCGCCCAGACGTGGTGGTCACCCCGCACCCTGAACTCGACCCCCACAGTGATCACGTCGCCGCCACCCAGGCCCTGCTGGCGGCGATCCAGGCCAGTAGCTGGCAACCCAAGACCTTGCTGCTGTATGCCAACCACCTGCACGACAACGACCGCTGGCCCATGGGCCCGGCCGGCAATGGCATCGCCCTGCCGCCAGCGCTCACGGCCTTGCCTGCCGATGGATTGTGGAGCTTGTCGCTGAGCCCGGCGCAGCAACTGGACAAGGCCATGGCGCTGGCCATGCAGCATGATTTGCAGGGCCGTCTGCCGCTGAAAAAGCGTTTGCGCCGGCTGATTCAATGCGTCCTGGCCGGACGCCGCTGGCCCGCCACCGGTGAAGATGAGTTTTTCCGCAAGGCCGTGCGCCGACATGAGTTGTTCTGGGTGCGCCACTTGTAGGTCTCGGTCCTGGCTGGAAATACCCGATCAGGCGGCCATGTTATGATTCGCCGCATTTTTAGCGCAGCACACTCGCCCTGCACCGGAGTCTTCATGAAGTTGTCCATGCCCCGTTTCGACCAGGCCGCCGTATTGGTGGTCGGTGATGTGATGCTCGACCGCTACTGGCATGGCGGCACTTCGCGGATTTCCCCGGAGGCGCCGGTGCCGGTGGTCAAGGTCGAGCAGATTGAAGACCGTCCGGGCGGCGCGGCTAACGTCGCGCTGAACATCGCTGCCCTCGGTGCGCCGGCGCTGTTGGTGGGCGTGACCGGCGCCGATGAGGCGGCCGACAGCCTGAGCAATAGCCTGGCTGCTGTGGGGGTGAAAACCTCGTTTCAGCGCATCGCTAACCAGCCAACCATCGTCAAGTTGCGGGTCATGAGCCGTCACCAGCAATTGCTGCGCATGGACTTCGAAGAGCCGTTCAACACTGACGCGGCGGCGCTTGCGGTCGAAGTCGAAGCGTTGCTCGATGGCGTCAAGGTGCTGGTGCTGTCGGACTACGGCAAAGGCGCCCTGCAGAACCATCAGGTGCTGCTGCAGGCGGCGCGGGCGCGCGGCATTCCGGTGTTGGCCGACCCCAAGGGCAAGGACTTTTCCATCTACCGCGGCGCCAGTCTGATCACTCCGAACCTGCATGAGTTTGAAGTGGTGGTCGGTGCCTGCGCTGACGAAGCCGAGTTGGTGGCCAAGGGCGCCAAGCTGATGCGTGAGCTGGAGCTGGGCGCCTTGCTGGTGACCCGTGGCGAACATGGCATGACCCTGTTGCGCCCCGAACATCCGGCTCTGCACTTGCCGGCTCGCGCCCGCGAAGTGTTCGATGTCACCGGTGCCGGCGATACGGTTATCTCCACCCTGGCCGCCAGCCTGGCTGCCGGTGAAGAACTGCCCCACGCCGTGGCCCTGGCCAACCTGGCCGCCGGCATAGTGGTCGGCAAGCTGGGTACCGCGGCCATCAGTGCGCCGGAACTGCGCCGCGCGATTCAGCGTGATACCGGCTCCGAACGTGGGGTGCTGAGCCTCGATCAACTGCTGTGCAGCATCGAGGACGCCCGCGCCCATGGCGAGAAAATCGTTTTCACCAATGGTTGCTTCGACATCCTGCACGCCGGCCATGTGACCTACTTGGAGCAGGCCCGCGCCCAAGGCGATCGCCTGGTGCTGGCAGTTAATGACGACGCCTCGGTCAGCCGCCTGAAAGGCCCTGGCCGGCCGATCAACTCGGTCGACCGGCGCATGGCGGTACTGGCGGGCCTCGGCGCGGTGGATTGGGTCGTCAGCTTCAGTGAAGACACCCCGGAAAACCTGATTCGTGCGGTAAAGCCTGATGTGCTGGTCAAGGGCGGTGACTACGGCATCGAGGGCGTAGTCGGCGGCGATATCGTGCGCAGCTACGGCGGCGAAGTACGCGTGCTGGGGCTGGTGGAAAACAGCTCGACCACGGCGATTGTCGACAAGATTCGCCAGCGTCCGTAAGTCGCGGTCAGTGACTGGCTGACCTGCCGTGACGGGGCGGCTAGACGGTCATAGGCGGGTCGGGGAGGGCGGTGCATGATCGCAGCACCTCCACCTCGTTGAGCTGCTGCCCATGAAATTCGACGTACAAGGCCAGGCCCTGAGCGCGCTCAATCGGCTGGCCCAGGCCCATTGGCCGGACCGGCTGAAACTGCGCAAACCCTTCGAAAAGCTGATCTATCGCGGCAGCCGTGCCAGCTTCCGCCTGGCCGCCGAGCGCGCGGCAAAAACCGCCCGTGGCCCACGGCCACTCGACCCGGATGCGCTGTTTGACCTGACGTTGTCGGACGAGCAGCAGATGCTGGTGGAAATGCTCGACGGTTTCGCCAGTGAAGTACTACGCCCAGCGGCCCACGATGCCGATGCAGCGGCGCTGGTGCCGGCTGAGCTGCTCAATCAGGCCCAGGCTCTGGGGCTGACCTTTTATGGTGTCAGTGAACAGCACGGCGGCATGGCTGGTGAGCGCACCACCTTGACCAATGCCTTGATTGCTGAGGCGCTGGGCAAGGGCGATTTGTCCCTGGCGGCGGCCTTGCTGGTGCCGTTGTCGGCGGCCAACTGCATCCGTCGCTGGGCCAGCGCCGAGCAGCAGGCGCGCTGGTTGCCGGCCTTTGTCGGCGAGCAGGCTGCACCTTTGACGGCGATTGCGGTGAGTGAGCCGACGCCGTTGTTTGACCCGCAGCAACTGCGCACTAAGGCCAAACGCAAGGGCTCCCACTATGTGCTGAATGGCGAAAAGTGCCTGATCCTGCGCGGCCTGGAGGCCAGTCAGCTGATCGTGGCGGCGCAGACCAGCCAGGGTCCCGCGCTGTTTCTGTTGGATGCCGCGAGTGCTGGCGTCGAGCGCCGCGCAGAGCCGGGCATGGGCCTGAAAGCCGGTGGTACGGCGCGCATCCTGCTCAAGGGGGTCAAGGTGCCGGCGGAGAATCGCCTGGCTGCTGAGCACTTCAATTATCAAAGCTTCCTTGATCACGCGGGTCTGGCTTGGTGTGCGCTGGCGGTGGGCACGGCGCAGGCAGCGCTGGACTACGTGATCCCCTACTGCAATGAGCGCTTGGCCTTCGGTGAGCCGATCAGTCATCGCCAGGGCGTGGCCTTTATCGTCGCCGACATCGCTGTCGAACTGGATGCCATGCGTCTGCTGGTCTGGCGTGCCTGCGCGCGGGCCGAGCAAGGTTTGCCGTTCCAGCGCGAAGCCTATCTAGCGCGTCTGCTCTGCGCCGAGAAGGCCATGCAGATCGGCACCGACGCCGTGCAGTTGCTCGGCGGTCACGGCTTTACCAAAGAACATCCGGTTGAGCGCTGGTACCGCGATTTGCGCGGTGTGGCGATCATGGCCGGCGGCTTGCAGTTATAAGGGGCGAGACTGATGAATCTGGAAACTCCAAAGAAATTCCGTGGTCTGGTGACCCAGGCCCATCAGGTGGCGGCCAATTATTTCCGGCCGATCTCGCGTAAATACGACAAGGCTGAGCACGCCTACCCACAGGAACTCGACCTGCTTGCGGCGTTGCTGGATGGGATGAACGCTGGCTCACCAGATGCGATTGGCGCGACCTCGGCGAGCAAGCGCGGTGCTGCGGCCGAACAGGCTGTGGGCAACAAAAATGGCGGTAATTTGTCGGCCCTGCTCGGGGTGATTGAGCTGTGCTGGGGCGATGTTGGTCTGTTGCTGGCCATGCCGCGTCAGGGGCTGGGTAATGCGGCAATTGCCGCAGTGGCTAATGAAGAACAATTACAGCGCTTCAAGGGCAGTTGGGCGGCGATGGCCATCACCGAGCCCGGCTGTGGTTCGGACTCGGCGGCGATCCGCACTACCGCGACCAAGGACGGCGAACACTACATCCTCAATGGCGAGAAAATCTATGTCACCTCAGGCGCGCGCGCCGACTCGGTGGTGGTCTGGGCCACGCTGGACAAGGGCTTGGGGCGTGCGGCGATCAAGTCATTCGTGGTCGAGCACGGCACGCCGGGCATGAGTGTGGCGCGGCTGGAGAAGAAGCTCGGTATCAAGGCCTCCGACACGGCGGCGATCAGCTTTGTCGATTGCCGGGTGCCGGCCGCCAACTTGTTGGGCAACCCGGAAATCGACGTGCAGAAGGGTTTTGCCGGGGTCATGGAGACTTTCGACAACACCCGGCCGTTGGTGGCCGGCATGGCCATTGGCGTGGCCAAGGCGGCGTTGGATCGCACCCGTGAGTTGCTGAAGAAAGCCTGCAAGCTGGATTATGCCAAACCGCTGTTGAGCGTTAGTCACGCCGAGGCGACCCTGTATCGCCTGGAAGCCGAATGGGAGGCCGCGCGCCTGCTGACCCTGAAGGCGGCGTGGATGGCCGACAACAAATTGCCCAACTCCAAGGAGGCCTCGATTGCCAAGGCCAAGGCCGGGCGGGTGGCCAACGAGGTGACGCTCAAATGCGTGGAGCTGGCCGGGGCACTGGGCTATGGCGAAGATGAGTTGTTGGAGAAGTGGGCGCGTGATTCGAAGATTCTCGACATTTTCGAGGGCACCCAGCAGATCCAGTTGCTGATTGTTGCGCGGCGCTTGCTGGGTAAGAGTTCCAGCGAGCTGAAATAGCGCAGGTGCTAAAAACAGAAAGCCTCGGTTATCCGGGGCTTTCTGTTTTTAGGCGGCTTGGCGTTTCAGCCAATCGGTCCAGCTGATGCGCTCATCACGCACCAGCCAGCCGTCGCGCTCGGCGAAGCCTTCGGACAACCACAGGTTGTCGGTTTTGCTCGCCTGCAATTGGCCTTGCTGCAGGGTGAACAGCTCGCCGCTGGCGCGGCCGTTGCGCAGGGCGATCAGGTGCAGGTCGGGTTGCTCGCGTGCCAGGCGGGTGATCAGGTCGCAGCCTTCCAGTTGTTCATCGGCGTGAAACAGGCTGAGGTCACGGGCCTGGCTCGGCAGCTCCAGGCGCAGGTTGTAGACCAGTTGCAGCGAAGCCGTCGGCAGGTGCACGTAGGCCAGCGGTCGTTCCAGCAGGGGCAGGCTGTCGCGAAACACCGGATGGGTCGAGCCGATCTGCGCCTGCAGGCCAAAGTGCAGCACGTCTTCGTAGTCCAGGCAGTCGGCGTAGGGCGTTGGCAGCCAGGTCTGGGCGAAGCGGCCACCGAGCCAGCCGGATTCGCTTTCCACCAGGCACTCCTCGGCAACTTCTTGCAGCGCGGTGAGCAGCGGCAGGTTCAGCTCGTGGGCCGGTACGTAACCGGAAATCAGCTTGAGTACGGTGTCGCCACGGTCTTCGCGTTGCTGGCGCACCACCACCCAGTAATCTTTGCCCTCCAGTTGCAGGGTCAGGCGCACCGACACACCGAGGTTGGCCAGCTCCACGGCAAAGTGTTGGCTGTCGGCAATCTGCAGTGGCCGACGGCGGGCCTGCATCTGGCTGAAGCTCAGCGGCAGGCCGATACCTTGGTAGCTGAGCTGATGGGCGCTGGCTTCCACATGCAGGGCCAGGGTTTTGAAACTTTCGGGGTCCTTGCGGGCGAGGGTCTGCGGCATGGGCGACTCCAGATACGGCGCGCGGGGAACGGATGAGTCAGGCTAGCAGGCTGGGTGCTTCACGGGGCTGCTGGCCGACGAACAGGTCCGATTCTAGCGACTTGCTGAGCGACCAGTACTGCGACCGACGGTCGCGCCTGGCACTGCTTACTTCAGCCTGTGAATCACCTTGGCCGCCGTCGCCACGTTATGGGCGAGGTGCACAGGATTGATGGTGCCGACAATCGCGCTGTTGACCCCCGGATGGCTGAACAGCAGCTCGAAGCTGGCGCGTACCGGGTCGACGCCCGCTGCCAGGCAGGCGTGGCCGCTGGCCAGGGCCTTTTTAATCAGGATCGCCTTGCCGTGCTCGGCGGCGTAATCCAGCACCGGCTTTTCTGTCTGCTCGTTGAGGTTGTAGGTGACCATGGCGCAGTCGCCTTGCTCCAGGGCCAGCAGGCCGCCGGCGACGGTCTTGCCGGAGAGGCCGAAGGCGCCGATCTTGCCTTCGCGCTTGAGCTCGGCGAGGGTGGCGTAGATGCCGCTGTCGTGGAGGATGGCCAGGTCGTTGCCGTCGGAATGCACCAGCAGCAGTTCGATATGCTCGGTTTCCAGGCGCTTGAGGCTGCGTTCTACCGACAAGCGGGTATGGGCCGGCGAGAAGTCGAAGAGCGAGGCACCGTTGACGAACTCTTCGCCGACCTTGCTGACAATCACCCAGTCCTGGCGCTGGCCGCGCAGCAACGGGCCGAGGCGTTCCTCGCTGATGCCGTAGGCCGGCGCGGTGTCGAGCAGGTTGATGCCGAGGTCGCGGGCCTGGTGGAGCAGGGCGCGGGCAGCGGCGTCATCGGGGATGCTGAAACCGTTGGGGTATTTCACCCCCTGGTCGCGGCCCAGTTTGACCGTGCCCAGGCCCAGCGGCGAAACCGTCAGCCCGGTGCTGCCCAGTGGGCGATGCAGGTCGTGCAGGGTGGCGAGGGTCATGGCAGCAACGCATCCCACACCGGGGTGGCCACCGCCGGACGCGGCAACTCGGGCAGCGCTGCTTGTTGGCCGGGCTGAATGGCGTCACGCTTGAGGGCCGCCAGCACGCGATCGGCGAAGTCCGGGGCCAGCGCCAGCTTGGTCGGCCAGCCCACCAGTAGACGCTCTTGCTCGGCGAGGAAGGCGTTGTCCGGGCGCACCAGGCCGGATTGGGCCGGCTCGGCGCGGTCCACGCGCAGGGTCGCCCACTGGGTGGCGGCCTGGTCGACCCAGGGCAGCAGGTCGGCCATTTCCTTTTGTGCCGCTTTGATTTGCTCGGCTTCGTTGCGGGCCACGCCCTCGGCTTCGGCCAGGTCGCCGCCCAGGTACCAGACCCATTGGCCGTCGGCCGCCGGATGGGTGGTGACCGTTACCCGCGGCTTGGGTCCGCCGCCCAGGCAGTGGGCGTACAGCGGTTTCAGCGCCGGGCCCTTGGCCAGCACCATATGCAGTGGGCGCAGTTGCTGGGTGGGCTGACTGATGCCGAGTTGCTTGAGCAGTTCGGCATTGCCGCCGCCGGCGCTGAGGACGATGCGTTGTGCGCGGATCTCACGGCCATCGACGCGCAGGCCAACCAGGGCCTGCTGTTCACGCAGCGGCTCAATTTTCTCGGCGGCCAGCAGGCTGTCGCCAGCCAGTTCAGCCAGGCGCGCGATCAGGCTCGGCACGTCGAGGACCAGTTCGGCCAGGCGGTAGACCTTGCCCTTGAATTTGGGGTGTTGCAGCGCAGGCGGCAGGTGGTCGCCCTTGACCTGGTCGACCCGACCGCGCACGGCCTTGCTAGCAAAGAAGCTGGTGAGGTTGCCGGCGAGGGTGCCCGGCGACCACAGGTAGTGGGCCTCGGACAGCACGCGTACGCCGCGCAGGTCCAGCTCGCCGCTGCCGCTGAGGGCTTCGCGCCAACGCCTGGGCATGTCAGCAATCGCTTCCGAGGCGCCGGTCAGGGCGCCGTGCAGGGCGTACTTGGCGCCGCCGTGGATGATGCCTTGGGATTTCACGCTCTGCCCGCCGCCGAGGCTGGCATTCTCCACCAGCAGGCTGGCGTAGCCGAGCTGGCGCAGGCGCGCATGCAGCCAGAGACCGGCGATACCGCCGCCGACGATCAACACGTCCGTGGAAAGGGCCTGGGACATAGCGCGTAGTGCCTTGCTCGGGAAAACAGGCCGGCAGTATAACCGCCTGGCTTAATGCCCGGCGGTGCTGGAGAACAACTGCATCACCATCACGCCGCCGACAATCATGCTCATGCCGAGCATCGCCGGCCAATCGAGCTTTTGCCCATAGATAAACAGTGCGGCAATGCTCACCAGCACAATGCCCATGCCCGACCACACCGCATAGGCCACGCCAATTGGGATGGTCTTCACCACGATCGACAACAGCCACAGTGACAGGCCGTAACCACACACCACGAGCAACAGCGGCAGGGGCTTGTTGAAGCCGTCCAGGGCTTTCATTGAGGTGGTGGCCACCACTTCGGCGGCGATGGCGATGCCAAGAAACAGGTAGCCGGACATGTTGCAGTACTCCTTTGCTGGAGCGGCGATTCTAGAGTCTGTGGCCGTGCGGTGGGTAACTTCTCTGGTGTCGCGGTTGTAGGTTGATGCCGCGTACACCTGCATCCCAGCGGCGAACTCAGTAAACTGCCGGCCATGAATAGAACCCTGTACAGCCTGTTGTTTCACCTCGCCCTGCCGCTTATTGCCCTGCGCCTGCTCTGGCGTGCCTGGCGCGCGCCGGCCTATAGCCGCCGCCTGCTGGAACGCTTTGCCTTTGGCTTGCCGCCGCTCAAGCCCGGCGGCATCTGGATTCATGCCGTGTCGGTGGGCGAAAGCATTGCCGCCGCGCCGCTGGTGCGTGAGTTGCTGGCGCGCTATCCGGCGCTGCCGATCACCATTACCTGCATGACGCCGACCGGTTCCGAGCGCATTCAGGCGCTGTTCGGCAATCAGGTGCAGCACTGTTATCTGCCCTATGACCTGCCGTGGGCGGCGGCGCGCTTTATTCGCCGCCTGCAGCCGCAACTGGCGGTGATCATGGAAACCGAGTTGTGGCCCAACCATATTCACCAATGCGCCAAGCGCGGCGTGCCGGTGGTGCTGGCCAATGCGCGGCTGTCCGAGCGCTCGGCGCGGGGTTATGCGCGCTTTGCCAAATTGACCGCGCCGATGTTGGCTGAGCTAAGTTTGATCGCGGTGCAGAGCCGCGCCGAAGCCGAGCGGTTTCTTGCCCTGGGTGCACGGCCGGAGTGTGTCGAGGTGACCGGCTCGATCAAGTTCGACCTGCGCATCGAGCCCGAGCTGCTGGCCCAGGCCCAGGCCCTGCGCGCCGCATGGAATACTGTGCAACGCCCGGTGTGGATCGCCGCCAGCACCCATGCCGGCGAAGACGAGAGCGTGCTCGCCGCCCATCGTTTGCTGCTCCAGCAGCAGCCGCAGGCCTTGCTGATTCTGGTGCCGCGCCATCCTGAGCGGTTCGCCAGCGTCCAGCAGCTGTGCGTGAAGGAAGGCTTTACCACGTGCCGGCGCTCCCTGGGCGAAGCCCCGAACGCCGCGACCCAGGTGCTGCTGGGCGACACCATGGGCGAGTTGCTGTTGCTCTATGCCCTGGCCGATTGCGCCTTTGTCGGTGGCAGCCTGGTGGCCAATGGCGGGCATAACCTGCTGGAGCCGGCGGCCCTGGGTTTGCCGGTGCTGAGTGGGCCGCACCTGTTCAACTTCCTGGAAATTGCCGGCCTGTTGCGCAGTGCCGGCGCCCTGGCCGAGGTGGCCGATGCCGAGGCCCTGGCCGCGACCCTGGTGCGCCTGTTTGCTGAGCCGCAGCAGGCCGCCGCCATGGCCACTGCCGGGTTGGCCGTGCTCAAGGCCAATCAGGGTGCCTTGCAGCGCCTGCTGGATGGCGTGCAGCGCTTGCTGCCGCGCTAGTGGCCTTATTCGGATGACTGCGGCCCGTAGGAGCGGCTTTAGCCGCGAAGGCTCGATGGTTCGCGGCTAAAGCCGCTCCTACAAAAAGCCCCCTTAACGCCTCACTGCATCGCCGGAAACAGCCAATAAAAAACCCGCACTCGGCGGGTTTTTTATTGGGTTGCGATCAGTAGTTGGGATCGCCACGCAGTTGGGCTTCGGCGGCCTTGGCCAGGTCTGGCGGCAGGTAGTCGGTGTCCGGGTTGTAGTCTTTGTTGAGGAAGGCGGCGAGGGCTTCCAGGTCGGCCGGGCTGAGGGTGCCGGCGGCCTGCTTGAGGCTCAGGTTGTCGAGGATGTAGCCGTAGCGCGCGTCGTTGTAGTTGCGTACCGAGGTGTACAGGGCGCGCTGGGCGTTGAGCACGTCGACGATGTTACGGGTGCCGACCTGATAGCCGATCTGGGTGGCTTCCAGCGAGCTCTGGTTGGAGATCACTGACTGTTTGCGCGCTTGCACCTGTTGCACGTCCGAGGTTACGGCGCGGTACAGGTTGCGGGTGTTCTGCACCACTTCGCGGCGCAGTTGCTCGCGCGATTGCTCGCTTTGATTGAGCTGCTCATAGGACTGGCGCACTTGCGAGCTGGTCAGGCCGCCGCTGAAGATCGGCACGTTGAGTTGCAGGCCGATTTGGCCTTGTGCCACGTCGCTGCCGTAACGAATGGCGTCGGACTGGTTGTTGAAACCGAAGTTGTCGTTGTCGCCTTTGCCGTAGCTGGCCACCGCGGTGACGGTGGGGGCGTGGCCTGATTTGCTCTGGCGCAGGCTTTCGCCGGCAGCATCCACGGCGTAGTTGCTGGAGAGCAGGCGCAGGTTCTGCTGGGCGGCGGTGTCGACCCAGGCTTTGGCGTCGCTCGGCGTCGGTGGCAGGATCGGCAGGCTGTGGCGCATGCCATCCACCGAGCTGTAGTCACGGTTGGTCAGGGTGGTCAGGGCCTGGAAGGCATCGTCCACTTGCTGCTGGGCGATAATCCGGTTGGCCACGGAGGTGTCGTAACCGGCTTGCGATTCGAGCACGTCGGTTTTGTCCGACAGGCCCACGTCGAAGCGTTCATTGGACTGGTCCAGCTGGCGCTTGAAGGCGGCTTCTTCGGCCTTGCTGGTGGCCAGGCCGTCTTGGGCGCGGAGGATGTTGAAGTACACCTGGGCGCTTTGCAGGATCAGCTCTTGCTCGGTGGCCGAGAACTCCAGGCTGGCTTGCTGGCTGGTGGACTCCGCCGCTTTCAACTGGAACCAGGCGGCCGCATTGAACAGCGGCTGGCTGAGGTTGGCCTGGTAACTGTTGCCGCTGCGCGAACTGGCTGGCGAGCTGGAGCCCAGCGGGGTCTCTACCGAATCGATGCTGGTGCGGGTGTCCTGCACCGTGCCGGTGGCCGACAGGTTGGGCAGCAAGGCCGCGCGTGCCTGCGGCACCACTTCCTTGCGCGCCATGTACTGGGCGCGGGCAGCGGCCAGTGCGGCGTTGTTCTTGGCGGCTTCCTGATAGACGGAAATCAGGTCAGTCTTGGCGGAGAGGGGAGCTTCTGCTGCCCAGGCCGATGTGCTGGTGGCGGCAGCCACGGCAATGGCCAGAGAAAGTCTGCGCAACATGCGGTAATCCTGGATTAGGCGGTAATGGGCAAGGCTAAGCGGCACTGCCACAAGGGTCAAGGCGCACTATTAACGCCGTGAGGCCAGTTTGCAACAAGCTATGTTGCTTTGCCGGAACAATCCCCCAGTGCTTGCGACGAATTGGCCCGGGCGACGAAACGTCCTGCCGACGACGTTAGTCGATTGGTGTTCTCTGCCCGCCTTGATTAGACTGGCCGGGTTCTTGTCGGGGTGCCTTGTGTCGAGGCTGAGATCGAAATGTTTCGGATCCCGTTGAACCTGATCAGGTTAACGCCTGCGTAGGGAACAAGATTTCTCGTCGATGGCCCCGTGCCCGTAACGAGACCTCTCGCGCCGGCTGCGGCGCCCCAAGCCCTCAGGTTGACTCCGACAATTCTTGCCCTGGCTGCAGTTGTGGAGAGTCCCGTGATGAGTGCACAAGAAAAAAATCTCAGTGAAAGCGCCCAGGTTGACCAGCAATCGGTCCAGCCGTTTCCGCGTTCAGAAAAAATCTATGTGCAGGGCTCGCGCCCCGACATTCGGGTGCCGATGCGCCAGATCAGCCTGGACGACACCTCCACCGACTTTGGCGCCGAAGCCAATGCCCCGGTGCTGGTGTATGACACCTCCGGCCCGTACACCGACCCGGCAGTGACTATTGATGTGCGCAAAGGTCTGGCCGATGTGCGCTCGGCCTGGATCAATGATCGTAACGACACCGAATTGCTCGACGGCCTGAGCTCCAACTTCGGCCTCGAACGCCTGGCGGACCCTGAACTGACCGCCATGCGTTTCGCCCACGTGCGCAACCCGCGCAAGGCCAAGCCAGGCGCCAACGTCAGCCAGATGCACTACGCCCGCCAAGGCATCATCACCGCCGAGATGGAATACGTTGCCCTGCGCGAAAACATGAAGCTGCAAGAGGCCCGTGCCGCTGGCCTGTTGACCGCTCAGCACGCCGGCCAAAGTTTCGGCGCCAGCGTGCCGAAAGAAATCACCGCCGAGTTCGTGCGCGAAGAAATCGCCCGTGGCCGCGCCATCATTCCGGCCAACATCAACCACGTCGAGTTGGAGCCGATGATCATCGGCCGCAACTTCCTGGTGAAGATCAACGGCAACATCGGCAACTCGGCGCTGGGTTCTTCCATTGAAGAAGAAGTCGCCAAGCTGACCTGGGGCATTCGTTGGGGCTCGGACACCGTGATGGACCTGTCCACCGGCAAGCACATCCACGAAACCCGCGAGTGGATCATCCGCAACTCGCCGGTGCCAATCGGCACCGTGCCGATCTACCAGGCGCTGGAGAAGGTCAATGGCGTGGCCGAAGACCTGACCTGGGAGCTGTTCCGCGACACCCTGATCGAACAGGCCGAGCAGGGCGTCGACTACTTCACCATCCACGCCGGCGTGCTGCTGCGCTATGTGCCGCTGACCGCCAAGCGCGTGACCGGCATCGTTTCCCGTGGCGGTTCGATCATGGCCAAGTGGTGCCTGGCGCACCACAAAGAGAACTTCCTCTACACCCACTTCGACGAAATCTGCCAGATCATGAAGGCCTACGACGTCAGCTTCTCCTTAGGGGATGGCCTGCGTCCGGGCTCGATTGCCGACGCCAACGATGAAGCCCAGTTCGGTGAGCTGGAAACCCTCGGCGAGCTGACCAAGATCGCCTGGAAGCACGACGTGCAGGTGATGATCGAAGGCCCCGGCCACGTGCCGATGCAGCTGATCAAAGAGAACATGGACAAGCAGCTGGAGTGCTGCGACGAGGCGCCGTTCTACACCCTCGGCCCGCTGACCACCGACATTGCGCCGGGCTACGACCACATCACCAGCGGCATCGGTGCGGCGATGATCGGCTGGTTCGGTTGCGCCATGCTCTGCTACGTCACGCCCAAGGAGCACCTGGGCTTGCCGAACAAGGATGACGTGAAGACCGGCATCATCACCTACAAGATCGCCGCCCACGCCGCCGACCTCGCCAAGGGCCATCCGGGCGCGCAGATCCGCGACAACGCCCTGAGCAAGGCGCGCTTCGAGTTCCGCTGGAACGACCAGTTCAACCTGGGCCTGGACCCGGACACCGCGCGCAGCTACCACGACGAAACCCTGCCGAAAGACTCGGGCAAGGTCGCGCACTTCTGCTCCATGTGCGGGCCGAAATTCTGCTCGATGAAGATCACCCAGGAAGTGCGCGTCTACGCCGAAGAGCAACGCATCGCCGCGCTGGAGCTGGATGAAGCCGAGCAGGGCATGCAGGCCAAGGCCGAGGAGTTCAAAGCCCAAGGCAGCGAGCTGTA
>JAXHOM010000006.1:0-48644 GCA_034519305.1 Pseudomonas sp.
AAGCGCCCAGGTTGACCAGCAATCGGTCCAGCCGTTTCCGCGTTCAGAAAAAATCTATGTGCAGGGTTCACGCCCCGACATTCGTGTGCCAATGCGCCAGATCAGCCTGGACGACACCTCCACCGATTTTGGCGCCGAGGCCAATGCCCCGGTGCTGGTGTATGACACCTCCGGCCCCTACACCGACCCGGCAGTGACTATTGATGTGCGCAAAGGTCTGGCCGATGTGCGCTCGGCCTGGATCAATGACCGCAACGACACCGAATTGCTCGACGGCCTGAGCTCCAACTTCGGCCTCGAACGCCTGGCGGACCCTGAACTGACCGCCATGCGTTTCGCCCACGTGCGCAACCCGCGTAAGGCCAAGGCCGGCGCCAACGTCAGCCAGATGCACTACGCCCGCCAAGGCATCATCACCGCCGAGATGGAATACGTCGCCCTGCGCGAAAACATGAAGCTGCAAGAGGCCCGCGCCGCTGGCCTGTTGACCGCTCAGCACGCCGGCCAGAGTTTCGGCGCCAGCGTGCCGAAAGAAATCACCGCCGAGTTCGTGCGCGAAGAAATCGCCCGTGGCCGCGCCATCATTCCGGCCAACATCAACCACGTCGAGTTGGAGCCGATGATCATCGGCCGCAACTTCCTGGTGAAGATCAACGGCAACATCGGCAACTCGGCGCTGGGTTCTTCCATTGAAGAAGAAGTGGCCAAGCTGACCTGGGGCATCCGCTGGGGCTCGGACACTGTGATGGACCTGTCCACCGGCAAGCACATCCACGAAACCCGCGAGTGGATCATCCGCAACTCGCCGGTGCCAATCGGCACCGTGCCGATCTACCAGGCGCTGGAGAAGGTCAACGGCGTGGCCGAAGACCTGACCTGGGAGCTGTTCCGCGACACCCTGATCGAGCAGGCCGAGCAGGGCGTCGACTACTTCACCATCCACGCCGGCGTGCTGCTGCGCTATGTGCCGCTGACCGCCAAGCGCGTGACCGGCATCGTTTCCCGTGGCGGTTCGATCATGGCCAAGTGGTGCCTGGCGCACCACAAAGAGAACTTCCTCTACACCCACTTCGACGAAATCTGCCAGATCATGAAGGCCTACGACGTCAGCTTCTCGCTGGGCGATGGCCTGCGTCCGGGCTCGATTGCCGACGCCAACGACGAAGCGCAGTTCGGTGAGCTGGAAACCCTCGGCGAGCTGACCAAGATCGCCTGGAAGCACGACGTGCAGGTGATGATCGAAGGCCCCGGCCACGTGCCGATGCAGCTGATCAAAGAGAACATGGACAAGCAGCTGGAGTGCTGCGACGAGGCGCCGTTCTACACCCTCGGCCCGCTGACCACCGACATCGCGCCGGGCTACGACCACATCACCAGCGGCATCGGTGCGGCGATGATCGGCTGGTTCGGTTGCGCCATGCTCTGCTACGTCACGCCCAAGGAGCACCTGGGCCTGCCGAACAAGGATGACGTGAAGACCGGCATCATCACCTACAAGATCGCCGCCCACGCCGCCGACCTGGCCAAGGGCCATCCGGGCGCGCAGATCCGCGACAACGCCCTGAGCAAGGCGCGCTTCGAGTTCCGCTGGAACGACCAGTTCAACCTGGGCCTGGACCCGGACACCGCGCGCAGCTACCACGACGAAACCCTGCCGAAGGATTCGGGCAAGGTCGCGCACTTCTGCTCCATGTGCGGGCCGAAGTTCTGCTCGATGAAGATCACCCAGGAAGTGCGCGTCTACGCCGAAGAGCAACGCATCGCCGCGCTGGAGCTGGATGAGGCCGAGCAGGGCATGCAGGCCAAGGCCGAAGAGTTCAAAGCCCAAGGCAGCGAGCTGTACCACAAGGTCTGAGATCAGCCGCTAAGGCGGGTTTTGCATTGATAAAGAAACGGGCCGTGATGGCCCGTTTTTTGTGGGCCTATTCCTGTCGGCTGCTGTGAGGCTGTAGGCTAGTCGCGCGCGCCGGTGTTAGGTTGAAAAATGCTGTCGCCATCTAATGGTCAGGCAGCGACTTTCGCCACACGGTGTAAGCTGCGATCAATGGCGCCTGTGATCAGCGCCGGCTGTGGAGCCGGGCTGCGGTGCAGTAGAAAAAGTCGATAGGAGTACGCGATGAATCGCGATGACGACGTTGAAGTGGTGGAGCGCGAAGCCTGTTTTCGCGGGTTCTACCAGTTGGATCGCCTGCATTTGCGCCACCGCTTGTTTGCCGGTGGCATGGGCAAGCTGATCAACCGTGAGCTGTTTGTGCGCCACGATGCGGTCTGTGTGTTGCCCTATGATCCGCAGCGCGATTGCGTGGTGTTGATCGAGCAGTTTCGCATCGGTGCATTGGACAAGAGTGCCAATCCGTGGCTGATCGAATTGGTGGCCGGACTGATCGACAAGGACGAGCAACCTGAGCAAGTGGCACGCCGTGAGGCGGTCGAAGAGGCCGGTCTGGAGTTGGCCGAGCTGTGGCCGTTGACCCAGTACTACCCGTCGCCGGGCGGCTCCGATGAGCGCGTGCACTTGTATGTGGGCCGCTGTGACAGCCGCGGTGCCGGCGGTGTGCATGGTCTGGAAGAAGAGGGCGAGGACATTCGCGTGCTGGTCTGGAGTCTCGACGAGGCGCTGGCGGCACTGGATGACGGACGTATCGACAATGCTGCCAGCATCATCGCCTTGCAGTGGCTGGCCCTTAATCGCGACAAGGTACGGGAGCGCTGGGCATGACGGCCGTGCGCGAGCGCTACCGGCTGGACCTGGTCGAACTACAGGCCGCCTGCGAGGCCAATTACGCACGCTTGATGCGTCTGTTGCCGGATATGCGCGGGCTGGTTGGCTCGCGCCGCGTGGCCCTGAGCCAGGGCGAGCAGCTGCTCGGTGTGCTGGCGCTGGAAGTCACTGAGTCCTGCCCGTACACCACCACCTTGCAGGTGCGTCAGGAGCTCAGCTTGCCCTGGCTGCCGTTGCCGCACATGGAGGTGCGCGTCTATCACGATGCGCGCATGGCCGAGGTGGTGGGTGCCGAGAATGCTCGGCGCTTTCGCAGCATTTACACCTACCCGAATGCGGCCATGCACCAGCCCGACGAGAAAACCCAGCTCAATCTGTTTCTCGGCGAATGGCTCGGGCATTGCCTGGCCTGTGGCCATGAGTTGCAGCCGGTGCTGTGAAAATCGCCAGGGTTGGCAGCGCCGGCGTTAAACACGCCCTGTCAGGCCCTACTGCTTATCTGTGACAGCTATCAACTTTTGCGGTTTACCCTGCGTCGTCTGAGCCGCCATAATCCAGATCATTACGCTCAAGGAGACGGCCTTGCCGAGCGCGCCGCCTGTGGTTGCTGATCATGCCTCTGACTCTTCGGTCCTGCTGGTGCAGTTGTCCGACAGTCATCTGTTTGCCGATGCAGACGGCAAACTGCTGGGCATGAATACCCACGACAGCCTGCAGCGGGTGATCGAACGGGTACTCGACGAGCAGCCACTGGTCGATTTGATTCTGGCCAGCGGTGATCTGTCTCAGGACGGCTCCCTGGCGTCCTACCAGCGTTTTCGCCAGCTGCACGAGCAGATTCCAGCACCGGCACGCTGGTTTGCCGGCAACCACGATGAGCTGCCTGCCATGCAGGCGGCCTGTGCCGGCAGCGATCTGTTGCAGCCGATAATCGACCTTGGCAACTGGCGCATCATCCTGCTGGACACCTCGATTCCCGGCGCCGTGCCCGGTTACTGCTCTGCCGAGCAACTGGCGTTGCTTGAGCAGGCGCTGCAGACCGCCGGCGACCGCCATGTGCTGGTGACCTTCCACCATCATCCGGTTTCCATCGGTTGTCGCTGGATGGAGCCAATCGGTATCCGCAACCCCGAGGCGCTGTTTGCCGTTACCGATCGCTATCCGCAGGTGCAGGCCATGCTCTGGGGGCATATCCACCAGGAGTTCGACCAACTGCGCAACGGTGTGCGTTTGCTGGCCTCGCCCTCCACCTGTGTGCAGTTCGCGCCGGGCAGCGAAGAGTTTCAGGTTGATCAGGAAGCGCCCGGCTACCGCTGGCTGCGCCTGTATGCCGATGGCCAGCTGGAAACCGCAGTGTCGCGGGTGGTCGGTATCCACTTTGAAGTGGACTACAGCATCAAGGGCTATTGAACGCAGCTGCGGCTTGCCGCCCGCGGCCTGCACCTTGTAGCCTCCCGGCCATGACTAGCATTCTTTATATCCACGGCCTCAACAGCTCGCCCGCATCGCGCAAGGCCCAGCAACTGCTGGCGGCTATGCAGCGCATCGGCCTGCAGGCGCAGCTGCGCATGCCGGCTCTGCATCATCACCCGCGCCAGGCCATCGCCCAGCTGGATGAGCTGATCGCCGAGCTCGGCCAGCCGGTGCTGGTCGGCAGTTCCCTCGGCGGCTACTATGCGACCCACCTGGCGGCGCGGCACGGGCTCAAGGCCCTGCTGATCAACCCGGCGGTACTGCCCCATGAGCGCTTCGATGGCTACCTGGGCGAGCAGACCAATCATTACAGCGGCGAAACCTGGCAGTTGACCCACGACCACGTCGAGGCCCTGGCCGAGCTGGTGGTGCCGGCACCGCAAGATCCGGCGCAGGTGCAGGTGTGGTTGCAGACGGCCGACGAAACCCTTGATTACCGCGCGGCGGCCCGCTATTACCAGGCCTGCGCCCTGCGTATCCAGGCTGGCGGCGACCATAGCTTTCAGGGCTTTGCCCGTGGCTTGCCGGCGCTGTTGGCCTTTGCCGGGATCGATTCCCGTGCGTGGCGGCAGCACGACTTTTCTGACCTTTAGACACGATAAGAGACCCCATGGCCCAGCAGAACGCCTATAACGCAGACGCCATCGAAGTCCTCTCCGGCCTGGACCCGGTGCGCAAGCGCCCGGGCATGTACACCGACACCAGCCGGCCCAACCACCTGGCCCAGGAAGTGATCGACAACAGCGTCGACGAAGCCCTGGCCGGTCACGCCCGTTCGGTGCAGGTGATCCTGCATGCCGACAACTCCCTGGAAGTGTCCGATGACGGCCGCGGTATGCCGGTCGACATCCACCCGGAAGAGGGCATTTGCGGCGTCGAGCTGATCCTCACCAAGCTGCACGCCGGCGGTAAGTTCTCCAACAAGAACTACCAGTTCTCCGGTGGTTTGCACGGTGTTGGTATCTCGGTGGTCAACGCCCTGTCGACCCGCGTCGAAGTGCGCGTGCGCCGCGACGGCAACGAGTACCGCATCACCTTCGCCGATGGCTACAAGGCCAGCGACCTGGAAGTGATCGGCACGGTGGGCAAGCGCAACACCGGCACCAGCGTGCACTTCTGGCCGGACGCCAAGTATTTCGACAGCTTCAAGTTCTCCGTCAGCCGCCTCAAGCATGTGCTCAAGGCCAAGGCGGTGTTGTGTCCGGGGCTGTCGGTCAGCTTCGAGGACAAAGCCAGCGGCGAGAAGATCGAGTGGCACTACGAAGACGGCCTGCGCTCTTACTTGGTGGATGCGGTTAGCGAGCATCTGCGCCTGCCCGATGAGCCTTTCGTCGGCAGCCTGGCCGGGAATAAAGAGGCGGTGGACTGGGCCCTGCTGTGGCTGCCGGAAGGCGGCGAAAGCGTGCAGGAAAGCTACGTCAACCTGATCCCCACTGCCCAGGGCGGCACCCACGTCAACGGCCTGCGCCAGGGCCTGCTGGATGCCATGCGCGAGTTCTGCGAGTTCCGCACCCTGCTGCCGCGCGGGGTCAAGCTGGCTCCGGAAGACGTCTGGGAACGCATCGCCTTCGTCCTCTCGATGAAGATGCAAGAGCCGCAGTTCTCCGGGCAGACCAAGGAGCGCCTGTCGTCCCGCGAGGCCTCGGCGTTTGTGTCTGGCGTGGTCAAAGATGCTTTTAGCCTGTGGCTCAACGCCAACCCCGAGTTGGGTTTGCAGCTGGCCGAACTGGCCATCAACAACGCCGGTCGGCGCCTGAAAGCCGGCAAGAAGGTCGAGCGCAAGCGCGTCACCCAGGGCCCTGCATTGCCGGGCAAACTGGCCGACTGCGCGGGTCAGGACCCGATGCGTTCCGAGCTGTTTCTGGTCGAAGGTGATTCCGCCGGCGGTTCGGCTAAGCAGGCGCGCGATAAAGAGTTTCAAGCGATCCTGCCGTTGCGCGGCAAGATTCTGAATACCTGGGAAGTCGACGGCGGCGAAGTGCTGGCCAGCCAGGAAGTGCACAACATCGCCGTGGCCATCGGGGTCGATCCCGGTGCTGCCGACCTGACCCAGTTGCGCTACGGCAAGATCTGCATTCTCGCCGACGCCGACTCCGACGGCCTGCACATCGCCACCTTGCTGTGCGCTTTGTTCGTGCGCCACTTCCGCCCTCTGGTGGATGCCGGTCACGTCTACGTGGCCATGCCGCCGCTGTACCGCATCGACCTCGGCAAAGAGATTTACTACGCCCTGGATGAGGGTGAGCGCGACGGCATCCTCGATCGCCTGGTGGCCGAGAAGAAGCGCGGCAAGCCTCAGGTCACGCGCTTTAAAGGCCTGGGTGAAATGAACCCGCCGCAGCTGCGCGAAACCACCATGGACCCCAACACCCGCCGCTTGGTGCAGCTGACCCTGGATGACTTCAGTGTCGCCGAAGAGATCATGGACATGCTGCTGGCCAAGAAGCGCGCTGGTGACCGCAAGACGTGGCTGGAGTCCAAAGGCAATCTGGCCGAGGTTCTGCTGTGAAGACAGGCCTGTGCCTGTTGCTCGTCTGCCTGGCCGCCGTGGTACAGGCCGCGCCGGCGAACACACCCTTGCAGTTGCTGGAAGAGCGTCCGGTGGCGGCCATGACCGGCGGCAACCTGTCGGGCCTGGCCTGGTGCCAGGGCGCGCTCTGGGCACTGTCGGATCGCGACGATCGCCGGCTGTATCGCCTGCATGCCAAACCTGGCATCTGGCAGGCCGAGGTTGAACAGTTCAGCGCACCGCTGGCACCGCCCAGTGGTTTGTCCTGGGGCCAGCAAGTGGGCAACTGGGGCGTGGGCATCGTGCGTGGCGGCGAGCTGGATTTTGAGGGCCTGAGCTGTGATGCCGCCGGCAACCGCTATCTGGTCAGCGAAGCCCAGGTGGCCGTGCTCAAGCTGCCGGTCGAAGGTTCGCCCAGCTGGTTGCCGTTGCCAGCCAATCTGATCGGTCAGGCGCGTGTTAGCGGGTTGTTCTGGCAGTTTAACGGCCTGGTCGAGGGCTTGGCCGTGGACCCTGCCGGTACACGTCTGTGGCTGGCTGCCGAGCGCCAGAATCGCGGTCTGCTGGCGCTGCAACAACAGACTTCAGGCTGGGCCTGCGCACAGAGCTGCGTACTGCTCAGTGAGAGCGTCTATCAGCGTGCGCCTGCGCAGATGGGGGGCGAGCGCCTGCCCGTGGATTTTGCTGACCTGGCGTTTTTTGCCGGCAAATTGTTCACCCTGGAACGTCTGCAATTACAGGTCTGCCGGCGCAATCCGGCGGACGGTGCGGTGGAGCGCTGCTGGTCGTTTGCCGACACGGCGCTGGCCGAGGCACGCCGCTATCCGTTGCCCTATGGCGTAGCAGAAGCTCTGGCGGTGGATGCTGAAGGTGCCTGGATCGGCCTCGACAACGGTGCCTCCATGGGCGGTGAGGACTATGCCCGCGGTGATGGCGAACGGCGGCCGATCATCTGGCGCTTCGCCGCGCCGGACGGCGGCTGGGGAGCCTCGTCATGAGTACGCCTGCGCCTGGTCGCACGGCCGGCAAGGCCATGTGGATCGTCGCCTGGCTGCTCGGCCTGTTCCTCGCCACGCGCTTTTTTGCCCAGTGGCAAGATACCCAGCGCAACCCTAATCAACAGCTCGAATCTGCCGTGGGCAGCGGTTATACCGAGGTGCGCCTGGCCAGTAATGGGCAGGGGCATTTTCTCGCCAGTGGCCTGATCAATGGCGAAGCGGTGGAGTTTCTCCTCGATACCGGCGCCACCGATGTGGCCATTCCGGCGGCCCTGGCCGAGCGCCTCGGCCTGCCCCGTGGTGCGCCGATCAGCCTGCACACGGCCAATGGCACCAGCACGGGCTACCGCACGCGTCTGACCAGCCTGCAACTGGGCGACATTCTGCTCAGCGATGTGCGCGCCCTGATTGCGCCCGGCATGCACGGCGAAGAAGTGCTGCTCGGCATGAGCGCCCTGAAACAACTCGAATTTACCCAGCGCGACGGCACCTTGCTGCTGCGCCAGACCACTACGCAATGAGGCCCGCATGAGCGATTCTTCTACTACGAGCCTGGACCTGAGCCTGGACGGCGTCGAGCGGCGCTCCCTGGCCGACTTTACCGAGCAGGCCTACCTCAACTATTCCATGTACGTGATCATGGACCGCGCCCTGCCGCATATCGGCGACGGCTTGAAGCCCGTGCAGCGGCGTATCGTCTACGCCATGAGCGAGCTGGGCCTGGACGCTGACTCCAAGCACAAGAAGTCCGCGCGTACCGTCGGTGACGTACTGGGTAAGTTCCACCCCCACGGCGATTCGGCCTGCTATGAAGCCATGGTGCTGATGGCGCAGCCGTTCAGCTACCGCTACACGCTGGTCGACGGCCAGGGCAACTGGGGTGCGCCGGATGATCCCAAGTCGTTCGCCGCCATGCGTTACACCGAGGCGCGCCTGTCGCGTTACTCGGAGGTGCTGCTGACCGAACTGGGCCAGGGCACTGCCGACTGGGTGCCGAACTTTGACGGCACCCTGGACGAACCGGCCGTGCTGCCGGCGCGCCTGCCCAATATCCTCCTCAACGGCACCACCGGCATCGCCGTGGGCATGGCCACCGACGTACCGCCGCACAACCTGCGCGAAGTCGCCACGGCCTGCGTGCGCTTGCTCGATGAGCCGGATGCTACGGTCGAGCAGCTGTGCGAGCACGTACTCGGCCCGGATTATCCGACCGAGGCGGAAGTCATCACCCCGCGCAGTGACCTGCTGAAAATCTACGAAACCGGCAAGGGCTCGGTGCGCATGCGCGCCGTGTACCGGGTCGAGGACGGCGACATCGTGGTCACCGCGTTGCCCCATCAGGTTTCCGGGGCCAAGGTGCTGGAGCAGATCGCCGCGCAGATGCAGGCCAAGAAGCTGCCGATGGTCGCCGACCTGCGCGACGAGTCGGACCACGAGCACCCGTGCCGCATCGTTATCATCCCGCGCTCCAACCGCATGGATGCCGACGAGCTAATGCAGCACCTGTTCGCCACCACCGAACTGGAAAGCACCTACCGGGTCAACATCAACATCATCGGTCTGGACGGCAAGCCACAGCTGAAGAACCTGCGCACCCTACTGACCGAGTGGCTAACCTTCCGCATCGGCACCGTGCGCCGTCGTTTGCAGTACCGCCTGGACAAAGTCGAGCGTCGCCTGCACCTGTTGGACGGCTTGCTGATTGCCTTCCTCAACCTCGATGAAGTGATCCACATCATCCGCACCGAGGAGCAACCCAAGCAGGTGCTGATGGCCCGTTTCGGCCTCAGCGACGACCAGGCCGACTACATCCTCGACACCCGCCTGCGTCAGTTGGCGCGCCTGGAAGAGATGAAAATCCGTGGCGAGCAGGATGCCCTGGCCAAGGAACAAGCCAAGTTGCAGGCCTTGCTCGGCAGCGAAAGTAAACTGCGCAAGCTGGTGCGCACGGAAATCCTCGCCGACGCCGAAACCTACGGCGATGCCCGCCGTTCGCCGATCGTTGCCCGCAGCGAAGCCAAAGCGTTGTCGGAAAACGAGCTGCTGCCGACCGAGCCGGTCACCGTGGTGCTTTCCGAAAAAGGCTGGGTGCGTTGCGGCAAGGGCCACGATATCGACGCCACCGGCCTGTCGTACAAGGCCGGCGACGGCTTCAAGACCGCCGCACCGGGACGCTCCAATCAGTTCGCGGTGTTTATCGACAACACCGGGCGCAGCTATTCGCTGCCGGCCCACTCGTTGCCGTCGGCCCGTGGCCAGGGCGAGCCGCTGACCGGCCGCCTGACGCCGCCGCCGGGCGCCACCTTCGAGTGCGTGCTGCTGCCAGAAGACGAGGCGCTGTACGTGATCGCCTCCGACGCCGGTTACGGCTTCGTGGTCAAAGGCGAAGACCTGCAAGCCAAGAACAAGGCCGGCAAAACCCTGCTGACCCTGCCAGCGGGTGCTCTGGTGGTGCCGCCCAAGCTGCTCGGCAACCGCGAGCAGGACTGGCTGGCGGCGGTGACCACCGAAGGTCGCCTGCTGGTGTTCAAGGTCGCCGACCTGCCGCAGCTGGGCAAAGGCAAGGGCAACAAGATCATCGGCATCCCCGGTGAGCGCGTCGCCAGCCGCGAGGAGTACCTCACCGATCTGGCCGTGCTGCCGGCCGGCGCGACCCTGGTACTGCAGGCGGGCAAACGCACCTTGTCGCTCAAAGCCGATGACCTGGAGCACTACAAGGGCGAACGCGGCCGTCGTGGCAACAAGCTGCCGCGTGGCTTCCAACGCGTCGATAGCCTGCTGGTTGAGGGGGCAAGCACCTAACGGCGGCGTGCGCTGCCGACCTTGGTCGTAGAGACCATTGCGTTCGTGGTCGGTCGGTATATGGTTGGCCGCTAATTGCATGACCCGGCGCTGGCGTCAGTCGTGCTTTTTTTTTCCTAAGGGTTGAGGCGTCATGGGCGATCACCACGGCAGCACCGCTCCCCTGTACAGTCGCACCAGTCACTGGGACAAGTTCTTCTTGCCCCTGCTGCTGGCGCTGGGCGCGCTGCTGCTGGCGATCTGGGGGCTGCCCGAGTCGGCGCAGCTGAAGCAGAGCAGCAGCTTGTTCCCCACTTGGCTGCACAGCATCACCGAGTTGTTTGCCATGGTTGTGGCGCTGCTGCTGTTCAGCGTGACCTGGCACAGTTACCGCCGCGACAGCGCGGGCAATCTGCTGCTGCTGGCCTGCGGTTTTCTCGCCGTGGGCTTGCTCGACATCGGCCACCTGCTGTCCTATCGCGGCATGCCGGATTTCATCACCCCGGCCAGCGCGGAAAAAGCCATCGACTTCTGGCTAGCGGCGCGGCTGACGGCCGCCTTGTGCCTGCTTGGAGTGTCGTTGCGCGGATGGCAGCCCTTGCACAATCCGGGGCTGCGCTGGTACTGGCTGACGGCGGCGCTGGTGCTGGTGGCGGTGGTGTTTTATTTGCAGTTGCTGCATCCAGACAGGTTTCCACAGACCTTTATTGAGGGGCAGGGCCTGACGCCGCTGAAGATTAAGATCGAGTGGCTGGTGATCGCCTTGCTCGGCGTCGCCGCCTGGCGCTTCTGGCGAGCCCGCGCGCATGCCACGAGCTATGACGCCCATGGCCTGTTCCTGGCCGTGGCGGTGTCGATCCTGTCCGAGCTGTGCTTTACCGCGTACAGCAATGTGCACGATATCTACAGCCTGCTTGGTCATCTGTACAAAGCGCTGGCCTACCTGCTGCTGTACCGGGTGGTGTTTATTTCCAGCGTACGTGAACCTTACTGGCGGCTGGCCAGGGAAATTCGTGTGCGCGAGGCGGCGGAGCAGAAGATCGAGGTGCTGGCGTTTTACGACAGCCTCACGGGTCTGCCCAACCTCGACCTGTTGCGTGATCGCACCGATCAGGCGCTGACGGCCAGCCTGCGCAGCCAGCAGCATGTGGCCCTGCTGTACATGGACATCGACGGCTTCAAGACGCTCAACGATTCCCTCGGTCATTCCTACGGCGATGCTCTGCTGCGCACACTGGCGGAAGGCCTGCGCGGCCTGATTCGCGACAGTGACACCCTGTGCCGGCCGGGCGGCGACGAGTTCGTCATTCTCCTGCCCGATCTGGAAAACCCCGAGGATGCAGCGGCAATCGCGGACAAGATCATGCGCCATCTGCGTCAGCCGTTGGCGGTGCAGGGGCGCAGTATCAGCACCTCGTTGTCCCTCGGCCTGGCGGTTGCGCCCGGCGATGGCAGTGCTTTCGAGACCCTGCTGCGCAACGCCGAAACCGCCATGTACAAGGCCAAGCAGGATGGTCGGCAGACCTGGCGCTATTTCGACGGCAGCATGAACGAGGAGGCCCTGGAGCGCCTCAACCTGCTTACTGACCTGCGTCAGGCTGTGGTTGCCGAGCAGCTGTTGCTGCATTACCAGCCGCAAGTGGACCTGCGCAGCGGCGCCCTGATCGGCGTCGAGGCCCTGATTCGCTGGCAGCACCCGCAATGGGGCCTGGTACCGCCGGCGCGCTTTATTCCAGCCGCGGAAGAAAGCCGGCTGATCGTGCCGATTGGCGAATGGGTGATTCAACAGGCGTGCCGCCAGGCGATGGCGTGGCAGCGGGCCGGGGTGCGGGTGCCGCAAGTGGCGGTTAATGTCTCGGCGATTCAGTTGCAGTACGGCAATATCGAACAGCAGGTGCTGCAGGCCCTGGCCACTAGCGGCTTGCCGGCGACCATGCTGGAGCTGGAGATCACTGAATCCAGCCTGATCGACAATCCTGAGCAGGCCCAAGCCACCCTCAAACGCCTGAAGGCCATTGGCGTGAAATTGTCGATTGACGACTTTGGCACCGGTTATTCCAGCCTTGCTTACCTGCGCAACCTGGCGGTGGACAAGCTGAAGATCGACCAGTCCTTCGTTCGCGACCTGACCAGCAGTGCCGACAGCCGCGCCATCGTCACCGCCATTGTGCAGATGGCTCATTCCCTTGGACTGAGCACCATTGCCGAGGGTGTCGAGGACCACGCCAGCGCCGAGGCCCTGCTGCAACTGGGCTGCCTGGAGGCTCAGGGCTACCTGTACGCCAAGCCGCTGGCCGAGGCACAGTTGAGCGCCTTTGTGCGCCAGCACGAGCCTGCTAGCGCCTAAGCCCTAGTGCAGCAGCCAGTCGCAGTGATGCTCCTGCACCTGCTGGCTGTCCAGCGGCAGGCAGCGGAACAGGGCGCGTAGCCGATAGCCGTCGTCTTCGGGTTGCAGCTGGCACTCCAGCCAGCCATCGCCTTCCCAGGCCTGGGCCTCGACCTCCGCGTTACCGCTGCCGAGGTCGATCACTTCGTTGGTCAATACGCTGCTGGTCGCCACGTTGGCAAAGCGCAGCGGCGCGTGCAGTGGCGGCGCCACCAGGGCGTAGGCTTGCACGGTGCTGCCGGGGAAGCGGACGGTGGCGGCGGCGCAGCAGTGATAGTCGCCCGACACAAACACCACGTTGCTGATCCCGCGATCGCGGATAAAGCGCAGCAGGCGTGCGCGCTCGTCCGCGCTCAGTTGCCAACTGTCGGCTTCGCGCGGGGCCGGCTGGCCGGCGTATTCGCGCAGGCCCGGCGCCAGCACCGAGCCACTGAGAATGAACTTGGGCTGACGGCCACGGGCCTGCTCGGCCAGCAACCAGTCCTCCAGTTGTTGCCACTGACTGTCCGTGAGCAGGCGCCGTTGCGGTGCACGCTGGCGCTGGATACGCGTATTGAGGGAGTAGAAACCGGCGGCGCCAAGGCTGAAGCAAGCGTCGTGGCCGTCAGCATCCAGGGCGTCGGGGCCGTGGGCACGTTGGAACACCTGATAGGCGGCCAGGGCATTGGTGGTCAGCTCGCGCTCGGCGGGGCCGCGTAGCAGCAGGTCGCGGCTCCAGTTGTCGACCAGTTCGTGGTCGTCCATCAGCATGTGCAGCGGCGTGCCGCGCGCCAGGGCGGCGAAGGCCGGCGAGCCAAAGGCCTCGCGGTAGCGCGGCAGCAGGCGCTCCAGCGAGGAGCTGCTGTCGAGCAGGCCGGCGCGGGCGTCGGCGTAGATCTGGTCGCCGAGCATCAGCATCAGGGCGGCCGGTTGGTGGCGCTGGCGCAGGGCCAAGGCGGCCAGGCTGGCGTCGCTGCGCTGGGCTTCCAGTTCGGTCAGCCCTGGGTGCCGGCAACTGGCGGCGAGAAAGCTGAAGCTCGGCCCCGGCTGCCATTGCTCGGCGCGCAGGCGCACCACGCATTCGCGCATCCAGCGCAGGCTGCGCCGTTGCCGCGACAGGGTGGCGGGCTGGGCGCTACTGGCCAGTTGGCGCCCCTGTTGCAGGGTGATTGCCAGCGGATGCAGCAGGGCCTGGGCGTCCGCCAGGTTGAGCGCCAGGGGCAGGGGTTCGATGCGCTTATCGATGGGCGCGGTGGGCAGTGCGTTGATCTGCGCGACGGCGGCTTCGGCACTGGCGGTTGGCAGCGGGCAGAGGCTGACCGGGGTAGCACTGCGTGCCGGGGTGCGACCGCCACTGGCCAGGGCCTCGCTGACGCTCAACGGCTGCCCCCAGTCGCTGGGCCAGTTATGCGCGCAGCGTTCATCTGCGGCGCTGTTGGCGGCGTAGCGGTGCAGGCTGACCATGGCGATGCTCAGGCTGCCGAGCCAGGCATTGGGCACCTCAATGTCAGCCAGCGCGTAGCTGATGCCGGCATCGGCGGCGGGCGCCGTTTTGCTGCCCAGGGCCGCGGCCAGCGCCTGCTGGCGCAACGGCCAGGCCTGCACGCGACGCTGCGGGCCGGCGCAGACCAGGGTCATGGCAGCCACAGCTTCGCCGCTCTGGGTGTTGTCGACCTCGATCCAAACGCGCAGCAGGGTGTGGTCGCCGTTCTGGCGAGTCCAACCAACAATCGGCCCGGTGCGCGGCAAGCGAGCACGCAGGCGGTTGGGCGTGGCCTGGCTGCTGGCTCGGCTGACGTAGGCGGTGTTGAAGAAGCCGACCACCTCGCTAAAGATCACTTCCGGCGCGCGCTTGCCAATGGTGCAGTCGAAGTGCGCGTGTTCGGCGGCAATCAGCTGATGATCGTGGCCCTGATCCAGACGCTCCTGGCTGAAGCCGCGACTCAGCTGGCGCCAGCTTTCGCTGCAGGATTCGGCGTCAAACAGCACGTTGTCGGCGCCGTGCAGGAGCATCAGCGGCATCGGCAGGTAGCGGCGCAGGTTGTCTTCGGTGGTGTAGACGTTCTGCCCGTTGGCATTCACCAGGCGCTCGTACTCCACGCACTTGGCCCCGTGCATAAACACGCCGAGGTTGGTGCGGCCGAAGTACTGGTCGAGCTTGGCGTGGGTCACTGGCAGCAACTGGTCGTGGCGAAACAGGCGGCTGAGGGCGCCGGCCATGCGTTTGCACGAGGTGCTGTCGGGGTGCTCATGGCGCAGGTCGTGCTCGCCTGGGCAGCGCTCGTCGGCGCTGTAGTCGAAGCTGGCGAACAGACGGTCCATCAGCGCATGCAGGGCATCGGCCTGTACCGTGCCGGCGGAGAACTCCAGCAGCTCGCGGTTCAGGCCGTTGACCAGCAGGGCGGCCACTTGCAGGCGCATTTGCGCGGTGCTGGAGCCGATTACGAACGGCTGGAACTGCGAGAACAGCACGCCGTCCAGCTTGGCGCGGCCATTGGCATGGGTCAGATGGCCGCCGAGCAGGGACATGCCCAGGGAGGCCGAGCCGACGCAGTGGCTGAAGCAGAACAGACTGCCGGGCAGGGCCGGTTGTTCACCCTGTTCGGCCTGCAACTGGCCGAGGATATGCTCGATGGCGGCAGGGATTTCCCCGGCGGCAATATCGTCCATGCTGGAAAACTGCGCCGAGGCGCGCAGCCACGGGCTGACCCGGTATTCCAGTAGCCACACGTCCCAGCCCTGGGCGTAGAGCATGGCCGCCAGGCTGCGCGGGCCGAGCTCTTCTGCGACAAAGGGCAGGGTGTTCTGGGCAAAACCGTTGAGCAACATGATCGACTTGTAGCGGCGTTGGCCATCGACCACTTGGGACTCGACTTGGGTCTGGGCATAGCGCACCAGACCGACGCGGATCTGCTCGTCGGCCGGCTGCTCGGCATGCAGCGGTACGTGCAAGCACACCGGTGGTTGCGGCGCGATCTGCCGGCCGTCGGCCAGCGGCAGGGACGGATAAAAATCCTGCTGCAGCTCGAACACCCCGGTGTCGGCGGCCAGGGCTGGGTCAGTGGCGGGCAGGTCGTTGCGGTAGTCCGGCAGGCGGAAGTCGAGCATCCGGCTGCTGATCAGGTAGCGGGCGATCAGCAGCGGGTAGCTGGCCATAGCCGCCAGGGCGTTGAAGGTGTCGGTGCCGTCCCGCAGTTGCGGGGCGATGCGCCGCACCATCTCGGGGATGTCCATGGCCAGGCGGCCGCTGGCCAAGGGCTGGGGTTCACCCTGGCGGTACAGCTGAATGTCCAGTTCGGTCAGTTGCGCCCAGACGCTGCGGCGCGGCAGCACCGGCCAGCCGCCGTGGCGCCATTTACCCAGCAGCCAGCGGCCCAGTTCGGCCCACTCGGCGGCTGGCTGGATCAGTTTGCTGCCGCGCAGCTGGTAGTTCTGCTGGCCATCGCTGAGCTGCAATTGATAGTCGAAGCTGCGCGCCGCGCTGGCGTGCCAGAGCAGGCGTGCCCCGCTCAACAGGTTGTGCCACAGGCCTGGAGCATTGGCCGGCTTGGCCCGGTGGCGGTCGGGCAGCCAGCGGTTGATCAGGTAGGTCAGGCCGGCGCGGGCAAAGCGGCTTAGGCGCGCCGTGGGGCTGTCGGCCAGGGCGCGGAACAGCTCGACGTGGCCACTGCGCACCTGCAGGATCAGCGCGGCCTGGTCGGAACGGTCGATGACCAGGCGCGAAGCGGTCAACTGCTGGTCGGCGCTGAAGGCAATGGCGGTAACCCGGTGCTCGGGGCTGGCCCACAGGCGTTGCCAGTCTGGTACGTCCATCTGCAGAAACAGCGCACCGTCCAGCTGCTGGGGGGCGCTGCCGGGTTGCTCCTGCCAGGTCAGCGGGCCGCGCAGCACCTCGGCGAGAACTGCGCCGCTGCTGACCGGCTGGACGCGTTCGAACGGCGCCGGCACCTGCGGGTAGGCCGGCAGGCTGACCGCATTGGGGCGGCCTGCAGGCAGTTCGGCCAGGGTCAGGCGACAGGCGCGTTCGGCCAGGGCGGTGATGGTCAGCAGCGGGTTGACCCCCAGAGAACTGGGGATAATCGAACCGTCCAGCACCTGCAGGCTGGCGTGCACGCTACCGTCCTGACGAAACACCTGGCCGCGTGCATTGACCACACCGTCTTGCACCCCATCGGCCATCCGGCAGCCACCCAGCGGATGCACGGTGACCCAGCCGGCTTCTGGCGCGGGGCCGCTGAGCACCTGGGCAATGTCGTCGGGCAGTACGCCAGAGGCCGGGTTGGGCAGGAACACGCCGCCGAGCTGCTGGATGCAGGCCATACGCTGGCGATGCAGCTGCGGTGCAGGGTCGGCGGCCTGGGCCGGCCAGCTCCAGTTCAGGCGTGCGCCGGAGTCGTTGAGGGAGGCCTGGCCGGCGGCCGAGTCGTGGCCCATGCCGAGCAGTGCCAGGCTGCGCTGGATCAGTTGCGGGTCAACCGCCAGCGGGTCGTGGCCTGGTCGGCTGCGCAGGCCGAAGCGGTTAAGTTGCGGCAGCACGCCAAGGGTGCTGAGCAGCTCGTTCGCCAGCTGCGCGAGCAGGCCGGGAATGCCGCCGTCTTCGATGATGGTGCTGCGGCGGTGGTCGGCATGATCGTGAAAGCGGATCACCGCGCTGATGGTCGGCCCGCTGCTGTTGGCGGCGCCCGTTACGCTGCTGCGGCCAATGCCGTCAGCCACGTCGGGCAGGGCGTAGGCGGCACAGAGGTCATCGCCGTTGGCAGAAATCCCCTGGCCAAGCCATGCGCTAGCCACATCCAGGCCCTGGCGCTGGGAGCGCAGGAGGATCTCGCTGGAGCCGAAGGTGCCGGCGCTGAGGATCACCCGCGCGGTGCGGATGCTGAAGCCGTAGTGCTCGATCTCGGCGGCCCCGTTGCGCTGCAGGGCGCCCCACTGCGCGCGCTCGCTGGTGCGCACGCAATGCACGCGCCAGGGGTGGTGGACGTCGCTGGGCACGTGCTCGACGGACAGCACGCTGACCTTGGTGAATAGCCGGGCACCTGCCTGGCAGGCGCGTGGCAGGTAGGTCTTGTCCAGGCTCAGTTTGGCCTGGTGGTTACAGCCGGATACGCAGTTGCCGCACCCTACGCAGGCGGCCCGCGGGCCTTGGGTCTGGGATGGCTGGTCGCTGAACTCGATGGCCAGAGGCACGTCTTCGCAGCTGACACTTAACAGTGGGTTGGCACTGGCGCGGGCGGCGGCGCGGCCGATTTGCTGCAGGCGCTGGTACTTGGCCGTGCGTTGCGGCACGCACGTGCTGCTGGCGGCTTGGGTGGCTGGTGTCTGCACCTGCAGGCCAGCGCCGGCGCGCTGGAAGTCTTCGTCCAGGTTGGCACTTCGAATCGCTTGCGGCCAGGGGCTGTGGGCGAACACCCGTGGGTCGGGGCGCAGTGCCACGGCCGCGTTGATCAGGCTGCCGCCGCCCAGACCATTGCCGACCAGGGCCGAGGCGCGCTGGCCGAGGCGGAAATCGAACAGAGCGTCTTCATTACCGACGGCGTTGGCGCCTTGGTTGGCGTGCAACTCGGCGCGGATGAAGCCGCCGGTCTGGCTCAGGTCGCTGGGAAACTCGCCAGCCAAGTATTCGTTGCCGCGCTCCAGCAGGGCCACGCTCTGGCCGTGCTCGGCAAAGCGCAGGGCCGCCACTGCTCCGCCATAGCCGGAACCGACCACCACCACGTCGGGGCAGTAGGGGTTATCCGCGGCCTGGCTGAGGCTGACTAAGTGTTCAACGTCCTGTGCGAGCCACTGCATGCGGCTGACCTCCCTGTTCAGGTTGTGGGTGTCACCCGTTGCTGGTGCTGCAGCACTCGGCAGCCGGGCGACGCAGCGAGTGTAACTGTCACGTGTGGAAAAAGTTCAGGGCTGGAGCCAGGTCACGGATTGACGGATGATAGGCCGCTGTTTTGGGGCGTGTGAGGCCGATGATGTTGCGTAGCTGGACTTTGCTGTTGATGACCCTGGTGCTGGCCATGGCTGGTTGCAGCGTGCACCCGCCGGTGGCGCTGTATCAGCTGGATGGCGGCCAGCCACAGGTGCCGACGACCACTGACGGCGCGTTGGTGCTGTTGGGGCCGCTGACCCTGGCCGACTACCTACAACGCGGCGAGCTGTTGCAGCGTCAGGCCGATGGCAGCCTCAGTGTGGCCAGTGAGGCGCAGTGGGCCGGTAGCCTGAATGCGGATGTCGAGCAGTTGTTGTTGCGCCAGCTGGCTGGGCGCCTGCAAACGCCGAATATCCTCCTGGCCCCGGCTGGGCCTGGGGTGAGTGCCGACTTGCAGGTACAGGTCAGCATCAGTCGCCTGGATTCCGGGCCGCAGATGCCGGCGGTGCTGCATGCGCAATGGCGCCTGCTGGACAAGGCTGGTCAGCTGCAGGGCAGTCGTTTGTTGCAGCTGGAGCAGGCGCACCAGGGCAGTCTGGCCAGTCAGGTGCAGGCGCAGAGCCGTTTGTTGCAGCAGTTGGCTGAGCAATTGGCGACGGCGGCGGTGACGGCCTTGAAGGTGCCTGCGGTGACCAATCCGGCCAACAAGCGCGTGGCTCCAGCGCGTAAAACCACCCCGTTGCCGCCGGCACCGCCCGTGGCGCCGGCCCAGGGGGCGGTGGAAGTGTTTCGCTTTCTAAGTAAGGCTCAGGCGTGGGAGCTGGCGTCGTGCATGCGCGCAAGCTGGCGCTCCAGCAGGGCCGGGTAAGGATCGAGCAGCCGCTCCACGCAACTGGCACCTTCCGGGCTGGCGATGGAGCGGATACGAACGCGCTGACGCAGCAGCGGATCGTCACCAATCTCCCGCGCCACCAGCAGCAGGTTGCGGCTGTGCTGGGACAGGGCCAGGGCATCCTGGGCGCTGTCGCTGAGCAACAGCTCGCCCTGGCTGAGGTCTTCCAGGTCCGTACCAAGGGTCAGACCGAACTGCAGTTGCAGGGTGATACCGCTGTCGGCCACCTGGATTTGCAGGGCGTGGCCCAGGGCGCGCATCAGCTCACCGCAGCAAATCGCATGGGTCAGGAAATCATCACCGCTGTCGCGCTGGTGAAACAGCATCAGGCTGCTGCCGTCGCTGAGGGTGTGCAGCTGGCCCTGATACAGGCTGGCGGCCTGGTCCAGGCAGTCACGGTAGCGTTGCAGCAGGTCCATCAGGCGTGAGCGCGGCAGGCGGCGCAATTGCTCCTGGGCACCCAGTTGCATGGCCAATACGGCGCTTGGACGCGGCGTTTTGGCGGCCGGCAGCAAGGGGGCTTCGGCGCTGCTATGGTCGCGCAGGTCGGCAAACGGGTCGTCTTCTTCGTCATCCAGCGGCGCGGCACTGAAGTCGTCGCGATGCGGCTCGCGGCTATCGAATTGCGGGTCGTGCAGGTCGCGTACGGCAAACTCTTCGTGCTCATTCTCGTGGTCGTCGAAGCTGATCTCGTGTTCGTCTTCATCGTCGTCGCGGTCGCGATAGGCCGGCGTGGCCTGGGTTTCGATCTTGATCGGCACCAGGCGCGCTTGCAGCTGGCGCGCCAGATCACCAATTTCGTCCTGGCGGCCAGCGCCGGGAGCGGGGTCATCGGGGTCGCGCAGCCAGACGCGCAATTGCAGCAGCGGGGTGGAAATATGCCGGCCCAGACGTAGCGACAGCGACATGGTCAAGGCCAGCAGAATCAGACTGAGCAGGCCCATGCTCTGCAGGCTGATGGTCATTGGCTGCTGGAATTGCTCGGTGTCGAGGCTGATGCGCAGGTGCCCGGCGATCACTTCCTGAAAGGTGATCGGCGTCGAGTACAGCCCTTCAGTTTCGCCCAGCAGGCCTTGTTTGGGGCGCGAGCCGGCTTCGGCGAGGATGCGGTTATCGACGCTGTAGATGGCGGCGTGGGCCACCAGCGGATTTTTTTCCAGGTTGTTAAGCAGGATGTTGAGGCTGAGGATGTCGTTGGACACCAGCAGTTCGGTGGCCGAGGCGGCTGTCTGCACAATCAGGCTTTGGCCGAGGGCGTCGGCCTGCTGTTGCATGGCCTGCTTGAACTGCATGCCCATCACCCAGGCGTAGATCACCAGCGCCAGCGCTACCAGCAGCAAGCTGTGGCTGGCGATGCGCAGGGCCAGGGGCACACGCCGCTGGCGCAGGGCGTGGAAGATCAGCAGGAAGAAATTATCGGGTTTGACGGATGCGGGCCGGTTCACGGGGCTCGGCTCTTATTGAGGAAATTGCCGCGCAGTATAGCGAGCCGAGGGGGGAGGGCAAAGCACCGGGCATGCCCGGCGGCCGCGGAAAATGGTTAGAATGTGCGCCTTTTCCTCTGCGGGGAGCCTACCTTGCGCGAAATCGTCCTGATTAACATCACCGGTGAAGACCGTCCCGGTCTGACTGCCGCGATTACCGGTGTGCTGGCCCAAGGCGGGGTGAATATCCTCGACATCGGCCAGGCGGTCATCCATGACACCCTGTCGTTCGGCATTCTGGTGGAAATTCCGGATACCGAGGCGGCGTCCTCGGTGCTCAAGGATGTGCTGTTCACCGCTTACAAGCTGGATCAGCAGGTGCGCTTCACACCGGTTGCCGAGGCCGATTACCAGCAATGGGTCGGTGCCCAGGGCAAGCCCCGGCATATCGTCACCCTGCTGACGCGCAAGGTCACGGCCGAGCAGCTGCAGCGGGTGAGCACCATCACCGCGCGCTACGGGTTGAATATCGACCATATCGATCGGCTGTCCGGGCGTATGCCGCTGGACACCCCGGAGAGCCAGGGCAAGGGCTGTATCGAGTTCTCGGTGCGCGGCGAACCGGCCGATCCGGCGGCCCTGCGTGCGGAGTTCCTCAGCGTGGCTCAGGAGCTGAATGTCGACATCGCCTTCCAGCGCGACTCGCTGTTTCGCCGTAACCGGCGCCTGGCGGTGTTCGATATGGACTCGACGCTGATCGAGGCGGAAGTTATCGACGAGCTGGCCAAGGCTGCCGGAGTTGGCGAGCAGGTGGCAGAGATCACCGAGCGGGCGATGCGTGGCGAGCTGGATTTCCGCGCCAGCTTCAAGGAGCGTCTGGCCCTGCTTAAAGGCTTGCCGGAGTCGGCGTTGGAAGAAGTCGGTGCCAGCCTGCGTCTGACCGAAGGTGCCGAAACCCTGTTCGCCGAGCTCAAGCGCCTGGGTTACAAAACCGCCATTCTGTCTGGCGGTTTCAGCTACTTCGCCCACCAGTTGCAGGCCAAGTTGGGCATCGATTATGTGTTCGCCAACGAGCTGCAGATCGTCGATGGCGCGCTGACTGGCGTGGCGGTGGAGCCGATCGTTGATGCTCAGCGCAAGGCTGACCTGTTGCGCGAGCTGGCGCACAAGGAAGGTCTACGTCTGGAGCAGACAATTGCCGTTGGCGATGGTGCCAATGACTTGCCGATGCTGGGCTTGGCGGGACTGGGTGTGGCGTTCCGTGCCAAGCCGCTGGTCAAACAGTCGGCCAAGCAGGCGATTTCCACCCTGGGTCTGGACGGTATTCTCTATCTGCTGGGCTTTCGCGACCGCGACGGCCACGATTGAGCCACGTGCATCGCCGATAAAAAAACCGCCTTTCGGCGGTTTTTTTATTACTGCGAAAATTACTCGTCGCCGGCAGAGAAGTCGTAATCCATCGACTGGGTCGGCCCTTGCAGGTAGTAGCCCTGAATGTAGTTGACCCCGGCCTGCCACAAGGTGGCCAGCACGCTGGCACTTTCGACATAGGGCACGATGGTCAGCTTGGCCTGGGCATGCAGGCTGGCGAGCAGGGTTTTCAGGCTTTCCTGATGTTCGGCGCTGGACAGGTCCTGGGTGAAGGAGCCGTCGACTTTGACGAAATCGACGTTCAGGTGCTTGAGCGTATTGAACGGATTCAGCGAGCAGCCGAACTGGCTCAGGGCGATCTTGCAGTGCAGTTCCTCCAGACCCTGGGTCAGGGTTTTAGCCTGCTTCAGGTAGGCAATGGCGTCTGGTTCGCTGAGCTGAAAGACCAGGGCGTCAGACGGTAGGCGCGCGGCTTTGAGGGCCACGCTGAGCCATGGCAGCAGCGTCTGATCCTGCAAGCTGGCGCTCGACAGGTGGACGAACAGGCGCGTGCTGTGGCCTTTGCTGCGGTGCTCGGAGAGCAGCTTGATGGAGTTGAGGATCACCCAGCGGTCGATCTTCTCGGCCAGCCCGGCATCCTTGGCGGCAGTGAGGAAGTCGTCCGGTGGAACTTCTTCCCCTTGCGGGCTGAGCATGCGCAGGAGCACTTCGTAATGCTCATGGCTGTCGCCACGCAGGCTGATAATGGGTTGGAACAGCAGGCGGAAACTGTTGTTCTCCAAGGCTTGCTGGAGCATGGCGACGATGCTGCCACGGCTGGCAGCAGCTGCCAGTTCGTCTGCTGCGTTGAATAATTTGAGGGCGTTGCCGTTGGCCAGTTCATCGGCACAGCGGTGGGCGCGGTCGACGACATCCTGCCCGCGCGGGGTTTTCTCGTTGAGACCGGCTACGCCGATCGACAGCGTGGTCTGTAGGGTGCGGCCGTTGACGTCGAACAGGTGCCCTTCGACTTTTTTCAACAGTTCCTGGAGGCTCTGCTGACTCTGCTCGGCGCTCTGGCCGATGATCAGGGCACTGAACACGTCGTCACCGAAACGGGCCAGCTGAGTATTGCCGGTAAAGTGGGCGCGCAGCAGGTTGGCCAGGTCGGTCAGCAGCAGGTCGATGCCGGCCAATCCGGTCTCGGCCAGCAGGCTGGCGTAGCGGTCCAGGCGGATATACGCCAGGGTGGCGGCTTGCCCGGCGTTGACTGCACGCTCGGCGGCGGTGTCCATCAATTCAAGGAAGTGGGTGCGGTTGTAGAGGCCGGTGACCAGGTCCTGGCTGCTGATTTCACGCAGCTTTTCTTCCAGTTCGGCGTTGCCGGTTTCGGCGCGGATTACCACCTGGATGCAGGGCTCGGCGTCATAGGTGGCCGGGGAAAACGTCATCCGTGCGGCAAAGGTCTGGCCGTTGGCCTTGACCCCGGTGCAGGCCAGTTCGGCATGGCCTTCGGCGCTTTGGTAGTTCTTCAGGAAGTCCTTGAAGCTGGCCTGGTCGCTGCTGGCGATCAGGTCAATCATCGGCATGCCTTCCAACTCGTCGCCGTCTTCGTAGCTGAACATGTCGAGGTAGGCGCGGTTGGCGTAGATGTGCATGCCGTCATGCACATAGGTGATGGCGTCTACGGAGCTTTCCAGCAGCAATTGGCAGCGCTTTTCAGCTTCGCGCAGGGCCACTTCGGCCACACGGCGGGCGCGACGTTCCTCGAGGTTGGTCAGTTCACGATTGGCCACCAGAATCAGACGTTCGTCTTCACCTTGCGGCAGCGCGTCTTGAGCGCCCAGGGCCAGGGCCTCGGTAATGGCATCGGAGTCGTTGCCCTCGGTCAGCTGGATAAAGGGAATATCCTTGGCCTGACGACGAATTGCGGTGATGGCTTCATTGGGATCGAGGTGTTCGCTGCTGGGTGCGGCAATGAGCAAATCCCAGCTTTGCTGCAGCGCTTGCGCCAGGTCATCGCTGGAGACCAAGCGATGCACGCGGGTGGCCCGTCCAGAGTTACGAAACAGGCTGACCAGGCGTTCGGCCTCGTTTTGCGAGTCTTCGAGAATCAGCAAGCGGATGGTTTTTTTTTCGATGGCCATGGCGTGTAGTTAAAACCTTTGAATAGCAGCTGTGCGCTTAAGGGGTGGTTGTCACACGTCCTAAGGGTGCGTGTGGCCAGCCTTAATGGCGCATCTTCGCCTCTGCTCACCGGGCCTGATGGTGTGGATGCCAGTGGCGCTCAGGCGCTGGGAGTCGCGCCGAACGGGCGCTAAAAGGCGACAAATGGAAGTGCCCGGAATCTACAGCGACTTCCAGAGTGAGTCAAAGTCTTCCTCGCCCGCCTTGCCACTCGCTTCTGGGGCTGTGACGGATTTCCCTTGGGCTGGGCTGTTCAGCTCTACGCTGCGGTATTCGAACTGGCTGAAACTCCCAGTGCTGACCTGTTTGCGCGTGAGCACGGCGCGCTGTTCCACACCATGAAGGTTGATCAATACCTTGTTGCCTTCCTGGAAGGGCAGGCGCGGGGTGATCAAGCTGGCAGGGCGAGAAATGGCGGCGATAGCCGGCAGCAAGAGGGCGCGCAGGAACTGACTGCTTTGCTCGGTTTTACGCATCAATTGCAAACCGCAGGGCTGTGCGTGGGGGGCGACCAATTCAATCCCCATCTGCGTGCCGCCACCGCGTACCTGACGGATCCAGCGCACCACTGCCACGCTCCAGGCCTGGTTGGGGCTGTCTTGCAGGCTGAGGATTTCGCCGGCTTGCAGCTGCCCAGGAACTTCCTTGGGCCAGGCCAGGCAGTAGCCGCCAGGGCTATGGTTGACGATGGGCAATGTGAAGGTCGGATACAGCTCAGGCTCTGCCGCCTCGGTCTCGTCGCGGGTCTCGTTGGCCGACTTTTGGTACTGGATTTCCTCCATCGGCAAGCCTGGTTCCCAGCGAGTAATGCGCTGGGCATCAAAGGCCGCACCCCAGACATCCGGGCCACTATCGGTGGTGTTGGAGGTGAATTTGGCGACTTGTTGTTCTTTCTTCAGCACGTCGGCAAACAAGCAGCGGCCGGCCAGGTAGTAGTGTGCCGAGCTCATGCCGATGCTGAGGGTCAGGGTGCCATTGCCATTGTTACGTTGGAAGGTGCGCTCAGAAATGTCGCCCCAGGCGGCACTCAGGTGTTGCAGCACGTCCAGGTTAAAGCCTTCGTTGACCTGCAGTTGTGACTGGGCGCGATTGTCGGCCGGCAGCTGGAGGTATTCCTTGATGGCGTCCACCAGGGCTTGCGGGTCGAGGCCCAGTAACTTCGGCAACTCGCCAGCCGGAAACAGCGACTTGTAACGGGGTGGCCCATCCATTAGTGGCGCGATGGCGAACAGGCTGCTGGGCAGGCTGGCCGGTTGCAGGGTGACCAGCTGGCACCAGGGCTCCAGCGCGGCAGCCAGGGCGGCAATACCGCTTTGACGCATCTGGTTGCAGCGCGCGCAACCGATCAGCAGGGCGGTCTTGTAGGTCTGCTCCAGGCTTAGGCTGAGGTTGTGGCGTGCCTGTTCGTCGCGGACGGCCAGGGTGTGCAGGCTCTGGTTGAGGCCGATTTGATAGAGCTGGTGCAACTCCAGCCATAGGCCTTCGGGCACCGGGCAGTACAGCTGCGTGGCACGCACCAGGGCGCCGCAGAGGCTGTGGGCTGCACGCTGCAGGGCGGTGGTCAGGCGCTGTTGGCCGTCGCGACTCTGATTACCCGCTTCCTGGCTGATGATCAGCTTGTAGCCGGTGGCCAGGTGGTTTTGCAGGGCTTGGCAGAGGTTGGCAACCTTGCGCGGGCGTTCATCCAGGACTACTGCCTGATTGAGAAAATGCCGCTCCAGATTCTGGCAGACGTAGTAAATGTCGGGGCGCAACAACTCCAGCAGTTGCAGGCGCGTGTCGCTGGAAGTGATCAGTTGGTTGAGTTCAACCAGCGCCTGGTACAGCAGGCGAGCTGTTTCACCCAGGTTGGCTTTAGGCAGGTCCGCTACCCAGCGCTTGAGGTCGCGTGGGCTGGCATCACAGAAGGTCAGGCTGTGCTTGTTGGGCGTGGGCACGCGTAGCAGCAGATGGGGGCTCTGTTTATCCATGTAGCTTGGAGGCTCCGCCGGTCGGAGCCGGGCGTGTTGTGATAAGAGTTGTTCTAGCCGAACTCTAGCAGTATCCGCGTGCCTGTGCGCACATCCCAGGACGGGTCTGTGGTTGGCCTCGAAGCCGGTATGCGTTCAACCCGTCCGATTGGCCGAGTGGCGCAATCTCGCGGGTTGTCTTGCTTGGGTAGCGGGCGATGCTTAGACCGGCACAGCGCTCATGCGCTGGCCCATGCGCACGGGCGTGCCTGCTGCCAACTCAGCGGCCCACTGGGCCTGCTGCGGGCCAAACAGCACGATGGCGGTTGAACCCAGCTTGAAGCGGCCCAGTTCGGCGCCTTTTTCCAGGCTGATAGGTGCGCGCGCAGCCTCGTCGTAACGGGTGGTTTTCAGCTCGCGCTTGGGTGGCGTAACCAGGCCGGCCCACACGGTTTCGACGCTGGCGACGATCATAGCGCCGACGAGGACGACGGCCATTGGCCCACGCTCGGTATCAAACAGGCAGACCACACGCTCATTGCGGGCGAACAGCTCAGGGACGTTTTCAGCGGTGGTCTGGTTGACCGAGAACAGCCGGCCGGGAACGTAAACCATCTCGCGCAGGGTGCCGGCCAGGGGCATGTGCACGCGGTGGTAGTCCTTTGGCGAGAGGTAGATGGTGGCGAACTCGCCGCCCATAAAAGCCGCGGCGCGCTCGTTGTCGCCACCCAGCAGCTCCAACACGCTGAAGCTATGGCCTTTGGCCTGGAAGATACGACCATGCTCGATCGGCCCAAGCTGGCTGACCGCGCCGTCGGCGGGGCAGAGGATAGCATCCGGCGTCTCGTCGAGCGGGCGCGCGCCCTCTTTAAGGGCGCGGGTGAAGAAGGCATTGAAGTGCTCGTAGGCGTCCAGTTGCTCGACTTCGGCTTCACTCATGTTGACCTGGTATTGGCGGGCAAACCAGTTGATCAGGCGGCTCTTGAACCAGGTGGCCTTGCACTCGGCGGCGCAGCCGATCAGGCGCGAGAGCAAGTGATGGGGCAGTAGGTACTGGCTGAGGATGAACAGGCGCTGTTGCATGGAATCTCCTTGATAAAACCAGGCCGCCCAACCAAGGGTGGGCGACCGCAAATGGATTAGCGCTCGACCGGGGTGTCGGGGTGGTTGCCCCATTCGCCCCACGAGCCGGCATAGGCCTTGACCCGTGGATAGCCGAGGGCCTTGGCGATCAGGTAGGTAAAGCCCGAACGGTGGTGTGTCTGGCAATGGGTGATCACTTCCTTGTCCGGGCTGATGCCCAGATTCAGGAGGATCTGTGGCATGTCGCTGCGGATGCGCAGCGCGCGGGCCGCGTCCATGCCCAGGGTCCACTCGTAGTTGAAGGCGCCGGGAATGTGTCCGGCCTTGGCTGCGAGCACTTTGTCGCCGCTGTATTCGGCGGCTGAGCGGGCGTCCCAGATGGCCAGGTCGCTGGCGCCTAGACGGCTTTGCAGGTACTCACGGCTGGCGGTTGGCGCCTCTTGCAGCGTCAGGCTGACGGGGGTGTGGTGCGCGGGCGGCGTGTCGACGGACAGCTCGCGGGTTTCGGCCAGCCAGGCAGGCAGGCCACCGTCGAGGTAGTGATAGTGGCTGTGACCAATTACATCGAGCAGCCAGATAAATCGCCCGGCCCAACCACCGCCTTCATCGTCATACACCACATAGACGGCCTGAGGGTTATGCCCCAGTTCGCTGAACAGGTTTTCGAGGTCTTGCTGGGTTGGCAGCAGGCCTGGCGCTGGCGGTGTGCCCAGCTGGGTGCGCTTGGGATCGACGAAATAAGCGCCAGGGATATGGCCCTGGGCGTAGCGCGCGACGCTGGTCAGGTCCACCAGGATCAATTCTGGGGCATGCAGACGTTCAGCCAGTTGGCTCGGCTCGATCACCAGCGGGAGGTCGCGGAAGGCAGACATAAATGGCTTCCAAGTCAGGGAAAGGCGTCGATTGTAGCGGAAAGCCTATCGCGCGCGGTTGGCAAAACTGGCCAGGGCGCGCTCGATGCATTGCACGGTTTTACCGAAGGCTTGCACGCTGACCTCGCTGAACGGGCCGCCGCCTTGGTCGGCCACCAGCACCATGGCAACCCGCTGCTGGTTGGCAACGGAGCGCAAGATCAGGTGTTCGCCAGGGAACAGGCTTTTAAGGTTGCCGGGCAGTAAGGCCGAGTATTGGGCGATGTTGGCGGGTGTCAGGCGCAGTTGTGTGGCTTCGTTGAGCAGGCGGCGCAGCACCTGACTTTGACTCGGGTCCAGGCTCAGGCCGCTGCCGGGCACACTTACGCCGATACTTTGCTGGCTCATAAGGCGGCTGTGGGTGCGGTCGCTAAGCAGGATCAGTAGGCGTTGCATGCCACAAGCCTGCAGAGCGTCACGGGCGCAGCTGGTGAGCTGCAGCACGTTGGCAAAGGCGCTGGGCTCGCGCAGGAGCTGGGTACAGTGCCTGCGCCAGGCATCGACCTCGGTTTTCGCTGGCGCGGGTGCGACGGCCGGTTTTTCTGCCTGCAGGTGGCGTGCATTCCACGGCCACAGGAGGGCTAGGGCCGGGTGCCAGAGATCGGCTTCATAGCCGGTGCGCGCACTCTGCGCTGCATGCTGGTGCACGAGTTGCTGCACGTCGTCGAGGTTGAGTTGCAGGTACAGGGCCGTGAGCTGTTGCCAGCGGCGCGAGGCTTTGCAGTCCCAGGACTCATGGGCGCCAACCACCAGACCGTTGGCCAGCAGGATGCAGTTGGTCGGCAGGGTCAGCCAGCGGCGCAAGTGGCCGTCGTCATCGAGTCGCTGCTGTTGCTGATGAGGTTGTTCTCCGCTGCCGGCAATGCGTAGCGCCTTGACCAGTTGGCGGCGGTCATTCAGCAGCAGGCGATAGCCATGCAGAATCCACTCGGGTAAGCGCCATTTCTCGGCCAGGGCCAGGCACAGCTGCAGCAATGGCACGCCGAGCAGTTGCTGTTCCACCTTGCTGGCAGGCTCGCCTTTGATCAGTACTCGCTGCTCCCAGGCCGTAAACAGCTCTGGGTAGCGTGCAACCAATGGCCAGAGTGGCGCCAAAAAGAGCAGGCTGCTGCATTGAATATCAAGCCAAAGGCGCGCCAGACGTGCGCCAAACAGACCGCTTGCCTGGTGTGCAGCCTGTCGGCTGAGTGACTGGAGTTGCCGCAACTGCAGTGGGATGTCTGCATCGGCAACGGGAATCAACTTGTTCAGCAATCTCTCCGCGCTCTGCAGGCCCAGACGCGTCAGGGCTACTTCGAGGTTGGCGGCAGGTTCATTGAGGCTGCTTTTGCTGCTGTTGGCTCCGCGCATGATGACCAGCGCCAGTGCCGGGCTTTGCTGCAACTTCTCGGCAATATCGCGCAGCGAACTGCTGCCGTTACGCAGCGCCGAAACTGCCTGGCGGTGGTTGTCGCTACTGACTGGCAGGCGCACGCCATCCAGCTCTTTGAGCCAGGCACTCAGATTTTGGGGAAGCGCTTTGCTGGTCGACATGAGGTCCGCGTCAAATTGGCTTTTCGCACTAACTGGCTATAGTCTGGCGCATAAGTTCCGATAAATAGAAGGGTTGTTTGCAAAGCCCCTTCGTCCTGACTCAGCAAGCGTTGTATTTATGATCAAAATCATCGGCATCATCGTCGTGTTCGCCAGCGTTATCGGCGGCTATGTTCTGTCTCACGGTAAGGTCGCAGCGCTGTTTCAGCCGTTCGAAGTGCTGATCATCGGCGGTGCCTCTTTGGGCGCATTTCTGCAGGCCAACACCTCGAGCACCTTCATGCACGTCTTCAAGAAGTCTCTGAAGATGTTCAGTTCGCGCTTCACCCACACCTTCTACCTGGAGGTGTTGAAGATGCTCTACGAGATTCTCAACAAGAGCCGTCGTGAAGGCATGATGGCCATTGAGGCCGACGTAGAGGATCCAGCGGCAAGCCCGATTTTCAGCAAGTATCCAGGCATCCTCAAGGATGCGGGTATGACTGCTTTCGTCTGCGACTACCTGCGCATCATGTCATCCGGCAACATGGCGCCCCATGAGCTCGAAGGTCTGTTCGATATGGAGCTGACCAGCCTCAAGGAAGAGCTGGAACACCCGGCCCACGCCGTGGCGCGAATTGCTGACGGTATGCCGGCGATGGGTATCGTTGCTGCCGTATTGGGTATCGTGGTGACCATGGGTCTGCTCGGCCAGGTTGAGCAAAATGCGCTGGGTGCTCACGTGGCCGCGGCGCTGGTGGGTACATTCCTCGGGATTCTCGCGGCCTATGGCTTTTTCGGTCCGCTGGCAACAGCGATCGAGCACGATGCCAAGGAAGAGCTGAACGTCTATGAGGCGATCAAGGCCTGCCTGGTCGCTTCGGCTTCCGGTATGCCGCCGACCCTGGCGGTAGAGTTCGGGCGCAAGGTGCTGTTTCCGGCCCATCGACCAAGCTTCAGTGAGCTTGAGCAAGCCATGCGTGGCAGCTGATAGCCATGGAAAATAATCAGCCGATTATCGTCAAACGGGTCAAAAAGATGGCTGCCGGCCATCACGGCGGCGCCTGGAAGATCGCGTTTGCCGACTTTGCCACCGCGATGATGGCGTTCTTTATGCTCTTGTGGCTGATGTCGTCGGCCACCCCGGAACAGAAGAAACTGATTTCCGGTTACTTCCAGGATCCCGTGGGTTTCACCGAAAGCGCCAGTCCCTATGTAATTGACCTAGGCGGCACCCCGACCCCAGCACCGGACAAGACCCTCAATCCCGAGGTTAAGGATCAGCTGGAGGCTGGGCCCGAGCAGGATGTCGGCAAGGAGTCCGAAGTCAATCCGGCCCAGGCAGAAAGCCTGGCTGAGCAAGTTGAGCGTGAGCGCCTGGAGTTGCTGCTGCAGGAGTTGCAGAACAAGGTCGAAGAGAATCCACAGCTCAAGCAGTTCAAGGATCAAATTCTTTTCGAGATTACCCAGGATGGTTTGCGTATTCAGATCATGGATGCTGAAAATCGGCCAATGTTTGCTAGTGGCAGCGCCAACCTGGAGCCCTATTTCGAAGACATCCTGTTGGCCATGTCCGACACCATCAAGGCCGTGCCGAACAAAATCAGTGTCAGTGGTCATACCGATGCCAAGCCCTTTGTTGGGCGCGGTGATTTCGGTAACTGGGAGCTGTCGGCCAACCGTGCCAACGCCGCCCGTCGAGCCTTGGTCTTTGGTGGCTATCCCGACGATCAGGTGGCGCGGGTAGTGGGTTATGCCTCGTCGGCCCTGTTTGATCGGGATAAACCGCTGAACCCGGTGAACCGCCGCATCGACATTATCGTGCTGACCAAAAAGGCTCAGCGCAGTATTGAGGGTGATACCGAGGATGGTGCTGCGCCTGAGGCGTCCGGCGAGTCGGCGGCGCCTTCGTCGTCGACTCCTGCCGTAGCGCCGCCGTCGATGCGTGAGCGTGCTGCAGCGCCGGCCGCCACGGGGGCGCCGGCGCAGGATGCGGAGCTGCGTGAGCGGCTGAATATCTTCGAAGACGGCACCTTGCAGCTGGACCGGCCGCCGGCCGATCAGCAATAAGCGCACAGCAAAAGGCCGCGATCATCGCGGCCTTTTGCTGTCGGTGCTGTGCCGTTCTGCTTAGTGGCTCGACGCAGGCAGGCTGGCGAGGATGCTGCGGTAGCTGTTCATGCGCTGCTGCTGCACCCGGCCGTCTTCCAGCGCTTTTAACAAGGCGCAGCCGGGTTCGCGGTCGTGCTTGCAGTCGCGGAAGCGGCAGGTGCCAAGCAGTTCGTCGAACTCGATAAAGCCCGCCTCAACATCGGCACGACTGACGTGGCCGAGGCCGAACTCGCGAATGCCCGGTGAGTCGATCAGCTCACCGCCGCCGGGAAAGTGAAACAACCGTGCGGTGGTGGTGGTGTGGGTGCCTTGGCCGCTCAGTTCGGACAGTGGCCCGACGCGCAGGTCAACACCCGGCAGCAGGCTGTTAACCAACGACGACTTGCCGACCCCGGACTGGCCGACGAACACGCTGACGTGACCGTCCAGACGCGCCTGCAGATCCTGCATGCCGTTGCCGTGGTGGGCGGACACTTCCAGCAGCGGGTAGCCGAGTTGGCGATAGACCGCCAGCAAGGCATTCAGGGCTACGGCGTTCTGCTCGTCAATCAGGTCGGCCTTGTTCAGCAGCAGTAGCGGCTGGATACCGGCGTGTTCGGCAGCCACCAAGTAACGGTCGATCAGGTTGGCGTGGGGCTCAGGCATGGGCGCGAAAACGATGACGATGGTGTCGACGTTGGCGGCCACCGGCTTGAGCTGGTTGCGACTGTCTGGGCGGCACAGCTCACTGTTGCGCGGCAGTTGCGCGACGATCACGCCGATACCCTGGTTGCCGGCGCGCCAGACTACGCGGTCGCCGGTTACCAGAGCAGGCAGGTTGGCGCGCAGGTGGCAGCGGCAGATCTGTCCGGCCAATTCGCCATCCAGTGCCTCGACTTCCACTTGTACGCCGAAGTGGGCGATGACCAGGCCCAGCTGTTCGGGGCCCAGTTCGCCGCCTTCAAGGGTTTCCAGGGTGTGGGATTCGCGTTTGGCCGCGCGGGCAGCGCGTTCTTCCTGAATCTTCTCGATGCGCCAGTTTTGCCGGCGGTTGAGTTGGCGTTTGGCCATGGGGCTTCCGAGTGGGGAGTGCGACGGATGGGTGAATCGGCGCTCAGTTTAGCATGGGCGGGCGCTTACCTGGCGGCCCATGCGGTGCTTGCTGGCCTGAGTTAAACTGTCGCTCTACGCCGAGGAGCACAACCATGCAAAGCCCGCAGAACTTGATCTGGATCGACCTGGAAATGACCGGTTTAGAACCCGAGCATGACGTCATCATCGAGATGGCGACCATCGTCACCGACAGCGACCTGAATATTCTCGCCACCGGTCCGGTCATCGCCGTGCATCAGAGCGATGCGCTGCTGGCCGGTATGGATGAGTGGAACACCCGCACCCACGGCGAGAGCGGCCTGACCCAGCGCGTGCGCGACAGCAAGATCAGTGCGGCCGAGGCCGAGGCGCAGACCATCGCCTTCCTCGAACAGTGGGTGCCCAAGGGCAAGTCGCCAATCTGCGGTAACAGCATCGGCCAGGATCGGCGCTTTCTTTGCCGCTACATGCCGACCCTGGAGGCGTTCTTTCACTACCGCAACTTGGATGTCTCGACCCTGAAAATCCTCGCCGAGCGTTGGGCGCCGCAGATCAAAGAGGGCTTCCAGAAAAAGGGCACCCACCAGGCGCTGGACGATATCCGCGAGTCAATCGCCGAGCTGCAGTACTACCGCGAGCACTTTATCAAGGCGTGAGACTGGTCGTGCTGGCGCGCCGCTGGTGTTGATCGAGCGCCCATTCGACGTGCTCGCGCACCAGTTCCGAGGGGTGCTCGCGCCGCGCGTGGAGGGCCTCCAGCACCGGGATGCTTGATGGTGCATTGCCCAGGCCCACGGCCAGGTTGCGCAGCCAGTTCTGGTAACCGGTGCGACGCAGTGGCGAGCCTTCGGTGCGGCTGAGAAACTCCTCTTCCGTCCAGCGAAACAGCGTCGCCAGCTCTGCATTGTCCAACTGGTGGCGCGGCTGGAAGTCGCCCTGCTCGGTGGGCCGGGCGAAGCGGTTCCAGGGGCAGACCAGTTGGCAGTCATCGCAGCCGAACACCCGATTGCCGATCAGTGGGCGCAGTTCGACGGGGATTGCGCCCTTGAGTTCGATGGTCAGGTAGGAAATGCAGCGCCGCGCATCCAGCACATAAGGGCCGACAAAGGCCGCCGTCGGGCAGATGTCCAGGCAGGCGCTGCAGCGCCCGCAGTGTTCGCTGGCGTGGGGGGCATCTGCCGGCAGCGGCAGGTCGACAAACAGCTCGCCAAGAAAGAACCAACTGCCGGCTTTGCGATTGAGCACCAGGGTGTTCTTACCGATCCAGCCCAGGCCGGCCTGTTCGGCAATGGCCTTCTCAAGCACTGGGGCACTGTCGACAAAGGCGCGGTAACCGAACGGGCCAATCGCCTGCTGAATACGCTCGGCCAACTGCTGAATGCGTTTGCGGATCAGCTTGTGGTAATCGCGGCCCAGGGCGTAGCGCGATACGTAGGCCTTCTCCGGCTCGCCCAGGCGCTTGCTCATCTCCGTGTCGCCGGGCAGGTAGTCCATGCGCAACGAAATGACCCGCAGCGTGCCGGGCACCAGCTCCTCGGGGTGTGAGCGTTTGCTGCCGTGGGCGGCCATGTAGTCCATCTCGCCGTGATAACCCGCGGCGAGCCAGCGCTCTAGATGGGCTTCATGGCTGGCCAGATCCAGGCCGGCAATCCCCACCTGCTGAAAGCCCAGCTCGCGGCCCCAGTCCTTGATGGTCTGGCTGAGGGCGGGAAGATCGAGACTGGATGCGGACATGGGCGAGAAACCGGGGCAGAGGTGCGTATAATTCTGCCAGACATTGGAGTCGACGCATGCCTGTTACCCATCACCAATTGCCATTGCCGTTGTATCGCGCCGCTCAGGTCCGTGAGCTGGATGCGCGCCTGATCGCCGCTGGCACGCCGGCGTTTGAGCTGATGCAGCGCGCTGCCCATGGTGCCTGGCGTGCCTTGCGTCAGCGCTGGCCGCACGCCGGCAGCGTCACCGTGCTGGCCGGTAGCGGCAATAATGCCGGTGATGGCTATCTAGTCGCCGCCCTGGCGCAGCGTGCCGGCTGGCAGGTGCAGGTGTTGGCCGTGGTGGCGCCAAGCGCCCTGCGCGAGACGGCCGCCGAGGCCTATGCCGAAGCGCTGGCCGCTGGAGTAGCGGTGCAACCTTGGCGTGTCGACATACCGCTGCACGGGGTGGTGGTCGATGCGCTGCTCGGCACCGGCCTGACGGGGGCGGTGCGTGAGCCGTTTGCGGCGGCCATCGGCCAGATCAACGCCAGTAACTTGCCGGTGCTGGCTTTGGATCTGCCCTCGGGGCTGTGTGCCGATACCGGCGCCGAGCTCGGCGTGGCGGTACAGGCCGAGCTGACGGTGACCTTTATCGCGCTCAAGCTGGGGCTGCTGACCGGTGTCGGTCCGGATCGGGTCGGGGTGCTGCAGTTGGATGATCTGCATGCCGATGCGCAGGTGCTCGCCTCTGTTGCGCCCGCCGCCCAGCGCCTGGCGCCGGCCAATCTGCCGCGCCTGGCCGCGCGTCCACGCACGGCGCACAAGGGCTTGTACGGCCGGGTGCTGGTGGTCGGCGGCGATCGCGGCCTGGGTGGCGCCGCACTGTTGGCGGCGCAGGCAGCCCAGCGCGGCGGCGCTGGGCTGGTGTCCTTGGCGACCCGTGACGAGCATGTGCCCGCTGCGTTGGCACGCCTGCCAGAAGTGATGACCCAGGGCGTCGCCTCGGCCAATCAGCTACTAGCCCTGACGGCCAATGCTGATGTGCTGGTGGTGGGGCCAGGGCTGGGTGTGCAGGCCTGGGGGCGCAGCCTGCTGAGCGCCGCCGCCAGTCGGGCATTGCCTCAGGTGTGGGATGCCGATGGCCTGAATTTGCTCGCCCAGGGTGGTGTGCAGTTGCCAGCCGATGCCGTGTTGACGCCCCATCCGGGCGAGGCGGCGCGTCTGTTGGGAGTATCTACGGCGCAGGTGCAAGCGGATCGTCCGGCCGCCGCCCTGGCCCTGGCGCGCCGTTATCAAGCTGTGGTGGTGCTCAAGGGCGCCGGTAGCCTTATAGCCAGCGCCGATGGGCGTCTGGCCTTGTGTGATCGTGGTCATCCCGCCATGGCCGGTGCGGGTCTTGGTGATGTGCTGGCGGGCCTGCTCGGTGCACTGCGCGGCCAGGGCTTGCCAGCATTTGAGGCCGCCTGCTTGGGCGTTTGGTTGCACGCCAGCGCCGGTGAGCAACTGGCCCAGCAGGGTCGCGGCCTGGCTGCCAGCGAGCTGCTGCCGGCTATTCGTCAGTTGTTGGAGGAGGTTTCACCGTGTCTGTCGTGACGCTGCATATCGAGGGTGAAGAAGCCATGTTGGCCTTGGGCGCACGCCTGGCGGCGCTAACCGAGGGGCGCGGCACCTTGTACTTGCACGGCGATCTGGGCGCCGGCAAAACCACCCTGTCGCGCGGCATCATTCGCGGCCTGGGCCATGTCGGTGCGGTTAAAAGCCCGACGTTTACTCTGGTGGAGCCCTATGAGATCGGTACCTGCAAGGTCTTTCATTTCGACCTGTATCGCCTGGCCGATCCGGAGGAGCTGGAGTTCATGGGCATTCGCGATTACTTCGAAGACGATGCCTTGTGCCTGATCGAGTGGCCCGAGCGCGGCGTCGGCGTTTTGCCAAAGGCTGACCTGGACATTACCATTGCCGCACAGGCGGGCGCTCGCTCGCTGTCTTTACGGCCTCAGGGCGCGCGTGGTGAGTCGTGGTGTGCTGCTCTGGCCAAGGAACAACAATAATGAGATGGGCAATGGGCTTGCGCACGCGCACGGCTGGAATAGGTGTGCTGTTGGCGTTGCTGGCCAGCGATGCGCTGGCGGCCGCCGCCGATTTGCGCAGCGTACGGCTGTGGCGCGCACCGGATAACACCCGCCTGGTGTTTGACCTGTCCGGGCCGGTGCAGCACAGCGTGTTTACCCTGAGTGCGCCGAATCGCATCGTCATCGATGTGGCTGGGGCACAGTTGGCGACCAAGCTTGAGACGCTGTCGCTGAGCAATACGCCGATTACCAGCATTCGCTCGGCGCAGCGCAGCCCCACGGATTTGCGCCTGGTTATCGACCTGTCGTCGGCGGTCTCGCCGAAAAGTTTCAGCCTGGCCCCCAATCAGCAGTACGGCCATCGCCTGGTGGTTGATCTGTATGACGGCGACGCTGACGGTGCCGCCGCGGACAAGCCCGTCACGGCTGGCAGTACGGCCCCTGCGGGTGTGCCGGTGGCGGTTAATCCGCCGCCGAGTGTGCGTCCGGTGGTGCCGGTGACCATGGAGCCGGCGCCGGCCAAGCTGCCGCCGCCCGCGCCGATGCCCAGCGGTAAGCGTGCGATTGTGATTGCCATCGACGCCGGTCACGGCGGTGAAGACCCCGGTGCTCTCGGCCCCAAAGGCGCCCGCGAAAAGCATGTGACCCTGGCGATTGCCAAGGAGCTGCAGCGGCAGATCAATGCCGAGCGCGGCTATCGTGCCGAGCTGGTGCGTACTGGCGATTACTTTATTCCGCTGCGCAAGCGCACGGTCATTGCGCGCAAGAAGGGCGCTGACCTGTTCGTCTCCATTCATGCCGATGCGGCGCCACGGGCAGCAGCCTTCGGTGCCTCGGTGTATGCCTTGTCGGATCGTGGCGCTACGTCGGAAACCGCCCGCTGGCTGGCCGACAGTGAAAACCAGTCAGACCTGATCGGCGGTGCCGGTAACGTCAGCCTGGATGACAAGGACAAGATGCTCGCCGGCGTATTGCTGGATCTGTCGATGACCGCTTCGCTGTCTTCCAGCCTGAATGTCGGCCAGAAGGTGCTGAGCAATATGGGCCGCATCACCCCGCTGCATAAGCGTCGGGTCGAGCAGGCCGGTTTTATGGTGCTGAAGTCGCCGGATATTCCCTCGATTCTGGTGGAAACCGGGTTTATCTCTAACCCCAATGAGGCGGCCAAGTTGGCCACTCTCAGCCATCAGCAGAGCCTGGCGCGCTCGATCCAGAGCGGTATCCGCCAGTTCTTCCAGCAGAACCCGCCGCCGGGCACCTACGTCGCCTGGCTGCGAGACTCGGGCAAGATTGCGCCCGGCCCCCGTGAGCACGTGGTCAGTTCCGGCGAGAGCCTGGCGCTGATTGCACAGCGCTATCAGGTCGGCCTGGCAGTGCTGCGCAGTGCCAACAACTTGCGCAGCGACACCATCAAGGTCGGTCAGACCCTGAATATTCCGACCACCGCATTGGCGGCGCAGCCATGAGCGAAGCCATGCGTATTCAACTGCTGAGCCCGCGACTGGCCAACCAGATCGCCGCCGGCGAGGTGGTTGAGCGGCCCGCCTCGGTGATCAAGGAACTGCTGGAAAACAGCCTGGACTCCGGCGCCCGGCGCATCGAGGTGGATGTCGAGCAAGGCGGCACCAAGTTGCTGCGCGTGCGTGACGATGGCGGCGGCATCCCTGCCGATGATTTGCCGCTGGCTCTGGCGCGACATGCCACCAGCAAAATTCGCGAGCTGGAAGACCTGGAGCAGGTGCTTAGCCTGGGCTTTCGTGGTGAGGCCTTGGCCTCGATCAGTTCGGTTGCCCGCCTGACCCTGACCTCGCGCACCGCCGAGGCCGATCAGGCCTGGCAGGTAGAGACCGAAGGCCGCGACATGGCGCCGCGAGTGCAGCCTGCGGCCCATCCGGTAGGGACCTCGGTTGAGGTGCGCGACCTGTTCTTCAACACGCCGGCGCGGCGCAAGTTTCTCAAAACTGAAAAGACCGAGTTCGAGCACCTGCAGGAAGTGATCCGCCGTCTGGCCCTGGCGCGCTTCGACGTGGCTTTTCATCTGCGCCACAACGGCAAGAGTGTGCTGGCGCTGCATGAGGCTGCCGATGATCTGAGTCGTGCGCGACGGGTCGCGGCGGTGTGCGGTCCGGCGTTTCTCGAGCAGGCGTTGCCGATCGAGATCGAGCGCAATGGTCTGCATCTATGGGGGTGGGTGGGTTTGCCGACCTTCTCGCGCAGCCAGGCCGACCTGCAGTATTTCTATGTCAATGGCCGCATGGTGCGCGACAAACTGGTTGCCCATGCCGTGCGCCAGGCCTACCGCGACGTGCTGTTCAATGGTCGACATCCGACCTTTGTGCTGTTTCTGGAGATCGACCCGGCCGCCGTCGACGTCAACGTGCACCCGACCAAGCACGAAGTGCGCTTCCGTGACGGGCGCATGGTTCACGATTTTCTCTACGGCACCCTGCACCGTGCCCTCGGCGAAGTACGCCCGGAAGACCAGTTGGCGGCGCCCGCTGCCGTCAGCAGCATGGTGCGCGCCACCGGACAGGAAGCTGGCGAGTTCGGCCCGCAGGCGGAAATGAGCCTGGCCGGCAATCTGCTGCAAGCCCCCGCGGCGCCGTCGACCTGGCAGGCGCCAGGCGCTGGCTACCAGGCGCCACGGCCCCAAGGCGGAATGCCGATGGCCGAGGCGGCCGGTGCCTATCGCGAGTATTTTGCCCCGCTGAACACCGCAGCCCCGAGCCTGCCAGAACATCAGGGCGATATCCCGCCGCTGGGTTATGCCCTGGCTCAGCTCAAGGGCGTGTACATCCTGGCTGAAAATGCGCAGGGGTTGGTGCTGGTGGACATGCACGCGGCCCACGAACGCATCACCTACGAGCGGCTGAAAACCGCCATGGCCTCCGAGGGCTTGCGCGGTCAGCCGCTGCTGGTGCCGGAGTCGCTGGCGGTCAGTCAGCGTGAGGCCGACTGCGCCGAGGAGCATGGCGAGTGGTTCCAGCGTCTGGGCTTTGAGTTGCAGCGCCTGGGGCCGGAAAGCCTGGCGATTCGTCAGACTCCGGCCCTGCTCAAGCAGGCCGAAAGCGTGCAGCTGGTGCGTGATGTGCTGGCGGACCTGCTGGAGTACGGCAGTAGCGATCGGATCAAGGCCCATATCAACGAGCTGCTGGGCACCATGGCCTGTCACGGCGCGGTGCGCGCCAACCGCCGCCTGACCCTGCCGGAAATGAATGGTTTGCTGCGCGACATGGAACACACCGAGCGCAGCGGCCAATGCAACCATGGGCGTCCGACCTGGACCCAGCTGGGCATGGACGATCTGGACAAACTCTTCTTGCGCGGACGCTAAGGGCTATTTATGTCAGCGCGCCTGCCGCCTGCGATTTTCCTCATGGGCCCGACCGCGGCCGGCAAGACCGATCTGGCCCTGGCCCTGGCTCGCGCCTTGCCGTGCGAACTGATTAGCGTCGATTCGGCCCTGGTTTATCGCGATATGGACATCGGTACGGCCAAGCCGAGCAAGGCCGTGCTGGCGGAATATCCTCATCAACTGATCGATATTCGCGATCCGGCGCAAACCTATTCGGCGGCAGAGTTTCGCGCCGACGCCCTGGAGGCTATGGCGGCAGCCACGGCGCGTGGTCGTATTCCGCTGCTGGTGGGCGGCACCATGTTGTATTTCAAGGCCTTGCTGGAAGGTCTGGCTGATATGCCGGCAGCCGACCCCGCCTTGCGCGCGGAGTTGGAGGCTCAGGCGGCCCGCGAGGGCTGGCAGGTGTTGCATGAGCAGCTGCGTGCTGTTGACCCTGAGTCGGCCGCGCGCATTCATCCCAATGACCCGCAGCGCCTGCTCCGCGCGCTGGAGGTCTACCGCCTGAGCGGGCAGAGCATGACCGCTCATCGCCAGCTTCAACACGGCCAAAGCGCCGATCCAGACGCATCGAAGGCGGCGCTATTGCCCTATACTGTGGCGCAATTGGCGATCGCACCGGCGCAGCGTCAGGTGCTGCATGAGCGAATTGCGGAACGATTTCAGCAAATGCTGGACCAAGGCTTTGTCGACGAGGTTCAGGCGTTGCACGAGCGAGGTGACTTGCACGCGCAAATGCCGTCTATAAGGGCGGTTGGCTACCGCCAAGTCTGGGATTACCTTGAGGGGCGTCTCAGTCATGCCGAGATGCAGGAGCGCGGCGTGATTGCCACGCGTCAGCTGGCCAAACGGCAATTTACCTGGCTGCGTGGCTGGGATGGGTTGCACTGGCTGGACAGCCTGGCGGACGACAATCTGCCCCTTGCCTTGAAATACCTGCAGGCCAACTCCATATTGGACTGAGTTTTTGCTGGTTGCCGGCTATCCTTGGCGTTTGGCGGCATAAGGCAGCGGTTTTGCTTTATACAATTATTGGATCTTAGATCCCTATTTATCTGATCCTCATTAGGAGTGCGGCACATGTCAAAAGGGCATTCGCTACAAGACCCTTACCTGAACACCTTGCGTAAGGAACGCGTTCCGGTATCCATCTATCTGGTTAACGGGATCAAGCTGCAGGGTCAGATCGAGTCGTTCGACCAGTTTGTCATTCTGCTGAAGAACACCGTCAGCCAGATGGTTTACAAGCACGCTATTTCCACCGTGGTACCGAGCCGCCCAGTGCGCTTGCCGACCGCGACTGAAACCGAGTTGGCTGACGCCGAACCCGGCAACGCTTGATAGGAGTCTGCTTTGTTCTTTGAGCGTCACGGTGGTGGTGAACGGGCCATTCTGGTTCATCTGGACGGCCAAGACCCTGAGGCGCGTGAAGACCCGCAGGAATTCCAGGAGCTGGCTCTCTCGGCAGGTGCCGAGACGGTCAGTTTCGTTACCGTGCCGCGTCAGCGGCCAACGGCCAAGTTTCTTATCGGCAGTGGCAAGGTCGGTGAGCTGCGCGACCTCGTGCAGACCGCTCAAGCCGATCTGGTGATTTTCAATCACGTCCTTACGCCCAGTCAGGAACGTAACCTCGAGCGTGTGTTCGAGTGTCGCGTGCTGGATCGTACCGGCCTGATTCTGGATATTTTCGCCCAGCGCGCGCGCACCCATGAAGGCAAGTTGCAGGTCGAGTTGGCTCAGCTTGACCATATGAGCACGCGTCTGGTGCGCGGCTGGACGCACCTTGAGCGGCAGAAAGGCGGTATCGGCCTGCGTGGGCCGGGCGAGACCCAGCTGGAAACCGACCGCCGTCTGCTGCGTGTGCGTATCCGTCAGATCAAGCAAAAGCTCGACAAGGTGCGCAGTCAGCGCGAGCAGGCGCGGCGTGGTCGCCAACGGGCAGATATTCCGTCGGTGTCCCTGGTGGGCTACACCAACGCCGGCAAGTCCACGCTCTTCAATGCGCTGACCGAGTCCGATGTGTTTGCCGCCGACCAACTGTTCGCCACCCTCGATCCGACCCTGCGTCGTCTGGAATTGGATGATCTGGGGCCGATCGTGCTGGCCGACACCGTGGGCTTTATCCGTCACCTACCGCACAAACTGGTCGAGGCCTTCCGCGCTACGCTGGAAGAGTCGAGCAATTCCGATTTGCTGATCCATGTGATTGATGCTCACGAACCTGAGCGTATGGCGCAGATCGAGCAGGTGCTGGCGGTGCTGGGTGAAATTGGCGCCGACAGCCTGCCGCTGCTGGAGGTCTACAACAAAGTCGATCTGCTCGAAGGCGTCGAGCCGCAGATTCAGCGCGATGCCGACGGCAAGCCGCAGCGCGTCTGGTTGTCGGCGCAAGATGGGCAAGGTCTCGATTTGTTGCGTCAGGCCTTGGCAGAGTTGCTGGGCAATGACATGTTCGCGGCTACTCTGTGTTTGCCGCAGCAGTTGGGGCGCCTGCGGGCCCAGTTTTTTACCCTCGGTGTGGTGCAGCAGGAATCCTACGACGAAGCAGGGCAGCAGTCTTTTGGCGGTGCGTTTGCCGCGCAGCGAGTTGAATCGGCTGGTCAGTCGCGAAGGCTGGGAGCCGGACGCGTTTATTCAGCAACACACTTTGCAATAAAGCCTCTGTCAGTGGCTTTGCTGCTGGCGGTGGGCATTCGGTAGCATGGGCGGGCGCGCCGTGGGTGCGTCTTGGCTTTATCAGTATGGAGAGCGCTATGGCTTGGAATGAGCCGGGTGGCAACTCGAACAATCAGGATCCCTGGGGTGGCCGCAAAGGCGGTGATCGCAAGGGGCCGCCTGATCTCGACGAGGCCTTCCGCAAGCTACAAGAAAGCCTGAATGGGCTGTTCGGTGGCGGTAAAAAACGGGGTAGTGACGACGGTGGCGGTGCTGGTGGGTTTGTCCTGCTTGGCGTCGGCTTGGTTGTGGCCGCCGTGTTTTGGCTATTCAGCGCGGTGTACACCGTGGATGCGCAGGAGCAGGCAGTGATCTTGCGGCTGGGCAAATACCACACGACCGAAGGCGATGGTTTGCACATCTATCTGCCGCCGTTCGACAAGAAGTACCAGGAAAACGTTACCCGTGAGCGTTCCTACACCAAGCAAGGGCAGATGCTGACCAAGGACGAGAACATCGTCGAGGTCCCGCTGACCGTGCAGTACAAGATCAGCAACCTGAAAGACTTCGTGCTCAACGTCGATCAGCCTGAGATCAGTCTGCAGCAAGCCACCGAGAGCGCCCTGCGCCATGTGGTCGGCTCTACTGAAATGGACCAGGTGCTGACCGAGGGCCGTGAGTTGATGGCCAGCGAAATCAAGGAGCGTCTACAGCGCTTCCTGGATGCCTACGGCACTGGTATCACCGTGACTCAGGTGAACGTGCAGAACGCCGCCGCACCACGTGAAGTGCAGGAAGCCTTTGATGACGTGATCCGTGCCCGTGAAGACGAGCAGCGTGAGAAGAATCAGGCGGAAACCTATGCCAACGGCGTAGTGCCGGAAGCACGCGGGCAGTCGCAGCGTATTCTTGAAGATGCCAACGGCTATCGCGATGAAGTGGTTTCTCGTGCCAAGGGTGAGGCGGATCGCTTTACCAAGCTGGTCGCCGAGTACCGCAAAGCGCCTGAGGTCACGCGTCAGCGTCTGTACCTGGACACCATGCAGGAAGTCTTCAGCAATACCAGCAAGGTGCTGGTAACCGGTGATAAAGGGCAGAACAACTTGCTCTATCTACCGCTGGATAAAATGATCGAAGGTCGTGGCGCCAGCGCTGCTTCTGTCACTGCGGCGGCGGGCGGCAATGCCGATACGCGGGTAGTGACCGATCTCGAGCAGCGTGATCTGCGTTCGCGGGAGAGTCGCTGATGAGCAATAAATCACTGATTGCCCTGGTGGGTGGCGTGATCCTGGCTGTATTGGCCTGGAACAGCTTCTACATCGTGGCGCAGACCGAAAAGGCCGTGCTCCTGCAGTTCGGTCGGATCGTGCAGGCTGACGTACAGCCGGGTCTGCATGTGAAGTACCCGTACATCAACCAGGTGCGCAAGTTTGAAGCGCGGTTGCTGACCCTTGATTCGCCGACTCAGCGGTTTCTGACCCTGGAAAAGAAAGCGGTGATGGTGGATGCCTATGCCAAATGGCGGGTGGCGGATGCCGAGCGTTACTACACTGCGACCTCGGGCCTGAAGCAGATTGCCGACGAACGTTTGTCGCGCCGTCTGGAGTCGGGTCTGCGTGACCAGTTCGGTAAGCGCACGCTGCATGAAGTGGTGTCCGGTGAGCGTGATGCGCTGATGGCGGATATCACGGCGCTGCTGAACAAGCTGGCGATGAAAGAGTTGGGCATCGAAGTGGTTGATGTGCGCGTCAAGGCCATTGACCTGCCCAAGGAAGTTAACCGCAGCGTGTTTGAGCGGATGAGCACCGAGCGTGAGCGTGAGGCCCGTGAGCATCGCGCCAAAGGTAAGGAGTTGGCCGAAGGTATTCGTGCTGACGCCGATCGCCAGCGTCGCGTGTTGTTGGCCGAGGCGTATCGCAGTTCGGAAGAAGCGCGTGGTGATGGCGATGCCCTGGCGGCGGCGATTTACGCCAAGGCCTACGGCATGGATCAGGAGTTCTACGCCTTCTACCGTAGCCTGCGTGCCTACCGCGAAAGCTTTGCCAGCAAGAGTGATGTGCTGGTGCTTGATCCCAATAGCGAGTTCTTCCGCTACCTGGAAAAAGCCAAGCCTTGAAGCCACCTCCGGTGGGCGCCCAGCGCCCGCCGGGGTGACCTCAGAAGAAAACGTGTTATCATGAGCCAGCCGGGAAAATCCCGGCTTTTTTGCGTCTGTGGGAAGCATGTGGCAAGAACTTGGCATCGCATTTTGTTTGTTGTTGGTGCTTGAAGGCGTCTTGCCCTTTCTTTCTCCACAGCGTTGGCGTGGGGCGTTGGCTCAGCTATTACGGCTGAGTAACACGCAGCTGCGACTAATGGGGTTGGCCAGCATGCTGCTGGGGACCAGCCTCCTTTATCTGCTTCACTGAAGGCTTGCCGCCCAGGTCGAGAGGGGAATAGCGAAATGGCAACGGTAGACCGCTGGCTGCTGCCAGATGGCATCGAAGAAATACTGCCGCCCGAAGCGGCGCGCATTGAAGCTGCGCGCCGGCAGGTGCTGGATCTGTTCCAGAACTGGGGCTATGAGCTCGTTATCACCCCGCATATCGAATACCTGGAGTCGCTGCTGACGGGCGCGGGTCAGGATCTTGATCTGCGCACTTTCAAGGTTATTGATCCGAATTCCGGGCGTTTGATGGGCTTTCGTGCCGACATCACGCCGCAGGTCGCGCGTATCGATGCCCATACCTTGCGCCGTGAAGCGCCGAGCCGTTTGTGTTACGCCGGCAGCGTGCTGCATGCGCAGCCGCGGGCGTTGAGCACTTCGCGCAGCCCGATCCAGTTGGGCGCCGAGTTGTATGGCGATGCCAGCCCGGCCAGCGATGTTGAAGTCATCAGTTTGATGCTCGACACCCTGGCGCTGGCGCAGGTGCCTGATGTGCACATGGACCTGGGGCATGTCGGTATCTACCGCGGCCTGGCCCGTGCCGCCGGTCTGTGTGGCGAGTTGGAGCAGCAGCTGTTTGATGCCTTGCAGCGCAAGGCTATTGACGAGGTTGAGGCCTTGACCGCCGAACTGCCGGCCGAGCCGCGCAAGATGCTGCGTGCGCTGGCTGAGTTGTGTGGTGATCGCGATGTGCTTGATCTGGCTCAGGCTTGCCTGGTCGAGGCGCCGGAAGAGGTGCATGTGGCGCTGGATGAGCTGATGGCCATTGCCGACATGCTCAGCGTGCGTTACCCCGAGTTGCCGCTGTACTTCGACCTGGGCGAGTTGCGCGGTTATCACTATCACACTGGTGTGGTCTTCGCGGCCTTTGTGCCGGGCTCGGGTCAGTCGATAGCCCAGGGCGGTCGTTACGACGATATCGGTGCTGATTTTGGTCGTGCGCGCCCGGCTACCGGCTTCTCCACGGATTTGAAATCGCTGGTCGATCGCGGGCAGATGCCGGAGATCGAGCTGCCTGCAGGTGTGTGGGCTCCGGACAGTCATGATTTGTACCTGTGGCAGGCTGTGCAGCGCCTGCGCCGCGAAGGCGTGCGCGTGGTGCAGGCATTGCCTGGGCAGGATCTGGCGGCGGCACACGCAGCGGGCTGTGATCGCCTGCTGCAGGTGTGTGACGGACGTTGGCAGTTGGCGCCCCTGGCGCCCTGAATTGTTTCCGCCGGCCTGCGCCGGCATCGAGCTTCCGTAAAGAGGACAAGTGTTATGGGCAAGAATGTCGTAGTCCTGGGCACCCAGTGGGGTGATGAGGGCAAAGGCAAGATCGTTGATCTGCTGACTGAGCACGCTGCTGCTGTGGTGCGCTATCAGGGCGGTCACAACGCAGGTCACACCTTGGTGATCGATGGCGAGAAAACCGTACTGCACCTGATTCCCTCGGGCATCCTGCGCGAAGGCGTGCAGTGCCTGATCGGTAATGGTGTGGTGGTTGCGCCGGACGCTTTGATGCGTGAGATCGTCAAGCTGGAAGAGAAGGGTGTGCCGGTGCGTGAGCGTCTGCGCATCAGCCCGTCTTGCCCGCTGATCCTGTCCTATCACGTAGCCCTCGATCAGGCGCGTGAGAAGGCTCGCGGCGAGGCCAAAATCGGTACGACCGGTCGTGGTATCGGTCCGGCTTATGAAGACAAAGTGGCGCGCCGTGGTCTGCGCATTGGTGATTTGTTCCACGCCGAGCGTTTCGCCACCAAGCTTGCCGAGCTGCTCGACTATCACAACTTCGTGCTGGTCAATTATTACCAAGAGCCGGCGATCGATTTCCAGAAGACGCTCGACGAGTGCATGGAATACGCCGCCCTGCTCAAGCCGATGATGACGGATGTCACCGCTGTGCTGCATGACATGCGCCGTGCTGATAAAGACATCATGTTCGAAGGCGCCCAGGGTTCGTTGCTGGACATCGATCACGGTACCTATCCGTACGTGACCAGTTCCAATACCACGGCTGGCGGCATTGCCACTGGTTCGGGTTTTGGTCCGATGTACCTCGACTACATCCTCGGTATCACCAAGGCCTACACCACACGTGTTGGTTCTGGCCCGTTCCCGACTGAGCTGTTTGACGAGACGGGTGCCTTTCTCGCCAAACGTGGCCATGAGTTTGGTTCGACGACCGGCCGTGCGCGCCGTTGCGGTTGGTTCGATGCGGTCATCCTGCGTCGTGCCATCGAAATCAACAGCATCTCTGGCTTGTGCCTGACCAAACTGGACGTGCTGGATGGTTTGGAGACCATTCGCATCTGTGTCGGCTATCAGGACGAGCACGGTGCGGTGATTGCTGCGCCTACCGATGCGGACAGCTACATCGGCTTGCAGCCGGTGTACGAGGAAGTGCCGGGTTGGAGCGAGTCGACGCTGGGGGCAAAGACCCTGGAAGAGTTGCCGGTCAATGCGCGCCATTACATCGCCCGTATCGAAGAGCTGGTTGGGGCGCCGATTGATATCGTCTCCACTGGCCCGGATCGCAACGAGACCATCGTTTTGCGTCACCCGTTTGCCTGATTGTTCGGTGCTGTAGAAAAAGGGTCGCCATTGGCGGCCCTTTTTTGTTTTTGGGGTGGGCGTTTACTGCCTGTTGCCGGGGGTGGGCTATAACTCAAGCGTGGTGCTGAGGTTGTTCTGCGTTGAGGGGTAAGTGCGTGTCGGCCATTCTCTTGCTGTTGCGTAGTCGTTTGCTGCGTCCGGTGTTTATTGCGCTGGGGGTGGCCTTGGTGATTGAGGTGGGTCTGGCCTTGGCGTTGACGCGCGCCACTATCGTGCAGTTGGTGGAGACCCTGGATGCGCACTTGGGCGAGGATGTGCGAGTGATCGCTGCTGAGCTTGAGCGTGCCGGGCAGGAGGTGCGGGCCGGATTGGCGAGTCTTTCGCAGCGTACCGAGGAGCGGTTGGCGGCAGGTTTGTCGGTGCGCCTGGAAGAGGAGCAAGTGCGCTTGCGAGAGGTGTTGGTGGCTGGGCTCAGGCGCTCGGCAGATGACCAGGCCTCGCTATTGGCCGCGGTCGCGCCAAAGGCCATCTGGGATAACGATGTGCCGGCACTGACTGAGTTGGCACGCATGGCTCAGCGCAATCCGGATGTTTTGTTCGCCATATATATCAATGCCAGTGGTGAACGGCTGACCCGTCATCTCAATCGTCAGGATAAGCGCGTGCAGGCGTTGCTGGCGCGTGGTCAGGGAAAGGGGGCGCTGGA
>JAXHOM010000025.1:0-180002 GCA_034519305.1 Pseudomonas sp.
TCCGCCTCGCCCAAGGCAGCGGTCTGCCCTGTGCCAAGCTCAGCAGCGAGGCGCTGGATAAGCTGAAAAGTTACCGCTTCCCCGGCAACGTCCGCGAGCTGGAAAACATGCTCGAACGCGCCTACACCCTGTGCGAAAACGAGCATATCCAGGCCAGCGACCTGCGCCTGGCTGAAGCCAGTTGCAGCGCCGAGAGCGGCGAAGTCAGCCTCGCCGGCATCGACAATCTGGAAGACTATCTGGAAAGCGTCGAGCGCAAGCTGATCGAGCAAGCCCTCGAAGAAACCCGCTGGAACCGCACTGCAGCCGCCGAACGGCTGGGCATGACCTTCCGCTCCCTGCGCTACCGCCTGAAAAAACTCGGCATCGACTGATGGCGCCAGCCGCAAACGGGATCTGCGCCATGCAGATCCCGGCGCACGCTCAAAGCACGCCCAAACGCCCAGCCGGCGCATAAGGGGCAGGATCAACAATCGGCTCACGCCCCAGCATCAAGTCCGCCAGCAACTGGCAACTGGCCGGTGCCAACACCAAGCCATTGCGGAAATGCCCACAGTTCAACCACAGCCCAGGGTATTCAGGCACTTCGCCGATATAGGGAATACCTTCCGGTGAGCCTGGCCGCAATCCGGCCCAATGCCCCACCACCTGGGCATCTGCCAGCGCTGGCAGCAAGGCAACCGCCGACGCCTGCAAACTGGCCAGAGCCTCGTCGGTCGGTGTTTTGTCGAAGCCCGCATATTCCAGCGTGCTGCCCACCAGAATATGGCCATCCTTGCGCGGAATGGCATAGCGACCGTTGGCCAACACCATGCTCGGCAGAAAATCGGCGGCGCACTTATAAAGGATCATCTGCCCCTTCACCGGCTCCACCGGCAAAGCGAGCCCAAGCTTGGCCAGCAACTCGCCACTCCAGGCCCCGGCAGCCAGCACCACCTGATCTGCTTCAATCAAGCCCTGACTGGTTTCAACCCCACAAATCCGGCCTTCATCGCGCAAAAAGCCTTGCACCGCACAATGCTCAACCAGTCGCACATTGGGCAAGCGTTCCAGCTCAGCGCGCAACGCTTGCACCAAACGCGGGTTACGCACATTGGCCACGCCCGGCATATGTAAGGCACGCGTAAAACCATCGCCCAACGCGGATACATGCTCGCGCACCTGCGCCACATCCACCGCCAACAACTCCCGCCCTTCACGCTCAGCCCACGCCAGGGCCTCAGCCTCATCCGGCAAATCCAGCCAATACAAGCCAGTGACATACACCTCGGGATCAACCCCGGTGGACGCCAACAACCGCTCGCCCAGCCCCGGATAAAACCCCTGCGACCAATGCGCCAGCGCCGTCACTGCCGCGCTGTAACGCCAGGGGTAAAGCGGCGAAACGATACCGCCGCCGGCCCAGGAGGATTCTTGGCCGACCCCCCCCGACTCAAGCAAAGTTACCCGCCCCCTATTAGAGGCAAGATTGACTGCAGTTAACAGCCCAAGCACCCCACCACCCGCAACGATTACATCCGACAAAATAAAGCACCCCTTCTCGACTGGGAAAACCAAAATTTTGTTCTAGCCTGAAAACGTTACGGACAACAACGCTAGGTACTCAGGATGAGAACCCATCAGACTTCAGGCTATAGCCTGCTTGAATTACTCACTTCACTTACCCTTCTGGGCATGCTGGCAGGCATCGGAACTCCAGCACTGTCTATCTGGCTCGACAGCCAAAGATTACACAGCCTCCAGATTGATCTGCTGCATGCGACTAACAAGGCTCGCTACCTCGCAATGAGTAGCCAACAACGAGTCACCCTTTGCCCTTTATCGGAACAGGGTAACTGCCGACCGAACTGGAGCGAAAGTATTAGTACCTTCATCGACAGGAACGGCAATCGCCGCCTTGACCCTGGAGAGGACGTTGTTAGCAGACTCTACATACACGACAGCATCAGCCTGTATTGGCGCGGCATGCTGCCAAAAAACTCAATTCACTTTAGCAACCAGGGCGTCACGTTCGTCAGTAACGGCACCATGAGTTTATGCTCTGAAAAAGTTGGCGCAAAAACCGGAACCATGACAATCAGCCGCCAGGGCCGGGTAAAAATATCGAGCGACAACGCGCAATGCCCTTGAATAGCGACTCTGTCGACCACTCAGCAGCGCTAATCCACCGAGCATCCAGAGTGTGCTTGAAACGCGCGTAACAACTGGCAATGATGCAAAGCACATAGTCAGGACTTCGCATGATGAAGCAGCAATCCGGATTCACCCTTATCGAATTGATGATCACCCTGGCGATACTCGTGATCATATTAGGATTAGCAATGCCAGCCGTAACCGACTTTGCCATCAAACAACGCGTCAGCTCCATGACAAGCGAAGTGATGCTTTCTCTGGCATTCGCCAGAAGCGAAGCGATCAAGCGCAATCAGGATGTCAGGGTGATTCCGAGGACAAGCACAGCCAGCGGCTGGAGCGACGGTTGGTGCGTAGGCCCAGCAAGCATTGGCAACGACTGCAATCATGCCGACGTGATACGAGTGTTCACAGGCACCAACGGAGTCAGCATCACCAGTTCGGGCATTAGCAATCCGCCGGCACTACTTTTCCGACGCGATGGCGCTGCATCGAACAGCGTTGATGCGTTCCTCAAAGTGACATCGCCAAGCCTCAAGCCCACAGAGGAGACAGCCCGCTGCATCAAACTGACTCGCCTCGGCCGTGCAGAAGTCGAGAAGAAAACACGCGATGCCGCTTGCTGAGACTCAAGGAAAGTATATGACTTCATATCTATACAAGCAGCGAGGAGCCTCTCTGATCGAAGTACTGGTCGCCCTGCTGATTTTTACTGTAGGCCTGCTCGGCCTGGCCGCCATGCAGCTCAACTCACTACAGGGCACTGCGGATAGTGGACAACGCTCCCAGTCCGTATGGTTGATGCAAGACTTTATCGAGCGAATGCGTGCCAACCCGGACGGCACCGCAGCACAGTACGCTGCAGCGCCGAATTGCGCCGCCCTGCCAGCCCGCATGTGCGCAGACCATTACAACCCAAACACGGCAGCCAAAGTTAATGCCAGCGAATGCAATGCCGCTCAAATGGCTGCCTTCGACACCTGGGAGGCGCAGTGCAGTTACACCGCAATTGCCAACTTCAACACCATTGATGCACGCTTCAACAGCCGGGATTTTATCACCCCCCCCGCAGCGGGAACCCTGATTGACGCCACAGCTGATGGCAACAACCTTGACCTCAACTTGAACTGGCTCAATAGAAGCAACCTAAACACCAATAACGAAGCCTCAGAAACAGACGGCACAACAAGTCAACTGAGGATTCAGCGATGAATAATAGTCGAGATATTAAAACCCAGAAACAAAATGGCTTTTCCATAATTGAGCTATTGGTAGCGGTTGTTATCAGCATGTTACTGCTGACCGGCGTGATTCAGGTGTTCCTTGCCTCGAAACAGACCTATACAACAAACGAGGCTGCATCACGACTACAGGAAAATGGCCGATTTGCATTGGAATTTATTGCACAAAGTGCGCGTCACGCAGGTTATGTCGAGCCAGCCAATACAACTGCAAGCAAACCTGCGCCAATTGCTATCCCTGGCGCAGCCACCTGCAATACACCGCAAGTTTGCAGCAGTAACGGCGCAGGCAATGCTTCGGATGCTATCGGATTTACACTTCAACCCCGTTTACTGGAAGGAAACGTACGCAGAGACTGCCTTGGCAGCGTGGTTGGCGATGCAAATAATATCGATTTGATAATTAACCAGTTTGTCATCATCCCGGCAGCCAGTGCCGCAGACCACCCAGCACTGGGCTGTAGATCATGGAACATCAACGATAACAGCTGGATTAGTGGCGCCTCACCAGCATCGCTTATTGATGGCATTGACGCCCTACAAATTCAATACGGCCTTAGCTCGAACAGCAGCGATCTAAACAGCGCCAACCAGTACGTATCTGCCGAACGCGTTACAGCACTAAACAAGTGGAATGATGTAGCAGCCATTCGCATTGCTGTACTGGCTAACTCAGTCGAGCGGACTAGCCCGCCGACTCCTGCCAGGCCTTATGTTCTGTTAGACGCAGCACCAATTGTTATTGATGACGGAAGAGCCCGCCAAGTGTTCACCACCACTATTAAGTTGCGCAATACCTTTTGAGGGTCGGCACCATGATGATAAACACCCCATCCCGCCAGACCGGCGCCACGCTGATTGTTGCACTGGTATTTCTGGTTGTGCTGACCATCGCAGGCATTACCGCCATGCAATTTTCAACACTGGAAGAGCGCATGGCAAGCAATTCGCAATTTCGTAACGAAACCTTCCAACAAGCACAAAGCTCCATCCAGTCTAACCTTTTAGCGCTAAATGCTAACGCAACGGGGCGCGACAGATTGCTTTCCGCAATGAATGCCGCCTCAAATTCAAGCACTAACTGCGAATCAGACTATCCACTTAACTTATGCGCCCAAAAACTTGAACAGCTTGGCCTGCCGGCAGCAACGGCCAAACAAGCTGTTAACGCAATAGAAGCCCAAACAACTAATGACGGATTTAGCGTCGTCCGGAATACAGCTCTAGCAAAAGTATGCGAAGCAGGCCCAGAGGGCGCCTCCAGCCTTCTCAGCTTCGAATGCAGCAACTATGAACTACAAATCAAAGAGGAACTGCCAAATGGCGCTTACTCTGATCAGTCGCAGGGCCTGATGTTCATGAACGTCAAGACCAAAAGCTAGGAGACCACAACATGTCAAAGCTCATTACAAACCTGTTTTTAACAGCATGTTTTCTCTTTACGATCAGCACAGTTAACGCTGAAATCGATAGCAGTAGCCAGACCATTATTGAAATGGCTGACGTCACAATTCGCATGACAAACAGCCACCCCTATGCTGAGTTCCGCCCCTGTGAAGGCTGCCCGTCCCGCCTACTATCATTTTCACCTACTGCACAGATTTATTTGCGTGGCCAGAGAACTACAGCAAGCGAGTTTCAGGATGGGCAAACGTTTACAGGAACAATATTTATACAGAGCAGCCCCATAGAATCAATTCGCGAAATAGTTGCCAAATAATAGGACTAAAGACATGAATATTCGCTCGCTCTCAATCGTCCTTGGCAGTTTTTGCTATATTAGTTTAACACTTCAAACCGTCCTAGCCGATGACACTGAAATCTATGTAAGCCGCAAGCTTCCAGAAGATCAGCAGGTACGCCCCAACCTAGTGTTTGTTATCGACAACTCAGGTTCAATGGATGCAGGCGTCCCTGGAACAACCTGCACGGCGGCAGAAAAAAATATCCGCAACCGGTGTGAAGCCGTAGTTATAAGTCAAACCTGTACAAGATACGACTGGCGAGGGCGCTGCACAAACTACACATACAACTACGAATACAGAAAAACACGACTGCAAGTGGTCAAGGATGTAACTAACGAACTAGTTGAAGAGCTGCGCCTGAGCGACGACGTAAACATTGGACTAATGCATTTTGACGCAGCGCCCAACACAAGCAACGAACAAGGCGGCATGATCGCAATTCCTGCAACTCGCGCAAGCACTATTGCTGATAGCTTTAAAACCGAACTCAATAAACTCTACGCGGCGTCTAACACACCATTATCGGAAAGCTTCTATGAAGCTGCGTTATACATGAAAGGCGCGCCCCCAAAATTCGGCAACGACACCAATGCGGCCTATGAAGATGGTAATAGCTGGACAAATCCCGCAAAGCCAAGTGTTGCCGGGTCGAAGAGCGGCAGCGACTATAAGAGTCCGATTGAATACTCCTGCCAGAAAAGCAACATCATCCTGCTCACTGACGGCGTCCCAACCTACGACAACGCGGCAAACAGTGACATTCGTACACTGATCAGCACCACAGGTGCAGCTAATACACTGCACACATCAAGCACTTGCAGGGCACCTGGCGACTCCAGCCAATACAGCGGCGAGTGCATGCCGCATTTGGCCGAACATCTGGCCAACCAGGATGTGAGCAGTAGCCAAGCCGGTAAGCAATCCATTAACACTTACACAATCGGCTTCGCCACCAATCAAACCCTGCTGCAAAATACGGCAACCGCCGGCAATGGCCGCTACTTCACCACCGACAACACTTCCGGCCTGGTCAATGCACTCAAGTCGATTCTGATAGAAATCCTGGCGGAGAACTCTACATTCGCAACACCTAGCGTTGCAGTAAGCGCTTACAACAACTTGGGATATCGCAATGATCTTTACTACGCCTTATTCCGCCCCGCAGAAGGTGCACGCTGGGTAGGTAACGTAAAGCGTTACAAGTTGGGGGAAGACAGCACAAGCGGCGACTCCATTATTATGGACAAAGATGGCCAGCCCGCTGTTGATGAGACCACAGGCTTCTTTAGAGAAAACGCTTCAAGTTATTGGTCCTTCCAAGATGGCAAAGATGTGGCCAAAGGCGGTATTGCCGGCATGCTTGGCAGCCCTGCTAGTCGCAACATCTATACATGGACTGATGCAGCTGATCGCTCCCCAACTGCGGGAGCTGGTGTAACAGGAGGTGTCCTGATCAACACCAGTGCCCACGCATTAACGACTAATAACGCAGCCATTACCACCACAATGATGAGCGTCAGCTCCGTCGCAGCCAAGGACAACGCAGTCAAATGGGGCCGTGGCTTAGATCCACTAACAAACCAGGCCCGCCAGCAACTAGCCGATGTACTGCATAACGAGCCCCGGCTGGTTGCCTATAAAACCGACGAAGATCTGGTGCGTGTAGAAAACATCAAGAATGGCACCGTGTCAGCTTCGGCCTCCCCTGAAAAGCTTTATATGTTCTTCGGCACCAATGAAGGCTTTATCCATGCAGTAGACCCAGGAACCGGCGAGGAAAAATTCGCGTTTATCCCCAAGGAGCTTCTGCCAAACCTCAATGCCTACTACACAGACCCAAAAGGTTCCGATGCCAAACGCTATGGCATGGATGGACAGATCAACCTCTGGGTTGAATACGGAGCCCTAGATACAACGACCAAATCCCGCAGCCTCACTAAAAACTACCTCTATGCGGGCATGCGCCGTGGCGGCCGCAACTACTATGCTCTTGATGTAAGCACCATCACATCGCCTGCTCTCAAATGGGTTATCAAGGGGGGCACAACCCCCGGGTTCAGCAAGCTGGGGCAAACCTGGTCCACACCCAAGCTGGCGGATATCAATGTCAACGGCACGAAAACCAAGGTCCTTATTTTCACCGGTGGCTATGACCCTCAACAGGACGATGATAGTTCTAATATTCCAGTTGCCAACGACAACTATGGCAACAGCCTTTATATCGTCAACGCCGAAACCGGCCAGTTGATCTGGCACGCGGGGCATACCTCGGAAGTTGGTGCCAACCTGCAACTAGCCAGCATGACCCACAGCATGCCCGCCGACCCAGTGATCATTGACATCAACGGCGATGGTCTGTCAGACATCATTTATGCCGCAGATAGCAGGGCGCAGGTTTTCCGCTTTGATATCAACAATGCCAACACCAGCGCAGACAACCTTGCAGCCGGTGGGCGAATCGCTAGCCTGGGTGGTGCTAATGCCCTGAACAATCGTCGCCTGTTCAACATGCCTGACGTCGCACTGGTGCGCGAGCGTGGCGGCAAGTCCTACTTCACAATTTCCCTCGGCTCCGGCTACCGTGCGCACCCCCTGAACGAAGACACGATTGACCGCTTCTACGTGCTACGCGACTCCGATGTTTTCACCAAGCCAAGCACCTACACCACCATGACCGAAAGCGACCTGGTTGACGTATCTAGTGTTGATCTTACAGATGCTCAGGCGGCAGATATTCTCGAAGAAATTACCGAGTTGGAAGCCAAGATCAATGCACTGAACAAGAGCGTAGCCGACGCTCGCGATGTATTTACCGCCTTAAAGGACAGCTCAGGCTTCACCAACAAATACAACGCCATGCTGCAAGCCAATAGCAGTGCAAACGATCGGCAGATGGCAATCGACTCACTAATGGCCGCCGACCCTTACCTGCTCGCTCACGCGCCCGAAAGCCTTGAGCAAAGCAAACTCCAACAAGGCCTGCTTTCAAGCCAACAAACACTAGCGGCGCTGCAGCAAGCCCGCGCTGCGGCCGATAGTGATTTAGCTAACAAGGATGCGACTTACAGCAGCGCCGCCGCCGACAAGGCAGCCGCCATTGCAGCCAGAGAAGCAGCGGATGCTGCTTATCAGGCCGACAACACCCCCGAGAACCTGGCAAGCCTGGAAAATGCAACCGCTGCAGAAACTGCGGCAATTAACGCATACAGCAGCGCAGCTACAGCCGCACAAGCGGCCTTAGACAAAAAGAACGCATTGCACACTCAGGCCGAGTCCCTCGCAGGGCTCTACAGCACACTGACCAACCTACAAAGTGATCTGTCTTCGCGCTATCAACAAATCCTCGACAAAGAACAAGCGCTTATCGAGGCAAAGGCGGCGGCGGCAGATGAGGCTACGCTTGCCTCGCTCGAGGCAGAGCTGAATGGATTGAACAGCGACTATGCCAGCGACCCACTCGCAACAGAGCGCGACGCCCTAAACGCTGACAACATCAACACCGCACTGGAAGATGCATTGGCTCAGCTGAATAGCGCCATAGCGGGCGGTGACACCACAGCAATTCAGTCTGAGCTGGATAACTTGGAAGCCTTGACGGGCCCGCCTACGGGCCCAACCCAGAGCATAGAAGAGCTCTTGAGCCGTGACGAAGCAGCGAAAAACACCGCGCTTGCGAACAATGCAGAGAACCAAGCCAATAACGTCGCACTGCTTGACTCCCTGGAAAGCCAGCGACTTGCCTACACGGGGCAAGCCTCAACGGCTCAAACCGAAGCCAACGCAATAGCCAACGCCACTTATGATGAAGTCTCAGCACTGCTAACTGCAGAACAGTTGGCGGCCGCAAAAACGCTTTACGGGAGCGATCTGACGACATTCGAAGCCTATCAGTACCTGATAGATCAGGCGCAACTGGCAACCTTGGACGCAGACGAAGGCTTACCTGCACTGCGCGAGAGTATCAATACGCTTTATGCCCAGCTGACGCCAGGCAACAACTACGTGCCCAATCAAACTCTGCTGGCAAACAGTAAAGGTTGGTTCTTGCGCTTGCCCAAGGGGGAGAAGGTACTCTCATCACCGTTGATATTCCGCGGAGCGGTCTTCTTCAACACATTTAGTCCACGCGGCGAAACCGTTACCACCTGCGGCCCAGATGTCGGACGTGGCCGTGCTTATGCGCTTAGCCTGAAGGATGCTAGTGCCATTCTTTCCCAGAATGACGCTCCAATCCGCAGCTATGCACTGACCCGCTCAGGCATCCCACCCGCACCCTCGGTTGTATTCAACGATAAGGCTCCACCAAAAGTTATCATCGGCACCGAGGTGCTGAATGACAAAGACCCAGAAAAATGCAAAGAAGGTGAGGATTGCCCTACCGAGTGCACGGGCGATATTGACTACTGCAATAAAGACTCTTCGAGCATTAAGAAGACCTACTGGAGAGAAAACTGATGCGACATCAACACGGCTTTACGCTGATAGAGCTCATGATCGTGATCGTGATAATCGGGGTACTGGCCGCTATAGCCTATCCTAACTACCAACAGTATTTACTCAAGACCGGACGCTCTGATGGGCATGCCAAGCTGACCCAAGTTATGCAAGCTCAGGAGCGTTTCTACTCACAAAACCAGAGTTATACCGACAACCTGGGGGCCTCTGCTGCGGGAAACCCAGGCCTGGCGCTCCCAGGTGTTGCGGAAGACGCCCCTGCAATTAGCGATGAACAGCGTTACAGCGTTGCGACCCAGGTGTGCGCTGCTGGCACACCGTTAACCCGCTGTATAAGACTGGTAGCCACAGCTGTGGGGCCGCAAGCTGCAGATGCACAATGCGGCAACCTGAACTTGGATAGCCGAGGCGTAAAGGGTATATCGGGCACTGGAACTGTTCAAAGCTGCTGGTAACCTAACGAGGAAACTCACCCACCTGAGATAAAAATACCGACTCAAATGAGTCGGTATTTTTTGTAGCAGCCGTCAGCTATCAAACCTGCTTAACCCGCAACTCCCTCGGCATCGAAAACGTTACATTCTCCTCGCGACCCAGCAACTCATCCGCGTCGCTCGCACCCCACTCGCGCAATTGCTCGATCACGCCACGCACCAGCACCTCGGGTGCCGAAGCGCCGGCCGTCATACCGATATATTGTACGCCGTCGAACCATTCACGCTTGAGGTCTTCGGCGCCGTCAATCAAATAGGCAGGGGTGCCCAAGCGCTCCGAGAGTTCGCGCAGGCGGTTGGAGTTGGAGCTGTTTGGGCTGCCGACCACCAGCACCACATCGCTTTCAGCGGCCAGTTGCTTGACCGCGTCTTGCCGGTTCTGGGTCGCGTAGCAGATGTCGTCCTTGCGTGGGCCACCAATACTGGGAAACTTGGCGCGCAAGGCGTCGATGACGCGACTGGTGTCATCCATCGACAGCGTGGTCTGGGTGACGAAGGCCAATTCGGCCGGGTTGCGCACGGCAAGGTTGGCGACATCCGTCTCATCTTCCACCAGGTAGATATCACCGCCATTGCTGCGATCGTATTGGCCCATGGTGCCCTCCACTTCCGGGTGACCGGCATGACCAATAAGGATGCACTCGCGGCCGTCGCGGCTGTAGCGCGCCACTTCGATATGCACTTTGGTCACCAGCGGGCAGGTGGCGTCGAATACTTTGAGCCCCCGCTTTTCGGCTTCCTGGCGCACGGCCTGGGATACGCCATGGGCGCTGAAAATGACGATCACATCGTCCGGCACCTGATCCAGCTCTTCGACGAATACCGCACCGCGCGAGCGCAGGTCTTCCACCACGAACTTGTTGTGCACCACTTCATGACGCACGTAGATGGGCGGGCCGAAGACTTCCAGGGCGCGATTAACGATTTCGATGGCGCGATCGACGCCTGCACAGAAGCCACGGGGATTGGCGAGTTTGATCTGCATGGTGTTATCTCGGCACGCGTGGCATAGGAGTTGTTCAATGTAACGGGAGGCCGCCAAACGACCTCACGCCTTTCGTCGCCCGGATGCAATCCAGGGCCAACACATTCCCGGATTGCATCCGGGCTACCGATCAGAGCGCTTTAACCTCGATGATTTCAACATCAAAGGTCAGCGCCTTGCCGGCCAATGGATGATTGAAGTCGATGGTCACTTGAGCCTCGTCGAAGGCTTTAACCACGCCCGGCAGCTCGGTATTGGCGGCGTCGTTGAAGATCACCAGCAGGCCTTCGGCCAGCTCCATGTCCTTGAACTGACTGCGCGGCATAACCTGTACGTTCTGCGGATTTGGCTGACCGAAACCCTGTTCAGGTGCAATCGGCAGGCTGCGCTGGTCGCCGCCCTTGAGGCCGAAGAGGGCCTGTTCGAACCCTGGCAACAGGTTGCCATCGCCGACCTTGAAAGTGGCCGGCGCTTTGTCGAAGGTGCTGTCGACTACGTCGCCATTGTCCAGCTTGATAGCGAAATGCAGGGTGACCTGGCTGTTGTTGGCAATGCGAATATCAGTCATGAGCGGACTCTTCGGACTTCTGCGATTTGAACATATCCAGCGCCAGGAGGATGGCGCCCACGGTGATGGCGCTGTCGGCCAGGTTGAACGCTGGGAAGTACCAACGGTTCTGCCAGTGCACAAGGATGAAGTCGATCACATGGCCGTAGGCCACGCGATCAAACAGATTCCCCAAGGCCCCACCAAGAACCAGCGCCAACGCCAGGGCCAGCCAAGTTTCATCGGCCTTCAGGCGCTTGAGCCAAACCACCAGCACACCACTGACCACCAGGGCGATGGCCGCGAAGAACCAGCGCTGCCAGCCGTCCGCGTCAGCGAGAAAACTGAAGGCCGCGCCGGTGTTGTAGGCCAAGGTCCAGCTGAAGTAATCGGGGATCAGCACGATCTGCTGATACAGCGTCAGCGTGCCCTCGAAGTACAGCTTGCTCAGCTGATCCAGCACAAACACCAGCACACTCAGGCTCAGCCACGGCAGTTTGCCGAAGCGACCAGCCTGCTTCAGGCCGCCATCACGCATAGTGACGAACCTCGCCAGCGCCATCGATGTTCTCGATGCAGCGGCCGCACAACAGCGGATGGGCCGCGTGCTGGCCAACATCTTCACGGTGATGCCAGCAGCGTCCGCACTTGCTATGGCCGGACTTGACCACGCGCAGCTTGAGACCGGCCACCTCTGTGACCACGGCATCTTCAGGTGCCGCAGCCAATGGCTCGACAGCCGCAGTGGAGGTGATCAGCACAAAGCGCAGTTCATTGCTGAGCTTGGCCAGATCGGCCGCCAACGCGTCTTCGGCATACAGGGTCACTTCGGCCTGCAGGTTGCCGCCGATGGCTTTGGCTGCACGCAGGTTCTCCAGTTCCTTGTTAACGGCAGTCTTCACCGCCATCACTCGCTCCCAGAAGGCGCGATCAAGCTCAAGGTCCGCCGGCATTTCGCTGAGGCCCTGATACCAGCCATTAAGCATCACAGACTCGTTGCGCTCACCTGGCAGGTACTGCCACAACTCGTCGGCAGTAAAGGCCAGGATCGGCGCGACCCAGCGCACCAGCGCCTCGGAGATGTGGAACAGCGCGGTCTGGCAAGAGCGCCGCGCGGTGCTGTCGGCGGCCGTGGTGTACTGACGATCCTTGATGATGTCGAGGTAGAAGCCACCCAGCTCCTGGACGCAGAAGTTATGCACTTTCTGGTACACGTTGAGGAAGCGATAGCCGTCGTAGGCCTCGATGATCTCGCGCTGCAGCAACAGCGCGCGGTCCACCGCCCAACGATCCAGTGCCAGCATGTCTTCAGCCGGCAGCAAGTGCTGGGCCGGATCGAAACCGCTCAGGTTGGAGAGCAGGAAGCGCGCGGTGTTGCGAATCCGCCGGTAGGCATCGGCGCTGCGTTGCAGGATGACCTTGGACACCGCCATTTCAGCGGAGTAGTCGGTGGACGATACCCACAGACGCAGGATGTCGGCGCCCAGGCTGTCGTTGACCTCCTGCGGCGCAACGACGTTGCCCAGCGACTTGGACATCTTGCGGCCGTTTTCATCGACCACGAAGCCGTGGGTCAGCAGCTCTTTATACGGTGCGTGGCCGTCGATGGCGCTGCCGGTCAGCAGCGACGAATGGAACCAGCCGCGGTGCTGATCGGAACCTTCCAAGTACAGATCGGCACGCGGGCCCGTGGCGTGACCCAGCGGATGGGAACCGCGCAGCACATGCCAGTGGGTGGTACCGGAATCGAACCACACGTCCAGGGTGTCGCTGATTTTGTCGTACTGCGCGGCCTCGTCACCGAGCAATTCGGCTGCATCCAATTTGAACCAGGCCTCGATGCCTTGCTGCTCGACGCGCTGCGCCACCAGCTCCATCAGCTCGGTGGTGCGCGGGTGCAGGTCGCCGCTTTCCTTATGCAGGAAGAACGGGATCGGCACGCCCCAGTTGCGCTGACGCGAGATGCACCAGTCCGGGCGCCCGGCAATCATGCTGTGCAGGCGCGCCTGGCCCCAGGCCGGGATAAATGCGGTTTCTTCGATGGCCGCCAGAGCGCGCTCACGCAAGGTGGCGCCCTGCACAGGCTGTGTGTCCATGCCGACGAACCACTGCGCCGTGGCGCGGTAGATCAGTGGCGTCTTGTGTCGCCAGCAGTGCATGTAGCTGTGCTGGATAACCGAGTGCTTGAGCAGGCAACCGACTTCCTCGAGCTTGGCGACGATATTCGGGTTGGCCTTCCAGATGAACTGACCGCCGAAGAACGGCAGCGACTCGACATACACGCCGTTGCTCTGCACCGGGCTGATGATGTCGTCGTTGCTCATGCCGTAGCCTTTGCAGGAACGGAAGTCGTCCTCACCATAAGCAGGCGCCGAATGGACGATGCCGGTGCCGGCACCCAACTCGACGTACTCCGCCAGGTAAACCGGCGCGAAGCGCTCATAGAACGGGTGGCGGAAGCGGATGTTTTCCAGCGCTGCGCCCACGGCGATGGCAATCACGTCACCTTGCAGGCCATAGCGCTGCAGGCTGCTTTCAACCAGCTCTTCAGCCAGCACCAGCAGCTTGTCGCCGGTATCGACCAGGGCGTAGTTGAATTCCGGGTGGACGTTGAGCGCCTGGTTGGCCGGAATGGTCCACGGCGTGGTGGTCCAGATCACAATGCTGGTCGGCTTGCTCAGGCTGGCCAGACCGAAGGCGGCGGCCAGTTGCGCGGCATCTTCGACCGGGAAGGCCACATCGATGGCGTCGGATTTCTTGTCCTGATATTCGACCTCTGCTTCAGCCAGGGCCGAACCACAATCGAAACACCAGTTCACCGGCTTCAGGCCCTTGAAGACGAAGCCCTGCTTGACCATCTCAGCCAGGGCGCGGATTTCCCCGGCCTCGTTGGCAAAGTCCATGGTCTTGTAGGGTTTGTCCCAGTCGCCCAGCACGCCGAGGCGAACGAAGTCGGCCTTCTGCCCTTCCACTTGCTCACCGGCATAGGTGCGGCAGCGCTCGCGGGTCAGGTCGGAGGGCTGGTTCTTGCCGAAGGTGGTTTCCACCTTGTGCTCGATCGGCAGACCGTGGCAGTCCCAGCCCGGCACATAGGGGGCGTCGAAACCGGACAGGGTCTTGGAGCGGGTGATGAAGTCCTTGAGGATCTTGTTGACCGCATGACCGATGTGGATGCTGCCGTTGGCATAGGGCGGGCCGTCGTGAAGGACGAACTTCGGCCGGTTTTCGCCGAGCTGACGCAGCTTCTGATACAGGCCAATGCTGTCCCACTGCTGCAAGATCTGCGGTTCGCGCTGCGGCAGACCAGCCTTCATCGGAAACGCCGTTTCCGGCAGGTTCAGGGTCGCTTTGTAATCGGTCATGTCAGTCCCGGCTCATCATTGAAAGTGGTTACCCGGCCAACTGGCTCGGGCGGCAGCGATGTCAGCAGCAATCGCCGCCTTCAGCTCATCCAGCGAGGCAAAGCGCTGTTCGTCACGCAATTTATGGTGAAAGGTCACACTCAGGTGGCGACCATAGAGGTCGCCGGCGTAGTCCAGCAGGTGTACTTCCAGATGGGCCAGCCCATCGCTTTTAACCGACGGACGCACGCCGATATTGGCGGCACCCGGCCATACCTGGCCATCCAGCTCGATGCTGACCAGGTACACCCCGGTCAACGGCACGCGCTTACGCTTGAGCTGGATATTGGCCGTGGGCGCACCCAGCTGCCGCCCTAGCTTCTGCCCATGCAATACCCGCCCGGCGATCTGGAAAGGTCGTCCGAGCAGCGCCTCGGCCAAGGTGAAATCTGCTAGGCCTAAGGCATTACGCACCCCAGTGCTGCTGACCCGCAGGCCATCCAGCTGCACCGTGGCGGCTTCTTCAACGGTAAAACCGTTAGCCAGCCCTGCCTGCTGTAAAAAGCCAAAGTCGCCAGCGCGATCACAGCCAAAACGGAAATCGTCGCCCACTTCCAGATGCTGTACACCCAGGCCGTTGACCAACACCGTGTTGACGAACTCGGCGGCGCTCAACTCACGCAAGCGGCGGTTGAAGGCCAGGCACAGCACACGATCAACGCCCGCGGCGGCCAACAGTTCCAGCTTGTCGCGCAAACGGGTCAGGCGGACCGGCGCGGTGTCTGGGGAAAAAAACTCACGGGGCTGCGGCTCAAAAATCACCACGCAACTGGGCACCCCAAGCTCCGCCGCACGCTCGCGCAGACGCGCCAGAATGGCCTGATGCCCACGGTGTACGCCGTCGAAGTTGCCGATGGTGGCAACGCAGCCCCGGTGATGGGGACGCAGGTTGTGAAGACCTCGGACCAGCTGCATAGCACGCTTCTTGGCTAAAAAGGGGTCGATTATACGCACACCCGCCGCCAGACAACAGGCGCCACACGCACGTCTGCCGGGCGGCAGGCGTGCTTTAACTCAACGAACGCCGGGCAAAATCCCTGGGACGGAAGCCCTGCGCGAACAGCATGGCGAAATAGCTGCCCGCTCCAGCCGCCACCAGCAAGCCCAGCCGCAGGCAGCGCTGCAGCATGCCGCCCTGCTCCCAAGCCGGAAGAAAATGCATAGCCCCCAACAGCACGCCGACCATCACCAGCACCGCGAGCAGCAGCTTGAGACTGAACACCAGCCAACCCGCCTGAGGCAGATAAAGCCCCTGACGGCGCAATTGCCAGAACAGCAAACCGGCATTCAGGCAGGCCGCCAGGCTGATCGACAACGCCAGGCCCACATGGGCCAGCGGCCAGACAAAGATAAACAACAGGTTCATCAACTGAGTGGCCAGCAGGCTGACCAGCGCAATGCGCACCGGCGTCTTGATGTTCTGCCGCGCATAAAAGCCTGGCGCCAGCACCTTGACCAAAATAATGCCGAGCAAGCCCACCGCGTAGGCGATCAACGCCCGCTCGGTCATCAGCGCATCATTGGCACTGAAAGCACCGTACTGAAACAGCGTCACCACCAAGGGCTCAGCCAGCACCGCCAACGCCAGCGAGCACGGCAACGCCAGCAGCAGACACAGGCGCAAACCCCAATCCATCAGCCGCGAGTACTCCTGCGGGTCCTGGGAAGCAAAACTCTTCGCCAGCACCGGCAGCAAAATAGTGCCCAACGCCACACCCAGCACCCCAGCCGGCAGCTCCATCAGGCGGTCGGCGTAATACATCCAGGACACCGAGCCTGCCGCCAGAAACGAGGCGAAGATGGTGTTGATGATCAGCGAGAACTGACTGGCCGAAACCCCGAGAATGGCCGGCCCCATCTGCCGCAGCACGCGCCACACGCCGGCATCACGCAGATTCAGACGCGGCAGCACAAGCATGCCGATCTTCTTCAGGTGCGGCAGCTGGTAGAGCAACTGCAGCAAACCACCGACCAGCACCGCCCAGGCCAGCGCCATCACAGGAGGATCGAAATACGGGGTCAAAAACAGGGTAAACACGATCATGCTGAGGTTCAGCAAGGTCGGCACGAAGGCCGGCACCGCGAAGCGATTCCAGGTATTGAGAATCGCCCCCGCCAGAGACGCCAGCGAGATCAACAAAATATAAGGGAAGGTCACCCGCAGCAGTGCCGTGGTCAGCTCGAACTTTTCCGCCGAATCGGCAAAGCCCGGCGCCGTCGCCCAGATCACCCAGGGTGCGGCCAACATGCCCAGCACCGTAACCACCGCCAGCACCAGGGTCAGCAGACCACTGACATAAGCGACAAAGGTGCGCGCAGCCTCCTCACCCTGCTGATTTTTATATTCGGCCAGAATCGGCACAAAGGCCTGGGAGAACGCGCCCTCGGCAAAAATACGCCGCAGCAAATTGGGCAATTTGAACGCAACAAAAAAGGCGTCGGTCGCCGCACCCGCACCAAACACCCGCGCCACCAGCGTGTCGCGGACAAAGCCGAGGATGCGCGACAACATGGTCATGGAGCTGACGGCAGCCAGCGACTTGAGTAGATTCATAAGGCAAACTTTCTACTATTGAGAGAACAACAACACGCCTAGGCGCTCGCACGCAGACCGCATCTGTCTGCACCACCCACCAAAGTCGCGGAGTGTAGGGCCGCCCAGCAATTAAATCACCCCAACACGAACAACCCCCAGGCGAGCAAAGTGCATTCACCCTTGACAAGGGGTAATCACAACGGCATTATTCGCGGCCTTATTTGTTTGCAATCACCCCCAGATTTTTTCGAGGAGCTTGACGGTGGCCAATACACCTTCTGCCAAAAAACGCGCAAAACAGGCTGAGAAGCGTCGTAGCCATAACGCCAGCCTGCGCTCCATGGTCCGCACTTACATCAAGAACGTGATCAAGGCTATCGACGCCAAAGAGCTTGAAAAAGCTCAGACCGCTTACGTTCTGGCTGTGCCGGTAATCGACCGTATGGCCGATAAAGGCATCATCCACAAGAACAAGGCTGCTCGTCATAAGAGCCGCCTGAACGGTCACATCAAAGCACTCAGCGAAGCCGCTGCTGCCTAAGATGTAAGCTGTTAAAAAACCGGCCTCGGCCGGTTTTTTATTGCCTGGAGAAAAGCGCCACTGCCAACCGGCGCAGCGGCACCATAACTGCCAGCCTAACGCATCGCCCAGGGCAGGATCGGAATGGCCGTCACCGCATTTTGCGGACTGCCTTCGATCACCCGGTCGCTGTAGACCAGGTACACCAGGGTATTGCGCTTACGATCAAAGAAGCGCACCACCTGCATGGTCTTGAACACCAGCGATGTGCGCTCCTTGAAGACTTCCTCGCCTTCTTTCAACTCACCCTTGAAGGCGATAGCGCCGACCTGACGGCAAGCAATCGACGCTTCAGCACGATCCTCCGCCAAACCGATACCTCCTTTCACGCCACCTGTTTTGGCGCGCGACAGGTAGCAGGTCACACCTTCAACCTTGGGATCATCGAAGGCCTCGACGACAATCTTGTCATTTGGCCCCACCCACTTGAAGACAGTGGAAACCTCGCCAATTTCCTCGGCCGCCGCCAGCATTGGCAGCGTCAGCAACAAGCCCAGCAATCCATTTGCAATGCGCATCGCGTTAGCCTCTCGCTCTCAGTCAGATCAAAATCAGATTATCGCGGTGAATCAACTCAGGCTCATCAACATAACCCAGCAACTGCTCGATCGCATCAGAACCCTGACCGACGATCTTTTGCGCTTCCGCCGCACTGTAATTGGCCAGACCACGCGCTATCTCAGCACCATCCGGCGCCAAGCACACCACCATCTCGCCACGACGGAAATTACCCTGCACCTGTTTGACACCCACCGGCAACAGGCTCTTGTGCCCACGCAGCAGCGCCTGCACTGCACCGTCATCCAGAGTCAGACTGCCGCGCGTCTGCAAATGCCCAGCCAGCCACTGCTTGCGCGCCGCCAGCAAACCACGCTCCGGCAACAACAGGGTACCGAGCAACTCGCCCGCTTTCAGCCGATCCAGCACGCGCTCGATGCGCCCACCAACAATTACCGTATGCGCCCCGGAACGCGCCGCCAGGCGTGCCGCGCGCAGCTTGGTTTGCATACCGCCACGACCCAGCGCACCACCGGTGCCGCCCGCAACAGCATCCAGGGCCGGATCATCGGCACGCGCCTCAGAAATCAGCTGCGCATCCGGGTTATTGCGCGGATCGGCATCAAACATGCCGTCGCGATCGGTGAGAATGACCAGCAGATCAGCCTCCACCAGATTGGCCACCAGCGCAGCCAGGGTGTCGTTGTCGCCAAAGCGGATTTCGTCGGTGACCACGGTGTCGTTTTCGTTGATCACCGGAATGGCGCCCAACTCCACCAAGGTGCGCAGCGTGCTGCGCGCATTCAGGTAGCGCTTGCGATCGGACAGATCGTCATGGGTCAGCAGAATCTGCGCCGTGTGCTTGCCGTGCTCGCCGAAACTCGACTCCCAGGCCTGCACCAAGCCCATCTGCCCCACAGCTGCCGCCGCCTGCAACTCGTGAATGGCACTCGGCCGCACCGACCAACCCAAGCGACTCATGCCAGCCGCTACCGCCCCAGAGGACACCAGCACCAGCTCGACACCGGCAGCGTGCAACGCCACCATCTGCTCGACCCACACCGCCATGGCCGCACGATCCAGCCCGCGCCCATCCGCCGTCAGCAGCGCGCTGCCGATTTTCACCACCCAGCGCCGCGCACCCGTCACCTTGTCCCGCATGTCATTCCAACCTTGATCAGCAGATTGCACGCACCCCGGCGCCAACCCTGGAGTTAGTCAGCACAACGCCGCTAATCAGCGGCGTTGTGGTTGTACTCAGTCGCGAACGTAGATAATTTCCGGGCCGTCCGCCTCATCCTCTTCATCCCAGAAGCTGTCGTCATCCTCGGTGCCGACCGCCTTGACCCCCGTACGCCGCAGCGCACGCTGATCATCCAAGGCCTGCAACTGGGCCCGCGCTTCATCTTCGATGCGCCGATCCAGCTCAGCGAGGTCCTTGGCGTACTGCGGCTCTTCAGCCAGACGCAAGGCGCGCTCTTCGAGGTAACGCATGATGTCGTAGCAGAGCTTTTCCGTGCCCTCGCCAGCAATGGCCGAGATCACATACACAGGACCCTGCCAGTCCAGCGCATCGGTGATTTCCTTGACCCGCGCTTCCTGCTCTTCTTCGAGGATCTGGTCGGACTTGTTCAGCACCAACCAGCGATCGCGATCGGCCAACGCCGGACTGAACTTGGTCAGCTCATCAACGATGGTCACTGCCGCCTCAGTCGGGTCGCTCATGTCCAGCGGCGCCATATCGACCAGGTGCAACAGCAAACGGGTACGCGCCAAATGCTTGAGGAAGCGAATGCCCAGACCGGCGCCATCGGAGGCACCCTCGATCAAGCCCGGAATATCCGCCACTACGAAGCTTTTGTAGCGATCAACACTGACCACACCCAGGTTCGGCACCAGGGTGGTGAACGGATAATCCGCCACCTTCGGCTTGGCGGCCGACACGGAGCGAATAAAGGTGCTTTTGCCCGCATTCGGCAAGCCCAGCAGACCGACGTCCGCCAACACTTTCAACTCCAGCTTGAGGTCGCGGGACTCGCCCGGCTTGCCCAGCGTGGTTTGACGCGGCGCGCGGTTGGTACTCGATTTGAAACGGGTATTGCCCAGACCGTGCCAACCACCATGGGCCACCAGCAAGCGCTGGCCCGCCTTGGTCAGGTCGCCAATCACTTCCTGAGTACCCGCATCAATCACCGTGGTGCCGACTGGCACGCGCAGCACCAGCTCTTCACCCTTGCGCCCAGTGCAATCGGTACTGCCGCCATTGGAGCCACGCTCGGCATCGAAGCGGCGGGTATAGCGATAGTCGACCAGGGTGTTGAGGTTCTCGTCGGCGATCATGTACACCGAGCCGCCATCCCCCCCATCACCACCGTTCGGCCCACCATTCTCGATGAACTTCTCGCGGCGGAAACTCATGCAACCGTTACCGCCATCACCAGCTTTTACAAAAATCGATACTTCATCGACGAATTTCATGGGCTACGCCTCCCGCCGCAACAGCGGGCAGAATAAAACAGTGAACACAGGATACAGAAACAAAAAAGCCCCGTCGCAAGACAGGGCTTTTGCAGCACTCTCGCGATTAAGCCGCGACAACGCTCACGTAACGACGACCGAAGGCGCCTTTAACTTCAAACTTGATCACGCCTTCGACTTTAGCGAACAGGGTGTGATCTTTACCCATACCAACGCCGTAACCAGCGTGGAATTGGGTGCCGCGCTGACGCACGATGATGTTACCAGCCTTGATAACCTGGCCGCCGTACATCTTCACGCCAAGGCGTTTGGCTTCTGAGTCGCGACCGTTGCGGGTACTACCACCAGCTTTTTTGTGTGCCATGAGTTCAATACTCCAAATTGTGGATCAGGCGAGAAAGATTAAGCCTGAATACCGGTGATTTTGATCTCGGTGTACCACTGACGGTGGCCCTGACGCTTCATGTGGTGCTTACGACGACGGAACTTGATGATGGTGACCTTGTCATGACGGCCTTGGGCAATCACTTCAGCCACAACCTTGGCGCCTTCAACAACAGGTGCGCCGATTTTCACGTCGTCGCCATTGGCAACCAACAGAACGCGGTCGAAATTCACGGCTTCGCCAACGGCCAGCTCGAGTTTTTCAATTTTCAGGTATTCGCCTTCGGCAACTTTGTATTGCTTGCCACCGGTAACAATTACTGCGTACATAATTTTGCTCCGTTAATCCTGCTCACCCAGCGCTTTATAGGAATAGTCGTCGGCTGGCATGGCTGCTTGGGGCCGGAAGGACGCCCTTGCAATTGCGTAAGGCAGGTAATGCCCAGGGAAGTTCAGGGGCCGCGATTGTACGCAAGCTGCCAACGCCGCGCAAGCACCCAAGGCACTTGCCTTGACAGCCCCCACCCCGCCCCCTAGCATGCCGCGCAACCTTTAGGAGCACTCACCAACGATGCAACCCCAGGCCTTTTATAGCGTAGTAGCGGACGACTTCAGTGCCGTCGACGGCATCATTCGTCGCCAGCTGGTGTCGCGTGTGCCACTGGTGGAAAAAATCGGTGACTACATCATCTCCGCGGGCGGCAAACGCCTGCGGCCGCTGCTGGTCCTGCTCTGCGGCAAGGCCTTGGGCCAGGAAGGCGACGACCTGCGTCTGCTGGCCGCCACCATCGAGTTCCTGCACACCGCCACCCTGCTGCATGACGACGTGGTCGACATGTCCGACATGCGCCGCGGCCGCTCCACTGCCAACGCCCAATGGGGCAACGCACCGAGCGTGCTGGTGGGCGACTTCCTTTATTCACGCTCGTTCGAAATGATGGTCGAGCTGGGCTCCATGGAAGTCATGCGCATCCTCTCCAAGGCCACCCGCGTGATCGCCGAAGGCGAAGTGCTGCAGCTGTCGAAGATTCGCGACGCCAGCACCAGCGAAGAGACCTACATGGAAGTCATTCGCGGCAAGACGGCCATGCTGTTCGAGGCCTCGACCCACAGCGCCGCCGCCCTGGCCGGCGCCGATGCGGCACAGACCGAAGCCCTGCGCACCTTTGGCGATCACCTCGGCATCGCCTTCCAGCTGGTCGACGACCTGCTCGATTACCGTGGCGACGCCGCGACCTTGGGCAAGAACGTCGGCGACGACCTGGCCGAAGGCAAGCCGACCCTGCCGCTGATCTACACCATGCGCGAAGGCACCGCTGAGCAGGCTGCTCTGGTGCGCCAAGCGATTCAGAAAGGCGGCCTGGAAGACCTCGAAAGCATCCGCAATGCCGTCGAAGCTGCCGGCGCACTCGACTACACCGCGCAATTGGCCCGTGACTTCGCCGAACGCGCCATCGCCTGCCTCGACGTACTGCCAGCCAGCCCTTACCGCGACGCCCTGGCAGAACTCAGCCGCTTCGCCGTAGCGCGTACGCACTAAGTACACACCATCTGAACAGCCCGCCCGTCCGGCGGGCTTTTTATTGCCCAGCCGAAAGCCAATTTATTCTTGCTATTATTTGAATAGGAATTATTCTCATCTAAACCTCATTACCAAGGAGATGAGCCATGACCTATCTAATCGACGCCTGGCTGGACCGTCCGCACCCTTACCTACGCATCCTCAATCGGGAAACCGGTACGGTTTGCGTAACGCTGGAAGAACAAGCTCTGGAGGAATTGCGCGAACTGGGCGACCTGGACCTCGCCAGCCTCAACTCCAGTGAGCCGCTGGTGCTCAAGGAATTGCTGCGTAATTTGTTTCTATTCTGCTTCGCTCGGGCCTTGCGCCCGAATGCAGATAACGAGGCACCCCGCTTCTGAGTGCCTCGCCCGCTGAGCGCCCACCAAGGCGCTCAGCCACCGACCCTTACAAAACGGCCAGCAACTCCACATCAAACACCAGCACGCTGTGCGGCGGGATGCTGCCGGCAGCCTGGCCACCGTAAGCCAGCTCGCTCGGCACGGTCAGGCGCCACTTGCTGCCGGTGTTCATCAGTTGCAGGGCCTCGACCCAACCAGCAATCACGCCACTCACCGGAAACTCAGCCGGCTCGCCACGCTCGTAGGAGCTGTCGAACACAGTGCCGTCGATCAGGGTGCCGTGGTAGTGAGTACGCACATTGTCGTCAGCCGACGGCTTGGCGCCTTCGCCAGCGGTCAGTACTTCGTATTGCAGACCCGACTCCAGCACGGTTACACCGGCTTTCTTGGCGTTTTCCGCCAGGAAGGCTACGCCAGCAGCGGCGGCCGCTTCGGCCTGAGCCTTGGCCTGGGCCTGCATCACTTCACGAATCACCTTGAAGCTGGCCGACAGGTCTTCCTGGCTCACCCGGCTTGGCGTGCCATTGAAGGCATCGGACAGACCGGCAACGATCGCCAGCAGATTCACACCCGGTGGCGGGTTCTCACGCAACTGGTCGCCCAATTGACGGCCAATGCCGTAGCTAACGCGTGTTTCGTCGGTGGTCAGTTTGAGTTCGGACATGCAACAGCTCCGCTGGAGGTGAAAAAAGGCCGGCCAGACTAGCACAGAAGCCTGCAGCACCCCACTCGGCAGCCCTCGGGACAAATTATCCACAGCACTTGATTGGTACGTACGTACCAGTTAGCATAAATCCCAGCCGACCACCCTTCCCGCTTTCCCGTGCAACCCCCCCATACGGCACAACAAGATGCCGAAGGATGCCCATGACCCGTTCGCGCCTGCATGCCTTGCTATTACTGATCGGCCTCGCCAATGCGGCCCCCGTCCTTGCCGATGCCGTCGATGGCAGCGCCCTGTATGCCGCCTGCGCGAGCTGTCACGGCGCCCAGGCCGAGGGCAACCCGGCCCTGCAAGCGCCCGCCCTGGCTGGCCTGAATGCCGACTACCTGAGCCGCCAGCTTGAGCACTTCAAGGCCGGTCGCCGCGGTAGCGACCCGGCCGACAGCATCGCCGCACCCATGCGCGCCATGGCCGCCACCCTGGTGGATGAGCAGGCCGTCACGGCGGTCGCTACTTACCTGGCCGGCCTGCCACTGCCCGCCATCACGCCCAGCCTGAGCGGCAACGTCGCCCAGGGCAGCCGCTTGTATCAAGCCAAATGCGGCGCGTGTCACGGCGGCAAGGCCGAAGGCAATCCAGCCATGAACACCCCGCGCCTGCGCCAGCAACACGACAGCTACCTGCAGCGCCAGGTCGTGCACTTCCGTCAGGGCGTGCGTGGCAGCGACCCGACGGACCGCTACGGCAAGCAAATGAAAATGATGGCCGCCAGCGTCAACGATGCCGAGCTACTCGACGTGCTGGCCTATATCAGCAGCCTGGATAAACCCTGATGGCCGGCAACTACCTGATCGGGCTCGCCATGGCGGGTCTGCTGGTCACCAGCGCCCAGGCGGCGCAAGCGCCCGCAACCGTGAGTTTGGCCAGCACCTGCCCGCCCGGCTTTGAGCTGAGCGCAGGCAACCAGTGCAAGCTGCACAGCCTGTATGACCAGTACAACTCGCTGTACAGCCAGGGCGTAGGTGGCCTGAAGACGGCCTTGCCGGCGCGCCGCGATGGTTTCTCGCCACAGCAGATCGACCTTGGCCGCCAGCTGTTCTTCGATCCACTGCTGTCCGGCGATCAGACCCTGTCCTGCGCCAGCTGCCATCACCCCAAGCTGGGGTTTGCCGACGGCCAGGCCAAGAGCACCGGCATCCACGGCCGCACTGCCAGCCGCGGGGCGCCGAGCCTGTGGAACATGGCGTTTTTGACCAGCTTCTTCTGGGATGCGCGGGCCAAGTCGCTGGAAGAGCAAATGACCGGGCCGCTGTACGCCGCCAATGAAATGGGCAACACCCCGGCGCAGCTGCTCAGCTCAATCGACGGCAATAGCACCTACCGCCGCCTGTTCGCCGAGGCCTTCGACCAGCGCGCGGAACAGCCAATCAACCTGGCGCAGATCTACACCGCGATTGCCGCCTTCGAGACCTCACTGATCTCGCTGAACAGTCGCTACGACCACTACGCCCACGGCTACGCCGAGGCCCTGAATGCCAATGAGCTGGAAGGCATGAACGTGTTTCGCTCGTTCGTCGCCCGCTGCGCCGAATGCCACACGCCGCCGCTGTTCACCAACCAGCAGATCGCCGTGATCGGTGTGCCGGAAGCCCCCGACCAGCCCTTCGATGCCGGTGCCGAAAGCGTGTTTCACAACCCCACCTGGCGCGGCGGTTTCAAAGTGCCGTCGCTGCGCAACATCGCCCAGACCGCGCCCTATATGCACAACGGCGCGTTCAGCAACCTGCGCGACGCCAGCGAGTTCTACACCAAGGGCCGCGGCCACGCCCTGCCCAAGGAAGAGCAAGCGCGCATGGTCCTGCACTGGCACATCTGGGAACCCAAGCTGGCCGAGCTGGAACTGGATCGCCTGGTGGACTTCATGCAGACCCTCACCGATGAAAGTTTCACCCCCGCCATACCCACCCAGGTGCCATCCGGTTTAACCCCCGGCGGGCGCCTGCCGGCCGCCCTGCAGGGCGCCACCAACACCGCCGTACGTCTTGTGTCACAAGGAGAATAATAATGGGCAAGAAGATCATCAGCGCCATCGCCGCCGTCGGCCTACTCGCCGCCGGCGTCTACCTCGGTAGTCAACTGGGCAGCGACAACAGCGCCACCATCGTCGGAGGTGCCGATCGCTACGCACAAAAATCCGGGGCGACCAGCGCTGCCGTCGGCAGCCTGGCCAAATCGGTCGGTGCCAGCGGCAAGGGCCAGGTGCATGCAGTGCGCGATGGCGAATCGATCCAGGCGGCGGTGCAAAAAGCCCAGCCAGGTGACGTGATCCAGGTGTATCCAGGCACCTACAAGGAGACCGTGTACATCGACAAGGACGACATCCTGCTCAGCGGTGTGATCGTCGACGGCCAGTGGCCAACCATGGAAGGCGGGCAAAAGCTCAACGATGCGGTGCTCTATTCGGGCAACAACATCACCGTCGAGAACCTGCACATCACCCATTACAAGGGCAATGCGATCATGGGTCAGGCCGGCAACAACTTCCTGATCCGCAACAACCGGGTGATCGACACCGGCGTCTACGGCATCTTCCCGCAGCTGGGCAAGAACGGCCTGGTCAGCAATAACGTGCTCAGCGGTATCGAAGACGCGGCCATCTACATCGGCATGTGCGACAACGTGCACGTCAATAACAACGAGGTGTTCGCCAACGTCGCCGGTATCGAGATCGAAAACTCCCGGCACTCCATCGTCGAGAACAACAAGGTCTACAACAACACCGGCGGCATCCTCGCGTTCATTACCCCAGGGCTGCCGATCAAAACCACCTTCGACGTGATCATTCGCAACAACTTCATCACCGACAACAACCACCCCAACTTCGGCGCACCGGGCTCGATCGTCTCCGGCGTACCGGCGGGCACCGGCATCATCGTCATGGCCGCCGACGAGGTGACCATCGAGAACAACATCATCAGCGGCAACAAGAACGTCGGCATCGTCATCACCGACCATGACAGCTTCGCCAACATCACCAAAGACCCTGACTCCGACCCGCACTCGGACAAGGTCTCGATCCTCAACAACCTGATGTTCAACAACGGCGCCGAACCCATCGACGAAATCAAGGCGCTGAAAATCGCCAGCCTGACCCGCGGTACCGTAGACATCATCAGCGTCGGCACCAGCCGCGACAGCTGCCTGCTCAACCCTGGCCAGTACCCAACCCTGGGCACCAAAAGCTTCGGCACGTGCGGCTTCTCCACCACCGCCGACACCGTCACTTACCTACTGCCCGAGCCGGTGGCACCCCGTGAGTTCAAGCTCGAAGAGAAAGGCAAGATGGTCTACTACGGCGTTTGCGCCGGTTGCCACGCCTACAACATGCGCATGATCGGCCCACCGGTGGAGACCATCCAGGCGCTGTACATGGACAACCCGCAAGGCATCGTCGACTACATCAGCAACCCGACCAAGAAGCGCGACGACTACCCAGCCATGCCCAAGCAGGACTACCTGAGCCCGGAAATCCGCCGCGCCGCTGCCGAGTTCATGCTTAACACTGACAGCAAGGGCGTGTTCCACGACCCAGCCCTGAACCAGCAACAATAAATTTCAGGTACAAAAAAAGGAGCACCTCGGTGCTCCTTTTTTATTGGCAACCGATTAGCCCGAACGACCTCAGTGCTTGGTCAGCTTGTCCAGATAGCCCATGGCGAACGCCGAGACCACGAAGGTCATGTGGATGATCACGTACCACTTGAGGTGCTCCGGATCGGTGTTTTTGGCATCCATAAACACCTTGAGCAGGTGGATCGAGGAAATCGCCACGATCGATGCCGCCACCTTCATCTTCAGCGAACTGGAGTCCATCTTGCCCAGCCAGCTGAGCTTCTCCTTGCCTTCGTCGATATCCAACTGGGAGACGAAGTTCTCGTAGCCGGAGATCATCACCATCACCAGCAAGCCACCGACCAGGGCCATGTCGATCAGCGACAGCAGCACCAGAATCAGGTCCGCTTCGGCCATGGAAAACACGCTGGGCAGGATATGGAACACTTCCTGGAAGAACTTCAGGCACAGCGCCAGCAAGGCCAGCGACAGACCGAAATAGATTGGCGCCAACAACCAGCGCGATGCGTACATCGCATTTTCAATAAAGCGTTCCATGGTGCCTCGCAGAAGAATCAAAACCGGCGGCGAGTATACCCAGCCCAGGCTCCCCCATATAGAGGCCCCACGCCCATCAAGGTAAGGGTTTCTGCGCACAGACATTTTGTGGATAACCTTTTTGCTCCGCCGCCCCGCACACCTTGCCGGGACGTACTCAGCACCGCAGCCAAGACGCTCCAGACAGCTAGATTCAGGCCTCCGGATGCAGCTGGCGATGCCCCTGGGGATGACCACGCGCCTGGTTCAGGCTGCGCAGTTGCGCCTGCATGTGCAAGCGCCAGATCGGCGGCTGAGTGCTCGGCTGATAGCCCTGGGACAACAGGTTGGAGGCAATCCCGTCGAGCACCTGCTCGGCCACGCAGGGCCCGCAGAATGGGCCTTGCGCCTTGATCATCGAGGGTTGACCGGCGGCCATACCGGCGGCGCAGAGCAAGGTCCACAGGCCTTGCTCACCTGCCAACGGGCGCACCTCGCATTCGATGCGGGTGATCATTCCCAGGCAGTGACGGGTCAGACAGAGGCTGCGCGACATGGCGACGGCTCCGGCAAGGACGAGCTTCCAGCCTACACCCGGACTACGCCCACCGAAAGCCCAAGGTTACCCCCACAAGCTGTGGATAACTCTGTGGATGAGCACTGGAAAAGCGCCTCCAGCCACGACCGGCCGGGCTGCCTGCAACAACGTTCAGTGACTGACCAACCACCGAACGGTTGATCAGCCCTGAACGGACCCGAACCTAGCCCTGCGGTACGTCAGCCGCTGGCTTTTTCACCGCCTTCTTGCGTGCGGGCTTGGCTGCCGCTGCCGGCGGCTCTTCCGGCTCGTCGTCATCCTGGCCCATTTCCGCGATGGCGCGCAGGCGCTCGACCACCCGCGCATTGACGCTGCCTTCGGGGAACACGCCCTTGGCATCCGGCGCACCGGCATCGGCGCCCACCAACAGGCTTAGGGCTTCGTCCACCTGACGCACGGCATACACGTGGAACTGGCCGGCGCGCACCGCCTGCAGCACGCGCTCGTCGAGCATCAGGGTGGATACGTTGGAGTGCGGAATGATCGCCCCCTGCTCGCCGGTCAGACCGCGCGCTTCACAAAGGCGGAAGAAGCCTTCGATCTTCTCGTTAACCCCGCCGACCGCCTGCACCTCACCAAACTGGTTGATCGAGCCGGTGATGGCGAAGCACTGTTTCAGCGGCGTGCGCGACAGGGCCGAGATCAGCGTGCAGACCTCACCCAGGGAAGCGCTGTCGCCGTCCACATACCCGTAGGACTGCTCCAGGGCGATACTCGCGGAGATATCCAGCGGGTACTCCTGGGCATAACGGCTGCCCAGGTAGCCGGTGAGAATCATCACACCCTTGGAGTGGATCGGCTGGCCGAGATTGACCTCACGCTCGATGTCGACGATGCCCGAACCACCCGGATACACCGTGGCAGAAATCCGCGCCGGCACGCCAAACGCCGAATCGCCGACTTCCAGCACGGTCAGGCCGTTGCACTTGCCGACCTCGGCACCGCGGGTGTCGATGAGAATGATGCCGGCCAGCATGTCATCCAGAATCCGCGCCGAGACCCGTCCGGTACGCACGGCCTTGGCCTTGAGCGCGCGTTCGATATGGCCAACATCGGTGCAGGCCTCGCCCGCCTGCTGACGGATAAAGTCCGCCTCGCTAACCAACTGGAAGAGATCGCCAATCCGCGCGGACAAACGCCCCTGGTGCTCGGCCAGACGTGCGCTGTAGGTGGCTACTCGCGCCACGGCGGCCGCCGTCAGCGGCGCCATGCCCTCTTCCGAGGTGCGGGTTTTCATCAGTTGCGCGAACTGCTCCAGGCTGTCTTCGACCAGGGGAATGTCCTCGTCGAAATCCACCAGCACGCGGAACATTTCCTGAAAGTCCGGATCGAGGTCCTGCAGGGTGTAGTACAGCTGGCGCGAGCCGATGATGATGACCTTCACCTGCAGCGGGATCATCTGTGGCGTCAGGGTTACGGTGGCAATGCGGCCCAGCTCGCCGAGCGGCGACTCCATCTTCAACTGGCGCGAATGCAGGGCACGCTTGAGCGCATCCCAAACAAACGGCTCGCCCAGCAGCTTCTCCGCCTCCAGCACCAGAAAGCCGCCGTTGGCACGGTGCACCGCACCCGGACGCAACTGTCGGTAACTGGTGTAAAGCGCGCCTTGATCGGTGTTGTATTCAATACGACCGAACAGGTTGTCGTAAGTCGGGTGCGACTCGAACACCACCGGCGCGCCACCGCGATGGTGATGGCCCACCACCAGACTGGGGCTGTACTGCTCTTCCAGCAACTTACGGGTTTGCGCGTCCGCCTTGTCCACATCCACCAACTGCTCGACGACGGTCTTCAGCAGGTTGACCTGTACCGCCTGCAGGTAGGCGCCGACCCCGGCATTTTCTGCGTAGCGCTCGGACAGCGGCGCCAGCAACGGCTGCAGCGCCAGGCTGATGGTTTCTTCATTGAGCTGACGCAGTTGGTTGCTCGACTCGCGCTTCCATTGCGCCAGGCTCGACAGCTCTTCGTTGAGGCGCTCTTCCAGGGCAGAGATATCGACGTGAAAACGTTCGCGCTCAGCCTCCGGCAACTGAGCAAACTCGGCCTCGTCCAACGCCTTGCCGTCCTTCATCGGGGTGAAGGCGATGTTGCTGCTGTCGCGGTACAGGGCCACCTCTTTTTCCAGCGAGGCGCGCTCAATCACATCCAGAGCGCGGTCGTAGCGCTGGTTGAAGATGCGGTCGATGGCGCTCTTCTTCTGCTGGTACGACGGATGCTCGAACACCGCCGGAAAGGTCGCCAGCAGGTTGTCAATCAGGTGGTTGATATCGGCCAGAAAGGCACTCGCCGTGCCCGCCGGCAACTCCAGCGCCCGCGGCTCGCGCGGTTCGTCGAAGTGATTGACGTACACCCAGTCAGACGGTGTGGCCAAACGCTTGGCTTCGGCCTTGAGGTAGCGCTGCACAAACGAGAAACGCCCGGTGCCGGGCTCGCCCATCACATAGACGTTGTAACCCGGCCGCGGCATGGCCACGCCAAACTGCAGGGCATCCACCGCCCGCTCCTGGCCGAGCACGCCGCGAAAGGGCTCCAGCTCGTCAGTACTGTTGAAGTTGAATTGGGCGGCATCAAACGGACGGGTCAACGCTTCGGGCGCCACCCGCAGGGCAGTCGCTATCGAGTCGGCCATGGCTAATCCTTAGGCAAGCGGCGCGCCAGCAGGCAGAGCGGCGCACACGGGAAGATGTGTGCATTCTGGCGCCGGCCACGGAGCACTGGCAAGGCATTCGCCGGTCTGCCTGGCTTACTCCGCCAGATCGGCACAGCCCAGACAGAAGGCCGCGGTCGGCAATGCCTGCAAGCGCGCCGGGGCGATAGCGACGCCGCAACGCTGGCACAGGCCATAGGTGCCGGCGCTTAGCCGCTGCTTGGCCTGGGCCGCCTGCGCCTGGCCCTGCTCGGCCTCGATCAGCAGCGCCTGCAACACCTCGTCGTTCTGCCGCTCGCCGGCCTGCTCGGCCGAGTCCGCCGAATGGCTGCCGGCCAGGTCACGGCGGATCGCCGTTGCCCGCGCCGCATATTCGGCTTCCAGGCTATCGAGAACAGTTTGCGGATCGAAAGTCGTCATGGCGCACACTCCAGCGGAAAGATGGCTTCAGTGTGGCTGGCTGACGACAACCTGCACTGACGTGCATCAAAGCCGCTTGCCGACTTGCGCACAGCCCGAGCAGTACGCCTTGACACTGGCCGGTCATTCCGAAAAGCTGCAAGGCACAGACGGGTACACAAGTGCCCCACGAGGCTGGCAAAAGTCGACCTCCGGACACCCTGGTTTCCACCCCCGCCTGGACGGCGCAGGCCTTGTGCCTGAGCTACCTACCAAGGATTGCATAGAGAGTAAAACCATGAAAAAACTCCTGCTCGGTACCCTGCTTGTTGCTGTTTCCTCTGCCGCCCTCGCCGAAGCACCCGGCGGCCCGAACTGCGGTTGGGGCAACATGCTGTTCAAAGGCCAACGCGGCACGGCCTCGCACTTCGTTGCTTCCACCACCAACGGCACCTCGGGTAACGCCACCTTCGGCATGACCTCGGGCACCAACGGCTGCTCCACCAATGGCACCCTGACCTACGGCGGCAAGCCGATGCTGATCGTCAGCAACATGATGGACGAGCTGTCGGAAGACATGGCCAAAGGCCAGGGCGAAGCCCTGACCACCTACGCCGTGGTTCTGGGTGTAGCACCGCAAGACCGCGCGCATTTCAACGAAGCCGCCCATGCGCACTTCAATGAAATTTTCAGCAGCGCCTCGGTCAGCGCCGCTGACGTGCACGCCGCCACCCTGGCGATGATGCAGAAAGACGCTCGTCTGGCTAAATACGCCCACGAAGCCTAAGCCCCCCGTTCCGGGCAGCGGTTCGCACCGCCACCCGGACGCTGTGCTCCATGGCCGTAGCCCGCGTCTTTTGGCGCGGGTTTGTTTTGCAGAGTCATGCCCCCCATGTTCAAACGCCTGCTTTCCCTTCTGGCGCTGTGCGCCTGCGCGCCCCTGGCTGCGCAACCACAGTTTGCTGACACCCGCCTGCACAGCCTGGCCAACGACCCTTACTGGATTGCCCTCGGCCATTACGAGACCGGCAAACTGGGCGGCTGGCGCAGCTATGTCGACGACGGCACATTCTTCCTCGCCGACGACGGTGCCACCCAGCCGGAAGCCGAACTGCGCGCCACCCTGCAGGCCCTGTATGCGCCCGCCAGCCTTGGCGAGCAACACGCCCAATGCGTATTCCCCGCACGCAGCCGCTGGCTGCGTGAACAACTGCAGCTGAGCAACCTGCCGCAGCCCACCTGCAACGAGCTGCGCGCCTGGTACAGCGACATCGCGCCCCATAGCGCGGTGCTGATCTTCCCGGCGGCCTACCTCAACAGCCCGTCGTCGATGTTCGGCCACACCCTGCTGCGCATCGACCAGGCCAACGTCGACAGCGACGGCAGCGCCATGCTCAGCTACGCGCTGAACTTCGGTGCCTTTATCGAAGGCGCCGACAACAGCATGCTGTACGCCTGGAAAGGCCTGATGGGCGGCTACCCCGGCCTGTTCGCCCTGGTGCCCTACCGGGAAAAAATGGCCGAATACACCCGCCTGGAAAACCGCGACCTGTGGGAATACCGGCTGAACCTGACGGCCGAAGAAACCGGGCGCATGGTCGAGCACGTCTGGGAGCTGAAGCAGATCCGCTTCGACTACTTCTTCTTCGACGAGAACTGCTCCTACCGCCTGCTGGAGCTGCTGCAAGTGGCCCGCCCCGGCCTGCAACTGACCGAGCAATTCCCCCTCACCGCGATCCCCACCGACACCGTGCGTGCGGTCAAGGACGCCGGCATGGTCAAGCAGATCGACTATCGCCCGTCGCGCGAGCGCGAACTGCGCAAGAGCGCCGAACCGCTGGACGAACACGAGCAGGACTGGGCACTGCGCATTGCCGCCGACACCGCCGCCCTGCAACAGCCCGACTTCCAGGCCTTGCCCGCACCACGCCAGGCGCTGATCAGCGACACCGCCTTCCGCCTGCTGCGCTATCAGGCCAACGGCCAGGAACGCGACCCGGCCACCGCCCAGCGCAGCTTCGACCTGCTGCAGGCGATCCACCGCAACCCACCGCCGCCCCTGGTGGTCGAACGCCCCGGCTTGCCGGAAGACGGCCACGACTCACGCACCTGGCAACTGGGCGCTGGCAGCCGTGGTGATCGTGCCTTCGCTGAATATGGCCTGCGCATGGCCTATCACGACCTGGAAGACAACCTCTACGGCTTCCCACTCGGCGCGCAAATCGAAATCCTGCAAATGAAATTGCGCCAGTACGAGGGCAACGACTGGCAGCTGCAGCAACTGGATCTGGCCAGCATCCGCTCCCTGACACCGCGCAGCCAGTTGCTGCAACCCTTGTCATGGCAAGTCCGCGGCGGCTTCGAGCGGGTGCCGGGCAACAGCACTGAACATGACGGCAAAGCCACCCTGGTCAGCCATATCAGTGGGGGTGCCGGCGCCAGCTGGCAGTTGGGCGAAGACTGGCTCGGTGATGACCTGCTGGGCTTCAGCCTGCTCACCGGCCGCCTGGAGCACAACAACGACTTCGCCCCGTTCGCCGCGCCCGCCATCGGCTTCGACAGCGGCCTGCTCTGGCGCAACCCGCTGGGCAACCTGCGCCTGGAAGCCCAGGGCGACTACTTCGCCAACGGCGAAGTGCGCCGCACACTCAGCCTCAACCAGCAATGGGAACTCAGCCAGAACCTCGGCCTACGCCTGAGCGCCCAACGCCAGTTCAGCCAACAGACCAGCCCGCTCAACGAAGTGCAGCTGGAGCTGAAGTGGTATCACTACTGAGTGGTTACTCGAACAAGGCATCCAGCGCCTGCTCCAGGCGCGTCACCGCGATGACCTGCAAACCGGGCGGCGCTTCTTTCGGCGCGTTGCCCTTGGGTACGATGGCGCGTTTGAAACCGTGCTTGGCCGCTTCCTTCAGGCGCTCCTGACCGCTGGGCACCGGGCGAATCTCACCGGACAACCCAACCTCGCCAAACACCAGCAGGTCATGGGGTAAGGGCTTGTTGCGCAGGCTGGACATCACTGCAGCCAGCAGCGCCAAGTCCGATGCTGTCTCCAACACCTTGACCCCACCGACCACGTTGAGGAATACGTCCTGATCGTAGGTCGGAATGCCGCCATGCCGATGCAGAACCGCCAGCAGCATGGCCAGGCGGTTCTGGTCCAGGCCCAAGGTGACGCGGCGCGGGTTGGCCATATGGCTGGTATCGACCAGCGCCTGCACCTCCACCAACATTGGCCGGGTGCCTTCCCACGTAGCCATCACCACACTGCCCGGCACTTCCTCTTGTGCGCGAGTGAGGAAGATCGCCGAGGGATTGGACACTTCCTTCAGGCCCTTGTCGGTCATGCCGAACACGCCCAGCTCGTTGATCGCGCCGAAGCGGTTCTTTACCGCGCGCAGCAGGCGCAAACGGCCATCTGACTCGCCCTCGAAATACAGCACGGTGTCGACCATATGTTCGAGCACCCGCGGACCGGCCAGAGCGCCTTCCTTGGTCACGTGGCCAACCAGGAAAATCGCCGTACCGCTCTGCTTGGCATAACGCACCAGCAAGGCCGCGCTCTCGCGCACCTGGGCCACGCCGCCGGGGGCAGACTGCAACTGTTCGGTAAAAATGGTCTGGATCGAGTCGATCACCATGACCTTGGGCTTTTCCCGCTTGGCGGTTTCGATGATCACCTCGATGCAGGTCTCGGTCATCACCTTGAGCCGGTCTTGCGGCAGATCGAGACGTCGTGCGCGCATCGCCACCTGCTGCTGCGACTCTTCGCCCGTCACATACAGCGCCGGCATGCGCACGGCGATATTGCACAGGGTCTGCAACAGGATGGTCGACTTGCCGATGCCCGGATCACCGCCAATCAGCACCACCGAACCGTCCACCAGGCCGCCGCCGAGCACCCGATCCAGTTCGGCGGACGAGGTGGAAAAGCGCGGCACTTCCTCGACACTGACCTCGGCCAGAGTCTTCAACTGCGCCTGCTCGCCCGCCCAACCGGCACGCCCGCTCGGGGCGGCGCTGTGGGCCTCGATCAGGGTTTCGGTCAGGGTATTCCAGGTGCCGCACTCACCGCACTGCCCGGCCCACTTGGGAAAGGTTGCGCCACATTCGGTGCAGCCATACATGCGCTTGGCCTTGGCCATGGGGATCTCCGCGAACCGCAAAAGCACCGATCATAGCGTCTGCTATGGGCGCCGGCATCAGTTGCCGGGCTGCGGACGAGCCTCGGCCCGTTCGCGCAGCTTCTGTTCGGCCAGTTTGTAGACCACGTAGTACTTGTAGATATTGCCGACGTAATCCACGGTTTCGCGGCCAACGATACGCGCCGCCGCCTGCTCGACATTGCCGAACCAGACGTTCGGGTCCAGCCCGGATTTTTCTGCCAAGCGGCGAAACTTCATCAGGTTTCCCGGGCCGGCGTTGTAAGCGGCAAAGCTCAACAGGGTGCGATTGACCGGCGTCAGCTCCGGATCATCCAGGTACTTGTCAGCCAACAGGCGCATGTATTTGCTGCCGGCCTCGATGTTCTTGTCCACGCTGGTGTCGATGCCCTTGATCCCCACCGCCGGATCAGCCGCCGTGCTCGGCAATAGCTGCATCACTCCAACGGCCCCTGCCCGGCTGCGCGCGGCCTGGTTCAGCTGGGACTCCTGAAAACCCTGAGCCATCAGCATCAGGTGGTCGAAGTCGTAGGTTCCCGCATGCTTCTGGAACACCCCGACCAGCGCATTGAACTTGGCCATCTCGGCTTGGGAGGTGGCGTTGAGCACGCGCTTACTGTTTTTGAAACGGCGCAGGGTGATGTTGCCAAATTCGCTGCCGATCTTGTGTTCTTTGACGAACGCACTCAGCACCTGCTTGAACTGTGGACTGCTCTTGCGCAGCGCCCAGCTCAGCTCGCCGCCCTGATGCAGGTAAACCCCGGCCTGGATCTGCATCTCGGTATACAGCGGCTGCCACAGCTGGGCGATGTGCTGGTCGGCTACGGTAATCCCGAACAACCCGGCATTGACCATTTGCAGCAGGTCCTCGGTTTCCAGGTTCTCATTGGCCGGCATGATCTTCACCGGCGCCAGGCCTTGGGCCTTGAAACGCTCGTTGAGCGTAACCAGATGCTCGAAATAGCTGCTGGAGGGGCGCACATAGACCTCCTTACCGGCCAACTCCTCGATGTGCTGGATTTTCGCGCTACCAGGCGCAGTGACTATCACTTCACGGATGTCGCGCGCGACCGGGTCGGTGAAGTCGATCGTGCGCTGACGACCTTCGGTGATAGTCAGGCCACCCGCGGCGATGTCGCCGTCACCGGCCAGCAGCTTGGGCAGCAACTCGTTGCGCGCCGTGGGCAGAAACATCACCTGCCAGCGCTGGGTCTTGTCGGCAAAGGGCTGGGTCTTGTTCAGCCAGCCCTCGAAGGCCTTGCCAAAGGCGTAGGCCACGCCATCCTGGCGACCGCGGTCGATCAGGTAGAAGGTCTTGCTGTAGGGCACCAGGATGCGCACCATGCGCCGCTCACGCATGCCGTCGAAATCGCCGACCCAGGCCTGCGGCACAGGCAAAACCATGGCATCGACCTCAGACTCTTCCTGCGCACTCAACTGCGCCGGCGGCAACTCGAACTGACTGTGCTCGTTCGCCCAAACCGGAGAGCCACAGCCCAGCATCAGCACCAACCAACAACAAAAAAACCGCCCCATGCCTCACCCCCAACGCCACAAACAAGAATGGCAAGCGCGCTACTGAACCCGAAATAACGCCACGCCGACACCAGACAACAACTGCATCTGAGCTAAAAATGATAGGCCAAAGCTTGACCACGACCCGCTCAATCTCGCGCATGACTGAGCGTGAAGCCGCTCGGTAAGCTGCGACAAGACATCCCGCCCGGCCCACGCTGCACGCATAAAAAAGGCGCGGTAATCACCGCGCCTTGAGCCTGCCTGAATGCAGATCAGCAGGTGCATTTACCGCAGCAACCTTCCGGCTCGGCAGCTTTGTTCAACTGGCGGGACAGCTCGTCCTTCAACGCCACACGCTCGGCCTTGAGGGTCGACAGCGCGCTGTCATCCAGCAGATCAACACCGTCTTCGACGCGGCAGATGCGCTTGTCCAGCGCCTCATACTCATCAGCCAGGCGGGCAAAGTGGTGATCCTGCTGGCGCAAGGTATGCAGCTGTTCACGCAGTTCCGGAAAGTCAGCGATCAGCGAATGGTGTTCTACATGCATGGGTCAGCTCCTGTGATAACTGTCTTCAGGCTAGCTCCGAGGCATGTACGCCCCCTTGACCAGGATCAATGCCAACGGGTTTAGCCATCGACCCATCACCCGCCACAAAACCCAGAATAAATCCCCCAAAGGCCCTACCGCCCGGATGACGGCGCGGCGACCGGCGTTTTACACTGCCGCCACCCACCTAAATAAGGAAGCTATCCATGAGTGTGCTCAGTGAGTTCAAGGCCTTCGCGGTCAAAGGCAACGTGGTCGACATGGCCGTCGGTATCATTATTGGCGCCGCATTCGGCAAAATCGTCAGCTCCTTTGTCGGCGATGTCATCATGCCGCCGATTGGCCTGCTGATCGGCGGGGTCGACTTCACCGACCTGGCCATCACCCTCAAGGCTGCCGAAGGCACTGCCCCGGCCGTGATGCTCAGCTACGGCAAGTTCATCCAGACCGTGCTGGACTTTCTGATCGTTGCCTTCGCCATCTTTATGGGCGTCAAAGCCATCAATAAGCTGAAAAGCGCCGAAGTGCCGCCTGCCCCGCCCGGCCCGACTGCCGACCAGCAACTGCTCAGCGAGATCCGCGACCTGCTCAAGGCCCAGCAAGACAAGCCGCAGTAACGCCCTCCTCTGGTGTCGCCCTGCACCGCGGGGCGGCGCCAACAATTCGTAACAAGCCCACCGCTGATCGCGTCAGTGCCGATTGCCGATTTCCTGCCTAGACTGAGACTCAGACCTAACGGCTGCAGTCATCGCCCCGTGGCAAACGCCACCAAGCCCTCTAGACCGCATGCCTCCGCCCCACTGCACGCAAGGGTTAGTGATGAGCAGCGAACACGATGACGAGCTGTTTTTCTTCAAGGATGAAGTGCTCACCGCCGAGTACTCGCACGACACGCCCACCTGGCGAATACTGATCGTCGACGATGACAAAGACGTCCATCAGTCCACCGGCTTTGCCTTGGCCAACACTGAAGTGCTCGGCCGCCCCCTGGAATTTTTCCACGCTTACTCGGCCGCCGACGCCATCCGCATTCTCGGCGAGCAAGCGCAGATCGCTGTCATTCTCCTCGATGTGGTGATGGAGTCTGACGATGCTGGCTTGCAGCTGGTTCGCGTCATTCGTCAGGACCTGGGCAACAGCGAAGCGCGCATCATCCTGCGCACCGGCCAGCCGGGCTATGCCCCGGAGATGGAGGCCATTCGCGACTACGACATCAATGACTACAAGACCAAGTCGGAACTGTCACGCAATCGTCTGTACACCGCCCTGACGGCGGCGATCCGCTCCTATGAGCAAATCCACACCATCAACGCCAGTCGCCGCGGCTTGGGCATGGTGATCCGCGCCAGCAGCCAGCTGCTCGCCCGCCAGGGTGTCAACGAATTCGCCGCAGGGATCATCACCCAGATCTGCGGCCTGTTCAGTTTGCCGCCCGAGGGGGTGGTTTGCGCCTACGATCAGAAAGACTCGACTGCGCAGGCGCTGATCGTCGCCGCCGCCGGCAGTCTCACCAACTGCATCAACCAGCACCTCGACGCGCTGCCCAATACCGCCATTGCTGACGCCCTGAACGACACCCTGCGAGAGCGGCGAAACCACTATGGCAATCACTCGACCACGCTGTTTTTCCCCGGCCAGCACAACCACGATATGGCCGCTTATCTGCAAACCGAAAAGCCCCTGAACGACCTCGACCGGCAACTGCTCGAAGTGTTTTGCAGCAACATCATCGTCACCCTCGATAACGTTCAACTGCTGACCCAGCTTAAAGATCACGCCTATAACGACCACTTGCTGCACATCCCCAACCGGCTGGCCTTTGTCCACGCCCTCGACTGTGCTCTCAGCGGTCCGCCCCGAAACGACACCACCCTGGCGTTGATCGACATTGACGGTTTCTCCGAGCTCAATGACGCCCTCGGCCACCAGCACGGCGACAATCTGCTCAAGGCAGCGGCCAGCCGTCTGCAAGAGCAACTGCCCGCAGGCTCGCTGTTAGCGCGGGTGGCCGGTGACGTGTTCGGCATCCTCGCCAACACCGCCGTACTCACCCCTGAATTCCTCAACAACCTGCTGCGCCAGCCCCTCTGCCTGGGGGAGCTGCAACAGAATCTCACCTCCACGATCGGCCTGATCAGTCTGGACCAGATCGACGGCAACGGCAGCGACGCCCTCAAGGCGGCCAATATCGCCCTCAAGCATGGCAAGCAGCATCGCCGCGGCGGCATCAGCCACTTCAGCCTGGACATGGAGTTCGAAACCCGCGCCCGCGTACACCTGCTGCAAGATCTGCGCAGCGCCTTTGAGCGCGAACGGTTGTTTGTCGTCTATCAACCACAAGTCCGCCTGAGCGACCGCCAGCTAATCGGCGTTGAGGCCTTGCTGCGCTGGCGCAATGACGACGGCAGTTTTGTCTCCCCCGCCCAGTTTATCCCGCTGGCGGAGAGCTCCGGGCTGATCATCAGCCTGGGCGAATGGGTGCTGCGCAGTGCCTGCCACGACCTGCACAAAATCAACCAAATCAGTTCTCAGCCCCTGCGCATGGCCGTGAATGTCTCGGTGATGCAGTTCCGCCAGCCCAACTTCCTTGACGTGCTCGACCGCGCCCTGAGCGAAAGCGCGATTGACCCGCGCCTGCTGGAGTTGGAAATCACCGAATCGGTGGCCATGCTCGATGCCGGCTTCATGACGGACTTGCTGAATCAGATCAAAGCTCGCGGTATCAGCATTGCGGTGGACGACTTCGGCACGGGTTTTTCGTCGCTCAGCTACCTGGAGCAGCTCAACGTCGACCGACTGAAAATCGACCTCAGCTTCGTCCGCCAGATGGAACAGAGCGCCGGCAGCCGACGGATCGTCGAAACCATTATTCAGCTCGGCCAGAGCCTGCAACTGGAGCTGATCGCCGAAGGCATCGAACTGGAAAGCCAAGCCCAGGCGCTGACCGCCCTGGGTTGCCATGAAGGCCAGGGATACCTGTTCGCCAAGCCACTGACGCTGCCGGACTTGCTTGAGCAAGTGGCTACTTACTGATGGCGGAGAGAGCCATGCCCCAGTCTTGCCCACCTGTTCTGCCAGCGCGCCGGCCATACGCCACAGGCAAACGCCTGCTGCTGCTCGCCAGTCTGCTGCTCAGCGCATGTGAACCGAGCGCCGAGCAGCCAATTGAGCCTATCCGTCTGGGCGTGATCGTCGACACCTCCGGGCCCACCTCCAGCCTCGGCATTGCCGGGCGCAACGGCATGCAGCTGGCGGTGGAGCAGACCAACGCCGCCGGCGGCATCCACGGCCGCCCCATCGAACTGCTGCAGCGTGACGATGGCTTCAACCCACAGCAGGCCAGCTCAGGCCGCCACCGAGCTGATTGATGCCAAGGTCGATGCGGTTTTCGGCCCCATGACCAGCCTGATCGCCGAGCAACTGGCGCCGCAGTTCACCGCCGCTGGCGTCCTGTTGATGGGCGGCACGCCTCTCAGTCCGTTACTGGCCGGTCGCGATGACCAGTTCTTTCGAATTCTCAGCCACACCAGCCCGGACGCCCTCGGTATTGCCCAGCACCTGCAACACCAACTGGGCATCGGCCAGGTGACCGTACTGATCGAAGAGAGCAACCACACCTTTACCCGCCCCTGGCTGGCCGATTTCCAGCGTTATTTCGCCGCGGAGGGAGGCAGCGTCAGCCAGACCATTGCCTTCACCCGCAACGCGCAAACCGACTTCGCCACCCTCGCCCAACAGGCGCTGGCCAACCAACCGCGCGCAGTGATCCTGATCAGCAACGCCCTGGACACCGCCATGCTGGCCACTCAGTTGCGCCAGAAAAATCCACACCTGGTGCTGGCCACGCCGGCCTGGGCCGCCGCCGATGCTCTGCTGGAAATGGGTGGCCGCGCCGTCGAGGGCATGATCACTGGCCAGGCCTATGACCTCAGCGACCAGTCGCCCGCCTTTCTCGCCTTTAAACAGGCGTATCAACAGCGCTTTGGCCAGTCGATCGACACCGCCGCAGTCACCGCCTACAACGCCACCCAGGTGCTGTTGCACGCCCTGCGCGAACGCCAACCGCAGGAGTCGCTCAAGCAGACCCTGCTGCGCATTCGCCACTTTGCCAGCCTGCAACAGCCGATTGATCTGGATGAGTTCGGCGACAGCGCAAGTCGCTTTTACCTGATGGTGGTTCGCCAGGGACGTTTCATTAATGCCGAATAAACCTCACACCTCACGCCCGTTACTGCTGACCCTGGCTAGCCGCTTCATTCTGGTGGCCTTCATCCCGGTGCTGATGATCGCCCTGTTGTTTCGCTTCTATTACGAACCGTTGATGCGCGCCGACATCGAGACGCGCCAACTGCGAGCGGCCGAAGCCACCGCGCAACAAATTGCCCACCACTTCAGCATTGCCGAGCGCGAACTCGCCGCTCTCGGCGATTTGTTTGCCAGTGCACCGCACCTTGGCCAGGAACAGACGGAGGTGTTGCTGGATGCCTATGCCGACAGTTCGAACTTCTACGAAGCCCTGTACCTGACCGACGAACAGGGGCAGATTCGTGCCATCGGTCTGGCCAGCAATCGCCGCCTGCTGCGCCAGAACCTGCAGGGCCTGGATATGTCGGCTCGCGATTTCGTGCGCAGCGCCCATCGGCTCAGGCAAGGGTTCTGGTCCAATAGTTTTCTCTCCACCGTCAGCTCACGGCTGACCGTGGCTCTGGCGCAACCGGTAGGGCTGCGCACCCTGATTGGCGAAGTGGCCATCGAGCCACTGCCGACCCTGGTGCGCCAACTGAGCCAAAACAGTCAGCTGCAAATTCGCCTGCTCGACCGGCAAAATCAGCTGGTCGCCAGCTCTGAATCGGTGCAAGCGGGGCAACAGGTCAACCTCGGCAATCTGTCGGTGCTGCAACGCAGCAATGGCCAATCCAGCCGTTTCGAGCTCGATGGCCAGGCCCTGATTGGCGTTGCCCACAAGGTCGAGGGACCCGACTGGCAAGTGCTGGTGGCACAGCCCGAGGCCAATGCCTACGGGCAAATCAACACCACCTGGCAACGCATCATGCTGTCCCTGGGGCTTGCGCTGCTGGTCGCCCTGGCGATAGCCGGTGCCACCAGTTGGACCCTGGCGCAGAAAATCTCGCAGTTCAGCGAACATGTCAGTGCCATCGCCCAGGGCAGCTATGACCTGGAACTGGAAGACAGCGACATCCGCGAACTGAATACCCTGCGCCACAGTTTGGAGCAGATGGTCGGCGCGATTGTGGAACGCGAACACGGCATGGCCCGCACGGCCTTGAGCCTGCGCGAAAGCGAAGACCGTCTGCTGGCCACCCTGGAAAACACCCCCAACGTCGCCGTGCAGTGGTTTGATCCCGAGGGCCGGGTGCTGCTGTGGAACCACGCCAGCGAAACCCTCTACGGCATCGCCCGTCAGGACGCCCTGGGCAAGACCCTCGACCAACTGTTCCTCAATCCGCAGCAAGCCCGCCTGTTTCTCGCCACCCTGCGCGAGGCCGCCAAGGGCGTGGCCCTCGGCCCTTACCTGTCGGATGTGCGCAATGCCGCCGGCCAGCAGCTGTATGTGCAGGGCACCACGTTCAGCATTCCGGCGCCCGGCGGCGGCAAGCACTTTGTCTGCATGAACGTGGACATCACCGAGCAGAAGAAAGCCGAACTGGCTTACCGCGACCTCAATGAAACCCTCGAACAACGCGTTGTGCTGCGTACCGATGCCCTGACCCAGAGCAACCTGGAGCTGAACCAGACCCTGGACACTCTGCAGCAGGCACAGAATGAACTGGTGCGCAGCGAGAAACTGGCCGCCCTGGGCTCGCTGGTGGCCGGCATCGCCCACGAACTGAACACCCCAATCGGCAACAGCGTGATGGCCGCCAGCACCCTGGAAGACCACAGCAAAGCCATGTCCCAGGCCGTCACGACGGGCAACCTGCGGCGCTCCATGCTGGAGCAATTTATCAACGACACGCAAACCGCCACCGACATTCTGATGCGCAACCTGCGCCGCGCCAGCGAGCTGATTTCCAGCTTCAAGCAGGTGGCCGCCGACCAGGCCAGCGCCCAGCGCCGTCAGTTCAATCTGGCTGAGGCAGTCAACGAGATATTTATCACCCTTGGACCAACCCTGAAGAAAACCCCGTATCAGATCGACAGCGAGATCGACGCCAGCATTGTCCTGGACAGCTATCCCGGTGCCCTCGGGCAGATTCTCGTCAACCTGATCAACAACGCCCTGCTGCACGCCTTCGATGGCGCCAGCCAAGGCCTGATCAGCGTAAAAGCGTTCGCCACCGAACCCGGCTGGATCGACCTGACCATCACCGACAATGGCCACGGCATCAGCGAGGAGAACCTGCCGCGAATCTTCGACCCCTTCTTCACCACCAAGCTCGGCCAAGGCGGCAGTGGCCTTGGCCTGAACATCGTCCACAACCTGGCCACTGGCGTACTCGGCGGCAACATTGCGGTGGCCAGCCAGCTCGACTGGGGCACACGCTTTATCCTGTCCCTACCGCTGGTGGCACCCAATACCGCGGCGTCAGCCGAGCAGCCGCCAGCACCGCCCCTCACCAATAGTTTTCTACGGCCACCTGCCCCGGACGACGCGTCAGGCTGAGCTGCATACCTCGGGTTTTCAACAGTGCGCGGCAGTCGTCGATCATCTGCGGGTTGCCGCACAGCATCACCCGCCCCTGTTCAGGCTCCAGGGCAAAACCGGCAGCGCGCTCCAGCTCGCCATTGGCCAGCAATGTGGTGACGCGCCCGTGCAAAGTTCCAGGTACCTGCTCGCGGGTAACCAGCGGCAGATAGACTAACTGCCCGGCGTACTCCTGCAGGTAATCACGCTGCTGCAAGCCCTGGATCAGCGCCTGATAGGCCAGTTCCTGGCGGCTGCGAGCGCTGTACACCAGAACGATGCGGGCAAAGCGCTGCCACACCTCAGGGTCCTGCAGAATCGACAAAAAGGGCGCCAGACCCGTGCCGCTGGCCAACAGCCAAAGGTCGCTGCCGTCGGTAAAACGGTCGAGGGTCAGATAACCGAAAGGCAGGCGCTCCACCAGCAGCTCGTCGCCCACCTGCAGGCGGCTCAGTTCACTGGTGAACTCACCACCCGGCACCACGATGGAGAAGAATTCGAGAAACTCGTCATGGGGCGCCGACACCAGCGAATAGGCGCGCCAGATGATCGAGCCGCTGGCCTTGCGCACGCCCAGGCGGGCGAACTGGCCAGGGCGAAAGCGAAAACCGGGATCACGGCTGCAACGCAGGCTGAACAGCGTCGGCGACCACGGCTGCACGCTCAGCAACTGCTGGCGGGTGAACTTCTCGGCGGTGCCAGTCATACTGCGCCCCTCTCATTCGTCACTGCAGTGTCGCGCAAAGCGGCGAGCAGAAACACCGCCGGTTCATATGCCTATATTCACTACGCCTTTCGCCCAGCTCGACCTGCTCCGCCAACCGGAACAACAGGACGAACCGCTGCAGGCCTTCGATGCCGCCGACGAATACCTGCTCAATCACCTGCACGACCTGGCTTTGCACGAGCAAGGCCTGCACGCCGACAGCCGCGTGCTGCTGCTGAATGACAGCTTCGGCGCCCTGGCCGCCAGCCTGGCGCCGCACTGCGTGGTGACCAGCGGCGGCGATTCGCACCTGGGCTTTCTCGCCCTGCAAAAGAACCTGGCGCGCAATCAGCTGCCAGACGCCGCCGTGACGTTCGTACCCGCCAGCCAAGTGCCTCAAGGGCCGTTCGACTGGGTGCTGATCCGCGTACCCAAGACCCTGGCCCTGCTGGAAGAACAGCTGATTCGTCTGCATGGCCAACTGGCACCGGGCGCACGGGTGATTGCCGGCGCCATGCTCAAACATTTACCGCGCGCCGCTGGCGACCTGCTGGAGCGTTACATCGGCCCGGTGCAGGCCTCCCTCGCAGTGAAAAAGGCCCGCCTGCTAAGCGCCACACCCACCGACAAGCCCGCTGTTGTCTCGCCCTACCCGAGCCGCTATGCCCTGGAACAGCCGCCCTTACAGTTGCTCAACCACGCCAACCTATTCTGCCGCGAAGGGCTGGATATCGGCACTCGCGCCTTTCTTCCGCACCTGCCGAAAAGCCTCGCCGCTCGACGCGTGGCGGATCTTGGCTGTGGCAACGGGGTACTGGGCATCGCCCACGCCCTGGCCAACCCGCAGGACGAGCTGACCTTGGTGGACGAGTCTTATATGGCGGTGCAATCGGCCGCGGAAAACTGGCGCGCGGCGTTGGGTGAGCGTCCGGTAACCCTTCGCGCCGGCGATGGTTTGGCCGAGCAGGCGCCGGAATCACTGGACCTGGTGCTGTGCAATCCGCCGTTCCACCAGCAGCAGGTGGTCGGCGACTTTCTCGCCTGGCGCATGTTCACCCAGGCCCGTGCGGCACTGGTGACCGGTGGCGAACTGTGGATCGTCGGCAACCGCCACCTGGGCTACCACGGCAAGCTCAAACGCCTGTTCCGCGGCGTCGAGCAGGTGGCGGCCACCCCCAAGTTCGTGGTGCTGTGCGCTATTCGTTAACGCATCGGGGTTAGAACTTGAACTGACCGACGATAGCTTCCAGACGATGGGCATCCTCGCCCGTCGCGCGACCACGGCCGAGGGTGCTTTCGGCCAGTTCCACAGTCCGCGCGGCAACGTCGGCCACGCTGATGATGCGCTGGTTGATTTCATCACTGACCGCCGACTGCTCGCGCGCGGCTTCAGCGATGTGCAGGCTCATGTCAGAAATCGACGCCACCAGGGCACAGATACTCACCAACGCCTGACCAGCACTTTCTGCCTGCGTCACACCATGTTCGGCATAGCCGCGGCTGTCTTGCATAACCTTCACTGCCTGTTGCGAAGCACCTTGCAGGCCTTCGATCATGCTGTGAATTTCCTGGGTGGAGGCTTGGGTACGACTGGCCAGGGTGCGCACCTCGTCGGCCACAACAGCAAAGCCACGGCCCTGCTCACCAGCACGCGCGGCCTCGATGGCGGCATTCAGGGCCAGCAGATTGGTCTGATCGGCGATGGTGCGAATCACCTCCAGCACGCCACCGATTTCCCGTGAATGGGCTTCAAGTGTCTGAATGACTTCCGCCGCCTTGCCCACTTCATCGGCCAACCGGCGAATATCGGCGATCGTTTGGTTGACCACATGAATGGCCGCCTGCGCCTCGCGGTCGGCATTGCCCGTCTGTGTCGAGCTGGCTTGCGCGTTGGCGGCCACACCTTGCACGGTGGCCGCCATCTGGTTGACCGCCGTAGCCACTTGCTCCACTTCCACGCGCAACACTTCGGCACTGTTTTCAGCGGCCTGAGCATCGTTCACCAGCTGCGCAGAAGAGTGATCAAGCGTGTGGGCCACTTCGGCCACCGTACTGATCTGCAGGCGCAAGCCGGCCACAAAGCGGTTGAAGCCGTCCACGACCTGGCCGATTTCATCATCATGGTCCTGGCGTAACGTGCGGCTCAGGTCACCTGAGCCGGTGTTGAGGTCCTTCAACGAACGGGTCAAACGGTAAATCGGCGGCAGCACCCGCCGACTAATGACCCACAAGGTCGCCATCATCACCGCCAGCACAAATCCCCAGGCCAGCATAGTGTTGCGCTTAAGCGCCTCGCGCACGGCTTCGGTCTCGGCGTCGGCGCGCTGGTAGCGCTGGCCTAACGGCTCGCTCAATGCGGCGAAGTTTTGAATCACCTCGGCAGAGCTCTGATCGAAAGCCGCCATCACCTCATCACCCGCGGCTTTGCCGGCCGTGCTGTAGGCCTGGAACATGCGCAAGCCCTGGGCATCGAGCTGATCAATCGGCCCACGCAAAGCCCGCAACTCGGCGGCAAAGGCCGGAATGCGCTGCTCAAGCACCGTCAGCTTCTCCAGCGCTTGACGGTGATGCTGCCGCCCCTCATCCGCCGCTTCGCGCTCGCCAGTCAGGCTGGCATCGGTATAAAACTGTTGGATCTGCGCCGTGTGGTAGCGCAACTCCTGAGCGTTCTCCTGGGCCTCACCCAGGGTCGACAGCTCGTGACCCAAGTCATCCAAGCGATTGACCTGGCTCGACATCCACCAGGACAACCCCACCGCCGACAGCAGCAACACCGCAGCACAACCGGACATCAAGCGAGCAATACTGATCTTCACAAAAAACCCTCAAGCCCGACCCCATGGCCAAGCGCATTTCCGATCTATCGGCGCAAATTGCAGAATACTTTAAGGCCAGCAAGGCCCTCGCACGACTAAAGTCGACTAGACAGCCAGCAACATGGCCTTAGCTACCGCAGTGCGCCGCGCCTTGCCACAGAGCTGTTCCACCAGGGTCAGGGCAAACGCCAGGGCCGTGCCCGGCCCCTGGCTGGTGATGCAGTTGCCATCCACCACCACCGGCTGATCGACAAAGGTGCAGCCACTGAGGCGGTCACTGAAGGCCGGATAGCAGGTCATGCGCCGCTGCTTGAGCACGCCGTAGCCCTGCAGAGCCAGCGCTGGCGCAGCGCAGATGGCGGCGAACAACAGACCCGCCCGCGCCTGTTGCTGCACCCGCTCGGCCAACGGCTGATGATCGGCCAAACGCTGGGCACCGGGCATGCCGCCGGGCAGTACGATCAGGTCAAACGCCTGGGCCAGTACATCCACCAGCATGGCGTCGGCGGTCAGGCGGGTGCCGTGGGCGCAGGTGACCATCCGCCGCCCTTCGATGCTGGCCACCAGCACCTCGACCTCGGCGCGGCGCAGCACGTCGATCAGGGTCACGCATTCCAGTTCTTCCACCCCGTCAGCGACGGTAATCAAGGCGCGCACACTCATCTCGGTTCTCCTTGGCTAAATTCGCCCTCTGACCATAGCCGGCCTCGGGCAGACAATCGACTGCACGGCGCCCGGCGGAAATTCTCTGCCTTTGGGCGAGCTGTTATCATGCGCGACTTCTTCGCCCGCACGTAGCCTCGCACCAGTAGCATTGGCGTCGGCGGGCATGGCTAAAACGCAGCAAACATCGGCGCCGGTGGCGTCCTGAGGAACTTTCACATGCTGGAAAAGCTGTTCCAACTGCAGGCGCACAACACCAGCGTGCGCACCGAAATACTGGCCGGTCTGACAACTTTTCTGACCATGGCCTATATCCTCTTCGTCAACCCGGCGATCCTCGGCGAAACCGGCATGGACAAGGGCGCGGTGTTTGTCGCCACCTGTTTGGCGGCGGCCATCGGCTCGGCCGTCATGGGCCTGATCGCTAACTACCCGATCGCCCTGGCGCCGGGCATGGGCCTCAACGCCTTCTTCACCTACACCGTGGTCCTGCACATGGGCCACAGCTGGCAGGTGGCGCTGGGCGCGGTGTTTATCTCGGCCACGTTGTTCTTTGTCTTGTCGGTGTTCCGCATCCGTGAGTGGATCATCAACAGCATTCCGCTGCCGCTGCGCTCGGCCATCAGCGCCGGCATCGGCCTGTTCCTGGCCCTGATCGCGCTGAAGGAAGCCGGCCTGGTGATTGCCAACCCGGCCACTCTGGTGGGCCTCGGGGACCTGTCCAGCCCTGGCCCGCTGCTGGCGATTCTCGGCTTCTTCCTGATCGTCGCCCTCGAGGCCCGGCGCGTCACCGGCGCGGTGATGATCGGCATTCTGGTGGTGACCGCCATCGCCATTGCCCTTGGCGTCACCCCGTTCGGCGGCATTCTGTCGATGCCGCCGTCGATGGCCCCGACCTTCCTGCAACTGGACATCATGGGCGCCTTGGACGTGGGCATGATCAGCGTGATCTTCGCCTTCCTGTTCGTCGACCTGTTCGACAACACCGGCACCCTGATCGGCGTGGCTAAACGCGCCGGGCTGATGAGCAAAGAGGGCCACCTGCCGAAAATGGGCCGTGCCCTGATCGCCGACAGCACCGCTGCCATGGGCGGTTCGCTGCTCGGCACCAGCACCACCACCAGCTATATCGAGTCGGCCGCCGGCGTGGCCGCGGGCGGGCGTACCGGCCTGACCGCCTGTGTGGTCGCCGTGCTGTTCTTGCTGGCGCTGTTTTTCGCCCCGCTGGCGGGCACCGTGCCGGCCTTCGCCACCGCGCCGGCACTGCTGTTCGTCGCGGTACTGATGACCTCAGGCCTGGCGGAAATCGACTGGGACGACATCACCGTCGCCGCGCCGGTGGTGATCACCGCCCTGGCCATGCCACTGACCTTCTCGATCGCCAACGGCATCGCTTTCGGTTTTATCAGCTGGGTGGTGATCAAGAGCCTCGCCGGCCGTTGGAAGGACCTCAACCCGGCGCTGGTGGTGCTGGCCGCGCTGTTCGTGATCAAGTTCGGTTTCTTCAACGCCTGATTTCCTTTTCAAGCTGGCTGAGCCCCGTGCCAGCCAGCCTATTGACCGAGTTTTGCCATGACTGCCGTGCACGACGACTCTGCTTACGCTGACCAACTCGCCGCCAAACAGGCCCGCCTGACGGAGTTGCTGGCGCCCTTTGACGCGCCAACGCCTTCCGTTTTCGACTCGCCCCGCGAGCATTACCGTCTGCGTGCAGAGTTCCGCTTGTGGCGTGAAAACGAAGAACGCTTCTATGCCATGTTCGCGGCCGGCGATAAGCACACGCCGATCCTGATGGACGACTTCCCCACCGCCAGCCTGGCCATCAATGCCCTGATGCCCAAACTCAAGACGGCCTGGCAGGCCAGTTCGGCGCTGTCGTTCAAGCTGTTCCAGGTTGAGTTTCTCACCACCCTGGCCGGCGACGGGCTGATCACCCTGTGCTACCACCGACCACTGGATGACCACTGGCAAAAGGCCGCCGAACAACTGGCCGCCGACCTCGGCGTGAGCATCATCGGCCGCTCCCGTGGCCAGCGCCTGGTGATCGGCCGTGATCATGTGGTCGAGCGCTTGCAGGTTGCCGGCCGCGCGTTCAGCTACCGCCAGCCCGAAGGCGCCTTCACCCAGCCCAACGGCACGGTCAACCAGAAGATGCTCAGCTGGGCCTACGACGCCCTCGGCCAGCGCGACGACGACCTGCTGGAGCTGTATTGCGGCAACGGCAACTTCACCCTGCCGCTGGCCACCCGCGTGCACAAGGTACTGGCCACCGAGATCAGCAAGTCTTCGGTCAACGCCGCCCTGGCCAACCTGGCCGACAATGGCGTCGACAACGTCACCTTGGTGCGCCTGTCCGCCGAGGAGCTGACCCAGGCACTCAACGAAGTGCGACCGTTCCGCCGCCTGCAAGGCATCGACCTGCCCAGCTACAACTTCGGCACCGTGTTCGTCGACCCGCCGCGCGCCGGCATGGACCCGGACACCTGCGAGCTGACCCGGCGCTTCGAGCGCATCCTGTATATCTCCTGCAACCCGGAAACCCTGGCCGCCAACATCGCCCAACTGCACGACACCCATCGCATCAGCCGCTGCGCGCTGTTCGACCAGTTCCCGTTTACCCACCATATGGAAAGCGGCGTGCTGCTGGAGCGGCGCTAAGGTCTGGGGGCTAGGACGGGTTGAGCGTGCGACACCCGTCAGGGATTTGTGCCTAACAGATGGGTATCGCTGCGCTCCACGCCATCCTACGCGCCGGCAAGCAGCCCCAACCAAGGGATGGCGACGGCGGTCGCAGGGCTGATTAGTCTGGACAGACAATAAAAATACCGGAGCGCCCATGTCCTCTCTACGCCTGCTATTGCCGCTGCTGTTCTGCCTGCTGAGTGCCTGTGCCAGCGCACCCGCCACCCCGGATATCGAAGTCAGCGAGGCCGCCCTGGAGGGCGATTTCAGCACCTTCGTGATCAAGCCGATCCGCGGCCAGGGCCATCGCCAGGACCTCGAAGAGCGCTTCAACACCGCCCTGCGCATGGCGCTGACAGCCAAGGGTTACCGCGAACAGGCGCAGAACGCCGACCTGCGGGTGATCTATCTGGTAGGACTGGAGGCCAACACCGGGGTCGACGTCAAGCAGGTCAACATTGGCGGCGCGACCTACAGCGACGTCACCTTCACCCCCGAACAACGCGCTCGCCTGGCCCTGCGCATCCTCGACAACCACAACCACGACAGCCTGCTGTTCCAGGCCCTGATCGACCGCCAGGTACGCGACCCCAACGCCAGCCAGGACGTGGTTAACCAAGCGGTGGCCAAGCTGCTAGCGCGCTTCCCGGCCAAGCGTTAACGCTGTCATCTGCTCTTGTAGGAGCGGGCTATTGGAGGGGGGGGGGGGGGGGGGGGGGGGGGGGGGGGCTGGGGGGGGGGGGCGGGGGGGGGTGGCGGGGGGGGGCGCGGGGGGGGGGGGGGGGGGGGGGGGGGGGGGGGGCGCCTCCGGCCCGGGGGGGGGGGGGCGGGGTCTCTCGCTCGCGTGGGGCGGGGTGGGGTCTGGGTCCCGGGTGCTGTCGTTCGGGGGCGGGCCGCACCTCGCGCGCGCCGCTTGGTGGTGGGTTTGGGCGACGTGGTGTCCTGCCGCTTCGCGCCGGGCCCGGGGGGGGGGGGGGGGGGGGCCTCCGGCGCGGTGGGGGGGGGTGGGGGGTTGCGCGTGCGGGATGGGGTGGAGGGGTGCGGTTTGCCGGTGGCGCTGTTTTGGGTGGGGGACTGGGGGTGTGCGGGGGTGGTTTCGGGTGGGTTCGTCCGGCGCGGCGAGGGGGGGGGAATTTCTGGGGGGGCCGGGGGCGGTGGGGGGTGGGGGAAGCCGTGGCTTCTTTGGCTGGCGCCGCCGTTCCGGGGGGCGGGTGGTTGGTGGTGTTGATGTGGCTGTGGGTGGGGGGGGGGGGGCCCCGCCGCGTTCTGGTGTGGGGGTCGGGTTCGTCGTGTGGCGATGCCTCGGGGCTGGCGGGGGGGGCGGCTGGTGGTGCTGGTTGGGGGGTGGGGCGGGGCTAATCGGGGGGGGGGTGGCGTCGGGGGTGGTGGGCGTGGGTTTGCTGGTTGGTGGGTGGGCCCGCGTGGCCGCGCACACCCCCGTGCGTTCTCGTGGGTTGGCTGGTCGTTATGGGGCGGGGGTGCTCCGTCCGTACGGCGGGGGAGTGCTGTGGCTTCTCGTCGGGGGGCTGAAACGCGCGCTGGGTTGGGGCCGGAGTGGGGTGCTTGCGTGGCTGGGCTGGATCGAGGCGGGCTGCCGCCGTGCCGGTCGGTTGGCGGTCGAATCCCGGCTCGTGGTTGGTGTTGTAGGGGGCGTGGGGCTTGGTTTGCGGTGCAAGAAAATTGTGTGCGCCGTGCTCGCCGTAAAGTGCAAAGCGGGGCGCTTGGGTAGCCGCTCAATTTTCGGCGCCTCGGTCCCCGGTCCGTAGGAGGGAGTGGAGGTGGTGAGAGGGGGTTTGGTGGATGCAAAAGGGGATGGGCAGGGATGGCCGTGGGGGTGCGAAAGGGGTTTGGGAAGGTGGGGTGCGCTTTCTTGGTTCTTTTGGTTCCCGGAGGGAAGGGGTAGGGAAGGTGTGGGTGTTTGGTGGAGGTGGTTGGGTGGGAGCGGGGCGTAGGTAAACAATGGGTTGCCGTGGGTATGGAGGATGTGTGGGGTGTCGGTGCGTCAGGAGGTGTGTGAAACGCTTGGTCGTGGCGTCTTGTGTTCGGTTTGGTATTGGGTTGGTCAGGGATGGAGGGTTGTAGGGTGTATGCATGTGGTGAGGGATCGAGGGGTGGCTGGTCCTCGGTGCCGGGGCGAACTGGATGCCGTTGCGGGGTCGTTGGATGGATATGGGGGGTTGGGGTCGCTAGGAAGTCGAGGATTTTCGGGTCTCTGTAAGAGTCGGATAGAAAATTGGTTGTGGGTCGATGGCGACGAATAGATGGCTTTTCCTTCGTCCGTGGGGGTGTGTCGATGTGAGATAGTCGGTGTTTGAAGGTTTTTCTCGCACGGCTGCGAGGTGCTGTTCGGGGTGGTGGCGGTGAGTGGACGGGTCAGTCGGAATCTTGTTGAACGATGGGAGTGTCGGGGGTGTGCCGGCGCGCCCCGCCTGAGGGGGGAGGTCGAGGGGGTTGGGTGGGGGTTCGACGGTGTCCGGTGCGCTTAGATGTTTGGGGTTGAGGTTAGGTTGTGGTCGCGATGAATTGCGTCGGTCTTGTGGAAGGTGGTTGTCGTGGCGGTTTATGAAGAATTTGAGCATGGGTTTCCTCCGAGAGAGGTTCATATAGTAGACCATTACTCTTCGGGACCAAACAGCTAGGTACGCACAGGTAACTGTTTCATCGCAGCTGATCTCAGCCAACTAATCCCGCAAACGGCGCAGCAACAGCATGGCCAGCGCCGCCGACACCAGCTCGAACAGCAGGGCCACGAGATTGAAGGTCTGCTGCAGGCCGCCGTCCAGCCACAGGCCGCCGAGGCGCGCCAGGGCCAGGGCGCAATACAGCAGCACCAGCAAGGTCAAAGCACCGCGCAGCAGCTCCACCTGGCGACAGGCCAGCAACAGGAACATCCCCAGACCCATCTGCAAGCCACCGTAATAGGCGCGCACATCGGTGATCGCCGCCGGCGCCATCAGCAGCATGCCGCTGAGGTTGGTCATTTCGTGGGGCTGGATAAAATAGGCCAGGCCCAGCGTCATCAAGGCCAGGGCCTGCACCAGCAGGAATAGTTGGGTAATGCGCATGGTCAATCCTCATTCGACGAAGGCCGAGCATATCCTGAAACAGCCTGAGGCCGACGCGGCTCAATGCGCCGGTTAAACTTGGCCGATTATCTGACCGGGAGCCCGACCATGCGCAACGTCCATTTATTGCTCGCCAGCCTGCTGTTGAGTAGCGCCGTCAGCCAGGCTGCCGAACCGCAGACCATCGAGGTCTACCGCGACCCCAACTGCGGCTGCTGCGGTGCCTGGGTCAAGCATCTGAAGGCCAACGGCTTCAGCGTCAACGAACATATCGAGGCCGACATGAGCGCGGTCAAAACCCGCCTCGGCGTGCCACCGCGCCTGGCCTCATGTCACACCGGGGTGCTTAACGGCCAGTTTATCGAAGGCCATGTGCCGGCCAGCGACATCCACACCCTGACCCAGCAGCCACAGTTGGCCGGCATCGCCGTACCGGGCATGCCAGCTCGGTTCGCCGGGCATGGAGATGGGCGACCAGCAGGACGCCTATCAAGTCATCGGTCTCGACCGCCAGGGCCAAGAACAGGTTGTCCGCAGCTATCCCGGCAACTGAGTCGCCCCCGTCCGTGGCTCGCCCGTCAGCGCCACGGGCTGCACGTCCGACGCCAGCACAGTAGACTCGCCACTCAAGCAAACCCCACCCACGCAGGAGTGTGCGTCATGCAGTACTGGCAATTGGATGTGTTTGCCGAACGGCCCCTGGCCGGCAACGGCCTGGCGGTGTTCGACGATGCCCGCGGCCTGTCCAGCGCCGCCATGCAGAGCCTGACCCAGGAACTGCGCCAGTTCGAATCGATCTTCCTGCAGCCTGGCGCGACAGCCGACACCTTCAGCGCGCGGATCTTCACCCTGGAAGAAGAGCTGCCCTTCGCCGGCCACCCGATCATTGGCGCCGCCGCGCTGCTGCACCACCTGCACAGCCCTGCCGAACACGCCGACTGGCACCTGCACCTCACCGCGAAAACCGTACAGGTGCAGCACCCAGCGCCTGGCCCAAGGCTTTTATGCCGAGATGGACCAGGGCGTGGCCGAGTTCGGTGCCCAGCTCAGCGCGGTGCAGGCCGCCGAGTTCGCCAGCGCCTTCGGCCTCGACCACGGCGAGCAGGACCTGCGTTACCCGGCCACGGTGGTCAGCACCGGCCTGCCCTATGTGCTGCTGCCGGTGACCGGCGCGGGCCTGGCCAAGGCCAAACAGCAGCGGGCACTGGACCTGGAGTTGCTGGCCTGCGGCGCCGCGTTTGTGTTCCTGCTGGATATCGACGCCCGCGAGGGCCGCACCTGGGACCCCGCCGGAGTAATCGAGGACATTGCCACCGGCAGCGCCGCCGGACCGGTGGCGGCGTATCTGGTTGCCCATGGCCTGGCCCCGCGTGGCACGCCCTTTCAGCTCAACCAGGGGCGCTTTCTGCAGCGCCCCAGTCGCCTGCAGGTGTGCGTCGGCAACGACGACAGCGTGCGCGTCGGCGGCCATGTGCAGCTGCTGGCCCGCGCTGAACTGCTGGTCGATCCCGCCACGTTGTAAACCTCACACTGGCGCCAAACCGCGCCAAGGCTGACACTCTAAGACCGACTTAAGAGGATCGAGTCATGCTCTGGAAACGCGCTCGGCGCAGCGACAACGTGGTGTCTGGCGGCAGCGGTGGCGGACGCGGCGGCAAAGGCCTGACCCTGGGCGCCGTAGTGCTGGTGGTGGCCTTCGGCCTGATCACCGGCCAGGACCCAATGCAGATTCTCGGCCAGTTGGCCGGCCAACTGGAAACCCCGACCACCAGCAGCCAACGCACGCCGGTGGCCAACGACGAGCAGACTGACTTTGTCCGCGCCATCCTCGGCGACACCGAAGACACCTGGCGCCAGTTGTTCCAACAGGCTGGCCGCCAATATCAGGACCCGACCCTGGTGCTGTTCAACGCCAGCGTGCGCTCGGCCTGCGGCATGGCCAGCGCGGCGAGCGGGCCGTTCTATTGCCCGGCCGATCGCCAGGTCTATCTGGATGTAAGTTTCTTCCGCGAGCTGGCCCAGCGCTATGCCGCCGCCGGCGACTTTGCCCAAGCCTATGTGATCGCCCATGAAGTGGGCCACCACGTGCAAACCCTGCTCGGCGTCTCGGCCAAGGTGCAGGCCGCGCGTCAACGCGGCGAGCGCATGGAGGGCAACAACGGCCTACTGGTCCGCCAGGAGTTGCAGGCCGACTGCCTGGCCGGGGTCTGGGCCCACCATGCCCAACAGCGCCTCGACTGGCTGGAAGCTGGCGATCTGCAAGAAGCCCTGCAAGCCGCCAGCGCCATCGGCGACGACCGCCTGCAACAGCAAAGCCGCGGCCAGGTGATGCCCGATGCCTTCACCCACGGCACCTCTGCCCAGCGCGTGCGCTGGTTCAAGCTCGGCTTCGAGCAAGGCAAGGTCAACCAGTGCGACACCTTCAAGGCGCGCACGTTGTAAACCGTAGGATGGGTTGAGCTTGCGATACCCATCGAGTAACCGCGAGGGAGCAGCACGGTGATGGGTATCGCTGCGCTCAACGCCATCCTACTAGCGCCGCTCCAGTCATCGCAAAGCGATAGCTAACTCAACTGCCGCAGCAGCTCGGCACAATCCTCGGCATAGCCGCTGCTGAGCGCCGGCCAGGGATTCTCGGGCAGGTTGACCAGCACTCCGTGGGCGCCGGCAGCACGGGCGCATTCGAGGTCATAGCGATAGTCGCCGACCATCACCAGTTGCTGCGGCGCCACCTGCCAGCGCTCAGCCAGGTGCAGCAGGCCAGCGGGATCGGGTTTGGGTATGGCCTCATCCCGGCCGAGCACATCCGCCACGGCAAAGCAGTCATCCAGGCCGATGGCCTGCAGGGTCAGCAGCGCCAGCGGGTGGGCGTTGCGGGTCAGAATGCCGAGGCGGCAATCGCGGGCGCGCAGCTCCCGCACCAGCGCCAGCGCACCTGGTGCGGGTTGCGAGGCGGCGGCAAGCTCGCGCTCGTGTTCAAGCAACCAGGCATGTTTGGCCGCTGCCTCGGCCGCCGGCAGCGCGGCCAGATGACCGAGAATGTCCTCGTCCAGCGGGATGTCCAGGGCGCGCTTGATGGCGTCGAAATCATGCACGGCCACGGTCAGGGTGCCGTCCATGTCGAACACCCAGTGGCGGCTGTGCTGCCAGCTCACTTCCAGTCCTCACGCAGACGGGTCAGGCCTTCCTGGGCCACCGAGGCCACCAATTGGCCAGCGCGATTGAAGATGCTGGCGCGGGAGAATCCGCGGGCGTTACCGGCCCAAGGGCTGTCCATGGCGTACAGCAGCCAGTCGTCCATGCGCAGGTTGGCGTGGAACCACAGGGCATGGTCGAGGCTGGCGACCTGCATAAACTTCTGGAACACCGACACGCCGTGGGGCTGCATCGAGGTGGTCAGCAGGTTGAAGTCCGAGGCGTAGGCCAGCAGGTATTTGTGCAACTGCGGGTCATCCGGCAGCTCGCCGTCGGCGCGAAACCAGACGTACTTGACCGGGTCGCAGGCCTTGGGCGCGAAAGGATTGATCAGGGTCACCGGGCGAATCTCAATCGGCTTGTCGCTGACCGCACGCTCGCGCAAGCGCTCCGGGATCATCGGTGCGATCAGCCGCGCCAGCTCGGTTTCCGACTTGAAGTTCTCCGGCCCCGGCACATCGGGCATCGGCAACTGGTGATGGAAGCCCTCCTCGTCGTACTGAAACGAGGCGGCGCAACTGAAGATCGGTTTGCCCTTCTGGATCGCCGTCACCCGCCGCGTGCTGAAACTGCCGCCGTCACGGATCCGGTCAACCTGATAGACCACCGGCAAGCTGGCATCGCCAGGGCGGAGGAAATAGCCGTGCATGGAATGCACATGGCGGCTCGCCTCCACCGTGCGGCTGGCCGCCGACACGCACTGGCCAAGCACCTGGCCGCCAAACAGCTGGCGAAAGCCCAGATCCTGGCTGCTGCCGCGGTACAGGTCTTCCTCGATGGCTTCGAGGCTCAGCAGCGAAACCAAATTCTTCAGCACCTGAGTCATGCACCCTCTCTTGTACGCAAGGTGTGGCGCCGCTCATGGGTGGCCGCGCGCACAAAAATTGCGGCAGGCCGGGCGCGAGCCCGAACTGCCGATGGTCAAATGGTAATGGCTTTAGCGCCGGCTGTCGGCACTTGCCGGTTGATCATCGCCCGACGGCATCGAATCTGCCCCTATCTCCTTGTTGGCAAAGCGCTTTTCCGCTGCATGCGCCAGCTCGCCTGAGTCAGCCGATAGAGCACATGCTGGCGCAGTGGATGCCCCTCCGGCAGCAAGGGATGCTGGAAATCCTGCTCGACCTGATGCTGCATGCCCAGGTGCTGCATCAGCCCCTGAGAGGGAAGATTGGCCGGCACGGTAAAGGCCAGCACCTCGCTTAACTGCAACGCCTCGAAGGCATGAGCCAACACCGCCTCAGCCGCCTCTAGGGCATAGCCTTGACGCCAATGGGCCTGTTGCAGGCGCCAGCCGATCTCCACCGCCGGGGTAAATGCAGCCTCGAAGCCCACATGCTGCAACCCCAGGCTACCGACCAGGCCCGGCTGCTCGCGGCGCTCCAGCACCCACTGGCCGAAGCCGTGCAGAGCAAAGTGCGCCTGGATGCGCCGGGCCATGGCATCGCTCTGCGCCCGGCTCATGACTCCAGGAAAATGGCGCATCACCTCAGGGTCGGCATTCAGCGCGGCAAACCCACGCAGGTCCTCGGTGCGCCAGCCGCGCAAACGCAGACGCGGTGTATGCAGTTCAATTTCAGCCATATTCCATCCAACCTGTACGCCTGACGATGGGCGCCCGCCACCCAGGCAAACGCTCCCATTTGCGGCTCCGCCAGCCGCACCACTGCAGGCCATCGGCGCCCTGCTGCCGCTATCAGTTGACCTGCGGCAAGCAAAACCAACAACGCCAACACCAGCGATTGCACGGGCCAATTCGAGCCCTTACTTTGGTCGCATTGGCCCAAACAGACGCCCCATTCATGCTGTCGTGGCCCAGTCTAAACTGAGCCGGCGGTGAGCCACGCATACGCCATACTGCACTCCATACCAGCAAAGCGAATTGAGCATGCCTGCGACCCCTAATCTTTCGACCATCCTGATGCAGACGCTCGAACAAGCGGGCGATGGTGTCGTATTGATCGACAGTGACATGCGCGTTCTGTTGTTCAACCAGGCTGCCGAACAGTTATGGGGTATCCCGCGGGCGAGCATTATCGGTCATGAGGCCAAGACGCTGCTGCCCGCTGAATTACGCGAGCAGTTGGACCAATACGGCAGCGGCGACCACACCCTGCCCATCGAGCGGCCAGATGGCCAGCGGCGCTGGACCAATATGTCGATCTCACGCATCGAGGCCGATGGCGAGGTGCTCTACACGGCCTTTATCAAAGACATTACCGTACAGCACCAGCAAACCGAGCAACTGCGCTTGCTGTCGTTGGTGGTCGACCAGACCGATAACGCCATCCTGATCACCGATGCCGAGTGGCGCATCGTCTATAGCAACAGCGGTTTCACCCGTCTATTCGGCTACGCTGCCGAGCAGGCTCTGGGTAGCAGTCCAGCGGCGGTAGTTGCGCCCTATCTGCAGCCGACAGCACTGGAAGCGCTGCATGCGCAACTGCTGGCGGGCCAGCCCTACAGCAGCGACGAACTGACCTACTGCGCCGACGGCCAACGCATCTGGTGCAATGTGACGGTCAATCCAATCCTTGATCAGCTGGGCGTGCTGACCAACACTGTGGCTGTGTTTACCAATATCACCCACTCAAAAATGCATGAAGTTCTGCAGAACCGCATGCTTGAAGCCATGGTCCATGAGGACCCGCTAGAAGCGCTGATGGAAAAGGCCTGCCGCGAAGTCGAGCGGATTGCCCCAGACGTCACCGCCTCGATCCTGCGCGTCAGCCGCGAAGGTCTGCTCCATCCACTGGCCGGCCCCAGCCTGCCGGCCAGTTATTCCCAGGCACTGGAAGGCGTGCCCATCGGTCCATGCGTCGGTTCCTGCGGTACCGCGGCATATCGCGGCGAGCCGGTGCTGGTCAGCGATATCGCCAGCGATCCGTTGTGGGCCGAGTTCAAGGCCCTGGCGTTGCCCATCGGCCTGCGCAGCTGTTGGTCGACGCCGATCAAGAACAGCAAGGGCCGGGTGCTCGGCACCTTCGCCTTCTACTACCGTGAACCCCGTGGCCCCAGCAGCTTTCACCAGCGCCTGATAGAGGTCATCGTGCACCTCTGCTCGCTGGCCCTGCAGCGCGAAGAGAGCCGCAGCCAGATTCGCCAACTGGCGTTCTACGACAGCCTTACCGAGTTACCCAACCGTAGCCTGTTGCACGCCAAAGCTGACCAGGCGCTGGCCGAGGCCGAACGCAACAAGACGCCTCTAAGCGTGTTGTTCGTCGACCTGGATCGCTTCAAGCAGGTCAACGACTCGCTCGGCCACCCCGCCGGCGACGAACTGCTGCGCCTGATGGCCAAGCGCCTCAGCGAGCACCGTCGGCACTGCGACATCGTCGGTCGCCTGTCCGGTGACGAATTCGTCCTGGTACTGCCGCAATGCGACAGCCAGCAGGTCCGCGAGGTGGTGGAACAGCTCAAGGCCACCCTTAGCCAGCCCTGTCAGTTGAATGGCACCACCCTGTGCCCGTCGGCCAGTATCGGCATCAGTCTATACCCGCTGGACGGCCACGACATGGGCACCCTGGTGCACCGCGCCGACATGGCCATGTACCAGGCAAAAAGCGCCGGTCGCGGCCATTTCAGCTTCTTCAGTCACGAATTGAACCTGCTGGCCCAGGAGCGCCTGGCCCTGGAGAGCGCCCTGCGCGAGGCCCTCGAACAGGACCAACTGCAGCTCCACTACCAACCACAGGTGCGCATGCCAGACGGCCTGCTGTATGGCGTCGAGGCGCTCGCGCGCTGGCACCATCCACAGTTTGGTGAAATCTCCCCGGCGCGCTTTATTCCCCTGGCCGAAGAGTGCGGCCTGATCAATCAACTGGGGCTCTGGGCGGTACGCGAAGCCTGTCGCCAGCTGGCTGAATGGCGCCGCCAGGGCCTGCTGATTCCGGCGGTATCGGTCAACCTGTCGCCAACCAACTTCCACAACCTCGACCTGCCCGGCATGGTCGCCAGCACCCTGAGCGAGCACCAGCTACAGGCCAGCGACCTGACCCTGGAAATCACTGAAAACGTGCTGCTGGACACCAACCCCAGCACCCTCAAGACGCTCGATGAAGTGCATGCCCAGGGCGTGCGCCTGTCTCTGGACGACTTTGGCACCGGCTATTCGAGCCTCAGCTACCTGCGCCGCCTGCCGATTCAGGAGCTCAAGCTGGACCGCAGTTTTGTCAGTGACCTGGACGCTGACGCCACCAACCGCGCCCTCAGCGAAGCGGTGATTCGCCTCGGTGAAAGCCTGCAACTGACGGTGGTCGCCGAAGGCATCGAAACCAGCAGCCAGTACCAGATTCTCAAAGCGCAGGGTTACCACGTGGCCCAGGGCTACCTGTTCTCCCGCGCCCTGGCCGCCAAGGACCTGGAAGCCTGGCTGCAAACAGCCACGGTCAGCCCGTAACCGCCATACCACTGCCCCTAACAGGGCGACCACCCAGACAGAAAACTCACCGCCCAGCGGCCCCCGCTGGTGGGGTTGCGGCGAAGCACGCTAAGCTCTGAGGAGGATTTATTCTCGCCTCATTCGCGGCCGCGATGAGACGGCAAAAACCCTTTAGCCCATAACAACAAGAACCGGCAACGATGATAAAAACCTCACGCGTGCTCAAGCGCCTGCGTAGCGACTTCCAGCTATCGATCATTACCCTGATGTGCCTGCTCGGGGTGGTCGGGGTCTCGCCCTACGCGGTGTATCGCCTGTCCCAAGGCAACTACGTGGTGGGTATTGCCGACGTCATCATCGTCATCTCGGCCATCTCAACCACGCTCTATGCCTGGCGCACGGGTGACACGGTCAAACCGGGGATTATCGCCTCCATCATTCTCTCCGCTGCCTCTACCCTGATCGCTATCCGCCTGGGGGTTAACGGCCTGTTCTGGATCTATCCGCTGATCCTCTTCAACTTCTTCATGGTCTCGCCGGGCAAGGCCCTGTGCGCCACCGTACTGGTCATGATCGGCCTGGTCAGCTATGCGCTCAGCGTGCCCGGCACGGTATTCGAAAGCGACTATCAGATGACCTCGTTTCTGGTTACCAGCCTCACGGCCAGCGTACTGACGTTTATCTTCGCCTCACGCACGCGCAACCAGCGTGACCAGTTGCAACTGCTCTCCGTACTTGACCCGCTGACCGGTGCACGCAATCGACGGGCGATGAACGATGAGCTGAAAATCGCCAGCGCCACCCAGCGCCGGCATGGCGATCAGTACGCCGTACTGGTGATGGACCTCGACTCGTTCAAGCAGATCAACGACACCCACGGCCACCAGGCCGGCGATCAGGTGCTGAAGGATTTTGTCGAGCTGATCAAAGCCCATTCGCGCAAGGAAGACCGCCTGTTCCGCTTCGGCGGCGAGGAGTTCTTGCTGCTGTTACCCAATACCGACCAGGACAGCCTGCAAACCGTCGCCAGCCACTTGCAGCAGCAAGTGGCCCTGCACCTGAAAGGCCCCGGCGGCACGGTGACCATGTCCAGCGGCGGCGCCATCCTGCAACGCGGCGAGCATTGGGAGGCCATGCTGCAGCGCGCCGACCAGCGCCTGTACCTGGCGAAAAGCGCCGGGCGCAACCGCGCCATCGTAGCGGACCCCAGCGCCGAAGTCCACGCCCTGGACAACTGAGCCAGCAGCGGCAGCCTTAGCGGTTCGGGTAGAATGCCAACCGACCTTTCAGACTGCCCCGCGACCATGATTGATAGCTCCCCGAACCCATCCTTGCCCGCCGTGATCATCGGCGGCGGCCCCGCCGGCCTGATGGCAGCGGAAGTACTGGCCCTGGCCGGCATCAAGGTCGAGCTGTTCGATGCCATGCCCTCGGTCGGGCGCAAGTTTCTGCTGGCTGGCGTCGGCGGCATGAACATCACCCACGCCGAGCCCACTGCGGCCTTTCTCGGCCGCTACGGCGAGCGCCGTGACGAGCTGGAAAAACTCCTGCATTGCTTCGACGCCACTGCGCTGCGTGAGTGGATCCACGGCCTGGGCGTCGACACCTTTGTCGGCAGCTCCGGGCGCGTGTTCCCCACGGACATGAAGGCCGCGCCGCTGCTGCGCGCCTGGCTCAAGCGCCTGCGCGAGCTGGGTGTAACCCTGCATACCCGCAGCCGCTGGCTGGGCTGGAACGCCGATGGCAGCCTGCGCATTGCCGGCGCGGAGGGCGAGCGCGCCGTACAGGCCAGCGCCACCCTGCTGGCCCTCGGCGGTGGCAGCTGGGCGCGACTGGGTTCCGATGGCGCCTGGCTGCCCTTGCTGGCCGCGCGCGGGGTGCCCCTGGTGGCCGTTGCAACCGAGCAATTGTGGTTTCGAAGTGGCCGGCTGGAGCCCGTTGTTTAGGGAGAAATTCGCCGGCGCGCCGGTCAAGTCCACGGCCATCGCCCTCGATCAACAGGCGCCGCGCCTGGGCGAATTCGTGATCACCGCCAGCGGCGTGGAAGGCAGCCTGATCTATGCCCTGTCGGCACCGATCCGCGAGCAGATCAACCAGCACGGCACGGCAACCATTCACCTCGATCTGCTGCCACAGAAAACCGCTGAGCAGATCGAAGCCCTGCTGCGCAAACCGCGCGGCAGCAAATCCATCAGCAACCACCTGCGCAGCCAACTCGGCCTGGACGGCGTGCGCGCCGGCCTGCTGCGCGAGCTGAGCGACGCCGCCACCTTCGCCGAACCGAGCTTACTGGCCGCCGCGATCAAGCGCCTGCCGTTGACCCTGGTGCGCACCCGGCCGCTGGACGAAGCCATCAGCACCGCCGGCGGCGTGCCCTTCGAGGCGCTGACCGAACAGTTGATGCTGCGCCAACTGCCCGGGGTGTTCTGTGCCGGCGAGATGCTCGACTGGGAAGCCCCCACCGGCGGCTACCTGCTCACCGCCTGCTTCGCCAGCGGCCGCGCCGCCGGGCTGGGTATGCGCTGACTGGCTGCAGGCACGGACAGAGTAGAACGATAGTGCTAAATTCGCGCTCTCCATCCTGCACGAGTCCATGCCCATGTCCCTGCACTTTCGCCGCGCCCGCCCCGAGGATGTCGACGCCGCCGTTGCCCTGATCTACAGCTCCGGCCCTGCGGCCTTCGATTACGTCTTCAGCGGTACACCCAAAGGCACCGCCCAGGACTTCCTGCGCCGCGTGTTCGTCAGCGGCGCCGGGCAATTTGGTTACCGTCAGCATTGGGTCGGCGAACAGGACGGTCAGGTGGTCGCCGCCGGCACCGCCTTGAGCGGTGAAGTGAACCTGCGCAACATGGCCGTCGCGGCGGCGCAAATCATCGGTTTTTATGGCCTGCGGCATTGCTGGCGTGTGCTGTGGCGCGGCCTGCAGCTGGAGCGCATTGTCCTGCCGCCGCCCAAGCGCACCTTCTATCTCGCCCATCTGGGCGTCAGCAGCGCCCTTACCGGGCAAGGCATCGGCAGCCAACTGATTGATTTTCTCCTGCAGCAGGGCCGTGGCGCAGGGCTTTGCGAGACGACGGCGCTGGATGTTTCCGCCGGCAACCCGCACGCCCAGCGCCTGTACGAACGCCTGGGCTTTGTCGTGCAGGTCGAGCGGGCGTCCCATCTGCCCGGCATTGCCGCGCATCGCTATCTGCAACGGCTGCTCTGAGTCGGACTCGCACGCAGCAGCCCTGAACGGCTATGCTGGAGGCAAGCCGGCAAGCGAACCGGCACCTTATCTGCGTACGGTGGTAGCCCGATAGTGATCCCTCTTCTGGTCTGCGATGACTCCATGATGGCGCGCAAGCAGCTGATTCGCGCGCTGCCGGCCGAATGGCCGGTGACCATCAGCCAAGCCAACCACGGCGAAGAAGCCATGCAGGTGCTGCGTCAGGGCCTGGCTGAGGTGATGCTGCTGGACCTGACCATGCCGGTGATGGACGGCTTCGAGGTGCTGGCCGCCCTGCGGGATGAGGGCCTCAGCTGCAAGGTCATCGTGGTCTCCGGCGACGTGCAGGAAGAGGCCATTCGCCGGGTCAACGAACTCGGCGCCCTGGCCTTTATCAAAAAACCCGCCGACCCGGAAAAACTGCGCGAGACCCTCAGCCGCCTGGGCCTGCTTGCACCGCCCGCCCCTGCCGGCACCACAAGTGCCCCCGCCCCGGTGGCCGTGCCGCCGCGGCCGGCGTTCGAACTGAAGATCAACTTCCGCGATGCCCTGCGCGAGATCAGCAACGTCGCCATGGGCCGCGCCGCCGCCCTGCTGGCCAAGGTGCTGGGGGTGTTCGTGCAGCTGCCGGTGCCGGCGGTGAATATCTTCGAGGTCAGCGAACTGCACATGACCCTCGCCGACGCCCAGCGCGGCGAGCGCTTCAGCGCCCTGTGCCAGGGTTTTATCGGTGACGGCATCGCCGGCGAAGCCTTGCTGCTGTTTCACGATTCGGAAATTGCCGACATCAGCCGGCTGTTCAAGTGGCAACCCAAGGATGAAACGGAAACCTCGGAGATGCTTCTGGACCTGGCCAGCATCCTGATTGGTGCCTGCCTGAGCGGGATTTCCGAGCAGATCGACGTGCGCTTCTCCCAGGGCCACCCGCAACTGCTGGGCCTGCACGGCTCCATCGACAGCCTGATTCACGTCAACCAGCAACGCTGGCGCAAGACCCTGGCGGTGGAGATCAGCTACAGCCTGGAAGGCCACAACGTGCACTTCGACCTGCTGCTGCTGTTCACCGAAGACTCGATCCAGCGCCTCAGCCACAAGATCAACTACCTGCTCAACTAGGTTCGCAAGCGAGAAGCCGGCATGCCCGCACAGATCGACATCAAAGAAGTTCCACTGGCTACTGGATATCGTCCAGTGCATCGATGTGGGCGTGATCGTGCTGGACCGCCAGTACCAGATCGAAGTGTGGAACAGCTTTATGGAAAACCATTCGGGCATGGGCCCGGATGAGGTCAACGGCAAGTCGCTGTTCAGCCTGTTCGCGGAAATCGACGAGGCCTGGTTCCGCCGCAAGGTCGACACCGTGGTGCAACTGGGCACCCGCGCCTTCAGCCTGTGGGAACAGCATCCGTACCTGGTGCACTTCAAGAACTACCAGCCGATCACCGGGCAAGCCGACTTTATGTACCAGAACGTCACCCTGCTGCCGCTGACGGCCGCCAACGGCGCGGTCGAGCACATCTGCGTGGTGATCTACGACGCCACCGAGGCGGCCGTACACAAGCGCCAGCTGGAAGCCGCCCGGGCCTGATCGCCGCAGGCTGGGTGGCACGCAGAACCGTAGGATGGGTTGAGCGCAGCGATACCCATCAATCGCCATGGTGGGTTACGCCGCTGCGCGGCTAACCCACCCTACGTCTCGCGAGCGTTTACTTCTTCTTTTTCGGCCCGGTATTGAAGCTCGGCACCTTGCGCACGGCCTTGACCGGCGGCGCGCTTGGCTCGTCAGCGCTTTCCAACCATTTGCCCAGGGTCTTCTTGCCGCCACCGCCGACGATTTTCGGCTTTTTCGGTTTCTTGGCCTTTTTCAGCACCTGGCCACTGGCATCGGTAAGCGGTACCCGGTGCTCGGGTTCAAAATCCTGCTCGTCAACGCGCTTGAGGAGTTGCCCGGTCAGCACTTCGATGGCCGCCAGCATATTCACCTCATCGGCGCACACCAGGGAGATCGCCTGCCCCGTATTGCCGGCACGGCCAGTACGGCCGATGCGGTGGACATAGTCTTCGGCAACGATCGGCAGGTCGAAGTTGACCACCAGTGGCAGATCGTCGATGTCCAGGCCACGGGCCGCCACGTCGGTGGCCAGCAGAATCTGCACTTCGCGGGCCTTGAAGCGGTCCAGGGCCCGTTGACGGGTGGCCTGGGGCTTGTCGCCGTGGATGCCGTCGGCGTTGATGCCCTGCTGCTGCAGTAACTCAGTCAGCTCATCAACGCCCTTGCGGGTTTTCACGAACACCAGCGCATGGGTCCATTTCTGTTTTTTCAGCAGATGACAGAACAGCTCGGTCTTGCGCTTCTTGTCGACCGGGATCAGCCACTGCTTGACGCTGCTGGCGGCGACATTGCGCGGGCTGACTTCGATGCTCAGCGGATCATCAAGCATCTGCCCGGCCAGCAGGCGGATGGCCTCGGAGAAGGTCGCCGAGAACAGCAAGGTCTGGCGCTTCTTCGGCAGAGCCGCATAGACCGCGCGCAGCTCGTCGGCAAAGCCCAAGTCGAGCATGCGGTCGGCTTCGTCCAGCACCAGGGTCTGCAACTGGTTGAACTTCACCGCGTTCTGGCGGAACAGATCGAGCAGGCGACCGGGGGTGGCCACCAGCACGTCGATGCCTTTGCGCAGCTTCATCATCTGCGGGTTGATGCTCACCCCGCCGTACACCGCATAGGTGCGCAGCGGCAGGTGCTGGCCGTAGGTGCGAAAGCTCTCGTGCACCTGCTCGGCCAGCTCGCGGGTCGGCACCAGCACCAGGGCGCGCACCGAATTGCTGGCCACTTCCGGGCCTTCCATCATCAAGCGCTGCAACAGCGGCAGGGCAAAACCGGCGGTCTTGCCGGTGCCGGTCTGCGCCGCGGCCATCAGGTCACGGCCGGCCAGCACCGCCGGGATCGCCTGAGCCTGCACCGGCGTCGGGATCTTGTAGTCGAGTTCGTCGAGGGCGCGCTGCAGGGGTTCGATCAGGCCGAGGGAGGCGAAAGTCATGGAGGTAACCAGAGTTCAGGAAAGCGAATATGCCAAGCCGCACAGTTTAACCTGCCCACGCGCCGCCAGCCTGCTTCTGTTCGCCCTATCGCCGTGGCCCCGGACTGGCGGCTGGCGCAACGCCCGTTCAGGCGGTAGGGTGTGACTCCAATTTTCTGCCGCAGGGAGCATCCAGAACATGCCGACCTTCACCCTTGCCCCACGGGGCGCCCGCCTCGCCGCCCTGTTGTTGCTGACCACGCTGCTCAGCGGCTGCGGCATCAACAACATTCCCACCTATGACGAACAGGTCAAGGCCGCCTGGGCCCAGGTGGAGAACCAATACCAACGGCGCGCCGACCTGATCCCCAACCTGGTGGCCACCGTCAAGGGCTACGCCAAGCAAGAGCAGGAGACCCTGACGGCGGTGATCGAAGCCCGCGCCAAGGCCACCTCGATTCAGGTCGACGCCAGCACCCTGAACAACCCGCAGGCCATGCAGCAGTTCCAGCAGGCTCAGACCCAACTGAGCGGCGCCTTGAGCCGTCTGTTGGTGGTGGCCGAGCGCTACCCGGAGCTGAAGTCCAACCAGAACTTCATGGCCCTGCAATCCCAACTGGAGGGCACGGAGAACCGCATCAGCGTGGCGCGCCGCGACTTCATCACCAGCGTCGAGCGCTACAACCGCGAGATTCGCACCTTCCCAGGCCGGATCTGGCATAGCGTGCTGTACAGCGACATGCCGCTGCGGGAAAACTTTGAAGCCACCGCCCCGGCAGCCGATAAAGCGCCTGAAGTGAAATTCTGATGGGCCGCCTGTGGCGCCTGCCACTGCTCGTGCTGCTGGCCGGCTGGCTGAGCCTGAGCCAGGCCGAGGTCAGCTTTCCGCCCCTGAGCGGGCGGGTGGTGGACCAGGCCGGGTTGCTTGATGCCGCCACCGAGGCGCGCCTCAGTCAGCTGCTGGCTGCCCATGAACAGGCCAGCAGCGACCAGTTGGTGGTGGTCACCCTGAGCGACCTGCAAGGGCTGCCGATTGAGGACTTTGGCTACCAACTGGGCCGCCACTGGGGCATTGGCCAGCAGGGCAAGGATAACGGCGTCCTGCTGCTGGTCGCCCGCGACGAACGCAAGGTGCGCATCGAAGTGGGTTATGGCCTCGAAGGCACCCTGACCGACGCCCAGGCGGCGCTGATCATTCAGCAAAAGCTGCTTCCCGCATTTCAAACGCGGCGCTTATGCCGAGGGCATCAGCGCTGGGGTCGACGCCATTCTGCAAGTGCTGGGCGGTCAACCCCTGGCCCAACCGGCGCCGACTGCGGCGTCCAACGGCTTGGGTACGGCACTGTTTATGCTGATGATGATTATCGTCGTGGTGCTGATACTCGGCCGCCTCGACCTGGTCATCCCTTTTCTGCTGGCCAGCGGCAGCTCGCGCCGCGGTGGTTACGGCGGTGGCGGTGGAGGGTTCGGCGGCGGCGGTTTTGGTGGCGGTGGTGGTGGCTTCGGAGGCGGTGGCGCCTCGGGTGGCTGGTAATGGAATACGCACAGGAGCAACAGCCATGAGCCTACTCAGCGCGAATGAGCAACAGCAGGTGGCGGATGCCATTGCCCAGATCGAACGCGACACTGATGCCGAACTGGTCACGGTACTGGCCGCCCAGGCCGATGATTACCGCGACGTCGCCCTGCTCTGGGCCAGCCTGCTGGCCTTGCTGCTGCCGGGGGCGATCAACTACTACCCGGCCTGGCTGGATAGCGGCCAACTGCTGCTGGTGCAATGGGCGAGCTTTATCGGCCTGGCCCTGCTCTTCAGTCGCCCGCGCATCAGCGCCCGTTTGGTGCCACGGACGGTGCGCCACTGGCGGGCCGGCAACCTGGCGCGGCGGCAGTTCCTCGAACACAACCTGCACCACACGGCGGGCGAAACCGGCATGCTGATTTTCGTCGCCGAGGCCGAGCGTTATGTCGAGATCCTGGTCGATCGCGGCATCTCCCGACACCTGCCGGATAGCACCTGGCAAACGCAGATCGACGCCTTCACCCGCCAGGTGCGGCAGGGCCAGACGCTGCAAGGTTTTCTCGACTGCATTCAGGGCTGTGGCGCGCACCTCAAGCAGCACCTGCCGGCCAGCCACAGTCGCAACGAGCTGCCCAACCGTTTGGTGTTACTGCCTTAGGGTCTGTCGCCGGTTCAGCCGCGCGCTTTGCTTAAGGCCTCGGCAATCTTCGCCGCCGGCACCTTCTGCAAGCGGCACAGCAGCGCATGGGGAATCTCGCGAATGCCATGGCGTTCGCGCAGTTGCGCGGCCATAAACAGCATCAGGTTGGCGGCCATTTCCGCATCGGCCATGGCCCGGTGCGCCTGGCCGGTGTGCGGCAACTGCGCCCAACTGTTGAGGGTGCCGAGCTTGTGATTGGGCGCCTGCGGCAGCAGGCGGCGGGCCAGCAGCATCGAGCAGGCAAAATCCTGTACGCGCTGGCGCTGGATCAGGCCCAGTTCGGCATCCCAGAACTTCTGGTCGAACGAGGCGTTGTGCGCCACCAGCGGCGTGCGCCCGACAAACTCAGCCACCTCGGCCATCACCTCGGCCGCCGGCGGGGCCTTGCGCAGCATGGCATTGCTGATGCCGGTGAGGCTTTCGATAAACGGCGGCACATAGGCGCCGCTGTTCATCAGGTTCTGATAACGGGCAACGATGCGCCCGTCTTCGACGATCACCGCAGCGATCTCCGTGGCACGGCAAGTATGGCCGGGCGACATGCCGGTGGTTTCAAAGTCGATGACTGCGATGGGTTCCACGAACGATCCGTTTTATTCAGGTAAGAGGTCGGGGCTCAGTTCTTCAGCAGCAAGCTGCCTTCCACCGGCACATAGCGACTGGCCGCCCGCATCAGCGCCTGGGCGGTCAGGCCCGGCACGCCGTAGGCCACGGCCTCGACGCCGTAACTGGCGCGGATCTTGTCGAGCAGAATGGCAAAGTCGCCGTCACCGGAGGCCAGCACCACCTCATCCACCCGCGGCGCAGCATCCAGCACGTCGATGGTGATACCCACGTCCCAGTCGCCCTTGGCCGAGCCGTCGCTGCGCTGGATATAGGGCTTGAGCTTCACGGTAAAACCGAGGTTGCGCAGGATCTGCTGGAACTGCTGCTGCTTGGCATCGCCGCGCTCGATGGCATAGGCGTATGCCTCGACAATCTGCCCGCGCTGGCTGATGTCCGCCCACAGGGCGGCATAGTTGAAGTGGCAGCCATGGGCCTGGCGCACCGTGTAATAGAGGTTCTGCACATCGGCGAATACGGCGATTTTCTTCACCAGGAGTTCCTGCGGGCGAAAGCGGAGGCCGATTATGGGCGAACACCCCGGCCGGTGCACCCTTCCTCGATCAGCGCAGCGGCAATTGGAACCGCCACAGGCAACCCGCTACAGTGGGCGCCCATTCACCGCTGATGCCCGCCGATGAACCCGCTGATTCCCCTGCGCGACGCCTGGTACTTTTTTAGCCGCCACCTGATCACCATCGCCCTGCTGTGCCTGCCCTGGGTGCTGCTGGAAAATCTGCTCGCCCAGTTCATCGGCCTCTGGGCTGGCGAGAGCACCAGCGTGCCTTACAGCCTGCTGGCCGGCCTGCTGATCTATCCGCTGTACAGCGCCGCGCTGATTCTGCTGGTGGATGCCCGCAGCCGTGGTCTGCAGCCACGCATTGCCGACCTGCTGGCCGCGGCCCTGCGCCTGTGGCCGAGCCTGGCGGTGCTGACGGCCCTGACCAGCCTGCTGATCCTGCTGGGCATTTCGCTGCTGGTGCTGCCGGGGCTGTGGGTGATGGTCAAGCTGGCCTTTGCCGAATACCTGCTGGTGCTACGCGGCTACACGCCACTGGCCGCCTTGCGCGGCAGCCTGAACCTCAGCGCCGGGCATTTCTGGCCGCTGCTGGCCTGCCTGCTGGCGGTGTTGTTGCCGTTGTGGCTGCTGGACTGGTGGGTGTATCAGTACGTGGGCGAGTCGCCCAGCGCCTGGTTGAGCCTGCTGCTGGACAGCGCCAATGGCTTCCTGCAGCTGTTCCTGACCCTGGTGATGCTGCGCTACTTCATCCTGATCGAAAACAGCCCTAGCGTCCGCCCCGATCTGGCTTGATCCCGGAGATGCGCGGCAACAGCGCACGCTCGAACAGCCAGGGGAAATAGCGCGCCAGCAGGCGCGCCCGCCAGTTGACGTTGGACAACACCAGCAGGCTCTTGCGCTTGAGTGCCGCGCGGTAGACCTCCTCGGCCACGTCATGGGCCGAGGCCACCCGGCCCATGGCCAGGGGCGGACTCGGCGCCAACCCGGCGTCACCGACCAGGGCATTCTTGCGCAGGTCGGTGGCGGTAAAGCCCGGACAGACCAGCATGACATTCACCCCCGAGCCCTTGATCTCGTACCGCAGCGTCTCGAACAGGCCGTGCAGCGCGTGCTTGCTGGCGTTGTAGGCGCTGCGATACAGCAGCGGGGCAAAACCCGACAGCGAGCTGAGCACGATGATCTGCCCGTGTCGGGTAATCAGGCTGGGCAACGCTGCCTTGGTGCAGTTCAGCGCGCCGAAATAGTTGACCGCCATGACCCGCTGAAACACCTCCAGATCGGTGTCGGCAAAGGTGCTGCGGTGGCTGACGCCGGCATTGTTGACCAGCACATCGATGCCACCAAAACGCTCTGTGGCCAGCGCCACGGCCTCTTGCACCGCCGCTGCATCGGCCACGTCGCAGCGCAGGCCCATGGCCTCCACATGGTGATGATCAGCCAGGTGCTGCAACAGACCATCCAGCTCATCCTGCTGCAGATCGAGAATCACCAACCGCGCGCCAGCCTGAGCAAAACGCAACACCAGCGCCCGGCCGATACCGGCACAGCCGCCGGTGACCAGCACCACCTTGCGCTCATAAACCTTGCTGGTAAAAACCTTGCGATGCATGCCCAACCCCCACGATCAAAGCGACAAATTACTCAGGCGCTGCTGCCCTTCCGTTCACGCATTGCACCAGCGACAGCCCCTCACCCGCCCAGCATAGCCGCAAGGCGCCGGGGATGCGGCGCCCGACACAGTAACGGCAGCGCAACATGATGGCCTCGGGCTAAACTGACGAAACTGCACCTTGGCCAACCACGGTTACTTTATGCCCTTGACTCGCACACCTGCACGACCGCGCTTTGGCTTACTGCTGTGGGCATTGTCATGCCTGTGCCTGACCGAAATCAGCATGGCCGCCGACCGCGAACCGGTGCGCTTTGCCTACCTGGAATTTCCGCCCTTCAGTTACACCGACAGCCAGGGCCGCGCCCATGGCGAGATCATCGGCATCATTCGCCAACTGTTGCAGCAGGCCGGCTACCCCGCCGAGTTCCGCTCACTGCCGGGTGCTCGGCTGTACAACGGCCTGGTGGACGGCAGCGTGCAGATGTCGGCTGGCGCACCGGGCGTGCCGCAATTACAGGGGCATATTCTCGAAGGCCGGCACCAACTGAGTACCGTGGACATCAACCTTTACCACCGCACCGACACGGCGCCCCCGGCACTGCCGGAAGGGCTGCGCGGCAAACGTCTGCTGCTGATCAACGGCTACGCCTACCGCCAGCCGATTTCCGACTGGCTGACCGATCCCAGCCTCGACATACAGATAAGCCGCAGCAGCAGCCACCAGGCGGCCCTGGCGATGCTGATGCGCCGGCGCGGTGATTTTCTGATCGACTACAGCAAGCCCATCGAGCAAGCCTTGCAGGATGCCGACTTACCCGAGCTGCCCTACATCACCTTGCGTCACCTGCCGATCACCCTGCAGATTTCCAAGGCCATGCCCGGCGCCGAACAGCTGCGCGACGACCTCGACCGCGCCTATGAACACCTGCAGCTCGGCGCACCGCCAGCAACGCCGCCAGCAGTAGAACCGCAGGCAGCCAACTAGCGGCGCGGCTTGGCCCGCGCAGTGGGCTCGGCAATCAAGGGGTCGTCGGGCCAGTAATGCTTCGGGTAGCGGCCCTTGAGGTCCTTCTTCACCTCCAGGTAGGTGTTGGCCCAGAAGCTGGCCAGGTCCTGGGTCACCTGCACCGGCTTGTGCCCCGGCGACAGCAGATGCAACAGCAGTTGCTGGCGACCGCCGGCGATGCGCGGCGTCACGGCCAGGCCGAACAACTCCTGCAGGCGCACCGCCAACACCGGCGTGTCGTGCTCATAATCGATGCGAATACGCGAGCCGGACGGCACCTCCAGGCTTTTCGGCGCCAGCTCGTCGAGGCGCTGGGGCAGCGGCCAGGGCAACAGGCTGGCGAGCATCGCCGGCAAATCCAGGTTGGCAAAGTGACTGAGGCGGCTGACCTTGCCCAGGTACGGCAACAGCCAGTCATCCAGACGCGCCAGCAGCGCGGCGTTGCTCACCTCCGGCCAGTCGCTGTGCTCAGCCTGGGCCAGGTCCAGGCGCCGCAACAAGGCCAGGCGCGCCTGCCACTGACGCAATTCCGGGGTCCAGGCCAGCAGCTCCAAGCCCTTGCGCCGCACCAGGGCAAGCAGGGCCTGACCACGGGCGTCGGCATCCAGATCGGTCAGCGGCTGACTGTCGAGCAGCAACTCACCGACCTTGCGCTGGCGCTCGGCGCGCAGCACGCCTTCGCGCTCGTCCCAGTCCAGCACATCGAGGCTGCGCACCTGTTCGGCCAGCGGCCCGGCGAACAGCTCAACCTCGAGATCGGCCGCCAGGTAGATGCGCTCCTCGCGCTGGCCCTGACGGCTGCCGAGGTCGGCGATCACCAGCCACTCGTGTTTCATCAACCCATCGGTTTCGCTGAACAGCGCCGCCCGGCCATTGGCCAAACGGTACTCGGCAGCGCCCGCCCGGCGCTGGCGGGCAATGCGGTCGGGGTAGGCCAATGCCAGCAGGCAACCGAGCCAGCGCGGATGCTCGGGATCGGCCACGGGCGAAGTCGCTTTGCCACGCAGATAACCCCGGTACTGACGGGCCAGTTGCCGTGCCCGCGACACCCCGCCAGCACTGCCGCGGCCAGCCTTGTCGGCGCCGCTGAGCAAGGCCATGCGGCTGTGCAGATCGGCACCGGCGCCGCGCAAGATGTCGCGTTCGCCGAGCAGGGCGGCCAGGTCGCAGGCCGCCGTCGCCAGACCAAGCGCCTGACCGCGCAGCAGCAAATGGGCGATGCGCGGATGGGCCGGCAGCTCGGCCATCGCCTGGCCGTGGGCGGTCAGCGCACCGCGAACATCCAGGCCGCCGAGCCGCCCGAGCAGGTCACGCGCCTGGGCGAAAGCCGCCGCCGGCGGTGGGTCCAGCCAGGCCAACTCAGCCGGCTGCACGCCCCAGCGCGCCAGTTGCAGGGCCACGCCAGCGAGGTCGGCCTGCAGGATTTCCGCCGTAGCATAGGCGGCCAATTGTTCGTGCTGGGCCTCGGACCACAGCCGGTAACACACCCCCGGCTCCAGACGCCCGGCGCGACCGGCACGCTGGGTGGCCGAGGCGCGAGCAATGCGCTGGGTGTCCAGGCGGGTCATGCCGCTGGCCGGGTCGAAACGCGGCACCCGCTCCAAACCGGCGTCGATCACCACGCGCACGCCGTCGATGGTCAGGCTGGTTTCGGCAATATTGGTGGCCAGCACCACCTTGCGCTGCCCTGCCGGCGCCGGTTCGATGGCCGCGCGCTGGGCCGCCAGGTCCAGTTCGCCATGCAGCGGGCAGAGCACAATCTCCGCGCGGCCGGCCAACGCCTCGGCCAATTGCTCATGCACCCGGCGGATCTCGGCTTGACCGGGGAGAAACACCAGCAGGCTGCCGGGTTCATCGCTAAGGGCCTGCAGCACCGTCTGCACGACTTTCGGTTCAACCCATTCGCCCGGCTGAAAGGGCCGCCCCCAGTGGATCGCCACCGGGTGCATGCGCCCGCTGCTGCTGACCACCGGCGCAGCGCCGAGCAAGGCCGCCAGGCGCTCGCCTTCCAGGGTGGCGGACATCAGCAGGATCTTCAGCGGCGGTTGGTCACGCAGCAATTCGCGACCATTGAGGCTCAGGGCCAGGGCCAGATCGGCATCCAGACTGCGCTCATGGAACTCATCGAAGATGATCAGACCGACGCCTTCCAGGGCCGGATCGTCCTGCAGGCGGCGGGCGAGGATGCCCTCGGTGACCACCTCGATACGGGTGCGCGGGCCAACCTTGCTGTCCAGGCGGATGCGATAACCGACCGTCTCACCCACCGCCTCGCCCAGCTCGCTGGCCAGCCGTTCGGCCGCCGCGCGGGCCGCCAAGCGCCGTGGCTCAAGCATCAGAATGCGTTGCTCGCCCAGCCACGGCTCGTGCAGCAGCGCCAGCGGCACCCGCGTGGTTTTACCGGCGCCGGGCGGCGCTTCCAGCACCGCTTCGTGGCGCTCGCGCAGGGCGGCACACAGGGCGGGCAAAACGTCATCAATGGGTAAGGGTTTCATCGGCACTCCAGCGCAGGCCGGCGATTATAGCGGCGAACGCTGAGTGATCGGGCCAGCCGGCATAAGCGCGCCGCCGCACAGCATTGTCGGGCGCTGCTTGGTATAGTGGCGGCCTTATTTCTGGAGGTGCTTATGCGCTCGCAATTCCGTGGTATCTGCGCCGTTCTGGCCATCACCCTCCTCAGCCAAGTGGCCGCCTGCGGCACCCTGTTCTACCCCGATCGGCGCGGCCAGATCGAGGGCAAGATCGACCCGGCCATCGCCATCGCCAACGCCGTCGGCCTGCTGTTTTATGTGATCCCCGGCCTGATTGCCTTTGCCATCGACTTCACCACCGGCGCCATCTACCTGCCCGAAGGCACCTACTCGGTTGCCCCTGAGCGCCTGCAGGACGCCGTGGGCAGCGACGGCCAGATCGACAACCACAAGCTCAAGGCCATCATCGAAGCGCAAACCGGTCGCCAGCTGCCGCTGCTGCACCCGAATCTGCGCCAGCAGCACGGCAGCCTGGAACAACTGGCCAGCCTGGGCCTGCGCAGCGCCGGCTAAGCATCACGCATAACTATTTCTTCTGGAGTTTGCATGTCGATCAGTGCCGAACACGCTCGTTTGATGCGCCTGGCCAGTGGCGCCGCACTGGTCGTCGCCCTCAGCCTGGCCCTGGCCAAGGCGGTTGCCTGGTGGATGAGCGGCTCGGTGAGCCTGCTGGCGGGGCTGACCGATTCGCTGCTGGACGGCGCCGCCTCGCTGCTCAACCTGCTGGCCGTGCACTACGCCCTGCGCCCGGCGGATGACGATCACCGCTACGGCCACGGTAAGGCCGAGGCCCTCGCAGGCCTGGGGCAGTCGCTGTTTATCGGCGTCAGCGCGATCCTGGTCGGCGTCCAGGGCGTCAACCGCGTGCTGCACCCGGAACCCCTCGGCGCCCAGGGCTTGGGCATCGCCGTGATGCTGGTATCCCTGGGCCTGACCGCCGCCCTGCTGGTGTTCCAGCAGCATGTGGTCAAGGTCACCGGCTCCACCGCCATCCGCGCCGACTCGCTGCACTACCGCTCCGACCTGCTGCTCAACAGCAGCATCCTCCTGGCGCTGATCCTCGCCGGTTTTGGCTGGCATCGCCTGGACGCAATCTTCGGTATCGCCATCGCCTTCTACATTCTCTGGAGCGCCATGAGCATCGCCCGCGAATCCGTTGCGGTGCTGATGGATGCCGAGCTGTCCGTGGAAATCACCGAGCGCATGCACCTGCTGGCCTGCGCGGTGCCTGGGGCACTCGGCGCCCATGACCTGCGCACGCGCATCTCCGGCACCCGCTGGTTTGTGCAACTGCACCTGGAGCTGCCCAACGAGATGCCGCTGTCGCAGGTGCATGAGCTGTGCGAGCAGGTCGAAACGGCCATCCAAGCCGAATTCCCCCAGGCCGAGGTGTTGGTTCACCCGGACCCGCAGGACGTGCTGCCGGCCTCTGCTTAAACAGGGCACACACCGGCAAAAAGGTCGGCGAACACAAGTAGAGCAATTGCTCTAAATATTTTAAGCTGGCGCCTCTTTCCGATAACAACAAGATCGAGGTTCCTGCCATGCCCATCGCCCTTACCCCCAGCGCCATCGCCCTGCTCGGCCTGGTGGCCTGGAGCCTGCTACTGGTGTTTCTGCTGGCCAACATGCGCGGCATCAAGGTGCTGGGCGGGCACAAGGCGGTCAACGCCTTCAATGCCGACGGCAGCGACGTGCCCGGCTTCGGCCAGCGCCTGACCCGCGCCTACGCCAACTGCCTGGAAAACCTGCCAGGCCAGGCCGCCGTGCTGCTGTTCGCCATGCTGGCCGGGCAAACCGCACTCACCGACCCGCTGGCCCTCGGCCTGCTGGCCGCGCGCGTACTGCAATCGCTGGTGCACCTGCTGAGCACCGCGCCGCTGTTCGTCTGGCTGCGCTTTGCCAGCTACCTGGTGCAGGTGCTGATTCTGGCCTGGTGGCTGTTGCAGCTCAGCGGCCTGCTCTAAACCTGCCGGGAGCAAATCCGGCGCAACAAAAAGGCTTCATATCCGTTAACTGTTGCAGCGCTAGCGTCGCGCAGTAGGAGCGGCTTCAGCCGCGAATTTCGCGGATAAATCCGCTCCTACAAAAGCTCAATCGCACCGTCAACGCATAACGTAGAAAGAGCCAACAAAAAGGGCGTCCCGTGGGACGCCCTTTTTGCTTTCATCCGGCACTGGCGAGGGTAGCGCGCTGTGCATCGCAGGCCTGATTGGGCGCTGCGGACCCGGTGGCCAGGCCACCCCGATAAGGGCGCCGGCATCGACTCACCTGGTTGGGCGGGTCGGCTGGACGAGAATGTCCGGGCCTTGAAACTGAGAAGAATATTAGCGCCGTCGCCGCGACAAAAGATTGCGAATATTGCCGAACCACACATCATTTGCGCAATAGATCACCACAAGTGCATGATAACGCGCAATACAGACAACAAATCAGGCCAACATGAACAAACTCGACCGCTACGACCTGAACATTCTCAGCGAATTGCAGCGCGACTCGCGCATTTCCAACCAGGACCTGGCCGAGCGCATCGGCCTGTCGCCCTCGCCCTGCTCGCGGCGGGTCAAGCAACTGGAGGACGACGGCTATATCCTCCGCCAGGTGGCCCTGCTGGACCGCAAGAAGCTCGGCCTGAGCCTGACCGCCTATGTGCTGATCGGCATGGACCGGCACACCCCGGAACGCTTCGAGGGTTTCGAGGGTGCCATCCGCCAATGCCCGGAGGTGCTCGAGTGCAGCCTGGTGACCGGGATGGACGCGGACTATCAACTGAAGGTGGTGGTGGCCGACATGGACCACTACCAGAAGTTTCTCCTTGGCCACCTGACCCGCATCGAAGGGGTGACCAGCGTGCGTTCCAGCTTCGTGCTCAATCAGGTGCTGAGCAGCACCGAACTGCCGCTCAACCACCTGCGCGGCTAAGCCGCGCCCAGCGCTGCCCAGTGGCAGTCGCCAGCGCCAGCAACGCGCGTATAATCGCCGCGCCGCTGCTGCGGCTCCGAATTACGCCACTGAGGTCGCCATGGAAACCGAACAGTTTGAAGCCCTGATGATGTATGTGTTGGTCAGCGGCCTGATGGCCTTTATGGGCTTCATCATCTGGGACCTGGCGAAAACCTCGAAGGCCGGCCGCATGGGCACCGCCATCCTGTTCCTCGGCCTGGGTTTGTGTCTGTTCGCCTTTGCCGCCAAGCCGATCATCGGTTATCTGGTGGAAGTCAGCTTCGGCATTCAGTAACGACAAAGCCCTTAGGGGTTTCTGTCACGACAGTGCGGCTCAGGCCGTTCGCGGTCAAGACCGCTCCCACATAACACACCACTCTCCCCCTGAGCGCACACTCAGGCGACTGGCTAGGGCAACTGCGCCGGCACCGCGCGCCACTCGCCGGGCGCCAGCCCTTCGATACTCCAGGGGCCGATCCGCACCCGCACCAGACGCAGAGTCGGCAAGCCCACCGCCGCCGTCATGCGCCGCACCTGGCGGTTGCGCCCTTCGCGAATCACCAACTCCAGCCAGTGGGTCGGCACGCTCTTGCGAAAGCGCACCGGCGGATTGCGCGGCCACAGCTCGGGCTCATCCAGCAAACGCGCCTCGGCCGGCAGGGTCGGGCCGTCGTTGAGCTGCACGCCGTCGCGCAATTGCTGCAACTGCTCGGCACTCGGTTCGCCCTCTACCTGCACCCAATAAGTCTTGGCCAATTTGTGCTTGGGGTCGGCGATGCGCGCCTGCAGGCTACCGACATTGGTCAGCAGCAACAGCCCCTCGCTGTCGCGGTCCAGGCGCCCGGCCGGGTACACGCCCGGCACCGGGATAAAGTCCTTGAGGGTGGCGCGCCCGCCTTCGTCATTGAACTGGGTGAGCACGTCAAACGGCTTGTTGAACAGCAACAACTGCGGCTCGGCCGGCGCTGGCTTGGCCACTCGCCGTGGCGCAGAGGAACCCTGGCCAGGGCGTGGAGAACGGGTAGCAGCAGGACGAGCAGGAGGTCGTGACATGAGTAGAAAAGACTTGGCCAGGCGGGCGACGGGAGCGGCATGCTAGGTTGACGCGCATCTCAACCGCAAGAGCGAATCCGTATGTTCCGTGTTCTGCGCCCCACCTGGTGGCTGGCCTTGCTCAACCTGCTGGGCCGCCATGGCCGCCCCTACCGTGGGCCCCGCAGCGACCATTTCGATGGCGAACGTTTTCACAACCTCGAACCCAAGGCCCATAAAAGCCTGGGCGATGTGCTCAAGTGGCGGTTCAGCCGCCCGCCGCAAATGCAGTGGGTGCCGCAGCCCGGCCCACAGATGCCGCCCGAGATCGTCAGCCGGGTGCACGGCGCCGAGCTACGTGTCACCTATATCAATCACGCCACCCTGCTGATCCAGCAGCACGGCCTGAACATCCTCACCGACCCGCTGTGGAGCAAACGCGCCAGCCCGTTCGAATTCATCGGCCCGCAGCGTTATCACCCGCCCGGCCTGAGCCTCGACCAGCTGCCACCGATTGACCTGATTCTGGTCAGCCACAACCACTACGACCACCTCGACCTGTTCAGCCTGCGCCAGCTGGCCGAGCGCTTCCCCAGGGCTCAAGTGGTGACCGGCCTGGGCAATGGCGGGTTGATTGGCGAATGTGGTTTCCCCGATGTCATTGAGCTGGACTGGTGGCAAAGCCTGCCGCTGAACGAGCAGCTCAGCCTGCATGCCGTGCCCGTGCAGCACTGGTCGGCACGCGCCCGCCACGACACCAACCGCAGCCTGTGGCTGGGCTTTGTGCTCGACTCGGCCGAAGGGCCGGTGCTGTTTCCCGGTGACAGTGGCCTGGGGCCGGAATTCAAGCTGATCCACCAGCGCTTCGGCCCGCTGCGCTTTGCCGCCCTGCCGATTGGTGCCTATGCCCCCCGCTGGTTTATGCGCGACAACCACATGAACCCCGACGACGCCGTGCAGGCCCACCAGCAACTGGCCTCGCAGTGCAGCATGGCGATCCACTTCGGCACCTTCAACTTGAGCGACGAGGAGCAGTTCGCTCCACCCCAGGAGCTGGCCAAGGCCCTGGCCGAGCGTCAGGTGCCGGTCAACGAATTCCGCCCGCCCAAGCCGGGCGAGCAGTGGCAAATACCGGTGCTGGCGTCAGACCGTAGGAGCGGCTTCAGCCGCGAATCTCACGGATAACTCTGCACATCCCCAGGCGCCGCCTAACCCGCATACATGCGCATCCGCCCCCGCGGATTGAGCATGGCCGACGGCGGCATGCCGAGGATGCTGCGAAAGGTGCGGCTGAAATGCGCCGAGTCGGTAAAGCCCGCCTCCAGCGCCGCGGTGGTCAGCGACAGGCCCTGGGTCACGCCCACGGCGGTGACGAACAGCCGGTGCCACTGCCGGTAACGGCGGATCGGCACGCCCAGGGTGTCCTTGAACAGCTGCGACAGGCGCGGCTCGGACAAGTCCACCTGGGCCGCCAGGTAACGGGCCGAGAGGTTATTCGCCACGTCACGTTTGATCAGCGCCACCACGCTGCTGATGCGCGCATCCAGCTTGAACGGCGCCGGCGTGCCCACCAGCTGTTCGATCAAGGCGTAGGCCTGGGCGGGTGTGGTCTGTTCATCAAGCAATTGGCGATGGCGCTCAAGCCACTGCGACTCATCTGCCAGCCCCATGCACAGCCCGCCCTCGGCCGCCGTCATCTGCCCACGCAGGGCGGCGAAATCCGCACCGAAGGGGTCCAGGTACCAAACCACCAGACGGTTGTCCGCAGCCTGTAAACGCACGCGACTGCCCGATGGCAGCAGCGCACTGCGACACGGCAACAGGCGCCCGGCCGACTCCAGGGTAAAGCCCTGATCGAGGCCAAGCACCAGGGTGGCGGCGGCTTGCGACAGTTCAAGGGACTCGCTCAGTTGACCAATGAACAGGGTGCGGCGGTCCCACAGATACAGCAATGACGATGGCGTAGCCGAAGGCATGGCGGTGGTCCTGAATGAGCGATCAGCCGTGGCTGTGGCTCTTATTGTTGTCTGGCCGCGAGATTGAGCGTTTACGCGCGCGACGTAAAGGCGCAAGCGTGTGCTTTGTGCTGTCGGCGCACAGGCCCGGCAAGTTCATCGGTTCTTACAAGTCAGATGGCGATCGGCGTGCTCAGATGGCGGATGCCTCGTGTCGGCAATACGAGGCGCAAAACACACAATAAAAACAATATTCAGGAATGCCAACATGAAGAAACTGCTTGCTGTTTCGCTGCTCACCCTCGGCCTCGGCTTGTCCTTCAGCCAGGCCAGCCAGGCCGCCACCACCGAAGCCAAAACCAAGCACCCGATTGTCCTGGTGCCCGGCATCTTTGCCTTCGACAGCATTGCCGCCATCGACTACTGGTACAAAATTCCCGCGGCGCTGCAAAGCCAGGGCGCCACCGTGTATGTACCGAAGATCAACGCCTTCGACAGCTCGGCCAAGCGTGGCGAAGCGCTGATCGCCCAACTCGACAACATCCGCGCCAGCTCCGGCGGCAAGATCAGCAAGTTCAACCTGATGGGCCACAGCCAGGGCGGCATCACCGTGCGTTACGTGATGAACACCCGGCCAGACCTGGTGGCCTCTGTGACCACCATGAACACCCCGCACAAGGGCTCGCCGCTGGCCGACCTGGTGACTGGCGTGGCACCGGCCAGCAGCCTGCAGGGCGTGGCCTTCACCGCCTTTGCCAATGCCGTCGGCGACCTGGTCAACCTGCTGTCAAATAACAAAAAGAGCCCGGCCGATGTGCGCGCCATGCTCGCCGAATTCAACAAGCCCGGCGCTGCTGCCAATAACCAGCGCTACCCGGTTGGCATCCCCACCACCGCCTGCGGCGCCGGAGCGGAAACCGCCAACATCAACGGCAACAGCGTGCGCATGTATTCGTGGAGCGGCACCGCCCCTCTGACCAACGTGCTGGACGCCTCCGATGTGCTGTTCGGCATCTCCCGCTTTGCCTTCACCGAGGCCAACGACGGCGTCACCGGCAAGTGCTCCAGCCACTTCGGCAAGGTGCTGAAAGACAACTATTTCATGAACCATCTGGACGTCACCAACCAGATCTTCGGCGCCGTCTCGCTGTTCGAGACCAACCCCAAGACCCTGTTCCAGAACCATGCCAGCCGCCTGAAAAGCCTTAGCCTGTAAACCGCCCAGGCGCGCCGCCGGACCTGCCGACGGCGCGCTTCTGCGCGACTGGAGAAACATAATGCCCCTCCGCTTTCGCCCACTGGCCATCGCCAGCGTCAGCCTGGCTGTGTTGGCCGCCACGGCCGGCTACTTTTTTGCCAATCACGCGGCCCCCACACCCAGCCCAGTCAGCCAAAGCGCCAAGGCCGTGCAGGTGCGCAGCCTTAATCAACAACTCAGCCAGCAAACCACCGTACAACTGCCGAACCCCGGCGCTCTGCCCGTACCCCTGCAAGGCGCCGGCCACGGCGTGGTCCTGCAGGCCGATGGCAACGGCCAACTGCGCCTGCAGCCAGAGCTGCTGCAACTGTTCGATTTCTATTTCAGTGCCATCGACGAGGAGCCGGTGGCGCAGATTCTGCTGCGCATTCATCACGATCTGGCCAGCCAACTGCACGAGCCGGCCCTGGCGCAGGCCCGCGACCTGCTCAAACGCTACCTCGACTACCGCCTGGCCATGGCCGACCTGCCCGCTGGCAACGCCGCACCCAGCGCAGAGAGCTTTGCCCAGCACTTGGAGGCCCTGACGCGCTTGCGAGCGGAGTATTTCAGCGACGAGGAAAACCAGGCCTTCTTCAGCAGCGACCTGAGCCAGGACCAGTTCATGCTCGCCCAACTGCGCCTGAACGAACGCGGCCTCAGCCCCGAGCAACTGCGCCATGAGCTGGCCCTGCTGGAAGCCAGCCTGCCGGCCGAGCAACGGGCTGTGCGCCAGCAGGTCAGCCGTGACGGCGAGCTGTATGCCGCCAGCGAAGCCCTGCGCGCCGCCGGCGCCAGCGATGAAGCCATCTACCAACTGCGCGCCAGCACCCTCGACCCGCAGGCCGCCAGCGCCCTGCAACAACTCGACGAGCAGCGCCGCCAGTGGCAGGCCCGCTTGCAGGCCTATGCCGCAGAGCGCAACCGCCTGCGCCAGTCAGGCCTCAGCCCCACGGACCAGCAGCTGGCCATCGAGCAACTGCTGGCCCAGGGTTTTGATGAGCGCGAGCGCCTGCGGGTCATGGCCCTCGACGCCGAACTCTGAGCCTGTAAGGCGCGAGATAGAGGAGTGATGAGGATTATTAAGATATAGGGATATCTTATTTCCTATTAATACTCATCCACATTTTTTTTTGGTTGTTTTTTTTCTTACTGTTTATTATTTTTTGGGGCAAAAAAAAGGGATACATAATAGATGGGAAGAGGGGGGGGGGGGGGGGGGAGAGGTGGGAAAGAAGTAAGGAGGGGGGGGGGGGGGGAAAAAAAAAGAAAAAAAAAAAGGGGGGAGAAGGGGGGAGGGAAAATAAGGGGGGGTGTTGAATTTAGCGAAAGGAAGAAAAGCGGAAGGGGAAACAATCGGGGGGGAAAAGGAAAAAAAAAAAAAAAGGGGGGGGGGGAAAAGGAGAAAGGGAGGGAGTAGGGGGGGGATGGGGGGGGGGGGGAGGGGAGTCGAGCATGATAGTATACGCGGCGCGCTCAGCACGGACGTCCACAAGCCTTCCATTAAGCTATAGGCATCTCACTACCCATCCAGGACCCCCCCCACAAAATTTCCCGCGGGCTCCTCCCCGGCGGCCCCCCCCCGGCCCCCGGCCCAAGGCGAAAAAAGGTCAGCGCAACCCTTGATCAGATGCAAGCCCGGACTGGCAGTTTCCGAATACGCTCATCGACCTGCCCTGGCAGGGCTCCTGCTAGCACTCACAGCCCCCGCGCCTTAAAAACCTCGCGGCTTGATCGAGCATGCGCACGGGCCCTTAATTTATAGCCAAACGGTCTTAACCCCTCAGCATCTAAAGCCACACTGCGAATATGTATTCACAGTAATACGGGCTTAGAGGGCATGGGCATGCACGACATCAAGGTGGTTCATCGGCTGTTTCTCCTGATCATCATTCCCCTGCTCGCCATGCTTGGCATGTTGGCGGTGGCCATCAGCGGCTTCAGCCGCATTGATTCCGGGGTCGGCAGTCTGTACGACGACCGCGTAGTGCCCTTGCAGCAGCTCAAACAAATCAGCGACTACTACGCGGTGAACATCATCGACGCCGTCAACAAGGCCGACCACGGCCTGTTCAGTCGCGATCAGGCACAGAGCGAAATCAACACCGCCCAGAGCGAAATCGAGCGGCTCTGGCAAGCCTATATGGCCACCAAGCTGACCCCGAGGGAAAGCCAACTGGCCGAGCAGGCACGCAGCCAATTCAGCACGGCAAACACTGAACTGCAGCGCCTGGAGGCGTTCCTGCAGGGCGCACCCAACGATCTCAATGGCCAACTCGGCGCCTTCAACGGCCCGCTCTACCAAAGCATCGACCCCATCAGCAGCAGCATCGGCGAACTGATCCAATTGCAACTGGACGAAGCAAAACTGGCCCGCGAAGCCGCGACCGACGTCTATCACGATGTGCGCAACCTGATGATTGGCTTGGTTCTGTTTATTGTTGCCATCAGCCTGCTGGGTGGCCGATGGGTGGCCGGCAGCATCAGCCAACCCTTGGGCAACCTCCTGGTCGCGCTGCGCAAGGCGGATAAAGACTCGGACCTAACCGCCCTGGCTCAAGCCTTCGGCAATAATGAAATCAGCAGTGTGGCCAGTGCTTATAACAACATGCTGCAACGCTTCAGTACGGTGATCACCGCCCTGCAAGGGCTGACCGAAACCATTCGCAGCCAGAGTGACGAGCTCAGCGCCTTGACCCTGCAAACCCGCACCGATGTCGAACGACAGCAGCACGAGACCGACCAGGTCGCTACGGCGACCACGCAGATGGCGGAAACCATTCAGGAGGTCGCGCGCAATGCTGCGAGCGCCGCCCAGGCAGCCAGTAGCGCCGACCACGAGGCTATCAGTGGTGGGCAGATGGTCAGTCACACCCTGCAAGCGGTGTCCGCCCTGTTCACCGAACTGGAACACACCTCAAGCCTGATTGGCGAAGTAGAGAATGCCAGCAACTCCATTGGCACAGTGCTCGAGGTGATCCGCAGCATTGCCGAACAAACCAACTTACTGGCCCTGAATGCGGCCATCGAAGCCGCCCGCGCCGGCGATCAGGGCAGAGGCTTTGCGGTGGTGGCAGATGAAGTGCGCAACCTGGCCAAGCGTACCCAGGAGTCCACGGCGGAAATTGACCGCATGATCCTGCGCCTGCAAAAAGGCTCGCGCGACGCCGTGCATGCCATGCACAACGGCCAAGACCAAGCCAAGCAAACCGTTGACGAAGCCGGCCAGGCCGACGGTGCCCTGCACAGCATCCGCCATTCGGTGGACACCATCACAGCCATGAACACGCAGATTGCCAGTGCCACCGAAGAGCAAACGGCGGTGGCCCATGAGATCAATCGCAACCTGATCACCATTCATGACGTCGCCATCAGCACCCAGCAGGCCGTAAACCACATCGACCAAACCAGCCATGCATTAGCCGAGATAGTGGCCAAGCTGCTGTCGATGACCCGCAGCTTCCGGGTCAAGGCCGCGCACTAAGCCACGCTTCCGCCATCGTTCAGACCGATGACGCTTGGCTTGTCACGCACGCAGCAGCGCCGGCAGTTTGGGGAAAGGGTGGGGATAAAATGAAGGATCACAAAGTGTAATAAACATAGCTAATGGGGATTGTGTTGGGTGTTGCACGATGCGGCAGGGACAACCACCTAACGGGGCTGCGCCGGCGAGGCCGTACTGACGAATCAGACGCTGGCGCGCCAGGCACGGGAGCAACGATCGCTGCCTGGGCCGCGCGCAAGCGGTTCACACGTCGGCCAGCGGGCACAAAACAGGCAATTGGCCAGCACGGCAGATGACAAAAAGGCTATGCTGCGCGCGCACAATTTATGACCTGCCGCCATGCCCCTCACCAGCGCACCCAAACAACCCAGCACTTACGCCCTATGGCGAGAAGTCCAAGACGTCAGCAATCGCACGCGCCTGGGCAGCATTTACTACCTGATGGCCTGGCTGCTGACTTGGGGTTTCAGCAATGCACCGCTGCAGCACCTCCTTTTGGGCCTTGGCGGCTGCGGTTTTTTTGTCCTGATGCTGGTGCTACGCTGGGTCCATCTACCGCCGACCCGCCATAACGACCGCCGCCTTACGCGCTGGCTCAACCGCCACTGGCTGTTGGTGTTACTGACGGCCCTGGGCTGGGGCCTGGCCCATGCGCTGGCCCTGTCCGACCCTGAGTTTCAGCGCTCCCAGCTGGTCGCCACCGTCAGCACCATCGCCTTCAGTACGGCAGTCGCCTTCACCTTTTCCATGCGCTTGCGCCGCGGCCTGTGCACCGTTTTGCTGCTCAACCTGCCCGGCTTACTGGTGCTGGCCAGCAACGGCGCACAGCAACTGCCGATCCTGCTGACCCTGGCGTTCTACCTGATCTACCTGCTGATGGTCGGCACCCGCAGCTATCGCGAATACCACGCCGGCATTGCCCTGGAACTCCAGCTGCTGGAGCAGCGCGATGCCCTGGAACGCCTCAGCCGCACCGACAGCCTGACCGGACTGGGCAACCGTCACCAGTTCAACGACCTGTTCCCGCTGATGCTGGCCAATGCCAAACGTCAGGGCAGTCCGTTGGCGCTGGTGCTGATGGACATCGACCTGTTCAAGCGGGTCAATGACCAGCACGGCCACCTTAGCGGCGACGCCTGCCTGGAAGTGTTTGCCGAGCGCATGCGCCAGGTATTCCGCCGCGACAACGACATCCTCCTGCGCATGGGCGGCGAAGAGTTCGCCGTACTGATGCCTGGCACCGAGCAGGAGCACGCCCGGCAGTTGGCCGAACAGTTCCGCGCCTGTATTGCCGACAGCCCGTTACAAGCCCGCGAACACAGCCTCAACCTGACCACCAGCCTCGGCGTCGGCAGCTTCGACGCCACGCGCGACAGCAGCAGCGAAGCCTTCTTCCAGCGCGTCGACAGCGCCCTGTTCCAGGCCAAAGCCGATGGCCGCAACCGCCTGGTGCTGGCCCGCTAAATCAGCAGCACGCCACGGCGTCACGGCGCGATGCTGAACTCCAGCCGCGCGGTCTGCCCGGACTCATCCAACACGCTGAGTTGCTGTCGCCCCAGCTGATTGAACGCCTGGTTGAAGCTGGCGTCGGGGGCCGTGTCGGTCAGCGGCTGACCATTGAGAAACCACCAGCGTCTGCCACTGCCACCCAACGCCGACAGTTTGAGTTGCAGCGCCTCGCGGCTGGCGGCCGGGCGACGCAGGTTGTCGCCCTCGCGCACGCCGACAATCGACAGCGGCGCCACCGCCGCCGGCAAGGCCGGCGGACAGGCCGGATCACTGGCTGGCAGCCGCGCACTGCGCCGCTCCCGCCTTGGCAGCCAAGGCTCCAGCGGCGCCGGCCAGAGGGTCACACTGCGCGCCTGGGCGCCGGCACAGGCGGCACCCACCTGCAGGCCCTGGGCGTTGACCCAAATGTTCTGCTGCAAGCCAAGCCCCAGGGGCTGGTCGAGGGCCTGCAAGGTCGGCGGCGTGGTGCCATCCAGGGTCCAGGCAAAGCGCTGGCGGCGGCAGTTGGGATCCTCCTTGGCCAGCGGCTGACCCAGGGGCCAGCAGATCGCCGCCACCCCAACATTCGCCGGCACCTCCTCCACCGGTAACGGCAGGCCGCGCTGGCGGTCGCGGTTCACCAACAGGTCGTGGACCTGCAACATCAGCGGCGCCGCCGAAGCCAGGCCGAACTGGCCGGGCACCGGGGTGCCGTCCGGGCGACCGATCCAGATGCCGATCAGATAACGCGGCCCCACACCTATTGCCCAGGCATCGCGAAAGCCATAGCTGGTACCGGTCTTCCAGGCCAGGCTGGGACGTTGCAACAGGTGCGCGCGCGGGTCGCGGTCCGGGCGTGCCTGGCCGCTCAGAATGCGGCGAATGATCCACGCCGAGCCCGGCGACAACAGCCGCCGCTCAACCAGCAAGTCCTGCGGTTGCAAGCGCAAGCGAGCACTCTTGCCGCCGTGGGCCAGGGCGCGGTAGCCACCCACCAAGTCCTCCAGGCGGCTGCCGGCGCCGCCGAGAATCAGCGCCAGGTTCGGCTCGGCCAACGCCGGCAAGGCCAGCGGCACGCCGGCGCTGCGCAGTTCGCCGGCAAAGCGCTTCGGCCCGTAAGCCTCGAGCAATTGCACCGCCGGCAGGTTGAGCGAGGTAGCCAAGGCCGCGCTGGCCGCCACCGGGCCGCTAAACCCGGCGGCGAAATTGCCCGGCCGATAATCGCCATAACGGCGCGGCACATCCTGCAGCAGCGACTCGGAATGAATCAGCCCGGCGTCCAGAGCCATGCCATACAGGAAGGGCTTGAGGGTCGAGCCGGGCGAGCGCTGGGCGCTGATCATGTCGACATGGCCGAAGCGCCGCGGGTCGGTGATGTCCACCGAGCCCAAGTAGGCACGCACCGCCATCGTCTCATGCTCGACCACCAGGATCGCCGCCGAGGTGCGCTCCGGCAGGCGCGCGCGCCAGCCCAGCAGCAAATCTTCCAGACGGCGCTGCAAGGCGGCATCCAGAGTGGTACGGATCAGCGCCGGGCTGTGCGGCGTGTTCAGCCGCCGCGCCAGCAACGGCGCCAGGCTCGGCTCGCGGCGCGGCGCCAGCAGCACCGGCTCCTCCAGCGCCTCGCGCAGTTGCGTCGGCGTCCACACCTGGAACTGCGCCAGACGCCGCAGCACCTTGTCGCGGGCGGCTTGAGCGGCGTGCGGGTGACGGTCCGGGCGCAAGCGGCTGGGTGCCTGGGGCAGCACCGCAAACAGCGCCGCCTCGGCATGGGTCAACTGGCTCGGCGGCTTGCCCAGATACGCCCAACTGGCCGCCGCCACGCCCTGCAAGGTGCCACCGAAGGGCGCGCGATTGAGGTACAGGGTGAGAATTTCCGCCTTCGACAGGTGCCACTCCAGCTGCAGGGTGCGCCACAGCTGCTTGAGCTTGCCGGACAGGCTGCGCGAGTGAGGATCGAGCAGCCGCGCCACCTGCATCGACAAGGTGCTGCCACCGGACACCACCCGCCCACCGCTGAGGTTCTGCCAGGCGGCCCGCCCCAACGCCAGCGGGTTGACCCCAGGGTGCTGATAGAACCAGCGGTCTTCATAACTGAGCAGCGCCTGCAGATACGCCGGCGCCACCTGCTCGGGCGTGACCGGGTAACGCCACACCCCCTCGGCATCGGCAAAGCGCCACAACGGCGTCCCGTCCTCAGCCAGCACCACCCGCGCCTGATCGTCCTTCGGCAACGGCAGTGGAAACAGGCGGTCGGCAGACCAAAGCAGAACGAACAGGCACAACGGAGAAATGGCCAAGATCCGCCATAGACGGCGCGAATTGCCCGGAAATCGCTTCATGGTTGATCTCTTGACACTGAGGCGCGTCCCCCTCGCCCGCAAATGGACGAAGGGGCTGATCCGTCCGCCGCTTTACTGACCCTTCACCACCAACTGCGCCGGCGCTTCGCCCACGGCCTGCCAGTTCGGCCGGTACATGGACTCAACCTGCGGTGGCGGCACCCGGTAGGTGCCTGGCGTGACCGCACGGGCCAGGTACAGCAGGTGGGTGGTGCCGTAGCCGTTGACGTCCACCGCCGCGACATAGCGGTCACCGCGGAACTCCTGGTGCTTGGGCGTGGCGTTCTGCATCGCTTGCTGCCATTCCTTGACCTCGCTGCTGGCGTCTTCCAGGCTCGCGGCGCTTTGCCCGAGGTTCTGGTTTTCCAGCTCCAGGCCGGCCGGCAGCAGGTCGATCACCAGCGCATCCGGCACCCGCTGCTTGGCCTCTACGGCCAGGTGCACCAGCACCAGCTCACCGCTGGCGAGGTTGTTGAGGTCCAGCGGCTCACCGTCCATGCCTAAGTATTCGCGGCGGATGCTGAGGTTCTCGCCACCGGCGGCCGGCGCCTTGACCGGGTAGCCGGAGATGCTCAGCTGCTGGAACAAGGTGCCCTCGCCCAGGCTGCGCACGCTCATCGGCTCGGCCAGTGCCGCACCTTCCAGCTTGATCCCGGACTGGCTGTTGCTCAGCGCCCGCACGTTGCCGGCCAGGCTCAGCTCGGCTTGCCAGGCCTGCTCAGGCTCCAGCAGCAGGCCGCGACCGGCGAGGAACAGGGCATTGCGCTCCTGGGTGGACAGGTACGGACGGCTGGCCAGTTCATCCGCCAAACCGAACAGACGCTCGTCCCGTTGCTTGCTGGCCAGGCTGTGCTCGTTGAGCAGGGCCAGGATCAGCGCATCGTCGCGCAGCACGCTGCCGTAATCGTGGAACCACTGCTGGTCGTCACGCTTGATCGCCAGGCCAGCCAGCAGGGCGTCGTCGGCCCGTGGCTGGTCGCCCATTTTCTGCAAGGCCACAGCCAGGTGCACCAACGGCAGACCCGAACGGGCCTCGCTGCGCCGCTCGAACAGCGTACGCAAGGCGCCCAGCGGCGCCTGCTGGCTGCGCGCCAGCACATAACCGGCGTAGGCCTGCACGGCAAAGCGGGTCTGGTCGGCGTTGTCGCTGTAGCCGTCCTCGATGATGCTGCGCTCTTGCAGGTAACGCAGCAGCCGCTGGTTGGCCTTTTCCAGGGCCTCGGACGGTACGGCGAAACCCTGCTCACGGGCGCGCAGGAGGAAGTCGGTGACGTAGGCGCTCAGCCAGTATTCCTCGTCACTGTCGGCGCCCCACAGGCCGAAGCTGCCGTTGTAACGCTGCATGCCGAGCAAGCGTTCGATGCCCAGCTCGATGGACTGGCGGCGCTGTTCGGCCGGCTCGCCCTCGATCCCTAGGCGCTTGAGGCTGTCGGCATCGGCATACAGCGACGGGTACAGGCCACTGGTGGTCTGCTCCAGGCACCCATAGGGGTAGGCCTTGAGCGCGCGGATCTGCTCGGCCAGGTTCAGCGGCGGCCGACTGGACATCGCCAGCAGGGCTTCACGCCCGGCCACCTCGAACTGCTCCAGAGTACCCGCCGGCAGGCTCCAGCTATCACCCTTAAGCACTGCGCGGAAGTTCTGCAGGGTGGCCGGATAAGCCGGACGCACGCCAAGCGTCCACTCGCGACTCAGCGGCGGCAGGCTCTCGCCCGGTAGGTCGAGGCCGTTGACGGTGACCTTCAGCGTGCCCTGGCCATAACCGCCCAGCGCCCGCACCGGGATCTGCAGGGTGGTGCGCTGGCCTTGCGCCAGTTGCAGGGGCACCACTAACTCACCGGCAGTTTGCTCACCGGCAGTTTGCTCACCGCCGGCTGGCGCCAGGCTCAACTGGCCGGCGGCACTGAGTTGCACGTCGAGACGCTGCTCCTTGCCGGAGAGGTTGCTGATATCCAACGCCAGCTTGGTTTCATCGCCACCGGCAAGGAAGCGCGGCGCCGACAGCTCGGCGATCAGCGGTGCGGCGACCACGGTTTTGCCTTCGGCCATGCCGTAGCTGTCGTCGCTCCAGGCTTGCGCCATCAGGCGCAGCTCGCCGTTGAAGTCAGGGATCGCCAGGCTGATTTCGCCCTCGCCCTGCTCGTTCAGGCTTACTGGCGCGCTCTGCTGGGCAACGATCAGCACGCTGGTGTCCGGGCGTTTGCCGCCCGCCTCCAGGCCCGCATCACCACCGAAGGCCAGCTTGGCCACCCGGCCCTGGCCGGCTTCGATCAACTGGCCATAAACATCCAGCTGGTCAGCACCGTAACCCTTGCGCCCGAAGAACGCGGCAAACGGGTCAGGGGTGGCGTACTCGGTGATATTGAGGATGCCGACATCCACCGCCGCCACCAGCACCTGCGCGCTGTTTGGGCACAGAACCATCGGCGTTGACGGCCTTGACCTTGACCGTCAGCGGCTGATTCGGACGCATTTTCTCCGCCGCACTGAGGCTCAGCGCCAGCTTGCGCGGTGCCCGCTCCAGCGGCAGGTGCAGCAGGCCGACTGCACGCTTGGGCGTGACATTGGCCTTGCGCTCGCCCGGACGGATAACCAGGGCGCTGACATACAGGTCATGCCGTGCCCACTCTTTGGCGATGGGAATCTCAAAGCTTTTGCCTTCCGCCGGCACGTCGATGGCTTGCCACCACAACGGCCCCTCGGCGGATTCCACCAGCAGATAACCACTGCCGGCGGCCGGCGGCGTGACGGTGACCGTGGCGGTGTCGCCATTGCCATAGGCCGGTTTGTCCAGCGCCAGCTTGACCTGATCGGGACGCACGGCGCCGCCTTCGGCGTTGTCCTGCCAGCTGTAGCCGGCCCAGAAACGCAGGCTGCTGAGCAAGCCGGTCTGCGGGTCTTCGACCTCGACGCGGTACGGGCCCCACTCGACCGGGAAGCTGACCTTGGCGGTGCCGCCCTTGGCCACGGTGACCGTCTCTTCGCTGAGGTTCAGGTACTTCTCGTTGTAGTGATAGCTCCAGCCATCGCCCTCGGAGAAGTTCCAGTAGTAGTCGCGGCGCTCGCGAATCAGGCGCACCTTCAGCCCGTCGCTGGCCAGCTTGTTGCCCTGCGGATCGGCCAGCAGCAGCTCGAACTCGGCCAGGCCATTGCCGTCGATTTCTTCGCCGTCAAACAGGGGACGCAAGCCCGGCAACTGCTCGGCCGGCCACACGGGCTGGACGATACGCCGGGTGATCGGCCGGCCACCGGACTCCTGCAGGCTGGCCTGGAGGATCAGTTTCAGCGGCGACTTGACCTCGGCCCACTTGCTTTCGATCTCCAGGCTGGCCTGGCCGTCGGCATCCAGCACGGTCTCGTCCAGCTCCAGGTCCTGGTTCAGTTCCTCTTCATTGACCGAGCCGAACTGATAGCCCGGCAGGCTCGCCACCGCTTCGCGCAGCGGGCGAACATAAATCTGCCCACTAAGGCGATTGCCGGCCGCCGGCGCGCCGTACAGGTAGCGGCCGGTGACCTCGAACTGAGCATTCTCGGCTGGGCTGAATGGCACCTCACGGCCCTTCAGCTCCAGTGCCAGGCGCTCGGGCAGGAAGTCCTCGACGAGAAATTCGTACAACTGCGGCTGACCGTCACCCAGGTCGAACACCAACTGCCAGCGCCCGGTCGGCGCTTCGCCGGCAATCGGCAAGGCGTACTGGTACAGGCCATTGTCGCCGGCCTGCCAGACAAATTTGCGGCTGACTTGCTCATCAGGGCGACGCACTTCGACGTTCACCGGCTGGTTCTGCACCGCGCGGCCATCGGCATCGCGCAGCAAGGCGTTGAGCAGCACGCTTTCGCCGGGGCGATAGAGATCGCGCGGGCCAAAGACGAAGAACTGCAGCGGATGGGCCTGGGGCCCGGCGATATCAAATTCGGCCAGGTCCAGGGCCGCGCCACTCAGGCGCAACAGACTGGTCTGCGCGCCTTGCTGGGCCAGCAGCACCTCGGCCTTGGCCGGCAGCGCCAGCTCGGCGTGTCCGTCGCTGTCGGTGCGGCCTTCGCCGAGCACCCGACCATTGCCGTCGAGCAGTTGCAGCTGCACCGCCTCCAGCGCCTTGCCGCCCTCCAGGGCCTGGGTGAATACGTCCAGGCGCTCGCGGTAGCGGTGCGCCGACAGGCCGATATCACTGAGGGTGAACAGGGTCGCCGGCTGCGAATAGTTATAGGTGCCCGCCTGGCGCATGACCGCCAGGTACACGCCCGGTTGCTTGAACGGCTCCAGGCCGGCAATCGGCAGCAGCAGGGTTTCGCGGGTGTTGCGCGCGGGCTTCAGGTCGAAACGCCCGCCGTACACCAACTCGGCCATCGGCAACAGCTCGCGCGACTCCCAGGTGTCCAGGCTGGTGCCACGGCCCCACTGGCTGAGGAACGCCGGCAAGGCCTCGGGTTTGATGCGGAAGAACTCGACGTTGACCTGATCGACGTTCAGGGCAATCACCGGCAGGCCTTCGGCCAGGCGGGTCGGCAGCAGCGAGCCGCGGCTGGCAAAGCCAATGCTGGCTTGCAGGTCGCGGGTTTCCAACTGGCTGATATGTTCCTTGGCCAGGGTCGCACCATTGACGCCACGCAGGCCGGCATCCACGGTCAGCACCAGCTTGCGCTGCGGCTCCAGGTGGCGCAGGCGCAGTTCCATCAGGTTGTCGGCCAGCTCCCAGGCGCCATCGACCTTGCCGTCCTTGCTGTCGACCAGGTGCAACTGGGCAGCGAAATCCTGCTCCGGATCAAGCGGCACACCGAAGGTCACGGCCAGGGCGCTGGCGCCCTCCAGCTGCACTTCGGAAACGTCCACCACCTCAAGCGGCCGGCCGGCGTAGCGCTTGCCCAAGGCAGCCAGATCCTGCACGGGCGCCGCCTGTTGGCTGGCGGGGGCAGGCGTGGCGGCCTGTTCAGGGGTGGAGGAATCACAGGCGCTGAGCAGGCTCAGGACCAGGGCCAGAAGTAATCCTTTCTTCGGCATTGCGGGCTCCCGGAGAGGGTAGGTGCGGAGGGTCGCTACTATAGCCGAGGCGAGCCTGACCAGGCAGTCGGAAAAAGCTGAAAATGGCGACTGGTGCCAGCGGCATTCGGGATGTCTGGCGCGGCACAGTCGACGTATAGTGCGGCGCTATTCTGGAGCCTGTAGATGATCAACCTAGGGTATGTTCCCGTTTCATTCACGGCCGCGCCGGAGCCTGTTTTTGCGCGCGGCAAGGCGCGAGGAGCGTGATTTGGTTATTCCAAATAAGCGACGAGTAACGCGGCCTCGCACAAAAACAGGCCCGGCCCTTCGGGTTGCGCGAGAAATGGCCCCCGCTGTCGTTGCAGGACTTGATAAGGGAATAACCATTACCTGCGTCCTGCGCCTAACCGGGGACCATTTCTCGCAGCAACGCGGTTCGTGATGAAACGGGAACAGACCCTACACGCCTGGCGGCACCGCCCTACCCATCGACGGGTCTGGGCGCTGGCCGCGCCGATGATGCTGTGCAACCTCTCGGTGCCCATGGTGGCGCTGGTGGACAGCGCCGTGGTCGGCCACTTACCCCACGCCCAGGACCTGGCCGCCGTGGTGATCGGCAGCAGCCTGTATGGCTTGCTGGTCGGCCTGATGGGCTTTCTGCGCATGGGCACCAGCGGCTTCAGCGCCCAGGCCTGCGGCAGTGGCGACGGCGCCCTGCTGCGCCAGACCCTGCTACAAGGCCTGTTGTTGGCGATGGGCTGGGCGCTGCTGCTGATCGTCCTCAGCTTGCCGTTCAGCGACCTGGCCCTGCGCCTGATGCAACCCGCCGCCGAACTCGACTCACTGGCCCGCGAGTTCTTTTACCTGCGCCTGCTCGGGCTGCCCGCCGCGCTGGCCAACTTCGCCCTGATCGGCTGGCTGCTGGGCACCCAGAATGCCCGCGCGCCGCTGCTGATCATGCTCACCACCAACCTGTTGAATGCGGCGCTGTGCGTGCTGTTTGTTCTCGGCTTGGACTGGGGCATCAGCGGCGCCGCCTACGCCGCGGTGCTGGCCGAATGCAGCGGCACCCTGCTCGGCCTGCTGCTGACCCGCCGCGCCATCCGCCAGTGGCCAGGGCGCATCGACTGGCCCGCCTTGCGCCACTGGTTGAGCTGGCGCCCCTTGTTGGCGCTAAACCGCGACATCCTGATCCGCACCCTGGCGCTGCACCTGGTGTTCTTTCTGGTCACTGTGCAGGGCACGCGCCTGGGCACCAGCACCGTGGCCGCCAACGCCCTGTTGATCAACGGCCTGATGCTCTGTGCCTTTGCCCTGGATGGCCTGGCCAATGCCGTGGAAGCGCTCTGCGGCCACGCCATTGGTGCCCGCGACGGCGTGGCGCTGAAGCGCAGCCTGGTGGTGGCGGGCGGCTGGTCGTTGCTGCTCAGCCTGCTGCTGGCCGTGGCCCTGTTACTGGGTGGCAGGCTGTTTATCGAGCTGCAAAGTGACATTCCCAGCGTGCGCGCGGCGGCTTACGACTACCTGCCCTATCTGGCCCTGCTGCCGCTGCTGTCGGTGGCCAGCTACCTGCTCGACGGCCTGTTTATCGGCGCCACCCGCGCCCGCGAAATGCGTGACGCCATGCTCCTCGCCGTGGGCCTGAGCCTGCCACTGGCCTGGCTGCTGCAAGGCTATGGCAACCACGGCCTGTGGCTGGCGCTGCTATCGTTTATGTTGCTACGCAGTGTGTGCCTCGCCGCCCTGGCTTGGCGCCTACACCGGCAGGACGCCTGGTTGGCTCCACCACAATGACCGGAGATACTCATGCTACCTGCCCCCTGCCCCCCTGATGAAGCCCTTCGCCAACAGGCGCTGGACGATCTTGACCTGCTCGACACCCCCGCCGAGCTGTATCTCGACACCCTGGTACGCCTGACCCGTGAACTGTTCAGCGTCGATAGCGTCCTGATCAGCCTGGTTGACCGCGATCGGCAATGGTTCAAGGCTCGTGCGGGCATGCACATAGCCGAAACCCCAAGGGATATTTCCTTCTGCGGCCATGTGGTGGCGGCGCGCTGCCCGCTGATCGTCGAGGATGCCCACCAGGACCCGCGCTTCAACGACAACCCACTGGTAGTCAGCCCGCCCTTCGTGCGGTTCTACGCCGGCCAACCGCTCTACGACCGCAACGGGCAACCGATCGGCACGCTCTGCCTAATGCATCCACAGCCGCGCAGCTTCAACCCGACGGAGCGCCTGCGCCTGGGGGATCTGGCCACGCTGGTCGAAGGCTACCTGCATCTACGCAATGTCAGTCAGCATGCCCACAAATTGCGCCAGGCGGTCAGCCGCGAACAACGTAAAGCGTTGATCGACCCGCTGACCCAACTCTGGAACCGCGCCGGCTTCAATGAGTTCTTCCCACGCGAGCTGGCCAGCGCGACGAGCCAGGGCTTGAAACTTGCTGCGATCTATTGCGACCTCGACCACTTCAAGCAGGTCAACGACCAGTTCGGCCATGGCGGCGGCGACCAGGTGCTGTGGGAAAGCGCACGACGCATGAGCGCCTCCCTGCGCCCGGATGATCTGCTCGTGCGTCTGGGTGGCGAAGAGTTCGTCGCGCTAGTCAGCGTGCACGACGCCAGCGAACTGCAGCACATCGCCGAGCGCGTACGCCAGACCATTGCCGCCACGCCAATGAACATCGGCACGCTCAGCCACACACTGACCAGCAGCATCGGCACGGCCATCGCCGCGCCCGGAGAAAACCAGACCTCACTGCTGGAACGCGCCGACAGTGCGCTGTACCTTGCCAAGCATCAGGGTCGTAACAGAACAGTCCACGCCTCATAGGCCCTGTTGACGTAAGGCCGCACGCCGCGACGGAGGCTGTCAACAGAGCCTAGACAAGGAGCCACCAATGGCCCAGGCCATCGCCGCCCTGCATTACCTGTCGATTTTCCTGCTGTTCGCCCTGCTCGGCATCGAGCATCTGCAGTTCAAACCGCCCCTGGACCTGGCGCGGGCGCGGCGCCTGGTGATTATCGACATCGCCTACGGCGTCAGCGCCAGCCTGGTGCTGTTCAGCGGCGCGGCGCGGGTGATCTGGTACGGCAAGGGCCTGGATTACTACCTGCACAACGGCCTGTTTCACGCCAAGGTCGGCCTATTCCTGCTGGTCGGCGTGTTGTCGACCCTGCCGACCTTTGTCTTCCTCAACTGGCGCAACGCCCTGCAGGCAGGTCAGGTGCCCGACGTCAGCCCACGCCAACGCCAGTGGCTGACCCTGTGTATCCGCCTGGAATTACTCTTGCTGCTGATCATCCCGCTGCTGGCCATGCTGATGGCCCGCGGTTATGGGGCGATCGGCCAATAACCGGCTCTTGACCTTGCCACGGTGGCAAGCTTGATTCTGGCCGCCTGTTTTTGTGTTGCTGGAGAACCTCGATGATTCGTCGCACCTTTCTCACTCACGCCCTCGGCGTTGGCGGCCTGGCCCTGCTGCCCGGCTGGCTGCGCGCGCAAAGCATGGATCACTCGATGCATGACATGGCCGGCATGGACCACAGCATGGCCACGCCGTTGCCCCAAGGGCTTGCCGCCAGCGATGCCCTGCCCCGTGGCGCTGCCCTAGGGCCGCTGCACAGACTCAGCAACCAGAGCTCCCAGCCAGGTCTGTTCAAGGCCGAGCTGAGCGCTGCGCCCGTGCAGGTCGAGTTGCTGCCCGGTCAGCCGACCACCTTCTGGGCCTACAACGCCAGCATCCCTGGCCCGCTGATCGAGGTGAACGAAGGCGACCGCGTGGAGGTGCGCTTTATCAACCGCCTGAGCCAGCCCAGCACCCTGCACTGGCACGGCCTGCCGGTGCCGCCCGAGCAGGACGGCAACCCCCATGACCCGGTGCCGCCGGGTGGCGAGCGCACTTACAGCTTCAACCTACCCAAGGGCAGCGCCGGCACCTACTGGTATCACCCGCACCCCCACGGGCATACCGCCGAGCAGGCGTTTCGTGGCCTGGCCGCGCCCTTTATCGTGCGCGCTAGCGACGACCCGTTGAGCGGCATCAGTGAACGTCACCTGCTGCTCTCCGACCTCAAATTGAATGCCGACGGCAGCATCCCCGACAACGACGCCAACGACTGGATGAACGGCCGCGAAGGCCAATTTGTGCTGATCAACGGCCAGCATCAACCGACCCTCGAACTGCGCGGGCCGGAACGCTGGCGCCTGTGGAACGCCTGCAGCGCGCGCTACCTCAAGCTCAACCTCGGCGGCCATAGCTTCAGCCTGGTGGGCAGCGACGGTGGCCTGCTGGAACAGCCGCAAGCCATGACGGAAATCCTGTTGGCGCCAGCCGAACGTATCGAAATCATCGTCCAGCCCGGCAGCGAGCAGCGCCAGTTCGCCCTGACCGCCGAGATTTACGACCGCAACAAGATGGGCATGGTTGCCGCCGAACAGGTCATCACCCTGGCCCACGTCAGCCTGCCCGCCGGCCAGCCAGTCAGCCTGCCCGCCAAACTGCGCGAGATCGCCGACCTCGGCCCGACCAGCGCCCACAAGCGCGTGGTGTTCAGCGAGAACATGCGCATGGACAACGGCCAGCACCAGATGGATTTCCTGGTCAACGGCAAAAGCTTCGACATGCAGCGCGTCGACCTGACCAGCAAGCTGGGTGAAGTGGAGCTGTGGGAGCTGGTCAACGACTCCCACATGGACCACCCCTTCCATATCCACGGCTGCCAGTTTCAGGTCATCGAGCACGAGCTCAACGGGGTGAAAACCCCAGCGCCGTACCGCGCATGGAAAGACACCATCAACCTGCGCCCACGGGAAACCATCCGGATAAAAATGGCCCAGCCGTTCAAGGGCCTGCGCATGTTCCACTGCCACATTCTCGAACACGAGAACCAGGGCATGATGGGGATGTTGGAGGTGATCTGAACACAGCACCTGCCCTACGATTAGCGCTCGGCCTGCCAGCAGACAAGAACGGAGTCTTGATCATGAGTGACTACATAACCCTGAACAAAGCCAATTGGGACGAGCGCGCACCGCTGCACGCCGCATCGGCGGGGTATGAAACACAGGCGCTGGTGGACGACCCCGCGCATCTCTCCGAGGTGGTGCGCTTTGATCTGCCCTTACTGGGCGACATTTCTGGCGCCAAGGGCGTGCATCTGCAATGCCACATCGGCACTGACACCCTCTCACTGGCACGCCTGGGCGCACACATGACGGGGCTGGATTTCTCCCCGGCCTCAATTGCCCAAGCCCGCTTGCTCGCCCAGCGCGCAGGCGCCCGCCTGGCGTTTGTCGAAGCCGATGTGTACGAGGCGGCAGAGGTTCTGCCCAGAGAGTCGTTCGACCTCGTCTACACCAGCATTGGCGCATTGAACTGGTTGCCCAGTATCGACCGCTGGGCCAACGCAGTCGCCAGCTTACTGAAGCCTGGCGGCCGTCTGTTTATTCGCGAAGGACACCCAGTGCTGTTCTCACTCAACGAAGACCGACAAGACGCGCTGGTGATCGAACACCCCTACTTTGAGCAGGAAACGCCTCAGGTCTGGGAGGACGACAGTAGCTATGTTGAGACCGACGCACGGCTGACCGCCACGATCACCCATGAATGGAATCATGGCATGGGCGAAATTGTCAGCGCGCTGCTCAGCCATGGCATGCAGATCACCGGTTTGGTGGAACACGACAGCATTCCCTGGGAGGCCCTGCCGGGACAGATGAGCTGTGGCGAGGATGGTGAGTGGCGCTTGGATCGTGACCGCTGGCGCATGCCGCTCAGCTACACACTGCAGGCCAGCAAGCGCCCACGTTAAGCACCGCACCACTTAGACGTTCGCCTGCTTGCAGCGCTCGCTTGATCGGTTACGCGCTGCGCGGCTAATCCACCCTACGGCCTGAATAAAAAACCCGACGCGAAGTCGGGTTTTTTATTTGTAGCGCAGCCTTAGCTGGACAAGTACGACGAACGCGTGAGCCCCAGGCGCAGGGCATCCAGGTACTGGGTGCGTTCGCGCGCGCTGAGTTTGGCGCTAGCGACCTTGTCGCGGTAGTGGGTCATCAGCTCCTCGGGTGACAGGTGCACATAGCGCAGCATGTCCTCGATGGTGTCGTGGGTTTCGATGCCAGCGTGGTACACGCTGCCGTCTGCATTCTGGTAGATGTTCACCGAGTCGGTATCGCCGAACAGGTTGTGCATGTCACCGAGAATTTCCTGGTAGGCCCCGACCAGGAAGATGCCCAGCAGGTAATCCTCACCCTCGCGCACTTCGTGCACCGGCAGGCTGGTCTCGATGCTCTGCTCGTCAACGTATTGCTTGATCTTGCCGTCGGAGTCGCAGGTCAGGTCCTGCAGTACGGCACGGCGCAGCGGCTCTTCGTCGAGGCGGTGCAGCGGCAGAATCGGCAGCACCTGGCCAATCGCCCAGGTGTCCGGCAGGCTCTGGAATACCGAGAAGTTGCAGATGTATTTATCCGCGAGCTTGTCGTTGAGTTCATCCAGCACTTGGCGGTGCGAGCGCTGACGGGCCTTGAGCGAGTTGTGCAGGCGGCGGCACACGGCGAAGTAGCACTGCTCGGCCAGGGCCTTTTCGGTCAGGCTGAGCTTGCCGTCGGCGTATTGGCTGGCCACGTCGCTCATGTAGTGGGTGGCGCGCCAGTAGGTTTCGGTGACCATCTCGATATCAGTTGGGCCGAGCAACTCAACCAGATAACGCACGGTTTCCGGCAGGCTGGTGACATCTTCGATCTGCGGGATCTGGTCGTTGTGCTTTTCCACATCGGTGACCTGGACCACCAGCATGGCGTGGTGGGCGGTCAGCGAGCGGCCGCTCTCGGAGAAGATGTGCGGATGGGGCAGCGCCTGCGCATCGCAGAACTCTTTCAACATGCCCACGACCACACCGGCGTAGTCGTCCATGTCGTAGTTGATCGAGCTGGCGTTGCGCGAATGGGTACCGTCGTAGTCCACACCCAGGCCGCCACCAACGTCGATGTGGTCAACCGGCAGGCCGAGCGCGCGCAGCTCGCCGTAGTAGCGGATGGCTTCCTTGAAGCCGTGCTGGTAGTCGGCCAGGTTGGCGATCTGCGAGCCCATGTGGAAGTGCAGCAGGCGGATGCCCTGGTCCAGCCCGGCCTTGCGGAAGCGCTCAACCACCGACAGCAGCTGCGCCGCCGACAGGCCGAACTTGGACTTCTCGCCACCGGTGTCGGCCCACTTGCTCGACGCCAGCGACGACAGGCGCACGCGCAGGCCGATCTGCGGCGCAACCTTGAGTTCGGCCGCTTCCTCGATCACCAGCTGCACTTCGGACTCTTTCTCGATGACGATAAAGACGTTGTGCCCGAGTTTCTGGCCCATCAGCGCCAGCTTGATGAACTCGCGGTCTTTGTAGCCGTTGCAGACGATGGTGCCGCCCTTCGGCGCCAGCGCCAGCACGGCCAGCAGCTCAGGCTTGGAGCCGGCTTCGAGGCCGATGGAGACATTCTGGGTGGCGATGATGTTTTCGATCACCGCCTCCTGCTGGTTGACCTTGATCGGGTACAGGGCGGTGTACTGGCTCTGGTACTCAAGGCGGGCGATGTTGGCATCGAAAGCACCGGTGAGCTGGCGCACGCGGTCCTGCAAGATGTCCGGGAAGCGCACCAGCAAGGGCAGCGACAGGCCGGTCTTGCGCAGCTCGTCGACCTGCTCAAAGAGGTCAATCGGCGCGCTCTGCGGACCGTTGGGGCGCACTTCGACGCGGCCGGCTTCATTGATGGCGAAGTAACCGGCGCCCCAATGGCGAATGCCGTAGACGCTGCGGCTGTCCGCGACTGTCCATTGGCTGCCGTCATCTTTACGTGTGCGTCGTACGGGCATCGTGGTCTCCCAGGTGCAATAAAGGCGCCTGCCTGCGCGGCAGGAGCAACAGCAAATTAGCCAGCGGAAATGACGATTCCTGGCGAGTGGACTCAATCGCCAGAATAAAGTTTAGAAAAACGGGACTCAACCGCCGGATTTCTTCGTGCGAAAGCCGCGGGCGGTCAGTTCGGCCAGCAGCAGGTCGACGTGATCACCCTGAATCTCGATCACTCCGTCCTTCAGCGCGCCGCCGCAGCCGCAGCGTTTCTTCAACGCCGTGGCCAACGCCGTGAGGTCATCGAGGGCCAGCGGCACGCCGCTGATGGTGGTCACCGTTTTGCCGCCACGGCCTTTGCTTTCGCGGCGCACACGGGCGATACCATCGCCCTCGGGGATCTGGCTTTGTTTGCAGATACAGGAGGCCACCGGCTGGCTGCAGTCCGGGCAATGCCGGCCGCTGTCGGTGGAATACACCAAGCCGCTGAGGGCGGCGAAGGAGGCAGCTTTCTTGACCACGGGCAGGTCCTCGCGGGGGTCAGAAGATATGCAGCAATTGAGGTTGGCAAGGGCATATCTGAAAGCGACTGGCCGGCAATTGCCGACCGCGAAGCCCCACTCTGGCAGGGGCAGCGCAAACGAACTGCGACAAGGTCTGCGGTTCGAGGGCGCGCAGTGTAACGGCAAAAAAGCCGCGTGCTAATAGGCCGATTGCGTCATTGCCGAGCGGATTGGCGACGCCACCCGCGCAACGTGCAGGATGCTGCACGCAACGCCCGCAAATCCTGCACAAAAGGCCGGCATGTGGCCTGCCTATTCTATTCAGTGGTCATGCGTCGGGGGGGGGGACGTAGGAGCGGCTTCAGCCGCGAAGCTTTTGCAAAGTGTGCATTTGTTCGCGGCTAAAGCCGCTCCTACGCATCCTCGTCGGGGCGCGGTAATGGCTCAACCCATCGCCGCCAGATAACGCTTGAGCGCCACCAGCGAGTCGGGGCAGTAAGGCTGTACGGCAGCATCGGCCAACGCCGCCTCGATCGACACAAAGCGCGCCTGCAGCACTTCTTCCGCCTGCAACTGCAATGGCGCGTCGGACACGGCAGAAAACACTCCGCACCAGAGGCGGTTATCCGGCTGTTCGAAGTAGAAGCGGCCGTGCTCGCGCAGGGCCACATCGGCGATGCCCAGCTCTTCCGCCAGCTCCCGCGCGGCCGACTCGGCATAGCTCTCCGCCGCCAGCACCATGCCGCCGGCGGCCACATCCCAGTAACCGGGATACAGCGCCTTGCTGAACGTGCGCTGATGCACGCACAACTCACCAGCGGAATTAAACAGCAGGATAAAGGTGCCACGACCGACAAGCCCGCGGGCGCGCAGCTCGGCTCGCGGCAGGCTGCCGAGCAGCTGATCGGCCTCATCGACCCAGGCGATCAGCTCGGCATCGGAGGCGGCGCGATGGGCCGCCTCTTGGTCGCAGTTGGGCATAACTCAGCCTTGAGTCAGCAAGGTGCGCAGGTCGATGATCGCGGCGTTGGCACGGGAGATGTAGTTGGCCATCACCAGCGAGTGGTTGGCCAGCACGCCATAGCCGCTGCCGTTGAGAATCATCGGGCTCCACAGCGGCTCCTGGGCGGCCTCCAGCTCGCGGATGATCTGCCGCACGCTGACGGTGGCGTTCTTCTTCGCCAGCACATCGGCAAAATCCACCTCGATGGCGCGCAGCAGGTGCGACAGCGCCCAGGCCTGGCCACGGGCTTCGTAGAACACGTTGTCGATCTGCAGCCACGGGGTTTGCACCACTTCCTCGCTGACCTGCGGCGCTTCGCCCGGGGCCAGCACGGCATCGCCCTTGAGGTCGGTGTTCAGGCGCACGCGGCCGACGCTGGCCGACAGGCGCTGGGACAGCGAGCCAAGACGGGTGGCGACATCACCCAGCCAGTTATTCAGGTTGTCGGCGCGGGTATAGAACTGGGCATTGGGCTGACTCGGATCGGCCAGGCGGCGCTGGTAGCGATCCAGCGACTTGATCCCTTCGCGGTACTCGGCCTCCGTGGCCGGCAGGGCCCAGCTCTTGTTGTCGAAGTTGAAGCGCGGCTCGGCCTTGGCCAGATCCGGGTCTTCGGTGGACTGCGACTGGGAGCGGGCAAAGTCCTTACGCAGAGCACGCACCACATCGCGCACCTGCACCAGCACGCCGTATTCCCAGCTCGGCATGTTGTCCAGCCACAGGCCCGGCGGCGCCAGGTCGTTGGACAAATAGCCGCCATCCTTGTCGAGCAGGGTGCTGGCCACGCTCTTCACGGTTTCCACCGTGGTGTAGCCACTGACCAGCGGACGCTGGGCCAACTCGGCCGCCGCCTTGGCGTTTTGCTGCACCGGGAACAACGCCGGCTCCTGGCTCCAGTACCAGCCCACCACCAGAGCAGCCAGCAGATACAGCCCCAGCAGACCGCCGAGGGCGCGGCTCAGCCACAGGCCTCCGAGGTAACTGCGCACATCGTCGACCGAGTCGTCGACCCGACCGCGCAGGTCATTCTTGCGGTTTTTCCAGTCCAGCATGGCCATGTCCTTGATTTGCTGCATGAAAGGGTTTGGGCAGCGGCGGCATCTGCCACTGCGCGTACCCAGCACTATAAGGGAAGCGCCAGCCGATGCGCAGCGCATCACGGCAAACTTAGCGTTGGCAGCGCATGCTCGGCGCCGGCCGTCCACCAGAAAGCAGACAAAAGGATGACGCCAATTGATCGACGGCACTATCACTGCCACTATCCTGTGCCAGCATAGCGCCATCACCACCCTGCCATCGCCACAGCCACCTGCCAGCGAACCATGACCGAGCCAGAAGACCCCAGTCGCGACCGCCTCAAGCACCACTTCGCCCAGCGCGTGATTCACCAGGCCAGGCAAACCCTGGAGGTCTGGCAACGCCTGCAGTGCAGCGAATGGAACGCCGCGGAAATGGCCGAGCTGAGCGAAGCCAACCTGCTATTGCTGCGCTACGCCCAGCGCTTTGAGCAGGCCGAGCACAGCCAACTGGCAGAGGCCATCCAACACTGCCTGGCGGCGGTAGAAGCCAATCGCGGACGCCTCAACAGCGAGCTGATCAGTCAGCTCAACCAGTTGATGCAGCGCCTTTCACGCACCGGCCTACGGCACAGCGACCAACTCGAACAAACGCCCCTGCCCGCCCTGCGCAAGCCGGTGTACCTGGCACTGCAGGATGTCGTGCAGGGCCAGCGCCTGTGCCAGCAACTGCAATCCTTCGGCCTGCAGGCGCAAGCCCTGGACACCGCCAACGGCTTTCGCTCGGCGATGACCGAACGCCATCCAGCGGCCATTCTCATGGACATCGACTTTGCCGGCCAGGGCTGCGGCCTGCGCCTGGCCGAAGAGGTGCAAAACAGCCTGGAGCAAAAACTGCCGCTGCTGTTCTTCAGCCAGGAAGAGACCGACACGCCAACGCGCCTGGCCGCCGTGCGCGCCGGGGGCCGCGAATTCTTCACCGGCATACTGGATGCGTCCTGCCTGCTGGAGCGGATCGAGACCCTCACCCACGTCAGCCAGTACGACCCCTACAAAGTGCTGATCGTCGACGACTCGCGGGCCCAGGCGACCCACACCGAGCGCGTGCTCAACAGTGCCGGCATCCTCACCCACACCCTGACCGAGCCGCTGCAGGCGATGACGGCGCTGGCCGACTTCCAGCCGGACCTGATCATTCTCGACATGTACATGCCGGCCTGCAGCGGCACCGAGCTGGCCAAGGTGATCCGCCACAACGACCGCTACGTCAGCGTGCCGATCATCTACCTGTCGGCCGAGGACGACCTCGACAAACAGCTGGATGCCATGAGCGAAGGCGGCGACGACTTCCTCACCAAGCCGATCAAGCCACGCCACCTGATTGCCACCGTGCGCAACCGTGCAGGCCCGCGCCCGCAGCCTGCGCTCGCGCATGGTGCGCGACAGCCTGACCGGCCTGTTCAACCACACCCACACCCTGCAGCTGCTCGAAGATGCACGCTCGCGGGCACGGCGCAGCGGCACGCCGCTGAGCTTTGCGATGCTCGACATCGACTTCTTCAAGAAGGTCAACGACACCTACGGCCACCCCATGGGCGACCGGGTGATCAAGAGCCTGGCGCTGTTTCTCAAGCAGCGCCTGCGCAAGACCGACCATATCGGCCGTTACGGCGGCGAAGAGTTCGCCGTGGTACTACCCGACACCGACGCGGCCACTGCACTCAAGGTGCTCGACGAAATCCGCCAGCGCTTTGCCGAAATCAGCTACCCGGCCCAACCGATGGACCTGTCCTGTACCTTCAGCTGCGGCATCGCCGAACTGCACGAAGGTGTCGACAGCAAAACCTTGTCCAAGCGCGCCGACGAGGCCCTGTACGAAGCCAAGCACAGCGGCCGCAACCGCAGCGCGGTGTACCCGGCCTGAGCCCTGATGGCTGTAATCAAGCTGCAACAAAATAGTCATACGGTTACTGGCCTAACGCCACTTCGCGTGCCGAGGTCAGGATGCGCCTGAAACTGCTTACCAATCTCAACACCCTGCTACTGATCGGCGTCTGCCTGGCGCTGGGCGCCACCCTCTGGTGGTCGCAGCAAGCCCTGGAGCGCCCCTACCAGTTGATGGCGCGCTACCTGAGCCTGTCGCAGAGCTTCCAGCAGGACGTGGCACAAAACATCCACGACTACCTGGCCAGCGGCGACGCCCTGCGCCACAGCGCAGCCACCCAGGCCATCGGCCAATTTGCTGGCGAGCTCGACAGCCTGCCGAGCGACTTGGCCACCGACCTAAAGCCCAGCTTGCTGGAGCTGCAGGACTTTACCGCCAACGACTTGCTCGCCGCCGGCAAACTGGCCGGCGATCCGCAAGGTTTGCTGCTGCAGGCTGAGCGCGAAATGAGTGGCGCCCTGGAACAGTTGTCCGCTTACGCCGACAGCAGCAACGACGGCAGCACGTACCGCGCACCACTGTTCCAGGCCGCCCAGCACCTCATCCGCTTGAGCCATGCCCGCGGCAAACTGGTGAGCAGCGGCCGCAGCGAGCTGCGCAGCGAGGTTGAGCACGAACTGAGCCAGCTCAACCAGCAGGCCCAGCGCCTCAACGACCTGCCCCTGCTCGGCGTCAGCGCCAAGAAGAGTGACGACAGCACCGATTTCGGCGCCCTGCTCGGCCTCGACAGCGAGGCCAGCAGCCAGCCTGTCGAAGATCAGGGCATCGCCCTCAAGCGCGAGTTCAGCAGCCTGCTGCAACGCTACCCTGCCGAACTGCAACGCACCCGCACACTGATCGAGCAGCGCCAGGAGCTGGCCGGCAGCACCCAGGCGAAAGTCGGCGCCCTGCAACAGGCGCTGGCCGCCATTGAGCCGCAGGTCCGCGCTCAATACGGCGAGATTCAAGGCCAGGTGCAATTGCTGCAGGGCCTGATGATCGGCTTGATTCTGCTGATTGCTCTGACCATCGACACCATCCAGCGCCGCCTGACCAATGTGCTCCATCGTTTGGTACCGGCGCTGTCGGCCTGGGCCGCCGGCGACTTCAGCGGCGAAGTGCAGCTGCAAGCACAGACCCGCGAGCTGCGCGATATCGAAGAGTCCCTCAATCGTCTGCGCCTGTACCTGGTCAATCTGGTCGGCACCATTCGCGGTCACGCCGAACACGTAGCCGATAGCAGCCGCGCCCTGGCCGACCTCAGCAGCGGCCTGCACAGCGGCGCCGAACGCCAGGCCGGTGACACCGCACAGATCCGCGATGCCCTCGGCGAACTGGAAGGCACCATTCTGCAAGTGGCCGGTGACGCCAGCCAGGCGGCCGATGCCAGCCGCGATGCCGGGCGCGCCGTGGAGCAAGGGCAGACCGTGATCGGCCACAGCCTCACCGGCCTGCATGGCCTGGTCGGCGAAGTGCAGAGCAACGCCCAGGCGATCGAACGCCTGGCCGAAGAAACCGCCACCATCGGCAAGGTGCTGACGGTGATCCGCGGGATTGCCGACCAGACCAACCTGCTGGCCCTGAATGCCGCCATCGAGGCCGCCCGCGCCGGCGAAATGGGCCGCGGCTTTGCCGTGGTGGCCGAGGAAGTGCGCTCCCTGGCCCTGCGCACCAGCGGCGCCACCGAAGAAATCCAGCAGCTGATCGCCCGCTTGCAACAAGCCGCGCACAGCTCCCTGGAGGCCATGCGCAGCCAGGTCGTCCATGCCCAAACCACCGCCAATCAGGCGGCCGCCGCCGACAGCGCCCTGGCCGAAATCGTCGCCGCGATTCGCACCATCGCCAGCATGGCCGAGCGCATCGCCGACGCCACCGCCCAACAGAGCGGCGCGGTCAGCGAAATTCGCGGCCACAGCGAGCGCATCCACACCCTCGGCGGCGACAACCTGCGGCGCATCGGCCAGAGCCGCCAGCAGGGCGAACAGCTGTTGCTGCTGGGCGGTGAGTTGCATACGGCGGTGCAGGCGTTCCGCGTCTGAGTGCTGCCGTTGGGCCGACTGTAACGCCCTCTTACAGCCTCGGCCCTGCTCCCCGGCGGCAGTCTCCGTTATCATGCCGGCACATTTGCCGAGCGAGACATGCATGCGCCGCCTGTTGAGTCTGATCCTCCTACTCGTCGCCCTGCCGGCCAGCGCCGGCCTGCTGGACGCCCTGCCCAACGCCAAGCTGGGCGCGCCGCTGAATAACAGCAGCGATTTTCTGCCGGTACGCGAAGCTTTTCGCCTGAGCCTGGTGAACAGCGACGCCCGCGCCATCCAGCTGCAGTTCGTCGCCGCCGACGGTTATTACCTCTACCGCCATCGCTTCCAGTTCCGCACCGAACCGGCCGACATCGCCCTGGGCGAGGCGGTGTTGCCAGCTGGCGAGGCCAAGACCGACGACTACTTCGGCGATGTCGAGGTTTATCACGGGGTGCTGGATGTGCAGTTGCCGCTGAACAATCCGCAGCAGCGCCCCTTCACCCTGCAGGTGACCTACCAGGGCTGCGCCGACAAGGGCCTGTGCTACCCACCGGAAACCCAGAGCTTCGCCATCGGCGACGCCCCAGCGACTACGAGCGCAAGCCCCGCCAACGCCTGGAGCTGGCGTGAACTGGCGCTGTTCTTTCTCGCCGGTTTAGGCCTGACCTTTACCCCGTGCGTGCTGCCGATGCTGCCGATTCTCTCCGGCGTGGTCCTGCGCGGCCAGGTTGGCGGCCTGCGCGGTTTCAGCCTGTCCAGCGCCTACGTGCTGTCGATGGCCGCCTGCTTCGCCGTGCTCGGCGCCCTGATGGGCGTGTTCGGCGCCGAACTGAACCTGCAGGCACGCCTGCAATCGCCCTGGGTACTGGTGCCCTTCGCGCTGTTTTTCGGCGTCTTTGCCCTGGCCATGTTCGGCCTCTACGAGCTGCGCCTGCCGCATTTCATCAGCGACCGCCTCGACCGCGTCGCCGGCAACACGCGCGGCGGCTCGCTATGGGGCGCGGCGCTGCTGGGCGTGCTGTCCAGCCTGCTGGTCTCGCCCTGCGTATCGGCGCCCCTGGCCGGCGCCCTGCTGTACATCAGCAGCAGCGGTGATGCCTTGGGCGGCGGCCTCAAGCTCTTTATCCTCGGCCTGGGCATGGGCACGCCCATGGTGCTGTTTGCCACCGGCGGCGGCGCCCTGCTGCCCAAGTCCGGGACCTGGATGGTCAGCGTGCGCAACGGCTTTGGCGTGCTGCTGCTGGCGGTGTCGGTTTGGCTGCTTGATCGCGTCCTGCCGGGGCCGCTGACCCTGGCGCTGTGGGGCCTGCTGGCCGGCGGCGTGGCGCTGTACCTGGGCGCCCTGGAGTTCACCCCGAAAACCCACCGACAGAAGCTCAGCCAACTGGTCGGCCTGCTGTTGCTGGTCTACGCCCTGAGCAGCTGGACGGGCGCCCTGCAAGGCCATAGCGACCCACTGCGTCCCCTCAACGGCCCGGTCGCTGCGACTACAACCAGCGGCGTTACTGAGCAAAGCGCCTGGCAGACCATTCGCACCCCCGGCGAACTGACCCAGGCCCTGGCCAGTGCCAAAGCTGCCGGCCAGCCCCTGCTGCTGGACTGGTATGCCGACTGGTGCATCAGCTGCAAGGTGATCGAGCGCGAAGTGCTGACCGCGCCGGCCGTGACCGCACAATTGGGCAATTACCGCCTGATTCGTTTCGACATGACCGAAAGCAATGCCGAGCAGCGCGCCCTGCTCGACCATTACCAATTGTTTGGCCCGCCCGCTTTGATGCTGTTCGCCGGCAACGGTGACGAACACCAGGCCTTGCGTGTCATAGGCGAGATCAACGCCGAAGACTTTGCCGAGCGCCTGCGCCAGGCCAACGCCAGAAACTAAACGCTAGTTTCATTTATCTGCCGCAAACAGCGGTCATCGTGATGGCTATTGCCGGCAACTGGACAGGCCGGCAGGCATTCGGCATAGTCCCCGCACGACCATAAAGGACATTCCCATGGCCACCCTACTGGTGCTCCACGGCCCCAACCTGAATCTGTTGGGCACCCGCGAGCCAGGCGTCTACGGCGCCACCACCCTGGAACAGATCAACCTCGACCTGGAGCGCCGTGCTCGCGAAGCCGGCCACCACCTGCAGTACCTGCAGAGCAATGCCGAGTACGAGCTGATCGAGCGAATTCACGCCGCGCGCAACGAAGGCGTCGACTTTATCCTGATCAATCCCGCCGCTTTTACCCATACCAGCGTCGCATTACGTGACGCATTGCTGGCGGTGAGCATCCCATTCATCGAAGTGCACCTCTCCAACGTGCACAAACGCGAAGCTTTCCGTCATCACTCCTACTTCTCCGATGTGGCTGTGGGAGTGATCTGCGGTCTGGGTGCCACCGGCTATCGCCTGGCCCTGGACGCGGCAATCGAACAACTTGAACGCCCCTGACCTCACTTTGGGAGTCGCTGCTGAATGGATATCCGTAAAGTTAAAAAACTGATCGAACTGCTGGAAGAATCTGGCATCGATGAACTTGAAATCCGCGAAGGCGAAGAGTCTGTGCGCATCAGCCGCCACAGCAAGCAACCCGCCTACGCCCAGCCGATGTACGCACCGGCCATGGCACCGGCGCCGGCTCCGGCCGCTGCACCTGTGGCCGCTGCTGCACCGGTCGCTGCTGCCGAAGCTGCAGCACCGAAGCTGAACGGCAACGTGGCGCGCTCGCCGATGGTCGGCACCTTCTACCGCACCCCGGCACCGACTTCGCCTGCCTTTGTCGAAATCGGCCAGAGCGTGAAGAAGGGCGACATCCTTTGCATCGTTGAAGCGATGAAAATGATGAACCACATCGAGGCCGAAACCAGTGGCGTGATCGAATCCATCCTGGTGGAAAACGGTCAGCCGGTGGAATACGACCAACCGCTGTTCACCATCGTTTGAACCGCGGAGTGCCTGCAATGCTGCAAAAAGTCCTGATCGCCAACCGCGGCGAAATTGCCCTGCGCATCGTTCGCGCCTGCAAGGAAATGGGCATCAAGACCGTCGCGGTGTACTCCACCGCCGACCGTGAATTGATGCACCTGGGCCTGGCAGACGAAACCGTGTGCATCGGCCCGGCGTCAGCTGCCCAGTCGTACCTGCACATCCCGGCGATCATCGCTGCGGCCGAAGTGACCGGCGCCACCGCCATTCACCCTGGCTACGGCTTCCTCGCCGAGAACGCCGACTTCGCCGAACAGGTGGAGAAATCCGGTTTCGCCTTTATCGGCCCGACCGCTGACACCATTCGCCTGATGGGCGACAAGGTGTCGGCCAAGCACGCCATGATCGCCGCCGGCGTACCGACCGTACCCGGCTCCGACGGCCCGCTGCCGGAAGACGAAGAAACCGCCCTGGCCATCGGCCGTGAAGTCGGCTACCCGGTGATCATCAAAGCCGCTGGCGGCGGCGGTGGTCGCGGCATGCGCGTGGTGCACAACGAAGAAGACCTGATCAAGTCGGCCAAGCTGACCCGCACCGAAGCCGGTGCCGCGTTCGGCAACCCGATGGTCTACCTGGAAAAATTCCTCACCAACCCGCGCCACGTGGAAGTCCAGGTGCTGTCGGACGGTCAGGGCCACGCCATTCACCTCGGCGACCGCGATTGCTCGCTGCAGCGCCGGCACCAGAAGGTGCTGGAAGAAGCGCCAGCACCGGGCATCGACGAGAAAGCCCGCGCTGAAGTGCAGGCCCGCTGCGTCAAAGCCTGCATCGACATCGGCTACCGTGGCGCCGGCACCTTCGAGTTCCTCTACGAGAACGGGCATTTCTACTTTATTGAAATGAACACCCGCGTACAGGTCGAACACCCGGTTTCCGAGATGGTCACCGGCATCGACATCGTCAAGGAAATGCTCAGCATTGCCGCCGGCAACAAGCTGTCCTTCACCCAGGACGACGTGGTCATCCGCGGTCACGCCCTGGAATGCCGGATCAACGCCGAAGACCCGTCGACCTTTATGCCGAGCCCCGGCAAGGTCAAGCACTTCCATGCCCCTGGCGGTAATGGCGTGCGGGTCGACTCGCACCTGTACAGCGGCTACAGCGTACCGCCGAACTATGACTCGCTGATCGGCAAGCTGATCACCTACGGGGCAACCCGTGACGAGGCCATGGCCCGCATGCGCAACGCCCTGGAGGAAATCGTCGTCGACGGGATCAAAACCAATATCCCGCTGCACCGCGATTTGGTCCGCGACAAGGGCTTCTGCAAAGGCGGCGTGAATATCCACTATCTGGAAAAGAAACTGGGTATGGATAAGCACTAAGCCGCAATGACCTGCTGCGCGTCGGCGATACGGCGTCAAAAACAGCCTCGGATAGCCGCTTGCGGCTAACGCGCTTTAGCGCGGCCCGAAGGGCGAGCGGAGCGAGTAATGCTCATTTACAGACGTAAACTCCGCTTCCTCGGCTGTTTTTTCCTTGTCTCGCTCTAGCTCGCGAGGTCATTGTTCAAGCTTTCTACAAGGGCTGCCATTGGGCAGCCCTTGTCGTTTCCGGCCCGCCACCGGTGGCAGGCAACCCCTGGCTTCAAGTAAGCTGCGCGCCAATTTGCGCCATCACGCCACCGTGTTCACGAGGTTTCCCATGCCCTGGTTACAAGTCCGTCTCGCCATCACCCCAGAGCAGGCGGAAACCTACGAAGACGCGCTGCTGGAAGTCGGCGCCGTGTCGGTGACCTTTATGGACGCCGAAGACCAGCCGATTTTCGAGCCGGACCTGGGCACTACCCCGCTGTGGTCGCACACCCATCTGCTCGCGCTGTTCGAGGCCGACACCGACGCCGACGCCGTGTTTGCCCACCTGCAACTGCTGACCGGCGCCGAACTGCCCGAGCACCATGCTGAAGTGATTGCCGACCAGGACTGGGAACGCAGCTGGATGGACAACTTCCAGCCGATGCGTTTCGGCCAGCGCCTGTGGATCGTGCCGAGCTGGCATGCCGCGCCGGAACCGGACGCCGTCAACCTGCTGCTCGACCCTGGCCTGGCCTTCGGCACCGGCACCCACCCGACCACCGCCCTGTGCCTGGAATGGCTGGACGGCCAGGACCTGCAGGACTGCAACGTGCTGGACTTCGGCTGCGGCTCGGGGATTCTGGCCATCGCCGCCCTGCTGCTCGGCGCCAAACAGGCGGTCGGCACCGACATCGACTACCAGGCCATCGAGGCCTCGCGCGACAACGCCGAACGCAATGGCATCGACGCCAGCCGCTTCCCGCTCTACCTGCCGGAACAACTGCCGGCCGAGCAGGCTGACGTGGTGGTCGCCAATATTCTCGCCGGCCCACTGGTGGCCCTGGCCCCGCAGATCACCAGCCTGGTCAAGCCGGGCGGCCGCCTGGCACTGTCGGGCATCCTCGCCGAACAGGGTGAAGACGTGGCCGCGGCCTACGCCGACGCCTTCGACCTTGATCCGCTGTGCATCCGTGATGGCTGGGTACGCATCAGCGGCCGCCGGCACTGATGCCCGCAGGGCATACAGCTTGCGTTAGACTAACGCCTCGTTTTGCACGGACCGCCGCATGACCGACAGCTTCGTCACCCAATGCCCCCATTGCCGCACCAGCTTCCGCGTCAGTCGCGCGCAGCTGAGCGCCGCCCATGGCGCGGTTCGTTGCGGAGCCTGTCTGCATGTGTTCAATGCTGGCCAGCAGCTGCTTAGCCAACTGCCGCAACAGGTGCGCACGAGCGCCCCAAGCCAACCGCCAGCACCACGTCCGACGCCGACCAGCGCTCAGCCACCAACGCCAGCGCCAACGCCAACGCCTGCGGCAAGTGCACCCGCCCCCGCAGCCACCGAACAAGCAACACCGGCCGGCAAACAGCCGAGCAAAACCCTGTGGATTCACGACGACCTGGATCTGGACAGCATCGACCTCGATGACGCACTGGCCAAACTGGAAGAGCAGGAACAACAGCTGTCCCAGGACTTCCTGGCCATTGCCCGCGCCCCGGACCCGACCGAACGCTTCCTCAACTCCCGCGAACCGGCCAAGGCCTACGACGAAGATTGGGCCGAAAGCCTGTTGCGCAACGACAGCAGCGCAGCACGCCCCGCCCCACCGGAGAGCCGCGCAACCGTTCGCAGTGAAGTGAACACTGCACCGACGCCCATCGTCGAACCCGCCAGCGCCGCACCAGTAGAGCCCGCCGCCGCACCGAGCACGCCAGCACGCAGCGAACCGACCCTGAACCTCAACAGTTTCCAGGTCGAAAGCTACACCCCGAGCACAGAGCCGGAGCCCCTGCACGCCGAACGTGACGAACCGCCACTCAGCGCCATCGAGGCGGAGGACGACGAGCACGAGCGTGACGAGCCGCAAGAGCCGGCAGAACAACAGAGCATCAGTGACAGCGACTACCGCAGCCCGCGCAACGAGCCCGGCCTGCGCGACGAAGGCCTGCTGCACCTGGAGCAGGAACCGCTGCAACTGGACTGGCAGCAGCCGGCGAAAAAGCCCTGGGGCCGCACCCTTGGCTGGCTGGCGCTGAACCTGTTTGGCCTGCTGGCGCTTGGCGCCCAGTACACCAACTACCACTTCGACGAACTGGCACGCCAGGATCAGTACCGCCCCTGGTTCGAGCAACTGTGCCCGGAGTTCGGCTGCAAGCTGCCGTCCAAGGTGGAAATCAGCCTGATCAAGAGCAGCAACCTGGTGGTGCGCAGCCACCCGGATTTTGCCGGTGCGCTGATCGTCGACGCCATCCTCTACAACCGCGCGCCCTTCTCCCAGCCCTTCCCGCTGCTGGAGCTGCGCTTCGCTGACATGAACGGCCAACTGCTCGCCAGCCGCCGTTTCAAACCCAGCGAATACCTCGCCGGCGAACTCGCCGGTCAGGCTGAAATGCCGCCGCAAACCCCGATCCACATCGCCCTGGACATCCTCGACCCGGGCACCAAGGCCGTGAACTACAGCCTCAGCTTCCACTCCCCGGAATAAGCCGCAGGCGCTGTAATAGCGGCGCCTGCAGGCCAAACCAAACCCTTCGCGATAAGCCCTGCGCTGTTCATAATTTGTTCAAAACAGCCTTTATCCGGACATCTAGAGCGGGTATCATGCCCACCCTTTTTCGCACTCATCCGATCCAGCCAACTGCAGGGAAGACCCATGTCGGCGGTACGCATCGGCCCGTATACATTGCCCAATCAGCTGATTCTCGCGCCCATGGCCGGGGTCACTGACCAGCCCTTTCGTCAGCTGTGCCGACGCCTGGGCGCCGGCCTGGTGGTCTCGGAAATGGTCACCAGCGATGTCAGCCTGTGGAACACGCGCAAATCCAGCCTGCGCATGATCCATAGCGGCGACGCCGAGCCGCGCTCGGTGCAGATCGCAGGTGGCGACCCGCAGATGCTGGCCGAAGCCGCCCGGCGCAATGTCGAGATGGGTGCACAGATTATCGACATCAACATGGGCTGCCCGGCCAAGAAGGTCTGCAACAAGGCCGCCGGCTCCGCGTTGATGAAGGACGAACAGTTGGTCAGCGCGATTCTGCAGGCGGTGGTCGCCGCCGTGGATGTGCCGGTGACCCTGAAGATCCGCACCGGCTGGGACCGGGCGAACAAGAACGGCCTGACCGTGGCGAAAATCGCCGAACAGAGCGGTATCAGCGCCCTGGCCGTGCATGGCCGCACGCGCGCTGACCTGTACACCGGCGAGGCCGAGTACGACACCATCGCCGCGATCAAGCAGGCCGTAACACTGCCGGTGTTCGCCAATGGCGACATCGACTCGCCGCAAAAAGCCCGGCAGGTGCTCGACGCCACCGGCGCCGATGGCCTGTTGATCGGCCGCGCGGCCCAGGGCCGACCGTGGATTTTCCGCGAGATCGATCATTACCTGGCGACCGGCACGCAACTGCCAGCGCCGAGTTTGCTGGAAGTAGAAGGCATTTTGCTGGAGCACCTGGCCGCCCTGCACGCCTTCTATGGCGACGTGATGGGCGTGCGCATTGCGCGCAAGCATGTCGGCTGGTACCTCGCCACCCTGCCGGGCGCCAGGGAGTTTCGCGCCCAGTTCAACCGGTTGGAGTCCACGGACGCACAGTGCGCCAACGTTCGACAGTTTTTCATCGAGCGGCATAACGAAAAACAAGGAGTGGCCGCATGACAACCATGACCGAGCATTTTCCTGAGCTGAATGGCTTTCAGGTAGCAACCTTTGATGGGGCAACAGCGGTGAGTGACAACGTTAATCTGAAGCAGCACCTCAACACCCCAAGCGCCGAAGGCCAGACCTTGCGCGGCAATGTGGAGCGGGCACTGCACAACTACTTCACCCGCCTGGAAGGTGCCGACGTCACCGACGTCTACAACCTGGTGCTGTCCGAAGTCGAGGCACCGCTGCTGGAAACCGTGATGAATTACGTCAAGGGCAACCAGACCAAGGCCTCCGAACTGCTCGGCCTGAATCGCGGCACCCTGCGCAAGAAGCTCAAACAGTACGACCTGCTGTAACCCGAGAATGTGATGGAAAAGGCCGGCGCGCGATGCGTCGGCCTTTTTGCTGATAAATCCTTTGACCGCCTGATGGAAACCACCATGACCGACCAGACCACTCGCCTCCCTGTCCGCCGCGCCCTGATCAGCGTCTCCGACAAGACCGGCATCCTTGAGTTCGCCCGCGAACTGGTAAACCTCGGCGTGGAAATCCTCTCCACCGGCGGCACCTTCAAGCTGCTGCAGGACAACGGCGTACCCGCGGTCGAAGTGGCCGACTACACCGGCTTCGCAGAAATGATGGACGGCCGGGTGAAGACCCTGCACCCGAAAATCCACGGCGGCATCCTTGGCCGCCGCGGCATCGACGACGGCATCATGACCGAGCACGGCATCAAGCCGATCGACCTGGTGGCGGTCAACCTCTACCCGTTCGCCGCCACCGTGGCCAAGCCGGGCTGCACCCTGCCGGACGCCATCGAGAACATCGACATCGGCGGCCCGACCATGGTCCGCTCCGCGGCCAAGAACCACAAAGACGTGGCCATCGTGGTCAACGCTGGTGACTACAGCGACGTGCTGGCCAGCCTGCAAGCCGGCGGCCTGACCTACGCCGAGCGCTTCGCCCTGATGCTCAAGGCCTTCGAGCACACCGCCGCCTACGACGGCATGATCGCCAACTACCTGGGCACCATCGACCAAGCGGCCGAAACCCTGTCCACCGAAGCCCGCGGCACCTTCCCGCAGACCTTCAACAGCCAGTTCATCAAGGCTCAGGAAATGCGCTACGGCGAGAACCCGCACCAGAGCGCGGCGTTCTACGTGGAAGCACAAAAAGGCGAAGCCAGCATTTCCACTGCAGTACAACTGCAGGGCAAAGAGCTGTCGTTCAACAACGTGGCTGACACCGATGCCGCCCTTGAGTGCGTGAAGAGCTTCGTCAAGCCGGCCTGCGTGATCGTCAAGCACGCCAACCCGTGCGGCGTGGCCGTGGCCCTGGACAGCGAAGGCGGCATTCGCCAGGCCTACGAACTGGCCTACGCCACCGACACCGAATCAGCCTTCGGCGGCATCATCGCCTTCAACCGCGAGCTGGACGCCGCCACCGCCCAGGCGATCGTCGACCGTCAGTTCGTCGAAGTGATCATCGCGCCGAAAATCAGTGCTGAAGCGCGCGCCGTCGTCGCTGCCAAAGCCAACGTGCGCCTGCTTGAATGTGGCGAGTGGGCCGCCGAGCGCAGCGCCGGCTGGGACTTCAAACGCGTCAACGGCGGTCTGCTGGTGCAGAGCCGCGACATCGCCATGATCAAGGCCGAAGACCTGAAAGTGGTGACCAAGCGCGCACCGAGCGAGCAGGAAATCCACGACCTGATCTTCGCCTGGAAAGTGGCCAAGTTCGTCAAATCCAACGCCATCGTCTACGCCAAGGGCCGTCAGACCATCGGCGTCGGCGCCGGCCAGATGAGCCGCGTCAACTCCGCCCGTATCGCCGCCATCAAAGCCGAGCACGCAGGCCTGCAAGTGGCCGGCTCGGTAATGGCATCGGATGCCTTCTTCCCGTTCCGCGATGGCCTGGATAACGCTGCTGCCAACGGCATCACCGCCGTGATCCAGCCGGGTGGTTCGATGCGCGACGCCGAAGTCATCGCCGCCGCCGATGAAGCCAATATCGCCATGGTGTTCACCGGCATGCGTCATTTCCGTCACTGATATGTGCGCACGTAGGTTGGGTTGAGCACAGCGATACCCAACACCGCGTTGTAGCCCGGATGAAATCCGGGAACACCCCACTCAAAAGCCCCGGATTGCATCCGGGCTACGGTCAGGAGAGACCCATGAACGTATTGATCATCGGCAGCGGCGGACGTGAACACGCCCTGGCCTGGAAAGTTGCGCAAGACCCGCGCGTCGCCAAAGTTTTCGTCGCCCCGGGCAACGCCGGCACCGCCACCGAAGCCAAGTGCGAGAACGTCGCCATCGACGTGCTGGCCATTGAGCAGCTGGCTGATTTTGCTGAGAAGAACGTGCAGCTGACCATCGTCGGCCCGGAAGCGCCGCTGGTGAAAGGCGTGGTTGACCTGTTCCGCGCCCGCAAGCTGGACATCTTCGGCCCTACCGCCGCTGCCGCTCAGCTGGAAGGCTCCAAGGCCTTCACCAAGGACTTCCTGGCGCGCCAGAACATCCCCACCGCCGACTACCAGAACTTCACCGAAGTCGAGCCGGCCCTGGCCTACCTGCAAAAGGTCGGCGCGCCGATCGTGGTCAAGGCCGACGGCCTGGCTGCCGGTAAAGGCGTGATCGTCGCCATGACCCTGCAGGAAGCCGAAGACGCCGTGCGCGACATGCTCGCCGGCAATGCCTTCGGCGACGCCGGTTCGCGCGTGGTGATCGAAGAGTTCCTCGACGGCGAAGAAGCCAGCTTTATCGTCATGGTCGACGGCGAGAACGTGCTACCGATGGCCACCAGCCAGGACCACAAGCGTGTTGGCGATGCCGACACCGGCCCGAACACCGGCGGCATGGGCGCCTACTCGCCCGCGCCAGTGGTCACCGCCGAGGTGCACCAGCGCGTGATGGACGAAGTGATCTACCCGACCGTGCGTGGCATGGCGGCCGAAGGCAACGTCTACACCGGCTTCCTCTACGCCGGGCTGATGATCGACAAGGCCGGCAAGCCGAAAGTCATCGAGTTCAACTGCCGCTTCGGCGATCCGGAAACCCAGCCGATCATGGTCCGTCTGGAAAGCTCCCTGGTGCTGCTGGTCGAGGCCGCCCTGGCCAAGGCGCTGGACAAGGTCGAAGCCACCTGGGACCCGCGCCCGACCGTGGGCGTGGTGCTGGCGGCCGGCGGCTACCCGGCCGACTACGCCAAGGGTGACGTAATCGAAGGCCTGGATGCCGCCGCCGAACTGGACGGCAAAGTATTCCATGCCGGTACGGCGCTGAACGCTGCCGGTGAAGTGGTCACCGCAGGCGGCCGCGTGCTCTGCGCCACGGCCATCGGCCGCACCGTAGAAGAAGCCCAGCAACAGGCTTACCGCCTGGCCGAAAAAGTGCGCTGGAATGGCCGTTTCTACCGCAACGACATCGGCTATCGCGCCATCGCCCGCGAACGCGGCGAGGCCTGATTCGCCGTTTCCCGCCGCAGCGACCCATAGGTCGTGTATCTGACCGGATACATGACCTTTTGCGGATTACGGCCAGGCACTTGTCTGGCTATAATCGGGCCACTACTCACGAAGGGATTTCGCCCGTGCCGCGGCTCAGGATTGCCATAGGACTCTGCATCAGCTTACTGCTGATGCTGCTCGGCCCGCTTAGCGCCCAGGCGCAGGAAGGCGGCTGGAGCCTGCTACTCGACCCTCAGGCCGAGCTGCAGATCGACGACATTCGCCGCCCCGAACAGCGCGAGCTGTTTACTCCCCTGACACTCGACCAGCTCTACACCCCCGGCGCCAACACGGCCACCTGGCTGCACATGCGTCTGGCACCCAGCCAGCAGCAACAAATGCTGCGCATATTCTCGCCGTTTCTCGACTACCTCGACCTGTATCTGTGGCAGAACGACCAACTGCTGAGCCACACCCGCACAGGCAACAAACTGCCCTTGAGTAGCCGCCCCCTGCCCAGCCGCGACTTCCTCCTGCCGCTGCCGGCCAGCGAGCAGCCAATTGATCTGTACCTGCGCCTGAGCTCCGAGCAGGCCCTGCGCCCGGATATCAGCCTGCACACCACCACCGCCCTGGCCGCCGACGACAGCAGCGCCATCCTCTTTGGCGCCCTGCTCGGCAGCTTGCTGATGCTGGTGATCTACAACCTGGTGCGCTTCGCCTATGTGCGCACCCCCAGCTCCCTGTGGCTGGCCGCCACGGAACTGTCGATCCTGTTCGCCGCCCTGACCCTGCTGGGCATCAGCGCCCCCTGGCTGGGCGCCTGGCAAACCGCGCAATCGACCATTCTCAACCTGGCCATCCTGCTCAGCCTGCTCTGCACCCTGGGCTTTACCGCCAGCTTCTTTCGCCAGGTCTGCCCGACCACGCCACTGAGCAAGCTGCTGCTGGGGGAAATGCTGCTGATCGGCCTGACCGCCGCCTTGCTGATGGTCACCACCGACCTGCAGTTCAACCAGTTGGTCTATGTACTGACCGCCGTCAGCGCCCTGAGCATCCTGTTGATCGCCTTCTACCACTGGCGCCATGGCTACCGCCCCGCCCGCCTGTTCACCCTGGCCCTGCTGGTGTTCTGCGTAACCTTCTGCGGCGCGTTGCCGGTGTATCTCGGTTACTGGCAGGTGCGTTCGGAGTGGCTGACCTATGCCGTGCTGGCCGCGGCCACCCTCTGCGGTTTCTTGCTCAGCATGGCCCTCAGCGAACGCCAGCGGCGCATCGTCCAGGACGACTTCAGCGCCAGCCGCAACCTCGCCACCAGCCGCGCCGAGCTGAAAGCCAAGGCCGAGTTCCTGGCCAAGATCAGCCACGAAATCCGCACCCCGATGAACGGCGTGCTGGGCATGACCGAGCTGCTGCTGGGCACCCCGCTGTCGACCAAGCAACGCGACTATGTGGAAACCATCCACAGCGCCGGCAACGAACTGCTCACGCTGATCAACGAAATTCTCGACATCTCCAAGCTCGAATCCGGGCAAATCGAGCTGGACGACGTGCAGTTCGACCTCAACGCCCTGATCGAAGACTGCCTGGCGATCTTCCGCGCCAAGGCCGAACAGCAAAAGGTCGAGCTGATCAGCTTTATCCAGCCGCAGGTGCCGCGCGTGATCGGCGGCGACCCCACGCGCCTGCGCCAAGCCCTGCTGAGCCTGCTGGACAACGCCTTCAAGCAGACCGACGAAGGCGAAATCCTGCTGGTGGCGGCCCTCGACGGCAGCGGCCCGACCCCACGCCTGCGCATTGCCGTGCAGGACAGCGGCCAACCCCTGCGGGCCGACGAGCGTGAGGCGCTGCTGACCACCGAGCTGCGCAGCAAGGACTTCCTCGACAGCAGCAAGCTCGGCGGTCGCCTCGGCCTGATCATCGCCCGTCAGTTGGTGCGCCTGATGGCCGGCGAGTTTGGTGTGCAGAGCGGCAACCAGCAGGGCAACACCCTGTGGCTGAGCCTGCCGCTGGACAGCGAACGCCTACAGCAACCCGGCAGCGCTCTCGACCAGCAATTGCAGGATGCCCGCGTGCTGGTGGTGGATGACAACGACACCTGCCGCAAAGTGCTGCAACAGCAATGCACCAGTTGGGGCATGAGCGCCACCACCGCGCCGTCGGGCAAGGAAGCCCTGGCCCTGCTGCGCACCAAGGCCAACCTGCGCGAATACTTCGATGTGGTCCTGCTCGACCAGGACATGCCCGGCATGACCGGCATGCAGCTGGCCGCCAAGATCAAGGAAGACCCCAGCCTCAACCACGACATCCTGATCATCATGCTCACCGGCATCAGCAATGCGCCGAGCAAGATCATCGCCCGCAATGCCGGGATCAAGCGCATCCTGGCCAAGCCGGTGGCCGGCTACACGCTGAAAACCACCCTCGCCGACGAACTCAGCCAGCGCAAACAGGGCGTCACCAGCAGCAGCCTGATGTACAGCACGCAGCCGCTGCCGGCGCAGCTTCCCAGCGACTTCCGCATCCTCGTGGCCGAAGACAACAGCATCTCCACCAAGGTCATCCGCGGCATGCTCAACAAGCTCAACCTCACCCCGGATACCGCCAGCAACGGCGAGCAGGCCCTGCGCGCCATGCAGGCACAGCATTACGACCTGGTGCTGATGGACTGCGAAATGCCGGTGCTCGACGGTTTTACCGCCACCCAGATGCTGCGCGAGTGGGAAGCCCGCGAACAACAGCCGCGCACCCCAGTGGTGGCCCTGACCGCGCATATCATGTCCGAGCACAAGGAGCGCGCCCGCCAAGTGGGCATGGACGGCCACGTGGCCAAGCCGGTAGAACTGTCGCAGTTGCGCGAGCTGATCGAACATTGGGTGGCCGAGCGTGATCGCCACAACACGTTAGAACCGGACCAAGCGCCGAGCTGACCCACACCCCTCGACCAAGAGCACCGTCCATGCTGCCCACGATGTTCAGCCTGTACCTGAAGATGCTGGTGCTCTACAGCCCGTTCTTCGTGCTGTCGTGTTTTATCAGCCTGACCCGCGGCTACACGGTCAAGGAGCGCAAGCGCCTGGCCTGGAAGGTGGCCATCGGCACCCTGATTTCCAGCGTCCTGCTGTACCTGTTCGGCCAGAGCATCTTCGACGTGTTCGGCATCACCGTTGACGCCTTCCGCATTGGTGCCGGCTCGGTGCTGTTTATCTCGGCCCTGGGCATGGCGCAGGGCAAGCCGGCGGTGCAAGCCGACAACCTGCAGCAGGACGTCACCATTGTGCCGCTGACCATTCCGCTCACGGTCGGCCCCGGCACCATCGGCGCCCTGCTGGTGATGGGCGTCAGCCAACCGCACTGGGACGACAAGCTGCCGGCCCTGCTCGGCATCCTCGCCGCCAGCATTACCGTGGGGCTGGTGCTGTACCTCTCCGACCTGTTCGAACGCCTGCTCGGCGACCAGGGCTTGCAAATCGTCAGCCGCCTGATGGGCCTGTTCGTCTGCGCCCTGGCCGCGCAGATCATCTTCACCGGGGTGAAGAACTACCTGGGCCTGTAAACGCCCCATCCTGAGGCATCGCGCCCATATTGCTGCACCACGATGCACGCGCACGCCTCAATCTGGTTCATGGACGCCGCAATCGGCGGGCTACGGCGTCTGCTGCACACGGCTTTAGGGGTTCTGGCACGCTTTGCGCAGTAAGCCGGTACACCTTCTGGCCCACCCCACGGTCAAGCACCATGAATGCACCCGTCCCCGTCACCCTGTTCACCCCCAGCTGGCATGCCGAGCTGGAGCTGGGCTATGGCCGTGACGGCGAGACCACGCGCCCCACCTTGCGCCGCCACAAAGGCCCGCTGCGGGTGCAGAAGCACCTGTACGGCGAAGGTCCCGAGGTGTGCCAGCACATCATCGTCCACCCACCGGGCGGGATTGCCGGCGGTGATCGTCTGGACATTGCCGCCACGGTGGGTGCCAACGCCTGGGCGCAACTGACCAGCCCCGGCGCAGCCAAGTGGTACCGCGCCAAAGGCCCCGCCTATCAGCAGCTTGAGCTCAAGGTCGGCGCTGGCGCCACCCTGGAATGGCTGCCCCAGGAAACCATCGTCTATTGCGGCGCCCAGGCCGAGCTCAGCACTCGCATTGAGCTCGAAGGCGACGCCCGCCTGTGTTACTGGGACATGGTCGCCCTCGGTCGCCCGGCCAGTGGCGAGCGCTTCAACACGGGGCATTTCCAGGCGCACCTGGATATCCGCCGCGACGGCCAGTTGCTCTGGCACGAGCGCCAGCGCATCCGCGGCGACGACGGTCTGCTCGACTCGCCCATCGGCCTGGCCGGGCAACCGGTGTTCGCCACGTTGCTGATCAGCGGCGAGATCGACGCCGATCTACTCGAACGTTGCCGCATGATTCCCAGCCTGGTACGCGGCGACCTTAGCCAACTGCCAGGCCTGCTGGTGGCCCGCTGCCTGGCCAGCGAAGCGCTGCATGCCCGCGCCTGGCTGATCGACCTTTGGCGCCTGCTGCGCCCTGTATTGCTCGGGCGCGCCGCCGTGCCCCCACGAATCTGGAGTACCTGATGGATCTCTCCCCCCGCGAGAAAGACAAGCTGCTGATCTTCACCGCCGGCCTGGTGGCCGAGCGGCGCCTGGCCCGTGGGGTCAAGCTCAACTACCCGGAAGCCATGGCCTACATCAGCGCCGCCCTGCTCGAAGGTGCCCGCGACGGCCAGACCGTGGCCGAGCTGATGCATTTCGGCACCACCCTGCTGACCCGCGAGCAGGTGATGGAAGGCATCCCGGAAATGATCCCGGAAATCCAGGTCGAAGCCACCTTCCCGGACGGCACCAAGTTGGTCACCGTCCATCAACCGATCGCGTGAGCCATGAGCATTTCGATTCGCGACGCCCGCGACAACGACCTGGAAGCCATCCGCGCCATCTTCAACGACGCCGTGCTTAACACCACGGCGATCTGGATGGACGCCACCGTCGATTTGGCCAACCGCCAAGCCTGGCTGGCCGCACGCCGCCAGCAGGGTTATCCGGTACTGGTCGCGGTGGATGCCGACGACACCGTGCTCGGCTATGCCGCCTATGGCGACTGGCGGCCTTTCGACGGTTTCTGCAACACCGTCGAAAACTCGCTGTACATAAGCGCGGAGCAACGCGGTCGTGGCCTCGGCGTACTACTGCTCGGCGCCCTGATTGAGCGCGCCCGAGCCGGCGGCAAACACGTGATGGTCGCCGCCATCGAGAGCGGCAACAGCGCCTCCATCGGCCTGCACCAGCGCTTTGGCTTCGTCATCACCGGGCAGATGCCCCAAGTCGGGCGCAAATTCGGCCGCTGGCTGGACCTGACCTTTATGCAACTGATCCTTACCCCCGAGAGGAGCGCGCCATGATCCCCGGCGAATACCTGATTCAGGACGGCGAAATCGAACTCAACGCCGGCCGTCGCACCTTGAGCATCACCGTGGCCAACAGCGGCGACCGGCCGATCCAGGTCGGCTCGCATTTTCACTTCTTCGAAACCAACGACGCGCTCAGCTTCGATCGCGCAGCCGCGCGCGGTATGCGCCTGAATATCGCCGCCGGCACCGCCGTGCGCTTCGAGCCGGGCCAATCGCGCCAAGTCGAACTGGTAGACCTCGCTGGCGAGCGCCGCGTGTTCGGTTTCGCTGGTCGCATCATGGGAGCGCTGTGATGAAGATTTCCCGCCAAGCCTACGCCGACATGTTCGGCCCCACCGTCGGCGACAAGGTGCGCCTGGCCGATACCAACCTGTGGATCGAGGTCGAAAAGGACTTCACCACCTACGGCGACGAGGTGAAGTTCGGCGGCGGCAAAGTCATCCGCGACGGCATGGGCCAGAGCCAACTGTGCGCCGCCGATGTGGTCGACACGGTGATCACCAACGCGCTGATCATCGACCACTGGGGCATTGTCAAAGCCGACGTCGGCTTGAAAGGCGGACGCATCGCCGCGATCGGCAAAGCCGGTAACCCGGACATCCAGCCGGACGTCACCATCGCCATCGGCGGTGCCACCGAAGTGATCGCCGGCGAAGGCATGATCCTCACCGCCGGCGGCGTCGACACCCATATCCACTTCATCTGCCCGCAGCAGATCGAAGAAGCCTTGATGAGCGGCACCACCACCATGATCGGCGGCGGCACGGGCCCGGCCACCGGCACCTACGCCACCACCGTGACGCCAGGGCCGTGGCATATGGCGATGATGCTCAAGGCCGCCGATGCCTTCCCGATGAACATTGGCTTTACCGGCAAGGGCAACGTCTCACTGCCGGAGCCGTTGATCGAGCAGGTCAAGGCCGGCGCCATTGGCTTGAAGCTGCACGAAGACTGGGGCACCACCCCGGCGGCCATCGACAACTGCCTGAGCGTGGCCGATGAGTACGATGTACAGGTGGCGATCCACACCGACACCCTGAATGAATCCGGTTTCGTCGAAACCACCCTGGGCGCCTTCAAGGGCCGCACCATCCACACCTACCACACCGAAGGTGCCGGCGGCGGCCATGCGCCGGACATCATCAAGGCCTGCGGCTTCCCTAACGTGCTGCCCAGCTCGACCAACCCGACCCGGCCGTTCACCAAGAACACCATCGACGAACACCTGGACATGCTGATGGTCTGCCACCACCTCGACCCGAGCATCGCCGAGGACGTGGCCTTTGCCGAAAGCCGCATCCGCCGCGAGACCATCGCCGCCGAAGACATCCTCCATGACCTCGGCGCGTTCAGCATGATCAGCTCCGACAGCCAGGCCATGGGCCGCGTTGGCGAAGTGATTACCCGCACCTGGCAGACCGCCGACAAGATGAAGCAGCAGCGCGGCGCCGCTGCCAGAAGACGCCGCGGGCAACGACAACTTCCGGGTCAAGCGCTACATCGCCAAGTACACCATCAACCCGGCGATCACCCACGGCATCAGCCACGAAGTCGGCTCCATCGAAGTGGGCAAGTTCGCCGATCTGGTGCTGTGGCGCCCGGCGTTCTTCGGGGTAAAGCCGACGCTGATCCTCAAGGGGGGCGCGATTGCCGCCAGCCTGATGGGCGATGCCAACGCCTCAATCCCGACGCCACAACCGGTGCACTACCGGCCGATGTTCGGCAGCTACGCCGGCATGCTGCACGCCACCAGCCTGACCTTTATCAGCCAGGCCGCCTTCGACGCCGGGGTGCCAGAGCAACTGGGTTTGCAGAAGAAGATTGGCGTGGTCAAGGGCTGCCGTACGGTGCAGAAGAGCGACCTGATCCACAACGACTACCTGCCCGATATCGAAGTTGATCCGCAGACCTATCAGGTCAAGGCCGACGGCCAACTGCTCTGGTGCGAACCGGCCGAAGTGCTGCCGTTGGCGCAGCGCTATTTTCTGTTCTGACGCCACGTTCGTTGGGCTTCGCTGCGCTCAACCCAACCTACGTCATGGTGCTCTGCCAACCCGCAGGTTGAGTTGAGCGCAGCGGCGAAGCCCAACGCAGCGCACTGGTCTACGCTAGAAACGTCTTATTTTCACCAAGGACGGTGAACATGCGCTATCGACGTGCCTGGGTGCCCGGCGGCACCTATTTCTTCACGGCGGCCCTAGCCGACCGCTCTCAATGTCTGCTGACCGAGCACATAACGGCTCTGCGCCAGGCCATGCGCACCGTGCGCACCAACCATCCCTTCGAGATCCTGGCGATGGTGGTGCTACCCGATCATCTGCATTGCATCTGGCAATTGCCGCATGGCGACTCGAATTACCCAACCCGCTGGGCCCTTATCAAGCCAGCGTTCAGCCGCCAGATCACTGCAGGCGAAAGCATTAGCCTGTCGCGCCATCTCAGACGCGAGCGCGGGATCTGGCAGCGTCGCTACTGGGAGCACTGCATCCACGACGAACAGGACTTGCTGCGGCACATCGAGTACATCCACTACAACCCGGTCAAACACGGTTACGTGCAACGCCCCGTCGACTGGCCGTTTTCCTCTATCCATCGTTTTATCCGCCAGGGCCTGCTAACAGCAGACTGGACAGCACAACCGTAGGTTGGGTTGAGCCGCGCAGCGGCGAAGCCCAACGTAGCCGCGCCCAAGACACCGCACGTTGGGCTTCGCTGCGCTCAACCACAACCTACCTCAAACCCAACCTAGCGGGCGCGCTGGCCCCACGCCAGGGCCGCGCCGCTGAGGATGATCACGGCCATGCCGAGGATCGCCCAAAGATCCGGCGTGTGGTCGAAGAACAGCATGCCGAGCAGGGTCGCGGTGACGATCTGCACATAGGTAAACGGCGCCAGGCTGGCCGCGCTGCCGAAACGGTAGGCGTGGGTCAGGAGCATATGCCCGGTCATGGCGGTGGCGCCCAGGGTCGCCATCAGCAGGCCATCCACCAGGGTTGGCGTCTGCCAAAACCAAGGCAGCAGCACGCTGACACTCAGGGTGCCGACCAGGGCGGAGAGAAAGTTGCTGGTGGCTGGGTGGTCGGTCGCTGCTCAAGCGCCGGGTCAGCAGCTGATACAGGCCAAAGCAGAACGCCGCGCCCAGCGGCAACAGGATCGCCGGGGTAAACAACGCGCCACCGGGGCGCACGATCAGCAGCACGCCGAGCAGGCCAACGCCCACCGACAGCCACAGACCGCGACTGATGTGCTCTTTCAGCCAGGTGGCCGACAGCACGATGACCACCAGCGGCGCGAGGAAGATCACCGCCGTGGCTTCACCCAGCGGGATAAAGCGCAGCGCGCTGTAGAACAGCAAGGTGATGGCCACCAGGCTCAGACCACGCACCAACTGCAACCAGGGCCGCTGGGTGCGCAGCAGGTTAAGGCCCATGCGCGGTGCAAACAGGGCGAGCATCAGCACGCTCTGCGACAGGTAGCGCAGCCATACCACCAACAACAGGGGGTACACCGCCGTAAGCGACTTCGACAAAGCATCCTGGCTGGCCAGCAACAGCCCGGCAGCCAGAATCAGCAGGATGCCCAAGGTGGGCTGATGACGCGTTGGCACGGACAGGTACCCAACTCATAGTTAGCAGACTAACAATACTAACGACGACGCCAGCGCCTGACCAGCCAGTCAAGACCGATGACCGCTGTTGATCTGATATGTAGTTGCCTCTTAGCAGGCCGTTGAAAAATATAGGCGAGGCAGCCGAGACAAGGCGCTACGTTTTTTTAACGCCGTATCGGCAGCGTAGGTAGTTTTTCAACGGCCTGTTAGCCAGAACAGTCGCCACTCAATGACCCTGCCGCTTAGCGCAGCTGGCTGTCCTTGCTGCCGCGGCGGTTGTAGCCGGCGCTCACGGACTGCTGCTGGTCCAGCTGCGCCTGACAACTCACGCACAGGCGCACACCGCGGATCGCCACCCGCCGCGCCTCGGGAATGGGTGCCTCACACTCGGCGCAATGGCTCAGGCTTTCGCCCGTCGGCAGCTGGCTGCGGGCGCGCTGGATGGCGTCCTCGATGCTGCTGTCGATCTGCTCCTGCACCGCCCCGTCACTGGCCCAACCGCCTGCCATGCTGTTCTCCCACTGAGTGCCTGTGAAGGTTCAGGTATGGGCGCAACCGCGACCTTTTACAAGCCTGGCACTTACTCTTTGACGTCCATAAATTCCCGCGCCCAGACGAAGTAGTCCTCGGGCTGGGTGTACTTGTGCGCCAGCTCCGAGGCGCTCAAATCATTGCCGCAAGCCAGCTGGCGCTGCTGGCGCAGGCAGTCGTAGGTGGCCTTGATCGCGGCAAAATAAGCCGCATGGCCGTCGACCACGATACGCACGCCGAGGCTGGCCAGGCGCGCATCGTCGCGCAGCGCCGGGTTGCCGTAACTCACCAGCATCAAGGGCACCCGCAGATGAGCGGCAATCTGCTCCAGATGGTCGAAGTCACGCACGCCGACCAGGCAGATGGCATCGGCACCGGCCTGCTGATAGGCGCTGGTGCGCTCGATCACCTGCTCGACCGCCAGCACGCCGGCATGGGTGCGGGCGATGATCGCCAGCTCACTGTCGACCCGCGCCTCCAGCGCCGCCCGCAGCTTGCCGACGCCCTCGTCGACGCCAATCAGGTCGGTGGATTTACGCCCGAACTGGGCCGGCAACAGGGTGTCTTCCAGGGTCAGGGCGGCGACGCCAGCGCGCTCCAGCTCGACCACGCAGCGCATCACATTGAGCGCATTGCCATAGCCATGGTCGGCATCGGCGATCACCGGCAACTGGGCGACGCGACCGATGCGCGTGGCCTGCTCGACGAACTCGCTGAGGCTGATCAGGGCAAAGTCCGGCGCAGCCAATACCTGCAAGGAGGCGACCGAGCCGCCGAGAATGCCGACCTCGAAACCGAGGTCCGAGGCGATGCGCGCCGACATGGGGTCGAACACCGAGGCGGTGTGATAGCAGCAAGTGCCGCTGAGCAGCCCGCGCAGGTTGGTGCGCAGCTGATGGTGTGAGATTCGGGACATGGGCGATTCCAGCAACAAGGTGAGGTCTGACGACGCGTCAGAGTCGTGCCGTTTTTGCGCGTTGCGCGAAGAGCACGATTTGGTATTCCAAAAAGCGACGACTAACGCCGTCTGCACAAAAAAGGCCCGGCCTGGGGCCCCGCTGCTGTTGCAGGGCTTGATAAGGGAATGACAACTGCGCCCGCGCTAACCGGGGGACCATTTCTCGCGGCAACGCGGTTCGCGATGAAACGTCAACAGACCCGAAGGTAAGTCGTCCGCTTGCCATCGCAAGACACATACCAAAGACCTATTGCCAGTGCTGGCGCGCTGTTGCAGGCAATCGAGACCTGCAGAAACGGCGGGTTCACGCCAGCCAAGCCGGTGGAGTGGCGACGCGCCGCCACTACCTGAGCGCGTTGCTAGCGATCCGCCACCGGCACAGTCTCGACCCGCACCGCGTCGGGCAAGGGCCGGCCGGGAAACCAGCGTTGGTGGATGCGCGCAAAACTGCCATCGGCGCGCATCGCCTGCAGACTGTCCTGCCAACGGTTGACGATGGCCTCATCGGTCTGGCGCGAAAATGCCAAGTACGACTGATGCTCCATAAAGCACAGCTGCCGCTTCACCGCGCTCGCCTCCATGCCGTGCTGGGCCAGCATCTGCGGCAAGGCCACGTCACTGACAACCAGCAGGTTGATGCGCCGGTTCTGGAACATGGTCATCATCTTTTCCGGGGTGGTGACCGTAAAGATGTTGTTCAGCCCCTGGCTGCTCAGGTACTCGTGGCTGTACCACTGGCGCGGCACGGCCAAGCGACCATCGCGGGCCGCATCGGCCAGGCTGTTGATATGCAGGGGCGCATCCTTGTGCGAGTAGAAACAGGTGCGCGACTGCACCAGCGGCCCGACCCACTGGAACAGCGCTTCACGTGCGGCACCACGGGCAGTGGCAAACAGCCCGACATTGGCCTGGCTCTTGGCTAGGTTATAACCGCGCGTCCAGGGCACTAGTTCGATGCGCGCGCTATCACCACTGCGAGCCAACAACGCCTGCACCACTTCGACCACGAATCCGGCTGGCTGGCCATCCTGGCTGTAATTCAGCGGTGGATTTTCTTCGGTGTACAGCCGCAAGTCAGCCGCCTGCAGGGGCAGCACCCGCCACGCGCAGACAGACAAAAGCAAACATCTCGGCATTCTCATTGAAGGCTCCTGCATCTGCACCGGGCCTTGGCGGCGGTCAATAACCAAAGTCTAGCGGGCACGCGCACCGTCTAGCCGGCACATTGTCCCAAACGAGCCTGCAGGGCTGACAGGCGCCCGAGTCGGCGCCGCACGCAGCGGCAACTGACGAACGGTGATCCGGGGCCACGACAGCCGGCCAGCCCGATACCTCGACTGCGCGTATATCAAACGATAATTGGCCAAGCACCCGGCGACGCTCTCGCATACACTGCGCGGCCGTTTTTTCCGGAACACTCGTCGTATGAGTCTCGACCTTCCCGCCAATGCCCTGGGCATCGATTTCGGCACGTCCAACTCCACCGTCGGCTGGCTGCGCCCCGGAGCGCCGACCCTGCTGCCCCTGGAAGAAGGCAAGATCACCCTGCCGTCAGTGCTGTTCTTCAACTACGAAGAACGCCACTCGGTGTTCGGCCGCCTGGCCCTGCACGAGTACCTGGAAGGCTACGAAGGCCGGCTGATGCGCTCGCTGAAAAGCCTGCTGGGCTCCAAGCTGCTGAAAAGCGAAACCACCGTGCTCGGCAGCGCCGTGCCCTTCAAGCAGATCCTCGGCCTGTTTATCGCCGAACTGAAGCAGCGCGCCGAGGTGATTGCCGAGCGGCCATTCGAGCAGGTGGTGCTGGGCCGCCCGGTGTTTTTCGTCGACGATGACGAGAAGGCCGACAAAGAAGCCGCCGACACCCTCGAAGGCGTGGCTAAGAGCATCGGTTTCAAGGACGTGTCGTTCCAGTACGAACCCATTGCCGCCGCCTTCGACTACGAAAGCACCATCAGCAAGGAAGAGCTGGTGCTGATCGTCGACATCGGCGGCGGCACCTCGGACTTCTCGCTGATCCGCCTGGCGCCCGAGCGGCACATGGTCGCCGAACGCCATGACGACATCCTCGCCACCGGCGGCGTGCACATCGGCGGTACCGACTTCGACAAACAGCTCAGCCTGCAAGCGGTGATGCCGCTGTTCGGCTACGGCAGCCGGATGAAAAGCGACGCGCCGATGCCCACCAGCGTGCACCTCAACCTGGCCACCTGGCACACCATCAACGCGGTGTACGCGCAGAAATCCCAGCTGGCGCTGAAGAGCATGCGCTACGACATCCTCGACCCGACCGGCATCGACCGTCTGTTCAAGCTGATCGAACAGCGCGCCGGGCACTGGCTGGCCATGCAGGTTGAAGACAGCAAGATCGCCCTCAGCGAAACCGAACGCCTGCACCTGTCCCTGGAGCGCATCGAAGCGGAGTTGGGTGTCGAACTGACCCGCGCTGGCTTCAACGCCGCCATCGGCAACCTGCTGGAGCGCGTGCGTGGCAGCGTCACCCAGTTGCTGGGCAACGCTGGGGTCAGCGTCGAGCAGGTCGATACGGTGTTCTTCACCGGCGGCTCCAGCGGCATCCCGGCCCTGCGCCAGCAGATCGCCGCCCTGCTGCCCAATGCCCGGCATGTGGAAGGCAATGTGTTCGGCAGCATCGGCAGTGGTCTGGCGATTGAAGCGAAGAAGCGCTACGGCTAGCCCGTAGGATGGGTTAGCGGCGCAGCGGCGTAACCCATCATCAAGACCCCATGGGTATCGCTGCGCTCAACCCATCCTACGTATCTGAATAGACCGAGGGATGGCGGCGCCGGCGATTTGTTGTGGGAGCGGTCTTGACCGCGAAAGCCGGCAAACCAGGAACTTCGCGGTCAAGACCGCTCCCACCCGGACACCGACCCGCTGTAGCGCCCAACGCGCATTACCCGCTGCGCTTAAATGCTAGGATTGCCGCCAGCCACAGCGGACCTGCCCGATGACAGCACTGCAACAACCGCCAGCCTTGCCTCACCCTGCCCCGCGCGCCTTGCTGGCTCAGCTGGGGGCGGCGTTGTTGGTGCTGGGGCTGATGCTGATCGCCCAGCAGCTGTTCGCTTATCGCCCCAGCCTGCTCGGTGCCGGGTTGCTGCAAGGGTTGCTGGCGGCCTTGCTCGGCCAGCGCTTGGGCTTGTCGTCCTGGTGGCTGCCGATCAACCTGCTGTTCGTTCCCGCCCTGCTGGTCCTCAATGGTCAACAACTGCCGCCGATGCTGTTGCTCGGCGCCTTTGTGCTGCTGTTGCTGCTGAACTGGAACAGCCTGCGTGAGCGGGTGCCGCTGTACCTGAGCGGGCAAAAAACCATCGCTGAGCTGGAACAACTGCTGCAACCGCTGCCGGCCAACTTGCGTTTTATCGACCTCGGCTGCGGCCTGGCTGGCAGCCTGTATCAGCTGTCGCGGCGTTACCCGCAGGCGCACTTCGTCGGGGTGGAAACCGCGCCACTGGTGTTCCTCCTGGCCTGGTTACGCTGCCTGCTGCGACCCAATTGCCAGATCCGCTACCGCAACCTCTGGCAGCAACCGCTGGACGGCTTTGACGTGGTCTATTGCTTCCTCTCGCCAGCGCCGATGCCGCGTTTGTGGGCCAAGGCCCGCGGCGAAATGAGCCCAGGCGCGCTGCTGATCAGCAACACCTTCGCGATTCCCGACGTAGCGCCCGATCAGTTGATTGAGCTGCACGACTGGCGCTCCTCGCGGCTGTTAATCTGGCGCCTGTAATCCCATCCTGCGGAGCGCCCCATGTCCCTTTTACGCCTCAGCCTTGGCCTGTTTACCGTAATCAGCCTGAGCGCCTGCGGCCTGGGCGAAACCGCCACCAGCGCCAGCCTGCAAGCCAAGCAAGCGCAGCAACTGCAAGAGCAGGCCAAACAGCTGCAAGAGCAGATCAACCAGGCCAATGCGTTGAATCAGCAACGCCTGCAACAAGAGCTGGCCAACCCGCAGTAAGCAGAAGGCAGACATGGACACGGCAACCCTGCTCAGCGGCCTGTTGTTCAGCTCGATTGGCGTCGGCTATCTCATGTACGGCAAGAAGCAACAACGCCAGGCCGCGTTCTTCAGCGGTCTGGCGTTGTTGGGGTACTCCTATCTGGTCAGCGATGTGTGGCTGATCTGGGTGATCGGTATGGCGCTGCTGGCCGTGCCGATCATCTGGAAAAACTAGCGGCATTCAGTGGCTGATCATCCAGGGTCGGCCACTCATCTTGCCCTTCATCGCATGGGGATTGGCTTTGCTCGGCGCCAGCGGTTTGCTCGGCCCGCAACAGCTGCAACCACTGGGGTGTTTGCGTTTGCTGGCGTATTCCTCGACCGTCTGTGGCGCGTTGGCACTGCGCTCGTTGGCGGCATGGGCGCGGCGCTGGCTGCCGGCCATGGTCGCCAGGCCGGGCGCGGAAAGAATCACCCGCTGGCTGACGCCACCGCAGTAAGGACAGGCGCAGGCCTGGTCGCGGTCGGCCATGGGCCGCAACTGGGTGAAGTCCCCACAGTCAGCGCAGTCATATTCATAAATCGGCATCTTCAGGTTCCTCGCACGCGGTAACAAGCACCCTCTCCCGTCGGGAGAGGGTGGGTCCGTGTCACTTATCAAATGCGATGGGCAGGTCGATGCTGCCGTCGAGGAACTTGGTCGGGCCGTTGGCGTTGGGGTTGATGTCGAAGTCGAAGATCTCCGTCGGCAACCACAAGGTGGCGCAGGCGTTGGGGATGTCGACCACGCCGCTGATATGCCCCTGCACCGGCGCCGAGCCGAGCAGCGCATAGCCCTGGGCCGGCGAGTAGCCGAACTTGGTCAGGTAGTTGATGGCATTCAAGCAGGCCTGTTTGTAGGCGATGTTGACGTCCAGGTAGTGCTGCTTGCCGGCCTCGTCCACCGAGATGCCTTCGAAGATCAGGTAGTTCTTGTAGTTGGGCGTGATGGGGCTGGGTTTGAACACCGGGTTTTTGATCCCGTACTTGGCCATGCCGCCTTTGATCAGCTCGACCTTCATGTGCACCCAGCCGGCCATTTCGATGGCGCCGCAGAAGGTGATTTCGCCATCGCCCTGGCTGAAGTGCAGGTCACCCACCGACAGCCCGGCGCCGTTCACATACACCGGGAAGAAGATCTTCGAGCCGCGGGACAAATCCTTGATGTCGCAGTTACCGCCATGCTCACGCGGTGGCACGGTGCGCGCGCCGGTCAGCGCGGCCAGGTCGCGGGCCTCGCCCTTCATCTTGCCCATGTGCGCGGTCGGCGCCATCGGTGCGTTGGCCAGGGGTGGTACGCGAGTCGGGTTGGTGTCGATCAGCTCCTGCTCGCGCTTGTTCCAGTCGGCCAGCATCTTGTGGTCCGGCAGGCAGCCGATCAGACCGGGGTGGATCAACCCGGCGAAGTTCACCCCAGGAATGTGCCGGCTGCTGGTGAACATGCCTTTGAAGTCCCAGATGGCCTTCTGCGCCAGCGGGAAGTGGTCGGTAAGAAAGCCGCCGCCGTTCTGCTTGGAGAAGAAGCCGTTGAAGCCCCACTGCGACTCGGCCTTGGCGCCGATGTCGAGCAGGTCGACCACCAGCAGGTCGCCGGGCTCGGCGCCATGCACACCAACCGGGCCGGACAGGTAGTGCACGGTGGACAGGTCAACGTCGCGCACGTCGCTGGCGTCGTCGTTGTTCTTGATCGCGCCGGCGGTCCAGTCGTAGGTTTCGAGGATGAAATCGTCGCCCGGCTTGACCCAGCAGGCCATCGGAATGTCCGGGTGCCAGCGGTTGTGGATCTGCTCGTTTTCGGTGGCGGCCTGGTTGAGGTCGACCTTGATCAGGGTATCGGTCATGACAAAGCTCCTGGGACCATTGAGGGAGACTTGGCGCCACGGCGCCGGAGTACGGAGCTAGTCTTGAACGATGCCCGGCGGGAGGAAATACGCTGAATGACGTATGCCGGAAACTCAGTAATGGCGGGGCTTTCAGCTGTTTTCAGGGGCACGAAAAAGCGGCCGACGCATGAAGAACACGCCAGCCGTAAAACAGGAAAATGATGCCGTAGCCCGGATGCAATCCGGGGCAAATCGTATACCCGCCCCGGATTGCATCCGGGCTACGCAGGCTGAGCCATTACACCGACAAATAGCGACTGATGCTCGCCTCGTCGACCTTGTCGCGGCTCTCCTCGACCACGAACTTGCCCTTCTCGATCACCAGGAAGCGGTCGGCGATTTCCATGGTGAACGACAGCACCTGCTCGGACACCACGATGGTCAGGTCACGCAGGTTGCGGATCTCTTTCAGGGTGCGCGCCAGGTCCTTGATGATCGACGGCTGAATGCCCTCGGTGGGTTCATCGAGCAGCAGCACCTTGGGGTTGGTCGCCAGGGCGCGGGCAATCGCCAGCTGTTGTTGCTGACCGCCGGAGAGGTTGCCGCCCTTGCGCGCACGCATGTCGAAGAGCACCGGGAACAGCGCGTAAAGGTCTTCCGGCACCTGGCCACGGGCCGAGGCCGGCAGGCCGGTCTGGATATTTTCCAGCACGCTCATGCTCGGAAAAATCATCCGCCCCTGGGGTACATAGGCGATGCCGCTGGCCACCCGCTGGTGGGTTTCCAGCTTGGACACATCGCAGCCGTCGACACTGATCTGCCCGCCCCATTGCGGCAGGATGCCCATCAGGCTCTTGAACAAGGTGGTCTTGCCCATGCCGTTACGGCCCATCACCGCGACGATCTCGCGCTTGGCCACGTTGAGGTTGAGGTCATGCAGAATCTGACTCTGGCCATAGCCGGAGGCGAGGTTGGAAATCGTGAACATGGCGTCGCTCCTTAATGGCCCAGATACACTTCGATCACTTTGGGATTGCTCTGCACCGACTCCATGCTGCCCTCGGCCAGCACCTTGCCCTGGTGCAGCACCGTGACCTTGTGGGCGATGCTTTTGACAAACTCCATATCGTGCTCGATCACCAGCACCGAACGGCCCTGGCTGATGCGTTGGAGCAGGTCGGCGGTCTGCACCCGCTCGTTGACGCTCATGCCGGCCACCGGCTCGTCGAGCATCAGCAGCGCCGGGTCTTGCATCAGCAGCATGCCGATCTCCAGCCACTGCTTCTGGCCGTGGGACAGCAAGTCGGCCTGTTGCTGCAGCAGGTCGCCGAGAAAGATCTCCGCCGCCACTTCCTCAACCCGTGCAACCACCTCGGCGGTGCGCTGGAAAAACAGCGCGCCGAACACGTTGCGGCCCTTGGGAAAGGACATTTCCAGGTTCTCGAACACCGTCAGGTTTTCGTAGATCGACGGGTTCTGAAACTTGCGCCCGACGCCGGCACGGACGATGTCGAACTCACGCATCTTGGTCAGCTCCCGGCCCTCGAACTGGATGCTGCCGGTGGTGGATTTGGTCTTGCCGCAAATCAGGTCGAGCACCGTGGTCTTGCCGGCACCGTTGGGGCCGATCACCACGCGCACTTCATTGCGGTCGATATACAGGTTGAGGTCATCGACCGCCTTGAAGCCGTCGAAGGAAACGGTCAGGCCCTCAATGGCCAGCACCGGTTTGGGCATCTGAAAACCTGTGGTTGTCATAGCGTGGTCTCCAGTTGTTTGGCTTCAGGGGCAGGCGCCGTGACCGGGCTAACCGCCGCAACCGGGGCGACCGACTTGCGCTCAAAACGTTGCAGCAATTTCTCCAGGTGCTTGCGCCCGTGGCTTTCCCAGACGCCGGCCAGGCCGTTGGGGAAGTACATGACCACGGCGATAAACAGGCCACCCATCAGGTACAGCCACAGCTCAGGGAAGGTCTCGGAAAAGTAGGTCTTGCCGTAGTTGACCAGCAGCGCGCCATACACCGCGCCGAGCAGCGACATGCGCCCGCCGACCGCCGCAAAAATGACCATCTCGATCGACGGCACGATGCCGACGAAGCTGGGCGACATAAAGCCCACCTGCAGGCTGAACATGGCCCCGCCAATGGCCGAGAACGCCGCTGCCACGCAGTAGACGAAGATCTTGAAACTGGCCACGTCGTAGCCGGAGAAGCGCACCCGTTCTTCCTTGTCGCGCATGGCCATCAGCAGGCGGCCGAGCTTGGACGAGAGGATGAAGCGGCCGAGCAGGATGCAGGCGAACAACAGCAAAGCGTTGATGAAGTAGAGGATCATCTTCGAGCTGTCGTCGCGGATGTCCCAACCCAGCAAGGTCTTCAGGTCGGTGATGCCGTTGACGCCGCCGGTCAGGCCTTGCTGGCCGATGATCAGGACGGTGAGGATCAGCGCAATCGCCTGGGTGACGATGGAGAAGTACACGTCGCCGACGCGGCGCTTGAACATCGCCACGCCAATGATCAGGGCCAAGATCACCGGCACCGCGATCACCGCCAGCAGGGTGAAGCTGAAGCTGTGGAATGGCTGCCAGAGCAGCGGCAGTTCGGTGATCTGGTTCCAGTCCATAAAGTCCGGAATACCGGGGGTGGACTGGATCTTGGTGCTTTCCGGGTCGGAGGCTTCAAGCTTGAGAAACATCGCCATGCAGTAGCCGCCGAGGCCAAAGAACACCCCCTGGCCAAGGCTGAGAATGCCGCCATAGCCCCAGCACAGCACCAGCCCCACCGCGACGAAGGCGTAGGTCAGGTACTTGCCGACCATGTTCAGGCGAAAGGCATCCAGCGCCAGCGGGAACACCACCAGGATCAGCACGGCCAGCACCAGCAGGCCAATCGCCCCCTGCTTGCCGCCGATAAATTTATTCAGTGTCGGGTTCATCAGCCGTCCCCTTACTTACGCACTTTGATGGAGAACAACCCTTGCGGGCGCAGCATCAGGATCACAATCACTGTCGACAGCGTCAGCACCTTGGCCATCGAGCCGCTCATGAAGAACTCCGAGATCGACTGTGTCTGGGCAATCGCAAAGGCCGAGGCAATGGTGCCGAACAAACTCGACGCGCCGCCGAACACCACCACCAGGAAGGTGTCGACGATGTACAGCGAGCCGGCCGTCGGCCCGGTGGAGCCGATGGTGGTGAACGCCGCACCGGCCACACCGGCCACGCCACAGCCAAGGGCGAAGGTCATGCGGTCGACCTTCTTGGTGTTGATCCCCACGGCGCGGCTCATCACCCGGTTCTGCATGGTGGCGCGCACCTGCAAGCCCCAGCGCGAGCGGTAGAGCATGAGGAAGATGGTCGAGGTGAGGACAAAGGTCAGGGCCATCACGAACAGGCCGTTAAGGGGGATGTCGACGTTTTCGCTGGGGTTCCACGAACCCATCAGCCAGTCCGGCAAGGTGGCGCTGACTTCCCGTGCACCGAAGATCGAACGGAACGCCTGCTGCATCACCAGCGACAAGCCCCAGGTCGCCAGCAAGGTGTCCAGCGGTCGCTGGTACAGCTTGCTGATCATCGCCCATTCGGCGAGCCAGCCAATCGCCCCGGCAATCAGGAACGACAGGACAATGGCGAGAAAAAAGTAGTACGGCTGGAAACCGGGCGCGTATTGCTCGGTCAAGCTCGACAGCACGTAGGTGGTGTAGGCACCAATGGTGAGGAACTCACCGTGGGCCATGTTGATCACGCCCATCTGGCCGAAAATAATCGCCAGCCCCAACGCCATCAGCAGCAACACGCAGAACACGGACAGACCGTTGAAACCCTGCATGGCCGCGATGGCACCAAATTCCGATAGCCATTCCATGATGCTGCTCTCCTGGCGAGAGGAAGGTTTAAAACCCCCGCGACCCATATGAGTCGCGGAGGTAAACGGAGGTTACTGGTAGCCTTTAGGGAACGGGTTCGGCTCGATCAGGCCCGACTCGTACACCACTTTGAATTGACCGGTTGGCAGCACTTCGCCGATGCGGGTCTTGCTCCACAGGTGATGGTTGTCGTGGACTTTGACGTAGCCTTCAGGGGCGGTGTTCAGCTCGATACCAGGGGAAGCGGCAACCACTTTATCGACGTCAAAGCTGCCGGCTTTTTCCACCGCGGCTTTCCACAACCATGGGCCGAGGTAGGCGGCTTGGGTCACGTCGCCGATCACCGAGTCTTTGCCGTACTTGGCTTTGAAGGCTTCAACGAAGGCTTTGTTGTTGGGGTTGTCGAGGCTCTGGAAGTACTTCATCGAGGCGTAGAAACCTTCCATGTTCTCGCCACCAATGCCGAGCAATTCATCCTCGGTCACCGACAGGGTCAGCACGTTTTGTTTCTTCGCGGTGACGCCAGCGGCTTTCATCTGCTTGTAGAAGGCCACGTTGGAACCACCGACCACGGCGGTGAACACCACGTCAGGCTTTTTCAGTTTGACCTTGTTGATCAGCGAGCCGAACTGGGTGTTGCCCAGCGGGTAGTAGTCCTCGCCCACGACCTTGCCGCCGAGCACGTTTTCAATGTGCTTGCGGGCGATTTTCATCGAGGTGCGCGGCCAGATGTAGTCCGAGCCGATCAGGTAGAAGCTCTTGGCGCCCTTCTCTTTGGCGATCCAGTCGAGGCCGGCCAGAATCTGCTGGGTGGCTTCCTGGCCGGTGTAGATGACGTTCTTCGACTGCTCCAAGCCCTCGTAGAAGGTCGGGTAGTAGAGCAGGCCGTTTTCCTTCTCGAACACCGGCAGTACCGCTTTGCGCGAGGCCGAGGTCCAGCAGCCGAACACGGTGGCAACCTTGTCACCGACCAGCAGTTTTTTCGCCTTCTCGGCGAAGGTTGGCCAATCGGAGGCGCCGTCTTCCTGGATCACCTTGATCTGCCGACCGAGGATGCCGCCGCTGGCGTTGATCTGCTCGATGGCCAGGCGCTCGGCCTGGATCGAGCCGGTTTCCGAAATAGCCATGGTGCCGGTGGCCGAGTGCAGCTGGCCGACCGTCACTTCGGTATCAGTAATGGCCAGGCCGGTGGTGTTGGCCGCGTCCGCCAGTACGCTCTGGCTGAACACACTGGCCGCCAGCAACGAGAGTGCCGCGGCACCTAGCGCCAGCCGGCGGGGAAGTAAGCGTTTCGCACCCGTCAGTTGTGAATCCATGGTCTTGCTCCTCTGCTGGTTATCCTCACCGGCGGCCCTGATGGGTGCGGATCGGCTTCGCAGCAAGGATGCGTTTGCCAGGGGCGCCGGGGTATACGCAGATTGACGTAACGGCATACGTCATCTGACGTAGGGACGCGCGCACCAGCTTGGTGCATAGCGCGCCCGCAACCCGCCCGACAACTGGCGCCAACCCGCGCCACTGCAGGCGTCCAGTTTGGGGCATGGATGTTGCAGCGCGCCTTGTATCTACTCGCCAGGATCACCTTCATGCTGAGCAACGGCACGCAACGGATTGCCAAGATCCGCCGCGACTACAACCGCTGGGTCGCCGACGAGACCTTGGAAGATTACGCCCTGCGTTTCACGCCCAAGTCGTTTCGCAAGTGGTCGGAGCTGCGCATCGCCAACACCGCCCTGGGCGCCGTGTCGTTTCTGGCCCTGGAGGCCATCGGCGGCGCCCTGGCCCTGAGCTATGGCTTCACCAATACCCTGTGGGCGATTCTGGCGGTGAGCCTGATCATCTTCCTCACCGGCCTGCCCATCAGTTACTACGCCGCGCGCTACGGCGTGGACATGGACCTGCTGACCCGCGGCGCCGGCTTTGGCTATATCGGCTCGACCATCACCTCGCTGATCTACGCCAGTTTCACCTTCCTGTTCTTTGCCCTCGAAGCGGCGATCATGGCCCTGGCCCTGGAGCTGTATTTCGAAATTCCGCTGGCGCTGGCCTATGTGCTTTGTTCGATCCTGATCATTCCCCTGGTGACCTATGGCATCACCCTGATCAATCGCCTGCAGGTCTGGAGCCAGCCGGTGTGGCTGCTACTGCTGTTGCTGCCGTACGTGTTTGTGATCATCAAGAACCCGCAGGCCCTGAGCGACCTGCCCAGCTTTGCCGGCCGGGAAGGCGAAGGTGGCAGCTTCGACCTGCTGTCGTTCGGCGCCGCCTGTACCGTGGCCCTGGCGCTGGTGACGCAGATTGGCGAACAGGTCGACTACCTGCGCTTTCTGCCGGAAAAAACCCGCGCCAACCGCAAGCGCTGGTGGGCGGCGATGCTGATGGCCGGCCCCGGCTGGATCATCCCCGGCGCGCTGAAAATGCTCGGCGGCGCCTTCCTGGCGTTTCTCGCCCTGCAGCACGAAATCCCCATGGAGCGCGCCGCCGAGCCCACGCAGATGTACCTGGTGGCTTACAGCTATGTGTTCTCCTCGCCGGAGTGGGCGCTGGGGGCGATGGTGCTGTTCGTCATCGTCTCGCAGATCAAAATCAACCTGACCAACGCCTATGCCGGCTCCCTGGCCTGGTCGAACTTCTTTGCCCGCGTCACCCACAGCCATCCGGGCCGCGTGGTGTGGCTGGTGTTCAACGTCGCCATCGCCCTGATGCTGATGGAGCTGGGCGTATTCGACGTGATCGAACAGGTCCTCGGCCTGTACGCCAATATCGCCATCGCCTGGATCGGCGCCCTGGTGGCCGACCTGGTGATCAACAAACCCCTGGGCCTGTCGCCCTCCTATATCGAGTTCAAGCGCGCGCACCTGTACGACATCAACCCGGTGGGGGTTGGCGCCATGCTCAGCGCCTCGCTGCTGTCGGTGCTGGCCCACGGCGGGCTGTTCGGCGAACTGGCCCAGGCCGCCTCGCCGCTGGTCGCCCTCGGTTCGGCGCTGCTCATTGCTCCGCTGTTGGCCGTGCTCACCCGCGGGCGTTTCTACATTGCCCGGCAGAGCCCGAGCGAGTTGCTCTACCCGCACATGCAGCAGAAAAAGATTGCCTGCGTGCTGTGCAGCAATGGCTTTGAGGTGGAAGACATGGCCTTCTGCCCCGCCTACGGCGCACCAATCTGTTCGCTGTGTTGTTCGCTGGATGCGCGCTGCAACGACCTGTGTAAACCACGGGCGCGGCTGGCCGAGCAGTTCGACGACTTGGTTCGCTGGGTGCTGCCCAACGCCAGCATCCCGCGCCTGCACACCCGCCTGGCCCATTACCTGGGAGTACTGACGGTCATCGTCAGCCTGTTGTTCTGCGCCTTCGCGCTGATCTACAGCCAGGTTGCCCAGGGCCTCGGCGAGAATGCCGGCGATGCGGTGCAGACCTTGTACCTGGCGTTCCTCAAGGCCTTTTTGACCCTCTCGATGTTTGCCGCCGTGCTCGCCTGGTGGATTGTGCTGACCCGCGAAAGCCGGCACGTGGCGCAGGAGGAATCGAGCCGCCAGACCCATCTGCTGATGCAGGAAATCGAAGCGCACCAACGCACCGACGAGGAGCTGCAAAAAGCCAAGGAAGCCTCCGAAGCCGCCAACGCGGCCAAGAGTCGCTACGTCACCGGCCTGTCCCACGAGCTGCGCACACCGCTCAACAGCATGCTCGGCTACACCCAGATTCTGCAGCGCGATGCCGCCACCCCACCGCAACAGCAGGACGCCCTGGCGACGATTCTGCGCAGCGGCTCGCACCTGCTGTCGCTGATCGACGGCCTGCTCGACGTGGCCAAGATCGAGGTCGGCAAGCTCAATCTGGAGCCCAGCGAAATCCCCTTCCCGGAGTTCCTCCAGCAGTTGCAGCGGATGTTCAGCCCGCAGGCCGAAGAGAAGGGCCTGCGTTTTCACTTCGAGTTGCAAGGGCGGATGCCCGCAGTGGTACGCGGCGACGAGAAACGCATCCGCCAGATCCTGATCAACCTGCTCGGCAATGCCGTGCGCTACACCGAGCAGGGCATCGTCGGCCTGCGCGTCAGCTATGCCCGCGAGACGGCCACCTTCGAGATCAGCGACAGCGGCATCGGCATCCCCGAGGCGCAGCTGGAGCGCATCTTCCAGCCGTTCGAACGCGGCGACCCGCTGCGCCAGGACAACGGCGTCGGCCTCGGCCTGACCATCACCAAGCTGCTGATCTCACTGATGGGCGGCGAACTTTCGGTGAAGAGCCAGCCCGGCCAGGGCACCCAGTTTCAGGTGCGGCTGTTTCTCTCCGAGGTGCGGGTGCCGCAGGCGGTGGTGCATGTGGAGCACAACATCATCGGCTACCAGGGCCGCCGCCAGCTGATTCTGGTGGTCGACGACCACCAGCAGCACCGCCAGGTACTCGCCGGCATGCTCGAGCCTCTGGGTTTTCAGGTGCTGCAGGCCGGTAACGGCCTGGAGGCCGTGCGCCTGGTGGCCGAGCGCCAGCCCGACCTGATCCTCATGGACCTGGCCATGCCGCAGATGGACGGCTGGCAAACCAGCCACCTGATCCGCCGCAACGCGCTGTCGCAGGCGCCGATCATCGTGGTCTCGGCCAACGCCTTTGCCGACGACCGCGAACGCAGCGTCGAGGCCGAGTGCAACGACTACCTGGCCAAGCCGGTGTATATCCCGGCACTGCTGGACAAGATCAAAACCCACCTGCAGCTGCAATGGCTCAAACGCGCCGAACCGCTGCCCGGCCCGCTGGCGCCGCTGATTGCGCCGTCGGTGGCCGCCCTCAATGCCCTCTACGAGTTGGGCGAGCTGGGTTACGTCAAAGGCATTCTGGAAAAACTCGACTGGCTGGAGCAGCACGAACCGCAGAGCGCCAGCTACGTGCAGAGCCTGCGTGGCCAGGTCAAACGCTTCCAACTGAACGATTTCAACCGCCGCCTGAAGGACGCCCTGCACCACGCCGGGCGCCCCATCAGCACGGAATAACCCAAGGACACGCCATGACTGCCGCCATTACCGCCATCGCCCCGATCGAACAAGGCATTGTGCTGATCGTTGACGACACCCCGGACAACCTGGCCGTACTCTCGGACGCCCTCGACCTGGCCGGCTATATGGTGCTGGTGGCCATGGACGGCACCAGCGCCCTGGAACGCATGCACCGCCGCCGCCCCGACGTGGTCCTGCTGGACGCCATGATGCCGGGCATCGACGGCTTCGAAACCTGCCGGCGGATCAAAGCCCAGGCCGAGCTGGCGGACATTCCGGTGCTGTTTATGACCGCCCTGAGCGACAGCGAACATGTGGTCGAAGGCTTTGCCGCCGGCGGTATCGACTACGTGACCAAACCGATCCGCACCGACGAAGTGCTGGCCCGCGTCGCCGCCCACCTGCGCACCGCTCGCAGCCTGCGCGCGGCCCGTGAATTACCGGCCGAGCGCCCGCAACTGAGCGCCGCGCAAACCCAGGCGGCGCTGAGCAGCCGTTACCTGCTCACCGAGCGGGAAGTGGAAGTGCTGCAATGGGTGGCCTGCGGCAAGACCAACCGCGACATCGGCGACATCCTCGGCCTCAGCCCACGCACGGTGAACAAACACCTGGAGCACGTGTACGTAAAACTCGGCGTAGAAACCCGCACCGCCGCCGCGGCGGTGGCGATTGCGGCGAGTCACTGATAGCCGCGGGTTAAACACTTCGCGGTCAAGACCGCTCCCACGGGACCATGGCTACACAGCACCTCCACTCGGCCTCCTGACGGGACCGAGGCGCCTGACAACGTGTGGGAGCGGTCTTGACCGCGAAGCCCTAAATCATCACAACCTACGCCCGATCAAACAGCATTCGGCAGGCGATAGACCCAGATGCGTTTGAGCACCGAACCGAACTGCGCGGCAAAGCTGCCGCTGTTGTAGGTCTGGCCGTAGCGCTGGGCGATCTCGCGTACCTGTACGGCCAGCTCGGCATAGCGGCGGGCCGGCAGGTCGGGGAACAGGTGGTGTTCGATCTGGTGGCTGAGGTTGCCGGTGAGGATATGAAACAGCCGGCCACCTTCCAGGTTGCTGGAGCCGCGCATCTGCCGCAGGTACCAGTGGCCACGGCTTTCACCCTCCAGCACGCTGGCCGGGAACACCGCCGCCTGTTCGGTGAAGTGGCCGCAGAAGATGATGGCAAAGGTCCACAGGTTACGGATCAGATTGGCCACCACGTTACCGGCCAGCACCGCCAGGGCATTGGCCCCCAGCAGCAGCGCCAGCAACGGGAAGAACAGGTAATCCTTGGCCCACTGGCGGGCGATCTTGCCGTTGAACTGCTTGAGCAGCGGGCGCAATTCTTCACGGCTCATGCGCCCCTTGAAGTACTGATCAAGACGCAGGTGTTGCACCGCCACCGAGTACTGAAACAACAACGCCTGGATCGTCACCCACAGCGGCTGCCAGCGGTAATACGGCTTCCAGCGCTGCTCCGGGAACAGGCGCACCACGCCGTAGCCGATGTCATCGTCCATGCCCAGCACATTGGTGTAGGTGTGGTGGATATGGTTGTGGGTGTGCCGCCAGAAATCACCGGGGCCGGCGATGTCCCACTCGAAGGTGCGCCCGCTCAGCTCAGGATCGTTCATCCAGTCGTACTGGCCGTGCATGACGTTGTGGCCCAGCTCCATGTTGTCGAGGATCTTGGCCAGCCCCAGCAGGAGGCTGCCGAGCAGCCAGGTCGGCGGAAACCAGCCGGCCAGCAGCAACAGTCGGCCGGCTAAGGCACTGAGCCGAGTAGCACGGCGAATACGGCGGATATAGCGCGCATCGGCCGCGCCGAGATCGGCCAGGGTGCGGTTGCGCAGGGCATCCAGCTCGGCGCCGAAAGCATCCTGCTCGGCCGGGGATAATTGACGGTCTTCGCGCATGGCGGACTCCTTCACAGATCGACCACGACATCGCCCTGGGGGACGCTGACGCAGATGCGGATGGGTTGGCCGGGCTCGTGCTGCAGTTGGCCGTTGCGCAGGTCGCGCACCGTGCCGCTGAGCAAGGTGCAGGTGCAGCGGGTGCAGATGCCCTGACGACAGCCATGCACAGGCCGCAGGCCATGGGCCTCGGCTTGCTGCAACAGGCTGCTCGCGCTGTCGCCCGTGACCGCCAGTTGGCTGCGCGCGAACTGCAGCTGCAGCGGCGCCGTACTGGCGCTCGCCTCGGCCGGCGGCAGGCTGAAGGCTTCCGCCTGCACCTCGCCCGCCCACTGTTCGCGCACGCTGGCGACAAAGCCATGGGGGCCGCAGACCAGCAGGCTGCTGCCCGGCAAAGCGTGCAGGTGGGCCGGCTGAAAGCGCCCGCTAAGTTCATCGGCCTGGGCCGCCAGCTCGCCACTGATGGCCCAGCGCACCTGCAGGTTCGGGTACTGGCTCATCAGGGTCTGCAACTCGCGGTTGAAGGCCCGCTGACTGCGCTGGCGCACGTAGTGCAGCAGGGTAATCGGTGCCGTGAAACCCTGACTCAGGGCTTGCCGTAACAAACCCAACAACGGCGTGATGCCGCTGCCGGCGGCCAGCAACAGCACGCCATCACGGCTCGCCGGCCAATACAGGCTGCCGTCGGCCTGCCCCAGCTCCAGCACCTGGCCCACCGGCAGATGGTCGAGCAATTGGTTAGACAAGCGCCCGCCGGGCTGACGCTTGATCGCCAACTCGATACGGCCATCGCCGTGCACGGCGGTCAGGCTGTAGCTGCGGCTCAGGCGCGTGCCCTCGTGCGGCATGTACAGCTGCACATGCTGGCCGGCCCGCCAGCCACGGGCGTTGCCGTTGCAGCGCAAGGTCAGGGCCAGCATGTCTTCGGCCACCCACTCGCGCGCCTCAACCTGGGCCATCACGCGGTTCAGGCGCCAGGCCGGGTGCAGGGCCTGCAGGAGCAAATCGACATCCGCTTCGCGCAGCCAGGCCGTGGCGCTCAGCCGCCGCAAGGGCTGCAACAGCGCCGCACTGGCGCGCATCCAGGCAAAGGGAATCAGGGCCATGGGCTTAATCTCAGTGAACAATTGTTCACCAAGATGCCAGAAGCCCAAAGATTCAGTCAACACTTGTTCACTTGAATCGCCGAACGGTCGCCTATGGGTTCGACGCCGCCAGACAGCTTTTGTTAAAGTGCAGGCCGTTACCCAGGATGCTGTGCCGCCATGTCTTCCCCCCGCGCCGCCCAAAAACAGCAAACCCGCCAGGCCTTGATGGCGGCTGCCCGTACCTTGATGGACGGCGGCCGTGGCTTCGGCAGCCTGAGCCTGCGCGAGGTGACCCGCACCGCCGGCATCGTGCCCACCGCGTTCTACCGGCACTTCCATGACATGGACGAGCTGGGTCTCGCCCTGGTGGCCGAGGTCGGCGAGACCTTTCGCGAAACCCTGCGCCAGGTACGCCGCAATGAATTCGAGCTGGGCGGCATGATCGAAGCCAGCACGCGCATCTTTCTCGATTCGGTGGCCGCCAACCGCGCCCAGTTTCTGTTCTTGGCCCGCGAACAGTACGGTGGCTCGCAGCCAGTGCGGCAGATCCTCACGGACCTGCGTCAGCGCATCACCGATGACCTGGCGGCCGACCTGAAACTGATGAATCGCATGCCGCATCTGGATGACGCGGCCATGGATGTGGTGGCCGATCTGGTGGTGAAAACCGTGTTCGCCACCCTACCGGAACTCATCGACCCACCGGCCGAGTCCCTGCCAGCACACCTGACCGCACAAGCCAAAATCACCCAGCAACTGCGCTTTATCATGATCGGCGGCAAGCACTGGCAAGGCCTGGGCAAGCCAGAGGGCGAGACAGGCACCGCAGCGGTGCAAGAGCCTCAAGCGCGCACCAAATAAATCCGACCGATCTACCCAAGCTGATGCACACCGCCGCCCAACGTGGCCTTGCACACTTATAGGGCGCTTGGCACCACCCTTGCTTTGCCAGTGACATTCACCTTGTCGGAATGTCGTCATGCTGGTCATCCACCACCGCATTCAAGCCCAGGAGCACTGGGACGCTGAGCTGCTGCTGAACTTCGAGGCCCGCAGCAAGAGTCGCCTGCGCTGCTTTACCACCACCGGCGAAGACGTCGGCCTGTTTCTCGAACGCGGTCAGCCCGCGCTGCAACAGGGCGACTGCCTGCAAGCGCTGGACGGCCGCGTCGTGCGCGTCTGCGCCCGGCCCGAAGCGCTGCTGCACGTGACCTGCGCCAACGCCTTCGAACTGACCCGCGCCGCCTATCACCTGGGCAACCGTCATGTGGCCCTGCAACTGGGCGATGGCTGGCTGCGGCTGCCCGATGACTACGTGCTCAAGGCCATGCTCGAACAACTGGGCGCCTGCGTGGAGTTGATCGAGGCGCCCTATCAACCCGAGCAAGGCGCCTACGGCGGCGGCCATCATCACTCCCATGCCGGCGATGCCGAGTTCAGCTATGCGCCACGCCTGCATCAGTTCGGTGTGCGCACGTGAACCCAGCGTGGCAGCTTCTCCGGCTGGCCAGCCCACAGCTGCCAATCGGCGGCTACAGCTATTCCCAGGGGCTGGAAATGGCCGTGGAACAGGGCCTGGTCGCTAACGCAGAAAGCGCCCAGCGCTGGATCAGCGACCAACTACTGCTCAACCTGGCGCGCTTCGAGGCGCCGCTGCTACTCGCCCATTGCCAAGCCGCCGCCAGCGAGGACTGGGGGCAACTGCGCAGCCTGGCCGAACAACAGCGGGCCAGCCGCGAAACCCGCGAGCTACAGCAGGAAAGCCGGCAAATGGGCTACTCCCTGCAGCAACTGCTGCAAGGCCTGCCGGAACTGGATGACGACGCCCGCAGCTGCCTGACCAGCCTCAGCGAACCCGGACTGGCGGTGACCTGGGCCCTGGCCGCCCGTGCCTGGCAGATCAGCCCGCAGGATGCCCTGGCCGCCTGGCTGTGGGGCTGGCTGGAAAACCAACTGGCGGTGCTGATGAAGACCCTGCCGCTCGGCCAGCAAGCCGCCCAACGCCTCACCTCACAACTGCTACCTGCGCTGCAAAGCGCTCAGCAACAAGCCAGCAGCCTGGACCCACAGCAGTGGGGCAGCGCCGCCTTCGGCCTGGCCCTGACGAGCATGGCGCACGAGCGCCAGTACAGCCGTTTATTTCGTTCTTGATGATAAGGAAGACGCAACCATGAACAGCCAACCCCTGCGCATTGGCATCGGCGGCCCGGTCGGCTCCGGCAAGACCGCCCTGACCCTGGCCCTGTGCCTGGCCCTGCGCGAGCGCTACAACCTGGCCGTGGTCACCAACGATATCTACACCCAGGAAGACGCGCAGTTTCTGGTGCGCAATGAAGCCCTGGCCCCGGAGCGGATCATCGGCGTGGAAACCGGCGGCTGCCCGCACACGGCAATCCGCGAGGACGCCTCGATCAACCTGGAGGCAGTCGACCAGCTCAATCGGCGCTTTCCGGGGCTCGACCTGATCATCGTCGAATCCGGTGGCGACAACCTGTCAGCCACCTTCAGCCCTGAGCTGTCGGACCTGACCCTGTACGTGATCGACGTGTCGGCCGGCGACAAGCTGCCGCGCAAGGGCGGGCCAGGCATCTGCAAATCCGACCTGCTGGTGATCAACAAGATCGATCTGGCGCCGCTGGTGGGTGCGTCTCTGGAGGTGATGGAGCGCGACACCCTGAAGATGCGTGGCGACAAGCCATTCGTGTTCAGCAACCAGAAAACCGGCCTGGGGCTGGAGCAGATCATCGCCTTTATCGAACGCCACGGCATGCTCAACGCCGCCTGAAACCGTCAAGGAGACCCACCATGAACCTGCGCAACAGTTTGTCGGCCCTTAGCCTGCTGTTAACTCCAGCACTGGCATTTGCCCACACCGGCCATGAGACCAGCGGCCTGCTGGCCGGCCTCAGCCACCCGCTCGGCGGCCTCGATCATCTGCTGGCCATGCTCGCCGTCGGCCTGTGGGCAGCCCAACAACAAGGCCAGGCGCGCTGGGCACTGCCCGTGACCTTTGTCGCCAGCCTGCTGTTCGGCGGCCTGCTGGGCTTTGCCGGCACCCAGATGCCACTGCTGGAAACCGGGATTGCCGGCTCGGTGCTGGCCCTCGGCCTGCTGGTGGCACTGGCGGCGCGCTTGCCATTGGCCGTGGCCCTGGGCCTGACGGCGCTGTTTGGCCTGAGCCACGGTGTTGCCCACGGCCTGGAACTGCCGGGTGCAGCCAGCCCGCTGACCTACGCCAGCGGTTTTGTAGCCGCCACCGCCCTGCTGCATGCCAGCGGTTATGCCCTGGCCCGTTACCTGCCACTGGCCACGGCCGGCCTGGTGCGCCTGGCTGGGGCCAGCACTGCAGGCGCCGGCCTGTGGCTGCTCGCCAGCTAAAGCGCCAGGCGTTAACCTGCCACCTTCACAGGCTGCCGCCATGCCCATGGCGCGGCCTGTTCACGGCTCAAGGAGGTGAGCATGGCATTGCGTTCAATTTGTGTATTTTGCGGCGCCCGGCCGGGCCATGATCCGGCCCACGCTGCGGCAGCGGTGACCCTCGGGCGCACCCTCGCCGAGCAGGGCATCCGCTTGGTCTATGGCGGCGGCGCGGTGGGTTTGATGGGCATCGTCGCCGATGCGGCACTGGCGGCGGGCGGCGAAGTGATCGGCATCATCCCGCAGAGCCTGGAGCATTCGGAAATCGGCCACAGCGGCCTGACCCGCCTGGAAGTGGTGGACGGCATGCACGCACGCAAGGCGCGCATGGCCGAACTCAGCGACGCCTTTATCGCCCTGCCCGGCGGCCTCGGCACCCTGGAAGAACTCTTCGAGGTGTGGACCTGGGGCCAGCTTGGCTATCATCAAAAACCCCTGGGCTTGCTGGAGGTCAACGACTTCTTCGGCAAGCTGTGTATTTTCCTCGATCATCTGGTGAGCGAAGGCTTTGTTCGCAGCGAACACCGCGCCATGCTGCAAAGCAGCAGCAACGCCGAAGCGCTGTTGCAGCAACTGCGCGACTGGCAGCCGACCGCTGCGGCCAAGTGGGCTGGGCAACGACAACCCTGAAGCACCTTGAGATCGAAGCGCCCCACCCTGACCCGCCCTGGAGGCATAGATGGCCAAGCACAAGAAAGCCGAGCAGGCGCAACACGACGCCGAGCAGGCTGCACAAAAACTCAGCCGCAAGGACTACGACAAGGAGCTGGAGCGCCTGCATGTTGAGCTGGTGAAACTGCAGCAATGGGTGGTGGCCAAGGGCCTGAAAGTGGTGGTGGTGTTTGAAGGCCGCGATGGCGCCGGCAAGGGCGGCACCATCAAGGCCATTACCGAACGCGTCAGCCCGCGGGTGTTCCGCGTGGTGGCCCTGCCGGCGCCTACCGAGCGGCAAAAAAGCCAGATGTACATGCAGCGCTACGTCGAGCACCTGCCGGCGGCTGGCGAAGTGGTGATCTTCGACCGCAGCTGGTACAACCGCGCCGGCGTCGAGCGGGTGATGGGCTTTTGCACCGACGAACAGGTGAGCAAGTTCCTGATGGGCGTACCACTGTTTGAGCGCAGCATCGTCGACTCAGGGATCATCCTGCTCAAGTATTGGCTGGAAGTCAGCCCAGAAGAACAAACCCGCCGCTTGGAAAGCCGCATCCACGATGGCCGCAAGATCTGGAAGCTGACGGCCATGGACCTCAAGTCCTACAACCGCTGGGACGACTACACCCAGGCCCGCGACGACATGTTTGCCGCCTCTGACACCTCGTGGGCGCCCTGGTTTGTGGCCAACTCCGAAGACAAGAAGCGCGTGCGCCTGAACGTCATCAGCCACCTGCTGGAACATGTGCCGTACGAGGAGTTGCCGAAAGAGAAGGCCATCAAGCTGCCGAAACGCCGAGTCGGCAAGAGCACCAGCAACTACCCGTTCCGGGTCATCGCCGAGAAGTTCTGATGCGCTGGCGGGCACCCTTGCAGTGCCCGCCAACCAACCTCATGGCTGCTGCATGATCACCGTCTGGGTCGGCATCGGCGCCGGGAAGCCGGCATCACCCAGGGCATCCTTGAGCACCTTGTTGGTGTCGAAATACACCTGCCAGTAATGCGCGTTATGGCAGTACGGGCGCACCGCCAGCACCGGCCCGAGCAGATTGAACTCCAGAATCTCCACATCCACCGCCGGCGTAACCAACACGTTGGGCACGGCGGCGATGCGCGCTTTCAACACCTCGATCGCCGCCCGGTAATCCGCTGCCCCTGACAACTGCGCCTGCAGGTCCACCCGGCGAAAGCTGTTGTGGCTGTAGTTCTGGATGTTGTCGGCAAAAATCTTGTTGTTGCCCACCAGGGTCAGCACGTTGTCCGGCGTATTGATGGCCGTGACGAACAGGCCGATCTCGGTCACGGTGCCCGTGACGCCGCCCGCGCTGATAAAGTCGCCGACCTTGAAGGGCCGCAAGACGATGATAAAACCGCCGGCCGCCAGGTTGGCCAGCAGCCCCGACCAAGCCATGCCGATGGCCAGACCGACCGCCGCCAGCAGTGCGGCGAAGGTGGTGGTCTGCACGCCCAGATAGCCCAGAATGCCGATCACCAGAAGGATATTCAGGGTCACGGTGATAAACGAGCCGACATACCGCAGCACTGTCGGGTCGACCTTCTGCCGCCCCAGCGACCCCTGCACCAACCCCACAGCAAAACCGATCAGCCAGCGGCCAATCACCCAAAACGCCACCGCCGCCAGCACTTTTACGGCAAAGGCCGCGCCGTACTGGGTGACCAACGCCATCAGGGCGTCGACCTTTTGCGTACCTGCAGCCATTAATGTGGCTTCATCCATGACGCGACCCCTCAGTAAGTAAGTGACTCGGAAAACCTAGCACGCCAAGAAAATTTTGCCGAGCCCATGGCTGCAGCAACGCGGGCTCTAAGCCAGCCGTTCACAGGCCATACCAACGCACCAGCACGCCCCGCCAGCGGCCATCAATACGCACTTTTGGCAGCGCAGGTGCACGGTCTTGTCTTGCCTGCGCAAACACCGTATAGACTGCAAGCAACAGCTTCTTTCTGGTTTCGCCCATGCAGTCATACCGCCTTGCTCGATACCTGTGCCGCCCCCCCTCGCACTGGCCTGCCTGCTGGCCCAACCGCTGCAGGCCGAGGAAACCCTGCGCATCCTCACCTGGCCCGGTTATGCCGACAGCGATCTGGTGCAGGAGTTTGCCGAGCGCTACGGGGTCAAGGTGGAAGTCAGTCTGGTTAGCAGCGACGACAGCCTGCGCGAGAAGCTCAGCGCCAACCAGGGCAGTAACTACGATGTATTTGCCGCCAACACGGCGGAGATCCAGCACTACATCGAGCAGCAGCTGGTGCAGCCGCTGCAAGCCAGTGACATCCCCAATACCAAGCGCCAGCTCTGGCGCTTTCGTAACCTGCAAAGCATCCCCGGCATCACCCAGGGCACGACCACCTATGCCATCCCCTACACCTATGCGGAAATGGGCCTGATCTACGATCGCCAGCAGTTTTCCCGCCCGCCTGACTCCCTGGCCAGCCTCTGGGACCCGCACTACCGAGGCAAGGTGCTGGCCTACGACGGCAGCAGTCACAATTACTCGATCGCCCGCCTGCTGCAGGGCGGCGCGCCCTTTCAGATTGCCGACCAGGACTTCCCCGCCGTCAGCGCCAAGCTCATCGAGCTGCGCCGCAACGTACTGACCTTCTACAGCCTGCCGGAAGAATCGGTCAGCCTGTTTCGCGAGCACAAGATCGCCCTGCTGTACGCCAACTATGGCCGCCAGCAGCTCAAGCTGCTGCAGGATGCCGGGGCCGATGTGGGTTATGTGATTCCCAAGGAAGGCGCCCTGGCCTGGCTCGACTGCTGGGCCATCAGCCGCGGAGCAAAGAACCCGCAACTGGCGCACCACTGGATCAATTTCACCCTGGAGCCGCGCATCAGCAGCGAGCTGAGCCGCCGCCAGGGCCTGGCCAATACCCTGGAAGCCCCCGCCGAAAGCAGCAACCTGGACAAAATCGTCTGGCTTGAACCGGTCGAGGACGCCGCCCGCCGCGCGCACCTCTGGACCCGCATCCGCTCCGGCGACAGCCTGCCGGCCCTGGATACGCCATGAACTTCAGCATGCGCTTCAAGCTCGCCAGCCTGCTGGCCGTGTTCGGCATCCTCATCAGCGGCCTGACCGGCTATTACTCCTACAGCAGCAGCCGGAGCATGCTCCTGAATGCCGCCGAGCGCGACCTGCTGACCGCCACCCAAGTGCTCGGCCGCAGCCTGCAGGCCAGCCTGGCCAGTGCCAGCCAGGATGTGCGCCTGCTCGCCAGCCTGCCGCAAACCCGCCAACTCAGCGGCCAGCCAATCGTCCACCCGCAGGCGCACGACGAACTGGCGGCCACCTTCAGCAGCCTGCTCAAGGTGCATCCCGAGTACCTGCAGATTCGCCTGATCGGCCTCGCCGAGCACGGCAAGGAGCGCGTACGCGTTGAGCGTGACGGCAAGCAGCTGACCCGCGTTGAAGGCCTGCTACTGCAAGAGAAAGCCCACTTCCCCTACGTGTTCAAAGCCCTGGACCTGAAACCCGGCCAGGTGCGCCTGTCGCCCATCGTGATCAACCACGAACAAGGCGCCCACTCCGGCCTGGACAAGCCGACCCTGACCATCTCCGGCCCCAGCGATACCGGCAGCGCCAGCATCAGCGACCTGATCGTGCTGAACATCGACCTCAACAAGCTGTTCAAACAGCTAAAGGCCGACCTGCCCGCCCAGTACGAGGTGTACCTGAGCAACGAGCTGGGCGACATTCTCATTCACCCCGATAGCAGCCTGACGTTCGGCTTCGACCGCGGCCAGCGCATCCTCCTGCAGAGTTATTTTGCCCCTGTCAGCAGCCTGCTGGACGGCAGCCGCACCGCCCTGGTGACCACCAGCCTTGACCACGCCAACGCCGACCGCGAGCTGATCAGCGCCTTTGTACGCCTGCCGCTGGACGACGATTCGGGCAAACGCCAGGTGATCCTCGGCCTGTCCCAGCCTGCCGATTTTATCGTGCGCGATATCGGCACCCTGGGCTGGAACATCGCCAAGATCGTGGCCGTGCTCAGCCTGCTCAGCCTGCTGCTTTCGGCGCTGGCGGCCCGCGCCCTGACCCGGCCGCTGCACGACATGATGCATGCCATCCAGCGCTTCTCCAAAGACCGCACCGTGAGCCCGTTGCCGCTGCGCCGCCGGGATGAACTGGGCCAACTGGCACGCAGCTTCCAGGAGATGCAGCAGGAAATCGTCGAGCACCTCAACCAGCTCAATGAGAGCCGCAATGCGCTTGATCACTTGGCCCAGCACGACCCACTGACCGGCCTGCCCAACCGGCGGATGTTCTTCGAGCGCCTGCAGCAGGCGATTGTCAACGCCCGCCGCACCCACCAGCCGCTGGCGCTGCTGTTTATCGACCTGGATTACTTCAAGGAGATCAACGACAGCCACGGCCACGCCCTCGGTGACGAGGTGCTCAAAGCCGTGGCCCGCCTGCTCAGTTCGGCCACCCGCGAAGTGGATACGGTGGCGCGCCTGGGCGGTGACGAGTTCGTCATCCTGTTTAACGTGCTGGAAGAACCCGAGGACATTCAGCGCATCGTGCACAAGCTGCATGAGCGCTTTCAGAGCCCGCTGCGCATCGACGGACTGGCCCTGAACGTTCGCGCCAGCATCGGTGTCAGCCGCTACCCGGAAGACGGCGACAGCGCCGAACGGCTGCTGCAGCATGCCGACCGCGCCATGTACGCGGCCAAGAATGACGGCCGCAACACCTTCGCCTTCCACGACAGCAGCACCTCCCAGAGCGAATAAGCCTGCAACAAACGACAACGCCCCGCATCAGCGGGGCGTTGTCGTTACAGCGCGTAACTCGCGGCCTAACGCGAGGCCTTGCGGCGCATGGCCGCTGGGGTGAAGCCGCCATCGCCCGGCGAGGGCTGAGCAAAGTCCACCGTGCCGCGCTCTTCACTGTCCAAGCCGAGCACGCTGTAGGTGCGCGACTGCAGGTCGTGATAGGTGTCCAGGGCGGTCCACACGGTCGGCAACTCGTAGTAGTTCTTCAGGAACGCCTGGGACACCCGCCACAGATCGCCACGGCCATCGTACTGGTCGACCACCGCCGCACCCCAGCTGTCCTCGTCGAGAAACAGCACGCGCTTGGAGTAGACGTGGCGCATGCCGGGCTTCAGCGTGCCCTCGACCACCCACACCCGGTGCAGCTCGTAACGGGTGTAGTCGGGGTTGATATGGCCCGGCGTCAGCAGCTGGTCATATTTGACCCCCGGCGCACCCAGACGGTAGTTGTTGTAGGGGATGTAGACCTCGCGCTTGCCCAGCAGCTTCCAGCTGTAGCGGTCCGGCGAGCCGTTGAACATGTCGGTGTCATCCACCGTGCGCATGCCGTCCACCGACTCCACCGGGGTGTCGTAGGCCACTGTTGGCGCTCGGCGCACACGGCGCTGGCCGGCGCTGTAGGCCCAGGCCTGGCGCGGCTCCTTGACCTGATCAAGGGTCTCGTGCACCAGCACCCCGCCACCGGCCAGGCGTGCCGGCGCGGTGTTGAAGGCCATGTAGTTGAACAGCGTGTTGTTCAACCCGGCGTAGCTGCCCTTGGGCTCGTAGAAGTTGAACAGCGCCTCGTCGCGCGAGGTCACCACCGACTTGTTGCCGTTGCTCTGCACGCCCGCTTCGCTGGAGCGGCGCACCAGGTAGGTGCCGCGGTAGCGGGCGATATGGTTCCACAGGGCCTCGACACCGCTCTGCGGCAGCGGGAACGGTGTGCCGCCGTAGGCATCGCTGAAGCCATTGCCGCCATCCAGCAGCTTGGCGCTGGTGGCGTTGGCGAAGGTGTTGTCATACACCCATTGCGGCGCCGCACCCGTGCGATGACTGGGGTAGACCGGCATGCGGAAGCTGTCCGGGTAGGTGTTGATCAGAGCAATCTGACCTGCCGTCAGGTTGGCCTGGTACTGGGCCAGGTTGGCCTTGCTGATGGTGAACAGCGGTTTTTCCGCCGCGAATGGATCGGTGTGGTGACTGCCGGGGCCTTGATAGCCGGCCGGGGCCTTGGTCAGGCCGCCGCTCCAGGCGGGAATACTACCGGCGGCGTTGCCGGCCTTTTCCGCGCCCAGTGGGGTGAGTTGGTTTTTCAGGGCACTGGCCTGTTCGGCCGATACGGCGGCCAGGCTGTTGCCGGCACTCAGGCCGAGGGCGATAGCCGCCACCAGCAGGGAAAGAGTCTTGGTCATAGGGTCAATCTCCATAAACGAAATGCCCCGGCCGGCCTGCGCCGACGGGGCCAAGGCATCAGAACGCGTACTTGCCGCTCAGCGAGACGAAGTCGCGGTCGTACAGGCTGTTGATGCCCCGATAGTCGGTGTAGGCCAGACCCACTTCGAAGCTGTTCAGGTAGCTGGCGTCCATCCCCAGGGTGTAAGCCTTGCTGCCTTCGCTGAAGTTGCCGGTGAGGTCGGAGTTGCCCTGGAAGTCATTCTGGTAGGCCACATAGGGCGACAACTTGACGCCGGCATACACGTCGTTCCAGCTGCCGCCCAGCATCACCGTACCGCCGTAGCTGTCGGCGGTGATCTGATTACCGCTGGCGTTACCGCCGACATAGGCCTTATCGCGGCTGCTCACCAGCTTGCGCTTCTGATACTCGCTGCCGTTGAAGCCGGTGTAGGTCAGGCTGTCGCCGCGGATGTGCTGGGACGCCAGCTCGGCAACCCCAAACAGCGCATCGAAGCTGAGCATCGGGCCGAAGTTGTAGATGGTCGAGATTGAGGTGTTGAACATCTCTACCCGGCGATAGTTCTCGAACAAGCCACTGCGACACAGCTGTTTGCCAGACACCTGAGCACAGGCCTGATCGCCGGCTACAGCGGCATCGTAAACATTGGTGGTGCCACTCACGCCCTGGCCAAGAATGTCGCCCAGCAGGTCATCGGTGGAGGCAATGCTGATCGGCGCATTGGGCCGGTAAGACACCTCACCGGAGACCGAGGCATCGCCGGCCGTGGTGTTAAAGCTCAGGCCGTACATCTGGATGTCTTCCACATAGTCACGCCGGGCCATGGCGTTACTGGCCATGTCCAGAGTCGCCAGACCATACTCGGCACCCGCCGCCCCAAGACCAGCGGCGACCGCACCCAGGGTCGCCACGTCGATACCCTGATAACCGTTGAGGTCGATGGCGACCGTCGGCTCCTTGGCGTGGTAGTTGACGAAGTAGAAACCAAACTCAGTGGCGTTCAACTCCTCGGCAATGTAGTGAAAGGACGTACCCCACTGGCCGCTGTCACGGGCGGCAATATCGTCGCCGATATTCGCCACCTTGAAGGTGCCGGTGTCCGCCGCCAGGAAGGCATTGCCCCCGGACGGACCATTGCCGACAAAGCCAAACTGCTCAGCCAGGGGATAAAACTGCATCAACTGCCCCAACTGTGGATTGTCATCCACGGCATAGGCGGTATTGCCGCCCGGCCCGAACAGGTCAGTGGTGGAGTAATAGCTGCCCACCGCATCCAGTGTGGTTTCCTTCCAGTTCCACTGGTAATAGGCATCCATCGACAGGTTGTCGGTGAGGCCGAGGTTGAAGCTCAGGGCCTGCAGGGGCACCAGCACTTCCTTCAACTCGGAACCGGGAATATGGAACTTGGCCGCGTCCAGCGGGTTGCTGGTGTTGATGCCACCGCGATAGAACACCCCTTCACCCCAGTTGAACACCTGATTACCGACGCGGGCGCTCAACGGACGGTCGAACACATCCCAGTTACCGAACACATAGGCATCGAGGATTTCCGCATTGCTGGCCGCATCGCGGGTGTCCTGGGTGAACTGGTTGTCGTTGGGATAGGCCTGACTGGGCCGCTCCACACCACCGGTGGTGCTGTAGTAGTCGTTGTGCTTGTCCTTGATCTGGGTGTCGTAGGCCGCCGTGCCGCGCACGAAGGCGCCGTAGTTCTGGTAATTGAGCAGCAGCTCCGAGGTCACCTTGAACACCTCCGAGACCTGGCCGGTATCGAAGTTACGGTTGCCGTCATCGGTGTTGATATCGGAGACATCGTCCCGACCGCTGACGCGCCAGACGCTGCCATAGGACAGCGTGGTGTCCAGGGAGCCACTGACCTGATCATCCAGCAGGCTGACTTCGATCGGCCTGGGCGGAGCCGGCCACCAGCAACGCCAGCACGCCAAGGGTCGCGCCGGCCTGCAGGGGACGGCCAAGCAAGGGATTGTTGCGCACAAGGAAGTTCATTCGCGGTGTACCTCTCATAACGGCCAAGATCATTGGTCAACGCGGGTGGTCGACCTAATTGTTGTTGTCTCTCGGCTGCTGATGGCGTGGTGGCGTTCGCGTGAACAATCCCCCCGACCACTCGCAGATACAGCAAGGCGTGCCTTACGCCTGCCGGTCGACCCAATGGTCACCCCGACAGAAGCGCCCGCGACAAAATGGCACGGGCGTACAAAGACAGTAACCGATTGTTACGAACCTTGCCGTTAACGTCAACCTCGAATTTCACCGCGCCAGCTCCGGTATTTTCAGCAGACGACAGAAAGCCAAACGCCAGCTCGATGGCTGGCGTTTGGCGACTTCAGGCTGTTTTAGCGCGGTACGGCGGGTGGGCGTTTGGGGCCCTTTTTACCCAGGCCTTTCTTCGCATCGCTGCGTTCCTTGGCCGCGGCCTTGTTACGCACCAACGCGGCGGCCTTGGCCTCCTCGCGCTTGTCCCAGGGGTTGCCGCCGCCGCACCGGTGTCACGCGGTGGCAAGCCGGTGTGCTGGGTGAGGATGCGCGTGCTGGTTTCCTTGGCGACCTTGTGGCTACCGGCCGGCGTGGAGTTCTTGCGGCGCGCGCTTTGATAGCCTTCGGTGGCCGGCTGATGCAGCGGAATCAGTTGGTTTTTGCCCGGCCCGATCAGGTCGGCACGGCCCATGCGAATCAGCGCCTCACGCAACATCGGCCAGCCTTTCGGGTCGTGATAGCGCAGGAAGGCCTTGTGCAACCGACGCTGCGCCTCGCTCTTGACGATGGCCACGCCGTCGCTCTTGTAGGTGACCTTGCGCAGCGGGTTCTTGCCCGAGTGGTACATGGCCGTAGCCGTGGCCATCGGCGACGGGTAGAACGCCTGCACCTGATCCGCCCGGAAGCCGCTGCTCTTGAGCCACAGGGCGAGGTTCATCATGTCCTCGTCGCTGGTGCCAGGGTGGGCGGCGATAAAGTACGGAATCAGGTACTGCTCCTTACCCGCCTCCTTGCTGTACTTCTCGAACATGCGCTTGAACTTGTCGTAGCTGCCGATGCCCGGCTTCATCATCTTGGTCAGCGGGCCTTCTTCGGTGTGCTCCGGAGCGATCTTCAGGTAGCCACCAACGTGGTGGGTGACCAGCTCCTTGACGTACTCCGGCGACTCCACGGCGAGGTCGTAGCGCAAGCCGGAGGCGATCAGAATCTTCTTCACCCCAGGCAATGCACGGGCGCTGCGGTACAGCTGAATGAGCGCCGAGTGGTCGGTATTGAGGTTCTCGCAAATGCCCGGAAACACGCAGGACGGCTTACGGCAGGCGGACTCGATTTCCGGGCTCTTGCAGGCGATGCGGTACATGTTGGCGGTCGGCCCGCCGAGGTCGGAAATGACGCCGGTGAAACCTGGCACCTTGTCGCGGATCTCTTCGATCTCGCGAATGATCGACTCTTGCGAGCGGTTCTGGATGATCCGCCCCTCGTGCTCGGTGATCGAGCAGAAGGTGCAGCCACCAAAGCAGCCGCGCATGATGTTTACCGAGAAACGGATCATGTCGTAGGCCGGAATCTTTTCCTTGCCGTACGCCGGGTGCGGGATGCGCGCATAGGGCATGCCGAACACGTAGTCCATCTCTTCGGTGGTCATCGGGATGGGTGGCGGGTTGAACCACACATCCACCTCGCCATGCTTTTGCACCAACGCGCGGGCGTTGCCGGGGTTGGTTTCCAGGTGCAGCACGCGGTTGGCGTGGGCATACAACACGGCGTCGCTGCGCACCTTCTCAAACGACGGCAGGCGGATCACGGTCTTGTCGCGGGTCAGCTTGGGGTGCGGCAATAGCTGCACCACCTTGGCTTCATTCGGGTCTTCGACCGGGCCTTTTTCCTGCTCGATGGCGCAGGCCTGGGTGTCCTGGGTGTTCACATAGGGGTTGATGATCTTGTCGATCTTGCCCGGCCGGTCGATGCGACTGGAGTCGATCTCGAACCAGTCCGTGGGGCTGTCGCGCCGGATAAACGCGGTGCCGCGAATATCGGTGATGTCTTCGATCTTCTGCCCATAGGAAAGGCGCTGCGCCACTTCCACGATGGCCCGCTCGGCGTTGCCGTACAGCAGGATATCGGCGCAGGCGTCGATCAGGATCGAATGGCGGACCTTGTCCTGCCAGTAATCGTAATGGGCGATGCGGCGCAGCGAAGCCTCGATGCCGCCGAGTACGATCGGCACATTCTTGTAGGCTTCCTTGCAGCGCTGGCTGTACACCAGGCTGGCGCGATCCGGGCGCTTACCGGCCAGACCGCCAGGGGTGTAGGCGTCGTCAGAGCGAATTTTCTTGTCGGCGGTGTAGCGGTTGATCATTGAGTCCATGTTGCCGGCCGCGACACCGAAGAACAGGTTGGGCTCGCCAAGCTTCATGAAGTCGTCTTTCGACTGCCAGTTGGGCTGGGCAATGATGCCGACGCGAAAGCCCTGGGACTCCAGCAGCCGGCCGATGATGGCCATGCCGAACGACGGATGATCGACGTAGGCATCACCGGTGACGATGATGATGTCGCAGCTGTCCCAGCCAAGCTGATCCATTTCTTCCCGACTCATCGGCAAGAACGGCGCCGGGCCAAAGCACTCGGCCCAGTATTTTGGATAATCGAATAACGGCTTGACTGCTTGCATGACGATGACCGGTAAGGCGTGGAGAGGAATTTCGCGGGCGCGCAATATAGCACAAAAAATAACCAATTCCGACCAGCACGCTGGGTTTAAGCCAACGCCTGCATCATGGCATTTTGCCCATGGCGCTGCGGCACGTCATGAGTTGTGCTTATACTCGAAAGAAATCACAGCACCTGAGCACCCCGCATCAGGCGCACGGAGCCTGACGCGTGACCCAATCACTTGGCCGCTTAATCCTCTGCCTGAGCGTGCTCTGCTGCAGCGCCTTTGCGACTGCCGCACCGATCGTCCTGACGCCTGCCAGCAGTGGCAGCAGCCTCAACGGCCAGATCGAACTGCTCGAAGATGTCGGCGCGCAACTGCACATCGAAGACATGGCCCGCGCGGACATCCAGCAGCGTTTCCAACCTGCCGCCGGCCGCGCCAGCGTCGGCCTTAGCCCCAATCCGTGGTGGATCAAAGTCAGCCTGACGGCCAGCCGCGACGCGCCGCAGCAATGGTGGCTGGAAAATGCCGGCATCACCCTGCTCGACCTGCGCCTGTATCTGCCGGATGGTCAGGGCGGCTGGCAGCAACGCTTGAGTGGCGAGCAAGTGCCCTTTGCCGCCGGGCGCGACCTGCCCTATCGGCGCCAGGTGTTCCAGCTCCCGCAGCTGGGCGAACAGCCGTTGGTTGTGTACTTTCGCAGCTACGACCCACGGGGCAATTCGTTCCCGCTGAAAATCTGGCAACGGGACGACCTGCAACAACTTGCCGCCACCGAGAACCTGGGCCTGAGCCTGCTGTACGGCATCATTCTGGCCCTGATGCTCTACAACCTGTTCATCCTGATCAGCCTGCGCGACAGCGCCTACTTCTGGTACGTACTGGCCACCGGCTGCGCCCTGGGCTTTATCCTGAGCATGAGCGGCCATGGTTTTCAGTACCTGTGGCCGAACCAGGCGGTACCCTTCTGGCTGGACCGGGTGACCCTGCCGGCGCTGTGGGCAATCCTGGTCATGCGCTTTACCCAGGCGCTGTTCACCACCAACCACGACCTGCGCTGGGCCCATCGCCTGCTCAACCTGGGTTGCGTGGTGTATGCCGCCGCCATTCTGGTCAACGCATTGGGCCTTGCCCATGCCGGCGCACAGATCATTGCCCTGGCGCCAATCCTGACCATGCCCGTGGCCCTGATCGTCGCCACCCTGCGCATGCGCCAGGGTTTCTTCCCCGCCCGCCTGTACCTGATTGGCTACGGCAGCGTGCTGGTCAGCACCGTGATCCTGGTGCTGCGCGCCGGCGGCATCCTGCAACCCAGCCCGTACACCGCCTACCTGTTCCCGCTGACGGTGGCCGCCGAAACCATCTTGTTCTCCTTCGCCCTGGCCTATCGCATCCAGATTCTCAAGCAGGAAAAGAATGCAGCCTTCAAGTTGGCCGACCAGGAAAAAGCCGCGCGCCTGCTGCAGGCTGAAGCCAGCGCCAACCAACTGCAAGATGCCGTCAATCAGCGCACCGCTGAACTGGCAGCAGCCAACCAGCAACTGCGCGAGCGTGAGCTGGAGCTTCAGCACGCCGCCTTCCATGACCCACTGACCGAACTGGCCAACCGCCGCTACCTGATGGAGCGCACCGAAGCGGCCATGGCCGATGCCCAGCGCCGCGGCGAATCAATCGCCCTGATCCTGCTCGACCTCGATCACTTCAAGCCGATCAATGATCAGTACGGCCACAGCGCAGGCGATCAGGTGCTGCAAACCATTGCTCAGCGCCTGCACGAGCATGTCCGCGGCAATGATCTGGTGGCGCGCCTGGGCGGCGACGAGTTTGCCGTGCTGATTTGCGGTGCCGACGCCGAACAGCATGCCCGCGAAATCGCCCAGCGCCTGCTCGATGCCCTGGCCAAACCGATTTTCTACGGTGCAACGCCGCTGTCCGTGACCATCAGCATCGGCGCCGCCCTGTATCCGCAGCACGCGCAATACCTCGCAGGCCTGTACAAGGCTGCCGATGAAGCGCTCTACAAGGTCAAGAGACGCGGCCGCTGTGGCTTCAGCGATATACGGCGAAGGCGGCGAGTTGAGCAGTAGCGCCCGTTTGCAACTGGATGTGCTCAACGTACCCAGCGGCCTCATTTGAACCTGATTCGCCATCATGCTGCGGCACATATCATCAACGCCCAGCCCTGACTCAGCGACACCGATAGCGGCGCGGCACGCGCGCCGTGACCTTGCTCAGCAGTTCGTAGCCAATGGTGCCGCAGGCCTGGGCCACCTCATCCACCGGCAACTGGGCGCCCCACAGTTCAACCGCCGCGCCTTCAACTGCACCTCCGGCACATCGGTGAGGTCCACCGTCAGCATATCCATCGACACCCGCCCGACCAGCGGCGCACGCTGCCCTTGAACAACAACCGGCGTGCCGGCAGGTGCATGGCGTGGATAACCATCAGCATAACCACAGCTCACAGTACCGATACGCGACGCTCGCTCGGCGCTACCCAGCTGGCGCCATAGCCAACGCTTTGCCCGGCGGCAACCTCATGCACCGCAATGACCTGCGCCGTCAGGCTCATGGCCGGGCGCAGGCCAAGCTCAGCAGCGCTCAGGTCAGCAAAGGGCGTCGCGCCGTAAAGCATGATGCCGGGGCGCTGCCAATCCATATGGGCCGCGGGGATGGTCAGAATTGCGGCCGAGTTGGCCAGTGAACGCTGATCGAAATCCAGATCCAGCAGATCGAGAAACACCTCCACCTGCTCCTCGGTCAGCGGATGGCCGCGCTCATCGGCGCAGGCGAAATGACTGAGCAGGTTGAGCTCCGCCACCTGCGCCGCGCCGCTGCAAGCGCCCATAGCATTCACGCAATCCTGCAGAGCTGAAACCAAGTCGATGCATGCAACTGTCCAGCTTCAGCCAGACATTCAATGGCCGAAGCAAACTAGCATTGAGCAACTGCAATGCCTGCTGCTCGTTGTGTAGCACAACGTCTAAGCCCAGCTGCGCGGCAAACTGATACTCCAACGCCTCAAAACAGCCTTCAAGCAACAGTATCCGTGCATCGGCGTGTAAAGCGCGCACCTCAGCGGCCTCTTCCAGGCTGGCCACAGCAAAACCGTCGGCCACATCAAACAACGCAGTTACCACCTCACGCACGCCATGCCCGTAGGCATTCGCCTTGACCACAGCAAACGCTTGTCGCCCTGGCGCGCAGCGCTTGGCCACAGCGTAGTTATGCACAATCGCGGATAGATCAATGGTGGCAACAAGCGGGCGCATAAGTGGACAGTCCTTAAACGAAAACGGGCGCCCATCTTAACCGCTGGGCGCCCGTTTGCTGCATCTGAGTCTACGCGCGGTAAGAAGGTGCGCGCTTGACCGGATTACTCTTCGTCAAACTGATAGCTACCCGGTGCCAAGTTCTCGAAACGCGAATACTTGCCGAGGAACGCCAAACGGGCCGTACCCAACGGGCCGTTACGCTGCTTACCGATGATGATTTCGGCCACGCCCTTGTACTCGGTCTCGGGGTGATACACCTCGTCGCGGTAGACGAACATGATGATGTCGGCGTCCTGCTCGATCGCACCGGACTCACGCAAGTCGGAGTTGATCGGGCGCTTGTTCGGCCGCTGTTCGAGGCCACGGTTAAGCTGCGACAGAGCGATCACCGGGCAGTTGAATTCCTTGGCCAGGGCCTTGAGCGAGCGGGAGATTTCGGAAATCTCGTTGACTCGGCTGTCACCGCTGGAGCCGGGAATCTGCATCAGCTGCAGGTAGTCGACCATGATCAAGCCAATCTCACCGTGTTCGCGGGCCAGGCGCCGGGTACGCGCACGCATCTCCGAGGGCGAGATGCCGGCGGTATCGTCGATAAACAGCTTGCGATCGTTGAGCAGGTTGACCGCCGAGGTCAGGCGCGGCCAATCGTCGTCATCCAGGCGGCCGGCGCGCACCTTGGTCTGATCAATACGTCCAAGCGATGCCAGCATACGAATAACAATGGATTCCGAGGGCATCTCCAGGGAATACACCAAAATCGACTTCTCGCTGCGCATCAGCGCGTTTTCCACCAGGTTCATGGCGAAGGTGGTCTTACCCATCGACGGACGCCCAGCGACAATAACCATGTCAGCCGGCTGCAGGCCACTGGTCAACTCATCCAACTCGCTAAACCCCGTGGACAAGCCGGTGATTGCATCGCCGTTATTGAACAGCTCGTCGATGCGGTCGATGGCCCTAACGAGAATATCGTTGATGCCTACCGGACCACCCGTCTTCGGCCGCGCTTCGGCGATCTGGAAGATCAGCCGCTCAGCCTCGTCGAGAATCTCCTCGCCGGTACGGCCTTCCGGGGCATACGCGCTATCGGCAATGTCATTGCTGATGCCAATCAGCTTACGCAGCGTCGCGCGCTCACGAATGATCTGCGCATAAGCCTTGATGTTGGCCACCGACGGGGTGTTCTTGGCCAGCTCGCCGAGATAGGCCAGCCCGCCGACTTGCGACAACTGGCCTTCCTTGTCCAACTGCTCCGACAAGGTCACTACGTCAAATGGGTGGTTACGCTCGGCCAACTTGAACACCGCGCGGAAGATCAAGCGATGGTCATGCCGGTAGAAGTCGCCGTCGGAGACCTGGTCAAGCACCCGCTCCCAAGCGTTATTGTCGAGCATCAGGCCACCGAGTACGGCTTGCTCAGCCTCGATCGAGTGCGGCGGCACTTTCAGCGCGGAGGTTTGCAGGTCGTACTGTTCGGGCAGGCTGATGTCGTTCATAAGGCTCTGGGGAAAAATTCTATGTTGTAAAAACAAAAGGCACGACATCGCTTTCGCAATGCCGTGCCCGATGTTAGCCGGCCTGCACCTAAGTGCAAGCCCACTTCAGCGGTTCGCTTAAGCAGCGACCACAACAACCTTAACGGTTGCTTCAACGTCGCTGTGCAGGTGCACGGCGACGTCGTATTCGCCAACTTGGCGAATGGTGCCGTTCGGCAGACGCACTTCAGCTTTGGCCACTTCAACGCCAGAGGCGGTCAGGGCATCAGCAATGTCGTGAGTACCGATCGAACCAAACAGTTTGCCTTCATCGCCCGCAGTAGCGGTGATGGTGACTTCCAGTTCAGCCAACTGAGCAGCACGAGTTTCAGCAGAAGCTTTCTTCTCAGCAGCCAGTTTTTCCAGCTCCGCGCGGCGTGCTTCAAACGCAGCAACGTTTGCAGGCGGTAGCAGCGGTAGCTTTGCCTTGCGGCAGCAGGAAGTTACGGCCGTAACCGGACTTAACATTCACTTTATCGCCCAGGTTGCCCAGGTTGGCGATTTTTTCCAGCAGGATCAGTTCCATTTGGTAATAACCTCTTAACTTTTAACCTTCACCGTTCGCGGGGCCAGAGCCGTGCTTGCGCTCAAAGCGACCACGAAAATCAAGCAGACTGTCGACAATGGCAAAAACCACCAGTAACGGATAAGTCAGCTGCATAAACAGCAACAGCGTGATGTACAACCCAACCAACCAGAACTTACCTAGCCGACCTTGCGCCACCATCCCATGCAACAGGGCGATGCCAGCAAACGCCAGCGGTACACTGCACAGCGGTGTCAGCATGGCCATTTGCGGGCCTAAATTCGGCCCCAACAGCATGCCAACCAACAGCAGCATCGCTAGCGGTGGTGGGAGGCGTAGGGCGCGAAACTCGCGACCAAAACCACCCGGGTTATACAACTGCGCCTGCCAGAAGCGCCCAAGCATCAGGCTCAACAAGCTGACTATCTGCAACAACGCCGCGATCAAACCGGTCAGTACCGGTGCAATCAGGCTATCCAGGCGCGCTCGCTCGTCCACCGACATCTGCTGGTGAACCCCATCGAGCATTTGCGGCATCAGCTTTTGCAGCTCAAGCGCCATCGCTTCAATGGGTTCGCGGAACACCGCACCCAAGACCACCCCATACACCAAGCCCAATGCCACGCTGCAAAGCAGCACACGATTCCAGGACGGGTTAGCGCGCAACAACAACGCTAACCCCAGCGCACCGAGCAACACCAACAGGGTGCGCGGCTCACCAAAATACCACCAGCCAATGGCCGGCAGCAGGGCCCAGGCGAGGATGCCAACGGCATCACTCCAACCGCGTCGCAGAAGCACCAGGCTTCCAGCGGCAGCACTTAACCAGAACAACAGCGGCAATGCCGCAGAAACCACCACTACGAGAGTGGCCTGCATACGGCCGCGCATAATGAATTCAGCTAAGGCGCGCATGCGATCTATCCCTTACTTCTTGTCGAACATCCGGTCTCAGCGGCCGTGGCTGTCGGTGTAAGGCAGCAGGGCCAGGAAGCGGGCGCGCTTGATAGCGGTAGCCAGCTGACGCTGATAACGAGCCTTAGTACCGGTGATACGGCTAGGAACGATCTTGCCGGTTTCCGAGATGTAAGCTTTCAGCGTGTTGAGATCTTTGAAATCGATCTCTTTCACTTCTTCTGCGGTGAAACGGCAGAATTTACGACGACGGAAGAAACGTGCCATGAGAGTGGCTCCTCAATAGATCCGTGGATTACTCGTCAGCGTTGTCGCTGTCGTTGTTGTCGCTGTCATCGCCATCGTTAGAATCGGCGTTTTCAGGACGGTCACGACGCTCACGGCGCTCACTGCGGTTTTCTTCGGCCTTGAGCATCTCGGACTGGTCAGTAACGGCCTCGTCGCGACGGATGACCAGGTTACGGATCACGGCATCGTTGTAACGGAAGTTGTCTTCCAGCTCAGCCAGGGCTTTGCCGGTGCACTCAACGTTAAGCATCACGTAGTGCGCTTTGTGGACGTTGTTGATGGCGTAAGCCAGCTGACGACGGCCCCAATCTTCCAGGCGGTGAATCTTGCCGCCGTCTTCTTCGATCAGCTTGGTGTAACGCTCAACCATGCCGCCGACTTGCTCGCTCTGGTCCGGGTGAACCAGAAAGATGATTTCGTAATGACGCATAAATGCTCCTTACGGGTTGTAGCCTGCCGCCAAATGCGGTCAGGCAAGGAGTGAATTTCACTTGTTTGTCTTGCTGAAACAGGAAGGCGCAAAAGCGCCTGCCGTAGCGGCAAGGGGCGACATTCTAGTGAAGCCCCCAGCCACACGCAAGGTGAACTGGTGATTATTTGAACAACCGTAGGTTGGATTAGCGCAGCGTAATCCGACAGGCCGAGACCCCACCCGGATTACGCCTTGGTATTTCCGCGACGCTGACGCAATGCCTCAAACAGGCAAACACCAGTAGCCACCGAGACGTTAAGACTGCTGACACTGCCCGCCATCGGTAACTTGACCAAGTAATCGCAGTGCTCACGGGTCAGCCGGCGCATACCCTTACCCTCAGCCCCCATGATCAGCACGGTCGGCCCGGTCAGGTCATGCTCGTACAACTCCATCTCAGCCTCGCCAGCCGTGCCAACAACCCACAAACCGCGCTGCTGGAGCTTTTCCAAGCTGCGCGCCAGGTTGGTCACCGCCACCAGCGGGATGACCTCAGCCGCACCACACGCCACCTTGCGCACAGTGGCATTCAGCGTCGCGGACTTGTCCTTGGGCACAATCACCGCCAGAGCACCAGCGGCATCAGCCGTACGCAGGCAGGCACCAAGGTTATGCGGATCGGTGACACCATCCAGTACGAGCAACAGAGGCACGCCTTCGGTGCGATCAAGCAACTCGTCAAGCATAGCCTCACCCCAAACCTGGCTCGGACTAACATCAGCCACCACACCCTGATGCACACCTTCAACCCAGGCGTCCATCTCACGGCGCTCACATTGGCCGACTGCAACTCGCGCATCCGCCGCCAGGCTCAACAACACCTGCACACGCGGGTCATTGCGACCCTCGGCCAACCAAATTTGCTTAACCCGCTTCGGGTGATGGCGCAGCAACGCCTCTACGGCATGCACGCCGTAGATTTTTTCCAACTGACTCATGACTTCGCCTTACGCTTGCGCGGTCCACCCGTACTTGGCGCACCAGTGCCGGCAGCGCCTTTACGATGACTACTTGGCTTGGCTGTCGAACGACCGCCATCACCCTTGACAGCCGCATTCTTGCTCGACTTGCCTTTCGACTCATTGAGCAGTGATTTCTTCAGCGCGCGACTCTGTTCTACATCGGTGTTACCCGGCGCAGACCGCTCACCGCGACGCCCAGTCTTGCTCACTGCCGACTCAAAACCGCCGCGCCGTGGACCAGCAGGCGCAACCGCTTTACCTTCAGCCAACTCGAAATCGATCTTGCGCTCATCCAGATCGACACGCATGACTTTGACTTCGACGCTATCGCCCAAGCGGAAACTACGGCCACTGCGCTCACCCGCCAGGCGGTGATGCACAGGATCGAAGTGGTAGTAGTCGCCCGGCAAAGCCGTAACATGCACCAAACCTTCAACGTAGATGTCCTTCAACTCGACGAACAGGCCAAAACCAGTAACTGCCGTGATCACACCTGAGAAGGTCTCGCCCACACGATCCTTCATGAACTCGCACTTGAGCCAGTTCACTACATCGCGAGTCGCCTCATCGGCGCGCCGCTCGGACATCGAGCACTGCTCGCCAAGCTGCTCGAGAATCGCATCATCGTATGGATAGATTCGCGCACGCGGCATAACCGCAGCACCGGAGCGCTTGACGTGCGGGGTGTCGAGCTTGGAACGAATCACACTGCGAATCGCCCGATGGATCAGCAGATCCGGATAGCGGCGAATTGGCGAGGTGAAGTGCGCATAGGCGTCGTAATTCAGACCGAAGTGGCCCTGATTGTCAGCGCTGTACACCGCCTGACTAAGGGAGCGCAGCATCACGGTCTGGATCAAGTGGTAATCCGGACGCTCGCGAATGCTCTCCAGCAGCAACTGATAATCCTTCGGCGTAGGCCCCTCTTTGGCCTTGCCACGATGCAGCGACAAGCCCAACTCAGTAAGAAACGCCCTGAGCTTCTCTACCCGCTCTGGCGGCGGACCGTCATGCACGCGATACAACGCAGGAATTTCGTGCTTCTGCATAAAGGCAGCCGTGGCCACGTTCGCCGCCAACATGCATTCTTCGATCAGTTTGTGCGCATCGTTACGCTGGGTTGGGCGAATTTCTGCGATCTTGCGCCCGGAGCCGAATATGATGCGGGTCTCCTGAGTTTCAAAATCAATCGCACCGCGCTCATGCCGCGCCGCCAGCAAGACCTGATACAGCGAATACAGCTGCTTGAGATGTGGCAGCACCTCTTGGTACTCACCACGCAGGGCTTTGCCTTCGCTGCTTTTCGGCTGCTCAAGCATGGCGCTGACCTTGTTGTAAGTCAGGCGCGCGTGCGAGTGGATCACCGCCTCATAGAATTGATAGTCGGTCATCTTGCCGGTTTTCGAGATACTGATCTCGCAGACCATGGCCAGGCGATCAACATGCGGATTCAGCGAGCAGAGACCATTGGACAACTCCTCCGGCAGCATCGGGATAACCCGCTCGGGGAAATACACCGAGTTGCCACGCACTTGCGCTTCAGCATCCAGCGCCGAATCAATCTTCACATAATGGGAAACGTCGGCGATGGCGACATAGAGCTTCCAACCGCCAGAGAACAGCCGCCAGTTGCTGCCGTTCTTCTCGCAATACACCGCGTCATCGAAGTCGCGAGCATCTTCACCGTCAATGGTAACGAACGGCAGATGGCGCAGATCAATGCGCTTCTCCTTGTCCTTCTCCTCGACTTCTGGCTTGAGCTTATGCGCCTCTTTGACCACAGCCTCAGGCCAGACATGGGGAATATCGTAGCTGCGCAGGGCAACGTCGATTTCCATGCCAGGGGCCATGTAGTTGCCGACGACCTCAACCACATCACCCTGCGGCTGGAAACGCGTAGTCGGCCAATGGGTGATTTTCACCTCAACGAACTGACCCTGCTTGGCACCGGCATTACGCCCTGGCGTCACCAGCACTTCTTGCTGAATCTTCGGGTTGTCGGCCACAACAAAGCCAACACCACTCTCTTCGTAATAGCGACCCACAATACTTTCGTGAGCACGGGAGATGACTTCAACCACAGCGCCTTCACGACGACCGCGCCGATCCAGCCCGGAAACGCGCGCCAGCGCACGGTCACCATCGAACACCAAGCGCATTTGCGCAGGACTCAAGAACAGATCATCGCTACCGTCATCCGGCACCAGAAAGCCAAAGCCATCGCGATGACCACTGACGCGACCGAGAATCAGGTCGAGCTTATCGACTGGCGCATAGGTTCCACGACGGGTATAGATCAATTGACCATCGCGCTCCATAGCACGCAGACGGCGACGTAGCGCTTCGAGCTGCTCTTCACTGGCCATGCCAAATTCATCGGCCAGCTCTTCCCGGCTCGCAGGGGAGCCACGGTCAGACAAGTGCTGCAGGATCAGCTCGCGACTTGGAATGGGGTTTTCGTATTTTTCCGCTTCACGAGCGGCCTCGGGATCGAGGGATTGCCAATCGGCCATTAGAGGTAATTCACCTTATCTACACAAATTCGGTTTGCCATGAGCCTATTGAAGCGCGAAACCACTGTCCAGGTCAGCCCGACACACAGAATAAAATTTTTTAACAACAGGGGTTTACAAGTAAAAACTCGGTCCGTATTATGCGCGCCACAACGACGGGAAGCGAAGTTAACCGAGTTGTAGTTGATAGCAAATACGCATTTTTTGCAATCAATGCCCAGGTGGTGAAATTGGTAGACACGCCAGCTTCAGGTGCTGGTGACCTTACGGTCGTGGAAGTTCGAGTCTTCTCCTGGGCACCAATTCAAAAACCGAGCCACTGGCTCGGTTTTTTATTGCCTGAAATTTAGCGCAGCAACCCCAGTGAATTTGGCGAGCACTTAGAAGCGCCCGCCGCAAGCCGACTTAAACGCGAAACTGCCCCAAGCTAACCTTAAGCCTCTTCGCCAACCCATCAAGCACGCGACCACTATTCGCCGTCGCCGCAACTGCCTCTGCCGCCCGCTGCGCCTCGGCATGAATCACCTCAACGCGACCACGCACGGCATCCGCCCCCTCAGCCTGGTGCGCAGCCGCCTCGGTTGCGGCATTGATCGCGCCATGCACCTCCTCCACCGCCTCACGCACCGACTGCTGCACCCGCGCACTTTCGCGCAATGCCGCCAAACCCTGACCTGCCTGCTTGCCCGCCTGACCAATCGCCTCAACCGCTTCGCGCGCGCCCTGCTGCAGCGCACCGATATGGGTCTGGATATCGCCGGTAGACTGCTGCGTCTTGCTGGCCAACGCGCGCACTTCGTCCGCCACCACAGCAAAGCCGCGACCGCTTTCGCCAGCCCGAGCAGCCTCAATTGCCGCGTTCAAGGCCAGCAGATTAGTCTGCTCAGCAATTGAACGAATGACCGTCAGCACCACCTCAATCTGCTCACTCTGCTTGGCCAAGCGCTCAATCACAGTAGCGCCCGCATCAATACGCTGCACCAACTCCTCAATCGAACCACCAACGCGCCGGGCAATCGCCGCATTGTCATCCGCCGCCTGACGAATCGCCCCAACACGCTGCAACGCTTCGCGCATAGCCTGGCTTTCTGCCTGAGCCTCGCCAGCCATTTCCGCTAAGGCCTGCAGACTGCCGGCCACCTCATCACGCTGACGCTCGGCAGCAGACTCGGCTGCCGCACTACGCAAAGCCAAATTGCCGATTTCCTGACCAGTGAGAGACGCCACCTCACCAGCCTCGCGCACAATTGGCTGCAACTTAGCTACAAAACGATTGACCGCTGCCGCCATATCGCCAATTTCATCACGACTGTCTAACTCGACACGGCGAGTCAGATCCCCCTCGCCCGCCGCCCAGTCATTCAGCACCGCGATCAGCATATGCAGCTTATTAACCACACGCCGCCCAAGCACCACGGCTAATACCAGCAGGATCAGCAGCGCAACAACAACCAACCCCAGACTGATATTCCAACGCAAGTCTGTTGCAGCCCTTTGCACAACCTCTCGACTATTTTGCGCCATACCACTAGCCGTTTCACGCGCGACACCTAGGCGTGCTGCCAAGGTGCCAGCACTACTACGAGCCGCGTCACTCAAACTATCTGATACTAACTGACCACTGCTATCGATCAGGCTAACAAAACGCTTATCCAGCGCAGCCAACTCCTCATCCACCGCCGCAGTCGAAATACCCAGAACGACCTTGCCGATATCAGAACCCATCGGACTAATCGCTACCTCAACGATATACACACCAGGATCATTGACCGCAGCCTGCAGCACCTTATCCAGCGGGCTATCGCCCTCACCCTTAGCGATCAATGCTCGCACCCGGGCATCTTGACGATTGAGATGACGCGTCAAACGCTGCCCCTGAGCATCAAAATAAACCGCAAACAGCACTTCAGGATTGCGCTGCGCACCTCGCACCAATGCCGTTAGCGCCGGCACATCAGAATCCCAGATAGCCTTTGGCGCAACGGCCGCAAGCAACTGGGCCAGCTCATCTGCGGAGTGCTTAAGATTACCGCCCAGCACCGCGCGAATCTGCTCCTGCTCCTGCGCCAAGCGCCCCGAAAGCCCCTTGGCAAGCTGCGCCTGAGTACTGACAGACAAACTATCCAGCCCGCCACGCACCTCATCACTAGCACGACTTAGCTCATCGACCAGACGCACCGTATCATCCTGCATGGCCTTACCCAGATCAGCCTCAAGCGTCGCCACAGTCGCACGCGTTAGCGCCACCGCCACCACAACCTGGACCATCAGCGCCACACCCAAGGCAAGAAACACCGGCAACAACAAGCGACTGCGCAACACAGAAATAATGGCAAACACAACAGACACTCCTAACAGCGGTAATAGCTATAACGGCGAAGAGCTGAATTTATAAGGCTCTGTCCCAATTGAGTGTTGCACGGCGTCACTGCTTCTCGTAGGAGGCCGCGCCTCGCGGCGAATAGCGGCCATTGAGCGGTATATCAGCTGGTCCAAAAGCTTCGCGCCGGGGCGGCGCTCCTACGGAAGTGGCGTTATGGCCTGCATACGGCTGCAACAGCCAATTAGGACATAGCCATTTATAAAGGCTAAGCAGAATTTTTTCCCAGACCAGAAACGACGAAGGGCCGCCAATTGGCGACCCTTCGTGCGCTGCAGACGACTATCAGGCAAACGGATGACGCAACACAATAGTCTCGTTACGATCAGGGCCCGTTGAAACGATATCAATCGGCGCACCAACCAACTCTTCCACACGCTTGATATAAGCGCACGCATTAGCCGGCAGCTCCTCAAGGGTCTTGGCACCCAGCGTCGACTCACTCCAGCCCGGCATGTCTTCGTAAACCGGCTGTAGACCGAGGTAGCTGTCAGCATCAGTCGGAGCATCGACCAACACATCACCATGCTGGTCTTTATAGCCAACGCAAATACGGATGGTATCCAGACCATCAAGCACATCAAGCTTGGTCAGACACAGACCGGAAATGCTGTTGATTTCGATGGCACGGCGCAGGATCACGGCATCGAACCAGCCACAACGGCGCGCACGCCCAGTGGTGGAACCAAACTCATGCCCCCGCTTGGCGAGGAAAGCGCCAGTTTCATCAAACAGCTCAGTCGGAAACGGACCAGAACCTACACGCGTGGTGTAGGCCTTGGTAATACCGAGAATGTAATCCAGGTACATCGGACCAAAACCGGAACCAGTGGCAATACCACCCGCAGTGGTATTGGAACTCGTGACATAAGGATAGGTGCCATGATCAATGTCCAGCAGCGAACCTTGGGCACCCTCGAACATGATGTCCTTGCCGCCACGACGCATGTCGTGCAGCACAGCGGTCACGTCAGCCATCATCGGCTTGAGCAACTCGGCGTATTCCATGCACTCATCAAGAGTCTTCTGGAAGTCGATAGCCGGCTCTTTGTAGTAATTGACCAGAACAAAGTTGTGGTAATCCAGCAACTCGCCCAGCTTGGCGGCGAAACGCTCACGGTGGAACAGGTCACCAATGCGCAGACCGCGACGCGCCACCTTGTCTTCGTAAGCCGGGCCGATACCGCGACCGGTGGTACCGATCTTCAGATCGCCACGGGCTTTCTCGCGGGCCTGATCCAGAGCCACGTGATACGGCAGAATTAATGGGCATGACGGACTGATGCGCAGTCGCTCACGAACCGGCACGCCCTTTTCTTCCAGCTTGATGATTTCACGCATCAACGCATCAGGCGCGACTACCACGCCGTTGCCGATCAGGCACTGCACGTTTTCGCGCAGGATGCCGGAGGGGATCAGGTGCAGAACGGTTTTCTCGCCGTCGATCACCAGAGTGTGACCAGCGTTATGGCCACCCTGATAACGCACAACAGCTGCAGCCTGTTCGGTCAGCAGGTCGACGATCTTGCCCTTGCCTTCATCGCCCCACTGGGTGCCCAGGACTACGACATTCTTACCCATAACACGAACCCTCTTCGCAAACTTGATGCCGGCAACCGCCGACGGAAACTTTTCGCACGAACAATCAGGCTGTCAGTGCAGCCAACTGCCAACAGCCATCACGCAACTGCAACTGACGATCACAGCCTGCTGT
>JAXHOM010000018.1:0-122690 GCA_034519305.1 Pseudomonas sp.
CTAACGCTCCTCTTCCTGCGTCCAGCTCAATGCCTCCAGTGCGGCGGCCACGTGGATGCGGTTGTCTTCTAGCGGTCGCGGCAACAACTCCTCTGCGCGGGCGAGGCGGCGCAGCAGGGTGTTGCGGTGGGTGTGCAGGCGTTGGGCGGCGAGGGTGGCGTTGCTGCCACAGGCGAGAAAGGTCAGCAGGGTGCGGCGCAGTTGTGGGGACGCGCTAGTGAGTTGCCCGAGGGTATGAGCCACGAAGCGCTGATTGGCCTTGGGGTCGCGGGTCATCAGTGACACCAGGCGGATGCGGTCGAAGCTGACGACCCGCGTGCGCGATTGCAGGCGACCGAGCACCCGCTGGGTAGTCAGTGCATCCAGATGGGCACGGCGGAAGCCTTCGATGCCCTGCCCTGCGCTGCCAATTGCCAGGCGCACACCGGGCAGGTTTTTGCTCGACGCTTGCAACGCCGCCAGATCGACCGGCTGCTCCGCAGCAATCCACACCCACAGGGTTGCTGTGTTGGCGAGCACGGTCAGCGACTGGCGGCTGCCGGTGCAACGCATCAGCGCAGCGGCAGCACTTTCCAGGGTGGCCAGTTGGGTGTCGGCCTCCTCGCTCCAAATCACCGCGGCATGATGGGCCTGCTCCAGGGTGTAGCCCAGCTGGCGGCTGGCCTGGTGCACGTTGACCTCGCCGCCCTCGACAATCCTGGTGACCAGCTCGCGCCGCTCAACATGGGAGTCACGCAGGCGGGCTTCACGCTCGCTGCGCAGAAACTCGGCGAGAATTTCCATGCTGCCGTCGATGTAGTCGCCAATCGAACGTGCCGACAGCGACAGCAAACTGCGCAGTTCCTGCGGATCGGCGGTGAGCTCGAAGGCGATTGTCATCCACTGTTGCCAGGCCGTGCCTTGCGCCGCCCGCGAGGCATTGAATAGCAGCTCGGTTTTGCCACGCCGCAGCAGTTCCCGCGCCACGCTGAGCTCGTCGGCTGGCAGGTAAGGCGGCACCGGTTCGCCGGGGTTTTCGATATTCGCCCGCGCCCAGTGAATCACGCTGAAGCGCGCCGCCCGCCGCGAGGCGGACATCAGCACGGGATCGTCCGCCAGGATGATCATGCTTTTGAGCGACAGGCCTGCCAGGTCGATTGCCTCCAGCCAGTCAGCCGGGGCATTGAGCACATGCTCAGCGCCTTGGCGCAGCAGCTCGCGCACCCGCGGCGTGGGGGTGGGCCACTGGCCCGAAGGCGGGCCGGGGAAGCTCAACTGCATGGCAAGGTCTCCGCGCACGGGAAAAACAGCAGCAGCCCCATGATTGATACGAAATGCACCATTCAAGACAACTGTCGGTGCACTTTATACCTTGCCGCCCATAGGCCTTGTCAAAAACACTCTGTCACTACTTAACCACCCACTTCGGGGAGCCATCTTTGAGCGTCCATCAGCAACCGCCCATCGAGCATGTCGATGTCCTGATCATCGGTGCCGGCCTGTCTGGCATCGGTGCTGCCTACTACCTGCAGCGCGATCTGCCGGGTAAGCGCTATGCCATTCTGGAGGCGCGCGAGGCCAGCGGCGGGACCTGGGATTTGTTCCGCTACCCCGGCATCCGCTCCGACTCGGACCTCTACACCTTCGGCTACGAATTCAAGCCGTGGCTCAGCCCCAAGGCGATTGCCGACGCGGATCTGATCCTCGATTACCTGCGCGAAACGGCCAGCGAAAATGGCATCGACCAACACATCCGCTACCAGCACAAAGTGAAGCGTGCCGACTGGTGCAGCGAGACCGCGCGCTGGACCCTGGACATCGAGCGTCTGGACAGCGGCGAACAGCAGCGCATGACCTGCACCTGGCTGTTCTCGGCGGCCGGCTATTACCGCTACGACGAAGGCTTCACCCCGCACTTCGAGGGTGTGGAGCAGTACACCGGCCAGCTGATCCACCCGCAAAAGTGGCCCGAAAATCTCGACTACAGCGGCAAGCGCGTACTGGTGATTGGCAGCGGCGCCACCGCCGTGACCCTGGTGCCGGCCATGACCGACAAAGCCGCCCACGTGACCATGCTGCAGCGCACCCCCAGCTATGTGTTGGACGTGCCTCTGGAAGACCCCATCGCAAAACTGCTGCGCAAGTGGCTGCCCAGCGAGCGCGCCTACGCGCTGACGCGGCGCAAGAACATCCTCATCGCCCGTGGCATCTGGCTGCTGTGCCAGAAGTACCCACGCGTTGCCCGGCGCCTGATCCGCTTCTTCAATAAGCGCAGCCTGCCCAAAGACTACCCGGTGGACGAGCACTTCAACCCGCCTTACAACCCCTGGGAGCAGCGCCTTTGCGCGGTGCCGGATGGCGACCTGTTCAAGCGTCTGGCCGATGGCAGCGCCTCGATCGTCACCGACCATATCCGCACCTTCACCCCGCGCGGCGTGGCCTTGAAGTCTGGACGCGAGCTGGAGGCCGACATCATCGTCACCGCCACCGGGCTCAACCTGCAGCTGTTCGGCGGCATGACCATGACCATTGATGGCGAAGCCGTGGACGTCTCTCGCAAGGTGGCCTTCAAAGGCATGATGCTCGACGGCCTGCCTAACTTTGCCTTCGCGGTCGGCTACACCAACTCATCCTGGACCCTCAAAGTCGGCCTGCTGTGCGAGCACTTCTGTCGGCTGGTGGCGCACCTGGACCAGCACGGCCATGCCTACTGCTACCCACAACTGCCCAGCAGCGACATGCCCACTCGCCCCCTGCTCGACTTCGGCGCCGGCTACGTGCAGCGCGCCCTGCCGATGCTGCCGCGACAAGGCCTGGGCGCGCCCTGGCTGATGTCGATGAACTACCTGGAAGACGCCAAGGTGCTGCGCCAGGGGCCGGTACTCGACCCGAACCTGAAATTCGCCGCAGCTGGAACCCGGATCACGCCGGTGTCGGACGGAACACGCCAACCAGCAACCGCCTGACAAGCGAACAGTGCAGACAACCTTATTGGCCAGGACAACAACAATGAAAAACTTCGCCAACAAAATCATCGTCATCACCGGCGCAGGCTCCGGCATGGGCCGCGCCTATGCCCTGGAGTTTGCCCGTTTGGGCGCGCGCCTCGCCCTCAACGACTATGACCCCGTCGGCCTGGCAGAAACCGTGCAGTTACTGGAGTCATCCGCCTCCCCGGCCGTCTTCAGCCAGGCCTTCGACGTCGGCAACCGTGAGGCGATGAATGCCTTCGCTGCCGCCGTTCAGCAGGAGTTGGGCAATGCCCACGTGATCATCAATAACGCTGGCATCGGCGGCGGTGGTCAGCCGGTGTGGGCTATGACCGACAACGATTACGAGCGCACCTTGCAGATCAATTTCTTCGGCGTGGTCTACGGCACCCGCGCCTTCCTGCCACAGCTGCTGGCCAATGGCGAAGGCGCTATCGTCAACGTCTCCAGCGTGTTTGGCCTGGTCGGCACGCCCAACTCGTCGGACTACTGCGCCGCCAAATTTGCCGTGCGCGGTTTTAGCGAATCACTGATGGTGGAACTGGAGGAAAGCCCGATCTCGGTACACCTGGTACATCCAGGCGGCATCCGCACCAACATCGCCAAGGGCACCCCAAACGGCGAGGCATTCACCCGCAAATACCTGAAGACCGATCCTGCCGACGTCGCCCGCGAGGTGATTCAGTGCATCCGCAGCGGCAAGCAGCGCATCGTCCTCGGCCACCAGTCCACACAGCTTTGGCTGGCGTCCTGGGCGCTGTCGCTGGAGCGACGCAACCGCATGCTCTACCGAATGCTCAAAAGCATGCTCGACCCCCGGCAATACGACCTGGTGCGCCGCCGCACCGCCGAGTCCGCCCGGCCATGCACAGACAACAACGAGGCAGCCCGATGAACAATCGAATCAGCGATCCAGACCGGATCATCCCACGGGAAAACATCGACTTCGGGCTGGACGCCAGCATCCCCCGCTACTGGTACGCCAACGACCCGTACAAGACCCGCGTGATGGATGGCATGCAGCTGTATTTCCCCGAAGGCGAACGCTACTTCATCACCAGCGTGCGACCCTTCCGTGAGCAGATCAGCGACCCGATTCTGGCCAAGCACGTCAAAGACTTCACCCGTCAGGAAGGCCAGCACGGCATCGCCCACACCCAGTTCAACCAATTGCTGCGCGACCAGGGCATGCCGGTCGACAAGATGCTGGCCATGCAAAAGAAGCGCAACAACTTCTGGCTCACGCGTTTTTCCCAGGAGTTCAACCTGGCCCTAACGGGCGCCTTCGAGCACTTCACGGCCCTGCTCGCAGAGGGGTTCTTCTCGCGCAAACAGGTTATGGAAGGCGCCGACCCACGCGTAAAAGCCCTGTTCGCCTGGCACGCCATTGAAGAAATGGAACACAAGGCGGTGGTCTTCAACGTGATGACCACGGTGGCCAAGGTTGGCTACTTCAAGCGCAGCGCCGCGATGGTCTACGCCACCCTGGAAATGACCTTCGAGACCTATCGCAGCACCGACGTGTTACTCAAGGCGGATGGTTTCAGTTGGCTTGAGCGCAAGCGCATGTTCTTCGCGCACCTGCCCTGGATGTATGGCCGTAACGGCGTGTTCAGCTCCTTCAGCGGGATGATCCTGGCTTACCTGAAGCCGGGTTTTCACCCCGACGATATTCCCGTCGTGCACAACTACCCAGACTGGATTCAGGCCTACGAGCGCACCGGCGACCCTGGCCAGGCGTGCGATGCACTGATCGCTGCGGCTTACTAAAGCGCGCGTAAAAAAGCCACGGCGCCCTAAGGACGCCGTGGCTTTTTACGTTCTACTGCTGATCTCCGCAGGCCGCGGCGGGCAAAACGCCTTAGCAGGCCGTTGAAAAACTACCTACGTTGCCAATACGTCGTTAAAAACAGGCTCAGAAGCCGCTTGCGGCTAACGCGCTTCAGCGCGACCCGAAGGGCGAGTGCAGCGAGTCATGCTCATTTACAACACGTAAACTCCGCTTCTTCGCCTGTTTTTGCCTAGTCTTGGCGGCCTCGCCAACATTTTTCAACGGCCTGTTAGCGCTTGGGCAACGGTTTGAAGCCGCTCGGACTGTCGCACTGATACTGCGCGAGGGTCAGATAGCCGAAGTCTTTTTTCGGCGGAATAAAGCCCTCCGGCTCAAGCACATCCAGGCTCGATGCGGTTTTATGGCCCTTGGTTTTCCAACCGACGACGACCACCGAGCTGTGTTGATGCGCCAGCGCAATGCCGACCTTGCCGCTCGTGTCATTGCTGCACCACAGCGAAACGGCAGCCATCATGATGGCCTCCAGATGCTCTTCATTGACCCTGCTGGCAAATTCGGAGCTGAGCAACCAACGGTAAAAGCTGGCGTGCAGGGTCCAGTTCAACGGCAGGTTCTGGGCACAGGCAGTTTTGATAAAGCCGCGAAACATGTTCATGCCATCAGGGCCATCGAGCTTTAGCAGCCCAGGGCACAGATCAAACAGCGTGTGCCAATAGACCCGCAAATTGCTGTCGATCTGGGTAAAGGTTTTGGTGGTGAGTGGATAACCGGCGAGAAACCGATGCAACGAAAGGGCATCCAGTTTTGACCGGTCAACACCCTGGGCGTTGATGTAATGAGTAGACATCTGCATTCTCCTGAGCGAGTCGGCGTGTACGTCACGCCGGCATCGACAATCCATTCGTTCTGGCCGTTACCGAGCGTTCGGTAGCGGGCGTCCGCCGTGCGCTTGAAGGTGCAAGCGCATGGCAGTACCAAAGTGCCGGGCAACGCCCTGGGCACGTTTGGAACAAAAAGGGATTACTAAACAGGAGAAGCGCGGGGATTAATGCTCGGCCAGAGTCGGCGTTTGGACACACGCCCCACCGTCATATCGACCCGGACCGCGACGGTCCGGAACAACAGGCCATGGGCTACGGGAAGGACGCTGGGCAATGCCAGCACGCTGGCATTGGAGCAGCAACAGACGTGCTCAGCGTGAGCGGGTTCAGGCTCTTGCGGGCTCTGGATATCGAGTTTACTGAGGAGCCGGGCAACAGCCTGGCTGTCGCCCGAGGAGCAAAAGCCGCCCCACATCAGCTGCTTGTTATCGGCTGCCGACAGGGCGCTGGACAACGGCATCGCGAAGACGTTGAACAGCACTGCAATGCAGGCTACCCAGACGTATTCGAGTCGACGTTGTGACATGGCGCCTCCAGAGGTTTGAGCGGCTTTGTTCAATTTAGCCGGTTTACAGCGGCCTGATCAGCCGCCCAGGGTTACGCGTATTACTGCCCGTGCTGATGCTCGCCGTGCGCAGCCGGCGCGTCCTTTTGCACGGCCACTTCAACCTGCACCGCGCCGGCGTGTTCGAAGTGCAAGGTCAGCGGGAAACGCTCACCGTCCTTGAGCTGCTTGGGCAGGCTGAACAGCATCACGTGATAGCCCATGGGGGCGAATGCCACCGCGGTGTTGGCGGCGATTTCGACGCTGGCGACTTGCTGCATCTTCATCACACCGTTCTGGTGCAGGTGCTCGTGCAGCTCGGCCTTACCGGCAGCCGGGGTTTCGACGCGCAGCAGGCGATCAGCGCTGTCGCCCTGGTTTTGCACCACGAAGTACACCGCCGCAGTGGGCGCGGTCGGCGGCATTTCGCGCGACCAGGGATGGTCGATATGCAGGTTGCCGCTGTCGTATTCATGGGCCACGGCCACGAGCGGCGTGCTCAGCAATGCGGCGAGCGCGAGGACTTTAGTCAGTTTCATGGGGTTTCTCCTTGCGGGATCGGTATAGGTTTTTTTAAAAGACGCGGGGCTCTGCGCCGGCCACTGCCACGCTGTAAACGGCGCCAGCCAAGGACGATGCCGGTGACGCTGATGGCCAGGCCGCCAAGGCTGAAAATGATGATCAGCACCTCGCGCAGCCACGGACGCTCCAGCAGCGGCAGCCAGTCCCAGCTGTGCAGCAGATTGAACACCCAGCGCTCAACGCGCTGACGGCGGTCGAGCTGTTCAATCAATGCGCCGCTGTATGGGTCCAGGTGCAGCCAGGTGGCGCTCGGGTCGGCGAAGCGCACGCGCAGCATGGGCAGGCGCTTGCGCTGGTTGCCGTACATGCTTTGCTCGGCGCGCGGGTAGTAGTAGAAATCGTAGTTATCCAGCCATTCGACCTGCACCGGTGCGTCCGGTTGTAGCGCACGCGCTGCGTTCTCCAGGGTGCTGGCAGGCAACTGCGCCAGCACCTCGGCGCCCTCCGCCACGGGCAGAACGCGACTGTCGCCCGCGCGGTCGTAGGCCACTCGGTACACCTGGCCACCGACGATTTGCCAATGCAGCTCGCTGGCGACAAAGCCGGCCTGGCGCAAGCGCGCCAGCGTCTCGACCGGCGCCTGCGGGTCGCTGCTCGCGGTCAAGGCCGCGCCACGATAGCCGGCGGTGGCCAGACGCTGCGGGCTGTCAAACAGATGCCAGGGGCGCATCGACATCAAGCCGCTGAAGATCCAGGCGATCAGCAGCAGGCCGAACAGCAGGCCACCGATATGGTGCCAGCGCGCAAACCCACCCGCGTAGGGCGAGCGCGAGCCGCTGCGGTAAGGCTTGGCAAAGCGCCAGCGCAGTAAGCCAACTACCTGCCCGAGCAGCGCGGCTAAGGTCGCCGCCAGCGCCAGGTAGATGACGATCTGCGCCCACCAAGGGCTGTCGCGCAGCGGGTACAGCCAATGCAGCCAGGAGCCCAGCCAATTCCAGGTACGCTCCGTGGCACTGGCATCGCGCACCACCGCGCCCGTTTGGCTGGAGATGTACAGCAGGCTGCCCGGCTCATCGTCCAGTTGCACCCGGTGCAGGGGGCGATGACTGTCCAGGGCACGCGAGCGGCTCCAGGCATCCTCCAGCACCTGGCCCTGATAGTGGGCCAGCGCGTTGCCGTCAAACTGGCGGGCACTGGCCATGGCCTGCCTGACATCGACCGGCGCAATCCGCCGGCCCTCGCGGGCATCGACCGCCAGGTTGCTGCCATCGGCGTAGCCAAGCAGATAACGCGGTTCGCCGGCCACACTGCTGAGGCGCAGAGTGGTCGGCGCCTCGCTGCGCCCGCTGGCGGCCAACACCTGCTCCAGCCCCACGCAGCAATCATGTGACGGCAGTTCCGGTAGGTGCGCCAGGTGCTCGGCCGGCGTCAGCTTGGGGTAGCCGACATACAGCATCACCACCCCGGAGACGAACCACAGCGCCATAAACAGACACAGGGCAATGCCCAGCCAACGGTGCCAGAGGTACAGATAGCGCTTGATCGCCATGGGCCCGTCCTCTTAGAACTGCGTGTCTACAGCCACTTCGAAGGTGCGCGGCGCACCCATGTAGTAGAGGCTGCCGTAGGCCTGTTTGGCATACAGTTCATCGGTCAGGTTACGCACTCGCCCGGTCACCGCCGTGTGCTCGTCCACCTGATAACGGGCGAACGCACCGTACAAGGTGTAGGACGGCGCTTTGAGGGTGTTGGCGTTGTCGGCGAACACCGAGTCGACATAGCGCGCATCCACGCCGGCCTTCCAGGCGGGGTCGATGTCGTAAGTCAGCCAGGCATTGGCCACGCTGTCCGGCACGTTGGTCGGGGTGTTGCCCTCGCGCGATACCGACACGCCGTTAACGGCTTCGTTGAACTCGTCGTACTCGGCATTGACGTAGGCGTAGTTGGCTTCAGCCAGCAGTTTCGAGGTGACTTGCAGCTTGCCCGCCAGCTCGATGCCGCGGGAAGTTTGCTGGCCAGCTTGGACCGTCAGGTTGGGGTTATTGGAGTCCTTGACGGTGAAGTCACGGCGCACGATTTCATACAGCGCCACGGTGGCCGAACCGCGCCCATCGAGAAAATCCAGCTTGCTGCCGACTTCCCACTGCTCACCCGTGGTCAGGTCGTACAAGCCAACCTGCGAGTAGGTCGCCGAAGCCAAGGAGCCCGCGGGTGGGTCGGCGGCCGTGCTGTATTGCACGTAGACATTGGCGGCCGGGGTCAGCTCATACACCAGGCCAGCACGCCCGGTAAGCGGCTCCCAGGTGCGCTCGAAAAACGCCGGACTGGTGGGCGTCACCGTGCCGTAGTTGGTCACTTCCATGTCCAGGTGGTCATAGCGCAGGCCAGTCAGCAACGACAGACGCTCGGTCAGCTCCAGGCGATTTTCCGCAAAACCCGCCAGGGTGGTGACTTCATGCTTGCGCTGCTTCTGCAGGCCGACGTTGACGCCCGGAATGTCGGAGAAGCTGCCTGGATCAAAATGGTCCGGATCAACCGTGTCGTATGGGCTGGAGTTGAACTGGCCATTGGGGTGCAGCGTCTGCTGGTTGACCGAGTAATCCAGACCCGCCGACCACTGGCTGAACAGGCCGAACAACTGATTGTCGTGGCGCAGCTCGAAGCGGTTACCGTCAACCTGCTGATCATGCCGCTGCAGATACGCCGCGGAACGATTCACCAGGCTGTTGTCAGCGTTATAGGTGTAGTTTTCCAGGTTGCGATAATCGCGCTGGGCATCGTAGTGATAGAGGGTGTTCTGCAGGCTGGTGCTGTCATTGATCTGGTAGTCGAGGATCGAGCGCAGCCAGTGCACACGCTGCTCATAACGGCCATCAGCGACGTTGTAGTTCTCGAAGCGGCGATCCTTGTCGATCTTCATGGTGTCGCCAACCGGCTTGAGCAGCGGCGAGCCCCAGTACGGGCTGTCTTCCAGGTCTTCCTGATACTCCAGCGCCAAGGTGTGGCTAAGGTCGGGCGTCAGGTCGCTGAGGATGGAGAAGGCCATGCTGGTGGATTCGCGTTCATTGCGATCCATATAGCCGTTGCCGCCGGTACGGCTGATATCAAAGCGGGCAAAGTGTTTGGGATCGGCGTCCGTGCTCAGCGCCTGATTGACACCCAGCGCCAGCTCCGAGCTGTCATAGCTGCCATAGCGCAAACGCCCTTGCACGGCCTGCTCTTCGCGGTTGGCAAGCTTGGTGATGTAGTTGATCGAGCCGCCCACGGCGCCGGCGCCGTAGAGAAAGGTCGACGGCCCACCGATCAGCTCCACCCGGTCATAAATCCAGGCATCCACCGGCCGCGTGGCGCTGCTGTAGCTCATGCCGATACCGTTGTAGAGCTGGGTGATCTGCCCGGCGGTAAAGCCGCGGTAAGACACATAGCCGCCGTAGCCCGGGTTAGCTGAAGCATTCACCCCGGTCATGCTGTTGATCACATCCTGGGTGTCCTTGGCCCCACGCTCTTCAATGATGGCGCGATCGGCAACGCTGACCGAGGCAGGTGTTTCGCGGGCGGTCAGGCCCAGGCGCGAACCCGTTTTGATCGGCTCGTCGAGCAGGATGCCAGAGGGCTGTTCGAGGGCGCCCTCGACGGTCAGCGGTGCCAGTTCGACCGAGCTTTCATCGGCCCAGGCCAGATTGCAGGCGCTGATCAGCAGCACCAGAGAGGTGTTGGTTACATTCATGAAAAACAACTTCCACGCGAAAAGTGAAGGCTGACTCGTTCGACTACGCCAAGGCGTCGGCCGACTGAGTCAGGCTGATTGATTCACTGCGAGAAAGCTGGAGGGTGAAGCGCGCGGGTTGAGCGACGGCCATAGATAACGGGGCGGCGGTTGTGCCCAGCTGCGCACCACAATCGGCGCGACGGCGTTGCCCGGCGCGTAATCCAGGGCCCATACCGAAGAGTTGATGGCCACCGAGAACGCAAAGGAAGAGCACAGCGGACAAGCCAGCGAGGCGGCTTGTTGCGACTGATCAGAATGGCCCAGATCAACAGCCGCACCATTACCGCTCTCGACCGAGCAGAAGCCGCCGTTTAAGCCACTGAGACTCTGCCCGCTCATTTGCCCGTGATGAAGTCCGCAGGCGAACAGACTGAACAGGACGCTGGCGAACAGCATCCATGCAATCTGCGAACGGTTTTCACGGGCAAGTTTCATGGCCGCGACTCTAGCACCAAGTTTCCCGGCAATATAGCCGCACGCCGCGGTCAATTGCCGCAAGGCATGGGCCTTGGCAGCGCATTGGCGTACTTGGCAGAGGCTATGGCTGGCAGGCGCGGGACACGCATTTTGCCAACCAGCAAACAGTCACTGTAGCGACGAAAACACTAGGATCGTGTAGCGATAGGCGACGATTCTCGCAACGCCCAGCACTCGACTAGACTCAGGGCCGTAGATCTTTCGCAGCTGATGAGAGCGCCCTCTCGGTCTGCCGACATCAGCGGCTGAACGATGGCAAAAACGCTGATGCATTTGTATTAGTCCACCTCAAACAGAGCACCTGCATGCCCGCACCTGATCGACATCATGCTGTACGAGTCGCATTGAGCGCCCTCTGTTTGTTGCTGGCCACCAGCCTTCCAGGGCTGGCATTGGCCTGCGAGAAGACCGTGCGCTGGGCCAACGACCCGCCGTATGACATGCGCGGCGAGGATGGCACGATTCACGGAGCAACCGCAGACCTGCTGCGCGAAGTGCTCACGCGCATGGGCTGCCAGGCCATATTCGTCGAACTGCCCTGGGCACGCGGGCTGCGCAACCTGGAAAAAGGCACCCTGGACATCCTTCCGGGGGCGCTGGTAACGCCGGAGCGCGAGGCGTTCGCCTACTTTTCCCAGCCCATTAATCGCTCGCCCAACGTGCTCTTCGTCAATCGTCGCGTCGCCGAGCACTTTGCCTTCGACTCACTGGCACAGCTCAGTCACAGCCCCTTCCGCCTGGGCATTCAGATCGGCGTGGTCTACAGCAGCGAGTACGCCGCACTGCTCAAGCAAGCGGACTTCCAAAAGCGCACCGTTGCCATCACTGAACGGCGCAACGGCTGGCAGATGATCAAGGCCGGACGCCTGGACGGGATGATCGCCGATGAGGTCACCGGGCTGCTGGAGCTACAACAGTTGGGCCTGTCCGGTGATGTTGTACGCAGCCCCTTGGTGGTTTCAGAGGAGCCCGCCGCTGCGGCGTTCAGTCGTAAATCAACCGACCCGCAATTTGTCAGCCGCTTCAACCAAACCCTGGCCGAGGTGATAGACGACGGCACCTATGTGCGCCTTGTACAGCCGCACATGCCCTGCCCGGTTTCCGCTACCGCACTCGGCTGCTTGCAGGCTGCCGGCGGACTGGCCGATCAAGCCTTGCCAACACCGGCTCAATCTTCCAACACGCCAGGCAACGACAACACGGTCATCTCATCACTTCCGGGCGCCGGTTCTGCGGGTCAGCAATGAGCTGATCATTGGCCGCACTCACCCTCGGCAAACGCTTATGAACAGGGAGAATGGGCTTTGCAGGTGCAGATTTATCCGCGATGCCGCTTACCTTGAAAGCATCGCGGCTAAAGCCGCTCCTACAAGAGCTCGGTCGCCGCGCAAACACGCAGCGCAATTCCCTGGATTAGCGTGAGCTGCGCAGTGGGCTAGATCAGCATCGGCAACACCCGCCACCGCGCCCGTAGGAGCGGCTTTAGCCGCGAAGCTGTGCGGTGTTTGGAGGATTCGCGGCTAACGTTGCTCCTACAGGGTGATGCTCGCGGCACCATAGTTAGAAGGCTGGTAACCGTACTCAGGCGGCTCACCAACTCTCCTGCAGAATCAAACCCGGTTGCCACCGCCACGCTTGCGCGCTTGCTGCAACAGGGCATCGGCAATCTCACCGAGGGGCAGAATGTCCTCGGCGCCGCCAATGGCCACAGCTTCGCGCGGCATGCCGTAAACCACGCAGGTGGCCTCATTCTGCGCCACGGTGTAGCCGCCCGCCTGGCGAATTTCCAGCATGCCCTGGGCACCATCCTTGCCCATGCCGGTGAGCAAACAGGCAATCACGTTGCGCCCGGCACACTGCGCCACCGAATGAAACATCGGGTCCACCGCCGGTTTGTGCCGGCGCACCGGCTCGGCATCCGATAAGCGCGTCACGTAGTTGGCGCCAGAGCGTTCGACCAGCAGATGTTTGTCTCCGGGCGCCAGGAAGGCATGGCCGGGAAGAATGCGCTCACCGCCCTTGGCCTCAACCACGTTGAGACGGGTCATGCGATTCAGCCGCTCGGCAAACGAGCGGGTAAAGCCTGGCGGCATATGCTGGGTAATTACGATCCCCGGACTGTCCGCCGGCAAACCCAGCAGCACATCTTTGATGGCTTCGGTGCCACCGGTGGAGGCGCCAATGGCAATCAGCTTCTCGGTGCCGATAATCGGTCGGGGAGCGCCACTGCGCGGCGCGTCATCCACTGGCATGACCGGCTGAACCGAGCGCGGGATCAAGCGTGCCAGGCTGGCAGCCTTGATCTTGTAGCAAATCTCCTCGGCATAGGCCTGCATGCCTTCGCGAATACCCAGTTTGGGTTTGGCGACAAAGTCCACCGCGCCCAACTCCATGGCACGAAAGGTGGCCTCTGAGCCTTGCTCAGTCAGGGACGAGATCATCACCACCGGCATCGGCCGGCCGCGCATGAGTTTTTCCAGAAAGGTCAGGCCGTCCATGCGCGGCATTTCCACATCCAGGGTCAGCACGTCCGGGTTCAGTTGCTTGATCAGGTCACGGGCCACATAGGCATCCGGCGCCTGACCAACCAACTCCAACTCGGGGTCGGCCTGGATGATTTCCTTGAGCAACGCTCGGATCAGCGCCGAGTCGTCTACCACCAACACTTTGATTGGCATACCAGCCCTCTAGAAAAGATCGATCTCGCCCGCCACCGGGGTTCTCTTGATGCGCAGGCTGTATTCCATTTCCCGGTCCAGCAGGGTGGTGTTGTGCAGGTTTCTCAACTTTTTGACCATAACCCGCCCCGTGGCGGGGAAGTAGTAAACCTTGCGCGGATAGATATCCAACAGGTCTTCGGCCACCACTGGAATGCGCTCGGTGTGCAGATAGTCGTGGACGAACTCGACATTGCGATCGCCAATATTGTTGGCAGTCATGCCGCGCAACACACTACCGCCGCCAAACACCTTGGCTTCAAAGCAATTGCGCCGGGCACCGAGTTTGAGCAGGTGGTTTATCAGCAGCTCCATGGCATACACACCGTAACGGGCCGACGTGGAAATCGGGCTGATCCCGCCATCATTGTTGCCCGGCAGCATGAAGTGATTCATCCCGCCAATGCCACTCACATGATCACGCAGGCACACCGACACACAGGAGCCGAGCACGGTGACGATCACCAGGTCACGCTGGGTGACGAAGTATTCGCCAGGCAGAATCTTCACCGCATCACAATTGAACTGGCGGTCAAAGTAGGTGTTGGGGGCCAGGGAGCTGATGAAGTCGTATTCCATCGTCAAGCCCCCTTGAGGGCCGGACGATAGACCGTCCGCTCGATCAGCTTCACCAGATGGGTAGCCTGCACAAAGCTCTCCGAATGCCCGGCAAAAAACAGCCCGTCGGGCCGCAACAGATGCACCATGCGTTCCAGTATTTTGTTCTGGGTCGCCTTGTCGAAATAGATCATCACATTGCGACAGAAGATCACGTCCAGCCCAGGTTCGATGCCCCAGTTGCTGTCCAGCAAGTTGATCTGGCGAAACTCGACGAGGGCCTGCAACTCCTGACGCACGCGTACTTTGCCACGCTGCCCGCCCTTGCCGCGGAGGAAAAACTGCTTCTTGCGCGCGGGCTCCAGTTGCTCAATGCGGTCCTCGGGGTAGATGCCATTGCGGGCGATGGTCAGCACACCGGTGTCGATGTCCGAGGCGATGATCTCCACCGCCGGCGCAAAACTGCCCAGCGCTTCAATCATGGTCATGGCCAGGGAATAAGGCTCTTCTCCGGTACTGGAGGCCGAGCACCAGATGCGCAATGTCCGCCCCTGATGGGTCTGTTTGCGCACATGCTCGGCAAGCATCTCGAAATGATGGCTCTCGCGGAAGAACGCCGTGAGATTGGTGGTCAACGCATTGATGAACTGCTGCCACTCTTCATCGTGCACCTCCAGGTAGTTGAAGTACTCGGCAAAGCTGCGCAGGCGCAGGCTGCGTAGCCGCCGAGCCAGACGGCTGTAAACCATCTGCTCCTTGGTCGCCGAAAGGCTGATACCCGCCTGCTGGTAGAGCAGGCGCCGGACGCGCTCAAAATCGCCCGGCGTGTAGTAGAACTCCCGCAGCTCCTGGCCAGGTACCTGTTCCGTCGAGCGACTCAGAACTCCTCCCATTCATCATCCTTGGGCTTGCTCGGCCGCGGCAGGCTTTTGGCCGGCGCGCTGGCACGCGGAGCACTGGGCGCCGGCGCACGCGGAGCATTCAGCCGTGGCGCGATCGAGCTCGGCACCGCCGCACTGGCCACGCCATCGAACTTGAACACCGCCACGGCTTGCGACAACACCGAGGCCTGATCCTGCAGGGCTTCGGCGGCCGCTGCGGCCTCTTCCACCAGCGCAGCATTCTGCTGGGTCATTTCGTCCATCTGCGAAACAGCACCATTGACCTCCTCAATCCCGGTGCTCTGCTCGGCGGAGGCGGCGGCGATCTCGGCCATGATGTCGGTAACGCGTTTGATCGCCACCACGATGTCATTCATGGTTTGGCCAGCCTGGGCCACCAGGGTGTTGCCGGTATCGACCTTATCTACGGAGTCGGAAATCAGCGTCTTGATTTCCTTGGCGGCGGCCGCCGAGCGTTGGGCCAAGGTCCGGACTTCGGCCGCGACCACAGCAAAACCACGGCCCTGATCGCCAGCCCGCGCGGCTTCCACCGCAGCGTTGAGGGCGAGGATGTTGGTCTGGAAGGCAATCCCGTCGATGACGCTGATGATGTCGGAGATCTTGCGCGACGACTCGTTGATCGACGACATGGTGTGCACCACCTGCTGCACCACGGCACCGCCGGTAGTCGCCACCTCGGAGGCATTCACCGCCAGAGAGTTGGCCTGCCGTGCATTGTCGGCATTGAGCTTCACGGTCGAGGTCAGCTCCTCCATGCTCGACGCCGTTTCTTCCAGGCTGGAGGCCTGCTGTTCGGTGCGTGCCGAGAGGTCAGCGTTGCCGCTGGCGATCTCGCTGGCGGCGGTGTAGATGGTGTCCGCCGACTCACGGATCTGCCCAAGCATGTTCGACAGGCTCTGTGCAGTTTCGTTGGAGTAGTCCTTCAGTTGACCGAAGGTTCCCTCATAGTCAGCCTCGATACGCTGAGTCAAATTACCCTCGGCCAAAGCGCCAAGTACACGCACCACATCCTTTAGACCTTTGTCGGAAGTGGCCATTAACTCGTTCAGACCGCCAGCCAGATTCAGGAAGAAGCCCTGCTTGTCGGCGGTATTGATGCGCTGACTAAAATCGCCGGCCCCGGCAGCATTAACCAGATCAGCCACTTCGCGCTCAACCGACACTTCAATGGTCCGATCAGCCCATTCCACCACCGATCCCAGGCGATCACCTGTGTCATTGATAACCGGGTTGGCCACCAAGGCGAAGGTGCGGCCACCGACCTCAATCTGTGCACGGTAAGTGCTGGTAAACGTAGCCAGCAGACGCTTCTGGTGTTCCGGATTTTTGTGGAACTGGTCGATTGAGCCGCCCGCCAACTTGCTCACATCGAAATTCGGCAGGACTTTACGCAGGTCACTTTCGGCGTTCTGCAACATCGCCACTACGGTTTTGTTCATGTAGATGATGTTGCGCTCGTTGTCGGCAATCATCACGTTGCTGCTGACGTTATCCAGGGCAATCTTGACCCGTGCGTTTTCCGCCGCCAGGGCCTGCTCGCGCTCACGGATGGCCAGTTCGGCAGTCATGTCCTTCCATTCCACCACCATACCCAGGCGTTTGCCTTCGGCCATGATCGGGTTGACGATCAGGTCAAAGCTGCGCTGCCCGATCACCAACCGTGTCTGGTAGGTCTGCTGCAGGCGATCAAGCATGTTGCGCTGATGGCTGGGGTTCTTGTGGAACACATCGATGTTGCTGCCCAGAATGGCCTGGGCGTCGAAGCTCGGCAGGTCCTTGCGGATATCGCCTTGCGCCTCGGCAAACATGCGCTGCAGGGCATGGTTGGTGTAGATGATGTTGTAGCTGGCATCGGCCACCATGATGTTGGTGGCCGCCACATCCAGGGCCTGACGAATGCGCAGGCTTTCCTGGGCGCGGCGCTTGGTGTCGGCGAACTCGAAACCCAGGCGGGTTTGCACGCGTTTTAGCGCCAGGGTCATGCCAGCTAACTGATCAAAACCGTAAGCCTCGATAATGCCGTCGAAGTTGGCCTGGCCGAAGTTCTCCAGGTGTTTCTCACTGACCCGCAGGATAGCAATCAAGCGCCCGACCATCTGCCCACCGCAAACCAGCATCAGCAGGGAAAGCAGCAAGCCCACCACCAGCAACGGCCAGGCCTGAATATAAATGGCGAAGCCACTGACAGCCGTGGACAACAGGCTGACGAGCGCCAGCAGGCTGAACTTGGTCCCAAGCCCCGAGTTCTTCAGGGCTCGCGCTGGCAGGTTGAGTTTGCTCAGCAGACCGTCCTTGACCCCACGCCCCTCGCGAATGGCCCAGCCCTTGGCCGTGCCTTCGCGGAAACGCCGGTACAGCTGCTCGGCAGCGCTGACCTGTTCACGACTCGGGCGGGTGCGCACCGACATGTAACCGACCACCGTGCCGCCTTCGCGCACAGGTGTAGCGTTGGCCACCACCCAGTAGAAGTCGCCATTTTTGCAGCGGTTCTTCACCAGCCCGGTCCACGGCCGCCCAGCTTTCAAGGTGTTCCACAGGTCGGCAAAGGCCTCTTCCGGCATGTCCGGATGGCGGACCAGATTGTGCGGCTCACCAATCAATTCGGCTTCGACAAAGCCACTGGCTTCGATGAAGTCTTCGTTGACGTAGGTAATCCGGCCTTTCAGGTCCGTGCGCGAGACAATGTTCATGCCGTCGCGGAGCAGGTATTCCTGATTGGTAATCGGGAGGTTGGTACGCATGTTTGACTCCTTGGCCTTAAGCCTCGATGTGCGCTGGACCGCTCAGTGCCTGTGAAAAATGGCAGCGCGGCGCCTGCCCCCCAGTGACGATCAGGCCCGCCGACCGGCGGCCTGGCGTAACCACTGACTGTTGCAATTGGACAATCCTGTTCATGGGTGCTCCCGCAGACAGAGGCACCGCGCCACTGGCTGTGGACGGCGCGCAAAAAGCGATGCTGGTGTTAGTCGTTGGTTTCGTTGAGCAGGGCCATTTCACCGCTGCTCATCAAGCGTTCTATGTCCACCAGAATGAGCATGCGTTCCTCGACCGTGGCCAGGCCCATCAGGTATTCGGTGTTGAAGGTGCTGCCAAACTCCGGCGGCGGTTTGATCGCGCCATGGGCCAGGGCGATAACATCGGAAACCGAGTCCACCACCACGCCAATAATTCGCTTCATCACATTGAGAATGATCACCACGGTGAACTGATCGTAGGTCACCCCCGGCAGGTTGAACTTGATGCGCAAGTCGATGATCGGCACGATCGCACCGCGCAGGTTGATCACCCCTTTGATAAACGCCGGGCTGTTGGCAATCGCCGTGACCTGGTCATAACCGCGGATCTCCTGCACCCGCAGAATGTCGATGGCGTACTCCTCACTGCCGAGGGTGAAGGTCAAGAACTCCTGGGTCGGCTCGCTGCTGTGCTGGCTCTGCTGGGTGTCATGCATGATTGGGCGTTCCTTGGCTGGCGAGGCGTGGCAGGGCATCGACATCGAGAATCAGGGCCACGCTGCCATCGCCCATGATGGTGGCGCCGGTGATGCCGTCGACGCGGCGGAAGTTTTGCTCAAGGCTTTTGATCACCACCTGCTGCTGACCAATCAGGTCGTCCACCTGCAGGGCGAAGGTATTGCCCTCGGCTTCGAGGATCAGGACGATGCCGCCCACGGTCGGTGGCGGCTCGGCGGCCAGGTTGAGCAGGCGGTGCAGAGACAGCAGCGGTAAGTACTCGTTGCGCACGCTGATCACCGCACTGCTGCTACCGCTCATGCTGTAGATATGCTCGGCCTTGAGCTGCAGTGACTCGACGATATAGGTCAGCGGTACGACGTAATGGACCTTGTCGACTTCGACGATCATGCCGTCGAGGATCGCCAGGGTCAGCGGCAGGCGGATGGCGATATGAGTGCCCTGGCCGGCCACCGAGTTAATGTCGATGCGCCCGCCGATCGAGGTGATATTGCGTCGTACCACGTCCATACCCACGCCACGGCCGGACAGGTCGGTGACCGCCTCGGCGGTGGAGAAACCCGGCATAAAGATCAGCTGCCAGACCTCACTGTCGGGCATGTCATCACTGACCGGCATACCCTGCTCCTTGGCCTTGGCCAGAATGCGCTCGCGCGACAGGCCTTTGCCGTCATCGCTGATTTCCACCACGATGCGCCCGCCCTGGTGAAAGGCCGACATGCGCACCGTGCCCATGGCTGGTTTGCCCGCCGCCAGGCGTTCCGCCGGCATCTCGATACCGTGATCGATGCTGTTGCGCACGATATGGGTCAGCGGGTCGGTGAGCTTTTCGATCACCCCCTTGTCCAGCTCGGTGTGTTCGCCGCGCAGCACCAGTTCGACCTGCTTGCCCAGCTTGCCGCAGGTATCGCGCACCAGCCGCGGAAAGCGGTTGAAGACAAAGCTGATGGGCAGCATGCGAATCGACATCACCGCTTCCTGCAGCTCGCGGGTGTTGTGTTCCAGCTGGGTCAGGGCCTGGTAGATGCGTTCGTGCTCGGCGGGGTCAAGCACCGAGGTCAACTGAGCGAGCATGGCCTGGGTAATCACCAGCTCGCCGACCTGATTAATCAGGCTGTCGATGCGCTCGACGCTGACCCGAATCGAGCTGGACTCGGCATCCGCGGCTGGCGCAGCAGGCGCGGCGCGGCGGTCGCTGCTGCGCCGATCATGGGCTACGGCGGCCACGACAGGCGCGCCCGCAAGCGGTGCTCCGGGCGCCTCCGGAAAAAATCCATAGGCCTGTTCAGTCACCGCAGCGCTGGGTGCCCCCGGCGCATCATCAAAGAAGCCGTAGGCGCTGTCGGCTACAGGGGGGTGCACAACCGGTGGCTCATCAGCAAATAAGCCCCAGGCCTGTTCGACCGGTGCGGCAACCGCCGTTGCAGTGGCAGTGTCCGCCGCCGGTACGCCTGGGGCATCGTCGAAGAAGCCGAAGCTGTCATCCTCGGGGACGACTTCACGGGCGCTGCCCTGCTGGTCGATCAAAGCCTGCAAGCGCGCGACCGTGGCCTGCACGGCAATGCTCGGATCGGGGGTTTCGTGCTTGTGCGCCGCCAGCAGCTGCGCCAGCACATCGCGGGACTCCAGCAGCACATCAATCATCTGCGCCTGCAGGGCGATCTGCCCGGAACGCACCTTGTCCAACAGGGTTTCCAGCACATGGGTAACGGCGGTGAGGTCATCAAACCCGAACATGCCGCTAGAGCCCTTGATCGAGTGGGCGGCGCGGAAAATACCGTTAAGGGCTTCTGCATCAGGCTGGGCAACATCCAGCGTCAACAGCAGATGCTCAAGGGCAGCGAGATGCTCTTCTGCTTCCTCGAAGAACACCCCAAGAAACTGACTCATACCAAAGGTCATGGCTACCTGCCAAAGTCGGGGATCAGTTCAGGACTTTCTTGGTGACTTCCAGCAATTTGGGCGGATCGAAGGGCTTGACCAGCCACCCGGTGGCCCCTGCGGCACGTCCTTGCTGCTTCATGCTGTCAGCGGCTTCGGTGGTCAGCATCAGGATCGGCGTGGTCCGGTAACTGGGCATTTCACGCAGGCTTTTGATCAGGGTCAGACCGTCCATGTTGGGCATGTTCTGGTCCGTGAACACCAATTGGTAAGTCTTGCGCTGCGCCTTACCCAGGCCGTCGCGGCCATCCACAGCTTCATCCACTTCATAGCCGGCAGAGCGCAGGGTAAAGCCGAGCATCTGACGGATTGAGGCCGAATCATCAATGATCAATATGGACTTACTCATCCGTTAGTTGCCTCCAGAGAAATTCATAACTCGAGCGTAGATCATTCTGTCGAGGGCGCTTGCCCCCAGCGCAATTCCGCTATCACCTGATTGCCACGCCCAGAAAACTCCAGGTGTTGGCACAGATGAGCGACCAGTTGCAAACCCCGCCCGTGGTAAAGACCCTGCTCTTCGCTTGCATTCGCCTGGCGCTGACGCACCCAGTCAAAGCCAGGGCCACTGTCGATTACCGCGATGCGCAAACAGTTACCCTCGGGCGAGCCGTTCTGGCTGATGTCCAGTTCCACTTGGCCCTTGTTCAATACCCGCAAGCGCTCATCGCGCACCTGCAGGTAATGCTCGAAGCCGTCGGGGCCGTTCTTTAATTCCGAGCCCAAGCCCAGCAAGCCATGGTCGAGGGCGTTGGTCAGCAGCTCACGCAAAATCAGACTGAAGGGCCCCTGACAGCGCTTATCAAGGCCCAGGGTGTTGCAGAAGTCAGCCAGCAATGGCTCCAGATCCAGGCGCTGCAACTGGGCCGCCTCCAGCGTGACGTTGAACTGCCAACTGTCGGCCACTGGATAAGCAACCTTGTCGTGTGCCACCTGGGGCATTGGCGCGCTTAACTGCGGCCGACAGTCGAGTAACAAGCAGGAAAGATCGTCATGGGCCTCGCCCCCTTGCAGATGCTCACGCACCGCCTCGCGAATGCGTTCGATGCAGTTCTCGCTCGTTCCGGAGCCAATCGCCTGGAGCAAACGCGCAGTACCAAAAGGCTCTGCTGCGGGATTTTCTGCCTCAATAACGCCATCGGAATACACCAGCAAGTGGCAAGCGGCCGCGACCTGAATGGTCTCCATTTCGCAGCTCAACTCCCCCTCGGGCAAGATTCCCAACGGCAGATTGAGTGAGCTGAAACTGCGCATAACATGGCCTTGGCCATCCACCAGCAGGGCCGCCGGTAAACCGCCGTTCCACACTTCCAGGGTCAATTCACGGGGGTTGTAAACGGCCATTACGGCGGCGACAAAACGATCAGGCGGGCAGTACGTGCGATGCCGGTGATTGAGCTCGCGCACGATGGTGTCGAGCTTGTAGCCTTTCGCCGCCATCCGATAAAAGGCCTGGGACAACGGAATCAGGGTCAAGGCCGCCGGCAGCCCATGGCCCGTAGCATCTGCCAGCATCACATAGAGATCGCCACTGCGCGAAGGGCACGCCAGCAGCAGGTCTCCGGAGACTTCACTGGCCGGTTTTTGCGCGTAGCGAATCCGCGGGTTATCGAGCAGGTCGCGACGTTCCAGGCGCTCCATCAGGAAGCTGCACAGGCGCCGCTCCTCGGCCTCAATGCTGGAGTAGCGCAACAATTCCTCGTGCTGGCCGGCAATCTGTTGCTGCATGCGCGCGATGCGCCTGAACGACTTGATCTTGGCCTCAAGAATCTGGAAGTTGATCGGTTTGACGATGAAGTCATCACAACCGGCATTCAGCGCCAGCACCTGCTCCTCGATCTCGGTAGCCGCAGAAAACATGATGATGGGGCGCCAACCGCTTTCCTGCTGAATCAGCCGCAGCGCCTGGGTCGTCGCCAGACCATCCATCCCTGGCATCTGCCGGTCCAGCAAAACCAGGTCAAATGCCTCTTGCTGATAGCGAGTGATGCCCTCTTCGCCACTCTGCGCAGTCACCACCGAATGGCCCAAGCCCTCGACAAAGGCCCTGAGAAGCGTGGCAATCAGCGGATCGTCATCAATGACCAGAATCGTCAGCGGTCGCATACCTAACGAATACTGAAAATTTTGTGGAAATTGGCAATCTCCAACACATCCTTGACCGTGCCCTGCAGGTTGGCCAACTCAACCTTGACCCCTTGGGCTGTAGCCTTGTCACGCAGCAGCAAAAGAATGCCCAAGGCCGCCGAGTCGATGTACTGCACCTGCTGCAAGTCAACGACCAGGCACTTGATATCTTCCTCGGCCAAGGCGCTTTCATAGCTGGCGCGAAAGCTGCGAAAACCATTGAAATCGAAGCGACCCTGGGGCCGTAGAATCACTGCATCATCAGCGCTCATAAGCGGCCCTCAGAAAAGATCGATATCACCAGCCGTCATACTGGTTTGGGTCACGGGAGTGGCCGGTTTTTGGCGCATGCGCTCACGCTCGCCCTGCAGTTGCTGCTCCTGCTCGGCGCCGGGCAACCGCGCCAGCACCTGCAGGCGCGCGGCAGCAGTCACAAGCGTTGTGCATTGGTTTTGCATTTGGGCCAGCAACTGGCTGGTCAGATCCTGAAACTGCAACGCCGTGACCGCGCGATTGACGCCGTTGGTAATCACCCCGGAAATATCATCCAGCCGCCCAACCACGCGCAGCGTGCGGCTGTTCATTTGTTCAAGATCGGCGAGCATATCGTTGATCTGTTTCTTCGAACTGAGGGCAAAGGACATGTCTTTTGCCGCCAGGCTACTAACTGAGGCATCGGCAGCCTGCAGCTCAACCAACACACCATTGACGTGCTCACGGATCTGATCAGAGAACACCGTCGAACGACTGGACAAGGCCCTCACCTCATCGGCCACCACAGCAAAACCCCGCCCGGCCTCACCCGCGCGTGCCGCTTCAATGGCGGCATTCAGGGCTAGCAAATTGGTTTGCTTGGCGATCGAGTCCATGTCTGATGTCGACTTGAGAATCTCGGTGATTTTCTGGTTGATGGAGTCCATCCGCTCCACCAACTGCATGTTGGTATGACTGGTCTCGATGGTGGCATCGACAAACAAGCCAAGCGTGCTGTGGGTGGTGCTGACAAACTGCTGAAAGGTGGCGCTGTCGGGGCCGTTCTGGCCACCGCCGCTGTAGCGGCCAATCAGTTCGTGGGCGAGTTCGTGCTGCTCTGCACTGCTCTGCGCCAACAGGGAAAAACTACTGGCCACCTCGCTTATGGCCGCATTGAGCAACCCGCTGACCTGCTTGATCTGCCCTTGCAGCAGATCCGTCTGCACAACAATCGCCTCGCGATTGAACAGCAACAGTTCAGTGGGATCTACGGACGGCGATTCCAGCACCGGCGGTGCGCCCGTCATAGGCTGGACCTGCCAGGAGCGCACCAGCACAAGCATAAGCAAACTGCCCAACGCCGCCCCCAGCACGCTCAACCAGAGCATTTCCGAGAGCCACAGCAGGAGCAAAAAACATAACCAAGGCGCGGCATGAGCAAGCAGTAAACGCGACCATGACAACTTGATGCCGACTTCCGACTGCGCAGAACGACTCATCACTCGTTTCCTTGAATATTCACTGACTCTTGTGCCGGCAACTTGAAGCTAGAAGACGCTGGGCATCTGTCAATAAATAGAGGGTCTAGCGCGGCGTGAATCGACAATGAGGTGCCATCGCCCACGGGTGAACGATCAAGTCCAGCAAAGGCTTAGCTCAAGCATTAGGGCTTTATCGTCAAAGGCGTTTTGTTACGGACCACTGCTGCGCAGTCCAGGACAAGCCTGACGGCTGAACCTTCAAGGGCGAAAACGCAAAAGGCCAGTCACTAGACTGGCCTTTTGCTTACAACGTGGGGCGATCAGGCGCGTTGTGCGTCGGCGTCCACGGTTGCAGCTGATGACGGGCGCACGCCGATAACCTGAGGCAACAGCGAACCGACAATCATGCCCAAGGCACTGAGCAGCAGGCCCACCAATTGCGGCGGCCAGAAGTCAGTTTCCTGATAGCTGTATTCCAGGCTCAACCACGACAGCAAGCCAAACGCCATGGCCAGCGTCGCGCCCTGGGTGGTCGCTCGTGACCAGAACAAGCCGGCGATCAGCGGCACCGAAGCCGCCACCAGAGTCACCTTATAAGCACCACCGACCATCTCGTAGATGCTCGCATCTGAGTACAGGGCGAAGGAGCAGGTGATCACCGCGCAGGCGACAATGGTCCAGCGCATGGCCTTAAGGAACTCGACATCGGTCATTTCCGGGCGCAAGCGCTTGAGTACGTTTTCGGTGAAGGTCACCGACGGTGCCAGCAAGGTGCCAGAGGCCGTAGACATGATGGCCGACAGCAAGGCACCGAAGAACAGCACCTGGGCGAACACCGGAGTACGTTCCATGATCAGGTGCGGCAGGATCATCTGCGCATCTTCTTCCAGGAAGTGTTTGACCATGGCTGGATCAATGATCGACGCCGCGTAGGTCAGGAAGATCGGCAGCATGCAGAAGCCCAGGTAAAAGATCGCGCCCGCGATGGTGGCATGGGAGGCGATTTTCTCGGTCTTGGCCGACATCACCCGCGCATACACGTCCTGCTGCGGGATCGAGCCGAGCATCATGGTCACCGCCGCACCGATAAAGGCGACAATATCCTTGGCGTCGAAACTGTGCATGAAGGTGAACTTGCCTTCGCTGGCCGCCTGGGTGAGCACCTTTTGCGGGCCGCCAGCCATGTCGCCAATCAACCAGGTCAGGTAGCCCAGGCCGACAACGATGATCGCCATCTGGAAGGTATCGGTGAGCGCCACCGACCACATGCCACCAAACAAGGTGTAGACCAACACGATCGCCGTGCCCATGAGCATGCCCTGGGTCACGCTGATGGAGCCATCTGACAGCACGTTGAAGACCACGCCTAGAGCCGTCAGCTGCGCGGCAATCCACCCCAGGTACGAGGCCATGATCACCAGACTGGCGGCCAATTCGATCCGCGGACCGAAGCGCTTGCGGAAGAAGTCGCCGAGGGTCAGCAGGTTCATCCGGTACAGCTTGCGGGCGAAAAAGATGCCCACCAGCATCAGGCAGCCGAAGGAGCCGAACGGGTCTTCAACGATGCCGGCAAAGCCTTCTTCAATAAAGGTGGCCGGGATGCCCAACACGGCTTCCGAGCCAAACCAGGTGGCAAACACCATGGCCATCACCAGCGGGAACGACATACTGCGACCACCGGCCGCAAAGTCCTTGGAGTTATGCACGCGCGTCGAGGCGTAGAGACCAATCCCTACCGTGATCAGCAGGTAACCCACAACAAACCAGATCAGCATGTTTTTTGTTCCAGTGGCTCAGGCCTGCCGAGGTGTGCCGACCTGCACAAGGCAGTTCGGGCAAGGCGCCGCGACAGGCAATCAATTGTTGTTTTTGGTTGGCGGTGCAGCATCGTCGGCTGCCAGGCAAATCCGTTTGGCCACCCCGCAGTCAGGCTACTTTGCCTGCCACCACGGCCGCGCAGTCTGCCAAGCTCGTAAAATATGTCAAACAAATACGACGAATTACCTGAACAGACACGGCAAAAATCACCTGAGTGACCACCGAAAAAATCATTCAACCTTATGATTTTTAAGTATTTTTTATAATCGAGCAAATATCGGCAGTTTTTTATTTTTAACAGCCGTGTTCACATTCGCCACTACCCACGCCTTTCTGTCAGCCCTTTGCGGCGCAACCCGTGCAGCAATAGCGCCGCCAACGTGGTCTTCTAGTGATACGCCTCCGCCCCCAGGGAACACCCTCATGCGCACTCAGTCATCCCGTTTGCTAGCTGCTGGTTTGCGTCCCCTGCTCGGCGTTTTGCTGCTGTTGAGCCTTGGCGCCTGCAGCAGCTTCTCTGCCCGCGACCCGCTGCGCATCGACCTGGCCGGCCTCGAACCGCTGCCCGGCCAAGGTCTGGAAATGCGCTTTATGCTGAAACTGCGGGTGCAAAACCCCAATGATGTGGCCGTCGACTACCGTGGCATTGCCCTGGAACTGGAGGTCAACAACCAGCCGTTGGCCAGTGGCGTCAGCGACCAGAGCGGTCAGGTGCCACGCTTCGGCGAAAGTCTGCTGAGCGTACCGGTGAGCATTTCCGCCTTCGCCGCCATGCGCCAGGCGTGGGCGGCGGCCGGCTACCAAAGCGCCCAGGGCCTGCCCTACACCCTGCGCGGCAAACTGGCCGGCAACCTGTTTGGCAGCGAACGCTTCAGCGACAGCGGCACCCTCAACTGGCCCGCACCCCTGCCGCGCAAAACACCGTAATAGCGCGCGTTAAGTACCGAGCAGCGATCCCCCAGTGGCAACCGTTCAGAGCGCAATGGCCGCAAGCAGGGCAAAACCTTATACAATCCGTGGTTTTTAGCCGTCCTGACTCCGAGGAACCCGCGTGAGCACTCTGCCGTCCTGCCCTAAATGCAACTCCGAATACACCTATGAAGACGGCGCCATGCTGATCTGCCCGGAATGCGCCCACGAGTGGTCCGCTACCGCAACAGCAGACGCCGCCACTGACGACGACAAAGTGATCAAGGACTCGGTTGGCAACGTCCTGCAGGACGGCGACACCATCACCGTGATCAAAGACCTCAAGGTCAAAGGCTCGTCGCTGGTGGTCAAGGTTGGCACCAAGGTCAAGGGCATTCGCCTGTGCGACGGCGACCACGACATCGACTGCAAGATCGACGGCATCGGCGCGATGAAGCTGAAGTCGGAGTTTGTGCGCAAGGTCTAACGGCCAAACCCGCACAACAAAAAACCCGGCCATAGCCGGGTTTTTTACGTTCTACAGGGCTGCTCAGCGCAGGGTTTGCAGATACGCCGCCAGGCTGCTGATTTGCGTATCGCTGAAGTTGGCGGCAATCGCCATCATCACCGAGCCGGCGCGGCTGGGGTCTTTGTCGCGGAAGCGGGTCAGCGCTTTGCGCACGTACTCGCCCGGCTGCCCGGCCAGACGCGGCGTGTCTTCACGGCCTTCGGCGTTCACTCCGTGGCAACCGGTGCACACGGTCTTGAACGTGGCCTCGCCTTGCTGACGCAGCGCTTCATCCACCGGTTCGTCATGGGGCAACAGTTTCTGCTGACCGAAGTAGATGGCGATGTTGACCCTGTCTTCCATGCTCAGCGTTGGCGCCAGCTTGGACATGACAAAGTCCTTGCGCTGGCCGTTGGCGAACTTCTCGAAGGCGTTGAACAGATACACCGGGTTCTGTTGCGCCAAGTTGGGGATATGCGGGCGTTTACTGTTGCCATTCTCGCCATGGCAATTGCCACAGAAGCGAATACGCTCTTGGCCGGCCGCATACGCTTGCTGGCGCAGCACGGGGTCACCATTAAGCTGGGTAAAGCGCTGCATGGCCTCCTCGCCGGCTTGGGCCAGGGTGGCAACGCAACTGAACAACACACAAACAAGCAGGCGCATGGCGGGGTCCTTGTCCTCAAACTCTTGCGGTGGGCGCAAGACACTCAGGGGCGCGACTATAGAGACAAGCCCCGCGGCAAACCCCGGCACAGGTCAAGCAAAGTGCAGGTTATGGCCCGCGGCCAGAATGAAAAAGGGGCGCATCCCGCACCCCAAAAAGAACCGCCCGAATCGCCGTCAGACTCACATAACGATCATTTGCAGTTGCGTACCCACATCAATCACCAACCCGGCAGAACCGACCGTGACGCTCTTTTGCGACCCGTTCAGGGGGTCGTAAAGCACGCCCTTGCCTTTGCGTTTAAGCGTGACCTTGCCGGGTTGCTGGGCCCAAAACATCCACACCCAACGACCATCGGCACGCTTCCACGCAATGTTCAGCATCCCTGCCGGCGCGTTACTGAACGCTGGCGCGACGTCTGGTTTAAGGCGCGGTCCGGTGATCGTCAGCATGCGCTGCAGCGCGCTAAAGGCTGGCTTGGGCGTGCCATCGAGGCGCAACAAGCCATACTTCTGGTCACGCGGCGTGGCCCGCGCGTCCAGGTCACTGAGGTTGAATAAAAACACCCGATCAAAATCCAGGGCACTCATCAGTGCGATGCGTTTAAGCAGATAATCCGCCTGCCCGCGTTCACCAATGATCGGCTGCCACTCCACCGCCCCGCTGTAGCTCGACCAACCGAACTCGGTGGCCCAGATCGGGCCGCTGCCCCGAGCCCGCAATTGCTGGTTGAGTGTGATGGCGCGCTGGACGAAATCCATCACCGCCGGGTCATCGCCCTCAGGTTTCAAGCTGTAGGGGTGATACGCCACTACCTGATCGGCACGCAGCGCGCCAGCATTGGCCAACTGCTCCAGCATCAAACCGCCGCGCAGGGGCATCTGGCTGTAATAGGCCATACCCGCCCCCACCCGTAGCGCTGCAGGATTGGCCACAGCCAGGCGATTCATGCTGACGTTGAGCAAATGCTGATAGGCCGCGGGGTCCTCCATGGGCTGCCAGAAGGCGGAAATATTCGGCTCATTCCACACCTGCCAGGCCTTCACCGCTGGGTAGCGCTGCGCCAGAAACCCCAAACTCTCGGCAAACAACTCCGGGGCCATCGGCGGGTATTGATCCGCATTGGGCGCACCGTTTGGCGCACTGCTGGCGTACGGTGCAGACCCAACCAGGTACATCAATGAGTTGATGTTTTTCTCGACCAGCACCTCGTTCACCGATCAGAGGGGCAGTGCGCCCGGGGCAGGCTCTGCGATCCCAATGCAAACGACCACCAATCAGCCAGGACTGCAGCTGCTGGACCTGCTGACGATAGTGGGCCTCGTCAAACCAAAGGAACTGCGCGTTAACGCCTAGAAAATCAGCCCACACCACTTCGCGGGGGGCAGTGAGCGCCAGGGACGGCGCGGCAAGGAGTGGAGTAGACAGCAGCAGCCCGGCAGCAACGCCAAGACCACGCCAACCGTGTGCGGAAAACAGCGAACAAATACTCATAGGTTCAGCCTCGAACAGGTTGCGACAAGGCAACCCTATGCCGAGCTTCAGTACCTCGATAGGCAAAGAAGACAAAACTGCCAGTCAGTCGACAATTTTCAGGCGCCAAACTACAGGCGGTCATTTTCACGCGCCCGAACGACCTCAAAACCGCGCACCCGACCAAGCAACCGTGTCAGCGGCAGGATTCAGCGCTAAACTCGCCGGCTTTTTAGCCCGCCGCCCTTCAGGACAACCGTATGAGCCGCCACAGCGCACTGCCCAACACCCTCAAAGCCTGGGCCCGCGAGGCCTTGGACGCCCTGGAAGAGGCGCAAGCGATTGCCGCCGAACAGCCGGACTTCGCCCCGCTGGACCTGTTCAAGATGGCGCCGTCGATAGGCGCCTATTACCGCGGCATCGACGACGAAGGGCTGATCGAGCAGATGTTCCAGCACGCCTGCGGCACCGTGGTGCTGATCCACGAGCAGGTGCCCGAGTACCGCGAACTGCCCAAGCGCTGCTTCGTGCACTGCTACATGGACGCCATGCTGCTGATCAAGGCCGTGAAGCTGGGCAAGGCCGAACAGGTGATCGACTTCCTAGAAGCCAAAGGCAAGATCGAAGCCTGGCAGCCTTGATCACCCCAAGCCCCTTACTTAGCCAACACTGCTCACCCGACAGGTACCGCCATGACCCTCGACACCGCCGCCATCATTGCCGAAACCCGCGCCTGGGTTGATCGCGCCGTGATCGGCCTGAACCTCTGTCCATTCGCCAAGGCGGTGCAGGTCAAAGGCCAGATCCGCTACGTGGTGTGCCCCGCCAGCGAGCCCGCGGAACTGCTCAACACCCTCTGCGACGAGCTGCACCGGCTGGCCGAGAGCGACCCGCAAGACGTAGACACCACCCTGCTGATTCACCCTGCAGCACTGACCGACTTCCTCGACTTCAACGACTTTCTCGCCGTGGCCGACGCGGCAGTGGAAGAGCACGGCTACGCCGGCATCCTTCAGGTCGCCAGCTTCCACCCGCAGTTCCAGTTTGCCGACACCCATATCAATGACGTCAGCAACGCCACCAACCGCGCGCCCTTCCCGACCCTGCACCTGCTGCGTGAAAGCAGCATCGACCGCGCAGTGGCGGCCTTCCCGGAAGCCGAAACGATCTTCGAAGCCAATATCGGAACCCTAGAAAACCTCGGGGCCGACGGCTGGGCCGCTCTGCAGGCGCAGTGCAAACGCGACGCGCAAAACACCTAGCAGCACAACAGCGGTGCACACTTAGTTGAGGTCGACGCGCAACTGGCGGGCAATCCGCTAGCCTGTAACTCTGCGGCCCAATACTTGCTGGCAAGTTGTCGCCAGCTCGCTCGTGCGCCGGAGGTGTATATGCGCTACCTGATGTTCTGCCTGTTGCTTGTTCTCAGCACCGCCACAGCAGCCGAAGCCTGGCGGGTCATTGGCGATGAACAGTTCGCGCCCTATAGTTTTGTCCAGGGCGATGAAAACACGCCCCGCGGCCTGGACGTCGAACTGATCAGCGCAATCCTCAACGAAGCCAAGATCGACTACCAACTGCGCCTGTACCCCTGGGCACGGGTCAAACGCCTGCTCGACAACGGCGCCGTCGAGATGGCCTTCCAATTTGCCGGCACCTCGCAGCGCCGGGAGCAATACGAGTTGGTTGGCCCAATCCGCAGCGGCTCCACGGTGTTTATGACCACCCGCAAAATCGCCCTGCAAAACTGGCAACGCCTTGAAGAACTGCAGCCATATGTGATCGGCCAGGTGCGCGGCTATGCCTACGAATCGGCCTTCGACCAGGCCGACCTGTCCCGCGACAGCAGCGCACAAAACCCTCGGCAATTGGTGTCCATGCTCCTGGCCGGGCGCATCGACATCATCGTCGGCGACCGCCTGCAACTGCAGTACTACGTGCACGAACAACGGGCCGAGGCCGACGTGCGCATCCTGCCCAAGCCCCTGGTTGAAATGCCCCGCTATGTGGCGTTCAAAAAAGGGGACAGCGCCCGCGCCGAGGTGTTCGCTGCAGCGCTGAAGCGCCTGCAACAACGCGATGCCCTAACACCCATCCTGCAGCGCTGGCAGTAAGCGCATCGCCCCCAACCATAGCGGACTTGAATTGTCTGGGCACCCTGACAACATGGCACTGACTCGCGCCACGCGCATGCGATCACCAGCGGCCTAGCCGCCCCACGACCGGAGCCCTTCCATGACAACACGCAATAACCTGCTGCTCCTGGCCATGGTCGGCCTGCCTCTGCTCAGCAGCCAGGCCGCCGAACCAAGCTTTAACTGTGCCAAGGTGCCCGCCGGCAGTATCGAAGCCCTGATCTGCCAGACCCCGAGCCTGGGCGAGCTCGACCAGCGCCTAGCCAAGGTCTATCAGCAAGCCAGCGCCAAGGCCGTAAACGAGCACCCACCACTGCTGAAAGCCGAGCAACGCGGCTGGATCAAAGGCCGCAACGATTGCTGGAAAGCCGAAGACAAACCCCTCTGCGTCAGCGACAGCTACCGCCTGCGGATTGCCGAACTGCAAGCCCGCTACGCCTTGCTCCCAGCGACGGGCCCGGTGTTTTACAGCTGCGATGGCCAGGCGGCCAAGGAAGTGGTCGCCACGTTCTACCCTACCGACCCCGCCAGCGTGGTGGTGGAGTTCGGCGACAGCACCTCACTGATGCTGCAACAGGTCGCTGCCAGCGGCAGCCGCTACCAGGGTCGCAATGAATCCTTCTGGGAGCACCAAGGCAAAGCCGTGGTGGTGTGGGGCTACGAAGCACCCGAGATGCAGTGCGAGCCCAAAGCACAGCGCTAGCATTGCCTCTAGCCAGCCAGGAGAAGTCGGCTTAAGCCAGCCTGGCGGCTCTACCAGATGAATAGCGCAAGTTAACGCACAAAGCGCCTAGCGCCGGGCCTCGGCCTCAGCGATGCGCAGCAAGTGCCGGGAGAAGTCTGGGTCTTCGCCGTCGAGCATCTCGACCAACAGGGCCCGGAAATCCTCGCGCTGACACCAGAAATGCATGTAGTCCTCCCACGACTGCCACAGGCGCGCCTGCTTGCGGCTCATGTCGTCCTCGTACACCAGCAGGTAGGCGCGTTCGAACAGCGAGATCAGCAGATCAAACAGCAGCAGGCGGCGCTCCTCCTGTTCGGCTGTAAGCGCCTCGGTGCGCGGCTTGGAGCGCAGTTGCAGGTCGGCATGCTCAAGCACCAGACGCAGAAAGTCGGCGTACTCGTCCGAGAGGTTCTGGTAGATGCTCTCTTCCTCGTTCTGCCGCTCTTCGCGTTGTTCAAACAGAAAAACGCCGATGGCAAACGGCAGGCCGACAATCGTCACCAGATAGCTCAGGGCTTCCAGCCATTCAAGCGGGCTCCAGACAGGCATGATGGGTTCCTTGGTGGGCAAAAGAGTGGCGGCCGCACAGGACAGCCAGTAGCCTGGGACGTCCTCGCGCGCAACGCGGCCACAGCCGCGAGCATGGCCACGCACAAGCAGGCGCACTATAGTGCCTGAAGACCGCCCCCTACCGACCAGCCCTAACCATGCGCGCACTCCGCTACCTTATCTGCAGCCTGCTTCTCTGCGCTTGCGGCCTGGCCCAGGCGCAAGACTGCCGCCTGCGCGTTGGCTGGGAAGAGTGGTACCCGCTGATTTACGAACGCGATGGGCAACTCATCGGCAGTGAGTTTGTGTTGCTCAACACCTTGGCCAAACAGGCCAACTGCCAACTCGAATTTATCGAACTGCCCTGGATCAGGGCCCTGAGGTCACTGCAGAACAGCGACATCGACCTGCTCTACGGTGCCAGCAAAACCCCAGAGCGCGAAACCTTCGCCCAGTTCTCCCAGCCTTACCGGGTTGAACAGATGCTCCTGCTGACCCACCGCGAAGGCCAGCCCCAGCCAGGCCCGGTATCGCTCACCCGCTGGCTGGCCACGCCCAACGCCAGCGGCCAACCGCGCATGCTGGGGGTGATCCTCGGCTTTTACTACGGCGACAGCCTGGACCCCATCGTCCACGCGCCCGAGGCCCAAGCCCAGCGCCTAAGGGTGCGTTGGGACCAGCAACTGCTGAAGCTGCTCAAAGCCAAACGCATCGACGGCTACCTGATCGAAGCCAGCATTGCGCCCCAGCTCACCCTGCAAAACGCACAAGCACTGCAGCAACATCAAGTCAGCGAACAAAACCCCGAACCCATGCACCTGATGTTTTCCCACAAAGTGCCCATCGAGATCCTCCAGCGCTTCGATGCCGCCATCGCCGCACAAGCCAAGCCCTGAAGGCCTGGCGACGGATCAGAGACTAAAGCCACCATCAATGGGGATGATGGCCCCGGTCATATAAGCACCCGCCGTGCTGGCCAGACTGATCGCCAGCGCCGACATCTCCTCGGCCCTTCCCCAACGCCGCATCGGGATCAACGCCACATCCTCGGCCATAGCCGCTTCATCACCGGCAATGTGCCGAGTCATCTTGCTTGGAAAGCGCCCAGGGGCGATGACATTGACGTTGATGTGCTGGCTCACCAGTTCACGGGCTAGGATGCGCGACAACTGATGCAGCGCCGCCTTGCTCGGCCCATAGGCATACGCCTGCTCACCGAACGAACTGATGCCCGCCACCGAACCGATATTGATCACCCGCGCCGGACTTTGCGCCGTACCGGCCTTGCGCAGCAGCGGCAGCAGTTGCTGGATGCAACTGAACACCGAGGTCACGTTCAACTGCATGACCTTCTCCCAGCCCTTCACCGGATAGCTTTCCAGTGGCCCACCCCACGTGGTGCCGGCGTTGTTGACCAGAATATCCAACTGCTGCACCTGCGCGCCCAACTGTTCGGCCAACGCCTTGGCACCCTCTTCGCTGGACAGGTCCGCCGCCAGGCCGATGCACTCGCCATAGGCACTCAGTTCGGCCGCCACCTCGGCACACGCAACCCCATCCCGCGCACAGATAAACACCCGTGCGCCGGCCTCAAGAAACCCTTGGGCGATCATTCGGCCGATCCCGCGAGTACCACCCGTAACCAGCGCCGTGCGCCCTTGCAGACTGAAATATGCGTGCATTGCAACGTCCCCAAACCGCATGACTAAAGCGCCAGCCTATGCGCCCAGCCCCGACGAAAGAAGCGCCGACGGCGATCATTGGGCGAGGGAATACCTTGCCATTGCTACAAGCGACTTGGACGTTTACGCAGAAGGTATCGGCTCGAAAACCTGCGGCATCGCACCGATTCAAAAGATGGGGACGCCCCCACGCGCGAACGTGGGGCGGGCAAAACTCGGGCTTAGTGCTGCAGAGAAATCTGCTTGGCCTCGATTTTCAGCGTACTGAGACGCTTGAGAAAAGCATCGATATTGGTGCGCGCCGAGCCTTCATTCGCAAGACGCAACCGCTTGATTGCAATAAACGCATCGCCCACACCTGCAGTGAATGGCGTACGCACAACCTCGCGCATCATCACCTTGTTAGTGGCGACCTCAATTAGGGTGTACTCAACCTCACTGGTGACTTCAAAGTCCAGGCCAAACAGTGGCTGGTCTACGCGCAACAGATTGGCACGCAACGCATAGGGTGCGCTGTCAGTACCTAGCAGACCTGCATTCCCAAGGGACTGCTGAAGCGCCGCGCGAAAGTCCGGGCCATCAATTTCTGACGTCCACAGCGGGTTGGTTTTCTCGCCACCATTTACCTCCTGCAACTGCACATTAGTGTGCAACGAGGCGTCGTAAGCATGGGCTTTGGCTTGCGCATCAGAGACGGTCATACCGGGAATTTGCGCAGAGGACGCACAGCCGGTGAGGATAACGGCGAACAGCGAAACAGCGAGGAAACGCAGCATGGGATGTCCTTAACAATCGATAGATAAACCGCTCATCATGGCGGCAAGACGCAAGGACAGGCGCAACGGGAAATCCCGCGCTCATCCTTAAGCGCGCCGGCAGGATAAAAGCTTCGCAACAGCGGCTCAATAGCCTGTGTCACGTGTCAGGGTTTTGCTCAACCGGCGCCGTGGAGCAGGCCAACCCCTAAAAACAGCAGCAGGCCCAGGGGGCCGAACATCAGCGTCAGCAGATAGCACGGCACCAACCACAAATGGCCAATGCCCTGCAGCGCGCCCTGCTGCTGGATGTACAACCCAGCCAGCAGATCGAACGCAAGAATATGCACCCAGGCGGCGAGCACCGCCTTAGGGTTGCTGAACAGCGCTAACACCCCGCGCAGGCTGAAAAAGCCCGGCTTACCCATACTCCGATCGCCCCGACTGGTCATGGCCTGAAACAGGCTGGCGCCGTACAACACGCACAACAGCACCACCGCCACCCCAAGCACCACCCGCGGCCCCTGCGCCCAACCGGGCAGCGCAATCAGCACCCCCCAACCGCCCAAAGCGACCAGGCTGGAGAGTTGAAACAAACGCTTCTGGCTAGGAGCCAACATGGACGCATCCTCGTAATGGGTGAACCTCTGTTGTAGCTGATCGCAGGCGAACAGTGCTGCCATCAGTGATGGGCTGAATGGCGAGAGATTGGCCCGGCCATAGCGAGAAGGGTGAACGACTTGCGCCGCATAAATACAGCGATGCAGAACGACGCAGCACCATTGGCCGGAATTACGCTTTTCGCCCTTACGGCGAGTCACTTTCTCTTTGCTTGCGCGAAAGAGAAAGTAACCAAAGAGAAAGCGCACCCGGCATCCGGGTCTGGCTACGCCAGACTTCCCTCGCTCCGGCACTGCTCCGAGGGTCGTCACGGTGGGCCATCCCTGGCCCATCGCTCCTCGTTTGGCATCCATGCCAAACGCCCCTCTCCACAGCACCTCCGCTCGGCCTCCTGACGGGACCGGGGGACCGAGTTGTTTGGCAGAGTGGTGAACGGTGTGAGGAGGTTATAGGTTTGGCACTGGGGGGAGTCGATGTCGGAAGTGGCCGGATATAGCCGGAAGACATCGGAGCGCCAGACGCGGCGCGGGGTTCGTGGTCAAGCCGTTGACCGGACCAGTGCCAAAGCCGTGCAAAGCCTTAAACATCACATTCAAACGAAGAGCCCGCTATTTAGCGGGCTCTTTGGCATCTGCACTAAGCGCTGAGTGAGTGCGCGGCTTAGACCATCCAGCCGCCAGCCCAGACTACGCGGCCGATGATCTCCAGGTCAGCCAGGTGCTCCTTGGGGACAACCATGTTCTGGTAGGCCTTATTTTCGCTGATGATCTGTATCGAGCCGTCGAACTGGCGCTGCAGGCGCTTGGCGTAGAGATGGTCATCCAGGCGGATGACATAGACAGCCTCACCCTCAAGCGCATTGCGGCTGTGATCGATCATTACCGTATCACCGTCGCTCAGCAGGCCTTCCATTGAGTCGCCATCCACACGCACAGCGGAGAGCTTGGCAACCTCCAGGCCTTTCTTGCGCAGCGAGTAGCTGGTAAAGGCCAGCATCGTCAGCACCCGTGCCCCTTCGGTCCAGCAGCCATGCCCGGCGCTGCAGCGAGCATCGTAGAGCGGGACGTAGGCGTATTCCCCATCATCAGGCACGACTTGCGGGGGCTCCGAAGCTCCAAACGCCAGTGATACCGCAGAAATACCTGCAGCCAGGGCGATTTGCTCCAGTCGATCAAGCGTCGGGTAAGTTTCGCCAGACAGATAACTGCGCAGTGTTGCCTCAGAAAGCCCGCATTTCTTTGAAAATCCTCGCACTCCGCGAGAAGAAACCACTTCCTTGAGACGATCCTTGAAGCATCCGATTCCAGAAGAGGGAATCGGATGCTTCTGACTGCCTGCATCCGTTTTATCCGATTCTTTGTAACTCATTGATTTATCTCGTATTTATTTATTTCCGCGCTCAATCGGCAGAAAAAAACAAACGGATGCGAATTTATCCGTTGATATGCGTTTATTTCCTCGCTATGTTTATGCCCTAGGTAACGTTAGACACCCCAAAAAAACCACCCTGCCAGGTGGTTGATAAGGACGCTAGGCATGAACAAAGCCGACATTCCAAAAGCCGATATTCCGATTGATCCGTCCATCCGCTGGGAATGGATCAAGTACCAGCTGCGTGCGAAGGGCACCTCACTGGCTGAGATCGCCAGAGACCTTGATGTCACTGGCCCTGCCGTGAAGAACGCCAAGCGCACCGCTTATCCGCGCGTTGAGCGTGCCATTGCCGAAGCTCTCAGCTTGGAGCCTATCGACCTTTGGCCAGAGCGCTGGAACTCGACCGGCACCCCTCACCGCATTCGCATCCAGCGCGCGGAAAACAACGCAATTTATAGCCAAGAGCATAACCCAGCTTATGACCTTGGGCACCGTAAAAACGGAACGGAGGCCTAGACATGCGTCACGGAAAAGACGACCGCACCCTAGACATCTTCACCGTCCCGCAGCCGGTTCTGTCCGTGCCGGGCTCTGGCAACTATGCGGCCCAGACCCGAAGCGGCCGGCCGCTGATTGTCGACGATGTGCAGTACCTGCTGGAAAAGGCCGTCGCCAACGTCCTGACCGACCTCTACAACGCCAGCCAGGGCACCATCGTGTTGATCGGCGAAGAGCGCGTGCCGGCTAGCTTGGCCAAGCTTGAGCGCCTGCACAACCGCGTACTGGAGTGGGTGCCGGCACAAGCTGCAACCCTCGACGACATGCGTAGCCTGGCCAAGGCCAGCCATGAAGAAGTTCAAGGATGAAGATGGCCGCCCACTGGGCATCACGCCGAACCTCCTGGTGGTCGGCCCGGCCCTGGAAGACATCGCTCTGGCGCTGCTGAACAACGACCGCCTGGATGACGGCAAGGCCAACCCCTACAAGGGCACCGCCGAGCTGATGGTCGATATGCGCCTGACCAGCGACACCGCCTGGTTCCTGTTCGACACCACTAAGCCGATCAAGCCGCTGATCTACCAGGAGCGCAAAGCCCCGGTATTTGTCAGCCAGACCGACATGGCAAGCGATGACGTGTTCGAGCGCAAGAAGTTCAAGTTCGGCGCCGAGGCCCGTGCGGCCGGTGGCTACGCGTTCTGGCAGCTGGCCTACGGCACGCCGTAAGGCCGGCCATCACTGACGGCACCCTGCGTGGGTGCCCTAACCAGGAGAAATGATTCATGGCAAAAGCACCTGTTAAGAAAGCCCTGCCTGGCGACATCGTACCGGCCATCACCGTGCGCTCGATCCCGGAAAGCTTCTGGCGCGCCCGTCGGCAGTTTACCCAGGAACTGCAAACCATCCCGCTAAGTGAGCTGAGCGAAGAGGATCTGGCCGAGATCGAGGCCGAGCCGTTGTTGGCAGTACAGCGCACCGAGGTCGAAGTGCCGGCCGCGCTCACTGATACCGGCAGCGGTGCCAATGATCCTGCAAATCAAGGCGGTAACGCCTAATGACCTACGCCAGTGCCAACCAGCTGCTCGCGCGCTACAGCGCCGAGGAAATCGCCCAGCGCGCCGATGCCAGCATTCCGCCTGTTGTCTATGGCGACCTGCTGAGCAAGGCCGCTGCCGGTGCCGACCTGTCTGCCTTTACCCCGGCAGAGCAGGCTGCAGCTGCGACGGCACTGGCCAAGGTCAACCGTGTCCTGCAGGACGCCGAGCAAACCATTAACAGCTACCTGGCCGGCCGCTACCAGCTGCCACTGAGCAATGCCCCAGAGGTGCTGGAGCGCATCGCCGGCCAGTTGGCGCGCTACTTCCTGTACGACGACGCAGCCACCGAGCAGATCGAGACGCTCTACAAGGACAGCATCAAGTTCCTTGAAGGCGTGTCCACCGGCAAGGTGCAGCTCGGCGTCACCAACAGCGGCACAACAGCCACGCCTGCGGCCACCGCTGAGATGGTCAGCGATGGTCGGGTGTTCGGTCGCGATAGCAGCCGAGGGTTCATCTAATGGCCGTCAGCATTCGTATCACGCACAACCTGCCGCAAATCCAACGGCTGTTTCAAAGCATCCGCCAGTTCGGTGGCAACCCTACTCCGCTGCTCCAGGACATGGCGATTCTGGGTGAGAACACGACCCGCGAACGCTTCAGCACCAAGATTGCACCAGATGGTAGTCGCTGGATTCGTGGCCTGAAAAACGGTGATGACACGTTGCACCAAGACGGTCATCTGGTTGAGTCGATCAGCGGCTACGTCAATGATAAGTCGGCTGTCTGGGGGGTGAACCGCATTTACGCGGCCATCCACCAGTTCGGCGGCACGATCAAAGCCAAGGGCGCCGGCGGCTTGCGCTTCCAGATTGGCGGGCGCTGGTCAAATAAGCGCCAGGTCACCATCCCGGCCCGGCCATTTCTGGGGCTGTCCGATAGCGACCGCCAAGACATGCTGGACCTGGTCAGTGATCACCTGAACAACCTGATCCGCCGATCAGCGCCAGGAGGTGCCTGATGCTTGGCGATCTCGAAGGCGAGCTGATTGCACTACTCAAGGGAAGCCCGTTGGGCGCACGGCTGAGGGTTGTCGACCAGCTGCCTGACGTACCGGACAAGGATGTTCTAACCCGCTGGGGCGTGGACGCACCGGCTGCTTATGTAGTCGCCATGGATGGCTCTTTGACCGATGCAGTGGCCACTGCCCCCTTTGTGGTGGTGCTGGTTGCTCGCAATGCCCGTGGTGCCGGGGCTTCACGCCAAGGTGATGCACGCACCATTGGCTTATACGAAATGCTCGACGAAGCCATTGCCGAGTTGCATGGCGGGCAAACCGACAGCGCGAGCTGGAGCGTTACCGGCTACCAGTTCCTGCAGAACGATGCCGCCCGCGACAAGGGGCTGCAGGTTGCCCTGGTGGCGACTCAATCGAACTGCGACCCGCCCCAGCGCGGCGGCCTGAACCTTGCCGACTTCACCGTCTTCCACGGTGACATCGACATCGAGCCGAACAGCTCGACCGGCGACCACCAGCGCTGGGCTAATGAAGATCACAGCGCGCCTGCGCCCGATCTGCAATCGCACATCAACCCCCAGGAGGCGTTATGAGCCAGAACAAGTTCCTAGTACCGGTAGGCGACCTGAAGGTACGCCACCCGCAAGGCGGTTACCTCGCACCAGCTGGCGACCATGTGGTTGTTGATAGCTACTGGCGCAAGCGCATCAGCGACGGCTCTGTGATCGAGGGTGAGGCGCCTGTTGAGCCCGCTGCTGAGGCAACCGACACCGCCGTCGCATCCGCTAAAGCCAAGTCGGCCGCTAAGGGCCAGGAGTAACCCATGACTGAGAACGTCAGCTTTAACGAAGTGCCGGACAGCATCCGTGTACCCGGCATCTATATCGAGATCGATCCAAGCCATGCCGTCAGCGGCTCGCCAAACATGGAGCGGCGCCTGCTGTTGGTCGGCCAGCGCATGGCCACAGGCAGCGTGCCTGCAGGTACGCCGGTGCGTTTGCTCAGCCAGGCCGGTGACCAAGCTGCTGCCGCGTTTGGTCGCGGTTCCATGCTGCATGGCATGGCCAAGGCCGCCCGCAAGGCCAGTGCCTACGTGGATATCTGGGCTATTGCCCTGGATGACAATGCCGGTGGTGCCCAGGCGACTTGCACGGTGACCCTGACCGGGGCGCCAACCGCTAACGGCGTTCTGGCGCTGTATGTCGGTGGTGAGGCGGTCAACATCAGCGTGGTTGCAGCCGATACCGTTGCGGCGCTGGCCACTCGCCTGGCTGCAGCCATCACCGCCAATGCCGATCTGCCAGTTACTGCCGCTGCAGTCGCGGGCGTGGTCACGCTGACCCTGCGCTGGAAAGGTGAAACCGGCAACGACCTGGACGTGCGCCTCGGCTACTACGGCGAGCAACTGCCGGCCGGCTTGACCGCCGTGGTCAGCGCCGTGGCAGGTGGCACGCTCAACCCAGTGCTGACCAGCACCCTGGATGCCATCGGCGGACAGCAGTACTACAGCATCGTCTGCCCCTTTATCGACAGCATCAGCCTGGTCGCCCTAGAAGCCGAAATGGTTGATCGCTTCGGCCCCATGGAACGCCTGAGCGGCCATGTGTTCAACGCCAAAAAAGGCAACCATGCCGCCCTTACCACCTGGGGCAGCAGCCGCAATTCACCCCACATCAGCACGCTGGGCTTGTACGACGTGCCGACACCGTCGTGGATTGCCGCATCGGTTTGGGCAACGGTTGTTGAGTTCTACGGTGCGCAAGATCCAGCGCGGCCATTCCGCAGCTTGGCACTCCCAGGTGTGTTGCCGCCCCCGGAGAAAACTCGCTTTACCCGTACCGAGCGCAATCTGCTGCTGTACGACGGCATCAGCACCTTCACCGTCGACCAGGGCGGCCAGGTGTTGATCGAGACAGTGATCACCAACTACCAGACCAACAGCTTCGGCCTGCCGGACATTGCCCTGCTGCGCCTGGAGACCAAGTGGACGGTGGATCTGATGCGCTACCGCTGGAACGTGGCAGTGGCTCGCGACTATCCGCGCCACAAGCTGGGTGACCAGTCGCTGCCTGGGCAAGCCATCGCCACCGAAACCACGGTGCGCGCCACCCTGGTAGCCGAGGCCGAAAGCCTGGCCCGTGATGGCCTGCTGGAGGATCTGGCTGGCTTTAAGCGCGACCTGATCGTCAAGCGTTCCACCGCCAACCCCAACCGCATGAACGCCGTGCTGACGCCGAACCTGGTCAACCAGTTCGACATCTTCGCTGCGTCCGTTCAATACCGCCTGTAAGGAGGCTCTATGAAGCACCACGGCCGCGCCACCATCACCTACAACGGCATGCGCCTGCGCTCCAAGCCAGGCGCCACTCTCAACCTTGGCGGCACCAGTCGTGCCCCGGAGCCGCTCGATGACGGCACCGTCGGCTATGCCGAGTCCACCGCAGCACCGGAACTGAGCTGCACCGTACCGCTGACCGCCGATTTGGCGGTTGACCATAACCTCAATCTCGCCATGCGCATCAGCGCCGACGTCACTCGCCTTATGGGCGGGCTGGCGAAGGGCGAAGGTGGCCTGCGCAAGTTCGGCAACGCCGCCAAGCAGGAAATGGCAGCGCTGGGTCAGTTCGCCGGCTCCATGGAAGGCAAGCTGGCGCAGTTGGGGCTGGGTATCTCGGCGGTGGCGGTGGGTGTCCAGTCGGCACGCATGGACAAGGATTTGAAACAGCTGCAGCTGACAGCTGGGGCGACTGCTGACGAAGCTAAGCGACTGCGCACCGAGTTGATCAATGCGCAGATCGCAACGGGCCAAGGTGCGGATGAACTCAAGGGCGGTGTTGATGCCCTGGTCGCTGGCGGCCTCAGCCTCGGCGAGGCCACTGCCACCGTTAAGCCAATGGCCGACACCCTGGCCGTCGCCAAGACCAACGCCGACGCCTTGGCCAGGGCGATGGGCGTGGCCGGCAAGATGTTCGACATCGACCTTAGCAAAACCGAAGACGCCCGGCTGCTGCTGGACAAGATGGTGGTAGCTGGGCGCGCCGGCAATGCTGAGTTGGAGAACCTACCAGACGTATTCGCCCGCGTCGGCAACAGCGCCAAAATATCCAACCTAAGCCTGGATAAAACCCTGGCCTTGGTCGAAACCCTCTCCCTGGTTGAGCCCAATGCCGAGCGCCTGAGCACCCTGACCGACAGCACCCTTCGTGTATTTACTAATAGAAAATATATGGAGGACGCATCTAAGGCGACCGGGATCAAGTTCTTCAACGCCGATGAATCACGTCGCGATGCGTTGAAAGTATTGGCCGACATCAAGGGTAAATACGACACCCTCGGCACCGACAAGAAGCGCTTTGGGTTTATAAGCAAGGCCTTTGGTAATGCCGACTTAGATACCCAGAAGGGCCTGAAAACCCTGCTCGATGGCAACTCGCTCAACAAGCTCGACAGCATTCTCGCTGATGTGAGCAGCGCTGGCGGCACCATTGCCCGCGACCTGCCTGATGCCATCGGCAATGCTGTTGACCAAACCGGGCGCCTCAAGGGTGCCTTGCGTGAGGCCGGTGACGGCTTCGCCCAGCCCATCAATGACGCCATCAGCGGTGCGATCAAGTTCGGCCTGGACAGCAAGGTCAACGGTGGCCTTGAGCTGAGCGGCACCGACATGATTTTGGGCGGCGCTGCGGGTGCCTTAGGCATCGCTGCCGCTGCCCGCTACGGCGGCAAGGCCGTCAAAGGCTTGGCCGGCAAGTTTGGTGGTGTCGGCGTCGGCGTGGCCACCGGCAAGGCCCTGGAAGAAGCGGCCGGCGTTACGCCCGTGTTCGTGGTCAATATGTCCGATGGCGGCATGGGCGGCTCGCTCAGCCCCGTCGATGCGCTGGCCGGCGAACTCGGCGGCCCGAAAGTATTTAGTAAGTTGAAAACCACCATGGCACTGCTCGGCGGTGTCGACCTGGCCGCTATCCCCAGCATGGGCGCTGGCGCCGTGGCGTTGTCTGCCGGTGCCGTTGCTGGCGCGGGTGCTGCAGGCTACGGCGTCGGCACGCTGATCAATGACTACCTGCTCACCAACGACGGCCCGCTGGGCTCAGAGTTCGGTGCCAGCCTGGGAGAAAGCATCGGTGAGGGCGTGGCGTATCTGCTCTCGCCTTTCAGCGAGGATGCCCGTGCGGCGATTGCCGTCAACAAGGCGGCAGATGAGGCCGCAGCGCAAGACGCGGAGCGCCTGGCCGCAGCCCTAGACACTGCGGGGGCGCGGATTCTCACCAACAGCAAGGACTTCGCCAGGGAGATGCAGGCCCAGGCCTTGCTGATTGGCGAGCGGATTGGCCTGGAGAACGTGCCGGCATTCTACGCCGCCCAGCCCAAGGCCACCGGGCCGCTGGCGCTGAACCCGGTATTGCCACGCTCGCTGGAGGATGGCCTACAGCACTGGACGCAGGAAAAGGTTCAAGCTGGTAGCCAGAATGCCCCCCTTAATGACCTGCTGCTTGGCAAAACCGGCACGCTGGAGCGGCAGTTGGCGGCGGTCACGGGCAAGCTGCGTGAGCCCACCGGGCCCCTGGCGCAAGGTGCTGTTATTCCTGCAGAGACGCTCGCGGCGGCCACGCGCACCCTCAAGCAGGAAGTGGTGCAAGCCATGCGCAGTACCCAGCAGGCGCCGGCCGAGGTAAACGGCCTGATCGAGGTGCGCGTCAGCAATGATGGCCGGCCGCCATTGGTGACACGGCTGCAGTCCAGCGGCGGTGTTGATATGAAAACCGCCTATGTCGGCCGCACCGGAGCGGGCAGCTGATGGCCTGGCGCGACGATTACCGGCCGGGCTCGTTTCGGGGCGTGCCATTTCACCTGAAGAGCAGTAGCCGTACTGGCGGGCGCCGCACCGTACTGGACGAATATCCGCTGCGTGACGCCCCAACCACCCAGGACATGGGCCGTAACCTGTCAGCCGCTTACCTGCGCCTCGCTGGCACCTATATAGAGAACCTGAGTTGGCTGGCCTGCGCCGAACGCTATGACCGCCCGCATACCTTCTTCTATATGGACCCGCCGTACTGGCAGACCGAGGGCTATGGGGTTGCCTTCCCGTTTGAGCAGTACCAGGAGATGGCCGCCTTCATGCGCCGCTGCAAGGGCAAGGTGATGGTCAGCATCAACGACCACCCCGACATCCGCCAGGCGTTCGAGGGCTTCAACATGGAGCAAACAGCGATCAAATACAGCGTCGGCAATCAACGCCAAGGAGGGGCAGAAACCAGCTCAGAGCTGATCATCATGAACTGGCAGCCGGAGATGCTAGGCGGGCTGTTCTAGCGGTGCCAATTAGCGCGCTAGGTTTTGACAGTTAGGCAGTGCCAAACGTCCCGCAAGACGGTGCCAAAAACGGCGCGCGCTTACAAACGGCAGAACGAAAAACAAAAGCTTCGCGGCTAAAGCTCCTACAAAAGCCCAATCAACAGCCCGGCCAACCCAACCCGCTTTTAAACCGCAATAGCACAGACGACGCCAAACGCCCCATCAGGAGGCCGAGTGGAATCGTTGCGTAAGGGGTTGAGCGGCATGGATGCCGCGAGAGCCGTGATGGGCCAGGGATGGCCCTTCGCGGCGGGCCCCTGGAGCAATGATGGAACGAGGGAAGTCGAGCGCAGCGAGACCCGTATGCAAGGGGCAAGACCTTTTGGTCACTTTTGGGGCAACTGCCAAAAGTGACCCGCCGTAAGGGCGGAACCGTTAGCACAAACAACACAAAGACCGCGGGTGAGCACAATGAGTTGTGACTGGGGATAGTCATCATTGATGGGTATCGCTACGCTCAACTCATCCTACGAGCTAATGAACAAATCAACCCAGAGAGCTTTATGAACGAAGTAACAAGGGATACTGCTTGGGCCGAAGACAAAATGAACAGAAAAGGTGTCGCGGCCTTTTTGACCAACTATCTTGACGGAAACGAGCATATAAAAGTTCTGAACATAAACTCACCATGGGGGTCAGGGAAAACTTTTTTCTTAGAGAACTGGAAGCTCCAACTATCCGAAGAGAGAGTCTGCATCAAATTTAACGCTTGGGAGTGTGACTATTCAGGTGACGCCTTCATCTCGTTAGCTGCGTCAATTCGCGAACAGCTTTTCGAGTTAACTGGAAGCGCAGCAATCGCCAATCAAAATATCAAAATATCAAAAGTTTCACTGAAGCTGCTTCAAAAGTAATTATTGCTGCAACCCCAGCCCTAGCTAAAGGCGTTTTGAAAAAATTCACCGGAATCGACGTAGGCACTCTATCTGAACACATTGATCAGAGTTCTATTTCGGAGGCCGCCGAAAAGGCAGTTGAAAGCCTAATATCCAAGAACAAAGAAACACTTGAATCAGTAAAAAACTTCAAATCAAACCTTTCCGAGCTTTTGTCATGGGCATCAAATCACATAAACGACCAAGAAAAAAAGCCAACATATATATTCATTGACGAATTAGATAGGTGCCGACCAACCTTCGCGATAGAGTTACTAGAGCGAATCAAACACTTTTTTGACATTGAAAACTGCATTTTTATCGTTGCGACTGATACCGAGCAACTGAGGCATTCTATAAAAGCCATCTATGGCGAAGGGTTTGCAGCCGAGCGCTACATTAAAAGATTTTTCGACGCCGAATTCACCCTAGACAACTCAGACATTAGCCTATGGGTAAAAACACACTCCCCCGAGTTTAATGGCATAGAAATGTTTGACCTAGGCATAATGCAAAAATCATTTAACGGAGGAAATTACTACTTTCATGGAGAGCCAATAAAACCTTCAGAAACAGCCATTTTAGCAGACACCTTAGAACTAAGCACAGCTCAAATAATTCTTCTATCAATTGCAAAAACATTCAATTCAAAGCTTCGCGAGCTTGAGAAAATATTCAAACACATTGACGCTGTAAGCAGAAATACCAGCGGGCAATTTCACTTATTCTGGGCAGCCTACCTGTGCTTTTTAAAATCTGAAAACTCAGAGCTATATAAAATGGCTATTTACGAAAACCATAACGAAGCACTTATTAAATTAAACAAAGAGTTCCCAGCCCCAGATCTTTACCTAGGGGACAACAACATCAACGTGCACAGCATATTCAGCACATACATATCCAATTTCAGAAGCAGCAAGCAAGAAATACAGCGAAATGCACAAAGACTTAGAGAGCGCCATACCAACAGCTGCGACACCGCCATTATTTTAGGCTTCTCGAAAGATTTTGACCTACTTGAAAAATACCCTGCATTGGTTAGTTTGGCTCACCGAATAGACTAAACAAAAAGGCCCGTCACTCGACGGGCCTTTTTGTTTCAATCAACCACTCAGCTCGCGCTAATCAAGCCCCCACCGCCTCCCGACGCGCCTCAAGCTTCTTTGCCTGATACGCCTTCGCCGCATCATGAAACGCAGACAGCAACTTGTCGTACTGCGGGTTCTCCCAATAGCGATACTCCGGGTGCCACTGCACGCCCAGCGCAAACGCCTTGGCGCCAATCACGCTGACCGCCTCGATCTGCCCATCATCACAAACCGCCTCAACCTGCAGGCCTTCACCCAGCCGATCAATCCCCTGCCCATGCAGCGAATTAACCATCATTTCGCGATCGCCAATGATCCGATGCAACAAACCACCTTCGGTCAGCGTGACGTTATGGATCGGGCCGTAGGCCACGTCATCCGGCACATCCTTCACCTCACGGTGATCAAGGCGACCGTCGACCGCATGCACCTCACGGTGCAAGGTGCCGCCGAACAGCACGTTCATCTCCTGCACACCACGGCAAATGCCGATAAAGGGAATGCCGCGCTCCAGGCAAGCGCGCATCAGGCGCAGCACGGTGGCGTCGCGGGGTTTGTCCGCCAGGCCCAGACCAGGATGCTCGTCGTCGTAGAAGCTCGGATGGATGTTGGAGAGCGAGCCACCGAACATGATGCCCGAGACGCTGTCGAGCACGGTGTCCATGTCCAGATCATCGCCGAAAGCCGGGATCATCAGCGGGAAGGCACCGTAGCCGGTGACCGAGCTGATGTATTTTTCGCCGACCAGATGAAACCAGCCGATGTCACGGTCAGTCAGCTGCCAGCGACACAGGGGTAGGCCAATCATCGGTTTGTTCATTGCAAGGCTGTCCTCTTCTATTGGATTGAAGTGGGCTGCCCTTGGGTCAGCGGCCTCGACAACTTGCGGTTATCCGCCACAAGCCCGTTGACCAAAGGGGTGCCGTAACCGGCGAACCGGGTCACTGCACCAACGCCGCGCCCGCGCGGCTGGTTTGTTGCGTAAAGCGGTGGATGATGGGTATCGCTGCGCTCAACCCATCCTACAACTGCCAAACGGCCTAACACCTGTAGGAGCGGCTTTAGCCGCGAATAGCGCTATGGCAAAGCATCGCGGCTGAAGCCGCTCCTACGGGAATAGATAGTCGAAAAATAACCAGCAAAAAAAGGCCGGTCTTGCGACCAGCCTTTTGGGTTCAACGCTTAGCCGTTACTCGGGAAGGCAAACTGCGCCGCCTCGTGGCTGGCGCGCTGCGGCCAGCGCTGGGTGATGGCTTTGCGCTTGGTGTAGAAGCGCACACCGTCCGGGCCGTAGGCGTGCAGGTCGCCGAACAGCGAACGCTTCCAGCCGCCGAAGCTGTGGTAGGCCACCGGCACCGGCAGGGGTACGTTGACGCCAACCATGCCGACTTCGATTTCGTCGCAGAACAGACGCGCCGACTCACCGTCACGGGTGAAGATGCAGGTGCCGTTGCCGTATTCGTGGTCGTTGATCAGCTGCATGGCAGCTTCGAGGCTGTTGACGCGGACGATGCACAGCACTGGGCCGAAGATTTCGTCGGTGTAGATGGTCATGTCCTGGCTGACGTTGTCGAACAAGGTGCCGCCGAGGAAGAAGCCGTCTTCGTTGCCTGCGACGATCAGGTCGCGACCGTCCACCAGCAGGCTCGCGCCCTGCTCAACACCGGCGTCGATATAGCCTTTGACCTTGTCACGGGCGGCGGCAGTAACCAGCGGGCCCATGTCCAGGCCGCTGTTGGTGCCGGCACCGATTTTCAGGGCTTTGATTTGTGGCACGATCTTCTGCACCAGGGCATCGGCAATCTGATCACCCACGCACACGGCAACCGAGATGGCCATGCAGCGCTCGCCGCACGAGCCATAAGCAGCCCCCATCAGGGCGCTGACGGCGTTGTCCAGATCAGCATCAGGCATCAGCACGGCGTGGTTCTTGGCGCCGCCCAGAGCCTGGACGCGCTTGCCGCGCTTGGTGCCTTCGCTGTAGATGTATTCGGCGATCGGGGTCGAACCCACAAAGCTCAGGGCTTTGACTTCCGGCGCTTCGATCAGCGCATCCACGGCTTCCTTGTCGCCGTGCACCACGCTCATCACGCCTTTCGGCAGACCGGCTTCGAGCAGCAGCTCGGCGATCAGCAGGGTGGAGCTTGGGTCACGCTCGGACGGCTTCAAGATGAAGCAGTTGCCGCAAACGATGGCCAGCGGGTACATCCACAGCGGCACCATGGCCGGGAAGTTGAACGGGGTGATACCGGCCACTACGCCCAGCGGCTGGAAGTCGCTCCAGGCGTCGATGTTCGGGCCGACGTTGCGGCTGTATTCACCTTTGAGGATTTCTGGCGCGGAGCAGGCGTATTCGATGTTTTCAATGCCGCGCTGCAGTTCGCCGCCGGCATCTTCCAGGGTCTTGCCATGCTCGAGGCTGATCAGGGCGACGATGCGCTCTTTGTTGGCTTCCAGCAGTTGCTTGAAGCGGTACATGATCTGCGCGCGCTTGGCGGGCGGGGTGTTGCGCCAGGCCGGGTAAGCCGCTTGTGCGACCGCGATGGCTTGCTGCACGGTGGCACGGCTGGCCAAGGCCACTTGGTTGACCACTTGGCCGGTGGACGGGTTGTAGACGCTGGCGGTACGGCCGTTGTCGTTGACGTATTCGCCGTTGATCAGGTGCGCAATGGTGCTCATGGCTATGTCCTTAACAATAAAATTCGGTTCTGTCCGTGGGAGCGGCCTTGGCCGCGAAGCTGTTCGCGGCCAAGGCCGCTCCCACAGGGGAAAGGGCGTATCTAGCTGATTTAGTCGAGGTTGTTGAGCACATCACCGACGGCGTTGAACAACCGATCCAGCTCTTCGGGCTTGGTGTTGAAGGTTGGCCCGAACTGCAGGGTGTCGCCGCCGAAGCGCACGTAGAAACCGGCGTTCCACAACTTGATGCCGGCCTCGAAGGGGCGGATCACCGCATCACCATCACGCGGGGCGATCTGGATCGCGCCGGCCAGGCCGCAGTTGCGGATATCGACCACGTGCTTGCTGCCTTTAAGGCCATGCAGGGACTCTTCAAACACCGGCGCCAGGTTGGCCGACTGCTCGATCAGGTTGTCGCGCTTGAGCAGCTCCAGGGTCGCCAGGCCGGCGGCGCAGGCCACCGGGTGACCGGAGTAGGTGTAGCCGTGGCCGAACTCGACCATGTGCTCGGGGATCGCCTGGTTCATAAAGGTGTTGTAGATCTCGCTGGAGGCGATGACCGCGCCCAGGGGAATCGCACCGTTGGTGATCTGCTTGGCGGTGTTCATGATGTCCGGCACCACGCCGAAGTACTCGGCGCCAGTCCACTTGCCCATGCGGCCGTAGGCGGTGATCACTTCGTCGAAGATCAGCAGGATGTTGTGCTGGGTGCAGATTTCACGCAGGCGCTGCAGGTAGCCAACCGGCGGCACGATCACACCGGCAGAACCGGACATCGGCTCGACGATCACCGCAGCGATGTTGGACGCGTCATGCAGCTCAATCAGTTTCAGCAGCTCGTTGGCCAGCTCGATACCGCCAGTTGCTGCCATGCCTTTGGTGTACGCCAGGTGCGACTGCAGGGTGTGCGGCAGGTGATCGGCGTCCATCATCTGGCCGAACATTTTACGGTTGCCGCCGATGCCGCCCAGGCTGGTGCCGGCGATGTTGACGCCGTGGTAGCCACGGGCACGGCCGATGAATTTGGTTTTGCTCGGCTGGCCCTTCAGGCGCCAGTAAGCCTTGGCCATCTTCACCGCGGTGTCGGCGCACTCGGAGCCGGAGTCGGTGTAGAACACGTGGTCGAGGCCGGCCGGGGTCAGCTCGGTGATTTTCTCGGCCAGTTGATAAGACAACGGATGACCGTACTGAAAGCCCGGCGCGTAGTCCAGGGTGCCCAGTTGCTTGGCCACGGCGTCCTGGATTTCCAGGCGGTTGTGCCCGGCACCGCAGGTCCACAGCCCGGACAGGCTGTCGAAGATGCGCCGGCCCTTGTCGTCAATGAAGTGGTTGCCATCCGCCGCAACGATGATGCGCGGGTCACGCTTGAAGTTGCGGTTCGAGGAAAACGGCATCCAGTGCGCGTCCAGCTTGAGCTGGCTGGCCATGGGCGAAGTGGCGGTCTGCGGCATGTTCATGTGGCGGCCTCGTGACGAAGGGCGGTGTGCATTTCCGGGGGACTTGGCAAGCCTGTTCCCCCAGCAGTTGCAGCTAAAGGTGCCACAGGGATAAAGTCACTAAAATTCAACTCTTACAAACATTAGATAAGCCAGAGCTAAACAATGAGCAGCCGTCGCCCCACCCCGCTGGCCCAGGTCAGCGACTTCGATATCCGTTTACTGCGCATCTTCCGCAGCGTGGTGGAATGCGGTGGTTTTTCCGCCGCTGAAAGCGCCCTGGGGATTGGCCGCTCGGCCATCAGCCAGCAGATGAGCGACCTGGAGCAGCGCCTCGGCCTGCGCCTGTGCCAACGCGGCCGCGCCGGCTTTGCCCTGACCGAGGAAGGCCGCGAGGTCTATCAGTCGTCCCTGCAGTTGCTCAGCGCCCTGGAGAGTTTTCGCACCGAGGTCAACGGCCTGCACCAGCACCTGCGCGGCGAGCTGAATATCGGCCTCACCGACAACCTGGTGACCGTGCCGCACATGCGCATCACCCACGCCCTGGCACGCTTGAAGGAGCGCGGCCCGGATGTGCGCATCCAGATCCGCATGACCCCGCCCAGCGAAGTCGAGCAAGGCGTGCTGGACGGCAGCCTGCATGTGGGCGTGGTGCCCCAGGCCGGCGCGCTGTCGGGGCTGGAATACCAGGCGCTGTATAACGAGCGCTCGCTGCTGTACTGCGCGGTCGGCCACCCGCTGTTTTATGTCGACGACCGCGAGCTGGCCGATGAGCGCCTCAACGCTCAAGAGGCGATTGCCCCGACCTTTCGCCTGCCGCCGGAAGCCCAGGCGCACTACCAGGCGCTCAACTGCACCGCCAGCGCCTCGGACCGTGAAGGCATGGCCTTCCTGCTGCTGACCGGGCGCTATATCGGCTACCTGCCCGACCACTACGCCAGCGCCTGGGTACAACAGGGCCGTCTGCGGGCACTGAAGGCCGATTCGCGCTGTTACGAGGTCAGCCTGGCGGCGGTGACGCGCAAGGGCCGCCGCCCCCATCTGGTGCTGGAAAGCTTTCTCGAAGCCCTGGCCGCCAGCCACTGACAGCGCCCTCGCGCTTAAAAACCTGACCACATTCACAGGCAAGCTACCAACGGTCAGGTTTTTAGCCGCAAAGCCTTGCCCCAGTAAGCTGCGTCAGGTATCAATGCGCGCACGTTGCCATCCGCTCAGAGCCAAACACCATGCCTGTCGAAACGCCGTCCACCAGCACCGCCGCGAAAACCACCGGGCGCATTCGCCAGAAGAACGAAGAGGCCATCCTGCTGGCGGCCGCCGAAGAATTTGCCGTGCATGGCTACAAGGGCACCAGCATGAACAGCATCGCGCTGCGCGTCGGCCTGCCCAAGGCCAACCTGCACTACTACTTCAGCAGCAAGCTGGGGCTGTATGTCGAGGTGATGCGCAACATCCTCAACCTGTGGGACAGCGCCTTCAGCAACCTGTGCGCCGAGGATGATCCGGCCACCGCCCTGGCCGGTTATATCCGCGCCAAGATGGAGTTCTCACGGCGCCAGCCGCTGGCCTCGAAGATCTTCGCCATGGAGGTGATCAGCGGCGGCGAGTGCATGGCCGAGCACTTCAACCAGGACTACCAAGAGTGGTTCCGTGGCCGTGCGGCGGTGTTCCAGGCCTGGATTGACCAGGGCAAGATGGACCCAGTCGACCCGGTGCACCTGATCTTTCTGCTGTGGGGCAGCACCCAGCATTACGCCGACTTCTCCAGCTCGATCAGCCGCCTGACCGGGCGCAAGAAGCAGACGAAAGAAGACTTCGCCAAGGCCACCGACAACCTGATTCAAATCATCCTCAAGGGTTGCGGCCTGACACCTCCCGCTCAGGCTTAATGGCCTACACGCTCGAGGCGCCCTGCACGTATCAGGAAGAGATTCGCAAGAGTCGCTTCCTCGCCCTGGCCGCGCCCGTCAGCAGCGCGGCCGAGGCCCAAGCCTTTATCCAGCGGGCCAGCGACCCCAGCGCCTCGCACAATTGCTGGGCCTGGAAGGTCGGCAATCAATACCGCAGCAGCGATGACGGCGAACCCGGCGGCACAGCGGGGCGGCCGATGCTCGCGGCCATCGAAGGCCAGGGTTTCGACCGGGTCGCAGTCGTGGTCACCCGCTGGTACGGCGGCATCCAGCTCGGCACCGGCGGCCTGGCCCGCGCCTATGGCGGCAGCACCGCCAAGTGCCTGCAAGGCGGCCAAACACTGCAGCTGGTGCAACGCCTGAGCGGCCACTGCCACCTGTACTTTGCCGAACTGCCGCTGCTCAAGGCACAACTCGCCCGCCTCGACGCCCTGTTGCAGGCCGAACACTACGATGGCGAAGGTGCGCGGTTCGAACTGGCCATCCCTCCCGCGCAACTGCCCGCCCTGCAACACCTGCTGGCCGACCTCAGCCGCGGCCGCGTGCAGCTGCAACTGGATGATGTGGATAACTGACCGGCGCTTGCTCGCGTGACCTGGATGTAATCCGCAGCCGATCAATGCGCACGTCCATATTCCTGACGGCATTCAGGTCTTCGGTTCCGGATTGGACATATCCACACCCTGGACTGCCACCCTTGAACGCGCCCTTAGGATGGCGTTGAGCGCAGCGATACCCATCTCCGACAAGCCACCCAGCAAAGCGCCCACAAATTCGGTGCACAGCATTGTGGATAACCTTGGGGCAGTCCGCCGACAGGCATAGCCGGCGGGGCTTGCAAGACACTGATCAGTTTTCAACCAAGCGTCCATCCTAGCCCGTAAAACAACTATAAATACCTGTTTTAAATGACTTTTCAGCGCAGGCCCAGCATTTCCACCAGCACCAACAGGCACGCAAGACAGCGGCACGAGTTGCCCACAATGGCTGGGGACAAAACTGTGGACAAGCCTTGCACAGACACCTGCACGCCTGCGAGGCCGGGGCCTGGAGCCAACTGTATGTTTTTCACTCAACGCCCCATAACCGCCGCCATATCGGGCCTTTAGCCCCACTACAGCAAGCACGGCAGCGGTCAGCCGCGATACCTGTGCTCTAGGCCTTCAATCACTCATCCACAGCACCAAGTGCCATCTTGGCTTTTTGCCCACAATCTCTGTGGAGCCTTCTGTGGATAACCCTGGGATGACTGCCTGCAGCACGCGCCAGACTAGGCCTCAGCCTGGCTGTACGAAATTCACCCAGGTATCAGCGAGCAACCCTACTTCGATGATAAGCAACTGATTAATTGACTATTTTTCTACTGTTTCAGCGCCTCGAACAGGGTTTCCCTGATGCCGAAAGCGCCTGCACAGTTGCCCCCAATTAAGGTGGGCAAGTCTGTGGATAAGCCTGGGATGACTGGCCACAGACCACGCCCAGCAGCGCCTGACAGCCCCTGAACAAAAAACAACCAGCCACAACGCGAGCAAAGGGAAGCGCCGCTCGCGGCCAACAGCGCTTAGAATTCAGCCATTGCCGCTAACGAGATCACCTGCCATGTATAACTGGCTCAACGCCCTGCCCAAAGCCGAACTGCACCTGCACCTGGAAGGCTCCCTGGAGCCCGAATTGCTGTTTGCCCTGGCCGAACGCAACCGTATCGCCCTGCCTTGGGACGATGTGGAAACCCTGCGCAAGGCCTATGCCTTCAATAACCTGCAGGAGTTCCTCGACCTTTATTACCAGGGCGCCGATGTGCTGCGCACCGAGCAGGACTTCTATGACCTGACCTGGGCCTACCTGCAAAAGTGCCAGGCGCAGAACGTCATTCACGTCGAGCCGTTCTTCGACCCGCAAACCCACACCGACCGTGGCATCCCCTTTGCGGTAGTGCTCAACGGCATCACCCAAGCGCTGCAGGATGGCCAGCGGCAACTGGGCATCAGCCATGGCCTGATCCTCAGTTTCCTGCGCCACCTCAGCGAAGAAGCGGCCTTCGACACCCTCGAACAGGCCATGCCGTTTCGCGATGCTTTTATTGCCGTGGGCCTGGACAGCTCGGAGTTGGGCCACCCACCGAGCAAGTTCCAGCGGGTGTTCGCCAAGGCCCGCAGCGAAGGCCTGCTGGCCGTCGCCCATGCCGGCGAGGAAGGTCCGCCCGAGTACATCTGGCAAGCCCTGGACCTGCTCAAGGTCAGCCGCATTGACCACGGCGTGCGCGCCGCCGAAGACCCACGGCTGATGCAGCGCCTGATCGACGAGCAGATCCCGCTGACCGTCTGCCCGCTGTCCAACACCAAGCTCTGCGTGTTCGACGACATGCGCCAGCACAACATCCTGCAGATGCTCGAACAGGGCGTGAAGGTAACGGTCAACTCCGACGATCCGGCCTATTTCGGCGGCTATGTCACGGAGAACTTTATGGCCCTGTATGACAGCCTCGGCATGACCCGCGAGCAGGCCCAACGCCTGGCGCAAAACAGCCTGGATGCTCGCCTGGCCTAAGTCGCAAGCCAGCAGCTAGGCTTGAATGGAAGGCGCGCAGCCGCCCCGAACAAGGAGTTCATTGTGACCCTGCAACCCCTGCATACCCTGGTGCTGGCCGTACTGGTGCTGCTGCTTGGCATGGCCATCAACCGCGTGATCAAGCCGCTGGCGCGCTACAACATTCCGGCGCCGATCAGCGGCGGCCTGGCGTTTGCCGTGGCCATGTTGGTCGCCAATCGCACCCTGGGCTTCAGCCTGGAATTTGATGTCACCCTCAAGCCGGTGCTGATGCTGGCGTTCTTTGCCGCAGTGGGGTTGTCCGCAGACCTGCGCCTGCTGGCTCAAGGCGGGAAGCGTCTGCTGCTGTTCGTGCTGGTGTTGATCCCCTTTCTGTTGCTGCAGAACGGCCTGGGCGTGCTGATGGCCTGGGGCCTGGACCTGCATCCGCTGATGGGCCTGGTGGGCGGCTCCATCACCCTGATCGGCGGCCATGGCACGGGGGCGGCTTATGCCGAGCGTTTCGCTGAGGTGAGCAATATCCAGTCGATCATGGAGCTGTCGATGACCAGCGCCACCCTCGGCCTGGTGCTCGGCGGGATTGCCGGCGGCCCTCTGGCGCAATGGCTGATTCGTCGCCATCAATTGGCCGACGCCAGCGGCCACGCCACCCACGTTGACCACGGTAATGATGGCGACGCCTCGCAGATTTCCAGCGGCAACTTTATCCCGGTGCTGGCGGCGACGCTGGTGGCGGTCATCGCCGGCCAAGCCACCGCACAAATATTCGACGGCAGCGCCATCACCCTGCCGAGCTTTCTCTGCTGCATGCTGTATGGCGTGCTGATCCGCAACCTCGGCCACCTGTTCGGGCTGCGCCTGAACGACGACGCCATCGAGCTGATGTCGTCGGTCAACCTGTCGCTGTTTCTCGCCATCACCATGATGGCCCTGAGTCTGGCCAGCGTGTTTAGCCTGGCCGGGCCTTTGCTGTTAATTCTCGGCGCACAGCTACTGCTGGTGCTGCTGTATGGCGCATTGGTGGTGTACCGCAGTGTTGGCCGCGATTATGAAAGCGCGGTGATGTCCGCTGCGTTCTGCGGCTTTGCCATGGGCGCCACCGCCACCGCCATTGCCAATATGCAGGCCGTGACCCAGCGCTATGGACCGTCACCCCAGGCTTTTATGGTGGTACCACTGGTGGGTGCCTTCCTGATTGACCTGCTCAACGCCGTGATCCTCACCGGCTATCTGTCACTGCCTTGGATGGGAGCCTGAACATGCGCCAGTTTTTCCTGGTTATGGCTTGCCTGCTGCTGGCTGCGTGCTCCCGCGGGCCTGACACCAATACCCTTGAGGCCGACGTCAAGGCACGCCTGCAACAGGTGTTTGGCAGCCAACTACAACTGCAAGAACTAAAGCGTCGCGGATCAGCCACCGACAGCCAGGCGCCCCGCTGACAGCGACCAGCTGATTGTGTATTTCGACGCCGAACTGCAACTGCAGCAGGCCTACGACTTCAGCGCCTGGGACTCACCCGGTGCGGCCTCCCTGCTCAGCGTGCTGGGCGCTGGCCCGCGCGGTATCAGCGGCATTCTCAGTGGCGGCAACCAGGCCGGTGATCGTCTGCGCGCCCACGGCAGCCTGATCTATCAGCGCCAGGGCGATAGCTGGCAACCGCTGGCGGCCCAAGGCTTTAGCCAATCGCAGCAGCCCCGCGACGGCCAGAACGACAACTCACAGCTGATCACGGCCATCAGCACCGCCCTGCACCTGGCGCCCGGCGGCACCAGCGAGCAGACCCGGCAGATCATTAAGGACGAGGTGCTCGCCGCCCTGGGCAATATCCAGGGCCGCCTGAGCCGCCTGGAAAACGGTTACGCCCTGGCCGGCGGCCCCGCCTACGGCCAATACAGCCGCTTTGCTGACGCCTTCAGCCGCTTGCTGCAACCGCACAAGATCAAGCTCAGCCCCCTGCTCACCGAGGGCGGCGTGGACAACCTGCGCCTGCTGCGCGACGGCAAGGTGCAGCTGGCCCTGTCGCAGAGCGACACGGCCTATCAGGCGCTGCATGGCCACGGACCGTTCGCCCGCGACGGTGCCGATACACAACTGCGCGCCCTCGCCAGCCTCTACCCCGAGCCCGTGCACGTGCTGGTGCGCGCCGACGGTCCGCAGCGCATCGCCGACCTGCGCGGCAAGCGGGTCAACCTCGGCCTGCCAGGCTCGGCGTCCCGCGATACCGTGCTGGCCGTGCTGGCTGCCCATGGCTTGCAACCCTCGGACCTGGCCAGCAGCAGCGAACTGGACCTGCAAGGCGCCCTGACGGCCCTGCGCGATGGCCAACTGGATGCCTTGCTGCAAGTGATCGGCACGCCGGCTGACACCATCAGCGCCGCCAGCGACGCCGTTGACCTGCGCCTGCTGGCCCTGGAGCCTGAGGCCATTGCCGCCCTGCAACGCAGCCGCCCCGGCACCTTCGCCTTCACCCTGGCGGCCGGCAGTTACCCGCGCCAGAGCCAGGCGGTGACGACCCTGGCGGTCAGCAGCCTGCTGCTCACCGAGCAGACCCTGACCAATCGCGAAGCGCAGCAATTGCTCACGCTGCTGTTCAGCCCCGGTGCCCAATGGCTGAGTTTGGGCAGCGTGCAAGGCAGCCAGCTGTCTGACCGCCAGCCCCTGGCCGCCATCGGTATTCCGCTGCACCCCGGCGCCCTGGAAATTCTCAAGGATGTACCCGCCAGCAAGCCCTGACAGCCGACGACGCTGATCCTGTTGCTGCGACCATTCAGCGGAATGGCCAGCCAACAGGACGTCGCCAACTAGACTGCAACAGGTGGTGGCCAAGAGCCTGCGGTGCTTGGCTCCGCCTCATATCCTCAACATGATCCGGGGGTAAGGATGCGACCCGACTTGTTCAAGCCCGTGCGGCTGGCCGGTTTCTATTTGCTATTCAGTTCGGCCTGGATCTTTCTCAGCGACGGCCTGCTGCTCAGCCTTAACCTCGACAGCGAACACCTCAACCTCTTGCAAACCTACAAGGGCATGGCCTTTGTGGTGCTCAGCACCCTGCTGATTTTTGTCTTCAGTTATCGCGACCAACTGGTGCGCAGCCAACTCTCCGGCTCACTGCACCACAGCAGCCGCCTGCTCCAGCAAGCGCAGCGCAATGCCAGCCTGGGCAGCTGGGAATATGCGTCCGGAGGGTTCAACTGGTCAGCTCAGGCGCTGCGCCTACTGAATCAGCCAAGCGGCTCACGGAGCAGCCTCGAGCAATTTCTGAGCTGGCTGCATCCGGCCGATCGCTCGGCTGCACAGCGCGCGCTGGAAGGTTTTCTCAATGGCACCGAGTCGTTGTTTATTCAACTGCGGCGCAGCCAGCCCAACCTCCTGCCGCCCACGTGGCTGCTGTTGCGGGGCGAAGCCGATGAGCACGGCCGGCTCAGCGGCACCATTCAGGACATCAGCAGCCAAAAGCACGACGAAGAGGCCTTGCGCGAGAGCGAGCAACGCCTGCGTCAGTTGTTCGAGCAAACTCCGCGCATCGCCGTGCAGGGCTACGACCACCTACGTCGGGTGATCTACTGGAACCAAGCCAGCACCCAGTTGTATGGCTATGCCGCCCATGAAGCCATGGGCAAGACCCTGGAAGAACTGATCATCCCAGTGCCCATGCGCCAGCAGGTGGTCAACGACGTACAGCGCATGCTAACTGGCGGCGCGCCCGTGCCGGCGGCCGAGCTACAACTGCAACGCAAGGGCGGCGGGCGCGTCTGGGTGTACTCCAGCCACCTGCTGATTCACAACGCCCGCGACCAGGCGGAACTGTATTGCGTTGATATCGACCTGACCGAGCAAAAGGCTTCCCACCTCGCCCTGCAAAGCAGCGAGGCGCGCTACCGGCAATTGGTCAATCAACTCGACGAAGCGATCTTTCTCTGTGATACCCAGCAACGCCTGACCTTCCTCAATCCGGCCTGGGCCATTATCAGCGGCCACGCTGAACGCCCCAGCCTGGGCAAACCCTTCAGCCAGTACCTGCATGACGATGATGCCCGCCTGATCAGCCAGCAAGCCGTGGACATTCTGGCCGGTCGGCTGGCCTGTTGGGCCGGCGAGTGCCGTTTGCGCTGCGCCGATGGCACCACTCGCTGGGTCGAACTGCACCTCAGCAGTGGCGAATTGCCGGGTTACGGCCTGCAAGGCAGCCTCAATGACATCCATGCCCAGCACCAGAACCATGAGCTGCAACAGGCCCGCAATGCCGTGCTCGACCAGTTGCTTGCCCATTGCCCGCTGGCCGACACCCTCAGCGGCATTGCGAGTCGCCTGGAGGCGCTCAACCCGGACATGCGCGTATCAATCATGCGCCTGCACCCGGACAACGGCCTGTACGTGGTTGCCGCCCCCAGCCTACCGCGGGAGTTCACCCACACCGTCAACGGCGCTGACGCCGAATTCGGCATCGGCGCCTGTAGCCAAGCGGCAGCCAGCGGCGAACTGATCATTACCGAAGACCTGAAAAATCATCCCAACTGGCAAACATTCCAGCACCTGGCCCTGGCCGCCGACCTGCGCGCCTGCTGGTCCCTACCGTTCAAAAACGACAGCGGCGACGTGCTCGGCACCTTCGGCATCTACTACCGCACGGTCAAGTTGCCCACTGACGACGACATTGCCCTGGTCACCGAATTCACCCGCCTGGCGGGCCTTGCCGTGCAGCAACAGCAGCGCGAAAGTGCGCGCCAGCACAGCGAAGAGCGCTTCCGCGCCACCTTCGAACAGGCCGCCATCGGTATCGCCCATGTATCCCCTGAGGGGCGTTTTCTGCTGGTCAACAGCCAGATCTGCAACATGCTTGGCTGCAGCCAGGAACAGCTGTTGGAACAGACCTTTCAGACCTTTACCCACCCCGACGATCTACCCAGCGACCTGGAACAGATGCGGCAACTGTTAAGCGGTGAAGTCAGCAGCTACCGCATGGAAAAACGCTATTTCCGTGCCGACCGCAGCCTGCTGTGGGCCAACCTGCGGGTAACCCTGATCCGCCACAGCAATGGCGAGCCGCACTACTTCATCTCGGTGGTCGAAGACATCAGCCTGCGCAAGCAACATGAGCAGGCCTTGCGCCAGGCGGCCACGGTATTTGAAAGCACCCGCGAGGCGGTGGTAGTGGTCGATAGCCGGCATCGCATTCTCGCCAGCAACCCGGCCTACAGCGAAATCACCGGGCAAGACGCCAGCGCAGTGCTCGGCACCCGCCTCCCGCTGCTGTATGCCTCGCCCCAGGAGCGCGGCCGTTACCGCAGCATCTGGCGCGGCCTGAAAAGCCAGGGCAACTGGGCTGGCGAGTTGAACGCCCGGCGCGCCGACGGCTCACTCTGCCCGCTGTGGCTGAACGCCAGCCGGGTAGCCGACTGCGATCCGTTGCAAGCCCAGTACGTACTGGCCTTCACCGACCTTAGCCAGTTCAAGGACAGCCAGCAGCGCCTGGCCCACCTGGCCCATTACGACCCGCTAACCGACCTGCCCAACCGCCTGTTTGCCCACGAGCGCCTGAGCCATGCCCTGCAGCACGCCCAGCGCCATCAAGAGCAGGTCGCCGTGCTGTTTATCGACCTCGACCACTTCAAGACCATCAACGACGGCCTCGGCCATGCTGTCGGCGACGAGCTGCTGGTGACCGTGGCGCGGCGCCTGCAACAACGGCTGCGCAACGAGGACACCCTGGCGCGCCTGGGCGGCGACGAGTTCTTGGTCATTCTGGAAAACCTGCAAAGCCCCGATGAAGCCGCCCACACCGCCCAGGCCCTGCTGAAGCTGTTCGAGCGCCCTCTGCCCTTGGGCCATCAGCGCGACGCTTACCTGGGCGCCAGCATCGGCATCAGCTTCTACCCAGACGACGGGCAGAGCAGCGACGAGCTGATCCGCAATGCCGATGCCGCGCTCTATCAAGCCAAAGCCGAGGGCCGCAACACCTACCGTTTCTACACCAAAGCCCTGACCGAGCGCGCCCACAACCGCCTGACCCTGGAGAGCCAGTTGCGCCAGGCAATCAAACGCGGCGAGTTCATCCTCCACTATCAGCCGCTGGTGGACACCCTCACCGGCAGACCGCTGGGCGTCGAAGCCCTGGTGCGCTGGAACAGCCCGCAAGGGATGATTTCTCCCGCCGACTTCATCCCCCTGGCAGAAGACACTGGGCTGATCGTGCCCATCGGCACCTGGGTGCTGCGCGAAGCCTGCCGCCAGGCCCAGGCCCTGCGCAACAAGGGCTTTGCCTTGGAAACCCTGGCGGTCAACCTGTCGCCGCGACAGTTCCGCCAGGCCGACCTGCTCAAACAGGTACGCGACGCGCTGAATGACAGCGGCCTGCCCGCCGCCTGCCTGGAGCTGGAAATTACCGAAGGCGCGTTGATGGATGACGTGGCCCAAACCCAGGCCACCCTTGGCGCGTTGAAAAGCCTGGGGCTGCGTCTGGCCGTGGATGACTTCGGCACGGGGTATTCATCCCTGGCCTACCTGCGGCGCTTCCCGCTGGACAAGCTGAAAATCGATCAAAGCTTTATGCGCGGCGTGCCCAAGGACCAGGGCAACCTGGAAATCGTCGCCACCATCATCGCCCTTGCCCGCACCCTCAACCTGACGGTCATTGCCGAGGGCGTGGAAACCGCCGAACAGCATCAGGCGCTCAGTCAACTGGCTTGCGAACAATGTCAGGGCTATTTGTTCAGCCGTCCGCTGAGCATTGAACACCTGCACGACTGGCTCGCCGACGACCACCAGGCAGTTGGTTGACGCAAATCACAAAACTTAAACATGTGCGGACTAGACTGCTGGCTCAACGTAAGAAGGAGCCCGCACATGAACATTCTCATTCGCCCGCAGACCGTGGCCAATGGCCATTGCTGGCAGGTTCGCCTGGATCAACATGCCGTGAGCTTTCGCACCGAGAGCGAGGCCCGCGCCTTTGTATCCACCCTCGAATCGCGCCTGCGTGCCCCGCACCAATTGCCGCGCGAACAGCAACGCGCCGCTGGTTGAGTCACGACTAGCAGGCCGTTGAAAAATGTAGGCGAGGCAGGCAAGACAAGGCAAAAACGGCCGAAAAAGCGGGTTACGCGTTGCTGAATACGCGACCGTATTGCCAACGCAGGTAATATTTTCAACGCCTGCAGACGTGCACGCGCCGTATAGTCACCACCGCCACACTCACAGATGACTGACCAGGCCATGGGCTGGGCCGTACCGTTGTGCAGCAGCCCCACCAGCGCTGAGGCCAATGCGGCCAGGGTAAACTGCAGAAAGCCCAACAGGGCAGAAGCGCTGCCCGCATGGGACGCCTGCCCGGCCATCGCACAGGCTGATGCATTGGGCAAAATGCAGCCCAGGCTGGCCACCGTGACAAACAGCGGCAACAGCAACGGCCACAAGGCCTGAGGTTGCAGCAAGCTGATGCCGAGCAAACACATCCCCCCCGCCAGATACAGCCAGATCACCCGGCGCAGCCAATACCCCGGCCCATGATGACCCAGCAGGCGCGAGTTGACCTGAGCAAGCAGAATAAAGCCCGCGGCATTGCTGCCAAACAGCCAGCCGTAGTGCTCCGCTGGCACCTGATAGAGCTGGATAAAGACAAAGGGCGAACCGGCGATATAGGCAAACATGCCGGCCATCACCAAGCCGCCGGTCAGGGCATGGCCGACAAACTGACGGTCCTGCAGCAGGCGCAAATACTGCCGAGGCGCGTCGCGCAGGGCCGCCGGTGCCGAGTGCCGCGCCAAGGTTTCCGGCAGCCATAGTGCTAACGCCAACCCGCAAAGCGCGCTAAACAGCGTCAGGCAGAGAAAGATCGACTGCCAGCCAAACAACGACAACAGCAGGCCGCCGCCCAGGGGCGCCAGAATCGGTGCCAGGCCCATGACCAGCATCAACTGGGAAAACACCTTGGCCGAAGCCAGCGGATCGCACAGGTCACGCACCACCGCCCGACCGATGACCATCCCGGCGCAGCCACCCAGAGCCTGCACCAGACGCGCCACCAGCAGCCACTCCAGACTGGTCGCCAGGGCGCAAGCCACCGACGCCAGGCTGAACAGCGTCACCCCCAGCAACAGCGGCCGGCGCCGTCCAAAGCGATCAGCCAGCGGCCCGTAGAGCAACTGGCCACCGGCCAGGCCAATAAAATACGCCGCCAACGTCAGCTGCACATGCTCGACATCGGTGGCGAACGCCAGGGCCAGGGCCGGAAAGCTGGGCAGGTAGAAATCGATGGCCAGCGGCCCAAAAGCACTGAGCGCCCCCAGAATCAGCAAAATACGTAAGGTCATGGCAGACAACTCAAAAAGCTGAAGCAACGCCAGTTTCAACCTGACGCTACAAATGACAACGCCGCGGCCCTTGCGGGCAGCGGCGTTGCGACGGTAGGCGGGGCCTGCTCGATGTTACTCAGCCGCGGGCGGCGTGACTTTACCCTTGCCGATGCCGGCAATTTTGGCCCCCAACGACTCCACCAGCAGGTAGAACATCGGGATCATAAAGGTCGCCAGCAGGGTGGCTGCGAGCATACCGCCGATCACCCCGGTACCAATCGAATGACGACTGGCCGAGCCGGCACCCGTACTGATGGCCAAGGGCACACACCCGAGGATGAAAGCCAGAGAGGTCATCACAATCGGACGGAAGCGCAGCTTGGCCGCCTCCAGTGCCGACTCATAAATGCCCTTGCCTTCTTCACGCAGCATCACCGCGAACTCGATGATCAAGATAGCGTTCTTCGCCGCCAGACCGATCAGGGTAATCAGGCCTACCTGGAAGTACAGGTCGTTCTGGGTGCCGCGCAGCCACACCGCCAGGATCGCCCCGAACACCGCAAACGGCACCGCCGTGACCACTGCCACCGGCAGGGTCCAGCGCTCGTACTGGGCCGCCAGGATCAGGAACACCATGATCAGGCCGAACAGAAACGCCGTACCGCCAGAACCCTGGCTGGCCAGCTCCTGATAGGCCGAGCCGACCCAGCCGATGCTGTAATCGTCACCGAGCACTTCGTCCGCCACTTCCTGGATCGCCGCAATCGCCTGGCCGGAGCTGTAGCCCGGTGCCGGCCCGCCGAGGATCTTGGCCGCCGGGTAGACGTTGAAGCGCGCGTAGGTTTCCGGGCCGAGAATCCGCTCGACCTTGAGCAGCGCCGACAGCGGCACCAGATCGCCACTGCTGCTGGAGCGCACATAGATCTGCGCCAGGTCCTGCGGGGTGCGGCGGAAATCCGCTTCCGACTGCAGGCTGACCTTCCAGGTACGGCCGTAGAGGTTGAAGTCGTTGACGTAGTAACTGCCGAAGGTCGACTGCATGGCGGTAAATACATCGTCCACCGCCACACCCATGGCGCGCGCCTTGGTGCGATCGAGGTCGACGTAATACTGCGGCACGTTGGCACTGAAGGTGGTCTGCAGGCCCGCCAGTTCAGGACGCTTGGCGGCGGCGGCGAGGAACGCCTGCACCTTGGCGGCCATCTCCGGCACGCTGGCGCCAGCACGGTTCTGCAGGAAGGCCTCGAAGCCACCCGTGGTACTCATGCCGGTGATCGGCGGCGGATTGAACGAGGCCACCACACCGTCCTGTTCGGACAAACCCATACCCATAAAGGTGCGGGTCAGGTTGCGCGCGTCCAACTCAGGGGTGGTGCGCTCCTTCCAGTCCTTCAGTGGCACGAAGGTCACTGCAGCGTTGGTACGGTTACTGTTGGTGAGGATGTCCATCCCGGCAAAAGTGACCACATCACGGGTAGCCGGATGGGCCATCAGCTTCTTGTCGAAGTCACTGGTCAGCGCATCAGTACGCGACAGCGAGGCCGCCGGCGGCAGGAAGTAGGCGTTCAGCACATAACCCTGGTCCTCATCCGGCACCAGCGAGCCTGGCACCCGAGAAAACAGGCCGACCGTCAGGGCGATCATCCCGGCGAACAGCAGCAGGCCGATAAACGAACGCTTGAGGAAGAACGCCACGCCAGCGCCGTAGCCGGCAGTCATCTTGTCGAAGAAACGGTTGAACACCCGGAACGGTGCAATCGGCTCCTTGTGCTCGTTTTTCAGCAGCAGCGCACACAGCGCCGGCGACAAGGTCAGGGCAACGATGCCGGAAATCACCACCGACATGGCGATGGTAATGGCGAACTGTTTGTACATCTCGCCGGTCAGGCCGCCGAGGAAGCCCACCGGCACGAACACCGCACAGAGCACCAGAACGATGGCGATGATTGGCCCGGTCACCTCCTCCATGGCCTTGATCGCGGCATCGCGGGCGTTGAGTTTTTCCGTGCGCATCACGCGCTCAACGTTCTCGATCACCACGATGGCGTCGTCCACCACAATGCCGATGGCCAGCACCAGGCCGAACAGGGTCAGCAGGTTGATGGAGAAACCCAGCAGGTACATGCCGGCAAAGGTGCCGACCAGCGACACCGGAATCGCCAGCACCGGAATCAGGGTGGCGCGCCAGTTCTGCAGGAAGATAAACACCACCAGCACCACCAGGGCCAGGGCCTCGAAGAAGGTGTGGATCACCTCCTCGATCGATACCTCCACAAACACGGTGGTGTCGTAGGGAATCTTGTATGTGATCCCCTCCGGGAAACGCTCGGCCAAGCGCGCCATGGTCTTGCGCACGGCCTCGGCAGTGTCCAGGGCATTGGCGCCCGGCTGCGGGTAAATACCGAAGGAGGCATTGCGCTTGCCGTTTAGCGAGGTGACCAGGGAATAATCCTGAGCACCCAGCTCAATGCGTGCCACATCACCCAGGGTCAGGCTGGCACCACTTTGGTCGGTGCGCAGAATGATCTGCTCGAACTCCTTTGTATCGGCCAGGCGCCCCTGGGTGGTCACTGTGTAGGTAAAGGCCTGGGGCTGACTCAACGGCTCCTGACCGAAGCTACCGGCGGCGAACTGCGAGTTCTGTTCACGGATGGCGTTGACCACATCGCTGGAGGTCAGGTTGTACTGGGCCAGCTTGTCCGGCCGCAGCCAAACGCGCATGGAGTAATCCTTGGCGCCGAACTGGGTCACGTCGCCGACACCGGGCAAACGCTTGAGCTCATCGATCACGTTGATCAGCGCGTAGTTGCTGATCTCCAGTGGCGTCTTGGAGTCGTCCGGGGAGAACATCGTCACCATCTGCAGGATGTCTGACGACTTCTTCATCACCGTCACACCCTGACGGCGCACCTCTTCCGGCAGTTTGGCCAGCGCGGCCTGCACCCGGTTATTGACGTCGATGGTGGCCTGATCGGGGTCGCGGCCCACTTCGAAGTACACCGACAAGGACATCGTGCCACTGCCCGCCGAGGTGGACTGCTGGTAAATCATGCCCTCCACACCGTTAATCTGCTGCTCCAACGGCGCCGCTACGGTTTCGGCGATCACCTGGGCGCTGGCGCCTGGGTAGTTGGCCGTGACCTGCACCTGCGGGGGCAAAATCTGCGGATACTGGGCCACAGGCAGCGCCGTCATCGCCGCCAGGCCGGCCAGCAGAATGACGATGGAAATGACCGTGGCGAAGATCGGCCGGTCAATAAAGAAACGTGAGATCACCGGACCTGCTCCTTATGGCTGCTTGGCGGCAGTGGGCTCGACCACCTTGACCGGCTGATCAGGGCGCACGCGAATCAAGCCTTCGACGATCACCCGATCACCGGCCTTGATCCCGGAGCGGATCACCCAACGGCCCTTGACGGTGAACTCGGTGTCCACCGGTCGTGCCCGAGCGATACCGGCCTCGTCGACAACAAACACCAGGCTACCCTGCGGGCTTTGCGCCAGGGCCTTTTCCGGCACGGTGATGGAGTTCGGCCGGGAAATCCCAGAAATCCGCACACGCACAAACTGCCCCGGCAACAAGCTCTGCTCCGGGTTAGGCACGATGGCGCGAGCACTGACGGTGCCAGTGCCTTTGTCGATCAGGCTGTCGGTGAAGTCCACCTTGCCAGGCAACGGATAGACGCTGCCATCACCGAACACCACCTCAGCATTCAGTTTCTGATCAGCTGGCAACTGCACCGTGCCGTTCTGCACCGCTTCGCGCAGCTTGGCGGCTTCACGGTCGGCGTAGGCGTAGTTAACGTAAATTGGATCGAGCTGGGTGATCTGGGTCAGCAAGCTGGCGTTAGGGTCATTGGCCACCATCAGGCTGCCCTCGGACACGGCCTCCTTGCTGGTGATCCCGGAAATCGGCGCTTCGACCGTGGTGTATTCAAGGTCGATCTGCTTGGCCTGGACATTGGCCTGGGCGGCCTCCAAGTTGGCCTTGCTCTGCTCATAGTTGGAAATGTAACGATCCAGCTCGCTTTCGCTAGCGAAGCCCTTTTTCTGCAGCTCGCGGATACGCTTGAGATCACGATCGGTCTGCCGGTAACGCGCCTGCTCCTGCGCCAGGGCGCCCTTGGCCTGGGCCAGTGCTGCCTGGTACAAGCGCGGATCAATGCGAAACAGCACCTGGCCCTGCTTGACCTTGCTGCCTTCCAGGTAGGTGCGCTCCTGCAAAATGCCGCTCACTTGGGCGCGCACTTCCACCTCACGGTAACCTGCAGTACGCGCCGCATACTCAAGCACCACGGGCAGCATTTCTGCTTTAGCCACCTCAACAGAAACCTCTGCCGGTGGCGGGCCTTCGGCCAACGCCAATGGGCTGAGCAGCAGACTGAGGGAAAAACTGCACAGTAAGGTGTGGCGAGGGCGGCCCAGAAGCATAACGTCGTCTCCATGACGGCTGAATTCAGGTGAGTACGCGGATAATAGGTCGAATTCCCCCACGGGCGCGACGCTTTGGGAAAAACAAATCGCCACGAACACAACCGCGTCGCACTTGCTGGACGCGGCAGCAAACGCCAAGCTCAGCACCTGACTGTTCAGGTGTGCGAGGTGGTTATGCTCAGGTTGCGTCTGTTACTGCTGGCTGTACTGCTGCTGCCCGGCATCGCCAGCAGCGAAACGCCGATGAATTACGCCGTGCTGATCATCACCCGCGACCGCCTGGAAGTGGCCACGCCCTGCGACATCGGCATCTACCTGCAGGACCAGTTGGTCGCGCGCCTGTACCAGGGCCAGGCCACCTCGTTCAATCTGCCCGCCGGCAACCTGTCGATCCGCATGGGCATGCTCGGCGGCCTCGGCTGCATCCCCGCCTTCGAGCAGATCCGCGGCGAACACATCGAACTCAAGGCCGGCGAAGTGCGCAAATACCGCATCGCCCTGGGCAACAACGGCCTGTACCTGATCAACGTGCCCAGCGTGGAATAGTTAAGCGCAATGCTGCAGCACCAGCGACGCGCCGGATAAGCAGTTTTAACCGCAACGCTTGCGCATAACCTCCGGCTGTTCGCGGCTAAAGCCGCTCTAAAAAAAACTTTGCTACAACCCAAAAATTAAGAGGAAGGGGAAAAAAAAAAAAAAAAAAAAGTACGCCGGGAAAAAATACCCCCAAAAACACCACCCCCCCAAGGGGGAGAGGCTTCAGCCGGGAAGGTTTGGTTTTAGCGAAAGCGAAACCGCCCCGCCCAAAACAAAAACGCCCCGCCAACAAAAAAAAAAAAAATAACGCCTTGACCTTGCCCCTGGGTGAAGGTTGATTCTGTCGATCTGCTCACCCGGAGGTGCCCATGACCCGCCCTACCCTGATCGACCTGCCCATTCGCGGCATGACCTGCGCCGGCTGTGCCGGCCGCGCCGAGCGCGCCCTGCAGCAGGTTCCTGGCGTCAGCAGTGCCAGCGTCAACCTACTGGCCGAGCGCGCTCAGGTGCAGTACCAGGGCGACACCCCGCAAGCGCTTATCGACGCCATCACGGCCTGCGGTTATCAGGTGCCACAAGAAGCCCTTGAACTGCAGATCAGCGGCATGAGCTGCGCCAGTTGCGTGGGCCGGGTCGAGCGGGCCTTGGCGCAAGTGCCTGGCGTACTGACAGTCAGTGTCAACCTGGCCAGCGAACGCGCCCACCTGCAACTGCTCGGCACGGCAGACCCACAAACCCTGCTGGCGGCCGTCGTTACCGCCGGTTATCAAGCCAGCCTGCTTAACGCCGAGGCACCACCCAGCGCCGACGCCAGCAAGCCGCTGCAACGGGAGCGCTGGAGCCTGTTGCTGGCAATCGGCCTGGCCCTGCCGCTGTTGTTGCCGATGCTGGTGGAGCCCTTCGGCCTGCACTGGATGCTGCCGGCCTGGCTGCAATTTGCCCTGGCCACGCCGGTGCAATTCATCTTCGGCGCACGCTTCTACCGTGCCGGCTGGAGCGCGGTGCGCGCCGGCAGCGCCAACATGGACCTGCTGGTGGCCCTGGGCACCAGCGCCGCCTATGGCCTGAGCCTGTACCTGTGGTGGGCGACCCCGGCCGGCGGCATGCCGCACCTGTATTTCGAGGCCGCAGCCGTGGTGATCGCCCTGGTGCGTCTGGGCAAATACCTCGAAAGCCGCGCCAAGCGCCAAACCTCCAGCGCCCTGCGCGCCCTCCAGGCCCTGCGTCCGGCCTTTGCCCTGCGCCTGCGTGACGGCCGCGAAGAACAGGTGGCGATCGGTAGCCTGCAGCGTGATGACGTGATCGTGGTCAAACCCGGCGAACGCTTCCCGGTCGACGGTCTGATCGTCGAAGGCAGCAGCCATGCCGACGAAGCCCTGCTCAGCGGCGAAAGCCTGCCAGTGGCCAAGCACCCTGGTGATGCCGTCAGCACCGGCGCGATCAATGGCGAAGGCCGCCTGCTGATCAGCATCCGCGCCCTGGGCGGCGAGACTCAGCTGGCGCAGATCATTCGCCTGATGGAAAACGCCCAGGCCGGCAAGGCACCGATCCAGAAGCTGGTGGACCGCATCAGCCAGGTGTTTGTCCCTGTAGTGCTGGCCATCGCCCTGCTGACCCTGATTGGCTGGCTGCTCGCCGGTGCTGGCGTGCAAGTGGCGCTGTTGAATGCCGTGGCCGTACTGGTGATCGCCTGTCCCTGCGCCCTCGGCCTGGCCACGCCCACGGCGATCATGGTCGGCACCGGCGTGGCGGCCCGCCACGGTATTTTGATCAAGGACGCCGAAGCCCTGGAAATCGCCCATGCCGTGCAGGCCGTCGCCTTCGACAAGACCGGCACCCTGACCTCCGGCAGCCCGCAAGTGGTGCACCTGCAGGCCGCCGACGGCAATGACGAGCAACTGCTGCAACTGGCCGGCAGCCTTCAGCAAGGCAGCGAACACCCGCTGGCCAAGGCCGTACTCAGCGCCTGCAGCGCCCGCAACCTGAGCCTCAGCGCCGTAACCGCCAGCCAGGCGTTGCCCGGCAAAGGCACCCGCGCCAACCTCGGCCCACGCACCCTGGCCTTGGGCAACCGCCGTCTGCTGGATGAACAACAGCTGCAGGCGGGCGTTCTGGGCAACGCGGCAGAGGCCTGGGAAGCCGAAGGCCGCAGCCTGGCCTGGCTGCTGGAGCTGGCCCCACAGCCGCAGGTGCTCGGCCTGCTGGCCTTTGGTGACAGCCTGAAGCCCGGCGCCCGTGCCGCCATCCGCCAATTGCAGGCCCAGGGCATCCGCTGCCACCTGATCAGCGGCGACAACCAGGGCAGCGTCAACGCCGTGGCCGACGCTCTGGGCATCGACGAGCGCCAGGCCAACGTGCTGCCGGCGGACAAACTGGCGCGCATCAACGCCCTCCGGCAGCACGGTCGGGTGGCCATGGTCGGTGACGGCATCAACGACGCCCCGGCCCTGGCCGCCGCCGACATCGGCATCGCCATGGGCAGCGGCACCGACATCGCCATGCACGCGGCCGGCATCACCCTGCTGCGCGGCGACCCGCGCCTGGTGCCCGCCGCCCTGGCGATCAGCCGGCGCACCTACGCAAAAATCCGCCAGAACCTGTTCTGGGCTTTTATCTACAACCTGATCGGCTTGCCGCTGGCCGCCTTCGGCCTGCTCAACCCGGTGCTGGCCGGCGCCGCCATGGCCCTGTCCAGCGTTTGCGTGGTGGGCAATGCCCTACTGCTGAAACGCTGGAAAGCCGAATTGCCCGAGGATGACGCATGAATATCGGAGCAGCCGCCAAGGCCAGCGGCTTGTCGGCCAAGATGATCCGTTACTACGAGTCCATCGGCCTGCTGCACGCCGCCAATCGCAGCGACAATGGCTATCGCCATTACAGCCCACAGGACCTGCATCAACTGGCGTTTATCAAGCGCGCCCGCGACCTCGGTTTCACCCTGGAAGAAGTCGGCAAACTGCTGGCCCTGTGGCAGGACCGCCAGCGTGCCAGTGCCGATGTCAAAGCCCTGGCCGCTGGCCATATTGCCGAACTCAACCGCAAGATCGGCGAACTCACCAGCCTGCGCGACACGCTCAGCGAGTTGGTCACCCACTGTCACGGCGATCAGCGCCCGGACTGCCCGATTCTCAAGGAGCTGGAAACCGGCTGCTGTGCCTCAGCACCTGCAAGCAGCCCCTAACGCGCCTCTTCCCCACGCAGTTGCAGGCTCATGTCATCGCAGCTTTGTGACCAGTCGCTCAGCCAGTGCGGCAGCGCCGGGGACTGCTCGTCCAAGCCCAGCTCACGGGCAAACTCGCCGGGGGCCACTGTGCCCTTGGGCGAGCGGAACAACCCGCGGATCAGCACCACGCCCACCACTCGCCCGCGGCTGACGAAGCGGTGCTCGACAAAGCTCCACTTGTCATCCCAACCGAGCATGCGGGTGTGAATCTCAAAGGCCTCGAACAGCTTCAGTTCACGACGAAACTTGCCCCAGGTGTCGCCAACAATCGGCAGCGCCTTGTGCCGCAGGGCCACGCGAAAGGCGCCGCTGCGCAGGACGTAATCCATGCGACCGACATCCGCCAGGGTGAAATAGCGACCGTTGGTGACATGCCGATTGAAGTCGAGATCAAGCGGCCAGACGCGCAGACGGATGACGGTGGTGGCCAGGCCATCCACCGGTTTACGCCAGGGGCGGCGCAGGAGCATGAGGATCAGTCGGAACCAGAGATTCATAAAAATGCCGTAGGTTGAAAGGAGCGGCTCACTCTAGGGCGGCGAGTTCGGCTAAGGTAGGTGCGCAAATGACTTTTTCCATGCGAAAAGCGCAAACGGATACATTCATGCACGTCACCCTGCTCCTGGCTGATCACTGTTCCGCCGCCAGCGCCAGCATTGCGCTGGAGATGCTCACCGCCGCCAACCAATTTGCCGACAGCGACACCCCACCGTTCGAGGTCGTCAGCGCCTCCCTGGATGGCGCCGACGTCACCTGCCTGGGCGGACAACGGCTGCAGGTGGATGCCGCCCTGGCCGAACTGGCGCACACCGAACTGGTGCTGATTCCGGGCTTTTTGTTCACCCTCAAAGACGCTCTGCCGAGCTTTGCCGGCTATGCACCCTGGCTGCGCCAGCAGCAGGCACAGGGCGCCGTTATCGCGTCCATGTGCACGGCGGCGTTTATGCTCGGCGAAGCGGGCCTGCTGGAGGGCCGCAAGGTCACCACCCACTGGGCCTTTGCCGAGTTGTTTCGCCGACGCTACCCCGCGGCGCAGCTGGATGAGCGGCAAATTCTCTGCGAAGACAATGGCGTGATCAGCAGTGGCGGTGCGAGCGCGGCCATGGACCTGTTGCTGCATCTGATCCGCCGCTTTGCCTCACTGGAGCTGGCCCAGCGCTGCAGCAAATACCTGCTGATCGACAACGTGCGCAGCGAGCAATCGGTGTATGTCATGTGGTCGCTGCCGAAGAGCCACGGTGATGGCGACATCCTGCAGGTACAAAACTGGCTGGAGGCGAATTTCGAGCAGCCCATCGTGATTGATGATCTGGCCCAGCGCTTCGGCTTCGGGGTGCGCAACTTCAAGCGCCGCTTCAAGGAGGCCACCGGCTACACGCCGCTGGCCTACCTGCAAACGCTGCGTCTGGAGAAGGCCAAGCAACTGCTCGAAACCACCCGCATGAGCCTGGACAGCATCACCTACACAGTCGGTTACGAGGACAGCAACTCGTTCCGCCGCCTGTTCCTGCAACGGGTCGGCCTAGTACCGGCGGCGTACCGGAAAAAGTTTCAGGCCGGCGGGCGCTAGGGGCGCAACAACTCACAAACCCACGGTGATCTCGCGCAGCTCATCGCCCTCGCGCAGCACAAAGATCGCACTCAGGCCCTGGGCCTTGGCCAACTGGCTGCCGCGCTCCACGCCCAGCACCAGCAAGGCGGTGGCCCAGGCATCGGCGTACATGCAGCTGGTGCAGATGACCGACACCGAGGTCAACGTCGACACCAGCGGCACGCCGCTGTGCGGGTCCATGGTGTGGGAATGCACGCTGCCATCCCGTTCGCGCCAATGCCGGTAGTCGCCCGAGGTGGCGATTGAGGTGTCGTGCAGCTCCAGCGCGCCGAGCACTTCGCGGCGGCCCTTGAGCGGTTTTTCCAGGGCCACCAACCAGGCGCTGCCGTCGGCTTTGCGCCCGGCGGCGCGCATTTCGCCATCGATGCCCACCAGGTACGCGTGAATGCCGTGCTGCTCCAGGCAACGGGCCAGTTGATCGACGGCAAAGCCCTTGGCGATGCCGTTGAGGTCGAGGCTGATGGCCGCCCGTTTGCGCACGGCGCGCCGCGCGACATCCAGCTCCAGCGCCGCGCGCGCACTCGGCTGGCGCGCCGGCAAGTGCTCGGCCGCCGGTTGCGGACCAAAGCCACAGGCGCTGACCAGCGCACCAACGCCGATCTCGAAGGCACCGGCCGACTCCTCACCCATACGCAGCGCGGTGGTCAGCACCCACAGCAACTCATCGGGCAGGCTCAACCACTGATCCAGCGGCGCGGCGTTGAGTTGCATCAGCGCGGACGCCGGGTTCCAGGTCGACATCTGCTGGTCGACCCGCTCGACCGCCTGTTGCAGGTCAGCCTGGATCGCGGCCTGGTCAATCTCGCCAGCAGCGTAAAACACCGCGCTGTAGCGCGTGCCCATGGTCGCGCCACTGAGGCTGTAACGCTGCAGCGGCTGGGTTTCAGTAGACATCTTCGCGGTACCGCCCTTGCAGTCGTAGGTCGTCGACACTGCTGCCCCGTTGCGCCAGCAGGGTTTCCAGCACGGCGCGCACGCCGGCCGCCATGTCCTTGGAGCCACACACCAGCACCTGGGCGCCCTGGGCAAACAGGCCCTGCAGAGCGCTGGCGTCCTGGCGCAGGCGATCCTGCACATACAGCCCCTCGGTGCCCTGGGAGAACGCCAGACCCAGGTGGGTCAGGCGGCCGTCGGCCAGGTACTCGCTGAGTTCGGCCTCGTAGAGGAAATCCGATTGCGCATTGCGGCCGCCCCAGTACAGGTGCAGCGGACGCTGCGTGGCATTCTTGCGCACGAAGCCGATCAGCGGCGCCAGACCGGTGCCAGCGCCCACCAGAATCAGCGGGTGCTGACCGGCGCTGGGGCGAAAGTCCGGGTGCGGCTGAATAAAGCCCTCAACGCAGTCGCCCACCTGCAAGCCATGCAGCAACGACGAACAACGCCCTTGGTGTTGTTTACGCACACAGATCTCCAGAGCGTCATCCTCATTGCTGCTGGCTATCGAGTAATAGCGCGGCGCCTGCCCACTGCCGGGGCTGATGCCGACCAGATCGCCCGGTGCAAAGCGCACCGCCGGGCGCCACCAGGACGGCTGCGCCGCGTGCACGGCAAAGCGCAGGATGGCCGCCGGCGAATCGCTGTGTTCGCCATACACCTCCTTGCTCAGCAGTTGCAGCTGCTGCAGCGCCACCGCGCTGCGCACCGGCGTGAAGTGCAAATCGAGGCCCAGTGTCTGACCCAGGCGCTGCGCCCAGCCATTGAGCTCGCCGAGATCGCCACGGTCGATCTTCTGCAGCGGCAACAGCGCCTGCAGCCCACGTTGCTGCAACTGCTGCTCGACCTGCTCGGCATAGCCGCAGAAGTGCTGGAACTGCGCATCACCAAAACCCAGCACCGCCACCTGTAAATCAGCATTCAAGTGGCTATGTTCGAGGCGTGCGAGAAACGCCCTGGCCGAGTCCGGCGCCTGACCATCGCCATAGGTGGCCGTGAGCAGCAGCAGGCGTTTGGCCTGCGGGTAGCTCGGCTGCAACTGGTTCATGCTGGCGCTGTGCACCCGCATGCCGCTGGCCACCAGTTGGCTGTGCAGCTGCCGGGCATAGGCCCAGGTGCTGCCGCCCTGGCTGCCCACCAGCAAAATGGTTTCCGCCTGGGCGGCCGGGGCGTTGTCTGGCAGCAGTCGCGCCAGGCGCTGGCGCCGCCACCAGGCGAGCAGGCCGGAACCACTGAGAAACAAGCAGGCCAGGCTGGTCGCCGCGAGAATCAGCGACCACAGTGGCGAGTGGGCGCCGGTGTGCAACTCATAGAAGGTTTCATACAGGCGACGGGCGAAACCGTGGGGCTGATAGCTGATCCACTGACCGCTGCTGGCATTAACGAAACCCTCGCCGGTGGCGGTGCGCACGGTGTAGTAATTGGCCTCCTGGCTGTCGCTGGGGAACTCCAGCTCACGCAGATCGTTGAGGTCCAGATGGCGCAGGGCCGAGAGGCTGCCCAACTCCGCCGCTGGGGCCGCATAGGTGCCCTCGGGGTAAGCCAGATCGGCATCCTGACCATCGCTGATCCAGCCCTGGCTGCTGGCCGCGAGGTAGAGCCCACTGCTGGCGAGAATCAGCAACCCCAGCAGCGCCCAACGCGCCACCACGCTGTGCCAATGCGTCAGGCCCTGACCCGGGTTGATCGGCAGTAACAACTGACGCCAGCCGCCCAAACGGCGTGCCAACAACCAGCTGCCCGTCAGGGCCAGCACCAACAGCGCCAGCGCCGACAGACCACTGAGCCAGCGGCCGGCAGAACCCAGCAACAACTCACGGTGCAAATCGCGCACCCAGGACAACACCGCCGACGGCTGATACGGCGCAATCACCGCCGCAGTGGCCGGATCGACAAGCACCACATCGCTGTCGGTGGCCGTGCTGAACGCCACCCGCAGCTCACCGCTGGGCGCCCGTTCGATGCGCTCGATACCCGGCAGTTGGCGGGCAATCCGCTCGGCGACCACGGCGACCGTCTCACCCTGGCTCGGCGCAGCACGCAAGTGCTCGACCAGCGTGTTGCCGGAGAGCACCAGGCCACTGGTGGCAGACAGGATAAGAATGACGCCGAGCACGAGGCTCAGTAGCACATGGGTGCGTTGCAACATGAACGGGCTCCGGGGCTCAGAAGTGGTAGCTGAAGCTGTCGACATAACCCTGGGCGCCGCCGTTGACCGTGGTCGCCTGCTGGGTCAGTGGCACCTTGATTTCGCCACGGTTATCGCGTTTGTCTTCCACGGCGCTGTCGATGCGAATTTCGTAGCCGGCATCGATCAGTGCGTCCTCCAGCTCGACCGCCACCTCCAGGGTTTCGCCGCCGCCGACACTGGCGCCGGTCAGGCCATCGAACTCGGCCGGCTTACTGCCGCCGCCCTGAGCCCAGTCACGCAGGTGCTTGTAGTACTTGGCCTTCTTGCCGGCGACCCACAGGGTGCGCTGGTAGGCGCCCTGAGCGTCGGTGACATAGATGGCCAGGTAGGCCTCGTTGCCGCGATAGTCTTTCAGCGTGGTGCTCAGGTTGATTTCCCGGGCCTGGCCAATGGCGGGCATGGCCGCCATGCCAGCGAGGGCGAGAGAGATAGCCGTCTTGTTCATCGTGAAGCACTCCAGAAGGGATGGCCTAACCCTAACCGGCGATACTTAAGTCAACCTGAATGCCAAGGCATGGTTATTTCATGCCCGGACATGGCGCCTTAATACTTAGTTAAGGTTTAAGACCAAGTACCCCCGAAAAGGCAGGGAATGGCGCACCACGCGGGGGTAAAGTGGTAGATACAGCACAGAACAGGCAGTGGCCATGAACAGCAACGCTTCGGATCGACAGCGACAGATTCGCGCCCTGTTTGACCAGTACATCGAGATGTACGCCTCGCGGGATGAGCGCCTGACCGGCCGCTTCAGCGACAACTTCAGTGGCTACACCGGCAGCGGTGGCTTTCTGGTCAAGGACCTCGGCGAATGGCAGAAAATCACCCGCCAGGACTTCGCCCAGGTGCCCGAACCCATCCGCATTGAGATGCTCGATCTGGTCCTGCAAGACCTCAGCGCTGAGGTGGTGGCGGCCACCGCCCTGTTTCGTATTCACCTGCCGTTTGGCGGCGAGATGCTGGCCAAGGAAGTGGCCCGCCTGACGCTGATTTTTCGGCTCGAAGCTGACACCTGGAAGATCGCCCACAGCGGCATTTCGATCCCTTATCACTTTACCCAGGACAACGAGGTTTACCCCCTCAAGAGCCTGCAGGAGCGCACCCGCGCGCTGGAAGCGCTGGTCGAGGAGCGCACCCAGGCCCTGCATGCCAGCGAGGCGCTCTACCGCCAGCTCACCGAGGACACCCGCGATGTCCACTGGAAAGCCGATCGCCACCTGATCATCACCTACATCAGCCCGGCCGACGAACGCCTGCGTGGCTTTACGGCCGACGAAGTGGTTGGTCACTCGGCACTGGAGATGCTAACCAGCGAGGACGCTGCCCGCGTCAAACAACTGATACGGGAACAGCGACACACCGAACAGGCCGTCGCCGCCAATGGCTTTAGCACCTTTGAAGTGCAGCACCGCTGCAAGGACGGCAGCGTGATCTGGGGCGAGGTGCTGTCGAAGCCGGATTACAGCCGAGAGGGCAAGCTGATCGGCTACCACGGCATTACCCGCGAGATCACCCAGCGCAAGCGCCTGGAAGAGCAGGTCAACCGCCTGGCGTTCTACGACACCCTGACCCACCTGCCCAATCGCCGCTTGCTGGAGGACCGCCTCACCCAGGCGATGTCTGCCAGCCATCGCAGCGACCGCTACGGCGCCCTGCTGTTTCTCGACCTGGATAACTTCAAGCCGCTCAACGACACCCACGGTCATGGCGTCGGCGACCTGCTCCTGATCGAGGTCGCCAAGCGTCTGAAAACCTGTGTGCGAGAGGCCGATACCGTGGCCCGCTTTGGCGGAGACGAATTCGTCGTGCTGCTCTGTGACCTGGACCACGACAAGGACGAGGCCATCACCCAAGCCGGCAGCATTGCCGAGAAGATTCGCCAGACGTTATCCATGCCCTATTGGCTCGATAGCAGCATCGAACATCGCTGCACCGCCAGCATTGGCGCAACCCTGTTCAAGGGCCGTGACACCAATGAAAAAGACCTGATCGACGCCGCCGACACGGCGATGTATCAAGCCAAAGAGAACGGCCGTAACGCGATTCGCTTTTGCCCATAAGCCACCCACTGCAATGCGCCGGGCCAAGGATCAGCACTGCGCAAATGGCCTACTCGCCGCCGATGGAGCGCCACGCTGCCTCGGCCAGCACGTCCCTGTAAGTCTTGGGGCTGCTCTGTACGCGCCCGGAGAGCCAGGCCCGGCAATAGCTTTCCGCCTGACCAATGATCAGCGAAGGCATCAGCTCCGCAGGCACCCGCTGCAGTTCGTCGCCCCGCCCCGGTGCCGCCAGCCTCTCCAGCAACTGGCGATTGCGTGACTTGTTGCGCGCGACCAGTTCGTCTTTCAGCGGGCCCTTGGTCACGGCAAAACGGGCATGGAACTGGAAACGTGCCCACTCCGGCTGACTGTCGACCCAGTCCACATAACTGTGCACCAACGCGTAAACACCTTCTTGCGCCGTGGTGGCTTGGGCCAGGTAGCGCTCGCGCAGGCTGGCCTGGTCATCCAAAGCAGTGAAGAACAAGGCCGCCACCAGGCCTTCCTTATTGCCGAAGTGATGGTAGATGGCGCCGACGCTGGTCTCGCACGCCACACGGATCATCTCGATGGTCGTGGCTTCGATCCCCTGCGCATTGAAGCAGTCCAGGGCCTGGCCGAGGATGGCGCGCTTCATCTGCGCACGATTCCCCGGGTAGCAGCGCTCAAGTAGATCGGACGTTTGCATAGTGGTCACAAGCCAAAAAGCCAATGGTAAGACATAGCCGCACGCGGCGTCAGCTTGACAGCTCTCGCGGAAACAGAACAATATTCCGCAACAGAATATTATTCTGTCAACCCAAAATCCTTAAGCGAGGCAACAGCATGAATCAGGTTCTCAGCATGTTCGGCAGTGCAGGCCCCGAGGCGTTCAGCAAAATGGCCTGCCAGATGGCGCCCTACTTCAGCACCATCAATCCGTTGATCACCGAGCTGCGCCAGGATGCAGCGACCGTACAGGTTCCCTTCTGCCGCGAAATCACCAACCACCTCGGCACCGTGCATGCGATTGCCATGTGCAATGCCGCCGAACTGGCCGCAGGCATGATGACCAACGTCTCCATCCCCGATGGCGCGCGCTGGATCCCCAAAGGCATGAGTGTCGAGTACCGGGCCAAGGCCAAAAGCAGCGTGACCGCGACGGCCGATGGCAGCGCCATCGACTGGAGCACGGAAGGTGACAAGGTGGTGCCCGTAGACATCGTCGATGCCGACGGCAAACAGGTGTTCACTGCGCAGATCACCATGAATGTGAAACTGTCTTAAGCACTGCGTTGCTGCATGCCCAAGCCCCTGCGCCGCTCCGGCGTCAGGGGCTTTTTGCTGGACGACGTACTCTGCCTACTCCCACTCTGCCAACAAGCACTCCAGGGGTGTCGGGCGGCCCTCTGAAGCCAACCGCGATGCAGGCGGATGAAGTTACTGCGGCAGCGGACCGACTGCCCATCTGCAGCTAAACTGCCGATATCAAGCAACGGCTGCCATGCGCTAAAGGCCACGACAGGCCATAGACTCACTGCATACAATTGCTTTCACCCGATTGAACACCCTGCGATTCAGCCATCGTCGAGTAGAGTGGATATGCCGCCCCCTGTTAACCCGGCTGACGCCAGCACCCGGATGGACCTGAGCAGCGCCCCCGAGCCGCAAGACCCGGCGGCGGACGAGCGCTTCGACGTGTTGGCGCGCCTGGCCAAACGTCATTTCGGCGTGACCACCACACTGATCACCCTCAACGACTCACAGCAGCAGTATTTAAAGTCCTGTGTCGGCCTGGCCTTCAAGCAAGCGCCAGGAGAGCGCTGGCTGTTCGACCGGCCGATTCTCGACAGCAGCATTCTCGTCGCCACCCAGCGCGACGCCGATAATCGCTTCAGCCAGCAGCCGCTGGTGATCGATCATCCACACCTGCGCTTTTATGCCCGCTGCCCACTGGAAGCCTCGAACGGCGACTTGCTCGGGGCTTTCTGGCTGCTGGATGACAAGCCCCGTGAGCTGGATGACGAACAACGCGAATTCCTCCGCGACCTGGCCCGCTTAGCGGCCATTACCGCCGAACGCGACCGCCTTGAAAGCCGCCTGCGCAAGGAGGCCGAAGCCCTGCGCGAGAGTGAACGACGCATGGCCCTGGCCATCGCCGGCAGCGGCACGGGCATCTGGGACCGCAATATTCTGAGCGGCGAGATTCACTACTCCGCCGGCTGGAAATCGATCCTGGGTTATGCCGATCACGAGGTGTCGAATCTGATCGAGGACAGCTACAAGCGCGTTCACCCGGATGACCTGGCGTATGTGCAAGCTGCGATCCAGGCGCACCAGGAGGAAAAAATTCCCAGCTACAGCGTCGAGCACCGCCTGCGCTGCAAGGATGGCAGCTACAAATGGGTCTCCAGCCGCGGCAAGGTGATCAGCCGCGACAGTGCCGGTCGGCCACTGCGCATGATCGGCACCACCAGCGATATCACCTCAATGCACTCGATGGCCGAGCGCCTGCAACAGACCGTGGACCTGATCACCAACCTGACCAACGAAGTGCCGGGGCTGGTGTTTCAGTATCGCCGTCCGGCCGTGGGTCCGGCGCGCTTCGACTATGCCAGTACCGGCATCTGGGATATGTACGAAGTCACCCCCGACGACGTGGCCGGCAACGACGCGGCCATCACTCGGCTGATTCATCCAGACGATCAGGACGCCTACCTCTCGTCCCTGACGGCATCCGAAATCCAACTCAGCCCCTGGCATCTGGAATACCGCGTGCTCTTGCCCAGGCAAGGGCTGCGCTGGCGCCAGGGCGCAGCACGGCCGCAGCGCATGGCTGACGGCGGCACCCTGTGGCACGGTTTTATCACCGACATCACCGAGCGCAAACGCATAGAGAGCGAGCTGCAGGAGTTTGCCACCACCGACTTCCTCACCCAGCTGCCCAATCGCCGCCACTTTATGAGCCATATCGAGGCCGAGTTGACCCGCATTCAGCGCGGCAAAAGCCAGGCGGCGGCGGTATTGATGTGCGACATGGACCATTTCAAGTCGATCAATGACCAGTGGGGCCACGCCGTGGGCGACCTTGCGCTCAAGCACTTTGCCGGCATCCTGCGTGAACAACTGCGCAAGAGCGACCTGGCGGGACGCGTCGGTGGCGAGGAGTTTGCGGTGGTGCTCGGCGATACCACCCGCGACGAGGCCATTAGCCTTGCTCAGCGTATCCAGCACCGGTTGGCGCAGGCACCATTACTCGAAGGCGAACACCCCATTAACCTGACCGTTAGCATCGGCATTGCCGCCATGGGCGCGACCGATATCAGCGTCGATGCTCCGCTGTCGCGCAGCGACCTGGCCCTCTACCGCGCCAAGGAAAGCGGCCGCAACCGCATCGAGTATCTCTAGGTGATACGGATCAGGTGCTCATCAGGGTGCGATTGCGGCCTGCGGCTTTAGCTGCGTACAGGGCTTGATCCGCGGCCTGGATCAGGGTTTCAGGGGTGTCATTCTGCTGCGGCCGGAGCGCACTCACGCCGATGCTGACGGTTGCCCGGATCGACACGCCGCTGTCACTGCGGATGTCTGCCTCGACCACCGCACGGCGGATCTGCTCGGCCACCACAAAGGCGCCCGTGATGTCCGTGCCCGGCAGCACCACCGCGAACTCCTCACCACCGTAACGCGAGGCCAGATCGCCGGGCCGCCGGATATTTTCTTTGATCAGCGCAGCAACCGCTTTCAGGCACTCATCACCGAGCAAATGGCCATAGCGGTCATTGAGCTGCTTGAAGTGATCGATGTCGATCATCAGCAACGCAACGACCAGATGATCACGCTTGGCCCGGCCCAGTTCATCCTGCAGAAACTGGTCGAACAAGCGCCGATTGGCCAGTTGCGTCAGGCCGTCTTCCAGGGCCAGGGAACGCAGGGCCAGGTTCACATCCAGCAGTTGCGCCTTGGGCCAGCAGCAGCTCGCCTTGCACGGCGTTCTGCTGGCGCATCAGCCTGATCAGGCGATAGCCAAGCGCCCCCAGAATCAGCAGCAGGAAGGCTGTCAGGCCGGCGCTGAACATGGCCTCCTGGCGCCAGGAGGCCAGCGTTTCATGCCGGTCAAGCGCAACAAAGATAATCAGCGGATAACCCTTGATGCTGCGGTAGCTGGCCAACCGCTCAACTCCATCCAGACTGGAACGTACGGTGCCAATACCGGACGCCGCCTGGGGCAGCATCTCACTGAACAACTGCCCCTTGGCCAGACTCTTGCCCACATCCGCTTCAACAAAGGGCCACCTCACCAGCAAGGTTGCATCAGTGGCAATCAGGCTGATGGCGCCGTTGCGGCCGACGTCGATGCTGCGATACAGGTTGAGAAAATGCTCAAGGGCAATCGTCGCCATGACCACCCCGGCAAAGCGCCCATCGGCATGATTGATGCGCCGCGACACGGTGAGCACCCATACGCCGGATGAGCGGCTACGCACGGCGTGACCAATGTGGGGGGCCAGATCGGCATGCTCGCGGTGGTAGCTAAAATAATCCCGGTCCGCGTAATTAACCCCCGCTGGCATGCTCGCCACCGACGTCAGCAGTGGGTTGCCGTGCTCATCGACAATGAACAGGTCTTTCAGTTGTTCGAGTTGCGCCAGTTGGGTACGCAGCAGCGCCTGCAAGCGCGGCGTTTGCAACCGGGCCTGGCCGCCCTCTTCAGCCTGAGCCGCGAGCCAGAGCAAGATGATGTCGACCTGTTTGATCGTCGCCTGCACCTGGGAAGACAGGGTGTGGGCCAGGTTGGACATCGCCACTTCTTTCTCGTGCAACTGGTACTGACGCGAGTTCCAGCTGCCCCAGATCGCCAGGCTGATCAAGGAGGCGCAGACCAAGGCAATAAAGATCAGCGCCTGACGGATCTTGAACTTGACCACATGCTTGGGCAGCGGATGAGGAAACGAGTGATGTAACGGCATCAGCTGATCAACAACCTGCATAACAAAAGGGTAAAAGCCCTACCTGAGCCAACCCTGAACAGTCTCTGGGCAGCGCAGAACGGCAGAACTTGGGACGCATTGTAAACCGTACGCACCCGCGCTTCAGCCGCTCTAGATCATGCTTTGAAGTACTTCTCGCGCACGGCGGCCACCGCAGCGGCCCTGAGCATGTCGATAAACAACCGCTCAACATCGCTGAGCGGTACGTTTTCCGGGGTGACCAGGTACACCTCATTGACCGGCAGGTTCTCATAGGGCGGTAGCTGGAAGAGGATGTTCTGCTTAACGAAGGGCTTGGCCCCCTCAACCGTCAGGGCACCAAAACCCAAGCCGGCCAGGATCAGGCGGCGCACCTCCTCCTCGTTCGAGGACACCGCCACCAGCCGGCCCCAGAACTGCTGCTCGGCACGCACCGAGCTGACGGCACTGAGCCCCTCGCCCGGCTGGTCGCTTTCAAAGGAGACATACGCCAGGCCGCGCAAATCCGCGGCCGTCAGCTCGCTACGCCCAAACAAGGGATGCCGGGCGCCGCAGTAGAAGGCCATCTGCTCATAGCCGAGCAAATCAAAATGCAAACCGGTCTGGGCGGTTTTCTTGTTGCTGATGCCAATGTGCAACTGGCCCTGGGCCACGGCATTGACGATATCGGCGCTGGGCTGGGCATTAATGCTGATCAGCACATTGGGGTACAGGCGATGGAACTGCGCCAGGCTGTCATCGAACGACTGGCAACTGACATGGCTGGCCACCTGCATGTTCAGCTCGCCCAACACCGCGTCGGCTTCGCCGGCAAACTGCTCGGCCATGTTGTCGATAATGCTGCCGGCCGACGACACATACTCGTAGACCCGCAAGCCCTGCTCGGTGAGGGAAAACATGCCCTTCTTGCGATGGATCAGGCGCATGCCCAGGTGCCCTTCCAGGCGTTTCAGGGCATTGCTGACGCTCGGCTGGCTCAACGCCAGTTTGCGCGCCGCACCGGTGATGCTGCTTTCCTCAACGATCACCAGAAAGGTGTACAGCAGGTTCCAGTCCAGATTGCGCAACAAGCGCTCACGCGGCGACAACATACGATTCTCCCCAGGCCAGCCGCCATGGTATGCGCCCCGAGCCCAACATGGCACTGGCCAGCACGTTGGCCCCCCATCCAAAGCACACCACCGCTCCCGTAGGAGCGGCTTCAGCCGCGAAGCTTATGCTGGGTCTCGATCATTCGCGGCTAAAGCCGCTCCTACAGAACTGATGGCGCCTACCAAGCTCGGCGCCTCAGTCGACGTCATACGCCAGCAGGTCCTGGTACTCGGCACGCCGGCGGATCAGCCGACTGCCTTGCTGCAGGTCCACCAGCACCGCGGCGGCGGCCTGGCGACCGCAGTACTCGGTCATGTTTTCCAGGGCGTAGGCGCCGACATCGAGCAAGGCAATCACGTCACCGACGGCAGTAGCGGCCGGCAGTTCGCGCATATTCGGCTGGTTGACCAGTACCTCTTCCAGCAAGCCGCGGTGCGCCAGCAGCGCCGGCTCGGCATTGAGCAGGGAGTTCAACGCGCCTTCGCCTTCGATGTCGTAGTAGGTGTCGCTGCTGTCGCACAGCGGCCCCACCATACGGCATTGCTTGGTCTGCACATCATCGGCGCGCGAGGCGTTGAGCATGTGGAAGTACCAGCCGTTATAGATATCGAACAGCACGCTGTAGCCGGCATCCAGGTAATACACCGGGCGCTGCTGGCGCTGCTTCTCGGCCTCGATGCGGGTGAGCAAAATGGCCGTATCGCTGACCATGCTGCGGCCCGGCTCGACGATGATTTCGATCTGCTCGCCCAGCGCCTGACCAATCGGCTTGATCAGGTGCTTGGACAGCAGGGCGAAGTCGATGGTGGTGCGGTAGTTCTCGCAATAGTGGGCGGCGACCTTGTCGAAGTTGGCCGGCGCACTGCTGTAGTTTTTCGGGAACCCGCCGCCCAGGTTCACATGCTCCAGCGGGTACGGCAGCATCTCCGCCACCTGCTTGAAATAGCCAATCAGGAAGTCCGCTTCCGCCTCGTACACGGCGATGTCGTTCACCTGAGTACCGATATGGGCGTGAATGCCGACCATCTTCAGGGCCTGCGGGTGCTGCACGATCAGCGCGATGGCTTCGGCCTGTTCCGCGCTGGTCATGCCGAACTTGGAGGCCGAGGTGCCGGTCTGCCAGCCAGCGGCGGCGCCGCCCTTGATTTCCGGAATGATCCGCAAGGTCACCCGCGCCTGCTGCTGCAACTCGCTGGCCACGGCGAGGATGCGCGCCAGCTCCGACAGCGAGTCAACGTTGATCGCCTTGATCCCGGCGCCAATCACTTCGCGCAGCTCGCCGACCTGCTTGGCCACACCGTTGAACACCATGTCCGCCGGGGCATAACCGGCGGCCCGCGCCTTAAAGAATTCGCCGCCGGAATTGACCTCCACCGACAGGCCACAGTCCTTGAACACCTTGAGCACCGCCAGGTTGGCGCAGGCCTTGCTGGCAAAGCACACACGGGTATTGGCATGTTCCCGGCGGAAGTTACCGAGAATATCCAGAGCATTCTCGCGCAACTTGGTTTGCGAGTAGACGTACAACGGCGAGCCATAGCGCTGCAACAATTCGATGGCATTGACCCCGTCGATCAGCAATTGATTATTGGCACTTTCAAGATGTTGTTTTCTTTTCCAGGGGTGCAACGAGACGACTTGACTCATAATTGATTACTCACTTATGCAAGGGCAGTTTAAAGTTTGGCTATCTATCCGTTAACTGTTGCGGTGACAACGTTCCACTGTAGGAGCGGCTTCAGCCGCGATGCTTTCAAGACAAACGGCATCGCGGATAAATCCGCTCCTACAAAAGCCCGCTCACACCTGCAACCCATAACGTGGGCAGCACCAAAATAGTTATTTAATTAATTAGTGTTGCGCGGCCAACAAGCGGCGCAAGTTAGTTGATTGCGGCGCATTGAATAATTGTTCCGGGCTGCCCTGCTCTTCGATCCGCCCTTGGTGCAAATACACCACCTTGGACGACACTTCGCGGGCAAAGCGCATTTCGTGGGTAACCATGATCATGGTGCGGCCTTCCTGGGCCAGCTCGCGGATCACCAGCAGCACCTCGTTGACCAGTTCCGGGTCGAGGGCCGAGGTCGGCTCATCGAACAGCATCACCTCCGGGTCCATGGCCAGGGCACGGGCAATGGCGACCCGCTGCTTCTGCCCGCCAGACAGGCACTCCGGGTACACATGGCATTTTTCCAGCATGCCGACCCGCGCCAGCAGGGTCTTGGCCTGGGCCTCGACCTCGTCCTTGTTGCGTTTGAGGACGATGCAGGGGCCCATCATCACGTTCTCCAGCACCGTCATATGCGGCCACAGGTTGAACGACTGAAAGACCATGGCCAGACGCGAACGCACCCGTTCGATCTGCCGCTGAAAGCGCCGCGAACGACCGCCGCGCAGGTTCGGCGCCAAATCCAGCTCCTCGCCATGCACGCGCAACTTGCCGCTGTCGGGAAACTCCAGCAGGTTCATGCAGCGCAACAAGGTGCTTTTGCCTGAGCCTGAGGAGCCGATAATGCTGATCACATCATGCTTTTGCGCCGTCAATGACACGCCTTTAAGCACTTCGACGCCATCAAAGGATTTGTGTAAATCCTCAACTTGCAACGCGGCATTGTTATTGACTGCGATCATGATGAAACCCCTGTGGATACCCGCGCAGCGAGTGGTAATTCTTTACGTGGTTCGGCAACCCGACAACGCATATGCCGGGTCAAACACTTCTCCAGTCGACGCCAGAGCAAAACAAATACCGTGGTCATGGCCAGGTAAATAACCGCTGCCCAGAAGTACACCGACAAATCGAAGGTCTGGGAAAAGATCCGCCGGGTTTGCCCCATCACATCCAGCACGGTAATCACGCTGACCACCGCACTGCCCTTCAACAACAAAATGATTTCGTTGCCCAGGGCCGGGAAGGCAATGCGATAGGCATTCGGCAAGATGATCTTTTTATATTGCTGAAAGGTGGTCAGGCCCAACGCCACGCCCGCCTCGATCTGGCCAAAAGGCACGGCCTTCAAACCACCACGGAGAATTTCCAGCTGGTAGGCCGTGGAGTTGAGGACGAAGGTCAGCAACGCGCAGTAGTAGGGGTCGCGGAAGAACCACCAGAGGCCGAGCTCGTTCAGCTCGGCACGGAACTGCCCCGAGCCGTAATAGACCAGGAACAACTGCGCCAGTAACGGCGTACCGCGAAAGAACGATACATACAGACGAATCGGCCAACGCAACCAGACCTGCTCGCTGCGGCGCAGAATGGCCAGCGGCAACGACAGCGAACAGGCGATCAACACCGAAATCACCGTGATCTGCAGGGTCATGCTGGCGCCGGCCTGAAACTGGCTGGCGTAGCGGGTTAAAATTTCAAACATGCTGTTTACCCTCTGCCGTTAGGCTGCGCGCAAGCCGCGGTTGGCCCGTTTTTCCATGCGCGCCAGGCAGCACTCGAACAGGATGCAAATCGCCCAGTAAATCAGGCAGACGGTCAGGAAAAACACGAATGGCTTCTTGGTCGTGCCCACCGCCACATTGGCCATGCGCATCAAGTCATTCAGGGCAATCACCGAGACCAGCGCGGTATCTTTCAACAGGTTGATCCACAGGTTGCCCAGCCCCGGCAGCGCCAGGCGCAACATCTGCGGCAACTCGATCAGGCGGAAGATGGTGAAGCGCCGCACGCCCAACGCCTGGGCGGCTTCCAGCTGACCGTGATCGAGCGCCTGCCAGGCGCCGCGCAGCACTTCACTGGCATAGCCACCGAAGACCATGCCCAGCGCCAGCACACCGGCCAGAAACGGGCTCAGCTCGAAGTAACCGGACTGCGGGCTGTACCACTTCAACAGGCTGTTAATCCCCAGCCCGACGCCGTGATAAATGATGAACAGGGTCAGCAGTTCCGGCAGACCGCGAATGGTGGTGGTGAAGGTCACCGCCATGGCACGCGGCACGGGCCGACCGAAAATGGTGATTGCGGCCACCAGCAGGCCCAGCAACAACCCCACCGGCAAGGTCGCGACGGCGAGCGACAGGGTGACCCCCAGGCCACTCAGCAACTCATCGCCCCACCCGCCATCACTGAAGCTCAGGTAATTGAGCCAATCCATAGGACATCCTCTTGGCAAGCTGCTGAAAAACCACCTGCGTTGTCATCGCAAAGGTTTTTCAGCGGCCTGCTAGCAATCAAAAACCCACGCCGCCGAGGCGGCGCGACGTTACTTCTTCAGGGTCAGCAAATTGACCGAGAAGAACTTGTCATTGATGGCTTTGTAGGTGCCGTCGGCAATCAGTGCGGCCAGGGCCACGTTGAGGGATTCGCGCAGCTGGTCATCGTCCTGGCGCAAGGCCATGCCGACGCCCTCACCGACGTATTTCGGATCGCTGATCGGCTCGCCGGCCAGCTTGCAGCAGCTGCCGTCGTCGGATTTATGGGTCCAGTCGAGCATCGGGATCATGTCGCCCACTTGGGCATCCAGGCGCCCGGACACCAGGTCCAGGTTCACCGCATCCTGGGTCGGATACAGGCGCACGTCAGAGTCAGGGAAGGCGGCGGTCAGGTAATCAGCCTGGGTGGTGGAGCCTTGCGCACCGATGGTTTTGCCGGCCATGGCGGCGGGCGAGAAATCTGTGAGGGTGGAGTCTTTCGGCACCACAAAGGTCATTGCCGATTTCTGGTAGGGCTCGGTGAAATCGACCTTCTGCCGACGCTCTGCGGTGATAAACATCGAGGCGATGATGACGTCGTATTTGTTGGCCAACAGGGCCGGGATGATGCCGTCCCAGTCCTGGGCGACGAAGGTGCATTTGGCCTGCATTTTTGCGCACAGGGCGCGGCCAATCTCGATATCAAAGCCGGCCAACTGGCCATCCGCGGTGAAGTAGTTGAACGGTGGGTATGCCCCTTCGGTAGCGATGCGCAAGGTCGGGGTTTCGTTCGCCATGACCGCAGCGGCCGGCAGGGCGGCGACCATGGCGGACAGGAGCAAGGAACGTAGAGTCTTATTCATATTATTTTCCTCTGGAATCAGGTTTCGCAGTGAGGGAACCGAGCGCATTACCCCGCCTGAATGCAGGGTTTATCGCGGTTGCGAAATTAGAATCCGCCCCGCCTGTGCATTTATCAAATGTATATTTGTTATCCAATACATAGCCGAGCGCTATGCGTGCGCACACAGCAAATTCCAGCAAAAACATGCACCGAGGCAGTGCTTACTCGCTATCGTCTTGCACGGTGGTGGTTGGTTGAAGGAGGGTATGGTAAGTGGATGGTCCCAGGCTCGCCAACCTGGCTCGGCGGAACGCGCTGCCGACCGGCTTCTACCCCTCCCTGCCAGATGCTAGTGAGTGAGGGGTGGGGGTTTTCGCCAAGCGGCAAGACGAAGTGTTGAATGATATAACGGCGAACTGGTCAACCTCTACCGGGTGGTGCAGAACCACCTGGAAGAGTTTGTGCGTCAGTTCAAGTGGGCGCTCAGCAGCCGGCAGCTGTTCAAGTGGCTGCAGGACACTCCGACCGAAACCCGACAGACATTCAGCGTGCGGCGCGCTTCTTCTACCTGCAGCAGCATGCCTTCGGTGGCAGGGTGGATGGCAGAGCTTTGGCACCGCCCCCCGGCCCGGCATCCTGTGCCGATGAGAGAACCTGTCAGCCGCTTACCTGCGCCTCGCTGGCACCTATAGAGAACTGAGTTGGCTGGCTGCGCCGAACGCTATGACCGCCCGCATACCTTCTTCTATATGGACCCGCCGTACTGGCAGACCGAGGGCTATGGGGTTGCTTCCGTTTGAGAGTACAGGAGATGGCCGCTGCGCGCTGAAGGGAAGGGAGGTCAGCATAACGACCCCCCGACACCGCCAGGCGTTCGAGGGCTTAACATGGAGCAAACAGCGATAAATACAGCGTCGGAATAACGCAAGGAGGGGGAAACCAGCTCAGAGCTGATCATCATGAACTGGCAGCCGGAGATGCTAGGCGGGCTGTTCTAGCGGTGCCAATTAGCGCGCTAGGTTTTGACAGTTAGGCAGTGCCAAACGTCCCGCAAGACGGTGCCAAAAACGGCGCGCGCTTACAGCTTCGCGGTCAAGACCACTCCCACAGTTCCCTCAGGCGCCTCGGCCCCCTGGTCCCGTCAGGAGGCCGAGTGAAGGTGCTGTGTAGAGGGGCATTTGGCATGGATGCCAAATGAGGAACGATGGGCGGGGCCGCCTAGGCCAGGGATGGCCCACCGTGACGACCCTCGGAACAGCGCCGAAACGAGGAAACGCAGCGAAGCGGAGTAACAGCCGGAGGCTGGCCCGCAGGGTGAGCGAAGCGAATCAAGTTGAGCGCAGCGAAACCCGGATGCCGAGTGCGCTTTCTCTTTGGTTACTTTCTCTTTCGCACAAGCCAACGTAGCGCAGCGGAGTAACAGCCGCAGGCTGGCCCGAAGGGCGAGCAAAGCGAGTCAAGAGAAAGTGACTCGGCGTAAAGCCGAAACCGGTAGCGGCTAGGTACACATAAAAGAGCCGTCGGCTCAGGGTAGGCATTGAGGGTTATTCAGCGCTGCCCGGACGGACCCGAAGCAGCGCGAATATACAGCAAGGATGCTAAGAGCGCTTACTGCATCCACGGCGGCGGTGGCGGCTCGTCGTTGGGCGCGTCTTCGGCGTTCAGCAAGGCCACGCGGCGCGCTTCGTCGGCCAGGGCGGCCTTGATTTCACGCATCACCGCGTCGATATCGGCGGCATCGTCCGGCTCGTCGAACTCGCCGGTCAGCGGGCTTTCCGGGGTCAGGTTACCTTCCTCGTAAAGCGCCCACATTTCCTTCGCGTACTTGGTAAAGCGCAACTCGGGAGCGAACTGACCGAAGTATTCGGCCATGTTGCGCACATCGCGCTCCAGCATGTTGAAGGCGTGGTTGTTGCCGGCAGCATCCACCGCTTGCGGCAGGTCGATGATCACCGGGCCATCGGGCCCGAGCAGCACGTTGAACTCAGACAAGTCACCATGCACCAGGCCGGCACACAGCATCTTGACGATTTCCTGAATCATGAACGCGTGGAACTCGCGCGCATCGTCCGGGTGCAGGTCGACATCGTTGAGACGCGGCGCCACTTCACCGTTGCCGTCGGTCACCAACTCCATCAGCAGCACGCCTTCGAGGAAGTCGTAAGGCGTCGGCACCCGCACCCCGGCATTGGCCAGACGGAACAAGGCCGCCACTTCGGCGTTCTGCCAAGCGTCTTCCTGGCCCTTACGGCCGTACTTGGAGCCCTTGGCCATGGCGCGGGCGTCGCGGGTGTTACGCACCTTGCGGCCTTCCTGGTACTCGGCAGCCTGACGGAAACCGCGCTTGTTGGCCTCTTTGTAAACCTTGGCACAGCGCAGCTCTTCACCGCAGCGCACCACGTACACGGCGGCTTCCTTACCACTCATCAGCGGGCGAATCACCTCGTCGACCAGACCATCTTCGACTAGCGGTTCAATACGTTTTGGGGTCTTCATCAGCTTTAACCGGGGCTCCTGCGTAACCACCTAATACTGCCGCACGTTATACGGCAAACTGCCCGCCACGCCCAGCCGCGCACGCTACCGGGGCTGCAGACTGTGGCGCAAAGCCTCGATGGCGTAACGCACCTTGGCCGGCTGCGCATCGCGACGCGGGGTGACGATATAGAAGCCCGCCGGCGATGGTTGCCAATCCGGCAGCAGCACCAGCAATTGGCCGCTGGCCAGCTCGGCCTGAATTTCGGGCTGTGGCTGCAGGGAAATGCCCATACCGGCCAGGGTGAACTGGCGCACCGAGAGAATATTGTTGCAGGCCCCCGACTGTCGAGGCGCAGGCGCTGCACCTGGCCGGCCGGCCCGTGCAGGCTGATCTGGGTTTGACCGGCCCCTGCAAGCTCAGCCAATGAGGCCCGATAACTGCTCGGGACTAGTGACAGGCCACAACGCGCAGGTAGCTCGGCGCCACGCACAGCAGCATGGGCAGTCGCCCAGATGGCGCGCGACCAGGCTGGAGTCTTCTTGCGGACCGACGCGAATGGCCAGGTCAATGCGCTGCTCGATCAGGTCGATCTGCTCATCGTGGAAAAACAGCCGCAGCTTCAACCCCGGATGGGCGCGCAGCAAAGGCGCCAACGCGTCGGTAGCAGTCGCGGAAAAGCCCACCGGCGCGGCGATACGCAACTCCCCACCGGCGCATCACGTAACTCGGCAGGCGCTGCTCGGCCTGCTGGGCCAACGCCAAAATTGCGCACAGCTCTGGAGAAGCTGGCGCCCGCCGGTAGGGTAGCTTGCGCGTAGTGCGGTGAAAGGCTGACTGGGTGCTCGTCAGTTTCGAATCTGCTGGCTGACTGCCGACGGGGTCTGCCCAACCCTCGGCCGCCGCCACCTCGAGCCTTCGCCACCGTGGCAAACAGCGCCTGCGCTTGATTCGCTCCATTATGAAGCCTGCTTAATTATTAAAGGATTTAAGCTTTTTCCGCCGATTTCCAGTAGCAAGATACAACCACTTACGCCTGGAGCACCATGACTCGCCCTGTTGGCGCCACCGGTTCGTGGCGCCGCCCTGCTGAAGAAGCCCTCGACCGTGGCCACCAGGTCCCGCCCTGGTGCGTCACCCAGAGAAACTGCCCGAGCTCCTCCTGGGGCGTGAGGCCGACGTCCGCCCCGCCGCCCGCCGTCGTGGCGGTCGTGCCGTGCTGCGCCTCGGTGGGGGTGCCGTTCCGCGGCAATTTATCCAGGGCGCCGGCTTCCTCGCGGCCCCAGCGGCCGGCGTTCCCGGTGGTGGTCGGTGGCGCGGGGCCGTTGTGGCGCCGGGCCGCCTGTCGACCGCCGCCCCCGCCGAATAAGGGGCGCCGAGGGGCTCGCGGCGCTGAGCTGCGCGACGGCGCATGGGGCCTTTCCTCGCCGGCCGCCCTGCTGCAACCCGGTCCGCGCACCGGCCGTTCCGTCCGGCGGCGAGGTTGCTCATACATGGCGAGCAGCCAGGGACGATCTCGGTGGCCGACCTGGCCGTCGCCCTGCTCGATGAAACCGAGCAGCCGCAACACTTCGTGCGTTTCGTTGGCTTACTAACCCTGCCGCCGCGCAGGCTCAAACACCGAGCCTGCCGGTGCACCTTGAACGGAGTCAGCATGACCTTAACCACCACCGCCTTTGTCCGCACAGACACCCCGGCGCGCTACATCAGCCGCCTGTGCAAACACTTCGCCCACAAGCTGCCGGTCAACTTCGACGAGCAACAGGGCCGCATTGAATTCCCACTCGCCCTGGCGCTGCTGCAATCGAGCACCGCAGGGCTGACACTGGAGGTGCGCGCCAGCACCACCGAAGAGCTGCACCGGATTCAGCAAGTCGTCGCCAGCCACTTCGAACGCGTGGCCTGGCAGGCGGAATTGACGCTCACCTGGCAGTAGTTTGAAAGTCAGATAGGCATTGGCAATGCCTTAGGCCACGGCTGACAATCCTCCCACACCCCAAGGAGGACGCCGCCATGCTCGATCCCGAGCGCTGCTGGCAAGCAGTGTGCGAACGCGACGCCAACTACGACGGCCGCTTTGTCTTTGCTGTGCGCACCACCGGCATCTTCTGCCGCCCCAGCTGCCCAGCCCGCCGCCCCCTGCGCGCCAATGTGCAGTTTCTCAGCGATGCGGCCAGTGCCGCGGCCGCCGGCTTCCGTCCGTGCAAGCGCTGCACACCCCAAGGCGCCAGCCCCGCTGAACAACTGGATGCGCTGGTCAGTGCCGCCTGTGAGCTGCTGGATAACGCCGAGCAGACACTGACGCTGACCGAGTTGGCGGCACGCATCGGTTTATCCGCCTCACACCTGAGCCGCGCCTTCAAGGCCCGCACGGGCCTGACGCCGCATGCCTGGGTCAATGCCCGCCGCCAGCAGCGCCTGCACACCGCCCTGCCTGAGGCCACGTCCGTGCTCGCGGCCGCGTTGCAAGCCGGCTACCCCGACACCCGCGCGCTCTATCGCCAAGCAGGACCGCGTCCGGCTCGGCCACGGCCGGCCGGAGAACCACTGCGCTACGGCATCAGCCCTTGCCCGCTGGGCTACCTGTTGCTGGCCGCCAGCGCCCATGGCGTGTGCGCCCTGCTGTTCGGCGATCAGCCCGCCGCGCTTGAAGCTGAGCTGCGCCAGCGCTTTGCCAGTGCCGAACTGCAACGTGACGACCACGGTCTGGGCGATTGGCTAAGCGCAGTCCTGAGCCAGCTGCACGAACCGGCGCGCGCCGCCCATTTGCCCCTGGATCTGCGCGGCACGGCGTTCCAGCAACAGGTCTGGCAGGCGCTACAGACCATACCGCGCGGGCAAACCCGTCGTTACGGCGACTTGGCCGCACAACTGGCCACACACCCACGCGCCATCGCCAGGGCGTGTGCCAGCAATCCGCTGGGCCTGTTGGTGCCCTGTCATCGGGTGGTGGCCGCCGATGGCGGCCTGAGTGGCTATCGCTGGGGCGTGGCGCGCAAAGAAGCGCTGCTGGCCGCCGAAGCCCAGAGTGCCGCAACAACTCCCGAGGATTGAGCCGCGAACAATCGCCAGCCCTGGAATGTTCGCGGCTGAAGCCGCTCCTACAAGAGCACGCGGCGCTGGAAAATCAGGCGCAAAAAAAAGGCGGCACCGCCAAAACGGGCCGCCTTAAATCACGGAGTAAGCGTCAGACGGCAGGGCCGCCTGGCAATTACCTCAGTTGGATGCCGACTCGATGATCGCCGTCACACCTTGACCGCCGGCGGCGCAAATCGAAATCAGGCCACGGCCTTTGCCGGCGACCGAGATCAGCTTGGCCAGGTTGGCAACGATGCGCCCGCCCGTGGCGCCAAACGGGTGACCGGCCGCCAGGGAGCTGCCCTTGACGTTCATCTTGCTGCGGTCGATGGCCCCCAGCGCACCGGCCAGGCCCAAACGGGACTGGCAGTAATCGGCATCTTCCCAAGCCTTGAGCGTGCACAGCACTTGGGCTGCGAAGGCTTCGTGGATCTCGTAGAAGTCAAAATCCTGCAACGTCAGGTTATTCCGCGCCAGCAAGCGCGGCACCGCGTACACCGGCGCCATCAGCAGGCCTTCGTCGCCTTTGACGAAATCCACAGCCGCCGCCTCGCCATCCTTGAAGTAGGCCAGGATCGGCAAGCCACGGGCCTTGGCCCACTCCTCGCTGGCCAACAGCACCACCGAAGCGCCATCGGTCAGCGGTGTCGAGTTGGCGGCGGTCATGGTGCCGTGCGGGCCACGCTCGAAGCAGGGCTTGAGGCTGGCGAGCTTCTCCAGGCTGATTTCCGGGCGCAGGTTCTGGTCACGGGTCAGGCCGTGGAAAGGGGTGAGCAGGTCGTCATGCCAGCCTTCAGCGTAGGAAGCGGCCAGCTTCTGATGGCTGAGCACCGCCAGTTGATCTTGCTCGTCACGGGGGATGGCCCAGCGCTGCGCCATCAGCTCACAGGACTCGCCCATCGACAGGCCGGTGCGTGGTTCACCATTGCGCGGGATCGATGGGGCCAGGTGGCGCGGGCGAATCTTCAGCAGGCTTTTGACCTTGTCGCCGGTGGTCTTGCCACGGTTGGCCGCCAGGAGGATATGGCGCAGCTCTTCGTGCACGCCAATCGGTGCGTCCGAAGTGGTGTCGACGCCGCCGGCGATGCCGCTGTCGATCTGCCCGAGGGCGATCTTGTTGGCCACCAGAATCGCCGCCTCCAGCCCAGTGCCGCACGCCTGCTGCAAATCGTAGGCGGTGGTTTCCGGCGACAGACGCGAGCCCAGCACGCACTCGCGGGCCAGGTTGAAGTCGCGAGAATGCTTGAGCACCGCGCCGGCAACGAAATCACCAATGCGCTCGCCGTGCAGGTTGAAGCGCTCCACCAAGCCATCAAGGGCGCTGGTGAGCATTTCCTGGTTGCTGGCGGTGGCATACACCGTATTGGAACGGGCGAAAGGAATACGGTTGCCGCCAACAATGGCGACCCGACGCAGCTGGGTCATGGAGAGTTCCTTTGAGAATGCACAGTAAGTCCCTGCAGCCTAGCGCCGTCAGCGGCCACGGCATTGGCCGGCATGCCGGATCGAGAGTCAGGCACGGTCAATTGCGCAATCCACCGGGCTGGGTAAAGTGGCGGCACTTTTGATCCACCTGCTGGAGCCCGAGCATGTCCGACCGTTACTTAGCCTTCGCCAATTCCAACCTGGGCCGCCGCCTGGTCGGCGCCCTTGGTCTGCCGGCCCCGCTGCGCCTGGAACGCTGGCAAGCCGGACGCGTCCAGCCGGTAAACGGCGCGCTGCTGCTGGGTGGCACCGGCGCCCTGGCCACGGCGGCCAGCGCCTGTCTGAACAAGCTCACCAGTGACAGCTACAGCGCCATCGAAGGTGCCTTTGGCCTGCCACGCTGGACTGCCGAGCACGGCCCAAAGCTCAAAGCGCTGATCTTCGATGCCAGCGCGCTAACCAGCTTTGAACAACTGATAGAGCTGCGTCACTTCTTCCAGCCGGCCTTCAAGGGCCTGGGCAAATGCCCGCGGGTGGTGATCCTGGCGCGTGCGCCGGAGTCGCTGAAAGACCCGGTGGCCGCCAGCGTGCAGCGCTCGCTGGAAGGCTTCAGCCGCTCCCTGGGCAAGGAAATCCGCCGTGGCGGCAGCGTGCAGCTGATCTACGTCGGCAAGGGCGCAGAAGACCAACTGGAAGGCGCCCTGCGCTTCTTCCTCTCGCCGAAAAGCGCCTACGTGTCTGGCCAAGTGCTGCGCCTGAGCCCGTGCGCGGCCCAGGTCAGTGACTGGAGCCGCCCCCTGGCGGGCAAGATCGCCCTGGTCACTGGCGCCAGCCGTGGCATCGGCGCCGCCATCAGCGAAACCCTGGCCCGCGATGGCGCCAAGGTGGTATTGCTGGACGTACCCCAGGCCAAAGACGCGCTTGATGCCCTGGCCGCGCGCCTTGGTGGGCAGGCCCTGGCGCTGGATATCTGCGCCGTGGATGCCGGTGCGCAACTGGTGGCGGCACTGGGCGACGGCGTCGACATCGTCATCCACAACGCCGGCATCACCCGCGACAAAACCCTGAAGAACATGAGCGAAGCGCTCTGGGACTCGGTGATCAACGTCAACCTGCGCGCCCCGCAAGTGCTGACCCAGGCCCTGCTGGACGCCGGCAAACTGCACGACAACGGCCGCGTGGTGCTGCTCGCTTCCATCAGCGGCATCGCCGGCAACATGGGCCAGAGCAACTACGCGGTGAGCAAAGCTGGTCTGATCGGCCTCGCCGCCGCCTGGGCGCCAGCCCTGGGCAAGCGCGGCATCACCCTCAACGCCATCGCCCCGGGCTTTATCGAAACCCAGATGACCGCAGCCATTCCCCTGGGGATTCGCGAGGCCGGCCGGCGGATGAACTCCATGAGCCAAGGCGGTCAGCCGCAAGACGTCGCCGAAGCCGCCGCCTGGTTTGCCCAACCCACCAGTGGCTGCGTTACCGGCCAGGTACTGCGAGTCTGCGGACAGAGCTTGCTCGGCGCCTAAAACGGACCCCGTACCCAGGACTGCATCCGGGCTACGGACGTCTGCATGCCGCAAAAAAAGCCCGATCTAGGTCGTAATGCTGTTCACTTAAGCATTTGAACCCCGGCGGGGCTTCCCCGAAAATCCGATGCCAGGTCTCTGGCATCGGATTTTTTATGTCTCTGCAACAGCAACTGCTCGACTTAGGCGAACTGTTCAACTTCTCCGATCTGAGCACCTTCACCCAACACATTCCGATCGAGTGGGTGGCGTCCGCGCTGGACCTTTGCGCCCAGGCCACCATACGACGGCGGCGCCTGCCCAGCGATCAGGTGCTCTGGCTGGTGCTTGGCATGGCCTTGTTCCGCGACGAGCCGGTCCATGAGGTAGCGCGGCGGCTGAACATCTGTGCCCAGGGCCTGGCCTCTCACGATCTGCTGGCCAGAAGCGGAGTCACCGAGGCGCGCAAACGGCTGGGGGCCGATCCGCTTGAATGGTTGTTCCGCCAGACGGGTAACCAATGGGGCCGCGAACGCTATGACGGCGATACCTGGCAGGGCCTGCAGGTATTGGCCGTGGATGGTGCACTCCTGCGCACCCCGGACACCCCAGAGCTTCGGGAGCATTTCGGCTCCGGCAATACCGCCACCGAGCGGCAGACGCCGTTTCCCATGCTGCGCTTGGTGGCCCTGATGAACGTACGCACGCACCTGATTCTGGATGCCCAGTTGAGCCCCTACCGACGCAGTGAAATGCGCTTGGCCGATGGGTTTGTGCAGCAGATTCCCAACCATTCGGTGACGCTGTTCGACAAGGGCTTCTGGAGTGCCGACTTGCTGCTGGGCCTGGCCGCGGCGGGGGAACACCGCCACTGGCTGATTCCGGCCCGCCAGGGCTTGGTCAGCGAGGAAGTCGCGCGTTACGGCAAGGGTGATCGCTTGCTGCGCATGAAGGTGTCGCCTCAGGCCAGAACGCGCAACCCCAGTCTGCCAACGCACTGGGACGTGCGCGAAGTCAGCTACGCCGTAAAGGGCAAGAGCAAAACAGTACTCACCTCGCTGCCAGCGGCTACTTACAGCGCCAAAGCCATCGCCCAGCTGTATCAGGAACGCTGGGAGATCGAACTGGGCTTCCGAGATATCAAGAGCTCACTGCAACAGAATGCAATGACCCTGCGCAGCAAGGTCAAGGAGCTGATCTACCAGGAGGTCTGGGGATTGTTGCTGGCCTACAACATCATCCGCCGTGAAGCCAGTCAGACAGCCGTCGCCTTTGGCCGCTCTCCAGGCGACATCCGCTTCAAGCCAGTGGCCCAATACATCGCTGTGCAATTGATCGTGATGGCGGCGGCCAACCCGGTTTCAGCAACAGGAAGACGATTGTCGGAGTTGCGGGCGGGAATCGGCGGGCTGTTTTTGGATCACCGTCCAAGGCCATCAAGACCAAGGACGGTGAGGATTTCAAAGACCCGCTACCCAGTGGATCGGAAGGCCGCTCCGCTTAAGTGAACAGCATTACGCCAACTGGCGGGCTTTTTCATTTCAGTTCGTAGGATGGGTTGAGCGTAGCGATACCCATCGGTCGCGCATTGATGGGTATCGCTGCGCTCCACACCATCCTACGGTCGGTTGCCGCCCTGCCGTTCGGCGTCGTCACGCCCACGGCGGCGGAACTCCACCGGGGTTTCGCCGACCCAGCGCTTAAAGGCGCGGTAGAAGGTGCTCGGCTCGGAGAAGCCGGTGCGTTCGACGATCACATCAATGCGCTCGTCGCTGTTGAGCAACAGGTCTTTGGCCAGGCGGCAGCGGTAGTCGGTGATCAGGTCATTGAAGCGCACGCCGGCCACGGCCAGGCGTTCGCGCAGGCGCCGGGCCGGCATGTTCAGGCGCGCCGCCACCTGCTCCAAGGTGGCGCCGTTATCCACCAGCAACTCGGCGATCAGCTCGCGCACCTGGCGCACCAGGTCCAGGCGTTCGACTTCGGCCAGTTGCCGGCGGGCCAGGGACTCGTGCATCTGCAACAGTTCCGGAGCCGCGTGGCGCGAGGCTTTGGCCAGCACGGCAGCATCAAAAACCAGCGCATAGTGGGGCTGAGCGAAGTGTGCCGGGCAACCATACACCTGTTCATAGCGCGCCAGCGGCGCCCCCTCGGCATGCATAAAGTGCACTTCACGGGGTTTGAAGTCGCCCTCAGTGAGGGCGCTGAACATCCGAATCACCGCACCGGAGAGCATCTCCGGGAAGTGCCGGGGCACATCAGCGCTCATGCAGGTGGTTAACGTGGCCATCTCGCCCTCAACCTCCAGCTTGGCGCTCAAGCTGTCAGAGAGCAGGCGCACATAGCGCAGGGCATGGCGCAAGCCATCACCGAAGGTTTCGCTGGACAGAAACATGTACTCCAGCAGCAGGCCGTGAAATGCCGGCAGGTGCTGAGCCAGGTGCAAGCCTACATGTTCTTCGCCGCACTCTTCGCTGGCGGCCTTCCAGAACAGCACTTGCGCCATGTGCGGGTAGCGGCCGCTGGGCAATACGCCGGCCGGCATGCCCAGCCGCGCCAACACCCGATCAGGATCGGCACCACTGGCCCGCAGCGCGTCGAACGCCAGACGCATCAGCGCCACATCGTCGGTGAGATCACGCATAGATAAGAATTCTTGTTATGAATGAGGCGCAGCCATCTTAGGCGGCTCTAGCCTAAGGCTTCAAGGTCGGATGTGGCCGGCCAGTCGATTGACTGGCGCGCCGTTACGCTCGGCCCCACGGCCAATGCCCGCGCTGACCAAGTCGCTAAGCTGCGGGCCACTTCGCCCAAGGAATCCGCCTATGCCCACCGTCTGGCAGCACCTCGCCACGCCTCCAGCCCTGCCTGGCCTGTTTCTGCGTGCGGCCTTGCGCCGCGGCATTCGCGGCCAGCAATTGCCGAACCTGGGCTTGCGTGCCGAATTAAGCGTCGATCCCAAGCACTTGGCGCAGTATCGCCAGGTGTGTGAGATAGCCAACAGCGCCTACCTGCCAGCGGCGTATCCGCACATTTTGGCCTTCCCACTGCAAATGCAATTGCTCACCGATGCGCGCTTTCCACTGCCGCTACTGGGCCTGGTACACGTGGAAAACCGTGTGCGCGTGCTGCGCCCCCTCGGCGGCCTTGGGCCCTTTACTGTCAGCGTCGAGCTTGGGCCACTGCAGCCCCACAGTAAGGGCGGCGTGTTCAGCCTGATCACTCGCTTGGAAGACCAGTTGGGCCTGCTCTGGGAAGGCGAAAGCCGCATGCTCTGCCGCGGCCTGCCGGTGCCCGGCGTAGCGGTCAACCCTGCGGCGCAAACGCCACTTCCCCTGCGCGAGGTGGCGCAGTGGAGCGCACCGGCGGATATCGGCCGCCGTTATGCCCGTGCCTCGGGTGACTTCAATCCAATCCACCTGAGCGCCATCAGCGCCCGACTGTTTGGTTTCCCCCGCGCCATTGCCCATGGCTTCTGGAACAAGGCGCGCACCTTGGCCGAACTGCAACAGCACCTGCCCGACGCGGGCTACGAACTAAGCGTGCGCTTCCAGCAACCGTTGCTGCTGCCCGGCTCCGTAACCTTGCAGGCCAGCGCCCCTGGCCCCAGCGGCCAACTCAGCCTGCAAGGCCAGGATGGCGCCGTGCATATGAGCGGCCGCTGGCAGCCCTGCGACCCTTGCGATACGGCACACAAGGCTTGAAGCTATGCGGTACTTAGGAGTACCGCATGAACCTCAGCGAACTGACTCAACGCCTGCACGCGATCCGCGACCAGAACGACTGGCAGCGTTTTCACAACCCGAAAAACCTGGCCATGGCCGCCAGCGTGGAAATGGCCGAGCTGGTGGAAATCTTCCAGTGGCTGGAGCCCGCCGAAGCCCGCGCCCTGACACCCGCCCAGCGCGAACACGCGGGTCAGGAAGTGGCCGACATCATCATGTACCTGACCCTGCTGTGCAGCGAGTTGGGCATCGACATGGACCAGGCCCTGGAGGCCAAGCTGGCCGACAATGAACGCAGGTTCGCGGTATGAGCACGCCTGACGACCGCCACTTCGACCAACTGGCCACCCGTTTTGCCGAAAAAATCTACGGTGGCGCCAAGGGCGCTATCCGCCTCGCCGTGCTCCAGGCTGACTTGCGCGAGGCGCTGCCACAGCGACCGTTGCGCGTGCTGGATATCGGTGGCGGTCTCGGCCATATGGCCCTGTGGCTGGCCGAGCAAGGCCATCAGGTGACCTTCACCGAGCCGGCCGCCCCCATGCTTGAGGGCGCCCGCGAGCGCTTTGCCGCCGCCGGCCAGAGCGCCACGTTTATCCAGGCGCCATGGCAGGAATTACCGGGGCAATTGCAGGAACCCTTCGACCTGGTGCTCTGCCACGCCGTGCTGGAATGGCTGGCCGAGCCCTACAGCATCTTCCCGGTATTGCGCCAGCTCACCACTGCCGAGGGCTGGCTGTCGCTGGCCTTTTACAACAAAGACGCGCTGATCTACCGCAACCTGCTCAAGGGCCATTTCCGCAAATTGCGCGAGCACAGCTTTGCCGGCGAAAAGCAGAGCCTGACCCCACAGCAACCCCTCGACCCGCGCGAGCTGGCGACGCAACTTGCCGTGCACTGGACGGTCGAAAGCCAAAGCGGCGTGCGGGTGTTCCACGACTACATGCCGCGTGATTTCCAGGAGAAAACCGCCACTCACAACCTGGCCGAGCTGATCGAGATGGAGTTGGCCTACCGCCGCCATCCGAGCTTTGCCGGTTTGGGTCGTTACCTGCACTGGATCTGCCGCCCGAATCTGACGGAGTAACCATGAGCCTGCGCATTTTGTTGATCAGCACCAGCCTGACGCTGACCGCCTGCTCCAGCCCCAACCCCTACAGCCCGCAATCCACGCCGCTGCCACCCGCACCGGCGGCGGCCGCACAGACCTTCGACCGCAGCGCCTACCCGGCCGCGCCCCGCGACTATGGTCGTTACCGCAGCTGGGCCTGGCAAAATGGCCAACTGCCAGCCGGTGCCGGCTGGGCGGACCCGGCGCAGATCGCCGAACTGCTCGCCAACAGCCTCGACCAGCACGGCCTACGCCCGGCCCAGGGCGGCGCCAAGGCCGATCTGCTCGTGAGCAGCCAAATCCGTACCGAGCGCCGCCAGGTAGAAACCTACGATGACCGCGGCGCCTACTATGGCCACAGTCCGTACGGCAACACCTACGGAATGGCCGGCAGCGTGCCGCTGCGACGCACCTACGAGGAGCACTACCTGATTGTGCAGGTCCGCCTGATCGAAGCGGCCAGTGGCGTAGAAGTCTGGAGCAACAGCGCCGAGAACCGCACCACCGATGACGGCCAGGCTGCACGCAACAAGGTGCTGCGCCAGACCATCCAAGACGCCCTCAGCAACTACCCGCCCGCGCCTTAAGTCTGTTGACCGCGTGATGGGTTACGCCGCCTCGCGGCTAACCCATCCTACGATTGCAGGCCGCGTAGCGCGGATGCAAATTCGGGAAATTCAGCATGCTGACTCCATGATCCCGGATTACATCCGGGCTACGGAGTTCCGCCACGCAGCTCCAGGGCATCCACCAGCCCGGCCGCTATCACCATGCCCACCAGCTCGGCCAGGGTTTCGGCCTGCATGCGCTTCATCACCCGCGAGCGATAGAGGTCGATGGTCTTGACGCTGATCGCCAGTTGCTCGGCCATTTCCCGGTTTGTATAGCCCCGCACCAGCGGCAGCAGCACGTCGCGTTCGCGGGGGGTCAGGCTGGCCAGGCGTTCCTGCACTGCCTGCAGGCGTGGATCTGCTTGCGCGGTACTGGCCGGACGCCGAGCCAGGGCTTCTTGCACGCTGTCCAGGAGCAACTGCTGGTTATAGGGCTTCTCGATGAAATCCACCGCGCCGGCGCGAAAAGCGCGGACCACGATGGGCACGTCGGCATGCCCGCTGACGAAGATCAGCGGCAACTCGATGCCGCGCCGGCGCAGCTCCTCCTGCACGTTCAGGCCGCCCATGCCGGGCATCCGCACGTCCAGCAGCACGCAGGCATTGCTGGTCGGATCGCAGGCCTCAAGAAAGGCCCGGCCACTGGTGAACGGCAGCGCCTTGAGGCCCACCGATTCCAGCAGCCAGACGGTGGAGTCGAGCATGCCCTGATCATCATCGACCACGTACACCTGTTGTTGCGCTTGTGCCGGCATGTCTCAGTCCTCGGTTAATTCTGTTTGTTCTGATGATTCGGTTTCGCTGCGGCCAAGGGGTAGGCGACACTCCAGGCACAGGCCACCGCCGGGGTCTGGATGGGCCTCCAGAGCTCCGCCGAAACCTTCGATGATGCTGCGACTCATGGACAGCCCCAAGCCCAAGCCCTCGGGTTTGCTGGTGTAGAACGGGGTGAAGATATGCGCCAGCACGTCCGCCGCCACGCCAGCGCCCTGGTCGGTGACGCGAATGCACAGCTGGCCGCCCTCCTCGTGGGCGCTCAGCTCGATCCGCGACGGCTCATGGGGGTGGGCGTCGCGGTTGGCATCCAGGGCGTTGCGCAGCAGGTTGAGCAGCACCTGTTCGAGCAGCACGCGGTCGGCATACACGCTGGGCAGGCCGGGGGCGAAGGCTTCGTCGATGCTGATCTGCCGGTTACTGGCCTCCCACTGACAGAGGCGCACCGCCTCGCGGGCGACCTCGTCCGGCTGCAGCGCCTGCATGCGGCGCTGGCCCTTGCGCAGGAAACCGCGCAGACGCTTGATCACTTCGGCAGCGTGATTGGCATGTTCAGTGATTCGCTCCAGGCCCTGAGCCACCCGCGCGGCCGCCTGCGGATTGCTGCCCAGGCTTTGCAGGTAGCGCTGGCTGGCGCCGGCGTAATTGACCACCGCTGCCAGCGGCTGATTGATTTCGTGGGCGATGCCCGAGGCCAACTCGCCAAGGGTCACCAGCCGCGCGGTGTGGGCCAACTCGTCCTGATGGCGACGCTGCTGGGCCTCGCGTAATTCGCGCTCGGTCATGTCGCGGGCCACCAACGAGTAATAGCGCTCGCCGCCGGCCGCGCAGTGAGCCAACAGCACCAGCGACACCGGCAACGGCGGCGCCGCTTGGCGCAGCAACTGCGCTTCGCTGTTCCACACCCCTTGCTGCTCGGCGGTCAGCCGCCCTTCGCCTTGCAGGCGCTGCAAGTCAGCCGTCGGCAGCAGGCTGTCGAGGGCCGGCAGCGCGGCATCTGCGTCCAGGCCAAGGGCACGCCGTGCCGCCGGATTGAGATAGCCGAGGGCACCATCGGCCTCGATAAACAGCACCAGGTCGGTGTTCGCCTCGACCACTTCGGCAAGGCGCCGCAGGTTCTCTTCAGCCTGTACGCGGGCGGTGATATCGCGCGACACGCTGACCACTTCCACCACGGCACCGGTGTAGGTTTCGCGGATCGCCCGGCTGGCGGTTTCGAACCACAGGTAATGGCCGGCCTGGTGGCGGATGCGGTAGGTCATGGTGTGATAGCCGGCCTGCTCCAGTGCCTCGGCGGTGCGCTGCACCAGCAGGTCCTGGTCCTGGGGATGGAACAGGCTCTGCACGCGCACCCCGCGCAGCTGCTCTGGCCAGTAACCGAGCAACGTCCAGCTGGCCGGCGAGGCGTCGAGGAAGCAGCCGTCCGGGGTGTGGCGGGAAATCAGGTCGGTGGTGTTCTCGGTGATCAGCCGATACAGGCGCCGGGCCTGAGTCGCCTCGCGGGCCTCGCGCACCTCGACGCTGGCATCCCGGCAGCGCGCCAGCACCCGCTGCGCCACCGGGTCGGGAATAAAGCTCCAGATCAGGATGCGCGCGCCATCCTCAGCCTCCACCGCTTCGATGGCCCGGCCCTGGCTCAGGCTGGCGCGCACCAGCGGCACATAGTTCACCGGCAGCAACTGGGTCAGCGCACTCAGCGGGCGCTCGGCTAACAGACCCTGCAGGGCCAGGTTGTACTCCAGCAACTGTGCCTCGGCGTCCAGCAACAGGCTCGGCTGCGGGTCGGCCGCCAGCAGCGGTGCGCTGCGGGTGATGCCGGCGGCCAGCTCGGTCAGTTGGCTCAGCAAGGTGCGCAACCAGGGCAGCCAGTCGAGGCTGGCGCCTTCCTCCACCTCCAGCAGCAGCACGCCCGGCTGCCCCGGCAGCAACTCCAGGGCCAGGGCCTGGCCATGGCTGAGGGCCGCGCGGCGCAGGCGTCCGGCCAGCCAGCACGGCAGTTGGCGTAGCGCCTCCAGGCTAAGCTGGGGCTGCTGCTGCAACTGCTCGAACAACAGCAAATCGCTGGCCGCCAGCGGGTCGCCCTGGCCCGGCGGCAAGGCTAAGCCGCCACCTTCCTGGGCATAGGTGCGACTGCTGGCCTGCCAGCACAGGTACCAGGCCTGGCGCACCGGCCCACAAGCCAGTACGGCATGGCGCAAGGCCTCGGCACGCTGAGCCAGGGGCACGGCTTCGCGCTGCAAACGCAACCAACTGTGCAAGGGCACCGCCAGGGCATCGACCGGCAGAGTCATCGGCAAAATCCTATAGTAAATAGCCTATACAACCATGGTATAGCTTCCATATGCAGCCAGTAAAACTTATAAATCACACCCGGCCATTAACCGGTAATGCTGCACAGGCTACCGGAATATCCAGCGCTAACCATTCGCCAAAGGTGTCATCTGCCATGTCGATCTACGATCAAGGTCTCAGCCCCGCTGCCGTCAACCACATTGCCCTCAGCCCGCTGAGCTTTATCGAACGCACGGCCGCGGTCTATCCGCAGTACCCGGCCGTGGTGCATGGCGCCATCCGCCGCAACTGGGCCACCACCTATGCCCGCTGCCGGCGCCTGGCCTCGGCCCTGGCTGGCCGCGGGATCAAGAAAGGCGACACGGTGGCGGTGATGCTGCCGAACATTCCGGAAATGCTCGAAGCGCACTTTGGCGTGCCGATGATCGGCGCGGTGCTCAACCCGCTGAACGTGCGCCTGGATGCCGAAGCCATCGCCTTTATGCTGCAGCACGGCGAAGCCAAGGCGCTGATTGCCGACCGCGAGTTCTTCGACGTGATCCACGCTGCCGTCGGCATGCTCGACCACCCGCCGCTGGTGATCGACGTCAATGACCCGGAATACGGCGAAGGCCAGGCGGTCAGCGACCTAGACTACGAAGCCCTGCTGGCCGAAGGCGACCCCGAGTTTGCCTGGCAGTGGCCGGCGAACGAGTGGGACGCGATCAGCCTCAACTACACCTCCGGCACCACCGGCAACCCCAAGGGTGTGGTCTATCACCACCGCGGCGCCTACCTGAACTCCCTGGGCAACCAGATGACCTGGGCCATGGGCAACCACCCGGTGTACCTGTGGACCCTGCCGATGTTCCACTGCAACGGCTGGTGCTACCCCTGGACCATCACCGCCCTGGCCGGCGTGCACGTGTTCCTGCGTCGCGTCGACCCGCAGAAGATCCTCAACCTGATCCGCGATGAGCAAGTCACCCACCTGTGCGGCGCACCGATCGTGCTCAATGCCCTGGTCAATATGCCCGACTCGGCCAAAGCCGCCATCGACCACCCGGTCAAGGCCATGGTCGCTGGCGCGGCGCCACCCGCCAAGGTGATCGGCGCGGTGGAGGAAATGGGCATCCACGTCACCCACGTCTACGGCCTTACCGAGGTCTACGGCCCGGTCACCCTGTGTGCCTGGCACGCCGAGTGGGACGCCCTGCCGCTGGAAGAGCGCGCGGTGATCAAGGCCCGCCAGGGCGTGCGCTACCCAACCCTGGAAGCTGTGATGGTCGGCGACCCGAAAACCCTCGAGCCGGTACCACGCGACGGGGAAACCATCGGCGAGATCTTTATGCGCGGCAACACGGTGATGAAGGGCTACCTGAAAAACCCTACCGCCACGGCCGAAGCCTTCGAGGGCGACTGGTTCCACACCGGCGACCTGGCTGTGTGTCACCCGGACGGCTACGTGGAAATCCGCGACCGCCTGAAGGACATCATCATTTCCGGCGGCGAGAACATCTCCACCATCGAACTGGAAGGCGTGCTCTATCGCCACCACGGGGTGCTGGAAGCCGCCGTGGTAGCACGTCCGGATGAGAAATGGGGCGAAACCCCCTGCGCCTTTATCACCCTCAAGACCGACCACCAGGGCGTCAGCGAGGCCGAGATCATCAGCTTCTGCCGCGAGCACCTGGCCGGCTTCAAGGTGCCGCGCACGGTGGTGTTCACCCAGCTGCCGAAAACCAGCACCGGCAAGATCCAGAAGTTCGTTCTGCGCGACATGGCCAAGGCGCTCTAAGCCTACGGCCGTCGCCCGGACTGCCTCCGGGCGACCCAGCCAAACACCCCGTTTCGACAACAACAAAAACCGGCACGTGCCCCGGCGGGCGCGGCTTTGCCAACGGAGAAAGTCCCATGCAAGTGTTCAAGCGTAAAGACGGCGACGAGCAACCCTTCTGGCCCATGGGCCCATTCAAGGTGCGCCTGCCCTTCGTACATTACCGCTGGGAAACCGCGGAAATGTTGCAAGCCCTGATCATGTTCGTGGTCAGCCTGGCAATGATCCCGCTCTTGGAAAAATACCTCGGCCTACCCTACGACGTGGCCCTGGCCTATGTGGTGGTGTGCGGCGTCGGCTTTATGCTCCCGGCGCTGCTCGGCGTGCCCTTCGTGCCGGGCTGGATTACCCCCGGCATTCCAGTGGTGCTGTTGTTTCTCGGCGACTTCAAACCGGGCCCGGAGGCGATTCAGGCACTGTTTGCCCTGCAATTTCTGGTCTTTGTGATTTTCCTCTTCCTCGGCGTCACCCGCCTGGGCAGCGTACTGGTCCGACTGATTCCCAACTCGATGAAAGGCGGCATCATCATCGGTGCCGGTATCGCCGCCTTGATCGGTGAAATCGACGCCGGTGGACGCCTGGCCAACACGCCGATTTCCCTGGTGATCGGCAGCCTGGCCTGCCTGTACCTGATGTTCTCGGTGTCGTTCAAAGGCCTCACCGAGCGCTTGCCGCTGGCGCGCAAGATCGTCAACTACGGCATGGTGCCAGGCCTGCTGATCGCCATTTTCATCGGCATCGCCGTCGGTGAGTACAAGATGCCCGACATCCGTTTCGGCATCACCGCACCTGCCTTCGGCGAGATGTGGAACTACCTGCCGTTCAGCGTCGGCTTCCCCGGCATTGACGTGTTCCTGCTGGCCGTTCCGACCGCTGTGATTGCCTACATCATTGCCTTTGGCGACATCATCGTCGGCCAGTCACTGATGCAGCGTGCCGACGAACTGCGCACCGATGAGGTGATTGAAAACAACATCGACCGCGTGCACCTGGTAACCGCACTGCGCAATGCCCTGCATGCCTTCTTCGCGCCTTATCCGGGCCTGGCGGGTCCACTGTGGACAGCCGTTGCCGCGACCATGGCCGAGCGCTACAAATTTGGCCGACATGCCATGGAGTCGATTTACAGCGGCGCTGGGACGTTCTGGATCACCGGCTTTATCGCCCTGTTCGCCCTGCCGCTGGTCAGCTTCTTCCAGCCGGTGCTACCGATTGCCCTGTCGCTGACCCTGATCCTCACCGGCTATATCTGCCTGATGGTTGGTTTTGAACAGCTCAACAACAACACCGAGCGCGGCATCGCCGGCACCATGGGCGTGGTTCTCGCAGTCTATGGCGCCGGCTGGGGCCTGGCGGCCGGTGCGGCGCTGTACATCCTGGTGGAGCGCACGCACCTGCTGAAATTCACCTCGGTCAAAGATATGCCCAACGCAGACTGATTTGCCCTTGTGCCTTGGCACGGCGCCCCCACCGAGGCGCCGTGCCTTTTTTATTGCCGTTCACGTCCATCACCCAGCCCCCTTCCTACAGGACACCTGCATGCGCACCCTGACGACCCTCAACGGCAACACCCAGAAGCTCGACGGCGGCGCCATGTTCGGCAACGCCCCCAAGGTCCTGTGGCAGCGCTGGGTGCAACCCGACGCCGACAACCGCATCGACCTCGGCTGCCGCGCCCTGCTGGTGCAGGAACCGGGGCGCAATATTCTGATCGAGACCGGCATCGGCGCCTTCTTCAGCCCCGAACTGAAACAACGCTTCGGCGTGCAGGAAGACCGCCATGTGCTGCTCGACAACCTGGCCAAGCTGGGCCTGAGCGATGCCGACATCGACATCGTGGTGCTCACCCACCTGCACTTCGACCACGCCGGTGGCCTGCTCGCCGCCTGGGAGGCCGACCAACCGCCGCGCCTGCTGTTCCCCAAGGCCCAGTTCATCACCGGCAAGCGCCACTGGCAGCGCGCCAGCCGTCCGCACCCGCGTGACCGCGCGTCTTTTATTCCCGAGTTGCTGGAGTTACTGCAGGCCAGCGGACGCCTGCACCTGCTCGACGAATGCACCAGCACCCCGCTGCTCGGCGCCGGCTGGCACCTGCACTGGAGCGATGGCCACAGCCCTGGGCAAATGCTTCCGGAAGTGGCCATGGCCGACGGTCCGGTGCTGTTTGCCGGCGACCTGATCCCCGGCGCGCCCTGGGTGCACCTGCCGATCACCATGGGCTATGACCGCTTTCCCGAAGGCCTGATCGAAGAAAAGGAATGCCTGCTCGACAGCCTGCTGGCGCGCAACGGCCGCATCGTCTTCACCCACGACCCGCAAGTTGCCATGGGCCGCGTAGCCCGCGATGAAAATGGCCGCTACAGCCTGAGCGAAAGCTGGCTGACGGTGCAGGGCTTGCAGCAGTAGCCCGCGAGATTGTCGACCTAAATCATCTGAGCGGTCGCAGCGGTCGCACCGAGCACGATTGTAGGAGCGGCTTAAGCCGCGATGCTTTCAAGGCAAACGGCATCGCGGATAAATCCGCTCCTACAAAAAGCCCGACTGCGCCGCCTACACAGCCGCTAAAGACCGCCCTGCACACCGAGATTGACCCCCAGCTCGGCGGCCACGGTGAAGGGCAGAAACAGCGTGTCCAGCAGCATGCTAAACGGCAAATCCAGCCACGCATGCTTAGGTGCTTCGGCGCCGAAGCGATCCATTGGACAGCAGCCACCATGCAGGCTGTACCAGTCCAGGCGGGTGCCGGAATAGATCAACGGCGCGCCCTGTTTGGCCGCGTCGGCGGTGCGCACACTGGCGCAGCCGGGCAGCAGCAGGCTGGCCACCAGCAGCAGCGCCAGGGGCTTATTCATCGCCGCCGTCCTTGACCACTGCCGTAGCCCGGATGCAATCCGGGATGGTGCGGGGAATCCCCCCGGATAAAATCCGGGCTACGGCGCAGGGCCAATCGAGCATGCGGGCAGCCTTATTCATCACGGCTACCACGGTGCTGTTCGCCCCAGCGCGGCAGCATGTCCTGAGGAATATTCAGGCAATTGAGAATGCGCGCGACAACGAAGTCGATCAGGTCGTCGATGCTCTGCGGCTGGTGATAGAAGCCTGGCGAGGCCGGCAGGATGGTCACCCCAAGGTTCGACAGTTTGAGCATGTTTTCCAAGTGAATGCTGGAAAACGGCGCCTCGCGCGGCACCAGAATCAACTGCCGGCGCTCCTTGATCGCCACGTCAGCGGCACGCTCAATGAGGTTATTGCAGGCGCCAGCAGCAATCGCCGACAAGGTGCCGGTCGAGCACGGCACCACCACCATCGCCGTGGGCGCACCGGAGCCGGAAGCCGCCGGGGCCATCCAGTCTTCCTTGTCATACACGCGGATCTGCCCGGCGCTGGCGCCGGTGTATTCGCTGAGAAACTGCTGCATGGCCTGGGGCTTGGGCGGCAGGGTGACATCGGTTTCGGTGGCCAGCACCAGCTGCGCCGCCTTGGAAATCAGGAAGTGCACCTCGCGCTCTTCACGCACCAGGCAGTCCAGCAGGCGCAGGCCGTACTGGGCGCCCGAGGCACCGGTCATGGCCAGGGTGACGCGATCTGGGCTACTCATAAATTCACTCTCAAAGCTGTTGCGCTTGCTTATGCTGCGTTAAAAGCCTACCCGAAATGCTCATTTACAGCTGTAAACTCCGCTTAACTCGCTGCGCTCGCCCTGCGGGCCAGCCGTTAGCTGTTACTTCGCTGCGCTGCGTTTCTCGCAGGCTTTCGCCTGGCCTAACCTGCGCTCACGACGCTTTGAGCGCGAATTTTCACCCTCTATTCGGCTAACGCCTCGGCCAGCTTGCCGTGCAGGCCGCCGAAGCCGCCGTTGCTCATCACCACAATCTGCGTACCCGGCGTGGCCAGGGCAGTCACGGCGGCGATGATCTGTTCCAGAGAGTCACACACTGTGGTCGGCACCGTGCTGCTGGCCACCGTCGCGGCCAGGTCCCAGCCGAGATTGGCCGGCGCGTACCAGAACACGTGATCCGCCTGCACCACCGACTCGGGCAAGCCGTCACGGTGGGCGCCTAGCTTCATCGAGTTGGAGCGTGGCTCGACGATGGCAATCAAGCGCGCACCGCCGATGCGTTTGCGCAAGCCGTCGAGGGTGGTGGCGATGGCTGTCGGGTGGTGAGCAAAGTCGTCATAGATGGTCACGCCACGGACCTCAGCGACTTTTTCCATCCGCCGTTTGACGTTCATAAAGGCGCTCAGGGCGGCGATGCCCAGCTCCGGCACCACGCCGACATGCCGCGCCGCCGCCAGGCAGACCAGGGCGTTGGCGACGTTATGCTGGCCGGTCAGTTCCCACTCGACCACGCCTTGGGCTACGCCCTCGAAGCGCACCTCGAAGCGCGAGCCGTCGTCGTGCAACAGGCGCGCCTGCCACTGGCCACCCTCGCCGGTGGTTTGCACTGGGGTCCAGCAACCCATCTCAATCACCCGCTGCAAGGCGGCTTCACCCTGGGGATGAATAATCAGGCCGTCACCGGGAATGGTCCGCACCAGGTGGTGGAACTGCCGCTCGATGGCCGCGAGATCCGGGAAGATATCCGCGTGGTCGAACTCCAGGTTATTCAGGATCGCGGTGCGCGGGCGGTAGTGGACGAATTTGCTGCGCTTGTCGAAAAAGGCGCTGTCGTACTCATCGGCCTCGACCACAAAGAACGGCGTGCCGCCCAGACGCGCAGAAATGCCAAAATTCTGCGGCACACCGCCAATCAGAAAGCCCGGACTCATGCCGGCATGCTCCAGCACCCAGGCCAGCATACTGCTGGTGGTGGTCTTGCCATGGGTGCCCGCCACGGCCAGTACCCAGCGACCCTGCAGCACATGGTCCGCCAGCCACTGCGGGCCGGAAACATAGGGCAGGCCCTGATTCAGCACATATTCCACCGCTGGGTTGCCCCGTGACAGGGCATTACCGATCACCACCAGGTCCGGGGCCGGCGTCAGCTGAGCGGCATCGTAACCCTGGGTCAGCTCAATGCCCTGAGCCTGCAACTGGGTGCTCATGGGCGGATAGACATTGGCGTCGGAGCCGGTCACCCGGTGGCCCAACTCCTTGGCCAGCACGGCCAGCGAGCCCATGAAGGTGCCACAGATACCGAGAATATGGATGTGCATGCTTGACCTCAAAAGCGGCCATGAATGCGCCCTCAACAGAGGTCGACACGGCCTGCGGAAACAGGCCCGCAGGTTACCGCAGGCGCCGCAGGGCGACCAGCGCGACGGTTAGCTGAGCAGCGCCTAGGCTATGGTCTGCACACGGGTTTCTGCCTTAACCTCAGTTCTATAGCGTTGCATAAAGCCTACAAATCAAACGCTTGCTTGGATTGCGCTTTCTACCTAGATTCGGCAGCATCAGAAACGTTTGTGGCATAGCGCCTGCATATGCCTTTAGCCCTACTCCACTGAAAAGAGGCTCACCATGCGCATAGTCCAAGCTACACCGGAGCACCTGGACCTGCTGACTCCGCTGTTTGTGAAATACCGTGAGTTCTATGACGCCATGCCCTACCCGGAGTCATCGCGCAGCTTTCTGGAGAAGCGCCTGACCCGCAAAGAGTCGGTGATCTATCTGGCCATGGCCGATCACGAAGACAAGCTCATGGGCTTCTGCCAGCTGTACCCAAGCTTCTCTTCGCTGTCGCTCAAGCGCGTATGGATCCTCAACGACATCTTCGTGGCCGAAGACGCTCGTCGCCAGTTGGTCGCCGACCGCCTGATCCAGCAAGCCAAAAAGCTGGCCAAGGAAACCAACGCCGTGCGCCTGCGCGTGTCCACCAGCATCCACAACGAAGTGGCGCAGAAGGTCTACGAGTCGATCGGCTTTCGCGAAGACAGCAAGTTCAAGAACTACACCCTCGAGCTGGATGACTGACTAGCCGCCTCCCGTGTGGTCGTTCAAGGCCTGGCGCCAGCGCCGCCTGCTGGCTCGCCACCCGGTTGCCGATAGCGCTTGGGCAGCGGTACACGCGCAACTGCCGATCCTCGACGGCCTCGATGCCGTCGAAGACCAGCGCTTGCGCCAGCGCGCTGTACTGTTTCTGCACGCCAAGCACCTCAGTGCCCTGCCCGGCGTCAGCCTCAGCGATCACGACCGCCTGTGCCTCGCAGCCCTCGCCGAACTGCCGCTGCTGTACCTGGCCGACCTCTACTGGTACCAGGGCTTTCACGAACTGGTGCTCTACCCCGACGATTTTCGCAGCCCCCAGCAACACCGCGACGCCAGCGGCGTAGTCCACGAATGGGACGCCGAGCACAGCGGCGAAGCCTGGCTGCAAGGCCCGGTGATTCTGGCCTGGCCCGGTGTGCAGCAGAGCGGTCAGTGGGATGGCTACAACCTGGTGATCCACGAGCTGGCGCACAAATTGGACATGCTCAACGGCGACGCCAACGGCCTGCCGCCCCTGCACCGCGACATGCGCCAGAGCGACTGGGCCCAAGTCATGCAGAGCGCCTACGACCACCTCAACCAGCAACTCGACCAGCATCCGCACCGCGAACCGCCCATTGATGCCTACGCCGGCGAAAACCCCGCCGAGTTCTTTGCCGTGTGCAGCGAATATTTTTTCAGTGCCCCCGACCTGCTGGTGGCCGCCTACCCGCAGGTTTACGAGCAGCTGCACACCTTCTATCGCCAGGATCCACTGGCCCGCCTGCAGCGACTGCACGGTCACACCCATGCAGCAGATACACGACCAATGGCGTAGGTTCTCGGCATAGCAACGGCGCGCGAATATGCCTATAATCGCGCCACTTTTTTGGCCCATCCTTGGGAGTCACCCTATGAGCTACAGCAAGATTCCAGCCGGCAAAGACGTGCCGAACGACATCTACGTCGCCATCGAGATCCCGGCCAACCACGCGCCGATCAAATATGAAATCGACAAGGACAGCGACTGCCTGTTCGTTGACCGTTTCATGGCCACGCCGATGTTCTACCCGGCCAACTACGGCTACATCCCCAACACCCTGGCTGACGATGGCGATGCCCTCGACGTGCTGGTCGTGACCCCGTACCCGGTCGCTCCAGGCTCGGTCATCCGCGCCCGTCCGGTCGGCGTTCTGCACATGACCGACGAAGCCGGTGGCGACGCCAAGCTGTTGGCCGTACCGCACGAAAAACTGTCGCAGCTGTACAACGACGTTAAGGAATACACCGACCTGCCAGCCCTGCTGCTGGAACAGATCAAGCACTTCTTCGAGAACTACAAAGACCTCGAAAAAGGCAAATGGGTCAAGGTTGAAGGCTGGGGCAACGCTGACGCGGCCCGCGCCGAGATTTTAAAGGCGGTTGCGGCTTACCAAAAATAAGCCAAACCCTCCCCCTAAGAGCCGGCCACAAGCCGGCTTTTTTATTGCCCGAAGAAATCCGACAAGATCCTACAGCACTAGCAAATACGGCCCCTGCAGCTTAGCATCCGTCCTAAGACATCCAGTAACCATCCATAAAATCCGCGACCAAGGTGTGGGTCAAAGTGTGGGTCGAGGGGTATCAGTTGGAGTAGGAGCGCGTAATGGGCAAGCTGACCAGCAAGACTGTGGAGTCGATAGCCAAGGCTGCAACGCCAGGAAAAACCAATGATGGCGATGGCCTGTATTTCCAGGTATCCAAGAGCGGCGGCACCAGCTGGATCTTCCGCTACAAGCTGGATGGCCGCAGCCGCGAAATGGGGCTAGGCCCCTTCCCGACCGTCACACTCAGCCAAGCCCGGCAGTTGACCGCCGATCAACGCAAGCTTCTAGCTTCCGGAAGCGACCCACTGGCAACCCGCGATGCGGCAAAGGAAGCCAAGCGTGAAGCCGAACGCCAGGCTGCAGCACGTCGCACGACGTTCGAAGATCTCGCTCGCGAATACCAACAAGCACACGGCAGCAGCTGGTCTGAGAAGTGGCGGAAAGGCTGGCTGCGCAAACTGGAGCTCTACGCCTTCCCGACCATGGGCAAGTTGTCGGCCGACATCATCAGCACCGAGCATGTGCTTGCTGCATTGCAACCCATCTGGGTAACCAAGACCCGGACTGCTGATGAAATCAGGGGCCAGATCGAGCAAATACTGGATGCAGCCAAGGCTCGGCGCTTACGCGAGGGGGACAATCCTGCCCGCTGGCGCGGACACCTATACCTCAACGAGCAGGCCCCCGAGCTTTCTGCTGAGCAGGAGTCCGAAGCTAACAGGATTGCCGAAAAGCGAATGCGCGAGATCCAGGAAGCAATCAGGACCGTCGTAGCGAAGTATGAAATGATGAGCCCAAGGAACATCTGAAATCATCACGCTAGGGCAGCGACCCGCCTCAGTGTGGGTCAAAGTGTGGGTCCTGACGACACAAAAAATTAAATCATTTTAAAATCAATAACATATTAAAAAAGAAAACCGGCCACAAGCCGGCTTTTTTATGCCTGCAAATTAACCACACGACCTATGTGCTATTCCCGACATCAGTGGCATTAGCTATCGTGCATACACCGCCCGATGGAATGTGCCGATGTACCGCGCATTAATTCTTGCCTTAATCCTTAGTCTGCTCGGTTGCAGCGACCAGACCGACACCCTGCGTATCGGTGCTAATCGCTGGCTCGGCTATGGGCCGCTGTATCTGGCCGACGACCTGCATTGGATGACGCCTAGCGGCTTTCGGCTGGTGGAGTACCCGCACACTACCGGCGTGCTGCGCGGTTATCGCAATGGCCTGCTGGACGCCGCCTTACTGACGCTCGACGAAGCCTTGATCCTGCAAAGCAGTGGTCAGCCGGTGCAGATCCTGCTGGTTGCTGATGTCTCTGCCGGTGCCGACGTGCTGTTTGCCAACGCCCATATCCAGCAACTCAAGCAACTGCGTGGACAGCGCATCGGCGTGGAAAACTCGGCTCTTGGCGCCTTTTTCCTGTCGCGCATTCTCGATCTCGCCAAGTTGCAGGCCCGCGAGATCAGCGCGATCGACATGCCGGTCAATGAGCACCTGAATGCCCTGCGCACAGGGCAGATCGACGCGGCGATCAACTTTGCCTCGGCCAGCAGCGGTTTCGCGTCCCTGGACGTGCACCCGCTGCTGGACAGTCGCGCCCTGCCCAACGAGATCATCGACGTGCTGGTAATCAACCCGCAACGGGTCTCCGCCCAACAGGCCAAGCGTCTGCGCGAGCTGTGGTTTACCAGCCAGGAACAGTGGTTCAAGCAGCGCCAGGATACCGATCCACGCCTGAGCCGACGCTTGGGCCTGAACCGCGAAGAATTGGCGCAAACCCTGGCAGGCCTCCAGATCGGTGATCGCCCCCTTAACCAGCGACTGCTCAGCGACGGCACCCTGCTGCGCAGCCTCAACCAGCTCAATCATTACCTGTTCAGCCGCCGCCTGCAGAGCAAACCGGCCGACACCCAGGCCATGCTCCCCACTTGCGCGGGGGACATATGCTGACCCGTTACTCGTTGCGTCGCTCGCTACCGCTGCTGTTTGGCCTGTTTGCCCTTCTGTTCGGCCTGTTGCTGCTGAGCATCGAACTGCCGCGCAGTGAACGCGAGGCTCTGGAAAGCTGGCGCAAACACACCGGACAGATGCTGGCCTTACAACAAAGCAGCCTGGCTGATCACCTGCGCCAGGGGCGCATGGAGGAGCTGCACACCGAACTGGCCGATCTCGGCAGCCTGGAAGACGTGCGCTGGGCTGCGGTCCTGGACCGGCACCAGCAAATCATTGCCGCAACCCGCCTGGGTCTGCAGCTGCCACAACAAAGCGGACTGGATGAGGTCGGCCTGCAGCGCGTGCTGGCCAGCGGCCAAAGCCAGTGGCTGGCACAGCCACGCGAACGTTTCCTGGCGGTCTACCCGCTGGACAATCAAGCCCAGCACGCATTGCTGGTGGGGTTCGATTTCAGTAACTCCCTGCGCATGATCCAGCACAACACCTGGCTGTTTCTTGCCGAAGTGCTGGCGCTGCTGCTGGTATTGGGCATTGTGCTCAGCGTGCTCTATCAGCGCCTGGTTACCCGCCGCCTGGCACTCATCGAACAGGCCACCCACCAGTTTTCCGCAGGACTCGACGATGCTCGCGCCCAGGTTACAGGCGCCGATGAAATCAGCCGATTGGGGCACAGTTTCAATCACATGATCGAGCAACTGCAGCACCAACAGCAGGCCCTGCGCACCAGCCAGCAACTGCTCAGTACGCTGATTGATGCGGCGCCCATCGGCATGATGGTGGTCGACCAGGCGCTGCAGGTGGAGCAGGCCAATCCGGCCGCCGCCAACCTGTTCAGCTGCAGCCCGGCCGAGCTGCTCGGCAATCAGCCCCAAGACCGCCTGCTGGAGGGCGATGCAGTAAAACGCCTGAGTAACGCGCCAGCCAACAGCAACCTGGAGTTCACCGCCCTACGCGACGGCCAGGTGATCACCCTGGAAGTATCGATGACGCCCTTCCAGCGGGATGCCCGCGCGTACTACCTGGTGTTGTTGCGCGACATCAGTGACCGCAAGCAGGCCGAGCAGCGCCTGCGCTTTCTCGCCCACTTTGACCCGCTGACCCAACTGGCCAACCGCAACCAGTTGCTCCAGCGCCTGGAAGTGCTGGTCGGCGCTGGCTGCCCACTGGCCCTGCTGTTCATCGACATCGACCACTTCAAGCGCATCAACGACACCCTCGGCCATGAAATTGGCGACCGCCTGCTGGCAGAAATCGCCGAACGCCTGCGCCAGCACATGCCGGCTAACAGCCTGCTGGCACGGAGTGGCGGCGATGAGTTCGTCTGCCTGCTGGAAGGCGCCAACGCCGACGATGGCAAAAATTTTGGCAGCGAACTGCTCAACCTGTTCAACACCCCCTTCCAGGTCCGCCAGTACAGCTGCAATGTCAGCCCGAGCATCGGCCTGGCCCTGTGCAACGGCCAGCAGGGTAGCGCCAGCGACCTGCTCAAGCAGGCCGACCTGGCCCTGTATGCCGCCAAGGACGCCGGACGCAATGGCCTGGCCCTGTTCACCCCGGAACTCAGCCGCGCCGCAGAGCTGCGCCAGCAGTTGGAGCAAGAACTGCGCCTGGCCCTGGAGCGCGAAGAATTCGAGTTGTTCTACCAGCCCCAGGTCGATGCCAGCGGCCAGGCCAAGAGCATGGAAGCCCTGTTGCGCTGGCGCTCGCCGAGCCGCGGCCTGGTTTCGCCCGCGGACTTTATTCCGGTGCTGGAAGAAACCGGTCTGATTCTGGAGGCCACCCGCTGGGTGTTCCGCCAGGCCTGCCGACAGGCACGACAATGGCAAAGCGAGGGGCGGCACTGGCGGATCGCAGTCAACCTGTCGCCACTGGATTTCCGCCAGCACGACCTCGCTGGCCAGTTGCTGAAAATCCTCGCCGACGAGCAGGCCAGTGCCGCCTGGCTGGAACTAGAGATCACCGAAAGCGCCCTGCTGGACGACGGCCCACAGGTGCGTGAATGCCTGGCGCGCTTGAAAATCGCCGGCCTGCCGCTGTTTCTTGACGACTTCGGCACCGGCTATGCGTCGCTCACCTACCTGCAGCAATTCGACTTCGACGGCATCAAGATCGACCGCCAGTTCGTCGCCAACCTGCCCGACAGCCCGCAGTCGGTGGCCCTGGTGCGCGGCATCCTGACCATGGCCGCGCAGCTGGGCCTGGAAGTGGTCGGCGAAGGGGTGGAAAACGAACGCCAGGCGGCCTTTCTGCTGCTCAACGGCTGTCAGCGCCTGCAGGGTTTCTACTACGCCAAACCGCAGCCGGCCGGGGTCTGTGAGCAGGCCCGCGGATTTGCCCGCGGAGCCTAGCTCTGCTAGTGTCGCGCCGGTTCCAGCCCCGCCGAGAGAGCCACCATGGCCCGCAAAAAAGCCACGCCCGATTTCGAACAGTCCCTCGCCGACCTGCAAACCCTGGTCGAGCGCCTGGAAAACGGCGAGCTGTCGCTGGAAGACTCCCTCAGCGCCTTCGAGCAAGGCATCGGCCTGACCCGCGACTGCCAGGCGGCGTTGAGCCAGGCCGAGCAGAAGGTGCAGATCCTCCTCGAACGCAACGGCGAGCTGGAGGAAGCCCCCTTCGACGCGGATCAGCCGGCATGATCGACGCGTACCAAAGCCAGTGCCAGGCGCGGGTCGATGACGCCCTCGCTGCCCTCTTCGAAGCACCGCTGCCGCAACTGCAACGCCTTTACCAAGCCATGCGCTACAGCGTCATCAATGGCGGCAAACGGGTGCGCCCGCTGCTGGTGTATGCCGCCTGCGAAGCCCTCGGCGGCGACGCCAGCCGCGCCAACGCGGCAGCCTGCGCGGTGGAACTGATTCACGCCTACTCACTGGTGCATGACGACCTGCCAGCCATGGACGACGACGACCTGCGCCGCGGCCAGCCAACCACCCACATCGCCTTCGACGAAGCCTGCGCAATCCTCGCCGGCGACGGCCTGCAAACCCTGGCCTTTGAAGTGCTCGCCGACGCCCGCCACAACCCGCTGGACGCCGAGGTGCGCCTGCGCATGCTCAGTTGCCTGACCCGCGCCGCCGGCCCGGCCGGCATGGTCGGCGGCCAGGCCATCGACCTCGGTTCGGTGGGCTGCAAACTCGACCAGGCAGCCCTGGAGCTGATGCATCGACACAAGACCGGCGCCCTGATTGAAGCCAGCGTGACCCTTGGCGCCCTTGCCAGCGGCCTGGCAGACGAGCCGGCACTGCAAGCCCTGCAGCGCTATGCCCAGGCCATCGGCCTGGCCTTCCAGGTGCAGGACGACATCCTCGACGTGGAAAGCGACACCGCCACCCTGGGCAAGACCCAGGGCAAGGACAGCGCCAACGACAAGCCCACCTACCCAGCCCTGCTTGGCCTGCCGGCGGCGAAAAGCTACGCCCTGGAGCTGCGCGACCAGGCCATCGCCGCCCTCAGCCTCTGGGGCGAAAGCGCCGAGCCCCTGCGCGCGCTGGCGCGCTTTATCGTCGCCCGCACCAGCTAGTCCCCAGCACACGGCTAATTGCACGCCCCCCCCCCGGATTACATCCGGGCTACGCGTTTGCCGAGCAATAGCGCCGAGCCAGCGTAGGATCGTTTGAGCGTCGCGAGACCCATCACTACAGCCCACAACGCCACGGCTGCGTAGCCCGGATGCAATCCGGGAAGCCGCGGATAACTACACCGCCCCCAGATGTCATCCGGGCTACGCGTTCGCCAACCACTTCAGCCCACGCGTGCCGGCAACAGGCGCAGGCGCACCAGCAGCCAGGGCATCAGAGCTGCAACAAAGCCGCCCAACAGCACGCCACGCACGCTCTGCCACAGCAGGTCCGGCCAAGCCAACTGCGTGCCCAGCCACTTCAGTGCACTTTGCAGAGCTATAAACGCCAGCGCGCCGATCAGCGCCGCCAGCAACCGTCGCCACCAGTGGGTGCGGGCATGGAAATCCAGCAACCGCCCTTCCAGCCAGTAGCCGAGCAACACGCCCACCAGCATCCCCGCCAACAGCGGCACATAGCTGGGCGCCAGCCCCCGCCAACTGAGCTGAAACAGCATGGCCAGCAGCACCACCAGCGCCAGGTGCCAGAACGGGTTGAGCGCTTGCCAGCCCTCCCAGCGCTGCAACAGGGCAAAGCTGGCGAGGGTCAAGGCGCCGAGCGCGGCGCCACCGAGCACGTCTTCCAGGTCATGAGCACCGAGGTACAGGCGGCTGAAGATAATCCCCAGCACGATAAAGCCACTCAGCCAGTTGAACACCCGGCTGCGCGCCTCATAGGCCAGCCACAACCACAGCACCACGGCGATCTGCGCATGCCCCGAAGGCAAGCCAAAACTGCCGCCCACCTCATGGT
>JAXHOM010000021.1:0-165561 GCA_034519305.1 Pseudomonas sp.
CTTCTACACCAAACCCCTGATCATCGTACGATGGTCGGGGGTTTGTCTTTGCGCGGAGAAAAGCTTTGAGCGACGGTTTTGTGCAGCCTAAAGCGGCTGTTGTGAGCGTATCGATGCGTATAAAAGCGCTATTAGAACGTTACAGCACCGCTGAAAACGACGTTTTTCGCACGCGAAAAGCGACAGGCCAGGCTCGCTCCTGAGCGTGAGTCACTCCTATGGGCGAAACGCTGTAGACTAAAGATGAGCGATTTCGACAGGCTAAAAGCAAAAAAGGCCCCAAGCTTGCGCTTGGGGCCTTTTTGTATGTGGTGCACCAGACGGGATTCGAACCCATGACCCCTGCCTTCGGAGGGCAGTACTCTATCCAGCTGAGCTACTGGTGCAGTGCGGCCGCCATCATACGCATCTAGCGGGTGTGCGTCCATGGTGGATATATCGTTCATGATATTGAACGAAAGTCGTATGCCTGGCGCAATGGGCTCGATAAAACGGTGTATTCAGATTGTTTTGTTAATTTTTCTGCACAGGCTATTGCCCTTTATCGCCGCGGACTCTAGGATTCGTTTGAGATTTCAAACGCTTTGGCCGGCAAAGCGCGAACAGCATAAGGAACTATCGTTTCTGGGTGTTCGGCGCAGAGCTTGGTCCATCCAGGCGCAATCATATGCGCGAGCAATCCCGACTGTAGCACTCATCGCGCGGTCGACTGATTAACACCGCTCAGTGCGCTGCGCTGAGCTAAAGGAGACCGCTATGCAATTGAAAGACGCTCGGCTGTTCCGCCAGCAGGCATACATCGAAGGTACCTGGCTGGATGCGGACAGTGGCCTGACCATCAAGGTGAACAACCCGGCCACCAATGAAATCATTGGTACCGTGCCGAAGATGGGCGCTGCAGAAACCCGCCGCGCCATCGAAGCCGCCGAGCGTGCCTTGCCGGCCTGGCGTGCCCTGACCGCCAAAGAGCGTGCGACCAAGCTGCGTCGCTGGTTTGAACTGATGATGGAAAACCAGGACGACCTCGGTCGCCTGATGACCATGGAGCAAGGCAAGCCACTGGCCGAAGCCAAGGGCGAAATCGCTTACGCCGCCTCCTTCATCGAATGGTTTGCCGAAGAAGGCAAGCGCATCTATGGCGACATCATTCCGGGCCACCAACCGGACAAGCGTCTGCTGGTCATGAAGCAGCCAATCGGTGTGACCGCCGCGATTACCCCGTGGAACTTCCCATCCGCGATGATCACCCGTAAAGCCGGCCCGGCCCTGGCTGCCGGTTGCACCATGGTGATCAAGCCAGCCAGCCAGACGCCGTTCTCGGCACTGGCGCTGATGGAACTGGCTGAACGTGCCGGTATTCCAAAAGGCGTGCTCAGCGTGGTGACCGGCAGCGCCGGCGACATCGGCAGCGAGCTGACCGGCAACCCGCTGGTACGCAAGCTGTCCTTCACCGGCTCGACCGAAATCGGTCGTCAGCTGATGCAGGAATGCGCCAAGGACATCAAGAAAGTTTCTCTGGAGCTGGGCGGCAACGCTCCGTTCATCGTGTTTGACGATGCTGACCTGGATGCCGCCGTCGATGGCGCGCTGGCGTCCAAGTACCGCAACGCCGGCCAGACCTGCGTCTGCGCCAACCGTCTGTACGTGCAGGACGGTGTTTACGACGCCTTCGCCGCCAAGCTGCAAGCGGCTGTGGCGAAGTTGAAGATCGGTAACGGCCTGGAAGATGGCATCACCACCGGCCCGTTGATTGACGAGAAAGCCGTGGCCAAGGTGCAGGAGCACATCGCTGACGCAGTGAGCAAAGGCGCTCGCGTTATCGCCGGTGGCAATGCCCTGGGTGGCAACTTCTTCGAGCCGACCATTCTGGTCGACGTACCGAAGAACGCAGCCGTGGCCAAGGAAGAAACCTTCGGTCCGCTGGCTCCGCTGTTCCGCTTCAAAGACGAAGCTGATGTGATTGCCCAGTCCAACGACACCGAGTTCGGTCTGGCCTCGTACTTCTATGCACGTGATCTGGGTCGCGTATTCCGCGTCGCAGAAGCGCTGGAATACGGCATCGTGGGCGTCAACACCGGGATCATTTCCACCGAAGTGGCGCCGTTCGGCGGCATCAAGGCCTCGGGCCTGGGCCGTGAAGGTTCCAAGTACGGCATCGAAGATTATCTGGAAATCAAATACGTCTGCCTCGGCGGTATCTGATTCGGTTGCCAGCCCTGCCCGAGTACTCGGCGGGGCTGGCTTCAATACACAACGACATTGCGTAACCTGGCTCGGCAGTCGAGCCAACGAGGATCATCATGACCAGCAAAACTAACGAAGCCATCCTGAAACGCCGTGCCGCCGCTGTTCCGCGCGGTGTTGGGCAGATCCACCCGGTTGTCGCCGAGCGCGCCGAAAACGCCACCGTCTGGGACGTTGAAGGCCGTGAGTACATCGACTTCGCGGGCGGTATCGCGGTACTGAACACCGGTCACCTGCACCCGAAAGTGGTTGCCGCCGTGCAAGAGCAGCTGACCAAGCTGTCGCACACCTGCTTCCAGGTGCTGGCCTACGAACCCTACATCGAGCTCTGCGAAGAAATCGCCAAGCGCGTACCGGGCGACTTCGCCAAGAAGACCCTGCTGGTCACCTCCGGCTCCGAAGCCGTTGAGAACGCCGTGAAGATCGCCCGTGCCGCCACTGGCCGTGCCGGCGTGATCGCCTTCACCGGCGCCTACCACGGCCGCACCATGATGACCCTGGGTCTGACCGGTAAAGTCGTACCGTACTCGGCCGGCATGGGCCTGATGCCAGGCGGCATCTTCCGTGCGCTGGCACCGTGCGAACTGCATGGCGTGAGCGAAGACGAGTCGATCGCCAGCATCGAACGCATCTTCAAGAACGATGCACAGCCGAGCGACATCGCGGCCATCATCATCGAGCCAGTCCAGGGTGAAGGTGGTTTCTACACCAACTCGCCGGCCTTCATGAAGCGTCTGCGTGCCCTGTGCGACCAGCACGGCATCCTGCTGATCGCTGACGAAGTTCAGACTGGCGCTGGTCGTACCGGCACCTTCTTCGCCACCGAACAACTGGGCATCGTTCCGGACCTGACCACCTTCGCCAAATCGGTCGGCGGCGGCTTCCCGATCTCCGGCGTGTGCGGCAAGGCCGAAATCATGGACGCCATCGCTCCGGGCGGCCTGGGCGGCACCTACGCCGGTAGCCCGATCGCCTGCGCCGCGGCCCTGGCCGTGTTGAAAGTCTTCGACGAAGAGAAGCTGCTGGAGCGCTCCAGCGCCCTGGGCGAGCGTGTTAAAGCTGGTTTGCGCGCCATTCAGGCCAAGCACAAGGTCATCGGCGACGTCCGCGGCCTGGGCTCGATGATCGCCATCGAACTGTTCGAAGGCGGCGACGTGCACAAGCCTGCCGCTGAACTGGTCGGCAAGATCGTGGTTCGCGCGCGCGAAAAAGGCCTGATCCTGCTGTCGTGCGGCACCTACTACAACGTCATCCGCTTCCTGATGCCGGTCACCATTCCTGATGCACAGCTGGACAAAGGCCTGGCCATTGTCGCTGAGTGCTTCGACGAACTCGCCTAGGGCTCACCAGTCAGGCGTTTTTAAGGCCCGCTTCGGCGGGTCTTTTTTTGCCTGGGTTTTAGCGCTTGCCCGGTGACAGCCTCGGCCATGTACGCCAGGCTAGGGTGCAGGTCCACGGAGTTCGGCATGTCATCAGTCCCCGCGTTTCCCTCGTCCAACCTGGCTGCCTGGCGGCATGCCTTTCGCCTGCGCACGCTGCCACTGGCGGCTGCCTGCATCTTGCTCGGCAGTGGCTTGGCGGGTGTGCAGGGCGGCGGCAGTTGGCGCATTGGCTTGCTGGCGTTGCTGACCACCTTCCTGCTGCAGATCCTCGCCAACCTGGCCAATGACTATGGCGACACCTTGCATGGCGCCGATGGCCCCTTGCGTATCGGTCCGCCGCGGGCGATGCAACAGGGTTGGATACAACCCGCGGCGATGCGTCGGGCGATTGCTCTGTGCGGACTGCTGGCGGCGCTGAGTGGGGCTGCGCTGTTGCTGCTGGCGTGGCCGGCCATGGCTGACTGGGGGCGCTGGTTGTGGCCGTTGGCTGGGCTGTTGGCGATTGCCGCGGCACTGGCTTATACCTTGGGGCCGCGGCCGTATGCTTATGCCGGTCTGGGCGATTTGGCCGTGCTGGTGTTTTTCGGCTTGCTCGGAACCCTCGGCAGTTATGCGTTGCAGGCGCCCGTCGCGCCGCAGTGGCCATGGTGGCCGGCGCTGGCGTTGGGCTTGCTGAGTGTCGGCGTGCTCAACCTCAATAATCTGCGCGACTGGCAGGCCGATGCGGCAGCGGGCAAGCGCACGCTGGTGGTGCGTCTGGGCGTGCGCAGCGGCCGTCGCTATCAACTGTTCTTGCTGCTCGGGGCTGACGCCCTGTGGGCGCTGCAGGCCTTTCTGCAGGACGGGTGCTGGGCGTGGCTGGCGTTGCTGTTGCTGCCGGCCCATGTTCGCGCCTGGCAGCGCCTAGGCTGGCTACCGGAGGCTGAGCTGGATGCTGAGTTGCCGTGGTTGGCCAAGCTGACGCTGTTGCAAGTGGGGCTGTTTGTCTTCGGTGCCTGGCTGGACAGCGGTATGGCTTTTTAGGGCTTTAGTCGATGGCTTGGCTGCTGCCTGTCGCTAGCGCTTCGGCCTGTGCGGTGGCACGGCCGTCGGCCAGGTGCTCCAGGGGGCGGGGCTGGTCGATAAAATAGCCTTGGGCGAAATCAATGCCCAGTTCCCGCAGGCAGTCGAGGGTGGCTTGGGTCTCGACGAACTCGGCCACGGTCTTCAGGCCGAGTTGCTCGGCTATCTGTTGCATTGAGCGCACCATGGTCTGGTTGATCGGGTCGTGCTCGATACCGCTGATAAAACTGCCGTCGATCTTCAGCAGGTCGAGCGGTAGATGGCGCAGGTAGGCGTAGGAGGCAAAGCCGCTGCCGAAGTCATCGAGGGCAACCTTGAGGCCTTGCTCACGCAGTTGGGCGATCCATTCGGAGGACACTCCCAACTCGCCCAGGGCCACCATTTCCGTCACTTCAATGCACAGTTTGCTGGCCGGCAGTTGCTGGCGGGCCAGCATGTCCTTGAGCAACTGGTGAACTTCGCTGTCCAGCAGTGATGAGGCGCTGAGGTTGAGGTTGACCTGGGCCAACTGCTGCAGATGCCGAGGGTTTTGCGCCATCCAGTCGAACAGGCGGCGGATCACCCAGCGATCAATGGCGCCGAGAAAACCGTAGCGTTCTGCCGCGGTAAGAAACTGCCCCGGTGCAATCCAATCGCCGGTTTGCGGGTCGCGATAGCGCAGCAGGATTTCATAGTGCCAGCCTTCCTGGGCGTGCTGCAGGGGCAGCACTGGCTGGAAGAACAGTTCGAAGTGTTGCTGTTCGATGGCGGCGCGCAAGCGGGTGATCCACTGCAGCTGGCGTTGGTGTTCGAGCAGGGCGCCATCGGCCTGGTTGAAGCGGTGCACGCGGTTGCGCCCATGGTTCTTCGCCCGTTGGCTGGCGTTGTCGGCCCAGTTCAGGGCGGTTTCCCAGTCGCTGACGCCGGAGTCCAGCTCCAAGAGGCCGATGCTCACGTACAGGCGAAACGGTCGACCTTGCCAGGTAAAGACAAACTGTTCGACACAGGCCCGCAGGTGCTCGGCATGGGCCATGGCCGCAGCGGTCTCCACTTCACGCAGCAGCACGGCAAATTCGTCGCCACCGATGCGCGCCAGTTCGGCATGACGCGGCAGGTGATGCTGCAGGTGCAGGGCCAGTTGGCGCAGCAACTGGTCGCCGGCGGAGTGGCCGCAGAGGTCGTTGACCTGCTTGAACTGGTCCAGGTCGAGGTACAGCAAGTGGCTGTAGCGACGCCGCTCGGGGTGGCTCAGCGACTCTTGCAGCAGGCGCTCCAGCTCGCGACGGTTGAGCAGGCCGGTGAGTGAGTCGTGGCTGGCCAGGGTTTGCAGGTGTTCCTGGTGGGCATGGCGCTCGCTGATGTCGACGACGATGGCTTCGATGCTGTTCTGGTCCGGCAGCAGGTACAGCGACAGGTACACCCAAAGGGCATTGCCGTGGTGATCGTGGATCTGGCATTCGCCGCAGACGGTCGGATGGCTGTCGCTGAGCTGCAGCAGCAGGTGATTCCAGTCCGCGGCTTTCAGCAGGCTCTGGATCGGCAGGCCGACCAGGCTGAGTTGTCGGGTGGTGCGGCCGAGCAGGCGCATAAAGCTCGGGTTGGCTTCGAGGATGGCGCCCTCGCGGGTGCAGCGCACGATGCCTTCGGCGGCATTGTTGAACAGCGCCTGGTAGCGCTGCAGATTACCGATGGCTTGTTGCTGGCTGCCCAGCAGGTCGATGCGTACCTGCTCCAGCTGCATGGCGCTGAGGATGCCAAACATAAAGAAGCTGATGGCGGGCAGGTAAATGCTCAGCTCATTGAGTAGCGGCACATTTGGCAACACGCCCATGCGGCTCAGCGGCAGGATGATCATCAGCAGGAACACCGCTGACCACAACAGCAGCAACGGCTTGGCAAATGGCCGGCGCTGCTTGACGCCATAGAGGGTGATGCTGAGCTGGAACACGCCATTGAGGAGAAATATGACGTTGATCAGCTGCTGCTGGCGATAGTCATTGATGCCCAGCACCGCCGGCGCCGCGCACAGGCCGATGATCAGAAACAGGCTGTTGCGCAGGTAGAGCAGCAGCGGTTCACGCAGCGCCAGCAGGTTGCAGATAAACAGCGTGCTGAAGATCAGCGTGGCGGCGCCCGCTAGATTCAGCAAGATGGTTGGCAGCGCCGGGTAGTGCGGCCATAACAGGTTGATCGGGCCAAGAATGGCGCTGTAATACACGGTGGCGCTCAGCAGGGTGGCGCAGTAGTAGCCCAGCTGCCGGTTGCGCAGGGTGCTGAATTTGGCCAGGTGGAACAACGCCATGATCAGCAGGGCGCCGCAGATCAGGCCGCTTTTCAGCCAGCTGCGAACCAGCAGCTGCTTACTGCTGGTGGCAGAGACGAGGGCCAGTGGCAGGTTGAGGGCGCTGCTGCTGCTGACGCGCAGGAGCACGTCAACGCGCTCGGCCTCCAGCGCCGGCAACGGCAGGATAAAGTTCGGATAAGGCTCGCGGCGGGCGCTGAACGGCTGAAGGTCACCGGCCTGGGCGGCTGCTAGCAGTGCTGCGGGTGGGCTCGATTCAGACGCGCTGACCCACAGCTGGGCGTTGTCGACAAAGGGGTTGTCGATCACCAGTGACAGGGCTTCGCCGCCGGGGTTGTTGAGGCTAAAGGCGATCCACCAGGTGCTGCCGGAATAGCCCAGGCGTGGGTTGCCCTGTTGCCGCACGCCGCCGCTACGCAGTTGGGCCATGGCGTGGGCGGCATCAAGGCTGGCATCGGGGTCTTCCAGTACCTGGCTGTGCAGCAGCGCAATCGGCTGCTGCAGGTTGGCTGAGTCTATGCTGAGGCTGGGCAGCGCGGCATGTGCTTGGGCCCCAACCATCAGCAACAGGGCTAGCAGCAGGCCAAGTAGTGGGCGCGACGACGTCATGGACGAAACCTCGGGGCAGAAAATGCTGCGCCTGAGCTTCTAGATGAGCTGTTCGCGGATATCCGAGGCGCATTGAAATTCTAGTCGAAACAGGATTTGCTGCCGGGCCTGTTGCACATTGCGTGTTTCGCGCAGGCCCTGGATGGGATCAGCCGCGCCCCTTGTATGACCTTTGTCGTGCCTGTGCTGCCCGCGGCTCTGGTGGTGACGCGGCAGGCGTGCTCGAATGCAGGTGCGCCCGAGCAGTTACTTGCCGTTGTGCTCAATTCAAAGAGGTTTGCCGATGCGTTCCGCTTATCTTCGTCATCCCCAGGCGTGCCTGCTGCACGGGCTTGGCCTGATCATTCTGATGACGGTTTATCAACAGGGGCAGATGCCGTTGCACCTGAGCATCCCGGCTTATCTGCTGCTGGCCCTATGGCCCTGGTTCGGGCCCTGGCAGCGTCCCGCCGAGGATGCGCCGCCACCGGACGCCGCGCTGGCAGCGTTCAGCGCGTTGCGCCAGAGTCTCGCACGCAGTACCGACGATAATGCCTTGGTGGCGGCTCAGCAGGCGGTTGCCGTGGCCCAGTTGGCGGATCAATTGCACGTGCAGTTGCAGGTATTGGCGGACCTGCGCGGGGCTGCCGAGGCGCTCGGCGACAGTGAATTGCCGAGTGCCCAGCGCGCCGAGCAGGGCCTGACGCTAGTCAGTGCCGTGCGCGAGCAGAGTGCGCAGGGCCAGTGCAGTCTGCAGCAAGCCTTGAGCACCTTGCAGCAACTCAGTGCTGAGGCTGATGCCGGTCGTGAGCTGATGGCGGGATTGAGCAGCAGTACCGAGCAGATCGAGAAGGTCACCCAGGTGATTCAGTCGATTGCCAGCCAAACCAACTTGCTGGCGCTGAATGCAGCGATCGAAGCCGCGCGGGCCGGTGATGACGGCCGCGGTTTTGCCGTGGTCGCCGACGAGGTGCGTAACCTGGCCAAGCGCACGGCCACTGCGACCGAGGAAGTCACCCTGATCGTCGCCGATATTCGCCAGCGCAGTCAGGCCGCCGGTGCGCGCATCGAGGCGCAAAACCTGGCGCAGGCCCAGGCGTCCTCGCAGCTTGAGCAGAGCGGTCAGCAACTGGCCGGGATTACCGCCCTGGCCGCCACGCTGGAGGCGCACGTGGTGCAGTTTGGCGCCGGCAGTCAGGCTCATCAGCAGCAACTCGCCAGTCTGCTGGCCGGCCTTGAGCGGCTGCATGACGATGTTCAGGACAGCGAAGCGCAGACCCGGCAACTGACGCTGGCCGCCGAACAATTGTTGCTGCAGTCCGAGCGCGTCAGCCAGCAACTGGCCGAGGCTAATCTCGCTGCCGTTCCAGGGACGCCAGCGGCTTAAGCCTGGGCGGCTTGCTGCAGGCGCTGCAGGTCGAGGATTTCGATTTCGCCGTAGGTCAGCTGCACAATGCCTTGGGCTTGCAGCTCCTTGAGGATCTGGTTGGTGGTCTGGCGGGAGATGGCCAGCATCAGCGCCAACTGTTCCTGCGGCAGTTGCAGCACGCGCCGCGAATGGCTGCTTTCCCCATAACCTTCGGCCATTTGCAGCAGGCGCCGGGCCAGGCGTGGTGCTGCCGGCAGCAGGCTCATGTCTTCCAGCGCAATAAACGCCAGGCGCAGTTTCTGGCTGAGCAGCAGGGCAAAGTCGCGCCAGTACTGCGGCTCTGCGCTGAGCAGGCGCTGCAGGCTGGCCTGGGGGATGTGCAGCAAGGTCACCGGGCCTTCGGCGCTGGCGTCGTGGGTGCGTGGCTGATTGTCGAACAGGGAGATTTCGCCAAACCAGTTGGGCGCTTCCACCAGGGTCAGCAGCGCCTCCTTGCCGGCCGGGTTGACCGCGCCAATGCGCATGGCCCCGCTTAGTACGGCATACAGGCCGCAGGGCGGGTCGCCGCGGCGAAACAGGCTCTGGCCGGCACTCAGCTGGCGCAGGCTGGCAGCGTGCAGCAGGGCGTCCTGCAGGGCGACGGGTAAACCGTTGAACCAGTAACCGCCGAGCAGGCGCGTACGTTGGGTGTGGGCATCGTGCATGGTCATTCCGCGAGTTTGTCGCCTGGCTGACAGAGCTGGCGGCCGCTGGCTGGGCATCATGGTGGGCCATGGCCTTTGCGGATAACTATAATGAAAACCCTGACCGACCACCTGGCGCAATACGCCGCGTATCACCGTGACCGGCGCAATATCGCCACCCATTTCATCGGCATTCCCCTGATCGTCCTGGCTGTCGCGGTGTTGTTGTCGCGACCGGGGGCGGCGCTGTGGGGGCTGTGGTGCTCGCCGGCGTTACTCACCGCCATCGCGGCGGGGCTGTTCTATTGCCGTCTCGATCTGCGCTTTGGCGCGGTGATGAGCGGTCTGCTGGGGCTCAGTCTGTGGCTCGCTGCCGATCTGGCGCAAAGCTCTACAAGTGTGTGGCTGGGCTGGGGCCTGGGACTGTTTGTGCTGGGCTGGATCATCCAGTTCGTCGGCCACTACTACGAGGGGCGCAAGCCGGCGTTCGTCGATGACATCATGGGCCTGGCCGTTGGCCCGCTGTTTGTGGTGGCCGAACTCGGATTCCTTCTGGGCTTGCGTGACGACGTGCGCCGCGCTGTCGAGGAGCGTGCCGGCCCCACCTGCCTGCGCGATCTGACGGCGCGCAAGCTGCCGCAGTAGCGCCGCGGTTGTCCGTCCTGTGTCGCGATCTGCAGCGATCAGGGCGGACAAACTGGTTGATCTGGGTCTATATCCCCCTACATCTATCGAAAAGCAGTCGGGACTTTTGTGCCTTGCTCGGAGATAATGAGTGAACGCTTGTTCTGGTGACGGCGTTTTCCTTTCCAAGAGGCCATTCATCCATGTGGTACAACGGTTTGCTCGACCTTTCGGCGTGGCAATTGCTGGCAGTGACCTTGCTGATAACGCACGTGACCATCGTCAGCGTGACGGTCTACCTGCATCGTTATTCGGCGCACCGCGCGCTGGAGCTGCACCCTGCGCTCAAGCACTTTTTCCGTTTCTGGCTGTGGCTGACCACGGCGCAGAACACCCGCGAGTGGACCGCCATCCACCGCAAACACCACGCCAAATGCGAAACCGTGGATGACCCCCACAGCCCGGTGATCAAAGGCCTGCGCACCGTGCTGTTGACCGGTGCCGAGCTGTACCGCGCCGAGGCCGAAAACCCGGAAACCCTGCGCATCTACGGCAAGAACTGCCCGGAAGACTGGGTTGAACGTAACGTCTATTCGCGCTTCCCGGTCGGCGGCATCGCCATCATGGCGGTGATCGACCTGGCCCTGTTCGGCGTGCTCGGCATGACCGTCTGGGCCGTGCAGATGATGTGGATTCCGGTGTGGGCGGCGGGCGTGGTCAATGGCCTGGGCCATGCCATCGGCTACCGCAACTTCGAATGCCGCGACGCCGCGACCAACCTGTCGCCGTGGGGCATCATCATCGGCGGTGAAGAGCTGCACAACAATCACCACACCTACCCGAACTCGGCCAAGCTGTCGGTCAAGCCGTGGGAGTTCGACATGGGCTGGGCGTGGATTCAGCTGTTCAGCTTCTTCGGTCTGGCCAAGGTGCAGCGTGTGGCGCCAATCGCCCACCGCGTTGCCGGCAAAGGCAATCTGGACATGGACACCGCCATGGCCATCCTCAACAACCGCTTCCAGATCATGGCCCAGTACCGCAAGTTGGTGATCGCGCCGCTGGTTAAGCAGGAGCTGGGCAAGGCCGACGCCTCCGTGCGCCATCACTTCCGCCGGGCCAAGGCCCTGCTGTCGCGGGAAACCAGCCTGCTCGACGAAACCCACCAGGCGCGCATCCAGCGTCTGCTGGAAGAGAGCCAGGCGCTGAAGGTGATCTACGAAAAGCGTATCGCCCTGCAGCAGATCTGGGTCAAGACCAGCAGCAACGGTCACGAGATGCTCGACGCCATCAAACAGTGGGTCAGCGATGCCGAGGCCAGTGGCATCCAGTCGCTGCGCGAGTTTGCTGAACAGCTCAAAACCTACTCGCTGCGCCCAGCCAACGCCTGATCGGCCTCGCTGACTAAAACCCGCCCGTGTTCGCACCGGCGGGTTTTTTGTTGGCGATTTATCGAGCGCGGGCGCCACGTTGTAGGAGCGGCTTCAGCCGCGAATTTGGCGGATACCTCCGCGCCTACAGCAGCTCAATGCATAAGGCGGACATAGCCTTTTTGTTGCCTGGGATTGCGGCCGATTACGCCGCCGGGTGGCGCCAACTGGCGAGCAGGGCTGGCAGTTCGGCGAGGTTGCGGATTTCCCCGTCGGCCCGTGGCGCATCGCCCCAGGCCTTGCCTTGCGGGTTGAACCACACGGCGCGCAGGCCGGCGGCCTGGGCGCCGGCGATATCGTCAACGGGGTGGTCACCGATGTGTACGGCGTGCTCGGCGGCCACGCCGGCGCGCGCCAGGGCGTGCTGGAACGGCAGTGGATCGGGTTTGCCGATGCCCAGCTCCTCGGCACACAAGGCGAACTGGAAATAGTCGGCCAGGCCCAGGCGGCGCACGTCGGCGTTGCCGTTGGTGATCACCCCCAGTTGGTAGTGATTGGCCAGGTGCTCAAGGGTTGGGTGCACCTCGGCAAACAGGCTGACCTGGTGGCGCGCTTCGAGAAATACCTGGAACCCGGCTTCGGCCAGTTGCTCGGCCTCATGGCCGGAATAACCGGCCTCCTGCAGCGCCAGCAGGAGAATGCCTCGCCGCAGCGCGCTGAGGCGATGCTTGAGGCCTGGCTCGGCCGCCAGCAGGCGGGCACGGATCGCCCACAGGTGTTCGATGGGCACGCCGCCGAGCTGCGGCGCATGGGTGGCCAGCCAGTCGCGCAGGGTGCTTTCCGCGCTGTGCATCACGGAGGCGACGTCCCACAGGGTGTCGTCGAGGTCGAAGGTGATCAGTTGAATCGTCATTCGTCACTGCTCGTGCGGCGTTTGGCCCGAGGGTGGGCGCTGTCGTAAACCGTGGCCAGGTGCTGGAAGTCCAGGTGGGTGTAGATCTGCGTGGTGGCGATGTCGGCATGGCCAAGCAGTTCCTGTACGGCGCGCAGGTCCTGGGAGGATTCCAGCAGATGGCTGGCAAAGCTGTGGCGGAGCATGTGCGGGTGCAGGTGCTGGCCCAGTTCGCGCACGCCGGCCTGGCGCATGCGCAGCTGGATGGCGCGCGGCCCCAAGCGGCGGCCCTGCTGGCTGATAAACAGCGCGTCATCCAGCGGGTTGGCCAGGGCGCGCAACGGCAACCAGAGTTCCAGCGCCTCGCGGGCTTTGCTGCCAACTGGCACCACGCGCATCTTGTTGCCCTTGCCGCGCACGTTTACCAGGCCATCGGCGAGGTCCAGCTGGTCGGTGTTCAGGTTCACCAGTTCGGCCAGGCGCAGGCCGCTGGAATAGCAGAGTTCCAGCAGGGCCTGGTCGCGGTGGCCGAGGAAGTCGTCTTCGACGTTGCCATCCAGCAGCTGTTTGGCACGGTCGGCATCCAGGGTTTTCGGTAGGCGTCGTTCACCCTTCGGCGGCGTCAGGCCATTGGCCGGATCGTGGCTGCAAAGGCCTTGGCGATTGAGGTACTGGTAGAAGCCGCGCACCGCCGAGAGCAGGCGCGCCAGGCTTTTGCCGCTCAGGCCCTGCTGGTGCAGGCGGGCGATCAGGCGGCGCAGGCGTGGCGTGTCGAGTGCGCGCCAGTCGGCGAGCTGCTCTTGCTGGCAATAATCGAGGACCTTACGCAGGTCCAGGCGATAGGCGCTGAAGGTGTGCGGTGACACCTGACGTTCGCAGCGCAATTGTTCGAGGTAGGCGTCGAGCTGGCTGTGCATGGTGGGCCTGACCTCTAGCTGACGGCCCGAAAGCGGCCAGCGGCGCGCGACAGAATTTAGCGGACGGAGCGCAGCGGTGTGGCGAAGCGCGGCAGCACGCGGGCCAGCACTTCGGCGATGTAGCTGAGAAACAGGGTGCCCAAAGAGCTTTTGTAGTGCTGCGGATCGGGGCTGCCGATGGCCAGCACGCCGTGCAGGCCCTGGAATGACAGCGCGACCACGGCCGCCGAGCCTACGCTGTCGCGCTCCTCGTCACCGAACAGGAACGCCAGTTCGTGGCTGCGCAGCACGCCGCACAAGGTTTTGCCGCCGGCCAGCAGGCCGCCGATGGCCTGGTGGGCCTCGGCGCTGCTGACCCAGCGGCCGACCGGCATGGGGGCTTCGCTGAACAGAATAAGGCTGACAAAGGGCACCTGGAACTCACGGCGCAGGCTGTCTTCTACGGCGCTGACCACTTCTTCCAGGCTGGTCGCATCCAGCAGGTCGAGCACCAGGCGGCGGGTTTTGTCGAACAGGCGGTCGTTGTCGCGGGCCACATCCATCAGTTGCGACAGGCGATGGCGCATCTCGATATTGCGCTCGCGCAGCAGGCGCACCTGCCGCTCCACCAGCGACACGGCATCGCCCGGCTGGTGCGGGATGCGCATTTCGCCGAGCAGTTCGTCACGTTCGACGAAGAACTCCGGGTGAGCGTGCAGATAGCTGGCCACCTGCTCGGCGGTCAGCGCGGGCAGCTCGGCGGATTGCGGCGGATCCTGGCGTTGTTCGGTCATGGCTGCTGCTCGGTCATCGACGTGGCGAGGAAAAAAGCGAAACCGGATGGTAGGGGCTGTTCCCGTTTCATCGCAAGCCGCGTTGTGGCGAGAACAGACCCAGGCCTGGCGGCATTACAGCCGCACCTGGCCTTCATACACGCGCATCGCCGGCCCGGTCATCATAACGGGCTGGCCGGGGCCTGCCCACTCGATGGATAAACGCCCGCCCGGCAGTTCGATCTGCACTGGCGAGTCCATCCAGCCCTGGCTGATTGCCGCCACCGCTGCCGCGCAGGCGCCGGTGCCGCAGGCCTGGGTTTCCCCGGCGCCGCGCTCCCAGACGCGCAGCTTGGCATGCTGGCGATCAAGCACCTGGATAAAGCCGACATTCACTCGCTTGGGAAAGCGCGGGTGGTGTTCCAGCTTCGGCCCCAGGCTGTGCACCGGCGCGCTGTCGACATCGTCGACGCGCAGCACCGCGTGCGGGTTGCCCATGGATACGGCTGCCAGAGCGACGAGCTGACCGTCGACTTCAACGTCATAGCTGAGCGCCTGGGCGTCGGCGACGAACGGAATCTCGGCCGGTTGCAGGCGCGGCGGGCCCATGTTGACGCCGATCTGGCCGTCATTACGGATATCCAGCTCAATGATGCCGCCCTTGGTTTCTACCCGCAGCTGGCGTTTTACCGTCAGGCGCTTGTCCAGCACATAGCGGGCGAAGCAGCGCGCGCCATTGCCGCATTGCTCCACTTCGGTGCCGTCGCAATTGAAGATGCGATAACGGAAGTCCACATCCGGGTTGCTCGGCGGCTCGACGATCAGCAACTGATCGAAGCCGACGCCGGTGTGGCGGTCGCCCCACTGCTTGGCGTGCTTGGGCTGGATATGCGCGTGCTGGCTGATCAGGTCGAGGACCATGAAGTCGTTGCCCAGGCCGTGCATCTTGGTAAAGCGCAATAACATGGCTTTATCCTTGCGCGGCAGGCGGCAGCAGGCTTTCGCCAGCGAACAGTTCCTGCACGCTTTCGCGGCGGCGGACTTCGAAGCTCTGCGCACCGTCTACCAGCACCTCGGCGGCGCGGCCGCGGGTGTTGTAGTTGGAACTCATGACGAAGCCGTAGGCGCCCGCCGAGCGAATGGCCAGCAGGTCGCCCTCTTCCAGCGCCAGCTCGCGGCCCTTGGCCAGGAAGTCGCCGGTTTCGCAAATCGGCCCAACGATGTCATAGGGGCGCGCCACGGCGTCGCGCGGCTGCACGGCCACCACGTCCATCCAGGCTTGGTACAGCGCCGGGCGGATCAGGTCGTTCATTGCCGCATCGACAATGGCGAAGTCTTTGTGTTCGGTGTGCTTGAGGTACTCGACGCGGGTCAGCAGTACGCCGGCGTTGGCGACGATCGAGCGGCCCGGCTCGAACACCAGGGCCAGGGCGCGCCCGGCAATTCGCTCGCGCACGGCGGCGATATAGTCGCCAGCCAGCGGCGGTTGCTCGTCACGGTATTGCACGCCCAGGCCGCCACCGAGGTCGAGGTGACGGATGTGGATGTCGCGCGCGGCCAGGCGGTCAATCAGCGCCAGCAGGCGGTCGAGGGCGTCAAGGAACGGCGGCAAGGTGGTCAGCTGCGAGCCGATATGGCAATCGACACCCAGCACCTGCAGGTTCGGCAGGGCAGCGGCGCGGGCATACACGGCTTCGGCATCGCTGATGGCGATGCCGAACTTGTTTTCTTTCAGGCCGGTGGAGATGTACGGGTGGGTGCCGGCATCGACGTCCGGGTTGACCCGTAGCGAGACTGGCGCCTGTACGCCCAGCTCGGCGGCGACCAGTTGCAGGCGCTCCAGCTCGTCGGTGGACTCGACGTTGAAGCAGTGCACGCCCACTTCCAGGGCGCGGCGCATGTCATCGCGGCTCTTGCCGACGCCGGAGAAAACGATCTTTTCTGGTTTGCCACCGGCGGCCAGTACGCGCTCCAGTTCACCGCGGGAAACGATGTCGAAGCCAGCGCCGAGGCGGGCCAGGACATTCAGCACGCCGAGGTTGGAGTTGGCTTTGACGGCAAAGCACACCAGGTGCTCGATGCCCTGCAGGGCGTCGGCATAGGCACGGTACTGGGCCTCGATGTGGGCGCGCGAATAGACGTAAGTCGGCGTGCCGAAGCGCTCGGCAATGGCGGACAGGGCCACGCCCTCCGCGAACAGCTGGCCGTCGCGGCTGGTAAAAGCTTGCATGGAAACCCCCGAAATCAGTAGACGTCTTTTTCGTGCTGCTTGGCGGCTTTTTCATCATCCGGGTGGTACAGCGGGCCTTTCTGGCCGCAGCCGGCGAGTGCTGCCGAGAGCACAACAAGAGCAACGAGGGGAAGCAGCAGGCGCTTCATGGCAAAATCCTTGTCAAAGCAGTAATTGCGCCGGAGTATACCGGCCCCCCGGCGCCTTGCCTATGCGCCACGGCTCCCGTCTGGCGGGGCTTTTGGCCGGGCCTCAGGGGTTGCGCCAGGCGCTTGGCGGACGCCGAGATATGCGACTCGATGCCGCTGGATGATTGACGTCCGCCGCCAGCCGCCGCCTGCTGCTGTATTGTGTTGCCAGAGGATGTTGCCGGGCTTTAGCCAAGGCGATTCACTGAAAGATCATTTGTCCGAGGACGTTGTAATGAGTTTGACCGAAGCCCGCTTTCACGATCTGGTCGATGCCGCGCAACTGGCGGTGGAGGACGTGTTCGATGACAGTGATCTGGACCTCGATCTGGAAAACTCCGCTGGCGTGCTGACCGTGCGTTTCGAGAACGGCAGCCAGGTGATCCTCAGTCGCCAGGAACCCTTGCGCCAGCTGTGGCTGGCCGCCCGCTCCGGCGGTTTTCACTTCGACTACGACGAGGCCAGCGAGCGCTGGATCTGCGACACCAGCGCCGAATTGCTGGGCGAGATGCTGGCGCGCATCACCCTTGAGCAAGCAGGTCTCGACCTTGAGTTCGAAGAGCTCTGACAGCCCGTCGCCGAGCGGCCCGGTGGCCTCACCGTGCCGCCGGCGCTGTTGTCTGGACGAACAGGAAATATGCCTGGGCTGCGGCCGCCTGCTGGCCGAGATTCTCGAGTGGGGCGGTGCCAGCGATGAGCGCCGCCGCACCATCTGCCAGCTCGCCGAGGGCCGCGTGCGCCCGTCCTGGGGCGGCGCTTGGACAAGCCTGTGGGTAGGCCCTGCTGCGCTCTGTTTGTGGGGGGGGGCCGCGGGGGGGGGGGCGCGGGCGTGAGCCGGGTTGTTTCATGTGTTTGGCGTAGCGGGCGGGTAGCAGCTTTGGCGCGTGTGAGGGGGGGGCGGCTGCCGCTTGGGGGGTGGGAAGGGGGAAGCGCGTGCTACGGCCAGGCGCGGATCGGTTGAAAGAGGCGAGCCGCCCAGAACCGGCCGTTTTCGCTGGTTGTCTGTAGACCTGCGACGGGCCGCGCGGTTTTGCCCGGCTGATTTGCAGTCGTGCGTGTGTTCGGCTTTTCTCGGTTCAGCCATTTAGGGGCGGCACATAAGGCGCAGCGCATGGGTAAATTGCACGGCCAGTGCAGGCCGGGGTGCGGCTGGGCGCGGGCGTGTGTGCCTGTGCGAAGAAGGACTGAGGCGGGCCCGAAGGACGGGGGGGGGGGGGTTGGGGGCGGGGGCCTTCCAAGGGGGCCGAGAGTGCGCCGGCCGCGTTTGATGCCGCCATGCGCCAGAGCCTGCTTGACTGCTGGCGCTGGACGGTCGGGATTTCCCGGCGCTTCGGCTCGCTGTTTCAGTCGATCCTGGACAAGGAGGCGCGGCGTCCGGGCCCATCACGAGCGGCACCCTCAAGCTGCTCACCCGCTGCCTGGGGGGGGCGGCTGGGGGGCCGCGGGGGGCGCTCCGGGACCTCGGAGCTGCGCCGCTGGAGCGGGGTGCTCGCCAGTTGCCCTGCAAGACGTAGCAGTCCGGGCGACGGCGCCTGGGCGCGGGGGGGGGGAGGGGGGGGGGGGGGGGGGGGTGGGGGGGCCGGTTGGGCGGGGGGGGGGGGGGGGGAGGCGGTGGGTGGGGGGGGGGGGGGGGGGGGGTGGGGGTGGGGGGGGGGGGGGGGGGTGGGTCGGGGGGGGGCTGTGGAGCTGGAGCTGGCGCGGGGCGGCGCGGGGGGAGCGGGGGGTATGGAGGGGGGGGGGGACGGGCGAGGGGAGGCGCAGGCGCCAAGGTCGGCAATCAACCGGGGGCGCCGGACGTGGTGTGGCACCGAAACGAGTGGCCCCGGCGGGCGTGGTGAAAAGGATTGATGGGGTGCCGGGACGAGGAGGCGGGGAGCAGCCGGGCGTTGGGGTGGGGCCGGGCCGCGGGGGGGGGGGGGCGAGGGGGGAAGCGGGGTAAGGGTGGGGCCGGCAGCAGGTGCGCTGGCGAGCGCGCCGACGAAGCTGGGGCACGACGGATGGGTGCCGCGGGCGCGAGGTTGGGGCTGGTGCCGTGGGGGGGGGGCGGTTGGGCGGGTCGGGGGTCCTGGGGCGATTGGTGGGCGGGGTCGCCGGGCGCTACAACACTTCCCCTGGCCCGACCTGGCCGTGCCACCGGCGGATGCGCCGGCCCGGCCGAGAGTTTGCCGCGCCGGTAAACTGGCAGTGCCATCGACCGCCGCTGAGGCGGTGCTGGCTGCCCGCGCCCAGTTCCCCGAGGCGACTTGGCCGATCCCTACGCCCGCTAAGCATGCCTCCAGTTGACCTTGCTAGGCGATCAAGCTCTCGATAAAGCGGTCGATGCGGCCTACGGTCAAAACCCGCTTTAGCAGCGAGGCTGTAGCGCGTGGCGTTTTTGTTGACGTCCTGCTGGGGGGGCGCGCGGCTAAAGCCCCGGGGGGGGGGGGGGAAAATGTGTGCGCCTGCCCCGGTGCGGGGGGTGTAAGGTCCGTCCGTGGGCCTGCATGGCCATTGGGCGATGGAGCGCCGGGCGACAGCCGGGCGTCAGGGTTTTGGGAATTCGTCTGGCTTGCCTGAGGTTCTCCGGGTGAGTCCTGGAGGTGTCCGTAAAAAAAGGGTCGTTCCTGCTGCGGCGTAGGAAAGCTGGTGGACGATTGATTCACCGCCGGCCAAAAAAGTTGCGAAGTCGAAAGAGTCAGGAAGCGCATCTTGTTGGATGGCGGGTGTCAGAGGGACGATCGGGTACTGGTGGGTTAGGGTTGGGTGGTTGTGGCGGTGGTGAGCTTCCGGGTCATCTGGAAATTAGGACGGTGCCTTGCGGTACTCGTTGTCAGTGGCAACCGGGAGTTTCGCTGAAACCGCGTCCCCGTCGGTTTTGGTAGAACGCTGGGGTCGCTGCGCGTCTACTTCACCCTACGCCATTCAGGCCTGCTGCAAGGCCGCGTTCAGCGCGGCTTCCAGTTCGGCCTTGTAGCGCAGGTAGTGCACGGTCTGGCTACGGCCATCGCCGAGCACCCGCGACAGGTCGAGGTCGGTGATGTAGCAGGGGTAGCGCTCGGCATCCTGGCGTTGGCTGAGGATGTGGCGGGCCACGGCGGCAAACAGATCGCCGGCGTATTCCAGTTCGGAAAACTCGCGGTGGTTGCAGTACAGGGTGACGTGCACGTTGCCCGCGTCCGCCGGCTCGACAATCACCTGCACCTGATAGAACGGCCGGCTGCCGGGCAGCTGTGGCTCGGGGCGTCGTTCGATGGCCTGGGCGCGCAGCGGTGCCGCTGGCAGCACCTGGTAATAGAGCACCTCCGGGGTGCTCGCCAGGCTCTGGCTGTCCAGCGCCAACAGGGCATTGCGGCGGTAGAACAACGATTGCAGGAAGCGTTGCAGCGGGGTCAGCAGGTTCTGTTCGTCGTGGAACGGCAGGCGCTGGCGCCACAGCGCATTGTGTTCATCCAGCACGCTCAGTTCCGCCTGATCGCCGTGCAGGCGGTAAAACACTTGAATGCAATCGGGCCGTCCCAGGGGCAGGATCAGCGCCAGGTCGTTGCCTTCCAGGGCGTGTTTGTCCAGGTGCAGGGCGCTGTAGTGCGGCTGCTCCTCGCTGAGGTGCTCGAGCAGGCTGGCGAGGTCGGTCAGCACCGCATGACTGACCCGGCCCGGTTGCAGGTCGAGCACGTGGTAGCGCTGCTGGATCTGCAACAGGTAACGGCTGGGCTGGGCGGCGTCGAGATGCTCAAGGACGTCGCGAAACAAGCCTTCGACCCGCTCGGCAATCGCCACCGCGCGGTTCTTGCAGAAGCAGCGCACCTGCAGCTCCGGCCGCGGACCCTTGGCCGGCAGGCTGTTGAGCAGGTCGCGCAGGCAATCGAGCATGGCGTTGGCGCCGTCGTAGCGGCTGACCAGCAGTTCGTTCCAGCTGTTGAGGGTGATCTGGTCCAGGCTCAGTACCAGGTTTTCCCGCGTGCCGGCGTAGCCGAGGGCGTCGGTGCGGCTGCTGGCCATGTGCACATTGAGTTGGCTGTGCTGCTTCAGCGGGTCGAGGCCGACATTCACCAGGAGCAAGATCCGGGTCGGGGCGCTGGCCTGCAGCAGGGCGTTTTCGCTGACTTCCGCCAGGGGCAGCGGCAGGCTCTGGCGCAGGCTGTCGAGCAGCTTGTTCAGCTCGAAATCACTGAGGTCGCTGCTGCCGGCGTGCAGCGACAGGCCGGTGGCCTGGTCGATGATGGTGTTGCGATGGCACCAGGCGAGCAGTTCGCTGAGTTGCCGCGTGCGTTTCAACGGGGCGAAGTCGGGCCATTCCTGGCCATTCAGATTGCCGCTGTAGAGCGCCCACTGGGTTTCGTTGCTGTGCTCGCCCACGGGGCAATGGACCAGGGTCAGGCTGTCTTCGGCGAGGTCCGGGGCGATGCCCGGGTTGATGTATTCGATCTTGCCGGCCTTGCGCTCGAAGGCCGCGTACAGGCGGCGGCCGAGCACGCCCAGGTCGCGGCTGTTGAGCATGCTGCCGGCCTGCACGCTGCGGGCGAACTCGGACAGAAAGCGGTAGCTGTAGGTCAGCTCGTTGACCAGCGCGCGGCGCTCAATGCTGGCCTGGCGCACCTTCCACTGGCTGCGGCTGTCGAGCAGCGCCAGTTCACGCGGGCCCCAGCCCCAGCTTTCGGTCAGGCGTTCGAGCAGCAGGCGTTGCCAGCTTTTGCTGCGTCCACGGGGTGGCAGGCTGAGTTTCTTGCCGACCTTCAGGTACAGGCAGCGGCGAATCAGCTCCAGACGCTCCAGCTCATGGCGGGCGCTGAGGTATTCCTCCAGGCGACGGTAGACGACGACGTACGGGTCCAGGTCGTCGAGGTCGAGCTGGTTGCTAAACACCGCCTGCTTGAAGCGCAGGCTCAGGCACTCGACCTGCGGGTGCTGGCTGGCATACACCTCGGTGAGCAGCAGTTTGAGCACCGATTTGTAAGGCGACTCGATGCCCTTGAACAGCTGCCACATGCCGGCGCCGAGAAACTCGCCGGGCGGAATCCGCGCCAGGTGGCCGAGGTCGAGCACATCGCTCTCGCGGATAAAGCGTTTGCTCAGCAGGGTGTGGGTGTACTCGGCGTAGCGCGCCTCTTCATACACCGGCACCAGCCACCACAACGGCGTGCGCCCGCCGAGCCAGATGGCGGTGCGGTAGAACTCGTCCAGCAGCAGGTAATGCTGGGTGGTGCCGCAGTCGTCGGAGGTCAGCTGGGCTTCGCGATCACCGACGGTAAAGCGCGCCGGGTCGACCAGAAAGCAGTGCACCTCGGCGCCCTGGGTGGCCGCCCAGCTTTCCAGCAGGCTGCATTTGCGCTGCAACTCCTGCAGGGCGCTGGCCGACAGGTTCGGGGCATGGCAGACCCACAGGTCCATGTCGCTCTGCTCGGCCTGGGCCACGGTGCCCAGGCTGCCCATCAGGAACAGGCCGTGAATCGGCAGCGCGGCATTGCCACGGTAGGGCTTGTAGGTGAAGGAGCGGGTCAGGCGCTGGGCTTCGCCGAGCAGCGTGTCGTCCGGCTCGAAGCCCGACAGCCCGGCTGGCGTGCGGCTGCTGACATAGCCCGGCAGCAGCGGATGGTTGACGTGAAACAGCAGCGGCAACAGCTTGAGCACCAACTGCTGGCGCGTCGACAGGGCCTGCAGGGTACGCGCCAAACGCCCGCTGTTGACCTTGAGAAAACGCCCGCGCAACTGCGTGAGCACCTTGCGGTCGATGCCGTCGTCGATGTCAGGGCGGATTTCTTGGGTGCGGGTCATACCCGAAGCCTAAGCATTTTCGCCTGGGGTGCAGCGTAGGTTTGCGCGCTTTGATGAGGGGCGAGCGTGCTTTGTATCGGGCAAATAATGAAAAGCAAGGCGTTTGCGTAAAAGACCAGACCTACCCTTCAAGGCCTTCTGTTTTTTGTGAGAGTGGCTTTGCTGCGGTGAAAAGAGCTACTTGCGAGCAGCTAAAAATTTAGCCCTCGCCACTCCTGCGTTTAGCGTATGGCGAGGAAGTTGCGAACTCAGGGGTTTTTCGCCGCGCCGAGCGAGCCAAGGCACCTTGTGCGCCGGCTGTAGATGGAATGGAGAGATAATGAATGAGTGAAAAAGGATTGGACAAAGCCTGTGATATGTAGCGCCGAATGTTTGTCGGCCTGCAATAACCGCCCCTTGCCAAGCTGAGGCAGACGGATGGCCGCCGAGCCACCGCAGCCTGTTCACCCCTCGAAGAGGAACCTGCAAGCCAAGGCGAAGACCCGCGTGGCCTTGCGTATCGGCGTGTCTTCGACGGCACGGAATAACGCCAGCAATACGGCGGCCGGCATGGCCTGGGGCGACAGCTGAACCTGAAGACCTGGATGCAGCTGCCAGCCTATATGAGCGACCCGGAAGCAGCTACGGAACGATGGACTAACGTTTAGCTGTTTGGCTCGGGAGAGCTGAAGGAGCGGGAGAAAAGCTGGATACGCAGCTGTATATCGAGGGATGGCGAGGCGGGGAAAAGAGGATTGGCGGGGGAGGGGGGGCGAGACCGGCGTGGAGGGCGGGTGACAGGTTGTCAAATAGAGTGAGATTAACGGAGCTAGATAATCCCGATTGCGAAATCAGTTCCTGACCTTGATGCCTTTGGTTAGCGGGGCGCGGCGGCGGCGCGACACTTCGCAATAGCTGGTGCGCGGAAGCAGGGGCGTTGGGGGAGGTGCTGCGGGCAACGCAACGCCTTGCGCAGCTTTATCGAAGTAAGCGCGATATAACATGGGTTTTTCGGCCTGTTCGATACCGTGGCGTCATGCCGGGCTGAGAACTGGGAATGTAGAGCGCCATAGCGCCGGGGCTTAGCTGTATTTGGCGCCTAAATATTTAGAAGGTGGTGATCTGGTTGCGCGAGAGGCCGGGGAATGCTGAGCCGAGTAAGCCCGACCAGAGATAGCGCCCGGGTGCATCGGACATTGGCGGTGGTTACCGGGCCGAGGCCGAGGAGTGCTGCTGGTTAGCCCCAGAGGCCTGACGGTGGCAAGGGTTGCGATGTAAAACACCTCGATCTACCGCTAGTGAAGAAAGCCCGGTGGTCGCAAGGGCTGGCCGGCGGCGATGCTGACGGTGGTCACTCCGGCGGCCACGCCATTGCGCCGATGCGAGAGTCGGAGGGCCTAGGAGAGCGGGTTACGCCGGTTTGAGCTAAGCGGGTGCGCGGCGAGCTGTGGGGTTATGCGGGTGATGAGAGTGGCAAGAGAGGGCGTGAGTTGAGCGATTGAGGAAGCGACCCGATTACGCCCTCGGAGAGCTTAGCCGCTCGCGGGCGCTTTGTCGCCGGCGATTACAGCACCACGCGGCCGAGGAGGCGGCTCAACTGGGTTATATCCACGTTCGGCCACTGGAACCATCCTGGGCAAGGGGGATAGCGGCCTGAAGATCCTATATCAACGCCCCACGGCGATGCCGTGCGCATACAACACCCTAGTAGCGGAGTGGACTTGTGATGAGAGTGCAATAGCCTGCTGGGGCGTGTTGTGGGGGTAGGCCGCGATGGCGGAGGAAGATGCACTCGTGGTGGGGCTTGGATTACGGGCCAGTAATGATGGTGGGGTCGAAGAAAGGGCGGGAGGATATAGTGGACGGTTTAACGCGGCGGGGTGGGTGGTGGAGAGCCGAGGAGGTACGAGAGGGGGGTGGGGTGGAGGGAGGGGGGGCGGTGGTAGGGGAGGTTCAAGCGGTTGGCGTGGAGCGTGTGGAGCGAAACATGGGGGGTGGAATACGGAAGAGGCCGGAGTCATGCGAAAGCAACGGCCCGGCGCTGCATACAGACCCTGAAAGCCTTCAGCTTATGACGCCTCGTTTCTTGGCCTGCCGGCGGATGTGAGGTGTGGGTGCGGGACGAATGCCACGCCCGGTAAAGTCGCCCGCGCCAGGCTGAGATAGAGCCCTGGGGGCACTCGGCAAGTCGGAGGGCATACTATCCGAATAGACGCTAAGCGCTATATCGAACGCTTCGGTATTCCCTATGGGAGTTGGTGACTAAGCACACGCCGGCCGATGAGGCGTGCTAGCTGGTTATTCCACGTTCGGCCCACTGGATACGCTGGGAAGCGGGGCAATAGCGGCCTAAGATCGCTATATCAACGCCCCACGGCCGATGCCGGCGCATGAGCACTATGCGGAGTGGAGATTGTGATGAGAAGGCTAATAGCCCTGCTGGGCGGTGTGGGTGGCTGTCAGGCCGCAGACGCTTCGGGGGGAAGACCGCCATCACCTTGGTGGGACTTACGTTTACTGGCGAACTATATGGAGATTGGGTGGAGGACAGGGCGTGGAGGATGTAATGGGCGTTATTAACGGGGCGACGGTATGGGGGGCGGAGAGCCTGAAGATGGTACCGAGTAGCGCGGGCTGGGCTGGCGTGGGTGGAGCGGAAGGTCTGTGGTGGGGCAGACTTACCCAAGCGTATCTTCGTGCGTGGAGCATTGAGAGCCGAGCCTACCGGGCTGGGTGGATATACCGGAAGAGGCCCGGAGATCATGGTAAATCAACCGCCCGCCGATGCTCGACAAATCCGGTGGCCGACTCACCCTTTGGGTGTCATCTTGGGTTTGGTGGCGGAGTGTAGGCGTGGGTATGGGATGAGTGTTTCGCCCGGTCAAAGTCGCCGCGCCAGGCTGAGATAGAACCCTAGGGGGATCAGGGAATAACGAGGGGCGTTACGCCTACAAGGTCAGCGAAAATGCAAGTTATCGACGCTCGGATTCTCGGGAGCTGGTGACTAGAGCACTACGCCGGCCGAGGAGGCGCTGCTTAGCTGCGCTATATCCACGTCTCGGCCCACTGGAACCATCCGCTGGGTAAACGGGGAATCGCGGCCTAAGATCGTCTTATCAACGCCCCCACGGCGATGCGGTGCGCATGCAACACCCCTATAGCGGAGTGGAAATTGTGATGAGAATGCTAGTAGCCGCTGGGGGCGCTGTTGTTGAGTGGCTGTAGGCCGCCGATCCGTTGTCGGCAGCGAAGATCCGCCCGCCTGGTGGGGCTTGGATTTACTGGGCCAGTTACATGAGGTTGGTCGATGGAGGCCGTGGAGGATATCAATGGGCGGTTATTTGAACGAGCTGGAGGTAGCGCCGCCGGCGGTGAGCCGGAGGATGGCACGGAGTCAGCGCGAGGCTGGGGTGGGATGGGGGGAGGGGGGAAGCATGTAGTAGGCGCAGACCTACCCAAGCGTATCTTTGTGCGCTGGCAATCCATTGTAGAGCCGCAAACCTATCGGGTCTGGGTGGAGATACCGGAAGAGGCTCGGCAGATCATGCGCAAAGCAACGACCCGGCGCTGCCATACAGACCCTGAAAGCCCTTCAGCCTATGACGCTTCGTTAAATCTTGGCCTGGCCCCCGGCGGCATAGTTCAGGTGTGGGTACGGGACGAATGCCATCGCCCGGTCAAAGTCGCCCGCGCCCAGGCTGAGATAGAGCCCTTGGGGCCGGATCGGGGCATAACGAGGGCCGTTATGCTTACAAAGTCAGCGAAAATGCCAAGCGCTATATCGAGCGTTTCGGCATTCCCTATGGGAGTTGGTGACTACCGCACCACGCCGACCGAGGAGGCGCTGCTCAGGCTGCGTTATATCCACGTCTCGGCCCACTGGAACCATCCGCTGGGTAAACGGGGCAATCGCGGCCTGAAGATCGTCTATATCAACGCCCCAACAACCGATGCCGTGCGCATCCAGCACCCTCATATAGCGGAGTGGAAATTATGATGAGAAGGCTAGTCGCCCTGCTGGGCACGCTGTTGTTGAGTGGCTGTCAGGCCGCCGATCCGTTGTCGGCGGCGCAAGATCCGCACTCGCCCTGGTGGGGGCTGGGATTTACCGGGCCTAGCTACATGCTTGGAGAGGTCGAAGAAAGCATCGTGGAGGATATCAATGGACGATTATTTCAACGCCCCGGCGGTGGCGCAGTAGGTACTGGAGACCCTGACGACGGAACGGAGTCAGCCCGAGGCTGGGGTGGGATGGGGGGGGGGGGATGCATGTGCTAGGCGCAGACCTGCCCAAGCGGATCTTCGTGCGCTGGCAGTCCGTTGTAGAGCCGCAAACTTATCGGACTTGGGTGGAGATACCGGAAGAGGCTCGGCAGATCATGCGCAAAGCAACGACCCGGCGCTGCCATACAGACCCTGAAAGCCCTTCAGCCTATGACGCCTCGTTAAATCTTGGCCTGGCCCCCGGCGGCATAGTTCAGGTGTGGGTACGGGACGAATGCCATCGCCCGGTCAAAGTCGCCCGAGCCCAGGCCGAGATAGAACCTTTGGGGCCGCATCTCGGTAAGTCTGGAGGGCATTACTACCCGCAATCAGACGCCTCCAAGCGCTATATCGAACGTTTCGGCATTCCCTATGGGAGCTGGTGAGAGAGCTTTGTGCAGAGCGGTGCGCGGCTAGTTGAGCACCACCAGCAGCAGGCCGACCACGACGATGGCGACACCCAGCACCTTGGGTGGGTTCAGGCGTTCGCCGAGTAGGCAGATGCCGAGGGCCACGGTGATCGGAATGCTGATCTGCCGGAACGCGACCACATAACTGACATCGCGGGCAGTGGCCATGGCCCAGACCACCAAGGCGTAGGTGAGCAGCATCATCACCCCGGTAAACAGGCTGCTGCCCAGCGGCGGCGGGGCGTGTCGCCATTGCCGGCGCAACCCCGGCAAGAGCATCGCCAGGCCCAGCCACAGCGCCGCACTGCCGGCCTGCAGCACCACATAAAGGAGTGCCACCCAGGCGTCGTGCAGTTCGAGGCCGGGCAAATCACGCATGGCCCGGGTGGCCAGGTCGTCGATCAGCGAATAGCCCGCGGTGGCAGTGGCCGCCAGCAGGGCAAAGCAGGTGGCGGCATTCAGGTAATGGCTCAGGCGTAGATCGGCGAAGCGCTGCATCGGCAAGAAGAAGCAGCCGCCGACGATCAGCACGATGCCGAGCACGGCGCCGCCGGTGATGCGCTCGGCGCTGCCCAGCAACAGGCTGCCGAGCAGCAGCAAAATTAACGGTGACGAGCGAATCAGTGGGTACAGCGTCGACAGCTCACCGCGCCGGTAGGCCTCGGCCAGCCCCCAAATATAGAGGGCCTGGAATAATCCCGAGAGCAGCAGCCAGGCCCAGATCGGCGGCGTCAGGGCCAGCAGCAGCGGCCAGGTAAATGGCAGTATCAGCGGCAGGCCGAGCACAAAGCCCCAGAGGCTCGCCAGCCAGAAATAGCCGATGCTCGGCCCGGCCTTCTTGCCCGCCAGATTCCAGCCGGCATGGGTGATGGCCGAGAGCAGCACCAACAGTAGGGTAAAGCCACTCATGCGCCGCGCCAGGCGCGTTGCTGTCTGTGCAATACGGCGCCGAGCAGGCCGTGGATTAATTTGGCCAGGGCGCAGGTGGCCATGATGCACACCGCCATGGCGGCCGCGGCGGCGGTTTGCCCGGCGTCATCCAGGTTGAGCACGCTGATCGCCGCCAGGTTGGTGTGCGGCCCATAGAGAAACACCACCGCCGATACCGTGGTCATGGCATTGACGAAGAAATACAGGGCCACATCCAGCAGCGCCGGCAGGCTCAGTGGCAGGCTGACCCGGCAAAGAATCTGCAGGCGCGAGGCGCGCAGCGATTCGCCCACCGACTCAAATTCGCTGTCCAGCTGCTTGAACGCCGTGACCAGATTGAGGTGCGGCACCGAGTAGAAGTGCGTCAGGGTGCACAACACCAGAATCGTCATGCCGCCATACAAACCGTTGAGGGGGTTGTCCGGGTGGTTGAAGAAAAAGATATAGCCCAGGCCCAGGGTCATCCCCGGTACCGCCAGGGGCAGCAGGCTGAGCAGCTGGAAGAGTCCGGTCAGCACCCGCGGCTGCGGCGTGCGCTGGCTCAGCCAGGTGTTGAGAAATACCAGCACGGTGCCCGCCAGCATGGTCAGGCTGGCGAGTTGCAGGGAGTTGAAGTAACTGCCCCAGCCGTCGCCGATCAGGCGGCCAAACTGGTAGTTGTTCAGGCTCAGGTTGAGGTTGTACGGCCAGTAAGTGACCAGCGAGGCGTAGATGGCCATGCCGATCACCGCGCCGATAAAGCTCAAGGCCGGTAGCAGCAGGGCTGCGCCCCACAGATCGCGTAGCCGGTTGACCTTGGGCTGCCAGGGCACCGCGCGGGCGGTCAGGGTGGCGGCCTGACGGCGCTGCACCCAGCGGTCGGCGAGGAATGCCAGCAAGGCCGGGAGCAGCAGCAAGACACTGACCACCGCGCCCATCTCGAAGCGCTGCTGGCCGATCACCTGCTTGTACACATCGGTGGCGAGCATGGCGTACTGGCCGCCGATCACCTTGGGCACGCCAAAGTCGGTGAACACCAGAATAAACACCACAAAACCGGCGCTGACCAGGCCGTAACGGGCATTGGGCAGGGTCACGGTGAAGAAGGTGCGCCAGGTCGAGGCACCGAGCACTTCGGCCGCCTCGTAATGCCGGGCATCGGCCTGGGACAGGGCCGTGAGCAGAATCATCAGGGCGTGAGGGAAGGTCCAGAAGCAGGAGCCGAGGACGATGCCCAGCGGGCCATAAATCGAGCTGTCACCCAGCCAGGCCTTGAGCACGCCTTGCTCGCCGAACAGGTAGATCAGGCTGATGGCCGGCAGCAGCGACGGCGCCAGAATCGGCAGCAGCAGGGCGCCGCGCAACCAGCCGCGCAGGGGCAGGCGGGTACGGGTCAGGGCCCAGGCGGTGGCGAAGGCACTGGTCAAAACCAGCAGGGTGCTCAGGCTGGCGACCAGCAATGAGTGGCCGAAGGCGCGCAGCAGGGCGCCACTGGCGAAGTAACTGTGGAAGTTGGCCAGGCCGACGAAGTTACCGTCGCGGTCGCTCAGGCTGCGGCCGAGCAAGCTCAGCAGCGGTGCCGGCAGGAGGACGATAAACACGCCGATCAGCAGGGCAAACAGCAGGGCCAGGCCCAGGCGCTCGTGGACGATCAGGCGAGCGGAAGTCAGGGGTTGGGATGTTGCAAACATGACGAGGGTAATCCACACGGGGACGGACGCCGCTGGCGCCCGTGCATAACAATAAGGCCTCGATCGCGGTGTACTGCGGCGAGGCAAGCAGGCTTCTGTAGGAGCGGCTTCAGCCGCGAATATTGCGCAAATTCGCGCCTACAACGTTTCAGTCGGAGCAGTAACATCCAGGCCAGCCCTGCTCAGGCGGCGAAGCAACTCAGGGCTTCGGCCGGCAGGTGCATGCCCAGTTGCAGGCCTTGGCACAGGCCCAGCTGGCGGGCGCTGCGGGCGTCGACATCGACGGTCAGGGCTTCGCTCAGGCCGGCCACGCGCATGCGCAAACGGATAAAGGTGCCGAGAAACTCCAGGTGCTCGATATGCGCCGCCAGGCCCCCTTCGTGCAGCGGCACCAGGCGCACTTCTTCCGGGCGAAAGGCCAGACGCAGGCGCTGACCGGGTTGCTGATCGGGCTGGGACATCTCCAGCAGCTGACCGCCGAGGCTGATCCGGCCTGCGGCATCGCGCTCGGAGTCGACGAAGTTCATCGCACCGATAAATTCGGCGACGAAGGGGCTGGCCGGTTGGCGGTAGATCTGTTCCGGCGTACCGATCTGCTCGATCACGCCGTGATTCATCACCACCACACGGTCGGCCATGGTCAGGGCCTCTTCCTGGTCGTGGGTGACCAGAATCGTGGTGACCCCGAGCTGCTGTTGCAGGCGGCGGATCTCTTTACGCAGGTGGCCGCGCACCCGCGCATCGAGTGCCGAAAGCGGCTCATCGAGCAGCAGCAAACCGGGCGCCGGGGCCAGGGCGCGGGCCAGGGCGACGCGCTGCTGCTGACCGCCAGACAGTTGGGCGGGGTATTTGTTGGCGTGCTCGCTCAGGCCAATCAGTTCCAGCAGTTCACTTACGCGCTGGTTGATGGCGGCCTTGGCCAGGCGCTGACTGCGCAGGCCGAAGGCGATGTTGGCGTGCACGCTGAGATTGGGGAACAGCGCATAGGATTGAAACACGATGCCGAAGTCACGCTGGCGCGGCGGCAGCAGGGAAATATCCCGCTCGCCTTGCAGCAGACGGCCGCTGCTTTGGGCTTCGAGGCCGGCGATGATGCGCAGCAAGGTGGTCTTGCCGCAGCCCGAGGGGCCAAGAAAGCACAGCAACTCACCCGGCTGGATATCCAGGTGAATATCGCGCAACACCTGGGTGGCGCCGAAGTGCTTGTTGATGCCGTGCAGTTGCAAACGGCTGCCGCAGCCTTGAGTCATGGCCAGTTACCTCTGTAGCGGGGTGCAGGTGATGGCAGGTAACCGACACCCGCGGGCCCTGATAACAACGCAGGCCGCGGGATGCCGATACGCGGTGACGGTTGCCCGTGGTTACTTGGCTTCGGCCTTACCTTCGTAGCGTTTCTGCCACTCGGTGAGGATGCTGTCGCGGTTTTCCGCGGCCCAGTTGAAGTCATTCTTGATCAGCAGTTTTTCTGGCTCGGCCGGGAAGTGCGCGACCGGTTTGGCGATCCCCGGACGGGCGAGGATGGCGTAGCCTTCGTTGTACAGCTGGTTGGCTTTTTCGCTGGCGGCCCAGTCCATCAGGGTTTGCGCGGCGGCCAGTTGCTTGGTGCCCTTGAGGATGCCAGCGGCTTCCATTTCCCAGCCCAGGCCTTCGCTTGGGAAGATCAGCTCCAGCGGTGCGCCGGCGGTTTTTTCTTTGGCGCCGCGGTAGGCGAAGGAGATGCCGATTGGTGCTTCACCGGTGGCGGCCATCTTGCAAGGCTTGGAGCCGGAGTGGGTGTAGCTCTTGATGTTCTGGTGCAGGCCGTCCATGAAGGTCCAGCCTTTCTCCGCGCCGAAGGTCTGCAACCAGGCCGAAACGTCCAGGTAGCCGGTGCCCGAGGAGGCCGGGTGCGGCATCACGACATGGCCGCGGTACACCGGGTTGGTCAGGTCTTGCCAGGTTTTTGGCTGCGGCAGGTTGTACTTGGCGGCTTCCACGGTGTTGAAACAGATGGCGGCCATCCAGGCATCCATGCCGATCCACTCAGGTGGGTTCTGGCTGTCACGGAACAGCGGCTTGAGCTGGTCGACATCCTTCGCCGCGTAGCCCTGCAGCATGCCGTCTTTTTGCAGCAGCATCAGGCTGGTGGCCGCCAGGCCCCAGACCGCGTCGGCCTGCGGGTTGGCCTTCTCGGCCAGCAGGCGGGCAGTGATCACCCCAGTGGAGTCGCGCACCCAGTTGATCTTCACGTCCGGATGGTCCTGGTTGAAGCGCTCGGCGTACTTGCCCATGTCTTCAGGTTCGAGGGCGGTGTAAACGGTCAGCTCGCTGGCGGCCAGGGCCGAGAACGAGAGGGCGGTCATGGCAACGGCGAGCAGGGAACGCAAAGGCTTGAGCGATTTCACGAAAATCTCCTCTCGGGGCGGGCCCGGAGACTGGCGGGTGAGGTGGCCATCAGGCCGGTCTGCGGGCGTTGCTGCGGGTTGCCCGGTGCCCAGATGCTAGGCTCGGCGGGTTGCGGCTTTGTGACGGCAAGCGGGCAAATGGCCTAGTTTTGCTAATGGCTGGCGCCAATCATTCTTGGGCTAGACCAGGCGTAGGCAGGCGCAGGCCCGCCTGGTGGCCGCGCAACTCGCGGCGCAGCCAGTCGCAGAAGGCCGTGACCTTGGGGCGTTGGTCGCCGCGCTGGCAGACCAGGTAATGACCGCCGCGGGTCGGCAGGATGCCCGGATGCGGCTGCACCAGCTCGCCGCGCTGCAGGGCATCACTGACCAGAAAGCTACGGGTCAGCAGCACGCCGTCGCCATAACGCACGGCCTGCATGGCCAGGGTGGTGGTGTCGAATTCCAGGCTTGGCGCCGTGGCCAGGCCGTGGCTCTGTTGCTGGGTCAGCCATTCATTCCAGCCTTCGCGGTAGCCGAGCACGCTGTACAGCGGCCAGCTCATCAGCGCCTGGGCCGAGCCTGGCCAGCCGCGCCGTTCAAGGGTCGCCGGGCTGCACACGGTCAGCCAGTGTTCGTTGGTCAGGCGTTCCACCTGACGGTCGCTCCAGTCGCCGTAGCCGTTGCAGATCTCTACGTCGACGTTGCTTTCTTCGGCAAACGCAGTCCATGGCGAGGAGCTGATGCGCACGCGAAAACGTGGGTAGTCGGCAAGAAAACGCTGCAGGCGTGGGGCCAGGAAGTGTTCGGCGAAGGAGTTGGAGGCGCGCACGCTGAGCTGGGTGCGGCCGCGCTCGCCGAACAGTTCCTCGGTGCTGTTGCGCAGGGTGTGGAAGGCCTGGGTGAGGGCGGGCAGGTAGCTGCGGCCGGCCTCGGTCAGGCGCAGGCCTTTGGCTTCGCGAATAAACAGCGGGCTGCCGAGGTGCTGCTCCAGTTGCTTGACCTGCTGGCTAACGGCGGCTTGGGTGACGTGCAGCTCGTCGGCGGCGCGGGTGAAGCTGCCCAGGCGCGCGGAGGTTTCAAAGGCGCGCAGGGCATTCAGCGGGGGCAGTCGGGACATGGTGGCGGGTGTGGTCGCAGGGGAAGGGTCCGGGCAGTAAAACGGCTGTAAATGACGTTGTTGTTACACGGCATAAGAAAACCTAGCGCTTGGCGCTAGCCCTGCTGTGTGGGCTGCACCGCTGGCAATGCCGATACTGGCTGCCATTCACATCGGTGCATAAGGCCCCCGTCATGCAAGCGCTCACCCTGGCTATTTTCGATCTCGATCACACCCTGCTGGATGCCGATTGTTCGGCGCACTGGGCCGCGCACATGCAGAACCTGGGGTGGGCCGACCGCGAGCAATTTGCCCCCCAGCACGCCGCGTTGATGGCCGATTACGGTGAGCGCGGCCTGGATATGCATGCCTACCTGGACCTGACGCTGGCACCGCTGGTTGGGCGCAGCGAGGCCGAGGTGGCTCGCGAGGTTGAGCAGCTGATCAATACGCAGTTGCTGGCGCGGGTGTATCCCGAGGCCCTGGAGCTGATTGCCAGCCACCGTGCTGCTGGGCACACCTTGTTGCTGGTGTCGGCCAGCGAGGAGTTTCTGGTGCGGCCGATGGGTACGGCGCTGGGTTTTGAACATATCCACGGCGTGCCTTGCGAAGTTCGCGCTGGCCGTTACAGCGGTCGTACCCAGGGCTTGCTGACGTACGCCGAGGGCAAGGTGCATTGCCTGGAGAATTGGCTGATGCGCCAGCATGTCGAGGTGCAGCAGAGCTATTTCTACAGCGACTCGCACAACGATCTGCCCCTGCTGGAGTGGGTCAGCGAGCCGCGTCCGACCAATCCCAATGCGCGCCTGACGGCCGAGGCGGAGCGCCGCGGCTGGGCGTGTCGCTGGCTGAACGCCGCCGCGTAAACACTTTTCTTCTTTCTCTGCCAAAGGTCGCTGTTATGCGCGAAGCCATTTTGCTTACCCCCGGTCCGCTGACCACCAGCCTGACCACCAAAACCGCCATGCTGCAGGACTGGGGCTCTTGGGACGGGCGCTTCAATGCGCTGACCGCGAGTGTTTGTGCTGATCTGCTGGCCATCGCTCACGCCCAGGCCAGCCATGTTTGCGTGCCGCTGCAAGGCTCCGGCACCTTCGCGGTGGAGGCGGCCATCGGCACCCTGTTGCCGCGCGACGGTACGTTGCTGGTGCTGGTCAATGGCGCGTACGGCCAGCGCATGGCGCAGCTGGCTGAGGTGATGGGCCGCCAGGTGGCCACCCTGGAGTTTGCCGACGATCAGCCGGTGTGCCCGCAGCAGCTGGCGGCATACCTGGCCGCGCACCCTGAGATCAGCCATGTCGGCGCCATTCACTGTGAAACCAGCACCGGCTTGCTGAATCCGCTGGCCGAGATTGCGGCGGTGGTGGCAGCGGCGGGCCGTCAGTTGATTATCGACAGCATGAGCGGCTTCGGCGCCCTGCCGGTGGATGCCCGTGAGCTGCCCTTTGCGGCGCTGGTGTCATCGGCCAACAAGTGCCTGGAAGGTGTGCCCGGCATGGCCTTTGTGCTGGTGGAAAAACAGGCGCTGGCGGCCAGTCGCGGCAACAGTCATTCGTTGTCCCTGGATTTGTACGACCAGTACGCCTATCTGCAGCGCACCGGGCAGTGGCGCTACACGCCGCCGACCCATGTGTTGGCGGCACTGCGCAGCGCCCTCGATCAGTACCACGCCGAAGGCGGTCAGCCGGCGCGGCTGGCGCGTTATCAGGCCAATGGCGAACGTCTGCGCGCGGGGCTCGCGGCGTTGGGCTTGCAGCCCTATCTGCCGGCCGCGGTGCAGGCGCCGATCATCTACACCGCCCATGCGCCTGCGCATCCTGACTACCAGTTTATGGCCCTGTACCAGGCCGTGCGTGAGCGCGGTTTTATCCTCTATCCGGGCAAGTTGACCCGTCTGGAAACCTTCCGCGTCGGCTGTATCGGCGCCATTGATCACGCTGAAATCGACCAGGCCCTGGCCGCGCTGGGAGCGGCGCTGGCCGACCTTGGCTGGCTGCCTACTAAGCATCAGGAGTAAGACCATGAGCTATCGCTACCAACGCCGTTACACCGGCCCGCTGCAGGCGGTGATCTTTGACTGGGCCGGTACCGTGGTGGATTTCGGTTCCTTCGCCCCGACCCAGGTGCTGATCGACGCTTTCGCCGGCTTCGATATTGAGGTCAGTCTGGCCGAGGCGCGCATCCCCATGGGGCTGGCCAAGTGGGACCACATCCAGGCCCTCGGCCGTTTGCCCGCGGTGGCCGCTCGCTGGCAGGCGCGCTTTGGCCGGGCCATGAGCGATGCCGATGTGGATGCCCTGTATGCCGCCTTTATCCCCCTGCAGATCGAGCGGGTGGGCGACTACTCGGCGCTGATTCCAGGGGCGCTGGAGTGCATTGCCACGTTGCGCCAGCGCGGTCTGAAAATCGGCTCCTGCTCGGGTTACCCGCGGGTGGTGATGGACGCGTTGCTGCCAATCTCTGCCGCGGCCGGTTATGCCCCGGATTGGGTGGTGGCGACCGATGACCTGCCAGCCGGCGGTCGACCGGGGCCGTGGATGGCGCTGGAAAACCTGATTCGCCTGGGCGCCAGTGATGTGGCCGCTTGCGTCAAGGTGGACGACACCGTACCTGGGATTGATGAGGGGCTGGCGGCGGGCATGTGGACTGTTGGCCTGTCGGCCTCGGGTAACGAAGTGGGCTTGAGTCATGCCCAGTGGTCGGCGCTTACCCCGGCTGAGCAAGCGGCGCGAGCTCGTCCGGCCGCCGCCAAGTTGTACCAGGCGGGCGCCCATTATGTGATTGCCAGCATCGCCGAATTACCGGCTGTGCTCGACGCTATCGAGCAGCGTCTGGCCCGTGGCGAACGGCCGTAAACGCGGCGCTGTCGGCGTTTATGTAGCCGTGAATCATTGAAGCGCCCAAAGAGCTTCGCGGCTAAAGCCGCTCCCACAAAAGCACCCGAGGCGCCCGCGGCCTGCGAGGGTTTGCAGGCGCGTGGGCTGTCTAGTGGTGATTCAGGGGTGTTCGCCGGCGAGGTGGGCAGTCAGCAGCTCGCAGGCCCGTTTTTGTAGGAGCCAGCTTGCTGGCGATCAGGGCTGAGCCAATACCCGCAAGCGGCGCAGATTCGTAGGAGCGGCTTTAGCCGCGAATCATTGAAGCGCCAAAAGAGCTTCGCGGCTGAAGCCGCTCCCACAAAAGCACCCGAGGCGCCCGCGACCCGCGAGGGTTTTAGGCGCGTGGGCGGCTTAGCGGGTGGGTCAGGCGGTTTCGCTGACTCTGAGGATGGTCAGCAGGGATTGGGCGTGCTCGGCGGCGTCCAGGCCGAGGCTGGTCAGGTAGCCGCCGTCGTTGAGGGTGGTCAGGCCTTTGTCATGCAGGCGTTGGGCAGCGGCAATCGCGCTTGGGGCAGCAGTGTGATGAACCTTGAGGCCCTCTTTGGTGTTGGCCAGGTTGAACAGCGCAAGAATTTCCAGTTCGGCAACCAACTCAGGGGTATACGACATAGGTGCTCCAGGCTCTTGAAAGGCGCCGGGGCTTAACTGCCCGGCGAAGGGGCCATCGTCACGGCGTGGCGACGGGGGTTTTTGCAGTGTAGCGAGGCAGTGCGGAGTCTGCGCTGCCGTGTTGCCAATCCTGCAGAATCTGCTGATAGCGGCCATTGTCCTGGATCAAGCGCATACCTTGCTCGAAGCGTTGCAGGGCCTCCGTCGCGTGCGCGGCATGGCGGGAAAAGCTCAAGTGCAACTGAGGCTCGTGCACCGTCGCTACCGGGCTGAACTGGCCTGCCAGCTCTGGATATTGTTGGAATAAATGGGTGGCGGTGCCGCGATAGGCCACCACGTAGTCGACGCGCTGGCGCTGCAACATGCGAAAACCATTGCGGTCCTGGCGCACCGGCACCCGCACGAGTCGCTGGTTGTTGTCGAAGCGCTCGCCGTATTCGTAGCCGATGGTCACGGCCACGCGTTTGCCGGCCAGTTGTTCCAGTGCGTTCAACGGGGCGGCCTGGGTGCTGCGCGCCCACAGCAGGATGTCGTCGTGAAACAGGGCGGTTTTCGGTAACTGATAGTCGAGGGCAATTTGCGCATTGGGCGCGGTGTTGAAGCAGGCAACCAGCTCGCCTTTCAGTGTCAGCTGCATGCAGCGGGCATAGGGGTAGGGCAGCAGCTCGATTTCGGTGGAGGTGGCGGCGAAGGCTGCTTTGACGATGTCCACTGACATGCCCTGGACCTCACCGTTGCGCAGCGCGGTGTACGGGTACCAGTCGTCTTCGGCGCCGATGCGCAGCGGCTCGGCATGCGCCAGTGGCGCAGTGCCGAACAGCAGGACCAGCGGCCAGCAGTGCATAAAAAGGCGGCTCAGAGACATCCGCGAACGGCTCCGCTATCAACGAAAAGGTCGGGATGACCATTGCCCGCCAGTTTAAGGTTTAACCCTTTATCTGTGTAAGGTTATTCCGGCAGAGTCGGCAGCGCGCGCAAGGCCTGTTCGTACCACGCGAGGTCGAACGGACGCTCGGCTTCGAGCATGGCGCGCACTTCAAAGGCCAGCACCTGAGCCATCAGATCGAGAATTTCCTCGCGCGGGTAACCCACCAGGGTCAGCTTGTTGTAGGTGGCCTTGGCCGCGGCGGGGCTGTCGGCTTCCAACTGGTTTTCGATGGCCTGGGTCAGGGTCTGCTCAGCAAAGACCTCGTCTTCGTCGGTTTGCGGCTCGTTCTGTTCGCTCATAAAAACTCCTGAAAAGATGATTGCGCCTGCGCGGCTCACTCGGGTTGTTGAGGGGCGGGCGCGGCTTGGTAAAACTCGGCGGTTAGGGCTTTGCCATGGTTGCGGCTGAGCAGTTTGCGCAGGGTGCCATCGCTGATCATGGCCTGCACATGCTGACCGAGCCAGTCGATTTCCTGGCCGTCGAGGGTCAGGTGCGAGAGGTACAGGCCGACGCTGAAGGCGTCCGATTCCGGTACGTGGATGATTCGTACCTGATCCTGCAGGCCCAGTTGATCCAGCTCTTTTTGGTAAATGCCGGCGGTCATCAGGGTGGCCTGAATACGTCCGGCCTGCAGCTTGATAAAAATGTTGCTGGGGTAGGAGGAGAACTCCACGCGCTGCAGTTTCTCCAGCGTTTGCAGGCGTTCGTCGAAGTAGGGGCCGCTGGAATGGCCGCGAACCAGGCCGATTTTCACATTCGGGTCAGCCAGCAGTTGTTCCAGTGACTGGATGTGTTCGCCTGCGCGGCGATCAACCAGGATGTCGTTGCGCGCCTTGAAGTACTCGATGAACACGCCCACCTGATCGCGTTCCGTTGTGCGGATGGTCGGCGAGATAATGTCCAGGTGTTGCAGCTTGGCTTCATGCCAGGCGCGCATCCGCGGCAACGGGTCAATCTCAAAGGTGCAGCCCGTGCGGCGACTGAGCTCGGCGTAAAAATCGAATGAAGAACCGGCGGGCGTGCCGTCGTCCAGCAGGTAATAGCTGTAGCCGATTTGCGAGACGCCAACCCGGTAAGGGCGTGGGCAGTGTTCGCTGGCCAGGCTGGGCACGCTGTTTAGCAGCAGGCTCAGCGTGGCCACGAGCAAGAGCCCGGCAGCGCGTACGCGTTTGGCGACTGGGGCCAGCCCGGAGGTGGCCCCTGCTTGACTGGCCAGACTCAGCGTGTGGCCAGCAGGTTTTGACCACGCACGACAGCAGCGCGGACCTGGTTGGGGGCGGTGCCACCGATATGGTCACGGGCGTTGACCGAGCCCTCCAGGGTCAGCACGGCGAACACGTCGTCGGTGATCTCGGTCGCTGAACTGGCGCAGTTCGTCGAGGCTCATTTCGGCCAGGTCCTTGCCGCTTTGCACGCCGTATTTCACCGCGTGGCCGACGATCTCGTGGCAATCACGGAACGGCAGGCCTTTGCGCACCAGGTAGTCGGCCAGGTCCGTGGCGGTGGAGAAGCCGCGACGGGCCGCTTCGCGCATGATCTCGCGCTTGGGCTTGATCGCCGGAACCATGTCGGCGAAGGCACGCAGCGAGTCGCGCAGGGTGTCGGCAGCGTCGAACAGCGGCTCTTTGTCTTCCTGGTTGTCCTTGTTGTAGGCCAGCGGCTGGCCTTTCATCAGGGTCAGCAGGCCCATCAGCGCACCGAACACACGACCGGTCTTGCCACGCACCAGTTCTGGTACGTCGGGGTTTTTCTTTTGCGGCATGATCGAGGAGCCGGTGCAGAAGCGGTCCGGCAGGTCGATGAACTGGAACTGCGCGCTGGTCCACAGCACCAGCTCTTCAGAGAAACGCGACAGGTGCATCATCGCCAGTGAGGCGGCGGCGCAGAATTCGATGGCGAAATCGCGGTCCGACACACCGTCCAGCGAGTTGCCACCAACCTGGTCGAAACCCAGCAGCTCGGCGGTGATTTCACGGGCGATCGGGTAGGTGGTGCCGGCCAGTGCGGCCGAACCCAGCGGCAGGCGATTGACCCGCTTGCGGCAGTCGACCAGGCGCTCGTAGTCGCGCGACAGCATCTCGAACCAGGCCAGCAGGTGATGACCGAAGGTCACCGGCTGGGCGGTTTGCAGGTGGGTGAAACCGGGCATGATGGTGTCGGCTTCTGCTTCGGCCAGGCCGAGCAGGCCCTGCTGCAGGCGGGTGACTTCGGCCAGGATCAGGTCGATCTCGTCGCGCAGCCACAGGCGGATGTCGGTGGCCACCTGGTCGTTGCGGCTCCGGCCGGTGTGCAATTTTTTGCCGGTAACGCCGATGCGGTCGGTCAGACGCGCCTCGATGTTCATGTGCACGTCTTCCAGGTCGACGCGCCAGTCGAACTGGCCGGCCTCAATCTCGCTCTGGATCTGCTTGAGGCCCGCTTCGATGGCGTCGCGCTCTTCCAGGGTCAGTACGCCGACTTTGGCCAGCATGGTGGCATGGGCGATGGAGCCAAGGATGTCGTGGCGATACAGGCGCTTGTCGAATTCGACGGAGGCGGTAAAGCGCGCCACAAAGGCGTCGACGGGCTCGCTGAAGCGGCCGCCCCAGGATTGGTTGGTTTTTTCGCTGCTCATGAAGGGCTCTCGGCAGGTGCAGAAAAACGGGCGGGCCACCGGTGGCAGCCAGCGCGGCAGTCAAAGTGCGGCAATAATAACAGGGTCGGCCGCTAAGTCGCCGCTGAGCTTTGCGCACGGGTGGATAGATGAATCTGTCTGCTGGGTCACGTTTTGCTGCGTCTGCAGGTGTTTCGGCGGACTATTTTGGCCGGTGATGCCGGACTGGCTTGCCGTCCGTCGGGGCGCGGGGGAGACTTCACGGATGGCTATCGACTGGTTACAAAAAGGCCGCGTTAGCGCGCCTATCGACGACGATTTCTTCATTCCCGAGCTGTGCCTGCCCGAGGCGTTGCTGGGCCTGGTGCTATTGGCCGAGCTGCTGGTGCTGGTGCTGGTGCTGGCCGAGCCCATGCATGAGGGATTCAACTGGGTGCGCCTGGCCCTGACCTCGTTGTTTGTGCAGTGGATTGTGTTGCTCAGCGCGGCGCTGTTTTGCCGGCTGCGCCCGTGGTTGGCGCGGTTGTCGCCGGTGCTGGCGGGCTGTTTGTGCTGTGCCCTGGTGGTGGCGCTGACCCTGGGCTGCACGGCGGTGGCCGATTACTACGAGCTGGGCGGGCCGTTGCCGCGTACCGGTGAGGTCAATCTGTACCTGCGCCACGCCTTGATCGGCTTGATCATGTCGGCCTTGTTGCTGCGTTATTTTTATTTGCAGAGTCAGTGGCGCCGTCAGGAGCAGGCCGAGTTGCGGGCGCGGCTGGAATCCTTGCAGGCGCGCATCCGCCCACATTTTCTGTTCAATAGTCTCAACAGCATCGCCAGTCTGGTGACCATCGACCCGCTCAAGGCCGAGCAGGCGGTGCTGGATTTGTCTGACCTGTTTCGCGCCAGCCTGGCCAAACCCGGCAGTCTGGTGGCCTGGAGCGATGAGCTGGAGCTGTCGCGGCGTTACCTGTCGATCGAGCAATACCGCCTGGGCGACCGGTTGCAGCTGGACTGGCAGATTGACGGCCTGCCCGATGACCTGCCAATCCCGCAATTGACCTTGCAGCCGCTATTGGAAAATGCCTTGATCTACGGCATCCAGCCGCGCATCGAGGGCGGTATGGTACGCATTGAAGGTGAATACACCGAGGGTGTCTTTCAGTTGTGCGTCAGCAATCCCTGCGATCCACTTGCCGAGCAGCAACCTTCGCGCGGCACGCACCAGGCATTGGCTAATATTGAGGCACGTCTGACTGCACTTTTTGGTCCAAATGCAAGTCTTAGTGTGGATCGCCGTGACGGACGGCACTACACCTGTCTACGCTATCCATGTGCGAGACTCATGCAGGAAGCCCGAGCAATATGAATGTCCTGATCGTTGATGACGAACCCCTGGCCCGTGAACGGCTTAGCCGCATGGTTGGGGAGCTGGAAGGTTGTCGCGTGCTGCAGCCCTGTGCCAGCAATGGTGAAGAGGCGCTGGCGCTGATCGACAGCCTGAAACCCGACGTGGTGCTGCTGGATATCCGCATGCCCGGCCTTGATGGCCTGCAAGTGGCGGCCAAGCTGTGCGAGCGCGAGGCCCCGCCGGCGGTGATCTTCTGCACCGCCCATGACGAGTTTGCCCTGGAAGCCTTTCAGGTCAGCGCGGTGGGCTATCTGGTTAAGCCCGTACGCCCGGAAAGCCTGGCCGCAGCGTTGAAGAAAGCCGAGCGGCCCAATCGCGTGCAACTGGCGGCGCTGACTCGCCCGGCCCTGGACCACGCCGGCGGCCCGCGCAGCCATATCAGTGCGCGTACGCGCAAAGGCATCGAGCTGATTCCGCTGGAACATGTGATCTTTTTTATCGCCGACCACAAGTACGTGACCCTGCGCCACGAAGGCGGCGAGGTACTGCTGGACGAACCTTTGAAGGCGCTGGAAGACGAATTCGGCGAGCGTTTCGTGCGTATTCACCGCAACGCGTTGGTCGCCCGCGAGCGCATCGAACGCCTGCAGCGCACGCCGCTGGGGCACTTCCAGCTGTATCTCAAAGGCTTGCATGGCGATCCGTTGATTGTCAGCCGTCGCCATGTGGCCGGTGTGCGCAAGCTGATGAACCACCTATAACAAGCTGCTGGAAAACGTTGGCGAGGCCGCCAGCGCAAGGCGCTACGTTAGTAACAGCCTCCGGCTGGTCAAAACGGCGAAAAAGCGCAGTCTACGAGTGGTAAATGAGCATTTGTAGCCTGTTTTTAACCCCGCGATGGCAACGCAGATAGTTTTCCACCAGCTTGCTAAGTTGTCCGGCGGGGTGCGCCTCTTGCCGGGCTGCCTTATTATGCCGGCGATCATTCGTTTCGAGAGCCGTCATGTCTATCCGCGAAATCCGCATCGCTACCCGCAAGAGTGCCCTGGCCCTGTGGCAGGCCGAATACGTCAAAGCTTGCCTGGAGCAGGCCCATCCGGGGCTGTTGGTCAGTCTGGTGCCGATGGTCAGTCGCGGCGACAAGCTGCTGGACGCGCCGTTGGCAAAAATCGGGGGCAAGGGCCTGTTCGTTAAAGAACTGGAAACCGCCCTGCTGGACAATGAAGCCGACATCGCCGTGCATTCGATGAAGGACGTGCCGATGGACTTCCCCGAGGGCTTGGGCCTGTTTTGCATCTGCGAGCGCGAAGACCCGCGCGATGCTTTCGTCTCCAACACCTTTGCCAGCCTCGATGAGTTGCCGGCGGGCAGTGTGGTCGGTACCTCCAGCCTGCGCCGCCAGGCTCAGTTGCTGGCTTTGCGCCCGGACCTGAAAATTCATTTCCTGCGTGGCAACGTCAACACCCGCTTGGCCAAGCTGGATGCCGGCGAGTACGACGCCATTATCCTCGCCGCCGCCGGCCTGATTCGCCTGGGTTTCGGCGCGCGCATTCGTGCTTCGATCAGTGTGGAAGCCAGCCTGCCGGCTGGTGGTCAAGGCGCCGTGGGCATCGAGTGCCGCAGTGCCGATGGCGAGATTCACGCCTTGCTGGCGCCGTTGCACCACCGCGAAACGGCCCTGCGGGTGAGCGCCGAACGTGCCCTGAACAAGCATCTGAATGGCGGCTGCCAAGTGCCGATCGCCTGCTATGCCCTGCTGGAAGATGAGCAGTTGTGGCTGCGAGGCCTGGTGGGCCAACCGGATGGCGGCCTGTTGCTGCGTGCCGAAGGGCGTGCGCCGGCCGCTGATGCCGAAGCGCTGGGTGTGCAGGTGGCCGAGGCGTTGCTGGCCCAGGGCGCCAGCGCCATTCTTGCTGCAGTGTATGGCGAGGCCGGCCAGGCGTGAGCGCCTGGCGCCTGTTGCTGACCCGTCCGGCCCCCGAGTCGGCAACGCTGGCAACAACGCTGGGGGCGCAGGGGGTGTTCAGCAGCAGTCTTCCGTTGTTGCAGATCGAGGCACTGGCGGAAACGGCCGAACAGCGCGAGCTGATGCGGGCATTACCGAGTTACCACGCGGTCATCGTGGTCAGCAAACCGGCGGCCCGCCTGGGCCTCGAATTGCTCCGCCGTTACTGGCCGCAAGTCCCCGCCGCGCCGTGCTGGTTCAGCGTGGGTGCTGCCACGGCGCGAATTCTGGCCGATGCCGGCGTGGCTGTTAACTACCCCAGTGACGGTGATGACAGCGAGGCCTTGCTGGCCTTGCCAGCCCTGGCGCAAGCGCTGGCGGTGCCCAATCCGCGGGTGTTGATCATGCGTGGCGAAGGTGGCCGGGAATTCATGGCGGATGGCTTGCGCGGCCAAGGTGCTACGGTCGACTATCTGCCACTCTATCGCCGTGGTCAGCCGGACTACCCGGCCATGGCCTTGTTGGCGCAGCTGGACGACCAGCAGTTGAATGCCGTACTGATTAGCAGTGGTGAAGGCTTTGCCCGCTTGCGCCAACTGGCGGCGGATGACTGGCCGCAAGTGGCCCGTCGAGTAATGTTTGTGCCTAGCGCACGGGTGGCTGAGCAAGCCCGTGCGGCAGGCGTCGAAATGGTTGTGGATTGTCGTGGCGCGAGCGCTGCGGCCCTGTTGGCGGCGTTGCGGGCTACCCCGCAGCCGGCCCTTTGATACAGAGGATGGATACGTGAGCGAAGCAGCCCCCGCGCAAGATGAAGTGCAAGTCGCCCCCGTGCAGAGCAATACGCCTGCCGCCGTGGCTCCCCGTGGTCGTGGCCTGGTGTCGTTGGCCCTGGTGCTGGCTGTCGCGGGTGTTGGGTTGGCCGGTTGGGGCGTCTGGCAGGTGCGTGCGCTGCATGCGCAAAGCGAGCAACAGCGCGAGGTGCTGGAGCAGACCCGCAGCCAGAGCCAGACCTTGGTGCAGCGTGAGCAGAGTCTGAGTGCACGGCTGGCGCAATTACCCACCCCGGAGCAACTGGAAGAACGACGGCAGTTGTTGGCCCGCGTGCAGGGTGATCAACAGCGCCTCGGCCAGCGTTTGGACAATGTGCTGAATGCCAGCCGGCAGGACTGGCGTCTGGCCGAAGCCGAACATCTGCTGCGCTTGGCCAGCCTGCGCCTGACGGCGCTGCAGGAAATCAACGGCGCCAAGGCCCTGGTGCAGACCGCCGACCAGATTCTGCTTGAACAGGATGATCCTGCTGCCTTTGCCGCCCGTGCCGAGTTGACCAAGAGCCTGGAGGCGCTGCGCAGTCTGCAGCAGCCCGACCGCACGGGGATGTTCCTGCAACTGGGCGCCCTGCGCGAGCAAGTGGCCCAGCTCAACCCGCACGTGCCGGCATTTGTCGACAACGGTGGCGTGCTCGCCAGCCTGGCCGCTGAAGGTGATGGCAGCAGTTGGTGGGCGCAGTGGCTGGAACGGCTGTCGCATTACTTCCGTATCGATTTCAGCGCCGCCCAGGATATTCGCCCGGTGTTGTCCGGGCAGAGCCTGGCGCAGGTGCGTCTGGCCCTGACCCTGGCACTGCAGCAGGCCCAGTGGGGCGCCTTGAATGGCGATGGGGCGGTCTATCAAAAATCGTTGCAGCAGGCCCAGGGCGTGCTGGACGAGCAGTTCAATCAGGATAATCCCGCAGTACAGGCCTTGCGCGCCCGGCTGGGTGAGCTGGTTACCCAGCCGGTGAGTGTTGCTATGCCAGACCTGACCGCAGCCATGGCGGCGCTGCAGGCCTATGTGCAGCTGCGCGAGGCCGGTCCGGTGCCCGCCGAGCCACTGCCAGACGCCATTGTTGAGGACCCGCAGCCATGAAGCGCATTTTGCTGCTGAGCCTGTTGGCGTTGCTGGTGCTGGCGGCGGGTGCTTATGCCCTGCTGCAGATTGAGCAGCCAGGTTACGTGCTGGTGGCTTACAAAAGCTTCCGGTACGAGTCGAGTCTGTGGGGCACCTTGGTATTGTTGGCCAGCCTGTGGCTGCTGCTGTTCAGCGTGCGCCTGCTATTGCGCCTGCTCACGGCGTCCGGGCGGGTGGTCAATCCCTGGTCGCGGCGCAACCGCACGCGGCGAGTGCAGTTGTCGGCCGAACAAGGTCTGTTGGATCTGACCGAAGGCCGCTGGGAGCGTGCGCTGCGGCATTTACGCCGCGCCGCCGAAGGTGATGCCCAGCCCTTGATGCACTACCTCGGTGCCGCTCGCGCCGCCCAGGAGCTGGGCCGCTACGAGGAAAGTGACAGTTTGCTGGAGCAAGCCTTGCGCCGTCAGCCGCAGGCAGAGCTGGCGATTGCCTTGGCCCATGCTGAATTGCAGGTAGGCCGTGGCGAACCTGCGGCTGCCCTGGAAACCCTGCAGGTGATGCGTGAGCGCCATCCGCGCCACCGCCAGGTGTTGCGCCAGTTGCAGGCCCTCTATGAGCAACAGGGCGATTGGTCGGCGCTGCTGGGTTTGTTGCCCGAGCTGCGCAAGAACAAGGCATTGAGTGACGCTGTGCTGCTAGAACTGGAGCAGCGTGCCTGGCGTGGGCGCCTGGCCGATGCTGGCCGCAGTGGCTTGAATGCTGGCGAGGCGGCATTGCAACCGCTGACCCAGGCTTGGCAACAGCTGACCAGCGCCCAGCGCAGCGACCCGCAGCTGCTGCTGGCTTATGCCGAGCAGTTGCGCGTGTTGGGGGCTGAGCCCGAGGCCGAAGAGGTGCTAGGCAAGGCGCTCAAGCGTCAGTACGACCCCCGCCTGGTGGCGCTGTACGGCGAGCTGGCTGGCGCCGATCCGACGCGTCAGTTGCATGCGGCCGAAAGCTGGCTCAAACAGCAGCCCGCAGATGCCGAGCTGCTGCTGGCGCTGGGGCGCTTGTGCCTGCGCAATCGCCTGTGGGGCAAAGCGCGCGATTACTTCGAGGCGAGCCTGGGCCAGGTCCGCAGTGCCGTAGCCTGTGCCGAGCTGGCGCGACTGCTGGCCCATCAGGGCGAAGTGGCACGCAGCAATGAGTTGTTTCAGGAAGCCCTGGGCCTGCAGCAGCAACGTCTGCCCAATCTGCCCTTGCCCGCTTGATAGGCTGCGCTGCGCCATCGGACGACCGGTGGCGTAGCGCAGATAACGACCTTGTTCTGGGCAGGCTTACGCCTTGCCCGGCGCAGGTGCTTTCCTCTACCGTAGCCGCCTCTTAACTTTTCCACGGAACCGTCATGTCTCCGGTCAGCCCGCGTTCGCTATTCCTGTTTGCCTTTCTCGCTTGCGTCGCCATCATGGGCGGTGCGCTCTATCTGGAGCATGTGCTCGGTCAGCAACCATGCCCGTTGTGCATCATTCAGCGGGTTTGTGTGATCGTTTTCGGTTTGGTCTGCTTGCTGGCTGCCGTACATGCGCCGGGTCGTGGTGGTCAGCGTGGTTATGCCGGGCTGGCTGGGCTGGCGGCGCTGATTGGCGCCGGCACGGCCGGTCGGCAGGTGTGGCTGCAGAACATCCCGGCGGACGAGTTGCCGGCCTGTCTGCCGAGTTTCGATTACATGCTGGAGGCCCTGCCGTTTCAGGAAATCATTCGCCTGGTGCTGCACGGCTCGGCCGATTGCGCCGAGGTCAATTGGACCCTGCTGGGCATGAGCATTCCTGAGTGGAGCCTGTTGGCGTTTGCCGGCATGTTGTTGTTTGCCGGTTACCAATTGTTGCGCCGCGCTTGATCTAGCGCAGCTTAGGAGCCGTGCTTCTGCGGCCCTGGCGGCGTATGCTGGAATCTCTTCGAGGCACTGGCGCAGAGCACTTGGCTGTGTGGTCAGGGATTAAACACTCGTATGAAAGTTTCTCTGGAGGGTGCCTTGCTGGTACTGCGGGGCGAGCATAATCTGGCTCGCAAGTGTCGCCGGTAAACTGCCGATTAGGTGGTGCCTTCCCAGGTTTGGCGTGTGAACGACAAAAGTTCGTCTCAACCCTGTACCTAAATCAGAAAATCAAATAACGGGAAGTGAGGTTGTCATGCTTGAAAGCTGTCAGAACGCCCAAGAGCGCTGGGGTGGGGTCCACCTGCTGATCGATCGCTGGTTGCAGGAGCGCCATGAACTGGTCAAGGCGTTTGCGGTCCTCAACGAAACCGCGCCAGCCCCTGAAGTGAACGCTGCCGACGTGCAACGCTTCTGCGAAATTCTGGTCGACTATGTGTCGGCAGGGCATTTCGAAGTCTACGAACAGCTCACCAACGAAGCCAAAGCCTTTGGCGACGAGCGTGGTCTTGAGCTGGCCAAGCAGATCTATCCGCGTATCGAAGCCATTACCGAAGTGGCGCTGGCCTTCAATGACCATTGCGACACGGGCGCCAGCTTTGACAGCGCTGCGCTGCACGCTGAGTTGAAACGCCTGGGGCAATTGCTGCATGAGCGTTTCGAGCTGGAAGACTGTTTGATCGAAGTGCTGCACAACTCCCATCAGCAACAGGCAGTTGCTGCAGTCTGAGTGGTGCGCGCCGGCTTAGTCGGCAGTGCCCAGCAGCTCGACCTCGAAGACCAAGGGTGTGTAAGGGGCTATCAAGTCTCCCGCACCCTCGGCGCCATAAGCCTGGGCCGACGGGATCACCAGGCGCCATTTGGCCCCGACCGGCATCTCCTGCAACGCCACGCGCCAGCCGTTGATCACGCTATCCAGGCGGAACCACTGCGGCGTTTCGCTCTGATCAAACACGCTGCCATCCGCCAGGCGTCCTACATAGCGCACCTGCACCTTGCTGTTGGCCTTGGGTTTGACTCCGCTGCCGGCGCGTAACTCGCTGCGCAGGATGCCGCCGGGCAATTCACGGATACCGGCTTTGGCTTTTTCGTTGACCATAAAACGCGTTTCGGCGCGCCGTGCCCGTTCGCTCGCGGCATCGACAGTCGCGGGTGAGTCAGCCAAGCGCTGTTCGTGCTCATTCAGCAGTTGTTCGATGCGCGCGCTGTCGACACTCAGCGGTTGTCCGCGGTAGGCCTGACGCAAGCCGTCGAGCAGCGCCTCCAGTTGCAGGTCGGGCACCTCGTCGCGCAAGCGTTCGCCCAGTCGGGCGCCGAGGCTGTAGGCCAGGTCATGCTCTTCGGTGGCGTCGGCTGCCATTAGCGGTGGTGCAAGCAGACAGAGGAGCAGCAACAGGCGACGAGGCATAGGGGTTCTCCGCGAAAGGGTCGGTTGATTATGCCAGTCTTGACCGGCCGCTCAACCTGAGGTTGGCGAGTGACTCGGGGCGGCCTAAGATGGGCGCACATCACACGCCAGGAGGCTTTCCATGTCAGCCAAAAAGAACCCTGTAAGTACGCCGCTGCACTTGTTGCAACATCTCTCCCACAGCTTGCTCGAGCACTTGGAAAACGCCTGCAGCGAAGCCTTGGTTGACGCCGAAAAAATGCTCGCCAAGTTGGAGAAGCAGCGCGGCAAAGGCCAGGACCTGCTGCACAAGGCCCGGACCAAATTGCAGGACGCCGCCGTTGCGGGCAAGGCCAAGGCGCAAGCCAAAGCCAAGGCCGCCATTGAAGAACTGGAGTCGCTGCTGGATGGTCTGCAAGAGCGCCAGGCCGAGACGCGTACCTATATTGCCCAGCTCAAGCGCGATGCCCAGGAAAGCCTGAAGCTGGCCCAAGGCGTTGGCAAGGTCAAGGAAGCAGCCGCCAAGGCCCTCGATTTGCGCGCCGCTAAATCGGCAGCTCCGGCCGCCAAAGCAGTCGTGAAAAAAGCCCCAGCGGCCAAAGCACCTGCCGCCAAAGCGCCGGCAGTAAAAGCCGCTGTAGCCAAGGCGCCCGCGGCCAAGCCCGCAGCACGCAAGCCCGCAGCCAAGGCGGTCGCCGCTAAAGCACCGGCGGCGGCCAAACCTGCCGCGGCCAAGCCAGTGGCTAAAGCGGTTGCCAGCAAGCCTGCGGCTAAACCTGCCGTTAAGGCGCCGGTGAAGCCTGCTACACCAAAAGCAGCCGCCAAGCCTGCAGCCCGTCCGGCAGCCGTGAAAAAAGCCCCTGCAGCCAAGCCGGTCGCGCCAGCAGCTGCGGCTCAGCTGGTAGTTGCCGATAGCACCAGCAGCGCCTCCTAAGCCTGCATCGCCTCGTCGCGCAGCAACTGCAGCGCGTCGGGGTCAGCGTCTGCACCGGCCAGCGCCTCTAGCCAGGTCGGTACAGCGCATTCATTTCCCGGCGGCCAGTCGTGTGCGCAGGCGTGCAGCGCCAGCAGCAGCTGTTGCTCGGCATCCAGCTCCAACCCTTTCAGACGTTCTCTTAGCTCGGCCAATGGCGCCTGCCGTTGCGCAGCCTTGCGCCAGCTTTGCCGCAGTTGCCGCAGCGGGCTGATCACCTCGGCCTGCCAAGGTTGGGCAATGGCCTGCAATTGGGCCAGGCGTGCCGGTGTGCAGGCCACGCCGTGCCGCTGCAGCCAGGCGCCACCGAGCAGCAGGCAGACATCGGCGCCGGCCTCTTGCAACTGCAGGCAGGCATTCTCCACACCCGGCCGCCCGTACAGGCGTTGGGCGAAATCCCACAGGTCAGATGGCATGGTGCTTCCCGGGCAAGGGCAGAACGAAGCTGGTAGACTCCGCCGCCATTATGATTCGACTCGAAAACCTCACTCTACAGCGTGGCCCGCTGCGTCTGCTAGAAGACGCCGAGCTGACCCTGCACCCCGGCCAGAAAGTCGGCCTGATCGGTGCCAACGGCGCCGGCAAATCCAGCCTGTTCGCCCTCTTGCGTGGCGAGCTGACGCCGGACGCCGGCAATTGCCTGCTGCCCGCCGATTGGCGCATTGCCCACATGCGCCAGGAGGTCGAGACCCTCGAACGTCTGGCCGTGGACTATGTGCTGGACGGCGACGAGCGCTTGCGTCGGGTGCAGCAGGATTTGGCCGCCGCCGAGCTGGCCCATGACGGCAGTGCTCTGGCGCGCCTGCATGCCGAACTGGACAGCGCCGACGGCTACAGTGCCGATGCGCGGGCACGCAAGCTGCTGGCCGGCTTGGGTTTCAGCAATGCGCAGATGAGCCTGCCGGTTGGCGATTTTTCCGGCGGCTGGCGTATGCGCCTGAGCCTGGCGCAGGCGCTGATGTGCCCGTCCGACTTGTTGCTGCTCGATGAGCCGACCAACCACTTGGACCTCGATGCAATCATCTGGCTGGAAGGCTGGTTGAAGAGCTATCCGGGCACCTTGCTGCTGATTTCCCACGACCGCGATTTTCTTGATGCGGTGGTCGATCAGGTCGCGCACCTGGAGCAGCAGCGCATCAATCTCTACCGCGGCGGCTATTCGGCGTTCGAGCGCGCCCGTGCCGAGCGTCTGGCACAGCAGCAGCAGGCGTACGACAAGCAGCAGGCACAACGCGCGCACATGGAGAAATTCATTGCCCGCTTCAAGGCCCAGGCCACCAAAGCCCGTCAGGCGCAGAGCCGGATCAAGGCCCTGGAACGCCTGGAAGAGCTGGCGCCGGCCCATGTCGATTCGCCGTTCGATTTCAGCTTCCGCGAAGCCGACAAGATTTCCAGCCCGCTGCTGGACCTAAGCGAAGGCCGCCTCGGCTACGGCGAACGCGCCGTGCTGGAAAAGGTCAAACTGCAGCTGACGCCGGGTGCGCGGATCGGTCTGTTGGGCCCCAACGGTGCCGGCAAATCGACCCTGATCAAGACCCTGGCCGGCGAGTTGCAGCCGTTGTCCGGGCGCTTGCAACGCGGCGAAAACCTGGTGGTGGGCTATTTCGCCCAGCATCAACTGGATTCCCTGGACGATCGCGCCAGCCCGCTGCTGCACTTGCAGCGCTTGGCACCCAATGAACGCGAGCAGACCCTGCGCGATTTTCTCGGGGGCTTCGATTTTCGTGGCCCGCGTTGCGACGAGCCGGTGGTGAATTTCTCCGGTGGCGAAAAAGCGCGTCTGGCCCTGGCCCTGATTGCCTGGGACAAGCCCAACCTGTTGCTGCTCGACGAACCGACCAACCACCTCGACCTGGAAATGCGCCTGGCCCTGACCATGGCGTTGCAGGATTTCGCCGGTGCGGTACTGGTGGTCTCCCACGACCGTCATCTGTTGAAAAGCACCACCGACGAGTTTCTGCTGGTGGCCGATGGCCGCGTGCAGGAGTTTGATGGCGACCTGGAAGACTACGCTCGCTGGCTGATCGACTTCCGTCTGCGTCAGCAGCCGGGCAGCAGTGCCGAACCCGCCGTCGACAAGACCGACAAACGTGCCCAGCGTCAGGCTGCTGCCGCCTTGCGTCAGCAACTGGCGCCGCACAAACGCGAGGCCGATAAGCTGGAAAAAGCCCTCGGTCAGTTGCACGAGCAGCTCGCCAGCGTCGAAGCCCGGCTCGGCGATGCGGCCATCTACGAGGCCGCGCGCAAGGACGAGCTGCGCGATGCCCTGGCTGAGCAGGCCAAGCTGAAAAGCCGTGAAGGTGAGTTGGAAGAGGCCTGGATGGTCGCTCTGGAACAGCTTGAAACACTTGAACAACAATTGGCGCAAGCCGACTGAGCCGCGCCTGTAGTTAAATGCGCGGCTTTTTAAACTCCACACTATCGAGGCACTGACACATGGAATGGCTGATGAACCCGGAAATCTGGGTTGCCTTTCTCACCCTGACGGCCCTGGAAATCGTTCTGGGGATCGACAACATCATCTTCATCTCGATTTTGGTCAGCCGTTTGCCCAAAGAGCAGCAGCCTAAGGCGCGCTTCTTTGGCCTTGGTCTGGCCATGGGTACGCGCATTCTCTTGCTGTTGTCGATCAGCTGGGTCATGCAGCTGACCAACGATCTGTTCCAGGTCTTCGGTCAGGGCTTCTCCGGTCGTGATCTGATTCTGTTCTTCGGTGGCCTGTTCCTGCTGTTCAAGAGCACCTCGGAGATCTATCACGGCCTGGAAGGCGAGGAAGAAGCGGCGCAGAGCGGTGGCAAGGCCTACGGCTTTATGGGCATCATCGTGCAGATTGCGATTATCGACATCGTCTTCTCCCTGGACTCGGTGATCACCGCTGTTGGCCTGGTGGACAACGTGCCGGTCATGGTCGCGGCCATCGTTATCTCGGTCATCGTGATGATGCTGTCGGCTGGCACCATCAGCGATTTCATCGACAAGCACCCGTCGCTGAAAATGCTCGCCCTGTCGTTCCTGATTGTGGTCGGCACCGTGCTGATTGCCGAAGCCTTCGACGTGCATGTGCCGAAGGGCTATGTGTACTTCGCCATGGCCTTCTCGCTGGCGGTGGAGGCGGTGAATATCCGCATGCGTGGCGCGCGCAGCCGTAAGCTCGGCCAGGAGCCGGTGCATCTGCGTAAAGACCTGCCGGACTGAGTCCGGCAATGCCCAAACGACTGGGCGCGTGTCACCACAAGGGGTAGGCTTACGAGCCTGCCCTTTGTTTTTTCTGCGAGTGTAATTATGGTTTTCGAGACCTGGCTGGCCTTCTTCGTGGCGTGTTGGCTGATCAGCCTGTCGCCGGGCGCCGGGGCGATCGCCTCGATGTCATGTGGCCTGCAGTACGGCTTCCGTCGCGGCTACTGGAATGCCATCGGCCTGCAGCTGGCGTTGGTGCTGCAGATCGCCATTGTCGCCGCCGGTGTTGGCGCGCTGCTGGCGACCTCGGCCATGGCCTTCGGCCTGATCAAGTGGTTTGGTGTGGTCTATCTGCTCTGGCTGGCGCTGGCGCAGTGGCGGGCCTTGCCTGGCAATCTGGCGGACGAATCCGCGCCGCGGCCCGTGGGCCGGCCGCTGACTCTGGTGTTGCGCGGCTTTTTGGTGAATGCCAGCAACCCCAAGGCGGTGGTGTTTATCCTCGCCGTGTTGCCGCAATTTCTGCAGCCCGAGGCGCCGCTAGTGCCACAGTATCTGAGCATGACGGCGACCATGGTCGCCGTCGACCTGATCGTCATGGCCGGCTACACCGGGTTGGCGGCCAAGGTCCTGCGCGCCTTGCGCTCGCCACGCCAGCAGCAGCTGCTCAATCGCAGTTTTGCCCTGATGTTTGTCGGTGCCGCAGGGCTGTTGGCGACCATTCACCGGGGTTCTAACTAACGGGCAGATGCTGTGACATCCGGTCACAAGCCGTCAGGCTTGAGTGGCTGGGCTGGGAGGCGGATAATAAATCAATCCGATTCTCATTTGGCTTTGCTTATGTCTGCCCGTCTGGTCCGTTGTGTTGTGTTTTCTCTGCTGACCTTCTTGAGTGCGCCGTTATGGGCCGCCGGCGCCGAGCCTGCCGCGCGGGCTCTGCACCTGTTGGGATACCTGGGCGCCGATTACCCCGCCACCGTGGCCAATGGCGAGGTGGTCGATGCCAGCGAGTACCGTGAGCAGCTGGAGTTTCTCGGGGTGTTGCAGGAGCTGTTGCTGAGCCTGCCGGCCCACCCGCAGCGGGTTGAGCTGGAACGCGGCGTGGAGCAGTTGCAGCAAGCGGTAACGCAGCGCGCACCTGGGGTTGAGGTGGCTGGGCAGGCCCGTCATTTGGCCGAACGCCTGCGACAGATCTACCAGCTCAGCCTGTTGCCCGCGATCACGCCCGACCCGCAGCGCGGTCAGGCCCTGTATGCCGAGCAGTGCAGCGTGTGCCACGGCAATGCCGGGGCTGGCGATGGTCCGGCAGGCTTAGGCTTGCAGCCGCCGCCGAGCAATTTCCAGCGCCAGGCGCGGCTCGACAGCCTGAGCCTGTATGACCTGTTCAATACCCTCAGCCTGGGCATCGACGGCACCGAGATGGCCGCTTTCAGCGATCAACTGGATGAGCGTCAGCGCTGGGACCTGGCCAGTTATGTGGCCGGCTTCAGCGCCGATCCGGCGGCCGCCGGCACGACCCCTTTCAGCCTCAGCGAGCTGGTTGAACAAACGCCCGCACAAGTCCTCGCCACTCAGGGCGCCGAGCAGGCTGCCGCGTTCCGTGCCCAGCGCGCCACGCCACCGCAACCCCAGCGCGGCCCGCAGGAGTTGATTGGGCACACCCTACGAACCCTCGATCAGAGCCTGGCGGCCTATGCCAACGGCGAGCCCGAACAGGCCTATGACCTGGCGGTGGGCGCTTATCTGGAAGGGTTCGAACTGGTGGAAAGCGGCCTCAATAACCTCGATCCAGAGCTGCGCAAGGACACCGAGAAAGCCCTGATGGCCTTCCGGCAGGCGCTGCAAGATGGCTTGCCGATTGGCGAAGCCGAGGCCTTGCTGCAACAGGCCAAACTCAAGCTCAACAGTTGTGCCGAGTTGCTCAAGGGCGGCGGCATGAGCGCCTCACTGAGCTTTATCTCCAGCCTGATGATTCTCCTGCGCGAGGGCCTGGAGGCGATTCTGGTGCTGGCGGCGATCCTCGCCTTCCTGCGCAACACCGGCCAGCAGCACTCGCTGCGCAGTGTGCACGCTGGCTGGGGCTTGGCGCTGTTGGCGGGCGTTGCGACTTGGGCGCTGGCGGCTTATGTGATTGATGTCAGTGGCGCCCAGCGCGAGCTGCTGGAGGGTGGCACCGCTCTGTTTGCCAGTGTGGTGCTGCTCTGGGTCGGCGTGTGGATGCACGACCGCCGTCACGCGGCCGCTTGGCAGGCCAGCATCCGTGGCCATCTGCAGGGTGGCGGTGGGCGTTTCGGTTTTGCCGCGCTGGCGTTCTTTGCCGTGTACCGCGAGCTGTTCGAGGTCATCCTGTTCTACGAAACCCTCTGGCTGCAGGCCGGCCCTGGCGGCCACGGCATGGTGTTGGCGGGTGCCGGTGCGGCGCTGCTGCTGTTGTTGGTGCTGGCTTGGGTGATTCTGCGCGGCTCGGCCAAATTGCCGCTGGCGACCTTCTTCAGCGTCAACGCGGTGCTGCTCTGCGTGCTGTCGGTGGTGTATGCCGGCCACGGGGTCAAAGCCCTGCAGGAGGCCGGCATCTTCGGCGCCCATCCGGTGGCGTTCTTCGAGTTTGACTGGTTGGGCATTCACCCCGACGCTTGGTCGCTGACGGCTCAGGCATTGGCTCTGGGCGGCGTGCTGCTGCTCTATGGGCGTAGCTGGTTGCGCCAGAGCCCGGCATGAGTGGCTTGCGGGTTTGGGTCGATGCCGATGCCTGCCCGAAACTGGCCAAGGATCAGCTGGTCAAATTCGCCCTCAAGCGCCAGTTGCAGGTGCTGTTGGTGGCCGGGCAAGGGCAGATCAAACCGGCGTTCGCTTGCGTGCGCTTGATCGTGGTGCCCAGCGGTCCAGATGCCGCCGATGATTATCTGGTCGAGCATGCCCAGCCCGGCGAGCTGGTGATCTGCAGCGACATTCCGTTGGCCGACCGCCTGGTGAAGAAGGGCGTGGCCGCCCTCGACCCACGCGGCAAGGAGTTCGACGCCGGCAACATGGGCGAGCGCCTGGCGGTGCGTAATCTGTTTACCGAGTTGCGTGAGCAGGGGCAGATGGGCGGCGGTCAGGGCGCCTATGGCGAGCGCGAGAAACAGGCTTTCGCCAATGCGCTGGACCGGATTCTTACTCGTCTGCAACGCCAGGTCTGAGTGCTCGTTGTAGGATGGATTAGCCGCGTAGCGGTGTAACCCATCAAGCTTGATGGGTATCGCAAGCTCAACCCATCCTACCTATTTCCAGCCAAACTGGGCGTGGGCTCAGCCGCAGAGATAGGTGCCGGTGCCCACCGCCACCAGGGTGCCGTCATCGGCGTGCAATTCAGAACGTACCACCGCCACCTTGTTGCCTGAGCGCAGCAGCACCGCCTGGGCGGTGAAGTGCTGGCCGCGACCTGGGCGCAGGTAGTCGATGCGCAGGTCGATGGTGCCGAGCTTGGACAGCTTGGCCATGCGCTCGGCGGCCGACAGATGATGGTGGCGCTCGAATGCCCCAATCAGGGCCATGGCGCCGCCGGTGACATCCAGCAGCGCGGAGATCACCCCACCATGCAGGATGCCTTGGACGAAGTTACCGATCAGCTCGGGCTTCATCGGCAGGTGCATGCTGACCTTGTCGACCGTCAGCTCGCCAATCTGGATGCCCAGTGACTGATTGAAGGGGATGCGTTCGAAGAAGCCACGCACCGCCTCTTGCAGCTCGGCGGTCAGTTCAAACGGGGCTTTGTGCATGGGGCACCTGCAAGACGCGGTGGAAGGTGGCCTACGCTGGCGCATCGCCGCGGCGTTGACCAGCGCCGCGGCGGGAGTGGCCGGAGGGTTGGCCGGTATGCCCGCGATTTAGTGCGGGTTGGCCAGTTCCAGCACCCGATCGACCAGCTTGTTGATGCCGCTGGCGGCTTCGCTGATCGAATGGGCCAGCATGTAGGCCGGGGTGGTCACCAGTTTGCGCGCCGGGTCTTCGCAGATGTCGCTGACCTCGCAGGCCTGGTGCTCGCCACCCATCGCGGTGATAGCGGCGGCGGTGTCGGCATCCTGGCCGATACTGCAGATCACGCCGGGGCCGAAGATGCTTGCCGCGAGCACTGGGGCGATGCACAGCAGGCCGATCGGTTTGTGTGCGGCGGCAAAGCTTTGCGCGGCGCGCAGCACGTCGCTCTGCACGCTACAGGCAGCGCCCTGATTGGCAAAGTCCGAGAGGTTCTTGGCCACGCCGAAGCCGCCGGGAATGATCAAGGCGTCGAACTCGCTGACCTGCAGTTCGCGCACGTCGAGGACCTGGCCACGGGCAATGCGCGCCGACTCCACCAGCACGTTGCGGCTTTCGTTCATCGCGTCGCCGCTCAGGTGATTGATCACGTGATGCTGGGCGATGTCCGGTGCAAAGCACTGCACCTGGGCGCCGCGCTGGTCGAGGCGCAGCAGGGTGAGCACGCTTTCGTGAATTTCCGCGCCGTCGTAAACGCCACAGCCGGAAAGGATGACAGCGACCTTTTTGTGCATGGTGATCTCCTGATAAATCGCCTGGGGCTTGATGTGCTGGCGCCACGGGTGTCGCCAAATGCCCCCCAGGTTGGCATTTGCCGTCGCGGCGCGCCGCAGGGCTTGGGCTAGGATGCAAGCAATAGGGCCATCCTAGGGTCTGTTGCCGTTTTATCGCAAGCGAATGAAATGGCCGCAGTTCATGGTGCCCGCCACCGCGTAACGCTATGGGTGACTGATGAATTACGTTCTCTATGCAATACCGTTTTTCTTCCTGCTGATTGGCCTTGAGCTGCTGGTGGATCGCTGGCGCGGGGTCAGCACCTATCGTCTGGCCGACAGCATCAACAGCTTGAGTGCGGGCGTGCTGTCCCAGGTCAGCGGCTTGCTGACCAAGGGCCTGGGGTTGCTCACTTACGGCTTTGCCGTGCAGCACCTGGCGCTGTTCGACCTGTCGGCGCAGCACACCTGGGTCTGGGTGCTGGCGTTTGTGCTGTATGACTTCTGCTACTACTGGAACCATCGCCTCGGCCACGAGCGCAATGTGCTGTGGGCGGCGCACTCGGTGCATCACCAGAGTGAGGACTACAACCTGTCCACAGCCCTGCGCCAGACCAGCAGCGGCTTTCTGTTTGGCTGGATTTTCTACCTGCCGCTGGCCGTGTTGGGCGTGCCGCTGCTGGTATTCCTCACGGTGGCCGCACTCAATCTGCTTTATCAATTCTGGGTCCATACCCGGCATATACCCAAGCTCGGTTGGTATGAATGGGCCTTCGTCACGCCGTCCAATCACCGTGCCCACCATGCACAGAATGCGATCTACATGGACCGTAACTACGGCGGCGTCTTTATCCTTTGGGACCGGCTGTTCGGCACCTTCCAGGCAGAGCTGGACGAGGAACCGGTGATCTTCGGCGTGACCACGCCGCTGGCCAGCTGGAATCCGTTGTGGGCCAATCTGCAGTTCTATGTGCAGCTGTGGCGCGATGCGTCCCGCGCCAGTTCTTGGTGGGACAAGCTGCGCATCTGGTTTATGCCCACCGGCTGGCGCCCCGCCGACGTGGCGGCCAAGTATCCGCTGAGCAAGCCGGAGCTGAGCCAGTTCGTTAAATTCGAGGTGCCGCTGGGTGCTGGGCAAAAGGTCTATGCCGGGGTGCAGTTCGCCCTGTATCTCGTCGGCGGCACTTACCTGCTGGCGATCAGTGAAAATCTGTCGTTGGGCTTGCTGATCGCCAGCTGGGCCTGGGTGGCGTTTGGTTTGTACAGCTTGGGCGTCTGGCTGGAAAACCGCCCGTGGGCGCGGCTGCTGGAAGTGCTGCGCCTGCTGTCGAACGTGCCATTGCTGTTGGCATTGCAACAGGCACAACTGCTACCTGTGGATGCAGCGGGTTGGAGTTTGTTGGTGTTGTACGCGCTGGCGAGCGCCTGGTGGCTGCGGCGTTTGCCCATGTCAGCGCAGGGTCTGCAAACGGCCTGATCAGTCGACGCTTTTGTTGCCCTTCAACCAGCGGCGCAGCCACAGGCCTGCGCCGATCAGCACCAGCGCGGCGAGCACCCACAGCTCATAACGCTTGATGTCACCGAGCATGGCTTCCAGGGCCGCGCCAAAATAGAAGGCGGCGTACCCCAAGGCCACGGCCCAGACAATGGCGCCAATCCCATTGAGGACCAGGTAGCGCAGCGGCGGATAGCCCGACAGGCCGATGGCCACCGGCATCACGGTGCGCAGGCCATAGAAGAAGCGAAAGCTCAGCACCCACAGGTCGGGGTTGCGTTTGATCAGGCGCAGGGCGCGCTCGCCCATGTTGTGCCAGCGCGGATTGCGCTCGAGCAACTGGCGGCCTTTGTGGCGGCCCATGTAGTACCACAGTTGGTCGCCGGCATAGCTGCCGCAAAAGGCGACCAGCATTACCCAGTAGATATCCAGTTTGCCAAACGAGGCCGCGACGCCGGCCAGCACCAGGATGGTTTCGCCCTCAAAAAAAGTGCCGAGAAACAGGGCGAGGTAACCAAAATCCTGGAGAAATTGTTCGAGCATGATGGCGGCGCATGGAAGGAGAGGGCAGGCAGACTAACCCTTCCTGCTTATGTGGGAAAGCACTGGCCGCCGATTGCCCGGCTGTGGACAATGGCGCCAGTGGCTTGCGCGCTACTGCTGCGACCTCTAGCCGCAGGCCGGCGCAGGCTGTCATGCTTTGGTCATAATGCCCGCTTATAACTGTCACACTCGCCCGCCAGTGCGGGCTCAGGAGTCTGCCGTGAGCTTTACCCCTGCCAATCGTCTGTTCCCCGCCACCCGCCTGCGGCGCAATCGCCGTGACGAATTTTCCCGGCGCCTGGTGCGTGAGAATGTGTTGACGGTGGATGACCTGATCCTGCCGGTGTTCGTGCTCGACGGCGAAAACCGCCGTGAGGCCGTGGCCTCGATGCCGGGGGTGGAGCGCCTGTCCATCGACCTGCTGCTGCAAGAAGCCGAAGAGTGGGTGGCCCTGGGCATTCCTGCGTTGGCACTGTTTCCGGTGACGGCGCTGGAGAAGAAATCCCTGCTCGCCGAGGAAGCCTGGAACCCGGAAGGCATTGCCCAGCGCGCCACCCGTGCGCTGCGCGCCAAGTTTCCCGAGCTGGGGATTATCAACGACGTGGCCCTCGACCCGTTCACCACCCACGGTCAGGATGGCATCCTCGATGCGGATGGCTATGTGCAGAACGACATCACCGTCGATGCGCTGGTCAAACAGGCACTGTCCCACGCCGCTGCCGGTGCCCAGGTGGTGGCGCCGTCGGACATGATGGACGGCCGCGTGCAGGCGATTCGCGAAGCCTTGGAGCTGGCCGATTATCCCAACGTACGGATCATGGCCTACTCGGCCAAGTACGCCAGCGCCTACTACGGCCCGTTCCGTGATGCCGTGGGCTCGGCCGCCAACCTCGGCAAGGGCAGCAAGAACACCTACCAGATGGACCCGGCCAACGCCGACGAGGCCTTGCATGAAGTGGCGGCGGACCTCGCCGAAGGCGCTGACATGGTCATGGTCAAGCCAGGCATGCCCTATCTGGATATCCTCCAGCGGGTGAAGACGGAATTTCGCGTGCCGACCTTTGTCTATCAAGTCAGCGGTGAGTACGCCATGCACATGGCCGCCATTCAGAATGGCTGGTTGAGCGAGGCGGTGATCCTCGAATCCCTGACCGCTTTCAAGCGCGCGGGTGCCGATGGCATCCTGACCTATTTCGCCAAACGCGCGGCACAGTTGCTTAAACAGGGCTAGAACGCCCACAGGAAGAACCCATGAATACCGAAGGCCCCAGCGCTGACTTGACCCCCGAAGAACTGCCCGTGGAGGCGCCTGTCGTTGAGGCGCCAGCTGCGCCGGAGGTGGTGGCCCAGAGCCCTGCCGCCTACGTGGTGCCAGGGCTGGATGACAGCAGCCTGTATATTCACCGCGAGTTGTCGCAGCTGAAGTTCAACATCCGCGTGCTGGAGCAGGCACTGGACGAGTCCTATCCGCTGCTGGAGCGGTTGAAGTTCCTGCTGATCTTCTCCAGTAACCTGGATGAGTTCTTCGAGATTCGTGTGGCAGGGCCTGAAGAAGCAGATTACCTTCGCCCGCGAACAGGCCGGTGCCGATGGCCTGCAGCCCCATCAGGCGCTGGCGCGAATTGCCGAGCTGGTGCATGAACAGGTCGATCGCCAGTACGCCATCCTTAACGATGTGCTGCTGCCGGCAATGGCTAAGCATCACATCAACTTTATCCGCCGACGCAACTGGACCCTCAAGCTGAAGGCCTGGGTGCGCCGCTATTTCCGCGATGAGATCGCGCCGATCATCACCCCGATCGGCCTCGACCCAACGCATCCGTTCCCGCTGCTGGTGAACAAGAGTCTGAACTTTATCGTCGAACTGGAGGGTATCGATGCCTTCGGCCGCGACTCTGGTCTGGCCATCATCCCGGCCCCGCGTTTGCTACCACGGGTGATCAAGGTGCCGGAGGATGTTGGTGGTCCCGGCGACAACTACGTATTCCTCTCGTCGATGATCCACGCCCACGCCGATGACCTGTTCCAGGGCATGAAGGTCAAGGGTTGCTACCAGTTCCGCCTGACCCGTAACGCCGACCTGTCGGTGGACACCGAGGACGTCGAAGACCTGGCCCGCGCTCTGCGCGGCGAGCTGTTCTCGCGCCGTTATGGCGATGCGGTGCGCCTGGAAGTGGCCGATACCTGTCCGCAGCATTTGTCGGATTACCTGCTCAAGCAGTTCAGCCTCAGTAGCAGCGAGCTGTATCGGGTTAATGGCCCGGTCAACCTCACGCGCCTGTTCAGCATCACCGGTCTGGCCAGTCACCCGGAGCTGCAGTGCAAGCCGTTCACCCCGGTGATCCCCAAGGCGCTGCAGAACAGCGAGAACATTTTCAACGTGGTGAGCAAGCAGGACATCCTCCTGTTGCACCCGTTCGAGTCGTTCACCCCGGTGGTCGACCTGCTGCGCCAGGCCGCTAAAGACCCGCACGTGCTGGCCATCAAGCAGACCTTGTACCGTTCCGGGGCCAACTCGGAAATTGTCGATGCGCTGGTGGAAGCGGCGCGCAACGGCAAGGAAGTCACTGCGGTGATCGAGCTGCGCGCGCGTTTTGACGAAGAGTCCAACCTGGCCCTGGCCAGCCGTCTGCAGGCCGCCGGTGCGGTGGTGATCTACGGCGTGGTCGGGTTCAAGACTCACGCCAAGATGATGCTGATTCTGCGCCGCGAGAGCGGCGAGATCGTCCGCTATGCGCACCTTGGCACCGGCAACTACCACGCCGGCAATGCCAAGCTGTACACCGACTACAGCCTGCTGACCTCGGATGAGGCGCTGTGCGAGGACGTGTCCAAGCTGTTCAGCCAGCTGATCGGCATGGGCAAGACCCTGCGCATGAAGAAGCTGCTGCACGCGCCCTTCACCCTGAAGAAGGGCATCCTCGACATGATCGCGCGGGAAACCCAGTTCGCCAGTGATGGCAAACCGGCGCACATCATGGCCAAGATCAACTCGCTGACTGATCCGAAGATCATCCGCGCGTTGTACAAGGCCAGTCAGTGCGGGGTGAAGATCGACCTGGTGGTGCGCGGCATGTGCTGCCTGCGTCCGGGCGTGCCGGGCGTGTCGCACAATATTCAGGTGCGCTCGATCATCGGTCGCTTCCTCGAACACAGCCGCATCTACTACTTCTACAACGGTGGTGAAGAGCAGCTGTACCTGTCGAGTGCCGACCTGATGGAGCGCAACCTCGACAAGCGCGTCGAGACCTGCTTCCCGATCGAAGGCAAGCGCCTGATTCTGCGGGTCAAGAAGGAGCTGGAGACCTACCTGACCGACAACACCCAGAGCTGGATTCTGCAGCCCGATGGCCGTTATGTGCGCCATACCCCCAGCGGCAATCAGCACCACCGCAATGCCCAGGCGACCTTGCTGGAGAAGCTCACCAGCTTGCCGCCGGTGCGTTAAACGCCGCACGCCTGAACAGGCCCCGCGCAGCGCGTCTGCCGGGGCTTTTTTGTGCCTGATGGTGGGGGTGGGGGGGGTGGGGGGGGGGGGGGCGGGGGGGGGGGGGGGGGGGGGGGGGGGGGGGGCTGGGGGGGGGGGGGGGGGGGGGGGGGGGGGGGGGGGGGGGGGGGGGGGGCGGGGGGGGGGGGGGGGGGGGGGGGGGGGGGGGGGGGGCTGGGGGGGGGGGGGGGGGGGGGGGGGGGGGGGGGGGGGGGGGGGGGGGGGGGGGGGGGGGGGGGGGGGGGTGGGGGGGGGGGGGCGGGGGGCGGCACGGGGGGGGGGGGGGGGTTGCGTTGGGGGGGGGGGGGGGCTGGGTGGTGGTGAACTAGCCGGGGATGGGGGAATGGGGGGTGGGGGGGTGCGCCGTGGGGCCCGGTGGGGTGGGAGTGCGCGTCGCGCGGGGTCGTGGGTGGCGGCGCCGGGGGGGCGGTGCCTCCGGGGGGGTGGGTGGGGCTCGGGTGCTCGTGGGGGGCCGGGTGTTTGTGGGGGGGCGGGGGGGTGGGGGGGGGGGGGGGTGGAAGGGGGGGGCGGGGGTTGGGGGGTGGCTGGGGCGGGGGGATGGGCTGAGCTTGCGTACGGGGGTCCGCCGTTCTGAACCTAGCAGAGTTGCCGTGGCGTCCATGCCGATGGCTAGCTGATGCGCAGGGTAAAGCCGATGCGTTTCAGCCAGTCGGCTTCTTGGGCAAAGTCGGCTTGAGTCAGCGGGTTGGCCTCCAGCCAGTCGGCCGGGAAGCGTATGTCGAGGCTCTGCGGGCCGGCCTGGAGGGCGACCTTGGGCATTTCCTGACTGCCACGGATGTGGTGGAAGAGGATGGCGAAGCGCAGCAGCACGCACAGGCGCAGCAGGCTTTGCCCTTGATCGGCGAAGTCGCTGAGCTTGTCTTTGGGGATATTGCGCCGATGGCCACGCACCAGCAGGGCCAGCATCTGCTGGTCGAGGCGCGAGAAACCGGCCAGGTCCGAGTGCTCGATCAGGTAGGCGCCGTGTTTGTGGTAGTGGTAGTGGGCGATATCCAGGCCGATTTCATGGACCCGCGCGGCCCAGATCAGCAGGTCGCGCCACTCGTCGTCCAGGCCCCAGTCGGCGGCCACTTGATCAAATGCCGACAAGGCTTTTTCCTCGACCCGCGCGGCTTGCTCCAGGTCGACGTGGTAGCGCTCCTGCAGGGCGCTGAGGGTGCGCTCACGCACGTCCTCATGCTGATGACGGCCTAGCAGGTCATAAAGCACGCCCTCACGCAGCGCGCCTTCGGAGTGGCTCATGCCCTCCAGCGACAGGGCGTCGGAGATGGCTTCCATGATCGCCAGGCCGGCCGGGAAAATCCCTCGGCGGTCGGGTTTGATGCCGGGCAAATCCAGTTTGTCGACTTCGCCCAGCTTCAGCACTTTGCGCTTGAGCCAGGTCAGCCCGGTCGGGTTGATCCCGCCGTTGCCTTGCCCGGCTTCCTTGAGCACCAGGCCAATGGCGCGAATGGTGCCCGAGGCGCCCAGGGCTTCCTGCCAGCCGAGGCGGCGCAGGGCGTGCTCGATGCCCATCAGCTCCAGGCGGGCGGCGGTGTAGGCCTGGGCATAACGTGCCGGGGTGATCTTGCCGTCGCGGAAGTAACGCTGGGTGAAGCTGACGCAGCCCATCTGCAGGCTTTCGCGCAGCAGCGGCTCAAAGCGTTGGCCGACGATGAATTCGGTGCTGCCGCCGCCGATGTCCACCACCAGGCGTTTGCCGGGGGTGTCGGCACTGCTGTGGGAGACGCCGAGGTAGATCAGGCGCGCTTCTTCGCGGCCAGAAATAACTTCCACCGGGTGGCCCAGAATGGCTTCGGCGCGGCGGATAAATTCGCCGCGGTTGCGCGCTTCGCGCAGGGCGTTGGTGCCGACGATGCGCACCGCACCTTCCGGTAGGCCGATGATCAGCTGGGCAAAGCGACGCAGGCAGTCGAGGCCGCGCTGCATGGCTTCTTCGCTCATTAAGCGTTGCTCATCGATGCCGGCGGCCAGCTGAACCTTTTCGCCGAGGCGCTCAAGGATGCGGATCTCGCCATGATCGGCTTTGGCCAGAACCATATGGAAGCTGTTGGAGCCCAGGTCAATGGCGGCGATCATGGAAAAGTGCTTGGCAGCGGCTTGCAGCATGGTTGATAGGTCTCGATGCGGAACGGCAAGATCTCGCCATGATAGGGGTTTACGCCCGGTCGCGTCAGGTGGCCGCGGCGCAATGTCGCGCCGCGTGATCTGGGCGGTTGATCGATTCTAACCGCTATGGCGATAGCTAGGCTTAATCGTCTGCGCCTTTCAGCGAGCGTCAAGGCGGGCTATCATGCGCGTCACTTATTGCTTGCGACCGCGGAGATTTTCCATGAGCGAATTCATCACCAATGTTACTGACGCCAGCTTCGAACAGGATGTGCTCAAGGCTGAAGGCGCAGTACTGGTCGATTACTGGGCTGAATGGTGTGGCCCGTGCAAGATGATTGCGCCGGTACTGGACGAAATTGCCCAGACCTACCAGGGCAAACTGAAAGTGTGCAAATTGAACATCGATGAAAACCAGGACACCCCGCCGAAGTTTGGCGTGCGTGGCATTCCGACCCTGATGCTGTTCAAGAACGGCAACGTCGAAGCCACCAAAGTGGGCGCCTTGTCCAAGTCGCAACTGGCTGCGTTCCTCGACGCCAACATCTGATTGCGTGCGGCGCTGCCGCCGATCAGCGTTGTACTAAAAGCCCCGCAAACTGCGGGGCTTTTTCTATTGGAAGGCTGGACGGCTGCCTAAAGCCGGTGTTACATTCGGCTCGCAACGGTTTCTCCGTTGCCCTCTACCAGCCGTCGCCGACGCATTCTGAATGCGAATCCAGTGTAGCGATCTTGTCGCCTTCCTCGCGGCGCGGCCTCTTAAGCCAAGTGCTTACCTCTCTCCTCGTGATTACGTCATTCCTATGAATCTGACCGAACTCAAGCAAAAGCCGATTACCGAACTGCTGGAAATGGCCGAACAACTGGGCATAGAAAATATGGCCCGTTCGCGCAAGCAAGATGTGATTTTCTCGTTGTTGAAAAAACACGCTAAAGGCGGCGAGGAAATTTCCGGTGATGGCGTGCTGGAGATTCTCCAGGACGGCTTCGGCTTCCTGCGCTCCGCTGACTCGTCCTACCTGGCCGGCCCAGACGACATCTACGTGTCGCCCAGCCAGATCCGTCGTTTCAACCTGCGTACCGGCGACACCATCGTTGGCAAGATCCGCCCGCCGAAAGAAGGCGAGCGTTATTTCGCCCTGCTCAAGGTCGACACGATCAACTACGACCGTCCGGAAAACGCCAAGAACAAGATCCTGTTCGAAAACCTGACGCCGTTGTTCCCCACCAAGCGTCTGGTGATGGAAGCCGGTAACGGCTCCACGGAAGACCTTACCGGCCGGGTCATCGACCTGTGTGCTCCCATCGGTAAAGGTCAGCGCGGCCTGATCGTTGCTCCGCCGAAAGCGGGTAAGACCATCATGCTGCAGAACATTGCCGCCAACATCGCGCGCAACAATCCGGAATGCCACCTGATCGTGCTGTTGATCGATGAGCGTCCGGAAGAAGTGACCGAAATGCAGCGCACTGTGCGCGGCGAAGTGGTTGCCTCGACCTTCGACGAGCCGCCAACTCGCCACGTGCAAGTGGCCGAAATGGTGATCGAGAAGGCCAAGCGTCTGGTTGAGCACAAGAAAGACGTGGTCATCCTGCTCGACTCCATCACCCGTCTGGCGCGTGCCTACAACACCGTGATCCCGAGCTCCGGCAAGGTCCTCACCGGTGGTGTCGACGCCCACGCCCTGGAGAAGCCGAAACGCTTCTTCGGCGCCGCGCGTAACATCGAAGAAGGCGGTTCGTTGACCATTATCGCCACCGCGCTGGTGGAAACCGGCTCGAAGATGGACGAAGTGATCTACGAAGAGTTCAAGGGCACCGGCAACATGGAGCTGATCCTCGATCGCCGGGTTTCCGAGAAGCGCGTGTTCCCGGCCATCAACATCAACAAATCCGGTACCCGCCGCGAAGAGTTGCTGACCGCCGAAGACGAGCTGCAGCGCATGTGGATTCTGCGCAAGCTGCTGCACCCGATGGACGAAATCGCCGCGATCGATTTCCTGCTCGACAAGCTGAAGCAGACCAAGACCAACGAAGAGTTCTTCATGTCCATGAAGCGCAAATAAGCGTCAGTCTGTTGCAGCGCACAAGAGCCGGGGAAACCCGGCTTTTGTCTGTCTGCCACTGGCGCTGGCTGATTGCTTCTTCTGAATAACCGAGTTCGGCGCTAAACTTTAGCCTTCGACTCGTGCGCCGCAAATGGGGCTCTAGCATGCAGTATCGCGACCTTCGCGACTTTATCCGCGGTCTTGAACAGCGCGGCGAACTCAAGCGTATCAGCGCGCCGGTTTCACCCGTGCTGGAAATGACCGAAATCTGCGACCGCACCCTGCGCAAGGGCGGCCCAGCGCTGCTGTTTGAAAACCCCACGGGTTTCGACATGCCGGTGCTCGGCAACCTGTTCGGCACGCCCAAGCGCGTGGCCTTGGGCATGGGCGCGGAAGACGTCAGCGAGCTGCGCGAAATCGGCAAGCTGCTGGCCTTTCTCAAGGAGCCCGAGCCGCCCAAAGGCCTGAAGGATGCCTGGAGCAAGCTGCCGATCTTTCGCAAGGTGCTGGCCATGGCGCCCAAGGTGGTCAAGGACGCACCTTGCCAGGAAGTGATCGAGGAGGGCGACGACGTCGACCTCACCAAGCTGCCGGTGCAAACCTGCTGGCCGGGCGATGTTGGCCCGTTGATTACCTGGGGCCTGACCATCACCAAGGGGCCAAATAAAGAGCGGCAGAACCTCGGTATCTATCGTCAGCAGGTGATCGGCCGCAACAAGGTGATCATGCGCTGGCTCAGCCACCGCGGCGGCGCCCTGGATTTCCGTGAGTGGTGCGAGAAGTACCCGGATCGTCCCTACCCGGTGTGCGTGGCCCTGGGCGCTGATCCAGCGACCATTCTCGGCGCTGTTACGCCCGTGCCGGACACTTTGTCCGAGTATGCGTTCGCCGGCCTGCTGCGCGGTCATCGCACCGAACTGGTCAAGGCCCGTGGTAGCGACCTGCAGGTGCCGGCCAGTGCTGAGATCGTCCTCGAAGGGGTGATTCATCCTGGCGAAACTGCGCCGGAAGGGCCTTACGGCGACCACACCGGTTACTACAACGAAGTCGATACCTTCCCGGTGTTTACCGTCGAGCGCATCACCCGCCGGCAAAAGCCGATCTATCACAGCACCTACACCGGCCGTCCGCCGGATGAGCCGGCGATTCTCGGTGTGGCGCTGAACGAAGTGTTCGTGCCGATCCTGCAGAAGCAGTTTCCCGAGATCGTCGACTTCTACCTGCCGCCGGAAGGTTGCTCGTACCGCATGGCGGTGGTCACCATCAAGAAGCAGTACCCCGGCCACGCCAAGCGCGTAATGCTTGGGGTGTGGAGTTTCCTGCGCCAGTTTATGTACACCAAGTTCGTTATCGTCACCGATGACGACATCAATGCCCGTGACTGGAATGACGTGATTTGGGCCATCACCACGCGCATGGACCCCAAGCGCGACACGGTGCTGATCGACAACACGCCAATCGACTACCTCGACTTCGCTTCGCCGATCTCCGGCCTGGGTTCGAAAATGGGCCTGGATGCGACGAACAAATGGCCGGGTGAAACCAATCGCGAATGGGGCCGCGCCATCGTTCAGGACGAGGCCATCAAGCAGCGCGTTGACGCCATGTGGGCCGAGTTGGGGATCGACTGATGAACGAAAATTGGGGAAATTTTTTAATCCCTTATATTTCCCTTCCCCCTCCTTGAGCCATCACCCTGCAACCCTCAGGTGCAGTCCTCCAGTTGCAACCCGGCGAGCGCATTCTCGATGGCGCGCGGCGCCTCGGTTATGACTGCCCGCAAAGCTGTCGCAACGGCAATTGCCATATCTGCGCGGCCTTGCTGATTCAGGGGCGGGTGCGCCAGAGCGGCGAAGAGCGCGAGCATGGCGAGCTGTTCACCTGCCTGGCCGAACCGCTGGAAGACTGCCTGTTGCACTGGGATGGCGTGCTGGCGCCGGGCGAGTTGCCGCAGCATCGGCTCAGTTGTCAGTTAATCGAGTGTGCCGAGATTGGCGGTGATGTCTGGCGGGTGCGCTTGCGTACGCCGGCGGGCAAGGTGCCGCGCTATCACGCCGGGCAGTACCTGATGATCGAGCGGGCGGGCAGCGAGCCGGCGGCCTTTTCCCTGGCCTCGGCGCCGCACTGCGGGCGCGAGTTGGAGCTGCATATCCTCGGGCGCGAAGCCAGCAGCCTGGAGTTGCTGGCCCAATTGCAGCGCGACGGCTTGGCGCGCATTCAGTTGCCTTTCGGCGACACTCATTTGGCCGAGTTGCCGGAAGGGCCGTTGGTGCTGATTGCCGCGGGCACGGGCATGGCGCAGATGCACAGCCTGATCGAGCACTGTCGTGCGGCCGGCTTCAAATACCCGGTGCACCTCTACTGGGGCGCGCGTACGGCGGCGGATTTCTATGAGCTGCCGCATTGGCAGGAGTGGCAGACCCTGGCCAATCTGCGTGTACAGCGGGTGGTCAGTGAAGACCCGCGCTGGCCGGGCCGTCGGGGTTTACTGCATGCGGCGGTGCGTGAAGACTTTGCCGACCTCAAGCCCTTGCACGTGTATGCCAGTGGTTCGCCGGGAATGGTCTACGCCACTCTGGATGCCCTGGTGGAAGCGGGTATGGATGCTCAGCAGATGCGCGCCGACGTGTTTGCCTACGCGCCACGCGATTGAATCGCTGGAATAGAAAAGGCCGCCCTCGGACGGCCTTGTTCTTCACGTAGGATGGGTATCGCTGCGCTCAACCCATCCTACGAAACGCGGTTCAGTCGTGTAGCCCGGATGAAATCCGGGATGCAGGCGACTCGGCTCCCGGATTTCATCCGGGCTACCGAGCGGCGTGCTTAGCGCACCTGCACCACGACTTTGCCCACTGCCTTGCGCTGGCCGAGGGCATTGATCGCCTCGGCGGCCTGTTCCAGCGGGAAGACTTGCGACACCAGCGGTGTGACCTTGCCTTCGGCGTGCCAGGCGAACAGCTGCTGGAAGTTGGCAACGTTGTCCTGCGGCTGGCGCTGGGCGAACGCGCCCCAGAACACTCCGAGCACTGCTGCGCCCTTGAGTAGGCAGAGGTTGACCGGTAGCTCCGGGATGCGCCCGCTGGCAAAGCCCACCACCAGCAAGCGGCCGTTCCAGGCGATGCTGCGAATGGCCTGGTCGAACAGGTCGCCGCCTACCGGGTCGTAGATCACGTCGACACCCTGGCCGCCGGTCAGGCGCTTCACTTCGTCCTTCAGGCTGGTTTCGCTGTAGTTGATCAGCTCATCGGCACCGGCGGCCTTGGCCACCGCCAGTTTCTCCGCACTGCTGGCGGCGGCGATCACCTTGGCGCCCATGGCCTTACCAATTTCCACTGCGGCCAGGCCTACACCACCCGATGCCCCGAGTACCAGCAGGGTCTCGCCCGGCTGCAGGTTGGCGCGCTGCTTGAGGGCGTGCATCGAGGTGCCGTAGGTCATGCCGAAGGCGGCCGCGCTGTTGAAGTCCATGCTGGCCGGAATCGGCATGACGTTGTAACCCGGCACCGCCACCTGTTCGGCAAAGCTGCCCCAGCCGGTCAGGGCCATGACCCGGTCACCGACTTTGACATGGCTGACTTTTTCGCCGACTGCCGCCACTACGCCGGCCGCTTCGCCACCCGGAGAAAATGGGAAGGGCGGCTTGAACTGATACTTGCCTTCGATGATCAGGGTGTCCGGGAAGTTGACCCCGGCAGCATGCACGTCCAGCACGATCTCGGTTTTCTTCACCTCAGGGCTGGCAACGTCTTCCAGCACCAGGGTTTCGGCAGGGCCGAAGGCTTTGCACAGCACGGCTTTCATGGGGCTACTCCGTTAGTTGTTATGGTCGCCCAGTGTAGGCAGCGGTGGTCGCTGGTCAACGAGCATGGTCGCTTCTGATGGCACTCTATAAGCATTGGGCTTGGGTGCGACGACGGCAATGGCTATGCTAGGACCTACTCTAGGCACCACCCCTCTCAGGAATGACCTCCGTGAAAGCTTTCATCGCACTGTTGCTGGCCCTATCCCTGCCGTTTGCGGCATTGGCCAATGAAGAGAAAAAAGAAGAGGGCGAAAACGCCGCGCCGAAAGTCATGTACGTCGGCATCATCCCGGCGCTGGTGGGCAACTACAGCTCCGGTATGAAGATGAAGTTCTACAAGGCCGACATCGCCCTGAAAGTCACCGGCAGCGAGGCTGAGGAGAAGGTTAAATACCACGAACCGCTGATCCGCAATCAGCTGGTGCAGCTGTTTTCCCAGCAGACCGACGAAACCCTCGGCAGCATGGACGCCAAGGAAAAACTTCGTCAGGAGGCCCTTAAGCAAGTGCAGCAGGTGCTGGAGCAGGAAGAGGGCAAGCCCTATGTTGAAGATCTGCTGTTCAACAACCTGATCCTGCAATAAGGAAGCTACTGCGCTCGGTTATGCTGCGTTGGCGGAGTTGGGAAAAATGCTCATTGGCACCAGCCAACTCCGCTTTTTCCCAGCTCCGCCGCCTTGCTTAACCTTCGCTCGCTACGCTTTCTCCGTCGTCAGGCTGTCAAACTCCCGCGCAGACCTGTAGCCCGGATGCAATCCGGGGCAATACCTTCATAGCGCTTTTAGGCCGCCAAACTCTTGCGAAAGCGCCCTAGGGCGATGGCGAAGAACACCAGGCCGATGCTGGTCAGGGCCAGCAGCTCCGGCCAGATCAGCTCCAGGCTGGCATGGCGGAACAGGATCGCCTGGGACAGGCTGACAAAGTGGGTCGAGGGCGACACCTGCATCACCCACTGCAGCCAGGTCGGCATGCTGTCCAGCGGTGTGGTGCCGCCCGAGAGCAGTAGCATCGGGATAATCACCGGGATGCTCAGCAGGCCGAACTGCGGGATCGAGCGTGCCAGGGTGGCGAGGAAAATCCCCAGCGCCGTGCTGGCAAACAGGTACAGCGCGGTCACCGCGAGAAACATCGGCTGCGGCCCAGCCAGCGGCACGCCAATCAAGCCTTTGACCACCAACTCCAGTGACACCCAGGTGCACAACACCACCACCAGGGCGTTGCTGAGAATCTTCGCCAGCATGATCTCCAGCGCCGTCAGCGGCAGCACCAGCAGGTGATCGAGGGTGCCGTGCTCGCGCTCGCGCAGCAGCGCGGTGCCGGTGAGGATGATGGCGAGGATGGTGATGTTGTTGACGATCTGAATCACCGCCAGGAACCAGCCGCCCTCCAGGTTGGGGTTGAACAGCGCGCGGGTGGTCATGCCGATCGGGCTGGGGGTCGCCTGCTGGCTGTACTCCAGCAGCTCGCGCTGAAAAATCCGCCCCAGGTAACCGGCGCCCATAAAGGCCTGGCTCATGGCGGTGGCGTCGACATTGAGTTGCACCTGCGGCTGGCGGCCGGCCAGCAGGTCGCTCTGGAAGTTGGGCGGCACGTTGAGGACGAAAGTGAAGTCGGCGTTGTCCAGGGCGCTGTCCATCTTGTCGTAGGTCAGCGGCACGGGTGCCTGGAATTCCGGTGGCAGCAGGGCGTCGGCGAGCTTGCGCGAGAGGGCGCTGCGGTCCTCGTCGACGATCGCCACGCTGGCGTTGTGCACGCCCATGATCGAGCCCTTGGCCGGCATGTAGATGGCCACGCTGAAGGCATACAGCAGGAAGACCAGCAGCACGCTGTCGTGACGCAGGCTGGTGAGTTCTTTCAGGCCGAGGCGGTAGATGTGCGCCAGACGTTTCATCTCAAGCCTCCTGCTTTTTCAGCAAGGCCACGCTGAGGCCGGTGAACACCACGAAGAAGCCGAACAGGGCCAGGCACTGGGGCCACAGTTGGCGTATATCGAGGGCTTTGGTGAAGGTGCCGACGGCGACGTCGAGAAAGTAACCGGCCGGGAACAGATCGCCCATCAGCGCCGCGCCGCCGGCCAGGGATGAGCGCGGCACGATCAGCCCGGAAAACTGGATGGTCGGCAGGCTGGTGAGAATCATGGTGCCGAGGATTGCCGCAATCTGAGTCTTGGTGAACGCCGAGATGAGAAGGCCGAGGCTGGTGGTCGCCAGCACATACAAAAAGCCGCCGAAGGCCAGGGTCAGTACGCTGCCCTTCAGCGGCACGCCAAACAGCCAGCGGTTGATGGCCACCAGCAACGCCAGGTTGAGCAGGCTGACGGCGATATAGGGCAGCTGCTTGCCGAACAGGAACTCCAGGCGGCTGAGCGGGGTGGAGTAGAAGTTGCTGATCGAGCCCAGCTCCTTCTCGCGCACCACGCCGAGGGCGGTGAGCATGGCCGGGATAAACACCAGAATCAGCGCCATCACGCCGGGGCCGATGGCGTTCACGCTGACCACGTCTTGGTTGTAGCGAAAGCGGGTTTCCAGGCCGGCGCTGGCCGTTGCTGTGCTCGATGTGCTGCTGCTGTTGGCGGCCAGGGCGGTGAGGTTTTCCAGGTGCACGGCTTCGATGTAGTTGCGGCTGGTTTCGGCGCGGAACGGCATGCTGCCATCCAGCCACACCGCCACCTGCGGCTGGCGCCCGGCATACAGGTCGCGGCCGAAGCCGGGCGGGATTTCCAGGACGATCTTCACCTCTGAGCGTTGCAGGCGCTGGTGCAGCTCTTGTGGCGAGCTGACGGTGGCGTGCTCCTCGAAGTAGCGCGAGCCGCGGAAGGCTTCCAGGTAACTGCGGCTCTGTGCTGAGTTGTCCTGGTCGAAAGCGGCGAAGCGCAGGTTCTCCACGTCCAGGGAGATGCCATAGCCGAAGATCACCATCATAAACATCGAGCCGAGCAGGGCGAACGCCAGGCGCACCGGGTCGCGGCGCAGCTCCTTGCCTTCGCGCACCGCCACCGCACGCAGACGCCGCAGGCTGAAGCGCGGGCTGACCGGCACGGGAGTGTTGGCGGTGGGCGTAGTTTTGGCTTCGTGCTCGGGGGCCGCCTTCTCGCTGGGTTCGGCGGGTTGGCCGGCTTTGTCAGTCGGAGCTGCAGCCTGGGCCTGCTCCAGGCAGGTGATAAAGGCATCTTCCAGGGTGGCGCCGGCGAACTGCTGCTGCAACGCGGCGGGGGTGTCGCAGGCGAGCACCTGGCCGGCGTGCATCAGTGAGATGCGGTCGCAGCGTTCGGCCTCGTTCATAAAGTGGGTGGAGAGAAAGATGGTCACGCCCTGCTCGCGTGACAGTTCGATCAGCAGCCGCCAGAAGTCATCGCGGGCCGCCGGATCGACGCCGGACGTGGGCTCATCGAGGATCAGCACCTCCGGTTTATGCAGCACCGCCACCGCCAGGGATAACCTCTGACGCACGCCGAGAGGCAGCTCGCCGGATTGCTGCTGAGCCACCTCGGTGAGGCCGAAGCGCTGCATCAGCGCCTGGCTGCGGGCCACGCCCTCGGCGGTCGGTAGATCGAACAGGCGTGCGTGCAGCTCCAGGTTCTGCTGCACGCTGAGCTCGCCGTACAGCGAGAAACTCTGCGACATAAAGCCGACGCGCTTGCGGGTTGCCAAGTCCTTGGCATCCACCTGTTTGCCGAACAGCTTGGCACTGCCCTCCGTGGCGGCCAGCAGGCCAGTGAGGACCTTCATGGTGGTGGTCTTACCGCAGCCGTTAGAGCCGAGGAAGCCGAAGATCTCGCCGCGGCGAATGGCAAAGCTGACCTTGTCGACGGCGGTGAAATCGCCAAAGCGCAGGGTCAGGTCTGTGGCTTCGATGGCGGTTTCTGCCTCGCCAGCGGCCAGTGGCGGAATCACCAAATCGTGGTGTTCGCCAGCCTGGGCGCCCTGGAAGTGGGTGAAGGCCGCGTCGAGTTTGCCGCTCGGGGTGGCTGCCGCGAGTTCGGCCGTGGCGCCTTGAGCGATCAGCTTGCCGCGATCGAGCATCAGGCATTGCTCGAACTGCGCGGCCTCTTCCATATAGGCGGTGGCCACCAGCAGGGTCAGTTGCGGGCGTTCGCGGCGCACCTGCTCGACCAGCTCCCAGAAGCTGCGCCGTGACAGCGGGTCGACGCCGGTGGTGGGCTCATCGAGGATCAGCAGGTCGGGGTCGTGGATCAGCGCGCAACACAGGCCAAGCTTCTGCTTCATGCCGCCGGAGAGTTTGCCGGCCGGGCGCTCGGCAAAGCGGGTCAGGTCAGTGGCGCTGAGCAGCTGCGGCAGGCGCTGTTTGAAGTCGGTTTTGCTGAGGCCGAACAGGGTGGCAAAAAACTGGATGTTTTCGCGGATCGACAGTTCGGGGTAGAGGTTCTGCCCCAACCCTTGCGGCATATAGGCGATGCGCGGGTAAAGGCTGGTGCGGTGGCGGCGCGCGCTGATGCTGCCGCCGAGCACGTCCAGCTCGCCCTGCTGGAGGATTTTCACCCCGGCGATCAAGCCCAGCAGGCTGGATTTGCCTGCGCTATCCGGGCCGATCAGGGCGCAGCGGGTACCGGCCTCAATGCTGAATTCAATGCCTTCCAGCGCCGTTTGTTTCGCGTAGCGATGGCCCAGACCGCTGGCCTTAACCGCGAGCTCGCTCATTGCAGGTTGGCCGGCCAGTCCATTGCCTGGGTGCGCACATAACCGGCGCCGGGCATGCCGGGCTTGGCCTGGGGTACGGCGGCGGGATCAGTCAGGCGCAACTTGACCCGAAATACCAGCTTTTGCCGCTCATCGCGGGTCTCCACCTCTTTCGGGGTGAACTGCGATTTGGCCGCGACAAAGGTGATTTTGGCCGGCAGCGGGCGCTCCGGTAGGGCGTCGAGCAGCACTCGCGCCTCATCGCCAACCGCCAGGGCGCCGGCCTGGGCGGCGGGCAGGTAGAGGTTCATGTACTGATCGTTGGCGTCGATCAGCAGCAGCACACGACCGCCGGCGCCGAGCACTTCGCCCGGCTCGGCGAGGCGCAGCTGGACGATGCCGTCGATGGGCGCCAGCAGGCTGCTGTCGTCGATTTCGCTGGTGAGTTGAGCCACCTGGGCCTCGGCGGCGCCAATCGCCGCTTGCAAGGCGCCGACCTGAGCTTGGGCCGCGTTAACAGCAGCATCGCTTGTTTCCAGGCGCGATTGCTGTTGGTCGAGCAGCTGCCGGCTGGCGTAGTTACGGCGGAACAATTCGGTGGTGCGCTTGAGCTCCTGGCCGGCCAGGTGATGTTCGCTGAGGCGCAGCTGCACATTGGCTTCGGCTGCCGCCAAGGTCTGCTTGGCCCGCAGCACTTCGGCTTCGGCCTGGGTGCGGCTGGCTTCCAGGGTGCGGGTGTCGAGGCGTGCGAGTAGCTGATCCTTGCTCACCCGGTCGCCCTCGTTGACCAGCACTTCGGCCAGACGCCCAGGGGTTTTACTGGCGATCTGCACTTCGGTGGCTTCGAGGCGGCCGTTGGCCATGCTCAGGCCTTCTGGCAACTGGCTGCTGACCGAGCGCCAGTAGCCAAAGGCCGCGACGGCGACCAGTAACAGAACCAGAGGGATCGCCAATAAACGCGAGGGACGGTGCGAGCTAGACATGTGAGTTCCTTCTGCAGCAAGTGTCTGCAGTCTGCCGGTTTTGGCCAAAAGTTGTGTTGATACTTATCAACGCGCCTCGGAGCTCAAGGCGAGAATGGCCTGCCACTGCTCGGCGCTTACCGGCATCACTGACAGGCGACTGCCCTTTTGCAGCAGTGCCATGTCGCTCAAGGCCAGTTGGCTACGCAGCAGTGCCAGGCTGAGAACGTTTGGGAATGCGGCCACGAACTCGACATCGATCGCGCTCCAGGGGTTCTTCTCGGCGCTGGCCTTGGCGTCGAAGTAATGGCTGCCGGGTTCGAGGGCGGTGGGGTCGGGATAGGCGCTGGCAGCAATCCGACCAATGCCGGCAATTCCCGGTTGCGGGCAGCTGGAGTGATAGAAGAAGAACAGTTCGCCGACCTGCATGCTGCGCAAGAAGTTGCGCGCCTGATAATTGCGCACCCCATCCCAGCGCGCCCGGCCAAGGCGTTGCAGGTCATGGATCGACAGTTCGTCGGGTTCCGATTTCATCAGCCAATGGGCCACGGTGGGAGCTCTCTGCAATAAAAATGTGACAGACCGACGGTTGAGTGACGCCAAAACTTGCGCAGGCCTTCACGTTGTTGGACGATAGTCTCGCTTATGCTGCGTTCTGCGGCGAAAAATAATAATAACGCCGGTCATCGTGCGAAGTTTGCCAAGTTTAAGGGGGGGCAATCGATGAAACGCAAGCCAGATTTACTGTGGGTATTGGTTATTGTCTTTGGTCTGGGGGTGGTCACCACCGGCTACACCCAGAGCTTGTGGGAGCGCCAGGACGCGGCGCCGGTCAGTCAGGTGCAGCAACCCTGAACCCCTGCGCGTCAACCCGGACGACGCGCCACGCCATACCAGCCTTGATCGGTCACCGTTGCCTGCAAAGGCACATCCCAGCTGGCCGTGGGCAACTTCTCGACTTTCTGACATTCATGGGCCAGACCTAGCAGCCGCGGCTTGTGCATGCCTGGGTGGCGCGTTTTGTGCGCCAGACTGCGGTCATAGAAGCCGCCCCCCATGCCTAGGCGCCCGCCGTGGGCATCAAACCCCACCAGCGGTAACAAGATCAGGTCCAGGGCCCAGACCTTGCGCTGACGTGCGCGGTTGGCTAATGGCTCGGCAATCCTGAAACGGTTGCGGCGCAGCGTGTCCTGCGGGTTGATGCGTTGAAACACCATCTTGGTTTTCGGCCAGGCGCTGAGTACCGGCAGGTAGGTGATCTTGCCCCGGCGCTGGGCGGCGCGCAGCAGCCAGCCGGGATCGATCTCGCCGTCATTGGGCAGGTACAGGGCGATGTGCCGGGCGCGGCGAAAGGTCGGGTGCTGGGCCAGTTGCTTGTACAGGTTGCGGGCCGCGCGTTGCTGCTGGGCACGGCTGAGGGTGCGACGAGCAGCGCGCAATTGGCGGCGCAACTGGGCGCGGTTTGGCGCGGTGGCATTACTCATGGCGATGGCTATTTGCACGGAGGCGGTGTTGCGGATTTTGCCGAGCGACAGCGCGGTTTGACGTTACAGGCGCTGCAGGCTGAAAGATGACTCCCCGGAGTGCCGCTGTCGGCTTGGCCCTTGAACCCGAAAGTTCAAGGTGGAGGTTGCAGGAAACCTTTAGGCTTTCCGTCTGGCGGACATGCGCACCGGTCTCAACTTGCAACCCCCAGGGTAGTGCGAATCGGCTCAGGGACATCGCCAACTGGCGCACACACCAGGGAGGTGAGGCCAGTATACCCAAATATGTTCGACTGCCATCAGCCTTATTGGTCATCCGGATGGGTGGCCAGGGCCTTGTCGACGCGGCCGAGCAGGTCACGCACGCAATCGCGGGTTTCGTCGGCCTGTTGATCGAGGCGCTGCTTCTTGTGCAGCAGGTCGTGGGTGATGTTCAGCGCGGCCATCACGGCCACCCGGTCGGCACCGATGACTTTGCCGCCGGAGCGGATCTCGCGCATCTTGCCATCCAGGTAACGGGCGGCGTTTTCCAGGTTGGCGCGCTCGTCCGCTGGGCAAGCAATGCAGTAGTCCTTGTCGAGGATCTGCACGGTGAGGGTCTTGGCTTGGGTCATGTGTCTTGCTCCAGGGCTTTCAGGCGCGAAATCATTGATTCGACCTTATGCCGGGCCATTTCGTTCTTTTCGATCAGATGGGCGCGTTCCTCGCGCCAGGCCTTTTCGCTCGCCCGCAGTTGCCGGTTCTGAACCTTGAGGTGCTCGACACTCTGGATCAGTAGCTCCAGTTTGGCCGTCAGTGCGCGCAGATCGGCGTCTTCCATTGGCTCTCTACTTGGCGGTAAATGAGCGGAACTATATAGGTCCGGCTCGGCATGAGGTCAAACCCGTCGAGCGCCTTGAATGGTCTTGGCGCGTCTGCCGGTGCTAGGATACGAGGCCTTCATTCTAGTCATTGCGCCGTCTGGCGCCTAGTTCAGATACCTATTCCGATGACCACTCAAAATTCCCCGTACGCCGCTTTCGCCACCCTGCTCGCCAGCAGCGGTCAACCCGTTTCGCCGGCCGAGCTGCATGGCCTGTTGCTCGGTCGCAGTTGCGCCGGTTCCGGCTTCGATCTCGAACCTTGGCTGGTGGATGCCACCGAACTGCTCGGCAGCGAGCCGCAGGACAACGTGCGCCAGGCGCTGATCGGCCTGCAGGAAATGGTCAAGGGCGAGCTGTCCGGCTCCGAGGTTACCGTGGTGCTGCTGTTGCCGGGCGACGATGCGCCGCTGGTGGAGCGCGCTCAGGCCTTGGGCTTGTGGTGCCAGGGTTTCCTCGGTGGTTTTGGCCTGACGGCTCGCGACACCGCGTTGTCGGCCGAGGCCATGGAAGTGCTGCAGGACCTGGCCGCTATCGCCCAGGTGCAGAGCGCCCTGGAAGAGTCCGAAGACGGCGAGAACGACTATATGGAAGTCATGGAGTACCTGCGCGTAGCGCCGCTGCTGCTGTTCGCCGAGTGCGCCAAACCGCTTGCCGCTGCGCCGAAACCGTCCCTGCACTGATCAGTCGAGAGTCGTTATGACCTGCATCCCGAAAGCGGAATATGCCCGTCGGCGCAAGGCGCTGATGGCGCAGATGGAGCCCAACAGCATTGCCATTCTGCCGGCCGCGCCGGTGTATATCCGCAACCGCGATGTGGAGCATATCTACCGCCAGGACAGCGACTTCCAGTACCTCACCGGCTTCCCCGAGCAGGAAGCGGTGCTGGCCCTGATTCCCGGTCGTGAGCATGGCGAGTACGTGCTGTTCTGCCGCGAGCGCAACCCCGAGCGCGAGCTGTGGGATGGTTTGCGTGCTGGCCAGGATGGCGCCATCAGCCAGTACGGCGCGGATGATGCCTTCCCGATCAGCGACATCGACGAGATTCTGCCGGGCCTGATCGAAGGCCGCGAGCGCGTCTATTACGCCCTCGGCATTCATCAGGAATTCGACCGTCATCTGATGGAGTGGATCAACGTGATCCGCTCCAAGGCGCGCCAAGGTGCACAGCCGCCGAATGAGTTTGTCGCCCTCGACCACCTGTTGCATGACATGCGCTTGTACAAGTCGGCGGCGGAAGTGAAGGTGATGAAGGCCGCTGCGGACATTTCCGCCCGTGCCCACGTACGCGCCATGCAGGCCTGCCGCGCCGGGCTGTATGAGTACAGCCTGGAAGCCGAGCTGGATTACGAATTCCGCAAGGGCGGCGCGAAGATGCCGGCCTACGGCTCGATCGTCGCCGCCGGCAAGAACGCCTGCATCCTGCATTACCGCGAGAACGACGCGCTGCTGAAAGACGGCGATCTGGTGTTGATCGACGCCGCCTGCGAGATCGACTGCTACGCCAGCGACATCACCCGCACCTTCCCGGTCAGCGGTACCTTTTCGCCCGAGCAGAAGGCTATCTACGAGCTGGTGCTGGCCTCCCAGGAAGCGGCGTTCAAGGAAATCGCCCCCGGCAAACACTGGAATGCCGCCCACGAAGCCACCGTGCAAGTGATCACCGCCGGCCTGGTGGAGTTGGGCCTGCTGAGCGGTGAGGTGGATGAGCTGATCGCCAGCGAAGCCTACAAACCCTTCTACATGCACCGCGCCGGCCACTGGCTGGGTATGGATGTGCACGACGTTGGCGACTACAAGATCGGCGGCGAATGGCGTGAGCTGGAAGTCGGCATGGCCATGACCGTCGAGCCGGGCATCTACATCGCCGTCGACAACCAGAGCGTGGCGAAGAAATGGCGCGGTATTGGCGTGCGCATCGAAGACGATGTGGTGGTAACCAAGGGCGGCTGCGAGATTCTCACCGGCGGCGTACCCAAGACCGTGGCTGAAGTCGAAGCCCTGATGGCCGAGGCGCAGTCCGCCCGCGCAGTGGTCGCCTGATGAGTCGCGTACAGCTTGCGATCATCGGCGGCGGCCTGGTCGGCGCCAGCCTGGCCCTGGCCCTGCAAGCCGGCGCCAAGGCCCGCGGCTGGCAGATCGTGCTGATCGAGCCCTTCGCCCCCGGCGACAGTTATCAGCCTAGCTACGATGCGCGCTCCACCGCGCTGTCCTACGGCACTCGGCAGATCTACCAGCGCCTGGGTATCTGGCCGAGCATCAGCGAGCGCGCCGAGCCGATTGCGCAGATCCATGTGTCCGACCGTGGTCGCTTCGGCGCCGCACGCTTGAGTGCCGCTGACGAAGGTGTGCCGGCCTTGGGCTATGTGGTGGAAAACGCCTGGCTCGGCCATTGCCTGTGGCAGGCCCTGGATAAAGACGTGATCAGCTGGCGCTGCCCTGACGAAGTGCTGGCCATGCACAACCTGGGCGATGGCTATCGCCTGACCCTCAAGGACGGCGCCAGCCTTGAGTGTGACCTGGCCATTCTGGCCGACGGCGGCCGCTCCGGTCTGCGCGAGCAGCTGGGCATTGCCGTGACCCAGCGGCCCTATCAGCAGAGCGCCCTGATCGCCAATATCACCCCCAGTGAAGCGCACCAGGGCCAGGCTTTCGAGCGCTTCACCGAGGCTGGCCCGATGGCCATGCTGCCGTTGGCGGACAATCGCTGCGCGCTGGTCTGGACCCGTCCGGGTGCCGATGCTGAACGTCTGGCGGCGCTGCCCGAGCGGGCATTTCTGGATGAGCTGCAAGCCGCCTTTGGCTATCGCCTAGGGGCTCTGCGCAAGGTCGGTGCGCGTCATCTGTATCCACTGGCGCTGGTCGAGGCCCAGGAGCAGGTGCGTCCCCATCTGGTGGTGCTCGGCAACGCCGCCCACAGCCTGCATCCGATTGCCGGCCAGGGTTACAACCTGTCCCTGCGCGATACCCTGGAGTTGGCCGAGTCGCTTGCTGGCCAGCACCGCGCCCCTGGGCGAGCTGGCGTGCCTGCAAGGTTATCTCGACCGTCAGCGCCTCGATCAGCAGATGACCGTGGGCTTCTCCGATCAGGTCACCAAGCTGTTCACCACCGGTCAGCCGCTGCTGGTGGCCGGGCGCAATCTGGGCCTGCTGGGCCTCGACCTGTTACCGCCGGCCAAGCGCTGGTTTGCTCGCCAGGCCATGGGCCTGGGGCCTCGTTCCGTTTGAGACAGAATTGATGAAAGCACGCACCTTAGCCCGCAAGGCCCGCTTCCTGCGTTGGGCGCTGAACTTCTATCCGCCCTATATCGGCGCCGGCGTGCGGGTGCGGCATATCAGCGCGGACTTCCAACAGGTGCAGGTAAAAATGGGCCTGGGCTGGTACAACCGCAACTATGTCGGCACCCAGTTCGGCGGCAGCCTGTATTCGATGACTGATCCGTTTTTCATGCTGATGGTGATGGAGTGCCTCGGCCGCCAGTACATCGTCTGGGACAAGGCGGCGCGTATCGACTTTATCGCTCCGGGCAAAGGCCCGGTGTTCGCCAACTTTGCCATCGACGAAGCGCTGTTGACGGACATTCGCACCCACACCGCAGCGGGCGACAAGTACCTGCCCGAACTGCACGTGGACGTGCGGGACGGCGAGGGTACGCTGGTGGCGCGGGTGCACAAGACCCTCTACGTACGACTCAAGCCGCGTGAGCGGCAGGCAGCCTAAGGAATACACATGCGTGCGGATCTGATCATTGTGGGCGCCGGTATGGTTGGCAGCGCCCTGGCGTTGGCCCTGCAACACAGCGGGCTGCAAATCCTGCTGCTGGATGGCGGGCCGCTGAGCGTCAAACCCTTCGATCAGAGCGCGGCGTTCGAGCCGCGGGTCAGCGCCTTGTCGGCGGCCAGTCAGCGCATTCTTGAGCGCCTGGGCGCCTGGGATGGGATCGCCGCACGGCGCACCAGCCCCTACGGCGAGATGCAGGTGTGGGACGGTTCCGGCACTGGCCAGGTGCATTTTTCCGCGGCCAGCGTGCATGCCGAGGTGCTCGGCCATATCGTCGAAAATCGCGTGGTGCAGGACGGCCTGCTGGACGCGCTCTATGAAGCCGATCTGGGCCTGCTGCCGGGCGCGCGGTTGGAGCAACTGCGCCGCTCCGGTGACGACTGGTTGCTGACCCTGACCGATGGCCGTGAACTGCGCGCGCCCTTGATCATTGCTGCCGATGGCGCCAATTCGGCGGTGCGGCGCTTGGCCGGCTGCGCCACCCGTGAGTGGGATTACCTGCACCACGCCATCGTCACCAGCGTGCGTTGCAGCAAACCTCACCAGCAGACCGCCTGGCAGCGTTTCACCGATGACGGCCCGTTGGCCTTCCTGCCGCTGGCCAAGGCTGATGATGCCGAACACTGGTGCTCGATTGTCTGGTCGACCACTCCGGCCGAGGCTGAACGGCTGATGGTGCTGGACGATGCTGCCTTCTGCCACGAACTGGGCAAGGCCTTTGAATGGCGCTTGGGCGATGTGCTGGAGAGCGATCCACGGCATTGCATTCCGCTGCGGCAACGCCACGCCAAACGTTATGTGGAGCCTGGCCTGGCCTTGATCGGCGATGCCGCCCACACCATTCACCCGCTGGCTGGTCAGGGCGTCAACCTCGGTTTCCTCGATGCCGCGGTGCTTGCCGAAGTGCTGCTGCACGCGCTGGAGCGGGGCGAAAACCTCGCCGATATCAAAGTGCTTGGTCGCTTCGAGCGTCGCCGCATGCCGCACAACCTGGCGATGATGGCGGCCATGGAAGGCTTCGAGCGACTGTTTCAGGCCGATCCGTTGCCACTGCGCTGGCTGCGCAACAGCGGTCTGAATCTGGTCGATGGTGCCAACGAAGCCAAGGCACTGTTTGTCCGCCAGGCGTTGGGCTTGTCCGGTGATCTGCCGGAGCTGGCGCGTCTGTAATTGCGTTCAATTACGTTGGAATTGATTGGCGACAATTGATCGGTGCGGGATGGGAGTAGAGTAATTGCTAACCTAAATAGCATTCATTACTATTCGTCCCGTTTCCATTCCCCGAGGTCGTTTTCATGCGCCTGCGCCAGACGTTGCTTGCCAGCCTGACCCTTTCCGCCCTGTCGATGCCGCTGTTGGCGGCCGACGAAGTGGTGGTTTACACCGCGCGAATCGACGAGCTGATCAAACCGGCTTTCGATGCCTACACGGCCAAGACCGGGGTCAAGGTCAAGTTCATCACCGACAAGGAAGCGCCGCTGATGGCGCGACTGAAGGCCGAAGGCGCCAACACCCCGGCCGATTTGCTGATCACCGTGGACGCCGGCAACCTCTGGCAGGCCGAGCAGATGGGCATTCTCAAGCCGCTGCAGTCGGCGGTCATCGAGCAGAACATTCCGTCGCAATACCGCTCCAGCACCGGCAGCTGGACTGGCCTGTCGCTGCGCGCGCGGACCATCGTCTACTCCACCGAGCGGGTTAAACCTGCCGAGTTGTCGACCTACGAAGCCTTGGCCGATTACGCGTGGGCCAGCCGTCTGTGCCTGCGCACCAGCAAGAAGGTCTACAACCAGTCGCTGACCGCTACCCTGATCGAAACCCACGGCGCGGCCAAGACCGAAACCATCCTCAAGGGGTGGGTGGATAACCTGGCCACCGACGTGTTTGCCGACGACACCGCCTTGCTGCAGGCCATCGACGCCGGCCAGTGCGATGTGGGCCTGGTCAACACTTACTACTTCGCCCGTCTGCACAAGCAGGACCCGGACCTCAAGGTCAAACTGTTCTGGCCCAACCAGGCTGACCGTGGCGTGCACGTCAACCTGTCCGGCGCTGGCGTGACCAAGTACGCGCCCCATGCCGCCGAGGCGCAAAAGCTGCTGGAGTGGATGACCGGCCCCGAGGCGCAGAACCTGTTTGCCGATATCAACCAGGAATTCCCGGCCAATCCGGCGATCAAACCGTCGGCAGAAGTGGCCGCCTGGGGCAGTTTCAAGGCCGACAGCGTGCCGATGGAAGTGGCTGGCAAGCGTCAGGTGGAAGCCATCAAGTTGATGGACCGCGCCGGCTGGAACTGATCCGCACCGGTTAAAAAAAACGCCCCGCCTTGTGCGGGGCGTTTGCGTTTAGGGCTGGTGTTTTAAGCATTGTTTGTAGCCGGATGAAATCAGGGAGAGCTCGTTGCCCTGCAGGTTCGCCCCCGGATTTTATCCGGGCTACGCCTCCAGGCGGGATCTGGTGGGAGCGGTCTTGACCGCGAAGCTGTTAACCGTATTTAGGGCTGCTGTCGCAGATGGCGGGTCAGGTTGTGCTTGAACACGTCGCTGACGGCGGCGGTCATCACCGCGGTGGAGACGCCAAACATGAGGATGCCGTTGGCCGCCTCCAGGGCGCTGAGCAGGCGCCATTGCGGCGACAGCACCAGGTCGCCATAGCCGAGGGTGGCAAAGGTCACTCCGGAGAAATACAGCGCCGTGACCAGGCTGTCGAACTCGCCCAGCAGCACGAACAGGCCTGCCCACAGGGCCATTTGCAGGCAGTTGCCGAGCATCAGCAGAAGCATCACCGCTGACAGCACCAGGATGTCCGGCAGTACGGCGTTGGAGGCTAGGGTGTAGGGGCGAAAACGCAGGTAGGCGCGCAGGCACCAGGAGATAAACAGCGCTTGCAGGACCAGGCAGAAGAGGATGACCGGCAGGCCGGTGAGCAGGTTGATCAGCATGGGCGGCTCGTCAGGGCGGGGTGGACAAGGAAGAGGGTTGGCGTTGGCGATCCAGCCACTGAACCATCAGGCAGGCGTACAGGGTTACGGCAATAAACAGGCTCATGCGCACGGCAAAGGCCTGGACCACGTCCTTGCCGTTGGCGCTGTCCTGCACCGACTGGCCGAGCAGAATGATCATGGTGGTGAAGCTGTTGAGCCAGAAGGCCGGGCTCTGCCGGGTCGCGCTCAGGGCGAACAGTTTGCGCGCCAGCAGCAGGCCGAACAGCAGCAGCCACAGGTAGAACATCCATAAGTGCACGAACAGGCCGAGGGCGCACCACAGGGCGATTGCCAGCACCCCGCCAAGCAGGGTCGAGCCCAGCAGCTCGCGGCCGGCGTTGCGCGCCGAGGTGCTGCAGCTCTGTTGGCCGAGGTTGACCGCCTGGAGGATCAACGGCATGTAGCTGGCGGGGTTGATCAGCGCCAGCAGAAACGCCGGCAGCACCACCAGGGCGGCGCGCAGGGCCACCCAGCTAGCCATTTCGGCAGGCAGCGGGCTGGGTTGGGGCGGTGTTGGGCTGTTGGCGGGCTCAGGGAACAGCCAGTGGCTGCCGCCCACCACCAGCACCGCCAGCAGCAGGCCCTTGACCAAGGCCTCGATGACCAGCACGGCGAGGCCGAAGTCGGCGGTGCCGGCGGCCGAGATCAGGGTCAGGCCAATCACCAGAAACTTCACCAGCAGCGGATTGCCGCCACGCAGGCCATAGCGAAAGGCCAGAAACAGGCACAGGCCGATGATGGCCACGCCGCTGGCCGGGTAATAGCGCAGCAGCGGGATCAGCAACAGACCGCTGCCGGTGGTCAGGGCGGCGAGCACCGCGAGACCAATGCCGGCTTTTAGGGGTAGCGGGCGGGGCAGGGTGGCCAGCAGCGCCAGGCAGATCAGTGGGGCGATAAACGGGATCGGCAGCGCCAGGCCAAAGCTGATCGCCAGACACAGGGCTGTGCCACTGGCCAGGCGCAGCGCGCGCTGGCTGCGCCAGTCGCGGTTAGTCGGCATGCCCGTGTCCGTGGCCAAATGCGGCCTTAGTAGGCATAGGACAGCAGGCTCATGAGGCGCAGAAACAGTCGCCCCAATGGGTTGAGCGGGTTGCCGCTGCTGGGGAAGGCCATGACCTCGGCCTGACCGCCGACGCGGATGCCGCGCCGTGCTTCCAGCTCGCCGGGAATGAATTCCACCACCACCGGAAAGCGTTGTGCCGGACGCAGCCAGTCACGGCTGTTCTGCACTGTCGGCAGGGTGCCGGGGGCGGTGCTGCTGCCGACGCTGACGCCATAGCCGACGCTGCGCACGCGGCCGGCAAATACCTGGCCGGGGAAGGCGTCAAGAACGATGGCCACCGGTGTGCCCGGTTCAACCTTGCCGAGGTTGTTCTCGGTCATTTCGGCATTCACCCACACGTCGTGGATGGCGATCAGGGTCATCTGCGGGCTGCCGGCGGCGGCGAACTGGCCGACATCGCTGCGCAGGTCGGTGATCAGCCCGGCGGAGCGGGCGCGCACCTGGGTGTTGGCCAGGTCCAGTTCGGCCTTGCTCAGGGCGGTGGCGGCGCTGCGCAGCTTGGCGTTGTCGTCCTCGCTGCCGCCTTGTTGTTCGCGGGCCCGTTGCACCTCGGCGTGGGCGGCGGCGACCTGGCTGACGGCCTGTTCGTGGGTGGCGCGGGAAACCTCCAGGCGGCGTAGGGAGATAGTCCCGGCATCCTCGCGGTACAGGCGTTCCAGGCGGTCGCGGTCTTGCCGGGCCTTCAGTTCGTTGGCCTGATAGGCGCGTAGGGAGGCCAGGGCCGAGTCGATGCCGGCGGTGCTGGCGCCGATCTGCCGGCGCATCGATTCGAGGTCGGCGCGGGCGCGGTCGACGACGATCTGGTACTGCGCGGGATCGATCTCGAACAGCAGGTCGCCGGCGTTGACGTCCTGGTTGTTGTGCGCCTGCACCTTGATCACCCGCCCGGACACTTCGCTGGCCACCGGCACCACATAGGCTTGCACCCGCGCCTGCTGGGTGTAGGGGGTGAAACGGTCGGCGAGGAAGTACCAGAGCAGGCTCAGGGCGATCAGGATGGCCACCCAGCGGGCGCCTTTCTTCACTGGGTCGGCGGCGGGTGCGGGTGCCGATTGAGCGGTGGCAGGGGTGTCACTCATCGCGGGTTACCTGGTTGGCGGTGGTTGGGGCTGGCGGGTCGAGCATATCGCCCCAGTCGGTGCGGGCCTGCATCTGTTTGCGGGTGGCGTCATCCAGCAGCGGTTGCGGGCTGTACCAACCGCCGCCGAGGGCTTTGTACAGGGCAATCAGGTTGCTGACCGCGCTGCTGCGGCTGAGCAGGTAGCTGTCCTGCTGCACAAACAGCGCACGCTGGGCGTCCAGCACCCGTTGGAAGTCGGAGTAGCCTTCGCGGTACTGGGCGTTGGCCAGGGTCAGCGAGCGCTGGGCCGAGAACGCCGCTTCACGGAGGATGCGCTCGCGCTCGAGGGCCTTGCTCAGCCCGGTGGCGGCGTCGTCGGCCTCGCGGGCGGCTTGCAGCACGCTGTCCTGATAGGCCACCAGCAGTTGTTGCAGGCGCGCATCCTGAACCCGCACGTTGTCGGTTAGGCGGCCGTAGTCGAAGACGTTCCAGCGCAGGCTGGGGCCACCACCGAGGTCGAGGTTATCGGCGGCGCCGTCGACGCTGCTGGCCGACCAGCCAATGCTGCCCAGCAGGGTGATGGCTGGGTAGAGGTCGGCCTCGGCGATACCGATACGCGCGGACTGGGCCGCTACCTTGAGTTCGGCGGCGCGGATGTCCGGGCGCCGTAGCAGCAGATTGGCGGGTACGTCGTCGAGCACGGCCTGTTCAAGCAGCGGAATCAGTCCGGTGTTGGTCGCCAGTTCCGGCAGCTGGCTGGGCGGTCGGCCGATCAGCACGGCCAGGGCGTTGCGGGTGCGCAGCACCTGGCTCTCGATCTCGGGAATGCTGCTGAGGGTGCCCAGGTATTGGGTCTTGGCCTGTTGCAGGTCGAGTTCGGCGTTGTTGCCGCTGTTGAACAGCCGCTCGGTGATCTCGAAGCTGCGCTTTTGCAGTTTGGCGTTGTCGCGGGCGATCTGCAGACGCGCCTCGGCGGTGCGCAGGGCGAAATAGCTGTCGGCCATCTGCGCGCGCAGCAGCACCAGCACGTCTTCATAATTGGCCTGGGCAGCGAAGTAGCTGGCGTCGGCGGACTCGATGGCACGACTGAAGCGGCCCCAGAAATCCAGCTCCCAGCCCACGTCGAAACCGGCGCTGTGCTGCCAGAAACTGCTGTCCTGCGGGTTGCGTCCGCCGAATTGATTACGGTCCAGGTACAGGCTGTCGGCGCTGGCCTGCTGCACCTGCGGGTAGCGGCCGCTCTGGGCGATGCCCAGTTGCGCGCGGGCTTCGATGACCCGCAGGCCGGCAATCTTCAGGCTCGGGTTGTGCGCATCGGCCTCGGCGATCAGGCGGTTGAGCACCGGGTCGGCGAACACCGTCCACCATTGCTGGGTGTCAGCCTGGGGCTGACGCTGGCTGGCGTGTTCCAGTGCTGGGCTGTTCCAGTGTTCGATCCATGTCACGGGCTCGGTCTGGAAATCCGGGCCCAGGCGCACGCAGCCGCTCAGGCCGAGGGCCGCCAATAGCAGCAGGCGGGTGGGGGCAGTGGCCAAGGGCGCGACTCCGCAAGGGCCGGGAACCCATGGGGCTCCCGGCGGGTGCTCAGGTGGGTTGCTGGTCGTCAGCCGCCGGCGCTGTGGCTTCGGGCTGATCATCGACCCACTGCCAGAACAGCTGATAACCGACCGCCAGCAGCACCGGGCCGATAAACAGGCCGATGATGCCGCTGGTGACCATGCCACCGAGGGCGCCGATGAGGATCACCGGCATCGGTACGGCCACGCCGCGCGCCAGCAGCAGCGGCTTGAGCACGTTGTCGACCATGCCGGCGACGAAGGTGTAGATGGCAAAGGCAATGCTCGCCGCGGTAGCGCCTTCGGTGGCAAACACGAAGGCGATCACCGGAATGGTCACCAGGGTCGCCGGCAATTGCATGATGCCCAGCAGCAGCACGGCCAGGGCCAGCAGGCCGGCGCCGGGAATGCCCATGACGACGAAGCCGCCACCGACCAGCAGCATCTGGATAAAGGCAATGCCGACCACGCCCTGGGCCACGGCGCGAATGGTCGCGGTGCACAGCTCGGCAATCTGCGGGCCGCGCTCCGGGCCGGAAACCCGCACGGCAATCTGCACCGCGCTGTGGCTGCCGTTGGCGCCGTAGGCCATGAAGATGCCGGCAATCACCAGGGCGAAGATAAACATCAGAAAACCGATGCCGACGCCGGCCAGTTTGCCCAGCACCGTCAGGCTCACGCCCTTGAGTTGCGGCGCGACTTTTTGCAGCAGGCCGGTAAGGTCTGTGGCGGCTTGCTGCCAGAAGCCATGCAGGGTTTCACCCACCAGCGGCCAGGTGGCTACCGAATCGGCCGGTGGCGGAATGTGGAAGGCATCGTTTTTGACCACGGCGATGGTCTGCTGGATCGACTCTGCCACCGAGTCGCCGAGCAGGTACACCGGGATCAGCAGGATACTAATGGCGATCAGTACGATCAGGCTGGCGGCGCGGGCGTCGCTGCCCAGCCTGCCCCGGAGCATGCCGTGCAGCGGGTACAGGGTGATGGCGAGAATCATCGACCAGAGCATCAGGTCGAGAAACGGGCGGAAAATCTGGTAGCAACTGATCACCAGAATGGCGATAAGACCGGCGCGGATCAGCACGTCCAGTAGGCCGCGGGACAGCACTTTGTCGGGGAGTGGCGTGGGCTGCATCGAGTTGCTCCTTGCAAGTCGGATCATCAGGGCGACGGAACGGCGGGCGTATCAAGCGCGGATGGTAGCCCAAAGTGCCTGTTTGCGGCAGCTGGCGGGTGGGGCATGGGAGGTAGTCGTTGTTGTCTACTGTTAGGGCCGGCGTAGGGCGGGTGGTTTACCTAGGTTGTTGCGTGGGAATGTTGTGATAGATGATGCATCTTTAGCTCGACGTACGAAATTTTTGAGTCGTATAGCGGCGTATGTGGGCGCAAACGAGCAAAGAAGGGCGCAGTTTCTAGTCTGTTTAGTGATGTCTAGATGAGTTGTTTGTGCGGTGTTTCAGTCTCTGTGCGGAGTTGTGAGGTTGGTGCTGATGGTTGCATTTCCAATGCGTGCGTATGTGAGAGATTTATTTTTTCTTGTGGGCCTTATTTTCTTTATTGCTCATTTGGTTAACGATTGTGTGGCCGCTGGCTCTGACGGCTCTGTTCGGTTGGAGGCAGATGATTATATTCTTGAAATTCCCTGCGGGTATTTCTATTGGGGTTATATAAAGTCAGGAGGGTGGGGGTGTGGCTCGGGAGTCGGTGCGTTTAGAAGTGTTTCATTGCTGGCCACTGTTGACGGTTTGAAACCATACTCGGAAGAAACCGCAGATAAATTTATTGACTACAAAAATGGCAACTCTGCAGGGGTGATTGATCTTCTGTTGAACGACATTTCGTATGCGCCATATATGAGTAACTAAGGTTATTTTGACGCATATTTGAGTCGTCGCAGGGCCCGCTTAAGTGAGTATGAGGGGTTGAGTAAGTATGTAATGTCTCGTGCTTCTGGTGCTGAGTATCGCGTCGTATATATTGATCAGCCGGAGGCGGGTTCCGAATGGGTCAGGTTTGTATGCTATAGGTCCAAGTATCCATATTGCACTGCGTTTAGTTGTGATGAGGATATTTGTATTCTCTATAGCGTAGGGTTTGAGCTGTCTGGATGGAAATATCGTCATCTTGCGATTTGGAATTTAGTTAAAGGATTTAAGAAAAGTAACTAATTTCTACATGCTTTAGCCGCATGTTTATCTCTAAGCCTTGAGGCTAGTCACAACGGTGCTAGCGCAACCTCCGTAATAGTCGAGCGTCAGCACTTCGGCGCTGGGCCAAGGGCTGCTGCTCACGGTTATACTGCGCCGCCGTGCGAGCCCTGCCCGGCGGATTTGTGTTTGAGGAGCTTGCGTGGCCCATCGTGCCCAGCGTCGCTGGTACCCCATCGTTTTTGCCATTGCTGGCCTGGTGCTGTTGCCGCTCAGCGTGCTGCTGCTCAGTTGGCAGGAAGTCGATGGCGAGATCTGGGCGCACCTGTGGCAAACCCAGATGCCGCGCCTGCTGGGCAATACCCTGGCGTTGCTGCTCGGCGTCGGCGTCGGCGTGACCCTGCTGGGGGTGAGCCTGGCCTGGCTCACCAGCCTCTGTGAGTTTCCCGGCCGGCGCTGGCTGGATTGGGCGCTGATGCTGCCGTTTGCGATCCCGGCCTATGTGCTGGCGTTCGTCTTTGTCGGCCTGCTGGATTTTGCCGGGCCGCTGCAGAGTCTGCTGCGCGAGTATGTGGACAGCAGCCTGCGCTTGCCGCGGGTGCGCTCCACCGGCGGGGTGATCGTGGTGCTGGTGCTGGTGTTCTATCCCTACGTTTATCTGCTCGCTCGGGCGGCCTTTCAGGCCCAGGGTCGCGGCTTGCTGGAAGCCGCGCGGGTGCTTGGCCAATCGCCCTGGCAGGCGTTCTGGCGGGTGGCCCTGCCGGTGGCGCGGCCAGCCATTGGTGCCGGCTTAGCCCTGGCGCTGATGGAAACCCTGGCGGATTTCGGCGCGGTGTCGGTGTTCAACTTCGACACCTTTACCACCGCCATTTACAAGACCTGGTACGGCTTCTACAGCCTCGGCAGCGCCACCCAACTGGCCAGCCTGCTGCTGCTGGCGGTGGCCTTGCTGGTCTATGGCGAGCGCCGCGCCCGTGGTGCCGCGCGACCAATGAATGAGCGGCCGCGCGGCAAGGCGCTGTATCACCTGCGCGGCGTGCAGGCGCTGGCGGCCAGCGGCTGGTGCGGCCTGGTGTTCGCCTGTGCCTTCGTCATCCCCGTGCTGCAGTTACTGGTGTGGGTCTGGCAGCGCGGTCGTTTCGACCTGGATGAGCGCTATGTCGGCCTGATTCTGCACAGCCTCTACTTGGGTGGCCTGGCCGCCCTGCTGACCGTGGTCGTCGCCTTGTTGCTGGTGTTTGCCCGCCGTTTGGCGCCGACCCGTACGGTGCGCAGTGCCGTGGCGGTGGCCAACCTCGGTTATGCCCTGCCGGGTTCGGTGCTGGCGGTGGCGCTGATGCTGGCGTTCAGTTACCTGGACAAGACCCTGGTGATGCCGCTGTCGAGCTTGCTCGGCGGCGCCGGCAAGCCGCTGCTGCTGGGCAGTCTGGCGGCCTTGCTGCTGGCCTATCTGGTGCGCTTTATGGCGGTTGCCTACGGTCCGCTGGAGGGCGCCCTGGCACGCATCCGGCCGTCCTTGCCGGAAGCCTCGCGCAGCCTCGGGGTCGGTGGCGCGGGTTTGTTTGTGCGTCTGTACCTGCCGTTGCTGTTGCCGGGTGTGCTGTCGGCGGCCTTGCTGGTGTTTGTCGATGTGCTCAAGGAAATGCCCGCCACCCTGCTGATGCGTCCCTTCGGTTGGGACACCTTGGCGGTGCGCATCTTCGAAATGACCAGTGAGGGCGAATGGGCCCGCGCCGCCTTGCCGGCCCTGAGTGTGGTGCTGGTCGGCCTGCTGCCGGTCATAGTGCTGATCCGCCGTTCGGCCCGTGGCACCGGCTGACGGGTGTCCAGTGGCCGACTCAGCGGCTACAATGCGCGCCATTTGCTGCGGCCCAGAGAAATAAACTGGCTCTGCCGAGGCTTTCACGGTGTCGCTCAAGGCGCGCCAAAGCCCAGGCCAGAGCCGCCCGCAGCGTTGCCACGCCCGCAAGGAGTCCTCCATGGGACAGCGCACACCCCTCTACGATCAGCACCTGGCTCTGGGTGCCAAAATGGTCGATTTCGGCGGCTGGGACATGCCGCTGCATTACGGTTCGCAAGTTGAGGAGCACCATCAGGTGCGCCGTGACTGCGGGGTGTTCGACGTGTCGCACATGACCGTGGTGGATGTTAGCGGTGCCCAGGCCAAGGCCTACCTGCAGCATCTGCTGGCCAACGACGTGGAGCGCCTGCAACTGCTGGGCAAGGCCCTGTACAGCGGCATGCTCAACGAGCAGGGCGGGGTGATCGACGACCTGATCGTCTACCTGGCGGCCGACGGCTACCGCGTGGTGGTCAATGCGTCGACCCGCGACAAAGACATCGCCTGGATGGAAAAGCAGACCGCCGGTTTTGACGTCGTGCTCAACGAGCGCGCCGACCTGGCCATGCTCGCCATTCAAGGCCCCCAGGCACGCGCCAAGACGGCCGAGCTGGTCAGCACCGCCCGCGCCACCCTGATCCACGGCCTCAAGCCGTTCCAGGGCCTGCCCGACGGCGAGTGGTTTATCGCGCGCACCGGCTACACCGGTGAAGACGGCCTGGAAATCATGCTGCCTGCCGCCGAAGCGCCGGCCTTCCTGGCCGAGCTGGTAGGCGCCGGTATCGCCCCGATTGGCTTGGGCGCGCGCGACACCCTGCGCCTGGAAGCCGGGATGAACCTCTACGGCCAGGACATGAACGAAGACATTTCGCCCCTGGCCGCCAACATGGCCTGGACCATTGCCTGGGAGCCGGCCAGCCGTGACTTCGTCGGCCGTGCTGCCCTGCAGGCCCAGCAAGACGCCGGGGTGGCCGACAAACTGGTCGGCCTGGTGCTGGAAGAACGCGGCGTGCTGCGCGCTCACCAGGTGGTGCGCGTCGAAGGCGCCGGTGAAGGCGAAATCACCAGCGGCAGCTTCTCGCCCACCCTCGGCAAGTCGATTGCCCTGGCGCGGGTGCCAGCGGCCACTGGCGAGCGCGCCGAGGTGGAAATTCGCGGCAAGTGGTACCCGGTACGTGTGGTGCAGGCGAACTTCGTTCGCCACGGTAAGGCCTTGATCTGATCGACGGTCGGTGCCCGCCGCTAAGGGGGGGCGCCGTTGACCTGCTAACTTTATTCGGGCACTGCGCTGCCCATCCCTGTTACTGAGGAGCTTCACATGAGCAATATCCCCGCCGATCTGCGTTTTGCCGCCAGCCACGAATGGGCCCGCCTGGAAGCCGATGGTTCGGTCACCGTGGGTATTTCCGACCACGCTCAGGAAGCCTTGGGTGATGTGGTTTTCGTTGAGCTGCCAGAAGTCGGTGCCGAACTGGCTGCCGGCCAGGAAGCCGGTGTGGTGGAGTCGGTGAAAGCCGCTTCGGACATCTACGCGCCGATCGCCGGTACCGTACTGGCCGTCAACGACGTGCTGACCGACAGCCCTGAGCTGGTCAACAGCGACCCGTATGCCAGCTGGTTCTTCAAGCTGCAGCCGAGCAATGCCGCCGACATCGAAGCCCTGCTCGATGCGACCGGCTACGCCGCTGCCTGCGCTGCCGAAGCCTGATTACCGGTTAATTCCACAAAGCCTCGTCCTTCGAGGCTTTGTGCATTTTGAGAGCATGAACATGTCCCAGTCCTTGTCCCAACTGCAGCAGTCCGCTGCGTTTTTGCGCCGTCACCTCGGCCCCGATGCGCCTGAGCAGCAAGCCATGCTTGAGGCCCTGGGCCTGAGCAGCCGTGCCGAGCTGATCGAGCAGACCGTGCCGCCGGCGATTCGCCTGAACCGCCCGCTGGACCTGCCGCCGGCGCTGGACGAGGAAGCCGCCCTGGCCAAACTGCGTGGTTACGCCGAGCAGAACCAGCTGTGGACCAGCCTGATCGGTATGGGCTACAACGGCACCGTGACCCCGGCCGTGATCGTCCGCAACGTGCTGATGAGCCCGGGCTGGTACACCGCCTACACCCCCTATCAGCCGGAAATTGCCCAGGGCCGTCTGGAAGCGCTGCTGAACTTCCAGCAACTGACCATCGACCTCACCGGTCTGGACCTGGCCAGTGCCTCGCTGCTCGACGAAGCCACCGCCGCTGCCGAAGCCATGGCCATGGCCAAGCGCGTAGCCAAGAGCAAGAGCAACCTGTTCTTCGTTGATCAGAACTGCCATCCGCAAACCATCTCCGTGGTGCAAACCCGCGCCGACGCCTTTGGCTTTGATGTGGTGATCGACAGCGTCGACAACCTCGCCAGCCACCAGGTGTTTGGCGCCTTGCTGCAGTACCCGGACAGCTTCGGCGAGATCCGCGACCTGCGCCCGCTGATCGAACAACTGCACGCCCAGCAAGCCCTGGCGTGCGTGGCGGCCGACCTGCTCAGCCTGCTGCTGCTGACCCCGCCGGGTGAGTTGGGTGCCGACATCGTGCTCGGCAGCGCCCAGCGTTTCGGCGTACCGATGGGCTACGGTGGCCCGCACGCCGCCTTCTTCGCCTGCCGCGACGAGTACAAGCGCGCCATGCCCGGCCGCATCATCGGCGTGTCGAAAGACGCCCGTGGCAACACCGCCCTGCGTATGGCCCTGCAAACCCGCGAGCAGCACATCCGCCGCGAGAAGGCCAACTCCAACATCTGCACCGCCCAGGCGCTGCTGGCCAATATCGCCAGCTTCTACGCGGTCTACCACGGCCCGGCGGGCCTGAAGAACATCGCCCAGCGTGTGCAGCGTCTGACCGCCTTGCTGGCGGCCGGCCTTGAGCAGAAAGGCTTGAAGCGTCGCAACGCGCACTTCTTCGACACCCTGACCGTCGACGTCGCTGACCAGCAGGCGGCAATCCTCGCTCGCGCCCATGTGCAGTGCATCAACCTGCGCGTGGTTGACGCTACGACTCTGGGCGTCAGCCTGGACGAAACCTGCAGCGCCGACACCGTGGCCAATCTGTTTGACCTGTTCCTCGGCGAAGACCACGGTCTGGATGTCGCCGTCCTGGACGCTACCGACGTTGCTTCGGGCATCCCGGCTGCGCTGGTGCGTACCTCGGCGTACCTGACCCACCCGGTGTTCAACACCCACCACAGCGAAACCGAAATGCTGCGTTACTTGAAGCAGCTGGAGATCAAGGACCTGGCCCTGAACCAGTCGATGATCCCGCTCGGCTCCTGCACCATGAAGCTCAACGCCACCAGCGAGATGATCCCGATCACCTGGCCGGAATTCGCCAACCTGCACCCCTTCGTGCCAGCTGAACAGGCTGAGGGTTACAAGCTGATGATCGACGAACTGGATGCCTGGCTGCGCGCGGTCACCGGTTTTGACGCCATCTGCATGCAGCCCAACTCGGGCGCCCAGGGCGAGTACGCCGGTTTGCTGGCAATCCGCAAATACCACGAGAGCCGTGGCGATGCGCACCGCAATATCTGCCTGATCCCGGCCTCGGCCCACGGCACCAACCCGGCGTCGGCGCAGATGGCCAGCATGCGCGTGCAGATCGTCGAGTGCGACACTCAGGGCAACGTCGACCTCGACGACCTGAAGAAGAAAGCTGCCGAAGCCGGCGATCAGTTGTCCTGCCTGATGGCCACCTACCCGTCGACCCACGGCGTGTACGAGGAAGGCATTCGCGAAATCTGCGAAGTCATCCACGCCCACGGCGGCCAGGTGTACATGGATGGCGCCAACCTCAACGCCCAGGTTGGCCTGACCCGTCCGGCCGACATCGGCGCCGACGTGTCGCACATGAACCTGCACAAGACCTTCTGCATCCCGCACGGCGGTGGCGGCCCAGGCATGGGCCCGATCGGCGTGCGTGCGCATCTGGCGCCGTTCGTGGCTGATCACCCGGTGGTCAAGATCGACGGTCCGAACCCCGGCAACGGCGCGGTCAGCGCTGCGCCGTGGGGCAGCGCGAGCATCCTGCCGATTAGCTGGATGTACATCGCCATGATGGGCCCGCAGCTGGCCGACGCCACCGAAGTGGCGATCCTCAACGCCAACTACCTGAAAGAAAAACTCAGCGCCGCCTACCCGGTGCTGTTCAGCGGCCGTAATGGCCGGGTGGCCCACGAGTGCATCATCGATATCCGCCCGCTCAAGGCACAGACCGGGATCAGCGAAGAAGACGTCGCCAAGCGCCTGATGGACTACGGCTTCCACGCCCCGACCATGTCGTTCCCGGTGCCGGGCACGCTGATGATCGAGCCGACCGAAAGCGAGTCCAAGCATGAGCTGGATCGCTTTATCGAAGCCATGCTCAGCATCCGCGCCGAGATCGCCAAGGTCGAAGCCGGCGAGTGGCCAGCCGAGAGCAACCCGCTCAAGGGCGCGCCGCATTCGCTGGCCGATGTCACCGGCGTGTGGGAGCGGCCGTACAGCATCGCCGAGGCGGTCACCCCGTCGCAGCACACCCGCGCGCACAAGTACTGGCCAACGGTGAACCGCGTCGACAACGTCTATGGCGACCGTAACCTGCACTGCGCCTGTGTGCCGGTAGATGACTATCGCTAAGTGCTAGCCACAAACGACAAGGCCGCCCACTGGGCGGCCTTGTCGTTTCTGTGGGGGGGGGGGGGTGGTGGCGATGGTGGGGGGGGGGGGGGGGGGGGGGGGGGGGGTGGTGGGGGGCGGGGGCGTGTGCGCTGGCGGGCGCTGGCGTGGGGCGGGGGTGCGAGGGGGTTTCGGGGGTGTGGGGGGTTGGGTGGGGGTTTCGCCCCCGTTGAGCGGGTTGGCTGGCGCGGCGCTGTCGTGGGAGGGTGGAGCGCATGATGTTGCGGGGTAGTCGCAGTCGATGCCTGCCCTGCAAGCGGGGGTTTCCGGTGGCGGAAGGACTAGCTGGGTGCCGTTCGGCCGAGGTGGTGGGAGGTCTTGGGGGGGGGGGGATTCGCCGCTGGCGCGAGCAAAAAGCCGCTCAGGCGCCCTGCGGGGGGGGGGGGGGGGCCGCCGGTGCCGGGAGGCTTACGGGGGGGGGGGGGGGGGGGTGTCGTTTGTTGGGGTTCGGGGAGTGGTTACCAGCGGTTGCGCACTTCTTCGGCAAAGCCGGGCAGTATGGTTGAGTTGCAGGACCTGGCCGTTGTCCAGGGTGACGTGGCCGCGGTAATGGCCGAAGACCTGATGCTGTTCGGAGGCCAGGAGCAGCAGGTTCAGTTTGCTGTTGCGGTCGACACAGGGGGTGAAGTCCAGCTGCAGACGGCCATCGTTGCTGCGCATCTGCCAGGGCTTGAGCCAGTTCTTACGGTCGAAATGGAACGCCACCTGATCCAGCTTGTGGGCCACGCCGCGGTACAGCAGCAGGTTCTCGCTGGCCGGGCTGCGGTCGCTGAAGCCGTAGCCGAGGTTGAGGCCGAAGGGCTCGCCGTCGACATAGCCGGACGCCGAGGCCCAGTACCAGGTGTTGTTGTAGGTCCACACGCCACGGCCCCAGTCGAGCACGCCGAGGTCGCGCACCGGGCTGAGGTGGTAATGCTTGCCGGCCTGGCGGAATTGGCCACTGGCCTGCAAGCAGTTGAGCTTGGTGTTGTAGTAGAAGGCTTTGCGCTGCTCGGCCCATGAGGTGGCGATGTTCATCGACTCCTGCTGTCGCGGGCAGTGCAGCAGGTCATCTCACCTTCGATGCCCAGGCCGCGGGGGCCCTGGGAACTGCGTAGGCTGGGTGCTGGAGAAGCGCAGGTGTGTGGCGGCCGTCGCTGCGTTCTATCTGCAGGCTCAGCTGCCCATTGCTGAACTGGATGGCGCCACTGTCAGCCGTTTCTGGGAAGGCGTGGCGGCCCAGCGGTAGCGGCTGCAGGGTGTCGATTTGCCAGCTGCGACCTTGCGCTAGGTCGACTAGGCAGATGGCATACAGGCCGATATAGCCGAGGTTGCTGGCGGTCAGGCAGATGGCGAATTGCTCGGGGGAGACCACGGCGTAGTAGTCCCACTCCTTGATTCGCCAGCTGCTCGCGGCAACGGCCTTGCGCTGGTATTGCCAGTAGGGATGGCGCGCCCAGCCGGGCTCGGTCAGGGTGCCGTTGGCTTGCAGAAGCGGGAGCTGTTCAACGATCTCATGCTGCATGGCCTGTCTCTTATTCTTGTGATCGGGCAATTGCCGGACATAAGAGTGTGGTACAGGCGTGCCAATGTCGAGTGGTGCTGGCGCTAATCCGGCGGCTGATGGTTAATCCGGACAGCGGATCTAGCGCCAGCGGCGGATCAGTCGGCCTGCTGCACCTTGAGCAGTACGCCGTCCTGGCCGACCACTTTGATCGGTGTGCCGACGGGGAGGTCGGGACCGATTACCAGCCACAAACTGTCGCCTGCCTTGATCTTGCCGCGGCCACCGACAATGGCTTCGTGCAGCACGAACTGACGGCCCTGTAGCTCACTGCCGCGCTGGTTCAGCCCCGGCTGGTCCGAAGGTTTGGCCGCTGCGCGCTGGCGCCGCCACCAGAACACCGCGGTGAGAATCGACAGGCAGCCAAACAGCAACAGCTGCCAGGCCCAGGGCAGTTCGGGGAACAGGTACAGCAAGGCGCCGACAATAGCCGCCGCCAGCCCCGTCCACAGCAAGTAGCCGCCAACGCCGAACACTTCGAGGATCAGCAGCACGCTGCCGAACGCCAGCCAGTCCCAGAAGGACAGGTTTTGCAGGTAATCCCACATAGCCTTAGGCCTTCTTGTCGCCGAAGGTGGCTTTGACGATTTCACCGATGCCGCCGATTGAGCCGATCATCTGGCTGGCTTCCAATGGCATCAGGATCACCTTGCTGTTGTTGGCACTGGCCAGCTTGCCGAGGGCGTCGATGTATTTCTGCGCGACGAAGTAGTTCACCGCTTGCACGTTACCGGCGGCAATCGCCTCCGACACCATGCGCGTGGCTTCCGCTTCAGCCTGGGCCGCACGTTCGCGGGCTTCGGCTTCGAGGAAGGCCGCTTGGCGTTGGCCTTCGGCTTCGAGAATCTGCCCCTGCTTCTTGCCTTCAGCCGTCAGAATCGCCGCGGCGCGCAGGCCCTCAGCTTCGAGGATTTGCGCACGCTTGATCCGTTCGGCTTTCATCTGCCCGGACATGGCGGCCATCAGGTCGGCGGGGGGGCTGATGTCCTTGATCTCGATGCGGGTGATCTTGATGCCCCAGGGCGCGGTGGCTTCATCCACGGTCTTCAGCAGTTTCTCGTTGATCGCGTCGCGCTGGCCGAGCATGGCGTCCAGCTCCATGGAGCCGAGCACGGTACGGATGTTGGTCATCACCAGGTTGCGGATCGCGTGTTCGAGGTTGTTGACCTCGTAAGCGGCCTGGGCCGAATTGATGATCTGGAAGAAGCAAATGGCGTCGATCTGCACCGTGGCGTTGTCGGCGGTGATGACTTCCTGGGGCGGAATATCCAGCACGCTTTCCATCACGTTGAGCTTGCGACCGATGCGGTCCATCACCGGCACGATGATGTTCAGGCCCGGTTTCAGGGTGTTGGTGTAGCGGCCGAAGCGCTCCACCGTCCATTCGTAGCCCTGCGGCACGACCTTGAAACCCATAAACAGAATGGCCACTGCGAGGCCGACGAAGAGCAACATGACACTGCCGATTTGCATAACGATTCCTTGTAGGGGGGGGGGGGGGGGGAGGGGGGGGGGGGGGGGGGGGGGGGGGGGGGGGGGGGGGGGGGGGGGGGGGGGGGGGGGGGGGGGGGGGGGGGGGGGGGGGGGGGGGGGGGGGGGGGGGGGGGGGGGGGGGGGGGGGGGGGGGGGGGGGGGGGGGGGGGGGGGGGGGGGGGGGGGGGGGGGGGGGGGGGCCGCCGGGGGGGGGAGTCAGTGGGGGGGGGGGGCGGCCTGCAGGCGCCGCGGGGCGGGTGTTGGGCCGTCGGGGGGGGGGGGGGGGGGGTGTGGGGGGGGGGGGGGTGGGGGGGGCGTTGGGGGGGGGGGGGGGGGGGGGGGGGGGGGGGCCGCTCGCGAGGTGTGGGGGGTGCGGTGCGCCCGGCAGGGGGGGTTGGGAAATTTGGGGGGGGTGGGGGTTCCTGGTGGGGGGCGGGGGGGGGGGGGGTGGGGGGGGGGGGGGGTGGGGGGGGGGGGGGGGGGGGGGGGGGGGGTGGGGGGGGGGGGGGTGGGGTGGGGGGGGCGTGGGCGTTGCGGGGGGGGAGGGGGGGGGGGGGGGGGGGGGGGGGGGGGGGGGGGGGTGGGGGGGGGGGGTTGCGGGTGTGGGGGTTGCGGGGTTGGCGGAACCGGTTCGCCGGCCTGGGGGGTAGAGGGGTGGTCGGTGTGGTTGATCAGGTGTTCGAGCTGCTGCTGGCCGGTTCGTTGACCCCGAGCTGCACTAGGTTGACCGGTTGCTCCTGCGTGAGGGCGATGGCCTGGATGGCCTGGCGCAGGCGTTCGGAGGATGGGCTTCGCGAGGGCGGTTTCGGGTAGAGAGGAGAACTCTTCCCGCCCCAGGGGGTAGGTCGCCGGCGCGGAGTGGCTTGAGAGCTGGGCACCGCGTTGAGGGCTTGGTCGCCGAAGTCGTGGCCATACTGGTCGTTGAGGCGCCTTGAAGTGGTCGAGGTCGAGATGATGAGGTTAGCGGGCGTTGATTGGAGGCTGGTGCTCAAGCGGGCGGCCTGTGGTTGAAGCGCGGCGGTTGAGCAGTGGTCAGCGGGTCGCGCTCGGCGAGGCGTTCGGCGAGCAGTTTTTCGTGCTGCTGCTGGCGCACTTTAGCTAGTCCGAGGGCAGAGGGTGGTGGAGAATGATGCCGACCTTGATGGCGCATAGTTCCAGCCGTAAAAGGCAGTGGCGCCCCAGACGGTCAGGATGCTGATGGCGGTGCCGAGCATGCCGCACAGCGTTGCCGTAGGTAATAGCGCCCGGCTACTGGCGGTGCCGAGGGTGGTTAGGCCGAGCACCACCATGCTGATCGCCGCCAGCAGGCTGAAACCGAAGGCAGTAACGCTTCGCTGATGCGGTCGCCGAGCAACAGGGTGATGGCCATGCCAATGGCGCCAAGTGCGGCAGGGTTTGAGACGCGCAGTGCGCGTGGCGCAGGTTGCAGGTAAGAAACTGCTGGTGAAGAGCAGGCCGCTGCAGCCAAACAGCAGCATACAGAGCAGGATGATGTGTCCTTGCAGGAGCGGGTTATCCGACCATACCCAGGCAAATCCGTGGCCGGAGTAGGCAAAGTTGAGCAGGGCAAACAGTCCCAGGTAAATCGAGTAATACAGGTAGCTGCGCTCGCGCAGGCCGATGAACAGCATGCTGTTGTAGACGATCAGCGAGAGCAGGAAGCCGTAGATCAGGCCATAGACGAACTTGTACTCGCGGTCACGGGCGAGAAAACTGCTCTCGGAGAGCACCTCGATAGGCAATATCAGCGGGTCTGGGCTTTGCGCCCGCAGGTACAACTCACTGCTGCCGCTGGGGACGCGCAGCGGCACCACATAGCCGATGCCGGGCACTAGGTCTTTGGCGCCGCGCTGGGCGTCACCAGATTGCCACTGCTGTTGGGGTTTGCCGTCCTGCACAAGGGTCAATTGCAGATCGTCGATCCAACTGGTGCCGGTGATCACTTGCACGCTAATCGGCTGGTCGGTTGGGTTATGCAGTTGCAGGCGCAGCCAGACGGGGGGGCTGCCGATGCCAAAGTTGAGGATGGGTGTTTGGCCCGCACGCCCCTGGCCTTGCTGAAACAGGCGGCTGGCCTGCTCGACCGTCAGGGCGCTGGTGCTCTCCTTCAGTACCTGGGTGTAGCGCCCCGCGTGTTCGGCGGGCAGGGCGTTGACCGGCAATACCTGTGCCCAGGCAGGGCTGGTCAGGCTCAGCAGTAGGCCGAGCAGGAGCAGGCGGAGTAGCGGCGCGAGTGGCTGCATGCGGATCGGTCCTGCGGTTCAGGAGGCTGTCGGGCTAGTCTAGCTGTTCTGCCTCGGCGTCGGCGGCGGGCTACCTCTGCTCGCTCTGCGGCGTGACGCGCAGCACTTCTTCAATGGTGGTGAGGCCAGCGGCGACCTTCTGTGCGCCGGACAGGCGCAGGCTGCGCATGCCTTCCTTGAAGGCTTGACGGCGCAAGGCCACCAGGTCGGTGCCTTCGGTGATCAGGGTCTTGATGTTGTCGTTCAGCTGCATGATTTCATACACGCCGGCGCGGCCACGGTAGCCGGTGTCGCGGCACTCCAGGCAGCCCACGGCTTTGTGCGCGCCGGTCGGCACCGGTGAGCTCCAGGGCTTGGTCAGGCTCTGCCAGTCGTCTTCGGCAATCTCGTGGGGCACTTTGCAGTGCGGGCACAGGGTGCGCACCAGGCGCTGGGCCATCACGCCGAGCAGGGTGGCCTTGAGCAGGTAGTGCGGCACGCCGAGTTCCAGCAGGCGGGTGATGGCGCTGGGTGCATCGTTGGTGTGCAGGGTGGACAGCACCAGGTGGCCAGTGAGCGCCGCCTGGATGGCCATTTCGGCGGTTTCCAGGTCGCGGATTTCGCCGACCATGATGATGTCCGGGTCTTGGCGCATCAGGGCGCGCACGCCGCTGGCGAAGGTCAGGTCGATGTTGGCCTGCACCTGCATCTGGTTGAAGGCCGGCTCGACCATCTCAATCGGGTCTTCGATGGTGCACAGGTTGACTTCGCTGGTGGCCAGCTTTTTCAGGGTGGTGTACAGCGTGGTGGTTTTGCCCGAGCCGGTGGGGCCGGTGACCAGGATGATGCCGTTGGGCTGGGTGGTCATAAACTCCCAGCGGCGCAGGTCATCCGGGGAGAAGCCCAACTGGTCGAAGCTTTTCAGCAGCACTTCCGGGTCGAAGATCCGCATCACCATCTTTTCGCCGAAGGCGGTGGGCAGGGTCGACAGGCGCAGCTCCACCTCGCCGCCGTCCGGGGTCTTGGTCTTTACCCGGCCGTCCTGGGGTTTGCGCTTTTCCGCGATGTTCATCCGCCCCAGGGATTTCAGGCGACTGACGATGGCCATGGTCACTTGCGGCGGGAATTGGTAGACGGTGTGCAGCACGCCGTCGATGCGAAAACGCACGCTGCCCTGTTCGCGCCGCGGCTCAATATGGATGTCGCTGGCGCGTTGCTGGAAGGCGTACTGGAACAGCCAGTCGACGATGTTGACGATGTGCGAGTCGTTGGCGTCCGGCTCCTGGTCGCTGGCGCCGAGCTTGAGCAGTTGCTCGAAGTTGCCAAAATTGCCGAGCTTCTGGTCGATGCTGTTGGCGCCGCTGACCGATTTGGCCAGGCGGAAGAACTCCACGGTGAAACGCTGAATGTCCCCTGGGTTGGCCACCACGCGCTTGATCGGGCGCTTGAGCACGTGCATCAAGTCGCTTTCCCACTTGTGCACAAACGGCTGGGCGCTGGCGATGGTCACGGCGTCTTTATCCACCGCCACGGCAAGGATCTTGTGGCGTTGGGCGAAGGCATAGGACATCAGCGGGGTGACGGCGGCAACGTCGATCTTCAGCGGGTCGATGCGCAGGTACGGCTGGTTGGCCAGGGCGGCGAGCCAGACGGTGAGGTGTTCCAGTTCGAGCTTCTTGCCCGGATGGCGCAGGTTGTCCAGCTGCTGGCTGGCGATAAATTCCAGCGGGTGCTGCTGGTTGTTGACCGCGCTGCGGCGGATGGTCAGGCACTGTTCGGCCGTGGCCTGGGTCAGGTAGCCCTGGCTGACCAGCTCACGCAGCAGGTCGTTGAGATCCAGCAAGCGATCCGGAGCAGACGAGGCGTGCGCAGGCATAAAGCATCCTTGGGGTGTGACGACAGGCGGTCAATTTAGCGCGTTTGCCGGCGCCGTGGTGGGTTTTAACCGGCCACGGCGCCGGCACATCGGCAGTGCCTGTGAGCTTACTTGACCAGCACTTTCCAGGCTTTGAGGCTTTGCACAGTTTGCGCCTGGCTCATGCGCTCATCGAGCAGCTCCGGGCTGATCGGGCGTTGGGCCAGCTCGCTGAGCTTGCACAGCTCGCCGTACAGGCGGTCGACTTCCGGTACATCCAGCACGTTGCGCGCCAGGTGCAGCCAGGTCAGCAGGCGTTCGAGGCGCGGCAGCTGCTCGGCCAGGTCTTCCGGCTGCTGCTGGTAGCGCTTCAGTTGCAGGTCGGTGCCTTCGTCTTTCAGCAGGGTCGGCAGCCAGTTGCCCAGCGCCGCGCTGCCCTGGCGGTTGCCACGGTTGTTGCGCTCGGCGGTCCAGGCGCGGGCCAGCAGCCAGCGCGACAGGTTGAGCGAGAACAGGCCCCAGCGGGTGCCCTGCAGCTCTGCGGCGAACTGCGCCGGGGCGGCCTGGCGAGTGCTGTCGTCGAGCACGCCGGCCTGCACCCGTGGGCGCCACTCGTTGAGCAAAGCGTCGAGCAGGCTGCGCAGCTCGCTGCTGCTGCTGCGCGGGGCGGCCTGGCCGAGGCTGCCGAGCAAGGCGCGCAGTTCGCTGAGGTGCGCGACCCAGTCGACCAGCAAGCGCCAGTGGCCATTGAAACGGTATTGCTCGGCCAGGCGCTGGCTGCTGCCCAGCAGGTGCCAGGCCAGCGCGGCGAAGGCGTCGTCCAGGGGTTGCTCGGCATCAATCGCGGGCGCCGGCAGGCTGAGGTTGTAGCTGTTGGCGTCGAACAGGCGATAACCGCGCTCGGCCTTGCTGATATCGCAGGGCATCAGCGCCAGGTCGGCAGCCAGTTCGGCGGCCAGCTCCAGCAGGGCGGCGGGTTCGCCTTCGCGCAGCTCCAGCTCCAGCTCGCAGATTTCTTCTTCAAGCTGGCCGGCGACTACTTTACCGAGGTCGAGGGCGGCCTCAATCACCACCTTGGCCTTGCCGCGGCCCCAGGCGATGTCGGCTTTTTCACGCACAAAGTCGGTGCTGAAGATCGCTTGCAGCTGCTTCTTGTCCAGCTCGGCCAGGCTTGCCGGCCAGCAGTCGGCGGTCAGCTTCTTGGCATCCAGCTTGGCCTTGCTCAGCGGCCAGTCGTATTCATTGCGCTCGGACAGGCCGGCCACGCTGTGCCCACGGGTCTTCAGGGTCTGGATGATGTCGTCGCCGTCGCGGCGGATGCGCAGGGCCACCTTGGCCTGGGCCAGGTCGCGCGCCGGGGTGTCGAAATACTGGTTAAACAGCTCGTGCCGCTCCCAACCGCTCTTGTTGCGCTTCTTCAGCAACGGGTGCTCGCGCAGGGCGATCAGGGTTTCGCGGCTGACCCGCAGTTTGATTTCGGTTTCTTTGACCATGTGAATGCTTTAGTGCCTGCTGGAGAAATATGACAGTCCGATGATGCGTGCTGGCGGGGCTTTGGAGCTGTCCGTATACTTACGGCCTTCTTTAAACCAGGGTTACCCCTATGCCAGTCAATCCATTTGCCAGCCTGTTTGGCCGCTCGCCCATTGGTCCGATGCAAAAGCATTTCGCCAAGGCCCACGAGTGTGCTGCCAACCTTGTGCCGTTCTTTGATGCCGTGATGGCCGAAGACTGGACCAAGGTGCAACAGGTTCAGCAAGTTATGGCTCAACTTGAAGGCGACGCCGACAAGCTAAAGAAAAGCGTGCGTGCGCACCTGCCGAAAAGCCTGTTTCTGCCTGTGCCGCGTTCGGATCTGCTGGAACTGTTGAGTGTACAGGACAAAGTCGCCAATCGCGCCAAGGACATTGCTGGCCTGATGCTCGGCCGCGAAATGGCTATTCCGTTGCCGCTGCAGCCGCTGATGCGGGCTTTTGTGCAGCGCACTGTGGATGCCAGCGCTCAGGCCCTGAAGGCCATGAACGAACTGGATGAATTGCTGGAAAGCGGCTTTGGCGGTCGCGAGGCGGCGTTGGTCGAGTCCATGGTGGTGGAACTGGAGGCCATCGAAGCTGATACGGACACCATGCAAATCGACGTGCGGCGTGCGCTGTTCAAGCTGGAGAAGGACCTTGCTCCGGTTGATGTGATGTTCCTCTATCAGATCATCGAGTGGATCGGTGATGTCGCAGACCGCGCCGAGCGCGTCGGCAACCGACTGGAACAACTGCTGGCGCGCTAAGCGCCAGCATCCTTTCTGGAATTTACGGGTTAATTATTTATGTCGTTAATTGCGGACTACGGTTACGTACTGCTTCTGCTGGCCTGTCTGTTTGGCTTTTTTATGGCCTGGGGCGTGGGCGCCAACGATGTGGCCAACGCCATGGGTACCTCGGTGGGCTCCAAGGCTCTGACCATCAAACAGGCGATCTTTATCGCCATGGTTTTTGAGTTTTCTGGTGCCTACCTCGCCGGCGGCGAAGTGACCGAAACCATCAAGAGCGGCATCGTCGATGCGTCGATGATCAGCCCCGGGCTGATGGTGTTGGGCATGATGTCGGCGCTGCTGGCGGCGGGTTCCTGGCTGCTGATTGCTTCGATGAAGGGCTGGCCGGTATCCACGACCCACTCGATCGTCGGTGCGGTGATTGGCTTTGCCGCCGTTGGTGTATCGGTGGATGCGGTGCACTGGGAAGGCGTGCGGCCGATTGTGGCCAGCTGGGTGATCTCTCCGGTGTTGTCCGGGTTCGTCGCTTTTGGCCTGTTTATCAGCGTGCAGAAGTTGATTATCGACACCGACCAGCCGTTCCAAAACGCCAAACGTTTTGTGCCGCTGTATATGTTCGCCACCGGTTTTATGGTGGCCATCATGACCCTGAGCAAGGGCCTCAAGCACATTGGCTTGCATCTCAGTGGCGGTGAAGGCTTCCTTATCTCGCTGGGGGTGGGCGCTGTGGTCATGCTGATCGGTATTGTCTTGCTCAGCCGCATCCAGATCGACGTTGAAGCCGACAAGGACTTCCACTACGCCAGCGTCGAAAAAGTCTTTGCTGTGCTGATGATCTTCACTGCGTGTTCGATGGCGTTTGCCCATGGTTCCAACGACGTGGCCAACGCGGTCGGTCCGCTGGCTGCCATCGTTGGGGTGATTCACTCCGGTGGTGAGGCCGTGGGAGCCAAGGCTGCATTGCCGGGTTGGGTATTGCTGCTGGGTGCCGTCGGTATCGTCATCGGCCTGGCCACCTACGGCTACAAGGTGATCGCCACCATCGGTAAGGAAATCACCGAGCTGACCCCAAGCCGTGGTTTTGCCGCCGAGTTGGCCACTGCCGCGACCGTGGTCGGGGCTTCGGCCATCGGTCTGCCGGTGTCCACTACCCACACCTTGGTGGGTGCCGTGTTGGGCGTTGGCTTGGCGCGTGGTATCGGTGCGCTGAACCTGGGCATGATCGGCAAGATTTTTATGTCCTGGCTGATCACCCTGCCCGTGGGTGCGGCCTTGGCAATTTTCTTCTTCTTTATCCTGCGGGCTATTTTCGGCGGCGTCTGAGCCGTCGCGGCGGTTCCCTCAGCGCTGGCGATACCCCTATGATGGCGGTATCGCCAGCGGAGACCGTCCATGCCCTTGCCTTCCCTCAAGCAACAACTGAGCGCGCTGATTGCCGCGCCCTCGGTGAGTTGCACCCAGCCGGCCTGGGACCAGTCCAATCTGGCGGTTATCGAGTTGCTGGCCAGCTGGCTGGGCGACCTCGGTTTTGCCTGCGAGATCCAGACCATCAGCCCCGGCAAGGCCAATCTGCTCGCCACCTACGGCAGTGGCCCCGGTGGTCTGGTGCTGGCCGGGCATAGCGATACCGTGCCGTTCGACGCCGCGTTATGGCAGAGCAACCCGCTGGCGCTTACTGAAGTCGGCGACCGTTGGGTGGGCCTGGGTGTGTGCGATATGAAGGGCTTCTTCCCGCTGGTGATCGAAGCTGTGCGCACCTTGCTCGATCAGCCGTTCAAGCAGCCCTTGCTGATTCTCGCCACCTGCGACGAGGAAAGCTCGATGTCCGGCGCTCGCGCCCTGGCCGAAGCCGGTCGGCCCCTGGGGCGAGCGGCGGTGATCGGTGAGCCGACGGGATTGAAGCCGATCCGCCTGCACAAGGGCGTGATGATGGAGCGCATCGATATTCTCGGTCAGAGCGGTCACTCCTCCGATCCGAGCCTGGGCCATAACGCCCTGGACGCCATGCACGCGGCCATCGGCGAGCTGCTGGTGCTGCGCCAGCAATGGCAGCAGGAATACCGCAACCCGCTGTTCAACGTGCCGCAGCCGACCCTCAACCTCGGCTGCATCCACGGTGGCGATAACCCCAACCGCATCTGTGGCCAGTGCTCCCTGGAGTTCGACCTGCGGCCGCTGCCGGGCATGGACCCTGAGGTGCTGCGCGCGGCGATTCGGCAGAAGCTGCAACCGCTGGCCGAGCAGCGCCAGGTGCGCATCGACTACGGGCCGATCTTCCCCGGCGTGCCGCCTTTCGAACAGGCCGCCGACAGCGAATTGGTGCGCCTGGCCGAGCGTCTCACCGGCCAGGCCGCCGATGCGGTAGCCTTTGGCACCGAAGCGCCGTATCTTCAGCAGCTCGGTTGCGAAACCCTGATTCTTGGGCCTGGCGACATCGCTTGCGCGCACCAGCCCAACGAGTACCTGGAGCTTGCGCGGATCGAGCCGACGGTGCAGATTCTGCGCCAGCTGATCGACCACTACTGCCTGCGGCCGAGCCTGTGAGCCGGCGCTGTCATTTATCTGTATCAAGGAGCTTGAGCGTGCTGCAGCCCCAACTTCGACGATAACGCCGTGACCGTTTGCTTCGGCCCGAACTTGGAACTGGCGCGGCAAATTCGCGCTTTCTCGCAGTGCAACACAGGCTCATTTGCTCATGCACGACTACGTTAACTGGCTCCGTCACGCGTCCCCCTATATCAACGCCCACCGCGACTGCACCTTTGTGGTGATGTTGCCCGGTGAGGGTGTGGCCGATGCCAACTTCGGCAATATCGTCCACGACCTGGTGCTGCTGCACAGTCTTGGCGTGCGCCTGGTGCTGGTGCATGGCTCGCGCCCGCAGATCGAAACCCGGCTGGCGGCCCGTGGCCTGACGCCGCATTTTCACCACAACCTGCGGATTACCGACAGTTCGACCTTGGAATGCGTGATCGACGCCGTCGGCCAGATGCGCATCGCCATCGAGGCGCGCCTGTCCATGGACATGGCCGCTTCGCCGATGCAGGGCGCGCGCTTGCGGGTGTCCGGTGGCAACTTCGTCACCGCGCGGCCGATCGGCGTGCTCGAGGGGGTCGACTATCACCACACCGGCGAAGTGCGCCGGGTCGACCGCAAGGGCATTGGTCGCTTGCTGGACGAGCGCAGCATCGTGCTGTTGTCGCCGTTGGGCTATTCGCCCACCGGGGAGATTTTCAACCTCGCCTGCGAAGACGTGGCCATGCGCGCGGCCATCGACCTGCAGGCGGACAAGCTGCTGTTGTTCAGCAGCGAGCGTGGCTTGCTGGATGACACCGGCGCGCTGATCCGCGAACTGCGTCCGCAGCAGGTGCCAGCCCATCTGGCGCGGCTGGGTAGCGATTACCAGGCCGAGCTGCTGGATGCTGCCGCCCAGGCTTGCCGGGCCGGCGTGGCGCGCAGTCATATCGTCAGCTACAGCGCCGATGGCGCCTTGCTCACCGAGCTGTTCACTCGCGACGGTGGTGGCACCCTGGTCAGTCAGGAGCAGTTCGAGTCGCTGCGTGAGGCGACCATCGACGATGTGGGGGGGTTGATCGACCTGATCAGTCCGCTGGAAGAGCAGGGTATTCTGGTGCGCCGTTCCCGTGAGGTGCTGGAGCGCGAGATTGGCCAGTTCAGCATCGTCGAGCGTGATGGTCTGATCATCGCCTGCGCGGCGCTGTATCCGATTGCCGATTCGCAGGCGGGTGAGTTGGCGTGTCTGGCGGTCAATCCGGAGTATCGCCATGGTGGCCGCGGTGACGAGTTGCTGGAGCGCATCGAGGAACGTGCTCGGGCTCTGGGCCTGAACACCCTGTTCGTGCTCACCACCCGCACCGCCCACTGGTTTCGCGAACGCGGCTTTCAGCCCAGCAGCGTCGAGCGTCTGCCCGCCGCGCGTGCCTCGCTGTACAACTATCAGCGTAATTCGCAGATCTTCGAAAAGGCCTTGTAAGGCACTTGCTGCGCGCGGCGCCGGGGTGACTCAGGCGCTGCGCTGCTGGCGTTGCAATTGCTCGGCGCCATCGTCCCAGCCCGCCTCCCATGCTGCCGCGAGCACGTCTGCCGGATATGGCTGACGGTTCAGGCCGTGGCCGGTGAGGCCCGCCATGTAACCTTGCTGGTAAGCCTTGTTGAGGCTTTCCAGGCTCCAGTGCTGGTCGTGGTCGGGAAGCGCGACAGGCGCCATGGCTGAGCTCGCAATGAGAGGACTGCGCTAATGCTAGCGCTCTCCCGACAGCAAGCCGAGGCCGACGTGCGCTTTGCCTGCGCCAGTGTCGGCTTTTGTGATGGCATCGACGCTCGCGCCAGCTTGCGCACCGGCCGTCGGTCGACGTCCGGTCAGTGAGCCGTCAAACCTGCAGGATGCTGGCCTGGTAAGCGGCCACAAAGGCATCGAAATCACCCTGGGGTTCGGCTTCGATGGCCTGCTGTTGCTGCAGTGATTCGGCTACCGAGGCGGCAAAGGCAGCCTGTTCGGCGGCGCTCAGCGGCTGGCTGCGCAGGGTTTCGGCATGGGCGCGGCTGTAGCGCAGGGCGAATTGGGCGAAGCTCTCGCCGTTCTCCTGGAGCTGCGCCAGAACCTGCGCCGACGGCGTCAGGCTTGGGTCGGCGACCTTGGCCCGCTGCAGCGCCAGGCTGGCGGCGTGGGCGTTGCCGCCGTGGCTCTGGTCCAGCAGGTCAGCCAGCGGCGCGATGCTGTCCAGCAGTTGCGCGGCCAGGGTGCTCAGTTCAACGTTTTGCCCTTCGTGCAGCAGTTGCAGGCCGGGGCGTCGACCTTCCTTGACCACGGTGAGGAAGTTGGCGCTGGCCGCACGGCATTCGGCGCTGGCCAGGCTCGGGCTGTCTTCAAGGGCGCAGAACAGCAGGAAGGCGTCGAGGAAGCGTGCTTCGGCCAGGTCGATGCCCAGCGGCAGGAACGGGTTGATGTCCAGGCAGCGTACTTCGATGTACTGCACGCCGCGGGCCATCAGCGCCTGGATCGGCCGCTCGCCGCTGTCGGTGACGCGCTTGGGGCGGATGGTCGAGTAGTACTCGTTCTCGATCTGCAGGATGTTGCTGTTCAGCTGCAGCCACTCACCGTCTTTCTGCGTGCCGATCGCGGCGTAGGCCGGGTAGGGCGTGGCCACGGCCTGGCGCAGGCTGTCGGTGTAGCTCTTGAGGTTGTCGTAGCAGGGCGTCAGGCCGCTCTGGGCGCTGCTCTGGTAGCCCAGGTCGCTCATCCGCAGGCTGGTGGCATAGGGCAGGTACAGGGTGTCGGCATCCAGTTGCTGCAACTGGTGCGGGCGGCCGCGCAGGAAGCCGGCATCCAGGGCCGGGGAGGCGCCGAACAGGTACATCAGCAGCCAGCTGTAACGACGGAAATTGCGGATCAGGGCGATATAACGCGCCGACTGATAGTCGCGGTCGCCGAGGGTTTCGCCTTCGTCGGCATGCAGCAGGGGCCACAGGGCTTCCGGCAGGGAGAAGTTGTAGTGAATGCCGGCAATGCACTGCATGGTCTTGCCGTAGCGCAGGGCCAGGCCCTGGCGGTACACGTACTTCAGGCGGCCGATATTGGAGTTGCCGTAGCGGGCGATCGGAATCACCTCTTCCTCGGGCAACGGGCAGGGCATCGACGGGCTCCACAGGTACTCGTCGCCGAGCTGGCTGTAGGCGAAGCGATGGATGCGCTGCAGTTCATCCAGGGTCTGCGCCGGGTCGGGGCGCGCCGCGGTGATGAATTCCAGCAGCGACTCGGAATAGTCGGTGGTGATCTGCGGGTGGGTCAGGGCCGAGCCCAGCGCTTGCGGGTGCGGGGTCAGGGCCAGCTGGCCGTGGCCGTCAACGCGCAGGCATTCGCGTTCGATGCCGTGCAGGCACTGGCTGAGCAGAGGCAGGTTGGCGCGCTCGCCGAGCAGGGCCAGGCGACGGGACAAAAGAGGGCTCAAAGTCGAATTCCTTTACGCGGCTGACCCGCCAATATGGGGATGCTTGCGGCGCACTACAAGGGGGCAGCGTGGCGGCTGGGGTGAATTAATCGCGCGACGCTTTAGTTTTAGCAGGTCGACGCGACCGCAGGGCGGGTTGAGCGTAGCGATACCCATCGGGGTGATGATGGGTATCGCCGCTGCGTGCCTCAACCCAGCCTAGGGGGGGCAGGCTTACTTGCAGATAAAGGTCGCCTGGGCCGTGGCCACCAGCTTGTCGCCCTGCAGGGCGCGGGCCTCCAGCACGTGCACCTTGCGCCCGGCATTCAGCACCTTGGCATGGCAGATCACCTCGCCGTCGCTGACGGCGCGGATGTAGTTGATCTTGCATTCCAGGGTCATGCTGCCGGCTTCGCCGCCGAACAGGCTGTGGCTGGCCTGGCCGAGGGCGGTGTCGATCAGCGAAAACAACGCGCCGCCGTGCATCCGCCCGTGCAGGTTGAGCAGCTGTGGTTGCATGCTCATGCGTACCTGGGCTTCGCCGTTCTCGGCTTTGTCGATGCTCATGCCCAACAAATCACTGAAGGCGCTGTTCTTGCCGACAGAAGCTTGCTCGCTCATGGCTACTTCCTCATGTTCTTGGCGTTGGCGAACAACGCGGCCATGCCGGCGTTGGCTGGAGCGGGTTTGTCCTGGCTGGAGTGGCGTTCGGTGCGCGGGGTGTTGCCGCCCGGCTTACTGCCACGTGCGCCGCCGCGCGGGCCTTCGACTTTCTCGCCGGGCGTATCGCCCATGCGCATGCTCAGGGCTACGCGGTTGCGCGGGATGTCCACTTCCATGACCTTGACCCGCACGATGTCACCGGCTTTGACCACTTCGTACGGGTCTTTGACGAACTTCTCCGACAGCGCCGAAATATGTACCAGGCCGTCCTGGTGCACGCCGATATCGACGAAGGCGCCGAAGTTGGTCACGTTGGTGACCACGCCTTCCAGCTGCATGCCCAGCTTGAGGTCCTTGAGGCTTTCTACACCTTCCTGGAACTCGGCGGTCTTGAACTCCGGGCGCGGGTCGCGGCCGGGTTTTTCCAGCTCGACGAGGATGTCACTGACCGTGGTCAGGCCGAACTGCTCGTCGGTGAACTGCTTGGGGTCGAGACGTTTGAGGGTGCTGGCGTCGCCGATCAGCGAGCGGATGTCGCGGCCGGTGTTGGCGGCGATGCGCTCCACCAGCGGGTAGGTTTCCGGGTGCACGGCGGAGGCGTCCAGCGGGTTGTCGCCGTTCATCACGCGCAGGAAGCCGGCGGCTTGTTCGAAGGTCTTGTCGCCCAGGCGTGGCACTTTCTTCAGCGCGGCGCGGGTCTTGAATGCGCCGTGGGCGTCGCGGTGGGCGACGATGTTCTGCGCCAGCGTCGTGTTGAGGCCGGAGATGCGCGCCAGCAGGGCCACCGAGGCGGTGTTCACATCGACGCCGACGGCGTTCACGCAGTCTTCCACCACCGCGTCCAGGCCGCGGGCCAGTTTCAGTTGCGACACGTCATGTTGGTACTGGCCGACGCCGATGGATTTCGGGTCGATCTTCACCAGTTCGGCCAGCGGGTCCTGCAGGCGGCGGGCGATGGACACCGCGCCACGCAGCGACACGTCGAGGTCGGGGAATTCCTTGGCGGCCAGCTCGGAGGCCGAGTACACCGAGGCGCCGGCCTCAGACACCATGACCTTGGTCAGCTTCAGGCTCGGCAGTTGCTTGATCAGGTCGACGGCCAGTTTGTCGGTCTCGCGGCTGGCGGTGCCGTTGCCGATCGAGATCAGGTCGACCTGATGCTTGGCGCACAACTTGGCCAGGGTCATCAGGGTGCCGTCCCAGTCGTTGCGCGGCGCGTGCGGGTAGACGGTGGCGGTGTCCAGCACCTTGCCGGTGGCATCCACTACCGCCACCTTGCAGCCGGTGCGCAGGCCCGGATCGAGGGCCAGGGTCGCGCGCGGACCGGCCGGCGCGGCCAGCAGCAGGTCGTGCAGGTTGCGGGCGAAGACCTTGATCGCCTCGTCTTCGGCGCCTTCGCGCAGCTCGCCGAACAGGTCGGTTTCCAGGTGGGTGTAGAGCTTGACCTTCCAGGTCCAGCGCACCACTTCGCCCAGCCATTTGTCGGCCGGGCGGCCTTGGTTGCTGATGCCGAAACGCTCGCCGATCATGCCCTCGCAGGGGTGCATGCTGCCTGGCAGCTCATCGCCGACTTTCAGCGATGGCGCTGAGGAAGCCTTCGTTGCGGCCACGGAAGATCGCCAGGGCGCGGTGCGACGGTACGCCTTTGAAGCGCTCGTCATGTTCGAAGTAGTCGCGGAACTTCGCCCCTTCTTCTTCCTTGCCGGCCACCAAGCGCGCGCTCAGGGTGGCTTCCTGTTTGAGGAAGTTGCGCAGGCTGGCGAGCAGGGTGGCGTCTTCGGCGAAGCGTTCCATGAGGATGTACTTGGCGCCTTCGAGCACGGCCTTGATGTCGGCGAAGCCTTTTTCGGCGTCGATAAAGCGCGCCGCTTCGCTTTCCGGGGCCAGCGAGGGGTCGTTGAACAAGGCGTCGGCCAGCTCGCCGAGGCCGGCTTCCAGGGCGATCTGGCCCTTGGTGCGGCGCTTTTGCTTGTAGGGCAGGTACAGGTCTTCGAGGCGGGTCTTGGTGTCGGCCAGGTTGATCTCGCGGGTCAGCTCGGGGGTCAGCTTGCCCTGCTCGTCGATGCTGGCGAGGATGCTGGCGCGGCGGTCGTCCAGCTCGCGCAGGTAGCGCAGGCGCTCTTCCAGGTTACGCAGTTGGGTGTCGTCGAGGCTGCCGGTGACCTCTTTGCGGTAGCGGGCGATAAAGGGCACGGTTGAGCCTTCATCCAGCAGCGCTACGGCGGCAGCCACCTGTTGCGGGCGCACGCCCAGTTCTTCGGCGATGCGGTTGTTGATGCTGAGCATAGAGACACCTGACGCAAAGTGAACACAGGCAGGCCGGCAGGCCCGTCGCAAAATGGCCGGCATTATACCCAGCGCGGCAGGCTGCGGGGCGCCCTGCACCGGGCAGGACAAATCTGCTAACAATGGCCGCCGTACAGGCGGACGGTGGCTGCGCCATAATCGCCTAATCATGAAAGGAGCCGTTATGCCCCCTGAATCGAAAGTTGCCGTCGTCGAAGGCGAAAAAATCCTCATCGTCGATGACGATCCCGGCCTGCGTCGTTTGCTTGAGCGCTTCCTCAGCGAGCAGGGCTACCGCGTGCGTGCGGTGGAAAACACCGAGCAGATGGACCGCATGCTCAGCCGCGAGCTGTTTCACCTGCTGGTGCTCGACCTGATGCTGCCGGGCGAAGATGGCATGGCCGCGTGCAAGCGCCTGCGCGATGGCAACAACCAGATGCCGATCATCATGCTCACCGCCAAGGGCGACGAGGGCAGCCGTATTCAGGGGCTGGAGCAGGGCGCCGACGACTACCTCGGCAAGCCGTTCAACCCGCGTGAATTGCTGGCGCGGATCAAGGCCGTGCTGCGTCGCCAGGCACCGGTGGTGCCGGGCGCGCCGACCAGTGCCGACGAAACCGTCAGCTTCGGCGACTACGTGCTGTTTCTCGCCACCCGCGAGCTGAAGAAGGGCGACGAAGTACACATGCTCACCACTGGTGAGTTCGCCGTGCTCAAGGCGCTGGTGCAGCACGCCCGCGAGCCGCTGACCCGCGACAAGCTGATGAACCTGGCCCGCGGTCGCGAGTGGGATGCGCTGGAGCGTTCCATCGACGTGCAGATCTCCCGTCTGCGCCGACTGATCGAACCGGACCCGTCCAAGCCGCGCTATATCCAGACCGTCTGGGGCGTGGGCTATGTGTTTGTGCCGGATGGCAATAAGTGACCGTAGGCCGCGCTCGAGTGCCCTTCTGTAGGAGCCAGCTTGCTGGCGATCGCATCGTTCACATCGCCAGCAAGCTGGCTCCTACAGGCACAGTGTTGGTCTGATGAAAACTCCGTTGTGGTTCCCGCAAAGCTTCTTCGCCCGCACCCTGTTGCTGGTGTTGGGCGTGGTGCTGTTCTCCAAGGCGCTGACCCTGGTTTATCTGATGATGAACGAGGACATGCTGGTGGACCGCCAGTACAGCCACGGCACCGCCTTGACCCTGCGCGCCTACTGGGCGGCGGATGATAAATCGCGGGTGGCCATCGCCAAGGCTTCGGGGCTGCGCATCGCCCCAGCTGAGAGCGTGCCGGCCGGCGAGCATCACTGGCCCTACAGCGAGGTGTTCGAGCGGCAGATGCAGGACGAGCTGGGCAGCGACACCGAGGTGCGCGTGCGCGTGCAGAGTCCGCCGGCGCTGTGGGTGCGGGCGCCGAGCCTGGGCCCGGAGTGGTTGATTGTGCCGCTGTATCCGCACCCGCTGCGCGGCCAGCGGATCTGGAGCGTGCTGGGCTGGTTCCTGGCCATCGGTGTGCTGTCCACCGGCGCCGCCTGGATCTTCGTGCGCCAGCTCAGTGCGCCGCTTAAACGCCTGGTGTTTGCCGCCCGCCAGCTCGGCCAGGGGCGCAGCGTGCGCCTGCCGGCCAGCGATACGCCGAGCGAGATGGCCGAGGTGTACCGCGCCTTCAACCAGATGGCCGAGGATGTCGAGCAGGGCGCCCGCGAGCGCGAGTTGATGCTGGCGGGCGTGTCCCACGACCTGCGCACACCGCTGACGCGCCTGCGTCTGGCTTTGGAGTTGCTGCACAGCGATGCCGAGCTGACCGAAGACATGGTCCGCGATATCGAAGACATGGACGCCATCCTCGACCAGTTCCTCGCCTTTATCCGCGACGGCCGCGACGAGGCGCCGGAAGAGATCGACCTTGGCGCGTTGATTCACGATGTGGTGGCGCCCTACAACCAGCAGCAGGAGCGTGTGCGTTTGTGCCTGGAGGCCATGCCGCCGCTGCCGCTGCGCCGCGTGTCGATCAAGCGCCTGCTGGTCAACCTGATCGAAAACGCCCTGCGCTACGGCGGCCATGGGGTCGAAGTGGCGGCTTACGTGACCGGCAGCTGCGGCGCGCCTTATGTGGTGCTGAGCGTGCTGGACCGCGGTGCTGGCGTTGATCCGGCGGAGCTGGATGCGATCTTCAATCCGTTTATCCGTGGCGACCGTGCCCGTGGCGGCAAAGGCACGGGCCTCGGCCTGGCCATCGTCAAACGCATCGCCGCCCTGCACGGCGGCAGTGTTGAGCTGCGCAACCGCTCCGGCGGTGGCATGGAAGCCCGGGTGTGTTTGCCGATCGGTCTGATGCTGCCGCGCGATGCGGTGTAAGGAGTCGGCCGTATGGGTGTCGTCGCTTAACCCCTATGGCAAGGCGCTTTGCAGGCCGTTGAAAAACGTAGGCGAGGCAGCCGAGACAAGGCAAAAACAGGCGAAAAAGCGGAGTTTACTTTTGTAAATGAGCATTTTGAGCCGGTTTTTAACGCTGGATCGGCAACGCAGGTAGTTTTCCAGCGGCCTGCTAGCCCTTGCCCTTGGTGCGGGTCAGGTGCGGGCCGCCGTTTTTCTCGATGTACTGGATGATCATCGAGGCCACGTCCTTGTTGGTGGTGACTTCGATGCCTTCCAGGCCCGGTGAGGAGTTCACTTCCATCACCAGCGGGCCGTGATTGGAACGCAGGATGTCGACGCCGGCCACCGACAGGCCCATGACCTTGGCGGCGCGGATCGCGGTCATGCGTTCTTCCGGGGTGATCTTGATCAGGCTGGCGGTGCCGCCACGGTGCAGGTTGGAGCGGAATTCGCCGGGCTTGGCCTGGCGCTTCATCGCTGCGATCACTTTGTCGCCGACCACGAAGCAGCGGATGTCGGCGCCGCCGGCTTCCTTGATGTACTCCTGCACCATGATGTTCTGCTTGAGGCCCATAAAGGCCTCGATCACCGACTCGGCCGCCGTCTCGGTTTCGCACAGCACCACGCCGATGCCCTGGGTGCCTTCCAGCACCTTGATCACCAGCGGTGCGCCGCTGACCATGCGGATCAGGTCGGGGATGTCGTCCGGTGAGTGGGCAAAGCCGGTCACCGGCAGGCCGACGCCGCGCCGTGACAGCAATTGCAGGGAGCGCAGCTTGTCGCGCGAACGGCTGATGGCCACCGATTCGTTGAGCGGGAACACGCCCATCATCTCGAATTGGCGCAGCACGGCGCAGCCGTAGAAGGTCACCGAAGCGCCGATCCGCGGGATCACCGCATCGAAGCCTTCCAGTGCTTGGCCGCGGTAGTGGATCTGCGGCTTGTGGCTGGCGATGTTCATATAGGCACGCAGGGTGTCGATCACCACCATCTCGTGTCCGCGCAACTGGCCGGCTTCAACCAGGCGGCGGGTGGAATACAGGCGCGGGTTGCGCGACAGCACAGCGATCTTCATTGAACACCCGTAACGGTAGAGTTGGCAGCCGGGATCGCCGGCTTGTCCTGAATATATGAAAGTGCCGGATTGACCACCAGCTGCCCGTCCACCAAGGCATTGGCGCCGATCAGCAAGCGGTAGCGCATGGCTTTGCGACAGGTCAGTGTGAAGTCCACCGGCCAGCTGCGGTCACCCAGGCTCAGGGTGGTGCGAATCACATAGCGGCTCTGGGTATGGCCGTTGGAGCTTTTGATGGTTTTCAGCGTCAGCAACGGCGCCTCGCAGTGGCGATGGCGCAGCTGCATGACGGTGCCGAGGTGGGCGGTGAAACGCACCCAGCTATGGCCGTCGCGTTCGAAGGGCTGAATATCGGTGGCATGCAGGCTGGAGGTGCTGGCGCCGGTGTCGATCTTGGCGCGCAGGCCGGCCACCCCGAGGTCGGGCAGGGCTACCCACTCGCGCAGGCCAATCACACTGAGTTGATCGAATGTTTTCAAAACGCTTTCCGCATGGCGGCCACGGCGCTTGGCTTAGCGCCAGGCCGTGGCAGGAATCTCGGCCAGGGCTTTGAACGCCGGTTTGGCAAACCAGTAACCCTGCATCAGGTAGATGCCGGCGTCCGCGAGGAAGTCGCGTTCGCCAGCGGTTTCAATGCCCTCGGCGATCACGGTAACAGCCAGATCCGCACACATTGTGACAATCCCGCGGACGATCGCCTGGCGCGCCTTGTCGCGATCGATATTGCGGATCAGCGCCATGTCCAGCTTGATCAGGTCGGGCTGGAAATCGGCCAGCAAATTGAGACCGGAATAGCCGGCGCCAAAGTCATCGATGGCGGTCTTGAAGCCGAACTCGCGGTATTCACGGAGGATGTTGGTGAGGTGGCTGTTGTTGTCCACTTGCTCCGTTTCGATGGTTTCGAAAATCAGCCGGTCGAGGGGGAAGTTGTGGGTGCGCGCGGCTTCCAGCGTGCTGCGGATGCACAACTCCGGGCGATACACGGCATTGGGCAGGAAATTGATCGATAAATAAGAGTCCATGCCCAGCTCCTTGGCCTGAGCAATCGCGGTGGTCCGGCAGCGCTGGTCGAAACGGTAGCGGTTATCATCGTTGACCCGGCTGAGCACCGACAGCGCGCCTTCGCCGTTGCTGCCGCGAACCAGGGCCTCGTTGGCGAAGATGGACTGGTCACGCAGGTCGACAATCGGCTGGAAGGCAAAGGCGAAATCAAAATCCAGATCCTGGCCCGTCTGGCAGCCCGTGCAGGGACCGGTTGAGGTTAGGGATTGAGGGAATTTAGTCACATCGACTCCGGCGCAATACGCTTCTCAAGCTTAAGGGTTGTTCGCTAGTGTGAGCCTAGCCAGCGGCTTTGACTAATGGCGAGAGTATCTCGCCTTGCCGTTTCACTGACAGAGTAGTGCCAATGACTGCCAAGCCATCCTTGGATGACAAAATTCGCCTGGATAAATGGCTGTGGGCCGCGCGCTTTTTCAAGACCCGCGCCCTGGCCAAGGAGGCTATCGAAGGCGGTAAGGTGCATTGCCAGGGCGAGCGCTGCAAGCCCGGCAAAGAGCCGAAAGTCGGCGATGAACTGAGCATTCGCCAGGGCTTCGATGAGCGCCGCGTCAAGGTTGAAGCGTTGTCAGCGGTGCGCCGTGGCGCCGCCGAGGCCCAGGCGCTGTACACCGAAACGCCTGACAGTGTGCTCAAACGTGAGAACGCCGCCGCCCTGCGCAAGGCCGGGGCCCTCGGCATGACCACCGACGGACGGCCGAGCAAGAAACAGCGCCGGCAAATCGAGCATTTCCGCGGTGCGCAGGAGCAATAGATTTTCTAGCTGACACCGATAGACAACCGGCGCTTGGTGCCACTGCGGGTTTGCGCCTAAAATCGCCGGCCCTGACTGAACACGGCGATTGCGGCATGGCTGATTTCTCCCAGCGTTTTCTTTTTGATGACAGCGATGTGCGTGGCGAGCTGGTCGCGCTGCATGAAAGCTATCAGCACGTGTTGGCCAAGCACGACTACCCGCCGGCTGTGGCCCAGTTGCTGGGCGAGCTGATGGCCGCCGCGGCCTTGCTGGTTGGCACCCTGAAGTTCGACGGTTTGCTGGTGCTGCAGGCGCGCTCCAACGGTGCTGTGCCGTTGCTGATGGTCGAGTGCTCCAGTGCCCGTGAGTTGCGTGGCATCGCCCGCTACGAAAGCGCACAGCTCGGTGAGCTGGCGACGCTGAGCGAATTGATGCCCGATGGTGTGCTGGCGATTACCGTTGAGCCCACTCAGGGCCAGCGCTACCAAGGCATTGTCGATCTGGACGGCGCTGACCTGGCCGCCTGCCTGACCAACTATTTCCAGACCTCCGAGCAGTTGGCCACCCGTTTCTGGCTGCATGCCGACGGTCTGCGTGCCCGTGGCCTGCTGTTGCAGCAGTTGCCGGCTGATCGCCTGCTCGATGCCGATGAACGTCAGGAAAGTTGGTTGCACCTGCTGACCCTAGCCAACACCCTGAGCGCCGAAGAACTGTTGGCGCTGGATAACGAAACCCTATTGCACCGCTTGTATCACGAAGAGACCCTGCGCCTGTTCGAGCCCAATAACCTGAGCTTTCGCTGCAGCTGCTCGCGTGAGCGCTCTGGTAATGCCCTGGTCAGCCTTGGGCTGGAAGATGCCGAGAACCTGGTGGCCGAGCAGGGCGGCGCGGTGGTGATTGATTGCCAATTCTGCAACGAGCGTTACTCGTTCGATGCGGCTGACGTCGCACAGCTGTTCGCCGGTGGCGGCAGCCAGGCGCCAGCGGATACGCGGCACTAAAAAGCGCTCAAGCCCTCGGGCTTGCAGGCCGTTGAAAAACTACCTGCGTTGCCGATACGGCGTTAAAAACAGGCCCAGAATGCTCATTTACAGCACGTAAACTCCGCTTCTTCGCCTGTTTTTGCCTTGTCTCGGCGGCCTCGCCTACATTTTTCAACGGCCTGCTAGAGCGTAAATTGAGTGTTTTTCGCCCAAGTCGGGCTTTTCTGGCATAATCGCCGGCACTTTTTCAGCTGTAGTGTTGCTTGCTGGGCACTACAAAACGTATGGAGGACTCGGCCACTGGCCGACGGGGACCCGCATGACTCAAGCCAATACCGCCGTGTACACCGACATTAGTGCCGCACAACTGATCGAAGAAGCGATCCGGCGTGGCGAAGGTGAACTGGCCGCCAACGGTTCGCTGGTAGTGAAAACCGGTCACCGTACCGGTCGTTCCCCGGCTGACCGTTTCATCGTGCAAGAATCCACCACCGAGGCGGCCATCGCCTGGGGCGGCATCAACCGTCCGTTCCCGGCCGACAAGTTCGCCGCCCTGTGGGAACGCGTTGAGGCTTATGTGGCCGGTCGCGAAAGCTTCGTCTCCCACGTCCATGTAGGTGCCCACCCTGAGCACTACCTGGCGGTCAAGATGACCACCGAAACCGCGTGGCACAACCTGTTTGGCCGTTGCCTGTTCATCAACCCGGAACAGTTCAACCCAAGCACCAAGCGCGAGTGGCAGATCATCAACGCGCCGTTCTTCGAGTGCGTGCCAGAGCGTGACGGCACCAACTCCGATGGTTGCGTGATCATCAACTTTGTCGACAAAAAAGTGCTGTTGGCGGGCATGCAGTACGCCGGCGAAATGAAGAAAGCCATGTTCTCGGTGCAGAACTTCCTGCTGCCAGACGTTGACGTGCTGCCGATGCACTGCGCTGCCAACGTCGGCGAAGATGGCGACACCACCCTGTTCTTCGGTTTGTCGGGCACCGGCAAAACCACTCTGTCGGCTGACGAAAGCCGTTACCTGATCGGTGACGACGAGCACGGCTGGGGCGTGGGCACCGTGTTCAACATCGAAGGCGGTTGCTATGCCAAGTGCATCGACCTGTCGGCCAAGAACGAGCCTGTGATCTGGAAAGCCATTCAGTTCGGCGCCGTGCTGGAAAACGTGGTGCTCAACCCGGTTACCCGTCTGCCGGATTACGCTGACGCCAGCCTGACCCAGAACAGCCGTGCCGCTTACCCGCTGGAGCTGATCGAGAAGCGCGTTGAGGCCAACCGTGCCGGCGAGCCTAACGCGGTCATCTTCCTGACCTGCGACCTGACCGGCGTATTGCCGCCCGTGTCGATTCTCAACAACGAGCAGGCGGCTTATCACTTCCTGTCCGGCTACACCGCTCTGGTCGGTTCCACCGAAATGGGTTCGGGCAGCGGCATCAAGTCGACCTTCTCCACCTGCTTCGGCGCGCCGTTCTTCCCGCGTCCGGCTGGCGAGTATGCTGAACTGCTGATCAAGCGCATCCAGGGCTTCGGCTCCAAGGTGTACCTGGTCAACACCGGCTGGACTGGGGGTGGCTACGGCGTCGGCAAGCGTTTCAACATCCCGACTACCCGTGCAGTGATCGCAGCGATCCAGAGCGGCGCGCTGATCGGTGCTGAAACCGAACACCTGCCACTGATCAACCTGGACGTGCCGAAAGCCGTACCGGGCGTAGAAACCAACCTGCTCAACCCGCGCAACACTTGGGCAGATTCGGCAGCCTACGATGCAGCAGCCAAGGAACTGGCGGCCAAGTTCATCGACAACTTCAAGAAGTTCGATGTTTCCGACGCCATCAAGAACGCCGGCCCGCAGTTGTAAGCCGTAGCGCCTTGAGTGAAAAAACCGCCTTCGGGCGGTTTTTTTGTGGGCGCGTCTAGGGTCTGTTGCCGTTTCATTCACTTGCGATGAAACGGCAACAGACCTAGGGTACTTGGCTGAACCTTTTGATCATGGAGTGAGCGCTGATGTTGGCTACCCTTTCCCGCGTCTTCGGCTTCACCCGGTTGCGTCCTGGTCAGCAACGGGTGGTCGAGGCCGTGCTGGCCGGTCGCTCGGCGGCGGCCATCTTCCCCACCGGCTCGGGCAAGTCGTTGTGCTACCAGTTGCCGGCGCTGCACCTGCCGCACCTGACCCTGGTGGTGTCGCCACTGCTGGCGCTGATGCAGGACCAACTGGCGTTCCTGCATGCCCGCGGCATCAGCGCCGCCAGCATCGACTCGGCGCAGAGCCGCGAGCAGGCCGCCGAAACCATGGCCAAGGCTAAATCCGGCGAGCTGAAGATTCTGATGATTTCGGTCGAGCGCCTGAAGAACGAGCGCTTTCGCAACTTCATCAGCCAGGTGCCGATCTCCTTGCTGGTGGTCGATGAGGCCCACTGCATCTCCGAGTGGGGCCACAACTTCCGCCCCGACTACCTCAAGCTGCCCGACTACCAGCGCCAGTTCGCTATCCCGCAGGTGCTGCTTCTCACCGCTACGGCCACCCCGCCGGTGATTGCCGACATGCAGAAGAAGTTCGCGATTGCCGCAGACGACGTGGTCACCACCGGCTTCTACCGCGCCAATCTCAACCTGCTGGTGGAGCCGGTGGCCGGGCGCGATAAGCAGCGCCGTCTGGTCGAATGGCTGGGCGCCAAGGCCGGTGAGCCGAGCATCGTCTACGTCACTCAGCAGAAGACCGCCGAGCAGGTGGCGGCGCAGCTCAGCCAGCGGGGCATCGCCGCCAGCGCCTACCACGCCGGTATGCCGCATGAGGCACGCGAGGCGATTCAGCGCCAGTTTATGGCCGGGGCAATCAACTGCATCGTCGCCACCATCGCCTTCGGCATGGGCATCGATAAAGCCGACATTCGCAACGTGGTGCACTTCGACCTGCCCAAATCCATCGAGAACTACAGCCAGGAAATCGGCCGCGCCGGCCGTGATGGTCAACCTTCTGATTGCCTGGTGTTGGCCAACCGCGACAGCCTCAACGTGCTGGAGAATTTCGTCTACGGCGATACGCCAGAGCTGGCCGGTATCCGTTGCGTGCTGGATGAGCTGCGTGGCGCAGGCGAAGGCGGCGAATGGGAGTTGATGCTCAATCAGCTTTCCGAGCAGAGCAATATTCGTCAGTTGCCGTTGAAAACCTTGCTGGTGCAGCTGGAACTGCGCGGCATCATTGCCCCGCGCTATGCCTACTTCGCCGAATACCGTTTCAAGTACCTGATCGAGCCCGAAGCGTTGCTGGATAAGTTCGAGGGTGAGCGCCGCCAGTTTGTCGTAGCCATCGTCGCCACCTCGGCGCGGGCGCGGACCTGGTGCACGGTGGATTTCGACAGCCTCTACAATCAGCATCAGGCCGAGCGCGCTCGGGTGGTCAAGGCCCTGGACTGGTTTCAGGAGCGCGGCTGGATTGAGCTGGAAAGCAAGCAGATGACCGAGGTCTATACCGTGCTGGACGCGCGCTTCGATTCCGCCGCCCTGAGCGCCGAGCTGCATGGCTATTTCCAGCAGCAGGAAGCCAGCGAGATCGCCCGTATCCACGCCATGCTCGACCTGTTCGTCACCGAGCAGTGCCTGAGCCAGCGCCTGGCCGCGTATTTTGGCGATGTCCAGGCGCCGCAGCGCTGTGGGCATTGCTCGGTGTGCCAGGGTCAGATCGCCCGATTGCCTGCGCCGCCCACCTTGGCGCCATTGAGCGAGCACAGCCTGAATGCCCTCTGTGAGGTGTTCAGCCAGCGGCACTTGGAATTCAACGGGCTGGCGCCGAGTGCCGAATGCCTGACCCGCTTCCTCTGCGGTATCAGCGTGCCGCTGTTGAGCAAGCTTAAGGCGCGCGGTATGCCCGGCTTTGCAGCGCTGGAAAACTATCCCTACGCCGTCGTGCGCGCCTGGGTGCAGGAGCAGTCAGCGGTCGGTTGAGGTCGGCTGGCCAGCTATGTTCCGGTTGTGCGCAGGGCTTTTGTGGGTGCCGATGTATCCGTGCAATTCGCGGCGCAAGCGTCCTACGGCGTGAGGGTAGCCCGGATGAAATCCGGGGCGCATTCGGCCTCCAGTGCCCCGGATTTCATCCGGGCTACAAAAAGCCATTTGCTTGACTTAAGGGGCCGGTGTTGCGTGCAGTCATCGGCTCGCTCGATGATTTCGATCAGCAATCGCGGATGGTTTTGCCTGCGCCTGCCACCTACCATTAAGGCCAATTACTTCCCGCGATCCGGAGCCAGCATGCATATCGAAGAAGCCATCAGCACTCGCCGCGCCATCAAGGGTTTCGACCCGGCCTTTGCCCTAAGCCGCGAGCAGAAAGACGAACTGCTGCAACTGGCACTGTTCGCCCCTTCGGCGTTCAACCTGCAACACGTGCGCTTTGTCGAAGTCAGCGATCCGGCCCTGCGCGCGCAGATCCGTGAGGCGGCCTGGGGTCAGGCGCAAGTGACCGATGCCTCGATGCTGGTGGTGGTGTGCGCCCAGCTCGACAGCTGGAGTGCGAATGTTGGCCGCGTCTGGGAAGGTGCTCCGGCCGAGGTGCAGAGTTATATGGCCGGCGCCATCGACAACTATTACCGCGACAAGCCCCAGGTGCAGCGTGACGAGGTGATGCGCAGCAGCGGCCTGATGGCCCAGACCCTGATGCTCGCCGCCCGTGGCAAAGGCCTGGACTCCTGCCCGATGGACGGCTTCGACTTCGACGCCGTGGGCAAGCTGATCAACCTGCCGGACAACCATGTCATCGCCCTGATGGTGGCCGTGGGTAAGAAGGTGGTCGAGGCCAAGCCACGCATCGGCAAGTTGCCCGTCAGTGAAGTGATCATTCGCGACCGCTTCTAGGCGCGCCGCAGGTCAGGCGGGCAAGCCGCCTGGCTAGTGAACGAGAACGCCTACCCAGGCCGCCAGCAGTGAGATCAGCACCACGGCGGTTAGGGGTTTGCGCAGCGCGGTGTACCAGCGTGGTGCCAACTCCAGTTTGACCGCGTGCACATCGGCCAGGTACAGGCCGATAAAGCCGCTGATCAGCAAGGCCAGCGCCAACAGCGCGGGCAGGCCACTACTGATCGCCAACCATCCCAGCAAGGCCGGTAACACCGACAGCCCTAGCTGCCGGTGGGCGGCGTCGTCCTGGCGCTCGCGGGCCATGGCCAGGCCCCAGTGAATTGCCCCCATAAAGGCCAGAATCACGGCGGCGTAGTGCAACAGCGCCGTCAACACATCCGTGCGCCAGGCTGGCGGGGTGATCCAGATACCGATGGCGCCACTGATAAACGGGATCAGCCCGGCATAGCCGAGCAGGATGGCCAGGCGCGGTGGTTGTGCGGCATTGAATGGGTGCATGGCGAGACTCCAGAGCGGCTGTTTGCTTAGGTTAACAGGGCTTGCGCAGGCTATGCGCCCTTGAGTGCGCGCCAGCCACGGCCAGCACCAGTGCCCCGGCAACGATGCCGGCCAGGCCATAGACGCCGATGCTCATCACCACGGCGATCAGGGCCAACACGCTCAGCTGTTTGATAAAGGGTTCGCCGGCCACGCGGCCGGGGAAGATGGGGGAGGCCACGCCACGATGGAAGTGGCCGTGAGTGAGGTGGCTATTCGAGACCGTTTCTAAGGTTGCTGGCCTGACAGGTGTCGCTGGACGGCTGTCGGTTAAATCTTGAAGCGTTCCAGGGTGGCCTGGCTTTTGGCGGCCAGCTCGCTGAGTTCGCCACCGAGGCGTGCCGACTCTGCGGCGCTATTGGCCGAGTGCTGAGACAGGGCACTGACCTCATTGAGGTCGTTGGAAATATCCCCCGCGACTTTGGACTGTGAGCGGGCTGCCGCCACGATCGAGTGGTTGCGCCCCGTGATATTGCTGACAACCTGGCGTATGGAGGCGAGCGCCTGGCCGGCATGCTGGCTGATCTCTACAGCCCCGTTGACGCGGCCCTGACCGTCTTGCATGACGCTGCAGGCCTGCTTGGCGCCGAGTTGCAGCTTGTCGATCATGTGCTTGATGGTTTCGGTCGATTGCTGCGTTTTGTTGGCCAGTGCCCGCACTTCGTCGGCCACCACGGCGAATCCTCTTCCCGCCTCGCCAGCGCGGGCGGCCTCAATTGCAGCATTCAGGGCGAGCAGGTTGGTTTGTTCGGCAATGCCTTGGATCACGTCCACGATGGAGCCGATGCTTTGCGAGTCTTTTTCGACTTGAGCAATGACCGTGTTTGCTTGGTCGACAGCGTCGGACAGGGCGCGAATGCTGGTCACGGCAATATCAACGGTTCGTTGTCCTTCTTGCGATGTGGCGTCGGCGGCCTCAGCTGCGGTGTCGGCCTCGCCCGCATTGGTGGCGACGTCGTTGATGGATACCGACATCTGCATCACGGCTGTGGCAATTTGCTCAAGGCGTTGGCGCTGCTGCTGAATGGCGTCATTGGCTTGGTCGGAAACTCGTTTTGAGCTGCTGACGATGTGAGTCAACGCGCCGGTTTGTTCGGCAAGGTTTTTGACTACGTTATGGACCTTGTCGATGAACGCGTTGACGGCCTGTGTCAGTGCTTGCAGTTCATCTTGGCGCTGGTAGCGAATTCGTTGCGTCAGATCGCCTTCACCCATTGCCATGTTCTCGGCGATTTTGACGATTCCAGCAATGGGTTTGACGACCAGCAGCCTTACCAGCAGTACCACCATGGCAATCATTACCAGCACCACCAGGCTGGAAATCAGCACGCTGACTTTGATGCTGTGCTGAATGGTTTCCTGAATGGGCCGCATGCTCCAGGCCACGCCCAGGGCGCCGATGTAGGTCGCGGGCTGGCCGCTCATCACGGGCAGCAGGGTCAGCAGGTGGTCATTGGTCTGCACGGACCACGGCTGCCCCTTTTCCAGTTGCTGGCGTGAGGCCTCAAGGTGTTTGCGCAGGTCCACGGCATGGTCACGGCCACTGTCGTGACTGACCAGGGAGCCGTTTTTCTGCTCGAAGACCGTTAACACTTCAATTGCCGAGCCTTTCTGTGCTAGCAATGCATTCACTTCCAACTGGATATTGTCGAGCTTGCGAAAACGCAGCGGCGCGGCAATGCGATCAGCGACTAGTTTGGAGATGATCAGATTATTCAGGCTGTTCTCACGCAGCATGCCGTCGCGAAAACTCTGCACGCAGACCAGCGTGACCACCGCGAGACCTATCGCCACCAGGCTACCGACGGCGACAGCCATCTTGCGGTTTATGGTCCAGTTTCGCGGGTTAAAGCGTGTGCTCAGGCCCTGCATGGTCAAGCTCCTTGGCGTCAGCCCGCTATTCGAGGTCGCGCGATGCTGCATGCGCGGAGGGGATTACAGCGCCTCGACGTTGATGCCAATGGTGATGGCGCCGATCACTGCTCCGGAGGCCGGGTCGACGATTGGCAGGCTAAGTTGCGACTGAAATGCCTGGGTGGATTCGTCCTGCTCGACATCCCCTAAATGGATCGCGTTAGCTCCCGCGGAGAAGGTCTTCAGCCATTTGTCCTCATCGCCTTGCCAGTAATCGGAGGTGATAGCGCTTTGCCCGGCGTTGAGGCCTTTGCTGTCCATCACGAAAATTTCCGCGTACAGCCCGTTACTGGCGGCTTGTTTCTGTTTGAGATAGGCCGATAGGGGGTTGCCCAACACCTTCTGGATCAAGGGCTGCTCAGCGGCAGTCGTTTCTGCACGCCACTGTTTGTCCAGGGTGTCGATATCTGCCTGGGTCAGATTGCCGTGCGCAGTGTTCTGGGCCTTGAGCGAGTCAATGATGATGGCGTCGCCTAACCACGCCTTGGCCGCTTCAGCCTGGGCTTGTAGCGGTGCTGCAAATTCGTTGGCGAAAACCGGTGTGGTGAAGAGGCAGGCGGCAGTAACTGCGAGCAAGGCGAGTTTGCGCATGGATCAATACTCCATTGATATGACGTGTGCCGCCGTTCGAAGCGGCTTCGAGTAGGTAGTCCGAATATCGGCCAAGTGACGTGGTTGAGCGTAGCCGAGCTTTGGGGCTCGGCCAGCACTCACTGCGGGTTACCTACTCTTGAGCATCATCCATATACGTTGAGCGCCGCTGACCAGTGCCAGCACCAGCGCCCCGGCGACGATACCGGCCAGGCCATTGAGCAGTGGCGCAGTGAGCACGCTCAGTACGCTGCCGAGGGCGGGCAGGCCGGCGGCGCTGGCGGCCAGTTGCTCAATCAGGTGGTGGGCCGCCGGGATGCCGTGGGTGAGGATGCCGCCGCCGACCATGAACATTGCCGCGGTGCCGATCACTGACAGGCTTTTCATCAGCCAGGGGGCGGCGCTGAGCAACAGGTTGCCGACGCCGCGCAGGAGGCTGGAGGTCTTGCGGCTGAGATAGAGCCCGGCGTCGTCGAGTTTGACGATGCCGGCCACCAGGCCATAGACGCCGATGGTCATCACCACGGCGATCAGGGCCAGCACGCTCAGCTGTTTGATAAAGGGTTCGCCGGCCACGGTGCCGAGGGTGATGACGATGATTTCCGCCGAGAGGATAAAGTCGGTGCGGATGGCGCCGGCAATCTTGTCCTTCTCGAAGGCCAGCAGGTCGACCTGCGGATCGCTCAGGGCATGGCGCAGTTCCTCGTGCTCGGCCGCACTGTCATGCAGGTATTTGTGTGCGAGTTTCTCGAAACCCTCGAAGCACAAAAACGCGCCGCCGAGCATCAGCAGCGGAATCACCGCCCATGGGGCAAAGGTGCCGATCAGCAGGGCCGCTGGCACCAGAATCAGTTTGTTTTTGAACGAACCCTTGGCCACCGCCCAAACCACCGGCAGCTCACGGTCGGCACTCACGCCGGTGACCTGCTGGGCGTTGAGGGCGAGGTCGTCGCCGAGTACGCCGGCGGTCTTCTTGGCCGCCACTTTGCTCATCAGGGCCACGTCGTCGAGGACGCTGGCGATATCGTCGATCAGGGTAAACAGGCTGCTTCCGGCCATGGGTTTTTCCTGGGGGAGTGGGTGATGCCGCGTAAGCGGGCACGAGGTGCTGCGATTAGAAGGCATTGCCGCTGGCGGGTAAAGCCGCATGCCGGGGCGCCAATTTGATTTTGCTCAAGCGTGCGTAATCCGCTCTGGCGGGATTAAGCTGCGCGATCGGTCATGTTTTGCGACCTACGGTCCGTCGGCCGAGACGGTAAACGACGTCGCTTTGACTAGCCTTGATCGAAGGATCGGGCCCACGCAAGGAATACTCATATGAACTCCAAGCTGACAACGGCAGTGCGCATGTTTCTCGGTTTCAGCATTGCGCCCTTTTTAGAGATTTAGGAAAATTTAAAAAGAAAGAAAGTAAAAAGGGGGGAAGTAGGGCTGCTGTTGCTGGCGCTATACGGGCTGAGCAACCTGGCAACCCTGCGCGATCAGGCCACCAGCCATCGTCAGCCAGGACTGGCCGAAGATCGAGCCCATCATGCAAATCGCCACCGGCGTGCGCGACAACGCGCGCAACACTCGGGATCTGTTGCTGAACAAGGACAATGTCCAGGCCCGCGAGTCGCTGCAGGCGACCAAACAACGCATCACCCAGGCCATGGATACCCTCGGCCCGCTGCTTTACCTGCCCAAGGGCCAGGCGCTGTTTCGCCAACTCAAGACACACCGGGAAGCCTATGTAGCCGCCTTCAGCGAAGTGCTGGCGCTGGTCCAGCAAGGCCAGATGGAACAAGCCAGCCGCCTGTTGCAGGCGCGGGTGGTGCCGGCCGAGTTGCAGGTCTATGACAGCCTGAATGGCCTGATGGCGCTGCAGTCGGAGGTGTTTGCCCAGCGTGGCAACACGGCGGTGGCGATCTACGCCAATGTGCGCGCCACCATGCTTGGCATTCTCCTGGTGTGCCTGGCGCTGGTGGCGGCAGCGGCAGTACTGGTCACCCGCAGCGTGACCCGGCCACTGGGCGGTGAGCCGCTGACAGCGGCGCAGATCGTCCGGCAGATTGCCAAAGGCGACCTGACCGCTCAGGTGCCGGTGCGCAATGGTGATACCGAGAGCCTGATGGCCGACATGCAGGGCATGCAGCAGAGCCTGCGCGACATTGTGCGGCAGATTGCCGATTCGGTTGATCAGGTAGCGTCCTCCTCGGAAGAGCTGAGCGCGGTGAGCAGTGAAACCAGCGCCAATCTGCAACGCCAAAGCGAGGAAATCGAACAGGCGGCCACCGCAGTCAACCAGATGACCGCTGCGGTGGATGATGTGGCGCGCAACGCGGTGAGCACCTCCGAAGCCTCGCGACAGTCCGAGCAGGCCGCGCAGCGTGGGCGCACCCAAGTGATGAAAACTGTGGAATCGATCGGCGCCCTGGCCAGCGGCGTTACCGATACGTCGCAATGTATTGAGCATCTGGCCGGTCGCGTGCACGAAATCAGCCGGGTGCTGGAGGTGATCCGCGCGATTGCCGATCAGACCAACCTGCTGGCCCTCAACGCGGCCATCGAGGCGGCGCGAGCAGGCGATGCCGGACGCGGTTTTGCCGTGGTGGCCGACGAGGTGCGCGCCTTGGCCCATCGTACCCAGCAGTCCACCGACGAGATTGAACAGATGATCGGCGGCATTCGCCAGGACACCGACGAGGCGGTCACGGCCATGCGCAGCAGCAACAGCCTGGCCAGTGCGACCCTGGATGTGGCGCGTTCGGCGGGCGAAGCGCTGGAGGAAATCACCCAGTCGATCTCGCAGATCAACGAGCGCAACCTGATGATCGCCAGCGCCTCGGAGCAGCAGGCGCAGGTGGCCCGTGAGGTGGACCGCAACCTGATCGGCATTCGCGACCTGTCCCAGCAGGTGCTCGATGGGGCGCGGCATACCGACATCGCCGGGCAGGAGCTGTCGCGTATGGCGGTCGCCTTGAACGGTTCGGTAGCGCGTTTCTCATTGGCCAGTTAAGGCGCGATGGGCGATCGCGGTGAATAAAAAAGGCGTGCCTGAGGCACGCCTTTTTTATTTGGCAACAGTGTCTAGAGGTTGTCGTCTGGCGCTTCGAGGCGGCTCAGGCGCTCTTCCAGGGCGGCGATGCGTGCTTCCAGTTGCTCGTAGCGGCTGTCGTGGGGCTGGTTGTCGTGGCGCTCTGCTGGCCGGGCGCTGAGGGCAGCTTGCAGGTCATCCGCGCTGCCGAGCAGGTGCATATAGCGGTCTTCGCGCTGGCCGCGCCTGGCGCGGTAGCAGGCAGGCCAGGTCGCGGCTGATCAGGCGTTCGAGTTGATGTTGCAGTTCGGCCACATCGTCGAAGTCGTGCATGCGCTGGCTGCGGGTCAGCAGTTCGTTGAGGGTTTGCGGGCCGCGCAGCAGCAAGAGGCCGAGGAGGATGACCTGGGCGTGCACCAGCTCCAGCTGTTTTTCCGTGCGCTGCTCCCAGCGGTCGGCGCGGCTGCCCATCACCAGGCGCGACAGACCACGGCCTTCGAGGCTGCGCAGGGCGTGGCCGACCTCGCCAGGGCTGAGGTTGAGCACGGGCTCGCGGCTGGTCTTCTGGTTGCAGGCCAGGACTACGGCATTGAGGGTCAGCGGGTAGGTTTCCGGGGTGGTGGCCTGTTTCTCGATCAGGCAGCCCAATACGCGTGCTTCGATGCTGGTCAGCGGCTCGGCAGCCAATGGATTCTGGCTGGGCAGGGACTCGGGCAGGTCGCTCATGACGGGGCTCTCAAAGGCAAAGGACAGGCGCTAGCCTAGCCTGAGTGCGCCGCTGTGGACACCGCTAATAGTGGCTGAATGGCTCTGGACGGATGGCTGTGCGGGGCGCTGTACAGTGCAAACGTTGGCGGTGGGGCAACATAAGAAAACCGCCCGTAGGCGGTTTTTTGTGCGTGTCTGCAGGGCAGATCAGGCGCGGGTGTCAACGTACGGTTCGGGTTTAACCGGTTCAGCGGGTGGCCGTTGCTGGCCTGGGTTGTCGCGTATGTCCGGCAGATCTGTACCGGTGGCGTTGTCACGCAGTTGCAGTGCGGCTGACGTAGGTCCAGAGGTGCTGTCAACCTTGCCCTCGCTGGCAACAGCCAGGTAAGTGTCGATCTGCTTTTGCTGGCTATTGGCACTGTAAATTTGCGTGGCATACGTACGGCGATCAGTCTGGGTTTGTTCCCGGCTGGCTTGGTTCTCTGTGACTCGATCACTGGCGCGGTCGACGGCGCGGTTGACCTGCTCCGGGCTGGCCGGGGCTTCAGGTGCCTGCGCCGCTTGCCCGGCTTTTTTGATGATCTGGGTCGAGATCGGCAAGCTGCTGGTGGATCCGGCTACCTGCATACGACTCCTCCTTTGCAGTGCGGTTAAGCCAATCCTAGATGGATATGCGGGCGTTGGTTATACGCATTGGCGATAGCTGTTTCAGGCTTAGACAGGTCGTGATTTTAGCGATGCTGTCGGGCTGGCACGCGGCGTCCGGTCTGTCGCTGAAAACACAAAGCCCGGCACAGTGGCCGGGCTTTGTGGGTCGCGTAGCGCCTGCTTAGTCGCGGTGCTTTTTGTGCTTCTTGTGTTTGTGCTCACCGTAGTGATTGCCGTTGTCGTGACGGTGGCGATGGTCGCGATCATCGTCGTCACGGCTGTGGCTGTCGTCGCCGTATTCGTTGCCCAGGGCACCACCGGCCGCGCCGCCAACACCGGCACCGATCATGCCGCCAGTGGAACCGCCGACCTTGCTGCCGATCACCTGGCCGCCCGCTGCGCCGATGCCGCCGCCGATGGCGGCTTCGGTGCGATTGCGCTTGTCGGCGCCGACGGCACTGCCCGCCGCGCCACCGACGCCAGCGCCGATCACAGCACCGGTGCTACCGCCGATTTGCTCACCGACCACGGTGCCGAGTACGCCGCCGAGGGCACCGCCAACGGCGCTTTCGGTGTTGTTGCCGGCCATGGCCAGGCTGGCGGTCAGGCTGAGGGGAAGGAGGAAAAAAGCAAACTTCATGACATGACTCTCGCGGGTGGACGTGGCGCGCATGCTCGGCGCTCCAGGGGCGGACTGCAAGCCCGTTCATCTGGGTGTGTTAGGCCTGTCACGGCCTTTAATTCTGTGCGCGCAGTACGGGAACTCGCCGGCTCGGCGGGGGTCGCGTCAGCGTTGCAGCCACAGGTGGGTGTCGGGCGCGGGTAGGCCGGGCGGGTTGGGGTAGTCGAGTGGGATCAGGGTGCGTTGTTCCAGCCCGGCTTGTTTGGCCAGTTGGCCGAAGTGGCGCGAAAACAGCGCGTGCAGGCTGCCGTCGGCCTGAATCATTGCCAGCCCTTGTTCGAAACGACGCTTGAGCTGCGGGTCGTTGCGGTTGAAGGTGAAGTACACCGGCAGGTGATAGACCAGCGCCAAGTGCGGTTCGACCATCAGTTCGGCGCCGGCGATGGGGTCTTCATCCAGCTCGCGCCAGGCCTCGTGCAGGCCGCGGTGGTAGTAGTCGAAGCGGCGTTTGCCGAGCATTGCCAGCAGGTTGTCGGGGTTGGCCTGGCCTTCCACCGGCAACTGGTTGCGGGCGAACAGGCTGAAGTCGCTCCACTGGCTGCCGAAGCCGCCGCGCAGTTGGCGCAGGTCGGCCAGGGTGTTGACCTGGGCAAAGCGTTCGACGTCGGTTTTGCGAATCAGCAGCACGCGGTAACCGAGCATGCCGTTGTGCAGGTCGAAGGGGATCACCGCGAAGTCGCGCAGGCGCTCGGCACTGGGCGGCACAAAGGCCAGGTCCACCTGGCCTTCGCGAAGCATGTTCAGGCAACGCTCTTGTGTAGGGTCGGGCTGGGTGCTGGGGTGGATATGGGTTTTCCCATACTGGGCGGCGGTGCGCGCCAGGATCAGCTCTGCCAACTCAAGGCGGTAGGCATATTTTTGCACGGCATGCTGACAGACTCGCACGCCGTGGTCGGCCTGGCTCGTGGCGCTGAGCAGGCTGCCGACCAACAGCAGGGCAAGGGTGAGGCAGTAACCGCGCATTCAGTAACTCGCCAAAAGGAGGTGCCGGAGTGTACGCCTGGGTCTTGTGCCGACACCAACCACAGGTCGCGATTCTGTCGTTATCGGTCGCTACGGCAGCAGGTCGCGATAGTCGTCCACGGCAGCGAACTCCTGGCTGTCCTTGGCGGGTTGACGGCTGTCCGGGTGGCGCACCGCCAACAGGTGGGCGACGCCGAAAGTGCGAGCGCTGCGCAGGATCGGCAGGCTGTCGTCGATAAACAGGGCGCGTGCCGGCTCGAAGGCGAAGTCGGCGTGCAGGGCGCTCCAGAACTGCTGGTCTTCCTTGGGGAAACCGTAGTCGTGGGAGCTGATCAGGCGGTCGAAGTAAGGCGCCAGCTCAATCCGTTCGAGCTTCAGCGACAGCGAGTCGCGATGGGCATTGGTGATCAGCACCACCCGTTTGCCGGCGGCGCGGATGGCCGCCAGAAAGGTGTCGGCATCCGGGCGCAGGGCGATCAGGTGCGCCACTTCGCGCTTGAGTTCACGCACCGAGAGGTTCAGCTCGCGGCTCCAGAAATCCGTGCAGTACCAGTTGAGCTGGCCGGCATGCTGGTGGAACAGCGGCAGCAGTTCGTCATCGGCCTGCTGGCGGCTGATGCCGTGCAGCTCGGCGTAGCGCTGGGGCAGGTGTTCGAGCCAGAAGTGGTTGTCGAAATGCAGGTCGAGCAGGGTGCCGTCCATGTCGAGCAGCACGGTATCGATGGCGGACCAGGGCAACGGGGTCATGGGCAATTCTCGGTGGGGCGCCGGGGCGAAAGCTCGCACGGCCAGCGCGGCAGTAGCGTCAGCGCGCTATGATAACGCGCCGGCCACGCCAAGGAGCCCCGTCATGCGCCAGAAACCCACCGTCCTCGCCAGCGAAATTGTCGCCAGCAGCCGCCTGTTTCGCGTCGAGCAACTGCAGTTGCGCTTCGCCAATGGCGTTGAGCGCACCTACGAGCGCCTGGCCAGCAAGGGCACGGGCTATGGCGCGGTGATGATCGTGGCGATGGCCGATGCGCGTCATGCCCTGCTGGTGGAAGAGTACTGCGCCGGCACCGACGACTATCAGATTTCCCTGCCCAAGGGCCTGATTGAACCGGGCGAAGATGTGTTGGTGGCGGCCAACCGTGAGTTGATGGAAGAGGCCGGCTTTGGCGCCCATCAACTTGAGTTGCTGGCCGAACTGAGCCTGTCGCCGGGTTATATGAGCCAGAAGATCCAGGTGGTCCTGGCCCGTGATCTGTATGAGCAGAGCCTGCCGGGCGACGAGCCGGAGCCGCTGCGGGTTGACCGGGTCGACCTCGGCGAACTGTCGGCGCTGGTCGAGCATCCGCAATTCAGCGAGGGCCGTGCCCTGGCCGCCCTGTATCTGGTCCGCGACCTGCTGACCCAGCGAGGAGAATTCACCCTATGAGCCATCCCTATCTGCCCGCCGTCATCGATCTGGTGCGCCAGGCCGGTGTCGTTACCCTGCCGTTCTGGCGTTGCGATACGGCAGTGACTGCCAAGCTTGATGACTCGCCGGTGACCGCCGCCGACTTGGCCGCGCACCACCTGCTGCTGGCCGGCCTGAACGCTCTGGCGCCGGAGATTCCGGTGCTTTCGGAGGAGGCTGCGGATATTTCGCTTGGCGAGCGCGCGCAATGGACCCGCTGGTGGCTAGTGGACCCCTTGGACGGCACCAAGGAATTTATCGCAGGTTCCGAGGAGTTCACCGTCAACGTCGCCCTGATTGAGCAGGGCCGGGTGGTGTTTGGCGTGGTTGGCATCCCCACCACTGGCCGCTGCTATTTCGGTGGCGCCGGTCTGGGCGCCTGGCGCAGCGAAGTCGAGGCCGAGGCGCAACCGATCAGCGTGCGCATTGCGCCCAGCGAAGCCTTTACCGTGGTGGCCAGCAAGCGTCACTCCAGCCCGGCCCAGGAGCGTTTGCTCGCCGGCCTGAGCGAGCAGTTTGGTGATCTGGAGATGGCCAATGTCGGCAGTTCGCTGAAGTTCTGCCTGCTGGCCGAAGGCAATGCCGACTGCTACCCGCGCCTGGCGCCGACCTCGCAATGGGACACCGCGGCCGCTCAGGGCGTACTCGAAGGCGCGGGTGGCGAGGTGCTCGACCTCAAGGGTCTGGCGTTGACCTACGAGGCGCGCGAATCCTTCCTCAACCCGTCGTTCCTCGCCCTGCCGCAAGCGGCCGCCTGGCGTGACGAGTTGGTGCAACTGGCGCGCGCCCTGGATTGAGCGCCGCTCAGCGCGATCAGAACGCCAGCTTGTAGCCGATAAACACCAGCATGGTGGCCAGGCACGGCCGCAGGATCTGGTCGGGAATGCGCCCGGACAGGTGGCTGCCGAAGTAGATGCCGGGCAGCGAGCCCATCAGCAGGTAACCGAGCAGTGCCCAGTCCATATTGCCCATGCCGGCATGGCCGAGACCGGCCACCAGGGTCAGGGGTACGGCGTGGGCAATCTCGGTGCCGACCAGGCGCTTGGTGGCCAGGAACGGATAGAGCAGAAACAACGCCACCGTGCCCAGGGCGCCGGCGCCAATCGAGGTCAGGGTGACCATGATGCCGAGCATCACGCCGGTAACTACGGTCAGCGCATTCAGGCTGCGGCCGCTGAGGTGGTAATGGTCGCCGGCATGTTTGTGGGCAAAGGCCAGCAGCTGCTGTTTAAACAGAATGGCCAGGGCCGTCAGTAACAGCACAAAGCCCAGTGCCTGACGGATGATGGCGTTCATCGCCTGGGTATCGGTGTGCAGGGTGCTCAACAGCCACAGGGTCAGGGCCGCCGCCGGGACGCTGCCGAGGGTCAGCCAGCCGGTGATGGACCAGTCGATGTTCTTGTTCTTCTGATGAACAAAAATGCCGCCGGATTTGGTGATCGCCGCATACAGCAAGTCAGTGCCCACGGCCGTGGCCGGGTTGATGCCGAACCACAACAGGATCGGCGTCATCAGTGAGCCGCCACCGACACCGGTCATGCCGACAATAAAACCGACCACCAAGCCGGCCACGATAAAACCCAGTACACCAACTTCCATTATTGCGTTCCCAAGGGCCAAGGCATGGCTTAGATAAAATGGCGGGCCGGGATCATAGCAATATTATTTATAACTCTTTTATACGAAAGAGTTTGATTGATATAACTGGGTGTCGTGTTCCTGGGCGCCGCTTGGCGCCGTGCGGAGTGGCCGAGAGGCTCGCCCAGGCGACGAGCCCGATGGTGCTCAGTCGAGCATGTCGGCGAAGCGTGAGGTCTTGTTGAACACCAGCGGCTGGTTGAAGCCCGGCACCTGAATCTGTTCGCCGTTGATGGCGATGCCTTGGTCGTCGATCAGGTCGTGGCCGAAGTTGTAGATGATCTCCAGCTGACCTTGCAGCGCCTGTTGGTCATAGGCCTGGGCGGCGGCGCGGGTTTGTTCGCGCTGCGCGACATAGGCGGCGAAGCGTTCGGCACCGTAGCGTTTGCGCAGCATGCGTTCGACCACTTGCGGCGCCAGCACCACGCCGCTGGCGTTGTTGCCGCCAAAGCCCTTGGAGTTGATGAAGCACACCTCCAGGGGCTGCTCGGTGCGCGGCACGTCGACTTGGGAGATGCGCAGGTGCTGGCGGTGTACGTCGTCGGCGACGGCGTCGATGGTCTTGATCCCCGGAATCAGCTGGTACTTGAAGCTGCCCAGGGCGGAGATCAGTTGGTCGGCGCTGGCGCTGGCCAGGGAGTGACCGACGTAGGATTTGACCGCCGCCACCGGCCAGTCGGCAATGCCGAAGCTGGCGGCCACGCGGTCCAGCAGTTCCGATTCGGTGACGCGGTTGGCCGGGGTGCTGGAGCCGTGGGCGTGCACGAAGCTGCGCAGACGCACGCCGTCTTCGCCCACCAGCTGCATGGCGCTGGCCACGGCCTTGGCCATGCACAGGTAGTTGCCAGGGCCGGGCGCGGAGATGGATTTTTTGAAGCCGTCGGCGTTGATAAATACATCCGGCACCGCGCCGTGGATGTCGGCGCCCAGTTGCAGGGCCAGTTCGTCGTCCATCAGCACCAGGAACTGGCTGGACTCCGCCAGGGTGAAGCCGCAGTTCTGCCCGAACGGGCGGCTGGCGCGGCGGAAGTCGACCTGCTCCTGACCTTCAATCTGGCGCAGGCCGTCTTCGGTGGCCAGGGCGCCCATGGCGCCGTAACCGTCGAGGCATTCCTGGGTAATCGGTGCTTCGCTGTTGCCAACAATCACGACGCGGGCTTTACCGGCACTGATCATGTCGGTGGCTTTCTGCAGGTTGTAGAGGAAGCTGGCACAGGCGCCGGTGATGCTGCTGGTGCTGCCGACGCTGCCCAGCACATAGGCGTTGATAAAGTCCGCCGGCATGCTGTTGAGGCCCAGGGCTAGCTGTTTGGCGGTGACCCGGCCGCCTTTTAGGCGCGATTGCATCAGGCCGCCGAAGCTATTTTCATCCAGCTGGCTCATGGCGCTGCTGGCGTAGACGGCGATTTCGTCGGGAGCCACTTGGTCAACGATGGTCTGCCACGGCAGGCCGATTGAGCGCAGGGCGTCGGTGGCCGCGACGATGGTCATCTGCAGGCCGCGCGGGTGAAAGCGCGAGGCGTACAGCTCGCCGGGCTCGAAACCGGTCGGCAGCTGGCCGGCGGATTTCACCGGCAGGTTGCGGTAGCTGTCGACCTTGATGTCGCAGCCGTCGTAGAGGGTGACCTGCACGTCGTTGTCGTTCAGTGCTTCTACCGTCCAGTCGCTGGGTAGCGGTTCCGGCAGTTGCTTGCGCAGGGTGATAAAGCTCAGCGGCTTGCCGGCGGGGCCGGTGACCGTGAGGTTTTTCTGCCAGGGCGCGGCGTCCACATCCAGGTGATTCTTCTCGATCCGGCGCACCAGGGTGGACGCGAGAATCTGCGCGCCGAAGCGTTGCTCCAGTTCCGGCAGGTCCAGCGGCTGGCCGTCGTGGTCGTGGTACTGACCGGCGCTGAAGGTCACCAGTCTCATCAGGATGGCCAGGCTGGCGAGCGTTTCCTGGCGGTCAGCCGCGCTCATCGATTCGATCACCGTGCGGCGGAAACCGTGGTGGGCAGAGCTGCGACCGGCAGCGTTATAGCCACCAAAACCAACAATCACCGGTAAACGAGACATCACGCAAAGACTCCTGAAAATGGCCTGGCAGGTGCAGGCTGCGTGAGGCTTCTGGCGACCCTGCAAGGGTTGCGACAGGCGGGGGATTGGTCCGCGAGCATCACCAGCCATCAAGCACCCAGGGCGGTGGCTCAATCTGATTCGTGCGTAGCTGACGCGGGGGCTGACTGTTGAGTCACGCTTTCGACCAAGGTCTTGGGGCTGGCGGCGGGCAGGCCTGATATGGTCTAACAGACATGAACTCGCCGCCAAGGAGCCGCCCATGAATGCCCTCAACCCCTATGAATACGGGATGCCGCGGGATGCGGCGAACTTTCAGGCACTCAGCCCACTGGGCTTTCTGGAGCGCGCGGCGAGCGTTTGCCCCGAGCATCCGGCGCTGATCAATGGCGACCAGCGGCAGACCTGGGGGCAGACCTACCGGCGTTGCACGCAACTGGCCGCGGCGCTCAGTCAGCGCGGCATTGGCGTGGGCGACACCGTGGCGCTGTTAGCGCCCAATGGCCCGGCGCTGTTCGAAGCGCACTTCGGCATCCCCATGTGCGGCGCGGTGATCAATGCCATCAACACCCGTCTGGATGCCGAGGCCATCGCGTTTATCCTCCAGCACGGCGAGGCCAAGGTGCTGCTGGTGGACAAGGAGTTTGCCGAAGTGGCCCTGCGCGCCACCAGTCATTTGCCCCGCCGCCCGCTGCTGGTGGGCATCGATGACCCGACCTACAGCGAGGGCCAGTTGATCGGCGAGCTGGATTACGAGGCGCTGCTGGCCGAAGGTGACCCGGATTACGCCTGGCAGATGCCCACTGATGAGTGGCAGGCCATTGCCCTCAACTACACCTCCGGCACCACCGGCAACCCCAAGGGCGTGGTCTACCACCACCGTGGTGCGCACCTTAATGCCTTGTCCAACGTGCTGTGCTGGGACATGGGCCGCAACCCGGTGTACCTGTGGACCCTACCGATGTTCCATTGCAACGGCTGGTGCTTCCCTTGGGCACTGGCCGCCACCGTCGGCACCAGCGTGTGCCTGCGCCATGTGCGCGCCGAGGCGATCTACCCGGCGATTGCCGAGCATGGTGTCGATCACTTCTGCGGTGCACCCATCGTGCTCAATATGCTGGCCAACGCCCCGGCCGAGTTGCAGGCGCTGAAGACCCGGCCGGTTAAGGTGCTGACCGCTGGTGCAGCGCCACCCGCGGCGGTGATCCAGGCCATGGAGGCGCTGGATTTTCGCGTTACCCACGTTTACGGCCTGACCGAAACCTACGGCCCCAGCGTGGTCTGCGAGTGGAAGAGCGAGTGGGATGCTCAGGAGCCGGCCGCCCGCGCCAAGCTCAAGTCGCGCCAAGGCGTGCGCGCCACCTTGCTGGACGGCCTGATGGTGGCCGATCCGGACACCCTGCAGGCGGTGCCGAAAGACGGCCAGACCATTGGCGAGATCATGATGCGTGGCAACGTGGTGATGAAGGGTTACCTGAAAAACCCCAGCGCCACCGCCGAGGCCTTCGCTGGCGGCTGGTTCCACTCCGGTGACCTGGCCGTGTGGCATGCCGATGGCTATGTGGAGATCAAGGACCGCAGCAAGGACATCATCATTTCCGGGGGTGAAAACATCTCATCCATCGAAGTCGAAGACGTGTTGTACCGCCATCCGCAGATTCTCGAAGCCGCGGTGGTGGCCATGCCGCACGCCAAGTGGGGCGAAACCCCGTGCGCCTTTGTCACCCCGCGTGTTGGCGTCGAGCTCAGCGAAGCTCAGGTGATTGCCTGGTGCGAACAGCACATGGCGCGTTTCAAGGTGCCCGGCAAGGTGGTGTTCGGCCCGTTGATCAAAACCTCCACGGGCAAGGTGCAGAAGTTCTTGTTGCGTGAGCAGGCGCGGGCACTGGCTTAGCCTTTGCTCAGCAGCCCGTACTTAGACGGTAGGATGGGTGGAGCGTAGCGATACCCATCAGGAGTTTATGCGCCGTTGGTTATTCGATGGGTATCGCGGGCTCTACCCATCCTACGGCGCTACCCATCGGACTACTCGGGGCGCTGGAACAGCTTCATCAGCAGTTGGTTCTGCTCACTCGGCGGGCCGAAGTAGCGGATATACAGGGCCTGACCGGCGGCGCTGCGTTGTACGGCACTTAAGCCACGATCCACGGCCAGACGCCAGGCGTCGTCGCCGCGGGCTAGGGGCAAAGCAACGGGCAGTACATCGAACAAGCGCTCGGGCACCAGCAGTTCGCTGCCGCGCGGATTTTCGGCCTGGTAGTTGAGCAGCACAAGACGATCAGCAAAGAACGCATCGACTTGGCCGTTCACCACCATGGCCAGCCCTTCCGCATTGCCGGGTACTTCGCGCAGTTCCGACTGCAGGCCGAGGGCGCGCATCCGCGCCCTTGCCCAGTCGACGCTGACGCTGTCTTTGAGTACCGCGAAGCTGTGTCGGCTGAGCCCCTGGTTGATGCTGGCGCGCCATACCGGGCCGCGCGGTTGGGCGCCTTCATTGATGGGCGTAAGCAGGCTGGCCGGCGCGTCGCGGCGCACCACCACGCCCAGGCCGGCGGCGAAGTAGGGCAGGGAAAAACTGACCTGCTCGCGGCGCTTGAGAGTGTCGCCCACCGCGCTGCACACCGTATCGACCTGCCCTTCGGCCACGGCCTTGAGCATCGTGGCTGCGGTCAGGGGTTGAAAGTGCAGCTTCAGCGCCGGCAGAGCGAGTTGCTGCTTGAGCTGCTCGCCGAGCAGGCCGCACAACTCGACGGCATAGCCGCTTGGTTGCTCGGCCGTGCCGGCCGAGAAGGGCGCATCTCCGGCGACGAAACCGAGGGTGAGGGTCTGGCTGGCGCGAATCTGCGTCAGGTGGTCAGCGGCGTGAGCCGGCAGTAGGGCGCTGGCCAGCAGCAGGGCGGCGAGGCCGCGCAGGTAGGGTTGCCGGGCGATCATAGGGCGCGCTCCTTCTTATCCAGTTCGGCGACCAGGCGTTTGGCGATGATGCCGAACAACAAGTAGCCGGCGATCATCACCAGGGCGGCGCCGAAGACCGCTTCCAGGCCCGAGGCATACAGGGCGTAGAAGCAGTAGAGCATGCCGATCAGCAGGATCAGGCTGTTGCGGCGGAACACCTCGAGTGGCACGCGGGCCTTGTACATGATCACCAGCAAGCCCGAGAGGGCCGTGACGTACGGAATCAGGTTGGTGACGGCCGCCAGGTTGACCAGTTTGCCGAACTGCTCGCTGACGTTCGGTGAGATGGTCGACAGGGCAATCAGGCTCTGCAGGATGGCGCAGCACAAGAGGCCCAGCAGGGGCGCGTCGAAACGATTGACGCGGGCGAAGAGGCGCGGGAACAGGCCCTGATCGGCGGTGACCTTGGCGGTTTGCGCCAGGGTGAACTGCCAGCCGAGCAGGGAGCCGACGCAGGCCAACACGGCCAGGCCCATGACGATGTTGCCGATGCCGTCATTGAACATCTGCGCATAGACCAAGGCGAACGGCGCGCTGGAGTTGGCCAACTCGGCGTTGGGCACGATGCCTTGAATGACGGTGGTCGAGAGCACGTAGACCACCGCCGCGCCGAGGGTGCCGAACAGGCAGGCCAGCGGCACGTTGCGTTTGGGGTTTTCGACGGCATCGGAGTTTTGTGCCGCTGACTCCATGCCGAGGAAGGCCCACAGGGTCAGCGGGATGCTCTGGGTGATGGCATCGCTGACCTCAAGGTTATTCGGGTTCCAGGCGGCGCTGAATACTGCGGGGGAGAACCAGAACCAGCCGATGATGCACAGGCCTGCCACCGGAATGATGATGCCCCAGACGGTGATTGAACCCAGGCGTCCAGTCAGGCTGGCACCGCCGAAATTGGCGAACGTGGTCAGCCAGATCATGCTCAGGGTGCCGACAAACAGCGGAATCGAACCGCTGCCCAGCCAGGGCACGAAGGGCGTCAGGTAACCCACAGCAGCGATGCTGATGGCCACGTTGCTGATCACCAGCGAGAGGAAATACAGATAGGAACAGAGGAAGAACGCCGATCTACCGTGGGCTTCCTCGCTGTAGGCCGACATCCCGCCGGAGCGCGTGCAATAGATACCGCATTGGGCGAAGCAGTAAGCAATGGCCATCGAACCGGCGGCGGTGATGATCCACGACAGCAGTGACACGGCGCCCAGTTGGGCCATGCTCGAGGGCAGCAGGATGATGCCTGAGCCCATCATATTGACCGTGACCAGCGTGGTCAGGGCCACCAGGCCCATCTTCTTGTTTGACTCGGCCATGGCGGCATCCTTGTGGTCTGGCGTGGTTCTCGTTATGGCGAACAGCACTCAGGCCCGCAGGTGGTTACCGTGCGGGCCTGAGCGGTACTGCTTTAGCGAGTCTAGCGGTAGCTGATGCCGGGTTGGGCAGTACTGATCCGGGTGCCCGCCGTGCCCTGCACGATAGCCTCGATATCTGGCAGCGAGCCGATCACGGCGACTTTGCCCGTTTCGCGGGCGAATTCACAAGCCGCTTGCACCTTGGGCCCCATGGAACCCGCGGCAAAACCGAGCTTCTCCAGCTCATCCGGATGGGCTTGGGCGACCGCCTTCTGGGTCGGCTTGCCCCAGTCGATGTATACGGCGTCCACGTCGGTGGCGATCACCAGTAATTCGGCTTCCAGCTCGGCAGCCAAAAACGCCGAGCAGAGGTCTTTGTCGATCACCGCTTCCACGCCCACCAGTTTGTTGTCTTGGTACATGGTCGGGATGCCGCCACCGCCTGCGGCAATCACAATGGTGCCTTTTTCCAGCAGCCACTTGATTGGGCGGATCTCGAAAATACGCTTGGGCCGCGGGCTGGCCACCACGCGACGGAACTTGTCGCCATCCGGGGCAATGGTCCAGCCTTTTTCAGCAGCCAGTTGTTCGGCTTCGGCTTTTGGGTAAACCGGGCCGATGGGCTTGGTCATGTGCTGGAAGGCCGGGTCGGCGGGATCGACTTCGACCTGGGTGAGCAGGGTGGCGAAGGGCACCTCGACGGGCAGCAGGTTGCCCAACTCCTGTTCGATCATGTAGCCGATCATGCCTTCGGTTTCGGCGCCGAGCACGTCCAGCGGGTAGGGGTTCTTGGCATCGTAGGCATTGCCCTGCAGGGCCAGCAGGCCCACTTGTGGGCCGTTGCCGTGGGCCACCACCAGCTCATTGCCGGTGGCGATCTTGGCGATCTGCTCACAGGCGATACGCACGTTGTCGCGCTGGTTCTCGGCGGTCATGGCTTCGCCGCGGCGTAACAGGGCGTTGCCGCCCAAAGCGATCACTAGACGCATATTGATCTCCTGAATCAAAACGGGTGGAGAAGCGTTGTGCGCTTTTCCACCCTAAGGAATTTCTATAGCAAGCAGAGCCGGTTTTGGGTCTTTTGAGCTAGAGCCAGGCAAGGCGCAATTGGGCGAGGGCGCGGAGTTTACGAGCTGTAAATGAGCAGCCCGAGCCCAATTGCAACGCAGCATGGCCGACGGTCAAGAGATCCAAGGCCGGTTCTTAAACGTTGCCGAGGGTGGCAACCATGACTGCTTTAATGGTGTGCATACGGTTTTCCGCCTGGTCGAAAGCGATGCAGGCCGGCGACTCGAACACTTCTTCGGTCACTTCCACGCCATTGGCGAGGAACGGGTACTGCGCCACCAGCTGTTTGCCAACCTTGGTGTCGGTGTTGTGGAACGCCGGCAGGCAGTGCATGAACTGGGTGCGCGGGGTGCCGCTGGCCTTCATCATTTCCGCGTTGACCTGATACGGCAGCAGCAGCTTGATGCGGTCGGCCCAGGCTTCCACCGGCTCGCCCATCGAGACCCACACGTCGGTGTGGATAAAGTCGACGCCCTTGACCGCTTCTTTCGGGTCTTCGGTGAGGGTGATGCGTGCGCCGCTTTCGGCAGCGAAAGCCTTGCACTGCTCAACCAACTCCTCCAGCGGCCACAGGGCTTTGGGTGCGGCGATGCGCACGTCCATGCCCAGCTTGGCGCCGATCAGCAGCAGCGAGTTACCCATGTTGTTGCGCGCGTCGCCCAGGTAGGCGTAGCTGATGTCGTGCAGTGGCTTGTCGCTGTGCTCACGCATGGTCAGTACGTCGGCGAGCATCTGCGTTGGGTGGTATTCATCGGTCAGGCCGTTGAACACGGGTACGCCGGCGAACTTAGCCAGGTCTTCGACGATTTCCTGCTTGAAGCCGCGGTACTCGATGGCGTCGTACATGCGCCCGAGTACGCGGGCGGTGTCCTTCATGGTTTCTTTGTGGCCGATCTGCGAGGAGTTCGGGTCGATGTAGGTGACGTTGGCGCCCTGGTCATAGGACGCGACTTCGAAGGCGCAACGGGTGCGGGTCGAGGTCTTTTCGAAGATCAGCGCGATGTTTTTGCCTTTCAGGTGCTGAGTCTCAGTGCCGCTGTACTTGGCGCGCTTGAGGTCGCGCGACAGGTCGAGCAGGAACATCAGTTCACGCTTGGTGTGGTGCATCAGGCTGAGCAGGTTGCGGTTGTGCATGTTGAAAGCCATAACAGATTTCCTCTTGAGAAATAGGGGGTAAAGCGCCAGCACTGCTTAAGCTCTGGCGTAAACAGCGGCCCGGATGGGGCCGCCGTTGGGGGCTTAGTAGTCGATTGGGTCGCGGATGATTGGGCAGGTCATGCAGTGGCCGCCGCCACGGCCACGGCCGAGTTCGCCGGCACTGATGGTGATGACTTCCACGCCGGCCTTGCGCAGCAAGGTGTTGGTGTAGGTGTTGCGGTCGTAGCCAACCACCACGCCAGGCTCCAGGCAGACCACGTTGTTGCCGTCGTCCCACTGCTCGCGTTCAGCTTCGTAGCTGTCGCCGCCGGTTTGCACCACGCGCAGTTTCTTCAGGTTCAGCGATTCGGCCACCACGTCGAGGAACGGCTTGGCCTCGCGGCGGATGTCCATGCCGCCTTTGCTCTTCTCGTCCGGACGAATGCTGAAGGCGACGATCTGGTTAACCACCGATGGGAAGATGGTGACCAGGTCGCGGTCGCAGAAGCTGAACACGGTGTCCAGGTGCATGGCGGCGCGGGACTTGGGCAGGCCGGCGACGATTACGCGTTGCACAGCGCCATTCTTGAACAGCGACTGGGCCAGTTGGCCGATGGCCTGGTGCGAGGTGCGCTCGCCCATGCCGATCAGTACCACGCCATTGCCGATGGGCATGACGTCACCGCCTTCGAGGGTGGCGGCGCCGTGATCCTCGTCAGGATCGCCGTACCAGACCTTGAAGTCGGCGTTAACGAAATCCGGGTGGAATTTGTAGATGGCCGTCATCAGCAGGGTTTCCTGGCGGCGCGCCGGCCAGTACATCGGGCTGAGGACCACGCCACCGTAGATCCAGCAGCTGTTGTCGCGGGTGAACTGAGTGTTGGGCAGTGGCGGCAGGATAAAGCTGGATTCGCCAATGAAGTCGTTGAAGATCTTGCCCAGCTCACTGGCGCCGTTGGCGGCCAAGTCGGCACCCGAGACACCACCAATCAGGTATTCGGCGAGCTTGCGCGGCTCCTGGCTTTCCAGCCAGCTGCGCAGCTCTTGCCCGAGACCAATGCCGACCTGATTGGGCGACGTCTTGCGGTCGAGAATCCATTTCAGGGCTTCTGGGTTCTGCACCACGTCGGTGAGCAGGTTGTGCATCTCCACCACTTCGATATTACGGTCGCGCATCTTGGTGACGAAGTCGAAGTGGTCACGCTTGGCCTGGTTGACCCAGATAACGTCGTCGAACAGCAATTCATCGCAGTTGTTCGGCGTCAGGCGCAGGTGGGCGAGGCCGGGCGAGCAGACCATCACTTTGTGCAGTTTTCCGGCTTCGGAATGAACGCCGAGTTTCTGTTTGGACATTGTCGAACTCCTTCTCTTAAAGACTCAAGAAACCCGCGTAGAGACCGTAGGCGGCGATGCCGGCACCGATCAATACGCCCAGGAAAATCAGTTTTTCCACCCCGGTAAATACCGGTTGGCCGAGCTCGTGCTTAGCCTTGGCGAACAGGATGGCCCCCGGCGCATAAAGCAGCGCCGACAGCAGCAGGTACTGCACGCCCGCCGCGTAGACCAGCCAGATGGCGTAGACGGTCGAGATCAGGGCGATCAGCAGGTCCTTGTTACGTTGACCTGCATCGTTCTCGTAGGTTTCACCACGCACGGCCAGCAGCACGGCATAGGCGCTGGACCAGAAGTACGGCACCAGGATCATCGACGTGGCCAGGTACAGCAGCTTCAGGTAGGTGGCATCGTTGAACAGGGTGATGATCAGGAACAGCTGGATCAGGCCATTGGACAGCCACAGGGCATTGACCGGCACCTTGTTGGCGTTTTCCTTGCGCAGGAACGCCGGCATGGTGTGGTCGCTGGCGCTGGCAAACAAAATTTCAGCGCACAGCAAGGTCCAGGACAGCAGGGCACCAGCCAGGGAAACGATCAGGCCGATGCTGATTAGCATGGCGCCCCATGGGCCAACCACATGCTCCAGCACGCCGGCCATTGAGGGGTTCTTCAAGCCGGCCAACTGGGCTTGGGCGAGGATGCCCTGGGACAGGAGGTTAACCAGCACCAACAGCAGCAACACGCCAATAAAGCCGAGTACCGTGGCCTTGCCCACATCGGAGCGTTTTTCGGCGCGGGCCGAGAAGATGCTCGCACCTTCGATGCCGATAAACACCCAAACGGTGACCAGCATCATGTTGCGCACTTGGTCCATCACGCTGCCCAGTTCGCTGTTGCTCTCGCCCCAGAAGTCGCTGGTAAATACATCCAGCTTGAAGGCGATCACGGCGATGATGATGAACAGGGCCAGCGGTACCATCTTGGCGACGGTGGTTACGGTGTTGATAAAGGCCGCTTCCTTGATCCCGCGTAGGACCAGAAAGTGCAGCAACCACAGCAATACCGACGCGCAGATGATGGCTACCAGAGTGTTGCCTTCACCAAAGCCGGCATTCGGGAAGATGTAACCAAGGGTGGAGAACAGCAGGACCATGTAGCTGACGTTGCCGATCCATGCGCTGATCCAGTAACCCCAGGCCGAGGAGAAGCCCATATAGTCGCCAAAGCCGGCTTTGGCATACACATACACGCCGCCGTCCAGCTGTGGCTTACGGTTGGCCAGGGTTTGGAACACGAAGGCCAGGGTCAGCATACCGACCCCGGTGATCAGCCAGCCGATCAAGGTGGCGCCGGCACTGGCGCTGGCGGCGATGTTTTGCGGCAGGGAGAAAATCCCGCCGCCGACCATCGAGCCGACGACCAGCGCAATCAGTGCACCCAGTCTGAGTTTTTGCGTCGAGTCCGTCATTCCCATCTCCGTTGATCAGTCAGTCAGGTATTAGTAGGCGCTTGAAGCTAACAGGTGTTGTTGACACACGTCAGTGCGATACCACACCAATCATTTGCGGGTGTAACCGAATATTCCGGCTAGGGACATTGCAGCCGTGTGACAGCCGTTATGACTGTTAGAAAATAGTCGCAAATGGGCGTCAGGCAAGGGCGAGATGTTGATCTGCAGCAATCTGTGCTTCGCGAATGTCTACCGGCTCGGGATAATATGTGCGGCGTGTGCTGTGGCTGCGCCTTGAGCTCGGGTTGACTGGCGTTGGGCCGGATTTTTGATGGTTTTTCAGGGAGGTTCAGGGCATGACAATTCTGGTGACAGGCGGTGCAGGCTTTATCGGTGCGAACTTTGTTCTGGATTGGCTGGCCCAGTCCGCTGAACCGGTGATCAACCTGGACAAGTTGACCTACGCCGGCAACCTGGAAAACCTCGCCAGCCTGGAGGGCGATGCCCGGCATATTTTCGTCCACGGTGATATCGGCGACAGCGCCCTGGTGGCAGGCTTGCTGAGCGAGCATCAGCCACGAGCGATCCTTAATTTCGCCGCAGAGTCCCATGTCGACCGCTCTATCCATGGCCCGGAAGATTTTATCGAGACCAATATCGTCGGCACCTTTCGCCTGCTGGAAGCCGTGCGTGCGTACTGGAAGGGCCTTGAGCCTGAGGCGCAGCAAGCGTTTCGCTTCCTGCACGTGTCGACCGATGAGGTCTATGGCTCCCTGGGCAAAGACGAGCCGGCGTTCAGCGAGCGCCATCAGTACGAACCCAACAGCCCTTATTCCGCCAGCAAGGCCGCCAGCGACCACCTGGTGCGCGCCTATCACCACACCTACGGCCTGCCGGTGCTGACCACCAACTGCTCGAACAACTACGGGCCGTATCACTTCCCGGAAAAGCTCATCCCGCTGATGATCGTCAATGCCCTGGCTGGCAAGCCCCTGCCGGTGTACGGCGACGGTCAGCAAATCCGCGACTGGCTGTATGTTAAAGACCATTGCAGCGCCATCCGCCGGGTGCTGGAAGCCGGCGCGTTGGGTGAGACCTACAACGTTGGCGGCTGGAATGAGAAGCCCAATCTGGAGATCGTGCACACCGTGTGTGCCCTGCTGGACGAATTGCGCCCGCGCGCCGATGGCCAGCCGTATCAGCAGCAGATTGCCTACGTCACCGATCGCCCCGGCCACGACCGCCGTTACGCCATCGATGCGACCAAATTGGCCAATGAGTTGGGCTGGAAACCGGCGGAAACCTTCGACAGCGGCATCCGCAAGACCGTGCAGTGGTACCTGGATAACCAGCCTTGGGTCGCGCATATCCAGTCCGGCGCCTACCGCGAATGGGTGGAGAAGAACTACAGCGGGCGCAGCGCATGAAGATTTTGCTGCTGGGCAAGAACGGCCAGGTCGGCTGGGAATTGCAGCGCAGCCTCGCGCCACTGGGTGAGGTGCTGGCGCTGGACTCGAAAAGTAGCGATTACTGTGGCGACCTGCGTGACCTCGACGGCCTGACTGCGACGGTGCAGCGCTTCGCTCCGGATGTGATCGTCAATGCCGCCGCCTATACCGCGGTGGACAAAGCCGAGAGCGAGCCCGAGCACGCCCAGCGGGTGAATGCCGAGGCGGTCGCCGTACTGGCCCGCGAGGCCCGGCAACTGGGCAGTTTGCTGGTGCATTACTCCACCGACTATGTGTTTGCCGGTGACGGTGAGCAGCCCTGGGGTGAAGACGATGCCGTCGCCCCGCTGAACCAGTACGGCGCCAGCAAACTGGCCGGTGAACAGGCGATCCTGGCCAGCGGTTGTGAGCATCTGATCCTGCGCACCAGTTGGGTGTACGCCGCACGGGGCAACAACTTCGCCAAGACCATGCTGCGCCTGGCCCGCGAGCGCGACAGCCTGAATGTCATCGCCGATCAGTTTGGCGCGCCGACCGGCGCCGAGCTGCTGGCGGATGTCAGCGCCCATGCTATCCGTGTCGTGCGCCAGCAGCCGGCACTGGGTGGTTTGTATCATCTGGCTGCAGCCGGCGAGACCAGTTGGCATGCCTATGCGTGCTTTGTGCTTGAGCAGGCCGCAGCCGCCGGCGTGGCACTCAAGGTGCCCGCTGCTCAGGTCGGCGCCATCGCTACCAGCGCTTACCCAACGCAAGCCAAACGCCCGGCCAATTCACGGCTGAATACGCAAAAACTGCAAAAGGCCTTCGCCCTGCACCTGCCGCACTGGCAGGCGGGGGTGGCACGGATGCTCACTGAAGTTCTGGAGACAACCCCATGATCAAGCGCAAAGGCATCATCCTCGCCGGCGGTTCCGGTACCCGTTTGCACCCGGCCACCCTGGCAATTTCCAAGCAGTTGCTGCCGGTGTACGACAAGCCGATGATTTACTACCCGCTGACCACCCTGATGCTGGCGGGCATTCGCGACATCTTGATCATCTCCACCCCGCAGGACACCCCGCGCTTCGAGCAACTGCTCGGTGACGGCGCGCGCTGGGGGCTGAATATCAGCTACGCCGTGCAGGCTTCGCCGGATGGTTTGGCTCAGGCCTTTCTGATTGGCGAAGACTTTATTGGCAACGACCTCTCGGCCCTGGTGCTGGGCGACAACATCTACCATGGCCACGACTTCCAGGACCTGCTCAGCAATGCCATGGCTCGCGAGCAGGGCGGCAGCGTGTTTGCTTATCACGTGCAGGACCCGGAGCGTTACGGCGTGGTCGAGTTCGACGGCCAGGGTAAGGCCATCAGCCTTGAAGAGAAGCCCCTGCAGCCCAAGTCCAACTACGCGGTCACTGGCCTGTACTTCTACGACCAGCAGGTGGTGGACATTGCCAAGAGCATCAAGCCGTCAGCCCGTGGCGAGCTGGAGATCACCGACCTTAACCGTATCTACCTGGAGCAGGGCAACCTCTCGGTGGAGATCATGGGCCGTGGCTACGCCTGGCTGGACACTGGCACCCATGAGTCGTTGCTGGAAGCCAGCCAGTTCATCGCCACCCTGGAAAATCGCCAGGGCCTGAAGGTCGCCTGTCCGGAAGAGATTGCTTTCCGCCAGCGCTGGATCAGCGCCGAACAGCTGGAGGTCCTGGCTGCACCGCTGGCCAAGAATGGCTACGGCAAATACCTCAAACGCCTGCTGGTGGAGACCGTATTCTGATGAAAGCCACACGCCTGGCCATCCCCGAGGTGGTGCTGCTGCAACCGAAAGTCTTTGGTGACGAGCGCGGGTTCTTCTACGAGAGCTTCAATCAGCAACGCTTTGAAGAGGCGCTTGGTCGCCGCGTGCCGTTCGTTCAGGACAACCACTCCTGCTCGGCCAAGGGCGTGCTGCGCGGCCTGCATTACCAGGTGCAGCAACCCCAGGGCAAACTGGTGCGGGTGGTGGCTGGCGAGGTCTTCGATGTGGCGGTGGACCTGCGTGCTGGATCAAAGACGTTTGGCCAATGGGTGGGTGAGCTGCTGAGCGCCGAGAACAAACGCCAGATGTGGGTGCCGGAAGGCTTCGCCCATGGGTTTCTGGTGTTGTCGGACAGCGCCGAGTTTCTCTACAAAACCACTGACTATTACGCGCCGCAGCATGAGCGTTGCCTGCAGTGGAACGACGCCCAGGTGGCCATCGACTGGCCATTGACGCGGCTGGAGGGCGTGGCGTTGCAGTTGTCGGGCAAAGATCAGCAAGGCCTGCCGCTGGCCAGCGCCGAGACCTATGCCTGACGGCGCTGTCGTTTAGCCTTATTGCCCGAGTTGCCCCTATGTCCGTGAAGCGCCTTACCGCTCTCGTTGCGCTCTGCCTGCTTGGTCTGGCCATTAGCGCCTTTGCCATCTGGGGAACGTTGGCGATCCTGCTGACCGGCGTGCAGAGCGGCCTACGCCTGGCTTTGGCCGGCGCTTTTGCCCTGTGCTCACTGGCGATCGTGCTTAGTCTTTTTTCGCGGCGCTGGCGGCGGCCGGCGCTGCTGGCCTATCTGCTCCCGCTCGGCGGTTTGCTGCTGTGGTGGCAGACCCTGGAACCCTCCAACGAGCGGGACTGGCAAGCCGATGTCGCCGTGCTGCCCTATGCGACCATCACCGGCGAGCGGGTGCGGGTGCACAACATTCGCAATTTTTCCTACCGCAGCGAGTACGACTACCAGCCGGCCTATTACGACCAGGATTTCGACCTTAGCCAGTTGCAGGGCGTTGACCTGATTGCCTCCTACTGGATGGGGCCGGCCATTGCCCATGTGTTTCTCAGTTTTGCCTTTGCCGATGGCAAGCACCTGGCCATCTCGATTGAGACGCGCAAGGAGAAACACGAAGCCTACTCGACGCTCAAGGGCTTCTTCCGCCAATACGAATTGTTCTATGTGGTGGCCGATGAGCGCGACGTGCTCAAGCTGCGCACCAACTACCGCCAGGACCCGCCCGAGCAGACCTACCTGTATCGCCTCAAGGCCCCCGTGGGCAGTGGTCGGCAGTTATTTCTTGAGTACATGCAGCGCATCAATTCGCTTAAGCAGCACCCCGAGTTCTACAACTCACTGACCACCAATTGCACCACCGGGATCTGGATGAGTTCGCGGGTCAATCCGCAGCATGTACCCTTCAGTTGGAAGATTCTGGCCAGCGGCTATGTGCCAGAGTACCTCTATGAACAGGGGCGCTTGCACACTGACGGCCTGCCGTTTGCCGAGTTGCAGCGCAAAGCTCTGCTCAATCCGCGAGCGCAGGCGGCGGGTGAGGCGGATGACTTTTCACGGCTGATCCGCACGCCGTTGGCCGCCCCGTGATGGCGGCCTGTCGCCATGATATGTGTCCACCGCCTGCTGGGCGGTTGAATTGGATGAGGCTGCTATGAATCGACTGCTGGCGTATTCCTCTGCCGTACTTCTCGTCCTTGGTACGCTCGCCGCCCAGGCCGCTGATGTGTTACCTACCAGCCCTGCCCAAGGTACCGACGGCAACCCGCGCCCGCGTATCTGCCTGGTGCTGTCCGGTGGCGGCGCCCGCGGTGCGGCCCATGTCGGGGTGCTCAAGGTGCTGGAAGAGTACCGGGTGCCGATCCACTGTATCGCCGGCACCAGCATGGGCTCGCTGGTGGGCACGGCCTATGCCACCGGCACCTCCATCGAGGAGATTGAGCAGACGCTGCAGGGCATTTCCACCGAGTTGCTGTTCAAGGAGGAGCCGCCGCGTCGCGAGCTGACCATGCGCCGCAAGCGGGATGACTACACCATTCTGTTTACCCCGGAGGTCGGCTTGCAGGATGGCCAAGTCAAAATTGGCAAGGGCCTGGTCACCGGTGTGCAGCTGGAAACCGTGCTGCGCCAGCTGAGCAAGGCCAAGGGCTATCACCAGTTCGACCAGCTGCCGATTCCCTTCCGGGCCGTGGCCACCGATCTGGTGACCGGCAAGGCGGTGATCTTCAGTGAAGGCGAGCTGGCCAACGTCATGCGCGCCAGTATGTCGGTGCCTGGCGCCGTGGCGCCGGCCGAGTTCAATGGCATGCTGCTGGTGGATGGCATGCTCACCAGTAACCTGCCAGTGCAGACCGCCCGAGAGATGGGCGCTGATGTGATCATCGCCGTCAACGTCGGTACGCCGCTGCTCAAGCGTGAACAGCTCAACAGTATCTTCGGCGTCAGTGGGCAGATGCTCAGCATCCTCACCGAGCAGAATGTGCAGGCCTCGCTGGCCTCGTTGCAGCCTACGGACATCCTGATTTCCCCGGAGCTGGGTGATTTTTCCACGGGTGACTTCGACAATTTGCCGCAAATTGCCCCGCTGGGTGAGGCCGCGGCCCGGAAAATGTCAGCGTCGTTGCGGCGCCTGTCCATACCGCCGGCCGAATATGCGGCGCTGCGCCAGCGCCAACTGGTCAGCGTGCAACCGGACCGGCGAGTGGTCGATGAGGTGCGTTTCGGCACGTTGCAGCGGGTCAATCCTGCAGTGGCGCAAGCTGTCCTCGAAACCAAGGCTGGTGAGCCGCTGGATCAGCCCAAACTCGACAGCGACATGCGCCGCCTCTACGGCACCGGCGACTTTGAGCATGTGAATTACCGCCTTAGCGACGAGCAAGACAAGCGCGTGCTCACCGTCGATGCCGTGGAGAAGGCGTGGGGCCCGGACTACCTGCGTTTCGGCCTGGGCCTGTCCAGCGATTTCAGCGGCGATGCCTTCTTCAATTTGCTCGGCAGCTATCGCAAGACCTGGCTGAACGAGCAGGGCGCGGAGTGGCGTACCGATGTGCAACTCGGCCACACCAGTGGCATTTACAGTGAGTTCTACCAGCCATTGAGTGCCGGCAGTCCGTTCTTCGTCGCCCCCCATGTGGCCCTTGAGCGCAGCACTGCCGACCTTTATCAGGACGACGATCGCGTCGCCAGTTATCAGGTTACCTCCGGCCTGGCCGGTTTTGACGTCGGCAGTGAGTTCAACCGTTATGGCGAGTTGCGCCTGGGTGTGGTCGGTGGCGTTCTGGAGCCGGAGCTGGATACCGGCCCGCAAATTCTCTCACCAGGGGAGGAGCGCATCCAGGCCGGGGCCTTTACCGGTCGTCTGCGCCTGGATCAACTCGACAGTGTGTATTTCCCCCGTTCGGGCTGGCGCAGCGAGGTCAATGTGTTTGATTCGCAAGGCGCGCTGGGGGCGGACGAGGAGTATGCCTACTGGACGGCCGATGGCACCGGCGTCGTCTCGTTTGGTGACCACACCTTCAATTTCTATGCGCGCGCCGCAGACACGTTCGGCAACGATCCGCTGCCCCGTTACGAGAACTTCCAATGGGGTGGTTTCCTCCAGCAGTCAGGCTATTCCACTGGCCAGCTGCTCGGCGAAAGCCTGCAGTTCGGCCGTGTGATGTACTACCACCGCATTATGTCTGGCACCTTGCTGGAAGGCGCCTACGGCGGCGTGTCACTGGAAGCCGGGCGCATCGGCAATCCGTTGGTGGCCAGCAACTCGGAAGACTGGCTCAAATCCAGCAGTGTGTTTATCGGTACCGATAGCCCCATCGGCCCGATGTACCTGGGCTATGGTCGGGCCGAGGATGGCAATAGCAGCTTCTATTTCTACCTTGGGCGGCCGTTCTGATTAACGTGGCGACCATGCTGCCAGGGCAGGTGCCGGGATGATTCTGTTCTTTGGCGATCCCCATGCACGCTTCGGCCATGTGCTCGATGCCGTCATGCTGCACCGTCCTGCGGCCATCGTGTTGCTGGGCGATATTCAGGCCCGGCGACCGCTGGACGTTGAGCTGGCGAGCATTCTTGATCTCACCGAAGTGTGGTTTATCCACGGTAACCACGACACCGACAACGACCTCTATTACGACAATTTGTTTGGCTCGCAACTGGCCGACAGAAACCTGCATGGGCGGGTGGTGGAGATTGCTGGCGTGCGAGTGGCCGGCCTGGGTGGGGTGTTTCGCGGGCAGGTATGGATGCCGCCGCAGCCATGGAATTACCTGACGCCGCAGGCCTTTGCGACGCGTTGCGGCAAGGGCAATCTGTGGCGCGACGGGGTGCCGCGTAAGCACCGCAGCACCATCTTCCCCAGCGACCTGGCCGCGTTGTTCAGCACCCAGGCCGACATTCTGGTGACACATGAGGCGCCCAGCGCCCATCCCCATGGCTTCAGCGTGCTTGATGAGTTGGGCCAAAGCCTTGGTGTGCGCACGGTCTTCCATGGCCATCATCATGACCGCCTGGACTACCGCAGCCACCGCCAGCGCCTGGGTTTCGCCACCTTCGGCGTCGGCCTGCGCGGCATCACCGACATGCACGGCCAAGTGCTGCGGGCCGGCGAGCTGGATTAAGCCTCGGTTAGCGTGGCAGCGCCATCAGTGCGGCTTGTTGGCTGGCTTGCGCTTGATGGTCTTGAGCAGGTCGTCAGGGCTGATGTAACCAACCATGCCGCCCGAGCTGGCGGCGCTGCCGGGTTGTGGCTGATGGAGGATGTGGCCCTTCATCTTGCCGATGATGTGCATCTCGCACGGCTTGCAGTCGAACTTCAGGGTCAGCACTTCGTCCTGGTGAATCAGCTGCATGTCCGCCACCTTGGTGCGCACGCCGGTAACGCCCTTGGCCTGCTTGGGGCACAGGTTGAAGGAGAAACGCAGGCAGTGCTTGGTGATCATCACCGGCACCTCGCCGGCTTCCTCATGGGCCTCGTAGGCGGCATCAATCAGTTGCACGCCATAGCGCTGATAAAATGCCCGCGCCTTGTCGTTGTAAACGTTGGCGAGGAAGGTCAGGTGTGACTCCGGGTACACCGGCGGCGGCACGCTGACCGGCTTGCGGCTGCCATGCGGGTGGCCGGCAATTCGTGCTGCGGTCAACGCCTCGATGGCCTCGCGACGTAGGGCCTTGAGTTGCGAGTTAGGCACGAACAACGCCTGCGGCGCATCAATCTGCACAGCGGTGACGTAATACATCGTGGTGCCCAGCTTGCTCAGGGTGTCGCTCAGTTGGGCGCGGGCCTGCTCGGCATCCTTGGCCGGGCCGAACGGACCGTTGAGGCTGACCTCGACGCAAATCCCCTCCTCGCTGGTGACGCTCAGGCACAGCTGCGCCTCGCTCAATCTGGCCTGCCAACTGACCGCCACGCGGCGCTCGGAGGAGGTCTTCAACAGCGCCTGCTGCCAGTTGTGGTCGAGGTTGCGGTTGAGCACATGCTGCGGGCGCAGCTGTTTGAGCTCGGCCGGCATCTCGTTGGGCACCACGCGGTACTGCCACACGTTCACGCCGTCCTGCTCGAACTGGGCCAGTTGCTCGGCGGTGTTGGCGCGAAAGCCCACCACTTCACGTTTGATCAGCACGTTGAGCCCGTCACCGTTATTCAACTGCTCAGTGGTTTGTACGGTCAGATCGTGCTTGCCGACCTTGAGCACTTCGCCGACCTGCAAGCCGACAAATTTAGGCGACTCGAACGCGCCAATGTCGATCTTGCGGTCGCTGACGAAATAGTCGGTGCTGCCGCGGTGGAAGGTCTTTTCCGTGTCCGGGGTGAAGAAGTGCTCGGTGCGACCGCTGGAGCTGCGCGCCAGCTCAGGGCGCTGGGTAAGAATCGCATCCAGCTCCTGGCGGTAATGAGCGGTGATGTTCTTCACATAGCTCATGTCCTTGTAGCGGCCCTCGATCTTGAACGAGCGCACGCCGGCATCCACCAGGTGAATCAGGTTGGCGGTCTGGTTGTTGTCCTTCATCGACAGCAGGTGCTTGTCATAGGCCACCACGCGGCCCTGGTCGTCCTTCAGGGTGTACGGCAGGCGGCAGGCCTGGGAGCAGTCGCCCCGGTTGGCGCTGCGCCCGGTCTGCGCGTGGGAGATGTTGCACTGCCCGGAAAATGCCACACACAGCGCGCCATGGATAAAGAACTCGATGGCCGCGTCGACGTTGCTGCTGATTGTGCGGATTTCTTCCAGGTTCAGCTCGCGGGCCAGCACCAGCTGGGAGAAGCCTGCTTGAGCCAGGAACTTGGCTTTTTCCAGGGTGCGGATATCAGTCTGGGTGCTGGCGTGCAGCTCAATCGGCGGGATATCCAGCTCGAGAATGCCCATGTCCTGCACGATCAGCGCATCAACGCCGGCGTCGTAGAGCTGGTGAATCAACTGACGCGCCGGCTCCACCTCGTCGTCATGCAGGATGGTGTTGATGGTGACAAACACCTTGGCGTGGAACAGGTGGGCAAACTCCACCAGGCCGGCAATGTCCGCCACGCTGTTGCTGGCGTTATGCCGCGCGCCGAAGCTCGGCCCACCGATATACACGGCATCGGCGCCATGCAGGATGGCTTCCTTGGCGATGGCGGCATCACGCGCCGGGCTGAGCAGTTCGAGGTGGTGCTTGGGCAGGGACATGATGATCAGCTTCAACCGTGGGCAAGGGACGATCCAGCGGCGCAACGCACGCCAGGGCCGGCAATGGAGAGGCGGCGATTTTAAAGGAATCGCGGCGCCATGGCGCAGTGCAATCGGCGCAAAAACATCGACCGCCTGGCAGATACTCGGCCGGTGGAGGCGCCAGCGTCGGGTGCGCAGCGCTGAAACAAAAAAGGCCCACCTTGCGGTGAGCCTTTTCGGTGTTTCGTATGGTGCCGGCACCAGGAGTCGAACCCGGGACCTACTGATTACAAGTCAGTTGCTCTACCAACTGAGCTATACCGGCATTTGTGGGGCGTGATTATAGCTATTTGCCGGCGGCTGTAAACCTTTGTTTCTACAGGTGTAAATGCGTGCTGCGGGTGGGATCAGGAAGGTTATGCACAAAATGAGTTTGGCGAGTGCGGGTGTGGGCTCTCTTGCGCTGGAATCTGCGCATATTTTCAACTCATTGTTTTAATTGAATTTTTATTCTTGGTTGGAAAGTGCGCAAAAAGCTGCAGGCCATGGCTGGCGGGCTTTTGCGTGAGTTGCCCAGCGTTCATCCACACACTTATCCACAGCTTTTGTGGGCAACTGCATCCCGCTCGGCGAGCAGTAATAGATTGCGGGGCGACAGTTGGGCGGCGCAGAAGGTGCCCAGGGTGACCTGAAAGCCTTGTTCTTGCAGATACAGGGCGCGGTCGAGCACCAGCCAGAGTTCCAATGGCCTGCGGAACAGGCTGCGCAGCAGTTCGAGGTTGCGCACTTCGGCGAGGCGTTGCCAGCCGCGGGCTTCGAGGGTGAGCCAGTCGCGTGCCGGTGGGCTGGGCAGGTCTTTCAGGGCGGCCAGGTCGCGGCAGTAGTCGGCGTAGCTTTTGTCCAGCCACGCCGGTGGCAGCGAAGGTGTAGGTAGGTACTCATCGATGCCGCGTAGTTCTCGTTGCAGCAGGTCGAAGCCCAGGCGGCGGGCCATGGACTGATCACGCAGGCGGCGCACGCGGGTGCCGGCAGTGACTGTCTCGCTCAGGGGCAGGCCGAGGTCGTCTTTCGACAGTCGCAGGGTCGAGGCTTGGGCCGCGGCTGAAAGGGCTTGGTAGCTATCGCCCTGGATGCGGTTGTAGCAGCAGGGTGCCACGGCTAGTTGCAGGCAGCCCGTGTGGCTGGCCAGTTGCAACAGGCGTACATGAAGGTCGCCACAGGCGTGCAGAGCCACAGGGCTGTGCATGGCCTGCACGTGATTGGCGGTGCTGGCGCAGAGGACGTCTTGCAGGCGGTGCTCGGCCGTGATGCCGTGACGCTGGCTGAGGCGCTGGCCGGCCTCGATCAGTTCGGCGTTGTACTCCAGGCAGCACAGGCCTTGTCCGTCCTGGACCAGTAGGCGGCCAAGATGGCCTTTGCCGGCACACCAGTCGAGCCAATGCCGGGTGGGCTGGCGAAATTGCAGGCTGCTGGCGAAGGCGTCGATTTGTTGCCATTTGCGCCCTGGCACATCGACGCTGAGGCGCGTCGGCGGTGCCTCACGCGTGGTCTTGGGCAAGGCGCCGACGGCGCTCAGTGTGCTGGCTTGTCGCGCCAGCTCCGGGAAGGGCGCTGGTGCCGCCAGTTGCTCGGGGTGGTTGTGCTCAGCTTCGGCCTGCGCCAGTGAGCGCGCGCGCAGCCAGTCGGCCAATGAGCGGTGCTGGTATTCCCAGGGCAGGTGCAGATGGGTGAAGGGTTTGGGTCGCCAGAGTGCCTGGTGGGGGAGCAGGAAGGCATCCAGCGCGAGGAAGCGCTGGAGCAGGGCGGGACCGCTCAGGGGCATGGACATGAGTATCTAATCGGGTATGTCGCGCATGAATAAAAGGCTCTGTCCACGTAATGCGTTGAGGGAGCGATTGAGTTTCTGTAGGAGCGGATTTATTCGCGATGCCGTTTGCCTTGAAAGCATCGCGGCTGAAGCCGCTCCTGCGGCGTGACGCTTGCGCTACAACAGTTAACGGGTACATAGCCAAGAAAACCCCCGGGCGGCAGGCGCCCGGGTTTTCAACGACCCTGGCAGGCGTCCACCCGTAGACGCCGCTCCAGCACTTTGAAGGCGCGGACCATGGCGTAGGCGATCACCAGATAGAACATGCCGGCAGCAAAGAAGATCTCCACCGGCAAGTAGGTGCGGGCAATGATGGTGCGCGACATGCCGGTCAGTTCCAGCAGGGTGATGGTGCTGGCCAGGGAGCTGGCCTTGAGCATCAGGATCACTTCGTTGCTGTAAGCCGGCAGGCCGATGCGCGCGGCGCGCGGCAGGGTGATGTAGAACAGCGTCTGGGTTTTCGACATGCCGAGGGCGCGTGCTGCTTCCAGCTCGCCCGGTGGAATGGCCTGGATGGCGCCGCGCAGGATCTCGGCGATGTAGGCCGCGGTGTGCAGGGTCATGGTGATGATGGCGCACCAGAACGGGTCGCGCAGATACGGCCACAGCGGCCCCTGGCGCACGGCGTCGAACTGGGCCAGGCCGTAATAGACCAGAAACAGCTGTACCAACAGCGGTGTGCCGCGGAAGAAGAACATGTAGCCATACGGCAGGGCGCGCACATACCAATGTTTGGAGGCGCGGGCGATGCCCAGCGGAATGGCCAGGATCAGACCGGCGATTACGGCGATGCCCACCAGCTCCAGCGTTAGCCAGGCGCCTTCCAGCAGCTTGGGCAGGAATTTGTAGATCACTTCCCAGTTCATGAGGCGCTCCGTTTGAAGCCGCGGCTGGCGCGCTTTTCAAGGAAGTGTATGGCGGTCATCGCCAGCACTGTCAGGCTCAAGTAGATAAATGCGGCAATCAGGAAGAAGTGGAACGGCTCTTTGCTCAGGCTGACGGCGATCTGCGATCTGCGCATGATTTCTTCCAGGCCGATGACCGAGACCAGGGCGGTGTCCTTCATCAGGATCATGAACAGGTTGCCCAGGCCAGGCAGGGCGATACGCCACATTTGCGGCAGGATGAGGCGCCAGAAGATGCGTGCCTTCGAGAGGCCGAGGGCTTGGCCGGCTTCACGGTGACCGCGGGGAATCGCCAGGATCGCGCCGCGGAATACTTCCGTGGCATAAGCGCCGAAGCACAGGCCGAGGGCGATGACGCCGGCGGCAAACGCGTTGAGTTCAAGCTCCGGATAACCGAGCAGGGTGCCCAGCTCGCGCATCAGGTTGACCGTGCCGAAGTAGATCAGCAGTACCCAGAGCAGTTCGGGTACGCCGCGGACGATGGTCGAATAGGTCCCGCCAAGCCATTGCAGAAACTTGTTTGGGGAGGTTTTGGCCAATGCGCCAAGCAGCCCAAGTACCAAGCCCAGGGCAAGCGCGCAGAGCGCCAGCTGGATGGTCATCAGGGTGCCGGCCAGCAGGGCCGGGCCGAAGCCGTAGAGGTCGAGAGTCATCAAGGGTTACTACGTGGTGCCGGCGCAGCCGCGAGGCTGCGCCGGTCAGGCATCAGTAGATGCTGAACGGGAAGTATTTGTCGTTGATCTTCTTGTAGGTGCCGTCAGCCACGATGGCTTTCAGTGCCTCGTTCAGCTTGCCTTGCAGGGGGTCGCCCTTGCGCACGGCAATACCGATCTTGTCGTTGTCGAACACTGGATCGCCTTTGAATTCGAAGCCTTTGCCGGCATCGCTCTTCAGCCATTCCCAGTTGACGAACTTGTCAGCCAGCACACCGTCAACACGGCCCGAGGTCAGGTCGAGGTAGGCGTTTTCCTGGGTGTCGTAGAGTTTGATTTCTACGCTGTCAGCCATGTTGTCTTCCAGCCAGGTGCCAGCGATGGTGGCGCGTTGGGCGCCGATCACTTTGCCCTTCAGGCTAGCTTTGTCGATTTTGAAGTCGCCGCTTTTAGGGGCGATGAACTGCAGCTTGTTGGTGTAGTAAGCGTCGGTGAAATCGACAGCAGCCTTGCGCTCTTCGGTGATCGACATGGAGGCGATGATGGCGTCGAATTTCTTCGCGTTCAGGGCCGGGATGATGCCGTCCCAGTCGGAAGTAACGACTTCGCACTCGGCTTTCATTTGGGCGCACAGGGCCATGCCGATGTCGACGTCGAAGCCGCCCGGTTTGCCGCTGGCATCAATCAGGTTGAACGGTGGGTAGGCGCCTTCGGTGCCGATTTTGATTTTTTCGGCGGCCATGGCGCTGCTGCCAAACGCCAGGGTGGCGGCAGCGGCGAGCAGGATTTTTTTGTAGTTCTGCATGCGATAGAGCTCCGTTAGTGATTGCTGGACATGAATTGTTTGCAGCGCGCCGAACTGGGGTTGTTGAACACCTGCTCGGGTGAGCCCTGTTCTTCAACCAGCCCCTGGTGGAGAAATACCACCTCGCTGGAGACTTGGCGGGCGAAGTTCATCTCGTGGGTAACCAGCAGCATCGTGCGACCTTCGTCGGCGAGCGCGCGGATCACATTAAGCACTTCTTGTACCATTTCCGGGTCGAGGGCCGAAGTTGGCTCATCGAACAGGATCACTTTCGGTTGCATGGCCAGGGTGCGGGCAATCGCGGCCCGTTGCTGCTGGCCACCGGAGAGTTGGGCGGGGTAAACATGGCGCTTGTCGGCGATGCCAACCTTGGCCAGCAAGGCCTCTGCCATTTCGGTGGCTTCAGCGCGGCTCTGCCCCAATACACGGCGCGGTGCCTCGATGATGTTGTCGAGTACGCTCATGTGTGGCCAGAGGTTGAAGTTCTGGAACACGAAGCCGATTTCGCTGCGCATGCGATTGATCTGCTTGTTGTCGGCAGCCACCAGCTCGCCATTCTTGCTGGCTTTGAGCTTGAGTTCTTCGCCGGCAACCAAGATCTGGCCCTGATGAGGGTTCTCCAGCAGGTTGATGCAGCGCAGAAAGGTCGACTTGCCCGAGCCAGACGAGCCGAGGATCGAGATCACATCGCCGTCGCGGGCGGTCAGGGAGATGCCCTTGAGCACTTCGAGATCGCCATAGCGTTTATGCAGGTTGCGAATTTCCAGCGCGGGCGTGGCCTCGGCCATGGGGTGTCCTCTTCTTGTTCGAATGCGCTCCGGCAGCGGGCTGGCCTTCCTGGCGAGGCGTCAAGCTAGCATAGCGCTTCCGCGAGCGCCAAGCGGCCAAACAGGGCTAAGTGCCAGCCATGTGACAGCTTGTCGCATCGCTAATGC
>JAXHOM010000020.1:0-125000 GCA_034519305.1 Pseudomonas sp.
TCCCCTCGATGTGCTCTGAGGCGCCTGCAATGAGCGTGCTCAAACGCCAGTCCCGCTGCCTCGCTGAGGATGCAGTCCAATGAACCTGCGCCGTTGGCTGCCTTGCCTGGACTGGGGGCGGCGTTATAACCGGGCCACCGCCAGCCAGGATGGCCTGGCGGCGCTGATCGTCACCCTGATGCTGATCCCGCAGAGCCTGGCGTACGCCATGCTCGCCGGTTTGCCTCCGGTTACGGGGTTGTATGCGAGCATCCTGCCGCTGTTGGCCTATGCGCTGTTCGGTTCCAGCCGGGCGCTGGCCGTGGGGCCTGTGGCGGTGGTTTCGCTGATGACTGCCGCCGCGCTGGGCCCGCTGTTTCCTGCCGGCAGTGCGGCATACATCGGTGCGGCGATGTTGCTGGCCTTGCTCTCGGGCCTGATCCTCAGCCTCATGGCCGTCATGCGCCTGGGCTTTCTCGCCAACTTCCTCAGTCACCCGGTGATTTCCGGCTTTATCAGTGCCTCGGGCATCCTCATCGCCTGCGGTCAGCTCAAGCACATCCTCGGCGTCTCGGCCTCTGGCGAAAGCCTGCTGCAGATCGTGCCGGCGCTGGTGCGCGCGCTCCCGCATACACAAGGTGCAACCCTGCTGATCGGTGTGCTTAGCCTGGCCTGGCTATGGTGGGCACGCGGGCGCCTCAAACCGCTGCTGCAGCGCCTGGGCCTGACTGCACAGGGCGCCGGTAACCTGGCCAAGGCGGGGCCGGTGCTGGCGATTATCGTCGCTATTTTGGCTGTGTCTGTTCTGCAGTTGGAGCAGGCCGGGGTCAAGGTGGTGGGCGTCATTCCCCAGGGGCTGCCAGGGTTGGTGCTGCCCACGCTGGACCTGCAACTGGCGCTGCAACTGCTGCCGGCGGCGCTGTTGATCAGCTTGGTGGGCTTTGTCGAGTCTGTTTCCGTCGGCCAGACCCTGGCCGCCAAACGCCGCCAGCGCATCGAGCCGGACAGCGAATTGCTCGGCCTGGGCGTGGCCAACCTGAGCGCGGCGTTCAGTGGCGGCTTCCCGGTTACCGGCGGTTTCGCCCGCTCGGTGGTCAATTATGACGCCGGGGCGCAAACGCCCATGGCCGGGGTTTTTACCGCCATCGGCATCGGCCTGAGCGTCATGCTGCTGACGCCCTTGCTGCACAATTTGCCCCAGGCCGTGTTGGCCGCAACCATCATCGTGGCCGTGTTGAGCCTGGTTGATCTGGGGTCGCTCAAGCGTACCTGGCGCTATTCGCCCCAGGACGGCGCGGCGCAAGCAGCCACCCTGCTCGGGGTGCTGCTGATCGGCGTGGAGGTCGGCATTTTGCTGGGCGTCGGCCTGTCGCTGCTGTTGTTCCTTTGGCGTACCAGCAAGCCGCACATGGCCGTGGTTGGTCAGGTGCCGGGCAGCGAGCACTTTCGCAATGTCGAACGTTTTGCCGTGGTCGAGTCGCCCAGCGTGTTGTCGTTACGGGTGGATGAGAGCCTGTACTTTCCCAATGCGCGCTTCCTTGAAGAGCGCATTGGCGAACTGATCGCCGCCAGGCCGCAGGTGCGGCATCTGGTGTTGATGTGCCCTGGCGTCAACCTGATCGACGCCAGTGCCCTCGACTCGCTGGACGCCATTGTCGAGCGCCTGGCGGCGGCTGGCGTGCAGCTGCACCTGTCCGAAGTCAAAGGGCCGGTGATGGACCAACTCAAGCGCTCGGACTTCCTGCAGCGGTTTGGCGGCCAGGTGTTTATCAGCCAATTTCAGGCCCTGAAAACCCTCGCCCCGCAGGTCGCCCTGGAGACGCTGGAGCACGGGCGGGAAGCACCGCACGCGCACCCACCCGCAGTGCACAATCACGGATAACAAGTGCCCGTCATGCTGGGCTTGGCGCGGCCGTTGGCTCTATGCTTTTTGTGGTATCACATGCAGTCACACCTGAAACCGCTCTTCATGGCCCGCAGGCGTCGGTAACGCTTGGTCTGCACATGGCTTTGCCGTGATGATGGTGTCAGGTACACCGTTGGGCCGAGCCCACTTTTCGACAAGGAAAACACCATGGCTGGCAAAAAAATCAAGGAAATCGACATCGGCCTCAGCGCGACTGAGCGCGCCGACATCGTCAAAGGCTTGTCCGGTCTGCTGGCCGACAGCTACACCCTCTACCTGATGACCCACAACTTCCATTGGAACGTCAAAGGCCCGCAGTTCAACAGCCTGCATCAGATGTTCATGCTGCAATACACCGAACAGTGGAATGCTCTGGACATGATCGCAGAGCGAATCCGCGCCCTCGGCCATCCGGCCCCCGGCACTTACAAAGAGTTCGTCAAGCTGGCCTCCATCAAAGAGGTCGAGGGCGTACCGAAAGCCGACGACATGGTTCGTCACCTCGTCGCCGCCCAGGAAGCCACCGCCCGCACAGCGCGCAAACTCTTCCCCGTGGTCAGCGCCGCCGACGACCAACCCACGGCAGACCTGCTCACTCAGCGCCTTGAAGTCCACGAAAAAACCGCCTGGATGCTGCGCAGCCTGCTGGAGGAATAACCTCGAAGTAGGCCGAAGCTAAAAGCGCTTTTGATGTGCCAGTAGAATTTAAAAAGCCCCGCATTGCGGGGCTTTTTAATGGGTGGGCCTGCACGGACTTGAACCGTGGACCAAAGGATTATGAGTTGCCTAGAAACGCCGCAAACCCAGTGAAATCGTGCGTAGCTTAGCGCAGGTACAGTTAGCTGAAAGTAGCGTCGTAGACAGGGTTAAGCGTAATTTAGCGAAGTTTGTAAAAGCTGGGCACTGTACCGCTGGTGTACCTTGTATAACCGCTTTGTCGTACTTGATGTATGTGTAAAAAAGGAAACAAGAGGTCTGCCTGAAGCTTCCTCAGGTAGCCCGCATTGTTGAGTTCTACTGAGACTCATTCACTTCTTGAGGCCGCTCATTAAAGTTGCCTCAATGTACGCTTGGATTCGAGGGGTAAGGTCACCACTCAGCTTGCAAATTCCGGATCTTGTGAATCCCACCTGCCCCGTCAAACCCTTATAGCGCACCGAGTAAGATCCTGCATCCACGACTGAATGCGACAACCCAAATCCCCCAATGCTCTCCGGGTTTATTCCAACCTTGGATGCGATCTCAATGCGTGCAGTGGCAGAAATGGAGCTAATAGATCCTGATAGTTTCAACGAATTCAGAGTGATCGTTTGGAAGGTTTTAATTGAATCCTTAACTACTTGGTCGGTTACGAATATTTGCTCGCAGCTAAATCCGAAGCCGAGTATTTTATCTAAACTGTTGAGAAGCTCTTTTGAGGAGCGGGGTGGATCCTCCATCCGAAATATCAGCTGATCATTGCCAAGTATTTTCACCTTTTGACTACAGATTGACACGACCTCGTCCTGTTTGCTGATGCCGTCAAGGTCTATAGACGTAGCGTAAATCGATGTTCTCCATAAAAATTGAAACGAGCGCTCTGGAATATTTACTATAAATCCAGTATGTAGTGAGGGTTCGTACCGACTTTGTGCCAGCCTCTGCAGAAGCTCTTCTACAGAAAAAGGAACTCGAACGACATACCACTTAAATCTTGAGATCATGCTTGCCTCACTATTTTATAGCTAACATGGCTTTTTTAGCGGACGTCTCAATTGCCTTCGACAGTTCGTCAATTTCGAATTTTAACGGAGTTCTCGAGCGAGGAAATTTGCCATCAATATTTGGATGGACTGATTTCAATAGGACTGAAAATTTGTGACAGTCTTTGGGGTCTGCAAAAGACGCCTCGAGCTTATAAACATCACCGTTTCCTAATACTCGCTTGGTTAGCCAGCAAACTTTTATAATAAAGTAAGTGTCTGATGATACTAAGTCGTTAAGAATTACTGATCTGTTCACACCGTTTCCACGGAGCAATACTTTTTCTATGTGTGTTTCATCCTCGTCGCTTGTAAGATCATCTCTATCTTCGTCGGATGGCTTTGATTTGTATACGTAAACATCCGTAACATCTCGCTTGCTGAATCCGTCAAGGCCGTCGATCAAGTCTATAAAGAATTTTGTTCTCACTCGTGGTGATGGCTTGTCAAAAAGTGTGACGACGAATTTTTCAATTTGGGTAGGTGCATGGGTGGTTATATTTGACACTATCTCGTCACGAATATCGTTAGTGAAATCATTCTGTGGTGAAACAATGCTGTATCCATCATCTGTTTTCGTGAATTCGATTACCGCATCCTTAATGACTAGCTGTGCGAACTCAGATTTTTTGTAATCGAATCTTGAGTATTGAATAGTTAAACTGAAATTGTCACCGTCTCGGGAGACGTAAGCATTATCTCCTGACTCGATAACCTCGCGCCTCATATCCTCAATGGCTGAGCGGACATTATCTACCTCTAGTTTGCCTATGAGATTTACGCTTGTTGAGCGTTCCCTGCGAGGAGCAATTCCGATTTTTTCGGAAATTATCTTATGATCGTAATAGTCATGAGTCAGTCTTGAAAAGTAATCCGCTAATACTTCACGGTCGGTAGCTTTAGAAACGATAGTGTTTCTATTTCTGAAAAGAGTAGTCAGCGTCTGTGAGTCAACTTTATGTTTCTGTACAAGCGCGTCAAATACGTTTTTGTCAGATGCAAAATACAGTGCAGGGCCAAATTTTCTCTTTTTCATTCTCTCCAGCCCATCCAAGCAATATTATAACCGTCTACCATTGATGTGATAGGGGAGATATTTATGTCGTTTAAAACTTGCTCGCGTATAGGGTCGAACCCCCACATCTTAGCGTACTTTGTTTTTGCAAGATTGAAGTTTGCTGTTATATCTTTATGCGGGAACTTATGGGTGACACGGATCTGGACTTCTTTTCCGGATTCTAGCATTTGGTACCGGGACAGACTGTCGAGAAGATATTCAAATTCATCAGGAGATGCGCCAGGTTTGTTGTAATATACGACGTAGCCGGCTTGGGAGTTGTTTCCTGCCTGAAGGTTGCTGTGTTGCAGGATAAGGTAAGGGCTGGTTAGCGCCTCTACGGTTGCTGGCTGGCCCCAGACATCACCCTGTCGGTGTCGCATCACTAAGTCCGGGTAATAGAATGTATAGTCGGAAGATATTTTGCGCTGGCTGATAAGGCGCATGATGTCATTTGCGATGCTGTATAAACGCATCAAGTCCTCAGGGCCAAAGAAGTGAAGGCAGACATTGGCCGGAACCGGGATAGAGTCGAAACCTATATTGTCGATAAGGTCTCCAAATGCTTTGTGGTAACCATGGTCATGATTGTGAACGATCAATAGTCCCCGAACTTCATGCTCTTCAGATGTATCAATGCTGAACGTGCTCCTCCAAGACTCAGAGTCCTGCGCGCATTCAATTGACATAGCTAATGATTTAAATGCGTCGCGAACTTTATTTTTTGTGATTGATTCTTGTTTGTAAGATTTCAGGTCGGAGTGTAGATAGATGGTTGACCCTAGGTATGGGTCTTCATAATAGAAAATCACATCGCCGGGATGTTGATCCTTCGGTTTTTTAGTTGGCGTAAGATGGTGAGGGCAGTGGCAATTGAAATTTTCATTCCAGCGGGGTTTTATTTCCCACTTGAAATACGAAAATATGTCTTGGACTAGCGCCTCGGCAATTTCGCCAATATTTACTGTTTCCGACATTTTGTATACCTGGCAAATTTCGAGTGTTGGGGGTAAGTCCCAATTGATTAAAGTATATATATGTGGTGGCTATGTAGGCTCAGCAGCTATTGGCCTTGCTCCGCCAGCCACGCGAGGTCTCCAGCGCGCTTCTTGGTCATGTCGAGGTAGCAAGATGACCTGTTGATAGCATCAATAGAGCCACCAGTTAAGTTGCCTAGCAGTGCGCAGTCGGCATCACGGAAGCTGATCCACAGGCGTTGGACGTCGCGTAGTTGCGGTTGTTGCTCTTGGGATAGGGCTCTCATCGCAGATTTGTAATGTTGGTTCAGGCGAGCGTCTTGCTGTTCTATCTCGTCAGCGATGCAGTTGAGAATGTTCGCCGTCACGCCGCCGGACTGATCCATGCAGGTTGTATAGGTCGTACTGTAGCCGTCATCTGCTGCGTTTGCGGCAGCGCTGAGCGCAGTTGCAATAATTGCTATAGGCCAGTTTCTGCGAAATTGCATGATGAGCGTCCTGCTTATCAATGGATGGGTGTTAAAGGCTCTGCATGGTTCTGCATTTGGGGAACGCCGAGCATCCCCAAAACTGCTGCCCCGCTTTAGCCCCTGATTTCACGGTACGGATCAACAGGGCGCTGCCACATTTCGGGCATTGCCGCTCTGCTGCCGGATCGCTTCGGCGTTTGAGGTTTTGCACATGCTCGCGGTGGGTGGCGAGGGTTGGCGCGCGGCGGCCGGTTTGCAGGGCGTGCAGCATGGCGTCGACTTCAGGCTCGCTGAATAGCGGCTGCTGGAATGATTTGATATGGCGAATAAAGCCAATGCCCTGGGTGACGTTGGCCGGCACTTCGGTTTTGAAGGTGCTGCCGCCGATAAAGGTGATAACCGAGTGCAGGTGCTCGGGGTTTACGCCAAGGGTGGCTTCCAGGGCTTTGAGGTGTTTGTAGTTCTGGCGTAGCGGGTTCTGGAATTTGAAGGTGCGTTTGTAGAGCTTCTGCGTCCACTGCGCCTGCTTCTCGCTGCCGAAAATCCAGCCGCTCATGTTCTTCGTTTCCAGCACGAAGATGCCGTAGGGCGAGAGGAATACGTGGTCGATCTGCGTGGTGCCGTCTGGTGTGTTCAGGGTGACATTGTGCAGGCGGCGGTAGGTCTGCTTATCCAACTGCCAATGGGCAAACAGCCGCACCAGGAGTTCGCCAATCTGACCCTTGGCCCAAGGCGACTTGAGCAGGCCAACCAGCAGCATCAGCGGGATAAACCAGCTAAACGTGCCCCAGACTTGGGCAATGATCGGAGTGAAATCCATCTCTCAACTTTCCGTAATCCTTCGATATTTCGGATAGTACCGAAAGTAAGGGTACTTGGACGAACGTATTCAATAACGACATTCGGCTTATTGCGTGAGCCGAGTAGTCCGGCCATTCGGCTCACAAACCCTTTAGCGTTGCCCTTACTGAGTAGCCGCTGCGGCGTTGATTTTCTGCGAGGTCAGGTATACGTTACATTCAATAAATTAAGTAACGTATGCATGACATGGACTATTCCCTAATCACGCAGCGCCTCGGTGATCAGCTTCGGCAGCGCCGCTGCAATCGCGGGCTGACTCAGGCTGCGCTCGCTGCCCTGGCGGGCATCACCCGGCAAAAGGTTATCGCTATTGAGAAGGGCGACCTCTCGGTGGGGATGATGGCCTATGCACGCGTGCTGGCGGCCCTCGACGCTGAGCTCACTGTGGTATCGGCCGCCATGCCCACGCTGGATGAAATCCACGGAGTATTCGATTGATGCCAGCCGTGCTGCAGGTTGCAACGCCACAAGGCGACAGCGGGAAGATCCTCACAAGTGCTGGGGACTATCTGTTCCGCTACCACGAGGATGCCCAGGTGCGGGCAGCGATCAGTTTGCTGATGCCGGTGCGTTTGGATGAATACCGCCATCGGGAACTGCACCCGATTTTCCAGATGAACCTGCCGGAAGGCTATGTGCTGGAACAGTTGCGCAACCGATTGGCCAAGGTGGCGAGCGTTGACCCCATGTTGCTTTTGGCGCTGTCTGGCAGCAGCTCGCCGATCGGGCGGGTGGCGGTCAGTTCGCCTGAGGTCGATACGCTGCTGGCGCGTCAGCAGTTCCCTGGCGAAAAGCTGGAAGAAATCCTGGCCTGGGATGGTGCCGAGGATATTTTTGTTGGCCTGGTGGATCGCTACATCCTGCGTGCCGGTATATCGGGCGTGCAGCCCAAGGTACTGGTGCCAGAGCATCGGGATTCCACGCCACAGCGCGTCACCTCGAAAACCTCTGACTTGATCATCAAGAGCGGTCGGGATGCGTTTCCGGGGCTGGCGATCAACGAGTTCCTTTGCATGTCCGTGGCCAAGGAGGCGGGCATGGCCGTGCCGGAGTTCTACTTGTCCGCCAATGCCAAGCTGTTCGTGATGCGCCGTTTTGACCGGGACGAGCAGCTCAATCCCATTGGTTTTGAGGACATGGCGGCACTCATGGGCCTGGGTGCAGAACAGAAGTACAGCAAGAGCTATTCGGCCATCGCCAAGGCTATCCGCCTGTTTTGCCCGGCCCAGCAGGTACAAAACTCGCTGGCACAGCTTTTCGCCATCGTGACCCTGAGTTGCATCGTCGGTAACGGCGACGCCCACCTGAAGAACTTCGGGCTGTTGTATTCCGACCCTACTCAGCGCGATGCACGGCTGGCACCGGCCTACGATATCGTCAACACCACGGCCTACATTCCAGAGGATGTATTGGCGTTGGATCTTGTCGGCAATAAGTCGCTGTTTGCCCCGCGCCAAGGGCTCCTGGACTTCGCTAAGGTCTGCGATGTGGCGCGCCCAGAAGACGTGATCCGCGAGCAGTTGAGTGCGCTGGAGCGCGTGCTGGCTCGCTCAACTGAGCTGGGCGAGCAGGCTCCGCATGTGGTCTCGGCGATCAGGCGATGTGCTGCACCGTTCATCCAGACCTTTGCTTAGTGCGCGTTTAGTTAGCAATTGAAGGGCCTTGGTAGCTGATCGGGGCGATTCAACTTGAGTGATTTCCCCCGCGCATAAACATCGGTGGACACGCTTCGCGTTGTCCACCGTACCCATCCCCATCTCACGTGGGCGGCTACCGATTCAGCGAGTCACGCAGCTGGCGCGCGCCCCGATCGTTCGGTATCAGCAACAGCAGCGCATCGGCCCACTGGCGGGCGGCGGCGTGTGCGCCCCGATCGCGGTTGAAGGTGACCAGTCCGAGCAGGATGTCCTGATCCTGCGGGAAGTCTTGGTGCGCGGTCTCCAACGCCTTGATCGCGGCGTTGGGTTGGCCAGCGCTGTTCAACGCCACCGCATACACGTAGCGGTAGCGCGAGTTGTCCGGTGCCAACTGACTGGCCTTGGCCAATTCACTGAGCGCTTCCGGCAGGCGCTGTTGGCGCGCCAGAGCCAGGCCGAGCACGTGGTGCAGGCTGGCTTCTTGCGGGCTGCGAGTCAGCCCTTCGCGCAGGGTTTTTTCGGCCTGTGGCTCCAGGCCTTGGCTTTGATAGACGTTGGCCAGGTTGACCACGGCTGGAGGGAAGGGGTCGAGCGCAATGGCGCGGCGCAAATAGGCTTCGGCCTGGGCCGCGTCGCCGCGCTCGGCATACAGCGCACCGAGGTTGGTCAGGGATTCCGGTCGGTCGGCATTGAATTGCTGAGCGGCGATGTACTCATCCAGGCCTCTTTCGAAGGCGGCGCGTTGCACGGGGTTGAGCTGTTGTTCGGCGGCGCCGACCAGGCCGCGTGCGGCAGCCATGCGTACGCTGCGCAGTGGATCGTTGAGCAGCGGCGGTAGGGCTTGCGAACTCATCGCGGGAGCGATGCGGGCGACGGCTTCGACGGCCGCCAGGCGGACCGTTTCATTGTCGTCATACAGGCCGTCGACCAGAAGGCTGAAGGTTTGTTGGTCGCGGCTTTCATTCAGGCGCGACAGCGCTGTGGCGCGGGCAATGGCCGGCTGGTCCTTGTCGGTCGCCACGGCCATCAGGGCCGCATGGGCGGATGGCAGACCCTGGGAGGCAGCCGCAAAGGCCTCGGCATAACGTTGATGGCCGGCAGGCGGGTGCGGGTACCACTGCTGCACCTTGTCGGCGGCCCACTGCGGCTGCTTGTCGGTATGACAGCTGTTGCAGGCGTTGGGCGTGCCCAGGGTAACCGACAGGTCGGGGCGCGGAATGCGCAGCGAGTGATCGTTGCGCGGGTCGATCTGCATATAGGTGGTGGTCGGCATATGGCAGCTGACGCACTGCGATCCCTTGGAGCCTTGGGGGTGAAAACTGTGCTGCGGGCCGTCGTATTTGCTCGGCAGGTGGCACTGGGCACAGACGCCGTTGCCTTCGGCGCGCAGTTTCAACGAGTGCGGCTCGTGGCAGTCGCTGCAGGTCACGCCCTTGGCGAACATTTTGCTCTGCAGGAAGGAGCCGTGGTTGAACACCTCATCGCGTTGCTGACCGTCTGGCCAATACAGGCCGTCATCCAGCAGAGCGGGGTGATAGTTGTCGGCCAGGCGCTGGCCGTGGACAAAGGTGTCGCTGTTCTGGCCACGGCGCGAGTGGCAGGTGGCACAGGTTTCGATTTCCACTGTGCCTTTGCGGGGTTCGCTGCGCGTGGCGTTACCGGTTTTCAGCTCGCTGCGCCAACTGATGCCGCGGCGTTCGTCGAGCACGTGCGGCAGACCTTTGCCCGGCCCGCTGAAGGCTTCTGCGCCGGGTTCATGCTTGGCCCAGGTCAGGTGATTGGAGCCGGGACCATGGCAGGCCTCGCAGGACACGTTGATCTCTGACCACTGGGTGTTGAAGGTCTTGGTTTCGGCGTTGTAGTTCTTTTGCAGATTAGTGGAGTGGCAGTCGGCGCACTGGTAGTTCCAGTTTTGGTCGATGCTGGTCCAGTGCAGGTAGTCGCCGGCCTTGAGCTTCTGCTCCGGGTAGAGGTGGAACCAACGTTGGCCGCCTTTCTCCTGCGGTCGGCTGTCCCAGGCAATGCCGAAGGCCTGCAGGCGGCCGCCGGGAAATTCGATCAGGTATTGCTGCAGCGGGGTAAAGCCGAAGGTGTATTTGATTTCGAAGTCAGCGAGCTTGCCGTCCGGGCCGTCGGTGTTGACGAAGAATTTGCCGTCACGGCTGAAGAAGGTGCTGGTAATGCCGTTGTAGCTGAAATGGGCATTGTTGAAATTGCCCAGCACGCTGTTGGCCGTGGCGATCTGCATGGCCATGTCGTGGTGTGAGCCTTGCCACAGGTCGTGTTGCTGGCTGTGGCAGCCGGCGCAGGTTTCGCCACCGACATAGGTCAGCGGTTTTTCGCGCGGGGCCGGAGCAGTAGATTGAGGCGCTGGGCTTGCTACTGGGGTGCTGGGCACGGCAGGAGTGCTGCTCAGCTTGAAATAGGCGATGCCCGTGACAAGCAATAGCGCGAGCGCCGCCAGCCAATACCAATTCCAGCGCGTGCTCGTCGGCCTGACGGTTACCGATGAGTGTGGCGGCATGGATTTTTGAGGTGCCTTTTTTTTGTGCTTAGGCACTGTTTGATCTGCTGATAAGGAGGTGGATGGCGGTCGCCTGACGTTTGTTAAACGAGTATTTCAGCATCCAGCAGGCCCCGTCCATCGTGGGTGCAATTACGCAAATCAATTGCTGAATCGTTTAGCGTTTCGTAAACGCTTCTGATGGTTCGCTTTAGGCTGATCTCGCCTGTTACGACGGGTGACTTTCGGCCAAACGCGGCCCTGGTATCTAAGCACCCAGGTGCATAGCGTAAATCAGCTATGTGAAGCCCTCGGGGGCGTAACTCCCTGCTTCTTTCGTCTGCCGTGTGAACATGCATCACACCTATGCCCGCGCGTCCGTTCGCAACAGCCAGGCCAATGTCAGACTCGACATCGGAGATAAGTACGACCATTGGGGCTGCTTGTTTATCCGGCATCACCGAGTGGTTGCACGCTCCAAAAAAAAGGCGCCACCAGGGCGCCATCAGGTCAAAGGTTAGGGCCACGACCTGCAAGTGTGGAGCACACACAATTCATTACCTGGTTGCTGTTGCCTCAGTTGCTCGCCGAGAGCCGTGCGGCATCGTCCTGCAGTTCCTGTGGCAAGCGGTTGGGGCGTACTTCGGTAAGGCTGCCGTCGTCATTTCTGACCAGAAAGGCCCGCCCACTCTGGCCACTGCCATGCTGAATCTGCTCGCCACTGAAGTAACCAATGGCCGCGCCAACCAAGGCGCCGATTGGGCCGCCGGCTGCGCCGCCGAGTAATACGCCGGTGCCACTGCCGAAGGTTTGTCCGACGCGATTTTCTTCGGTGCTACCGACAATTTCCGCAGCATTAGCTAGGGGCGCGAGCAGTACCAAGGTGAGTAAAAGTTTGTTCATTTGTCTGTCTCCGAACTTGATTGAAGGTGGCCTGAAGCCGACGGAGAAAGTGTCGCAATATCTTCTAGCTCAAAGAATGACCAGCTTTTCTAATAGACTGTTTCAGGATTTGGAATTGTTGGTGCGGGCGTGGCACATCATCCAGGCGCCCTCATGGCTGGGGGATAACTGGGATGATTCAAGAGGGGGGGAGTGCTTGCGCTGGGCTTTTAGCCTGAGCAGGGCGTCGAACAGTTCGCCATTGGCCCTGCGTTTATACGTGGTCAGGTTTTCAGCATGGGGTGATCAAAGGCCCAGTTCACTGAGGCTCGGATGGTCGTCGGGACGACGGCCTTGTGGCCAGTGGAACAGTCGCTCAGCGTTGCTAATCGGCAGGTCGTTGATGCTGGCGTAACGTGCCTGCATCAGCCCCTGGTCATCGAACTCCCAGTTCTCGTTGCCGTAGGAGCGAAACCATTGGCCATTGGCGTCGTGCCACTCATAGGCGAAGCGCACGGCGATGCGGTTGTCAGTGTGGGCCCAGAGCTCCTTGATCAAGCGGTACTCGTGCTCGCGCTGCCATTTGCTGGCGAGGAAGGCGCGGATCTGTTCGCGGCCCAGCGGGAACTCATGGCGATTGCGCCAGCGACTGTCCGGTGTATACGCCAGCGCCACGCGCTCGGGGTCGCGGCTGTTCCAGCCATCTTCTGCCATGCGCACTTTCTGCATGGCGGTTTCGCGGGTGAAAGGCGGCAAGGGTGGGCGGGCTTCAACGTTGCTCATGGTGTTTACCTTAACGGCTTGGGTTCAAGGGCTGCCGGCAGACTCGACCACCAGAACGCGTGCCACCCCGAGAGGGTGGGCGACGTGTTCGGTGCCGCTGCTGGCGTAGAAAATGTCGCCGCACTCCAGCAGGCAGGACTGCTCCAGCCCGTCCTCGCGGTAGTGCATCTGCACTCGGCCATCGAGTACGACAAATACCTCTTGGCCGTCGTTGATGTGCCAGCGGTAAGGCTGATCAGTCCAGTGCAGGCGGGTCGTAATGCCCTGCATGTTGGCGATGTCGAGGGCGCCCCAGGCGCGCTCAGCGATGAATTGTTTGCTGCGGATGATCTTCATTGATACGGCTCGTCAGAGGTCCAGAATCAGAGGTTGTACCGCGCCGGCACTGGCCGCGGGTACGGCGCAGCAGATCAGCACCTGGCCGGCTTCCGGCATTTCGGCCGGTGGCTGCGGGTAGGTCACTGCGCCGCTGACAATGCGCGTCTTGCAGGTGCCGCAGGAACCGCCGCGACAGCTGAAGTCGGGTGTCAGGCCACGGCTTTCGGCCAGTTCCAGCAAGCTGCCGCTGTCTGGCGTCCAGCGCGCTTCCTTGGCCGACTGTTCGAATAACACCGGCACCGGGCCACTGGCGGCGGCCGGCAAGGCCGGTTGCGCGCTGCCCTGATCGGCCTGGCGGCGCAGGCTGGAGGGGCCGAAGGTTTCGGCATGGATGCGCATGTCGCTGATACTCAAGGCCCGCAGGCCGTCATACAGGTCCTGGGTGAAACGGCTCGGGCCGCACAGGTAGAAGTCATAGTCGTCAAAGGGCAGCAGGGCCTTGAGCAGCGCCACATCGATGCGCCCGGCCAGCTCGAAGTCCTGACCTTCCCGCGCATGGGGTTCGGGCTGGCTGAGCAGGCGCACGGCGTGGACGGCGTCACCGCCGCGCTGCAGCAGGCTGAACAGTTCATCGCGAAAGGCCAGTTCGGCCAGGCTGCGCGCGCTTTGCAGCAGCCACACCGGGCGCGAACGACGCAGCCGCTGGTTCTGAAAAATGACCTCACGGAGCATCGACAGCAGCGGAGTAATACCCACCCCGGCGGCGAGCAGAACCAGTGGACGGCGCTGCTCGGCATCCAGGCTGAAGCGGCCCTGCGGGGCACGCGACTCGAGCAGGCTGCCAACCTCGACCTGATCATGCAGGTAGCTTGAAGCGACGCCTTCGCGCTTGACGCTGATGCGCAGGAAGTTATCCGAGGGGGCGCTGGACAGGCTGTACGTGCGGATCAGCGGCTGGGCCTGGCCAGCAATCGACAGACGCAGGGGCAGGTGCTGACCGGCGCTAAAGTCCGCCAAGCCTGCGCCGTCAGCGGGCTCCAGATAGAAGGAGCGAATGTGGCGGCTCTCCTCGACGATGCGTGTCACCCGTAACGGCCGCCATTGATCGCGCAGCGCCTGCGCGGCCAGGCGGGCTTGGGCATCGGCCCAGTCGCCGGTCATCAGGCTGTTGGCCGAGTAGCTATGAAAATCCCAGCGCAGGTTGAGGGCCGCTGGCCGCCACACCTGTTCCTCAACCTGCACCTGCCAGAGCCGTTCGGCGCCCTGGAACGCCTTGACCTGCGGGCCGTCGAGGATCAGTTCGGTGCGTCCGCTGACCTGCAGCAGGTCGCCACTGGCAAAGTCGATAAACAATAAGCCGGCGCGTGGGTTGAGCAGCAGGTTGCCGAGGGTGTTGAAGTGCAGGTTGCCGGCAAAGTCGGGGATGGTCAGGCAGTCGCCCTCGACCCTGACGAAGCCGGCCTGGCCGCCACGGTGGGACATGTCCACCGAGCGGCTGCCATCGGCGTGCTCGATGTAACTGGCGACGAAGAAGGTGTCGGCGTTGGCAATCAGTGCGCGGGCCGCGTCATCCAGGCCGCTGCGGCGCTGGGCAGGAGGCCGTGGGGGCGTGCGCTCAGCCACGTTGACCCGCACCTCACGGTGTTGGATGTATTGCGGGCAGTTACCAAAGGCATGCTCGACGGCAATGCTCAACTGCTCAGCATTACGGGTCAGCACATGGCCATTGATTCGGTTGCGTCGGCGGCTGTGCAGTTCGATGCCCAGTAGGCCGATTGCCGAGCTGGCACCCAATGCGGCGGCGGCCGGATCGTCCGCTGACAGAGGGCCATGCAGTTCTAGCTGCTGCGGCTCGGGGGCCTGAACGAAACCTGGCGGGCCTTCGGCGATGCTGGCCCAAGGGCGGCCCTGATCATCCACGGCGGCAAACAAAATAAACGGCAGTTGCTGATAGAAAAGGCGGTGCTGCTCGGGCATGTGGTCGCGAATCACCCGTCGGCCAAACACCTCCATGCGCTCGGCCACGCCGGCGCGCGCCTGCAACTGCTTTTCCCCGGCATGCCAGGGGGAGGGGGTGTTTTCGTCGGGCGGGTTCATGCTCGGGCTCCGCATACATCAAAAAGAAAAGGCCGGACAGGCACCCAATGTTGTTCGTTTAAAGCGCCACAGCGGTAGCCCGGATGAAATCCGGGGGCGAATGCGCACGTCAACGAGCCTCCCCGGATTTCATCCGGACTACAAAGATGCCGTTCACTTGGCTTAAGTGAACGGCATCGCGGACAGCCACCTGAGTCGCTGTCCGGCTTGGCCCTTAAGCGCTTTGTAGGCCTACGGCGGTGCGCTGCATCGGCACGAAGCCCGGCAGGGCTTCAATGCGTGCCAGCCAGGCGCGCACTTGCGGGTAGTCAGCCAGCGAGACATTGCCTTCCGGGGCGTGGGCTATGTAGGTATAGCCGGCCACATCGGCCAGGGTGGCCGTGTTGCCGGCCAGGAACGGGCTGTTGGCCAGTTCCTTCTCTACCACCTGCAGCAGGGCATGGCTGCGGGCAATGGTCGACTCGGCATCGTAGGGGGCACCGAATACGGTAATCAGCCGCGCGGTGGCCGGCCCGGAAGCGATTTGCCCAGCCGCCACCGACAACCAGCGCTGCACCTTGGCGGCGGCAACTGGTTCAGCCGGCAACCAGCGGCCGCTGGTGTCGTACTTCTTCGCCAAGTACACCAGGATGGCGTTGGAATCGCTCAATACAGTGCCGTTGTCATCAATCGCCGGCACCTGGCCAAACGGGTTGATAGCGAGAAACTCGGCTTGCTTGTGGGCGCCCTTGGCCAGGTCGACGAAGACCAGTTCGGTCGGCACGTTGAGCAGCGAGAGCAGCAGTTCGACGCGATGGGCGTGGCCGGACAGTGGGTGACGGAACAGTTTGATGGCGTTGGACATGGTGAACTCCGAAGTCAGTAGTACCGCAGCGACGGGGTGGCGAGGTGCCGGGGCTTGCCGTGCTGGTGGAGCCATCTTCGCGTTTCAGTCTTTGCGGGAGAATCGCCAGAAATGGCAATCCTTTGTTTCACTTACTGCAATAAAGCGTCCCTAAGCCCCTAAAGGCCTAACGCAGCGCCGGGTGTTCGCGCAGCCTGCTGACCGTGAAATCGATGAAGCTGCGTACCCGTGCGGCCGCTTTGCGCCCTTCCCGGTAGGCCAGATACACCGGCAGTGGTGGCAGCTCATAGGTCTGGAGTAAGCGACACAGGCGGCCTTGCTCAATGAGCTCATGAACCTGATAACTCATGCAGCGGATCACCCCGCTGGCAGCGCAGGCGGCCACGATTGCCGCCTGGTTGGTGGCGCAGGTCAGGCGCGGGCGTAGGCTGACGGTGAGCGGGTTGCCCTGGTCCTGAAAGCGCCATTCCGGCAGGCGTGAGTCGGCGGTGGAGTGAATGATCTGCTGGGTGGACAACGCCTGCGGGCGCTCGGGTGTGCCATGGCGTTGCAGGTAGTCCGGGCTGGCGCAGACCACCCGGCGAATGCTGCCGACCTGCAGGGCAAACAGTGAGGAGTCCGGGAGGGCGCCGACCAGTACGGCTACGTCAATGCCTTCTTCATGCAGGTTTGGGAAGCGGTCCAGGTATTGGGCGAACATCTCCACATGGGGGTAGGCCTGCAGATAGTCGAGCAGGGTGGCGGTCATGATCTGCTGGCCAAACAGCAGTGGCATGGCCAGGTGCAAATGGCCTCGCGGCTCGGCATGCAGGCCACTGGCCGAGGCTTCGGCTTCTTTGACATCTTGCAGGATGCGCTGGCAGTCGCTGGCAAAGCGCTCACCGGACGCGGTCAGGCTGACGCCGCGGGTACTGCGTTGCAGCAGTGGCGTACCCAGGCGTTGCTCCAGTGCGGCCATTGCGCGGGTCACGGTGGGTGCCGAGATATTCAGGCGGCGGGCTGCTGCTGCCAGACTGAGATCGCTGACCACCGCCTGGAAAATACGCATTTCTTGGTAGCGATCCATTGTGCTCAGTCTCGGCCGGCAGGCTTGAGTGCGCTGGATTGGCTCAGTTGCGCGCTGCAGAAGTCGACAAAGGTGCGCACCTTGGCCGGCACCTTGCGGCCGCTTTGATAGACCACATGGATGGGCAGGGGCGGTTGCTCGAAGTTCTGCAGGACAATTTCCAACTCGCCGGCCGCCACCTTGCTGGCCACCTGATAGGACAGCACGCGGGTCAGGCCCCAGCCCAGGCTGACGGCATTGATGGCCGCCTGGTTGGCGGTGACCAGCAGGCGTGGCTGCGGGCGAATGTTGAGGGCGCCGTCAGGGCCGCTGAATTCCCAGTTGCTCAGCAATGGACTGCTGGTTGCCACCACCAACTGAGCCTGAAGCAGTTCGTCGGGGTGTTGCGGTCGGCCGTGGGTGTTCAGGTACGTCGGTGACGCACAGATCACCCGACGTACCTCGCCGACTTTCACGGCATGCAGACCGCTGTCGGGCAGGTTGCCGATGCGGATGGCCACATCGATGCCCTCATCGACCATGCTCACCACCCGGTCTACCAGCAAGGCCTTGATGGTCACGGCTGGGTGCTGGGCCAGGTAGTCGATCATCACTGGAGTGACAAACAACTCGCCAAACAGCACTGGCGCAGAGAGGGTGAGTTGCCCGCGGGCGATGGCGTGGCTGCCAGCGGCCGACTCTTCGGCTTCCTCTAGTTCGGCGAGGATCCGCCGGCAGTCTTCCACATAGCGCTGGCCCGCTTCGGTGACATGCACGCTGCGGGTGGTGCGGGCCAGTAGCAGGGTGCCGATGCGCTCTTCCAGGGCCGCCACGGCACGGGTCACGCTGGGTGGTGACATGTTCAGGCGCCGCGCGGCGGCGGCAAAGCCTTGCTCTTCAGCGACGGCCAAAAACACCTGCATTTCCTGAAAACGATCCATCGGCGGCTCCTGTAGGTCTGCGTCGAGTGTGCGTGATTTGTTTCATTTTCTGCAATAGAGCCTTGCAGTAGGCGGTCGTTCAGCTGCGCAGTGTTGCGATCTAGAGTGGCTCCACGTCGAACGCAGTTGGTTTCGACGCACTCAACCCCACTCGATTGCGTCAATAAGGAATTACCTCATGAGCCTGAAGAACTCTTTTATCGCCAGCTCCCTGGCTGTTGCCCTGTCCCTTGGTGCCGGCGCCTTGCTGACTGCGACTAGCAGCTTTGCCTATGACGAAGCCTCGACCTCGTCGATCAACGTCGATGCGGCCCAGGTCATCCTCAAAGGCTATGACAGCGTCTCCTATTTCAAGGGCCAACCGGTCGAGGGTGACAAGCGCTTTGCCGCCGCTCATGACGGCGCAACCTATTACTTCGCCAGTGCGGAAAACCTCAAAGCCTTCCAGGCCAACCCGGCTAAGTACGCCCCGCAATTTGGCGGCTATTGCGCCATGGGCGCGGCCCTTGGCAAGAAGCTGGATGTAGACCCAAGCCAGTACAAAGTGGTCGACGGCAAGCTGTACCTGAACGTTAACGCCGACGTGTTCAAGAAGTGGTCAGAGGACGTGCCGGGCAACATTGCCAAAGCCAACGCTAACTGGCCTGCAATCAAGGACAAGGCCGCCAACAGCCTGTAACACCACTCGGCCTGTCACCCCCGCCAGGGTGGCAGGCCGTTTGCCCTGACTTGGAGTTCGATATGAGTACTTGCCCTCTTTTACTGCGTTTGCCAGGAGTGGCTCGCGACGTCTTATTGCTGTTGGCGCGCGTCGCACCGGCAGCGATTTTCTGGCAATCCGGGCGCACCAAGGTGGATGGTTGGCAGCTCAATGACAGCGCGCTCTATCTGTTTGCAAACGAATACCGGCTGCCCCTGCTGGCGCCGTACAGCGCTGCCGTGCTGGCAGCTATTGCCGAACATTTGTTCCCTCTGTTGTTGCTGCTGGGCCTAGGTTCGCGGCTGGCCGCTCTGGCGTTACTGGGCATGACTCTGGTGATCCAGCTATTTGTCTATCCCGACGCCTGGCCGACCCACGGCACCTGGGCGGTGGCGTTGTTACTGCTGCTGGCTCAAGGCCCCGGACGCTTATCGCTGGATCACTTGCTGAGTGGTTACTGGCGCAAGCGGTTGGCCAGGGACGATGAGCGTCTGAGCGGCAATGCGTGTATCGAGCATGCTGACCCCGAGCAATGCCTGAGGACACCGCAATGATTGAGGTCTACACCGCACTTACACCGAACGGCATCAAGGTGCCAATCGCCTTGGAAGAGTTGGGTCTGGAGTATCGGCTTATCACCGTCAACCTGGCTGCTGGAGAGCAGAGCCGCCCGGAGTTTCTCGCCATCAATCCCAATGGCCGCATTCCGGCGATTGTCGATCATCAGGGACCGGATGGGCAGACGGTGAGCCTCTTCGAGTCCGGGGCGATTTTGCTCTACCTGGCCGAAAAGGCCGGTGGTCTGCTTCCACGAGATGCCCTCGAACGGCTGCGGGCCATGGAGTACCTGTTTCTACAGGTCGCCAGTGTCGGGCCGATGTTTGGTCAGGCCGGCTGGTTTTTGCGCTCCACACCGACGCCCTGTGCGGTGGCGATTGAGCGCTTTCGCGGCGAGGCCTTGCGCCTGACCGGCGTACTTGAAGCGCGCTTGCGCGAGCAGCCCTGGCTGGCCGGCAGCGAGTATTCACTGGCCGACATCATGAATTTCTCCTGGTTGCGAATGGCCCATTACGGCGGTATCGAGCTGGCCAGGTTTCCCGCGGTGGCGACCTGGGTGGCCACCATCAGCGAGCGTCCTGCGGTTCAGCGGGCGTTGGCGCGCATGCAATAACACCATTTTTGAGAGGGGCTAATGATGAGTCGTCGTAATGTGCATGCCGCGTTGGCGTTGTCGCTAACCACTGCGTTGCTGACCAGTCAGGCGCTGAGTGCGGCTGATGGCGGGGTAAATGCCGGTAAGGAGAAATGCTATGGCATCTCCAAGGCTGGGCAGAATGATTGTGCTGCAGGCGCTGGGACGTCCTGCGCCGGTTCGGCAAAAATCGATTACCAGGGCAATGCCTGGAAGCTCGTGCCGACAGGCACTTGTACCCATATCGAGACTCCCCACGGTATGGGTTCACTCATGCCGTTGTCACGTCCCTGAGAGGTTCTCGGGTTCTGGCGTTGCAGCCGTTTTTGAGGTGTGAGGATGAACAGCCGTACGCTGTTGCAAGGCGCCGGTGTGGCGTTTCAGGCGGAACATTTCGCCGCCATTATGGCGGACCCGCAACGCCTGGATTTTTTCGAAATCCAGGCCGAACAGTATTATTCGACCGATGCTGTCGCGCACATGCAGGTCTTCGCCTTGCGCCAGTTGTTGCCACTTTCGGTGCATGGCATCGGCTTGTCTCTGGGTGGCGAAGCGGCTCTAAGCAGCGAGCATTTGCATGGGTTGCAGCAACTCTGCCGGCGTTACCAGCCAGCGCTGGTTTCTGCCCATCTGGGCTGTGCGCCGCAAGCGGCCAGCCTGCTCGGCGACAATCTGCCTCTGGCGTATAACGCCAGCACCCTGCAACGTTTGGCCGAGCATGTCGATCAGGTGCAAGCGCTCCTGGGCCGTCAGTTGTTGATTGAGAACCCGCCGGCCTATGTACGTCTGATGGAAAGTGACATGGATGAAGCGGATTTTCTCCATGAGCTGTGCCAACGCACTGCATGCGGTTTGTTGCTGGATATCGGCAATCTGTTGATCAGCTGTCATAACTGTGGCGGCAATGCCGAGGACTATCTGCGCCGCCTGCCTGCGCAACAGATCGGCGAAATTCATCTCGGCGGTTATAGCCAACTGCGCCTGGCCAGCGGCGCTTATCTGCTGGTAGATGAGCACGCCAGCGTGGTGGCCGATGCCAGTTGGGATCTGTATACCGATCTGCTGCGGCGTATCGGCAAGCGGCCGGTCGTAGTGGAATGGGAGCGCCAGTTGCCATCCTGGCTGGTGCTGGCCGCCGAAGTCGATTGCGCGCGAGCCCTGCAGCATTTTCCGTTTATGCCAGCGTGTTGCCGCGAGGATGTGATCCGTTTCGATCAAACGTGATGATCCGGGCATTGCAGTTGAATAATGAAAACACCGTTACCGACGAGACGCGGTAACGGTGTTTTCATTGGCTAGCTGTAGATGTCAGGCTGGGTATCAGGCACGACGGTTGTGTTGCAGGGTACGCTCGCTGCCATTTTCCGCCAGTTCTACACGCTGCTCTTGACGCAGTTTTCGGCTGTTTTTCAGAGTACGTTCGCTACCATTCTCGGTCAGTTCTACGCGCCGCTCCTGACGCTGCTTTCGGCTGTTTATCAGCGTGCGTTCGCTGCCGTTCTCTGCCAGTTTTACGTGCTGCTCCTGACGTAATTTTCGGCTGTTTTCCAGAGTGCGCTCGCTGCCGTTTTCGACAATTAGCAGGGTTTCATTCGCCTGCAGTTGGCTAGCGCTGATTACGGCCAGTAGTGCCAGGGTATGCGTCAAACGGCGAGTTATGTTGAGGTGGTTCATGTTGGCTTTCCTTCAAGTCAGTTACCGTCTCCGGCGTTGAAGTAAGCTTCTCAATTATCAGATTATTGAGGAATAGATGTTTTAGTAAGTGCTTAATTTCACTTTTTGAAATTATAGGTGTGGGGCATGAGAGCGTTTGCGCTGTGAGGCGTTGCAAACCGTGTGCCTGGCTGGCGCAGTGTATGCACTGCGACTCATCCGCCGGCATGCTCTCCTGGCGGCCAAGCGCACAAACGGCTGGCCGTCAGGTTTGCCTGGGCCTTGTCGACAAGCAGATTGATCACCCGTTTGCCGCTCGGGTCGCGACGTTACAGCTAGACGTCACTCGCGCTCTGTTCGCGCAACAACTCTTCGTCGATCAGGAATTGAATTTACGATCTGGTGCTTTAGGCATGCCTTGCAGCGTACTTGTAAGGGCCGCGAGTAAGTTCAATGAGGCTCCCACGCAAAGGGCAAACTGGGGCGCAGAATCGGCGGGGAGCAGGTTAAAAAGCAGTGTCATGACGACTGCGCCAGCCGTTTGCCCGAGCAGGCGAGCGGTCCCTTGCATGCCACCAGCCGCACCGCTCCGACTCAGCGGCGCCGCGAGGAACATGTTGCGGTTATTGGCCACGTTGAAGAGACCGAAGCCGAGGCCGCACAGCATGGTCAGTGGCACCAGCGTCATGAGATTTTCCCGCAGAGGCCAAAGCGCAGCCCCTGCTAATCCTGTCGCAAGACAAATGCCACCTACCGAGCAAAGCCAGGCAGCCGACCATCGGTTTGACAGGCTGCCAGCCAGCGGAGCGATCAGCGCGACTGTTAAAGGCCAGGGAATCATGTAGAGGCCCGTCATCAGCACCTCTTGCCCAAGGTTGTGCTGAAGGTAGAAGGGCAGCGCCACCAAGCCTGCAGTTTGCCCAGCAAAGCAGAGCACCGAGGCAATAACTGATATACGGAATGAAGTGACTCTAAGCAGATCCAGCGGAATCAGTGGCGCGTCCTTCTGCCTTTCCCGCTTCACCAATAGCGCCAGTTGGATGGCAGAGATGGACAGTAACGCTGCCGTCAGCACGAGGTGCTCGGTGATGACGCCAACGGCGATGACCAGTGATGCAAAGGTCCCGGCATTCAATGCCATGCTCAATAGATCGACTTTGCGCGCGGTACCGTCCAGTGCTGGTAGCGCGCTGGTCGCTAGCAGCACCCATAATCCGAAGGGGAGCAGCACAGCAAACAACCATGGCCAGTCTGCCACGCTGAGCATTGCTGCCCCCAATGCAGGGCCTGCTGCTGATGACAGGGCAACCGCGAGCGCATTCCAGCCGATAGCGGCGCCCAGTTTCTGGCTCGGCACCACTTGGCGCAGTAGTGCAATGGCGAGCGCCATCACTGCCGCACCTCCCAGTCCCTGCAGCAACCGCGCAGCAATCAGCCAAGACAGCGTCGGGGCCAGTGCGCACATCAGCGTGGCGGCCAGAAAGAGCGCCACGCCCCAGCGGAACACCCGGCGGTAGCCAAGGCTTTCACCCAGCGCTGCGCAGGGGAGCAACGCCATCAGGAGCGCCGCTTGGTTGGCCGTGATGATCCAGATGGACAGCGCAGGAGGCACTTGCAACGATTGGGCAATCGTTGGCAGGGCCATGTTGGCTATCGCCGTGTTGAGCACCACCAGCACCATGGCAGCCAGCACTGAGCTGACGGCAGCCAGGCGCCTCGGTTGTGCGCGCACTGAGAGCTCGTCCACAGCATGCTCCGAGATGGCTGCCGGTGCAGGTTGTGTGCTGAGGCGGTCGGTTTCGGGAGCAGGGCCATGGGTCATGATTTCAACCACTCGGGCGCGCACTGGCTCGCCGGAACCCACTCACCCTCCTGCTCGACATACCGTGTCAGCGTGCGGGCTTCTTGGTCTTCCTTCTTTAAGTCCCGCTCGGTGAAGCGAAAGAGCAGCGCTGGCCCGCTAATGCACTGCGTATCGTGAATATCACCCGGCAGGTAGACCTGCGTTTGACCGGCGCTCACCCTTGTGGACCCGCGCTTTACCAGTTTCACCTGGCCATCCGAGCCCTGCACTTTGGCGTAGGTGCCCATTTCTATTTCACCGTGCTGCACCGCGTAAATGACCCAGCTCCGACCATGATCATGAGGTGGCCGGTAGAGCCCTTCAGGCTCGGTGTGTGCCAGCAGTACAAATCCGTTCTCCGGGTCTCGGTGCATCTCTTGCTGGGCCAGTGCTTGCTGGTGCAGGTCAGCCAGCCAGGGTTCGGTGACAGGTGTCTTCAGGAGATCATCCAGCTGTTGCTGGCAGCCTGCGACCACTGCAGAACTGAGCGGTCCCCAGATTGCTTGGATACGCGCAACACATCTGTTCAACGAGCTCATACAGTCTCTCCTCATTCACTTCGGTACGAATGTGCCGATGGAGGGAACTGTATGCAGCACGCAGATGTGGCGGAAGACGCAGCGTTTGCACGTTATTGTTGCGTATGACGCTATGTGAGGGACAAGTTGGGCTACCATCAGGCCATGTCGAATCCGGACCTTAATCTGCTCATTACCCTCGACGCCGTGCTGGCTGAGGGCAGTGTTGCGCGTGCAGCCAAACGCCTGCGGCTCAGCCCTTCGGCCATGAGCCGGGCACTTGCGCGGCTGAGAGAAACCACGGGAGATCCGCTTTTAGTCAGGGCGGGACGGGGGCTCGTTCCTACTCCCAGGGCAATCGAACTTCGTGATCGCGTCAGTCAGCTTGTGCGGGATGCACAGGAGGTTTTGCGGCCAGCCGAACTTCTTGATCTAGAAAAACTCGACCGTACGTTCGCGATCAGGAGCAGTGAAGGTTTTGCTGAAAGCTTTGGCCCGGCTCTGATCGCACGAATTGCGGGGCAGGCCCCTGGAGTACGGCTGTTCTTTATGCAGAAGCCGGACAAAGACAGCAAGCCATTACGCGATGGAATCGTGGATCTGGAAACCGGTGTGATCGATCTGGCCTCTGCCCCCGAGCTGAGAGGCCAGGCGCTGTTCAGGGATCATTACATTGGCGTGGTACGAGCCAGGCATCCACTGAGCCGCGGCACAATCACCCCGGAAAAGTATGCGGCGGGCATGCATATTTCCGTGTCACGGGAAGGATTAGAAAAAGGTCCCTTAGATGACGCGCTGCTGCAACTTGGATTGCAGCGAAAGATAGCCACCATCGTCGGTGGTTTTTCGACGGCGCTGGGACTGGCTAGGGGCTCGGACCTCATCGCCAGCGTTCCCGAGCGTCATACCGCGAGTTTGCGCGAAGGCATGTATAGCTTTGCGCTTCCTTTGCGTACGACGGCGTTCACTGTCTCCTTGCTGTGGCATCCACGATTCAGCGCAGATCCTGCTCATCGATGGCTTCGAGATTTGATCCTGCAAGTTTGCAGGAAGGATGAATAAGCGCCCTTTTCTCTGAGCCTTCGTCGTCAATAAAAACTAGAGTGCTGTGGCTCAATGATTCTGGACACCCCGATAGGGCGTTAAGCTTCGCCCAGCCATGAGGTGTTTAATCTCTAGTGATAAAGAAATCGTACGCAAAACGGTACGCCAATTTTTTATCGGGCTTATAAACGAAAAAAGGCCAGCACGATGGCTGACCTAAGTCGTTGTTTCATATGGTGGGCCTGCACGGACTTGAACCGTGGACCAAAGGATTATGAGACAGTAAAAAGCACGTTTCTGGTCGTTTCCCAGCGTCTCCCGAAAAAAGCCGATTTAGCGCGTTATCCTAAATTCAAGGGGTTAGGTGTTTCCCCTTGGTTCTGGGTATGGCCGGTCATGCCCTAAGAAACGGTACGCAAAACGGTACGCAGAAATGGCAGAGGCATCGGGCAAGGCGAGTAGTAGGAAATTTCTGACAGATGTGGAGCTGAAGGCGCTCAAGCCTGGTCAGACTGCCACCGATTCACTGCCAGGCCGAGGTAGTGGATCAATCTTGTTCGATTGCCGTGCCTCAGGGGCTGTCGAGGCCTACTACCGTCGCCGTGATGAAGGAGGCCAGCAGAAGATTAAGCTGGGTGTCTTCAAGAAAACACCGAAGAGCCCTGGCCTCTCACTTACTGAGCTTCGCGAGCAAGCGGTACGTTACGCAAAGATCGCGGCAGAGCATGGTGACATTAAGGCGTACCTAGCCAGATGTGCTGCCGAAGAAGAGGTCGAGCAAGCAGAACGCCAGCGCCAGATGCATGAGCAGCAGCGACTTGCTGCAATAGAGGCTTCTAAAGGCACTTTGTCCGAATTGTTCCGGGATTACATCGAAGACCGTCGCCGTGAAGGTGTTTCAGCGGCGCAGATCAAGGAGTTCGAGCGTGTGCTGTCTAAGGACCTGGAAGGCGAGAAAGTTGTAGCCGTGAGCAAGGAAGGCCAAGAGGAACGGCTCGACATCATGAATATGAAGGCCAAGGATGTCAGGCCGGAGCATGTGAATCTTCTGCTGAAACCAATCTGGGACAGGGGAGCTAGGCGTCAGGCGGGCAAGGTTCGTTCGTTTCTCGTGGCTGCTTTCAATTTCGGTCTGAAAGCGGAGCATCATATCGACCGAAGCAGTGCTAAAAGCTACGGACTTCAGATGAATCCTGCGGATCCAGTGACTGTCCCGAACACGTCAAAACCTGGCGAGCGCGCCCTCACTGATAAGGAGCTTAAGCAATTTTGGTACACCATCACCAAGGTCGATTCGGTTGGTGCGATTATGGCGCGTGTCTTTCACTTTGCTTTTGCTACTGCAGGGCAGCGTCCCCTCCAGTTTATCCGTGAGCCCTGGACCAGCTACAACCTTCAAAAGAAGTACTTGAAGATCATAGATAGCAAAGGGCGTGGCAGTAAAAAGCGTGCTCACTTCGTTCCCTTAAGCAACAGGGCCGTGCAGGTACTTGAACAGGTTCGTGCCTTGCAGCCCCCAGGGGCCGTATATCCCTGGAGTGTTGGTGGGCAAAAGCCGATTCACGCGTCCAGTTTGTCTCATGCGGTGAGCGAGTGGCTCGCTACTGACCACGCCAAAATGAACAGCCAGCCCATCCCAAAATTCAGCCCACGTGATATTCGTCGCACATGCACACAGTTTATGCAGCGTAACGGCATCAAGGATTTCGATAGTGACGCGCTGCAGTCACACGGGCAAACAGGTGTTGTCGTTACGCACTATCGCAATAACCCTGAAGCGAAACTGCCTCAGATGCGCCCGACCATGGAGGCTTTCGATGCGGCGCTGAGTCGTCTGCTCGACGGTTCTGATGAGGATGAGCATCAGGCTGAGCAGCTGGATTTGTTCGAAGCTGGATAAGTTTCTGTAAAGTCAAGTATTTTGTTGATCAATCCATGGTGCTGTGAAAATATACAGGTACTGGGGTTGTGCGGAGCCCCATGGTTTGCCGCTGTGTCGTTGTCTACTTGATGCGCTGCGGAAATGGAAAAGTAGAACTAATGCCTCGAAGGCACGATCCGTCTGAGTAGTTCACCATGAGGAAAACATCACCACAGCTTCACCTACATCTCCCTGCTGGTACCTCGATTTTGGAGGTGGCCTATGTCTGAGATGGTTCTCCTAGATTTCAATGCCGTCAGTCGCAAGGTTGGCCTGAGCCGCAAGACCATCTACTGCCGTATCCGAGAGGGTGCCTTCCCGAGACAGGTGAAGATAGGTCGAGCAAGTCGCTGGCTTCAGCATGAGGTCGACGACTGGATAACCAGTGCAGCTGCAGCGAGATAGCAAAGAGGCCGGTCAAATGACCGGCATTTCTTTTGCCTGAAAGGACCATAGGACTTTTGATCCTATGATCGCTTATACAATGTTGGTCGGAGGAATGCCCTGAAGTATGAGTTGCCTCACCTACCAGGACATCTCTCTAACTGTGGGGTTAAGCCACAACCGGGATCAGCGGGTCGGCTGCGGCAAGAGCAGCAGTGCGATCAGCAGCAGGCGGATAAATCCACACGCTGTTGATCTGCTGCTTTAGAGTTTTCGCTTCGTCGCGAACCAGTTGCACTTGCCGATCCCAGCCCTCGGTGAACACAGCGCCCCAAGCTCCGAGATCAAGGCAGGTCACATACTTCACCTAGCGATACCTGCGTGAACGGCAAATTCAGAAATCCATGGCAGCAGATTCTGCGCGTCGGGTTGACAGCAAAACGTTGCCCAGCCCTGTGCAGTATGTTTTCCTGGGCGGTGGCCTGCTAAGCCGCAGACGCAGCCTTCGCTCAATCGCGCGATGCGCCGTTTCTACGATGACTACGTTAAGGATTCGGAGCGCGTCGAAGAGGAGAACCTACTGCGTGTTGCCGATGGTTATCCGCGCCCAACCGTGAATGACTTGCGTCGCACGGCGACCACGCACATGTCCAAACATGGCTTGGGCAAGGAAGTGCGTAGTCGCATCCTCAACCATAAGGACTTGTCGGTGGATGCGATCTATGACCGTTACGCCTACTTTGAAAATAAGGCAGAGGCTCTCCAGGGGTGGCACGCCTATCTGAAGCGGTTGCTGCAGAAGGAATTTGGCGACGTGGATTGGGTCGAGTTTTACGGGCGGCGGATGGAGGCGGTGGCGCCAGGTGATGAAAATGAGGAATAAGTCCGAGCACTGAGTCCTAGATCGCTGGTGCCTGCGGGTCAATGTACCGTCGGTATTGGCCCTGGCAGTCCTATGACCCCGTGGTGTACCTGCGGGTAAGTTTGGTGGGGGGAGGTAGTGCCGGCGTGTTTGGTCTCATCTGTGCCTAGAAATTACAGTCTTATGTTTGTTGGAGCTTCACTAGGTCTGGATATGACTCTGGCTCGCTAAGCTGAACCAGAGCCCATAACCAAAGGCTGCTTCCCAAAGCGAATGTTTTGTACCTGTCTGACAACACAGTTGTACAGTTGCCGCCAGTGCCAGGCGACGGTGTCGCTATCGATACGAGCGGAAAAGTGCCCACGCCGTGAAGGCGCCTAGCAATGGGTAAATCCGCAGAATATCGACTCGTATGTTTGCCTCAGGCGATTGGGCGAGGATGAGCGCCTCCCAAACGACGTAAGCAGCCCGGGCTCCAGCGGTCACGAGGGTCCAGAAGGAATGACGACGGCCAGCAGCGGCTTCGAACCGCGGCGCCAAATACAGCGCCGCGAAGACGGCTGCCATCAACGCGCTATTGAACGGTTTGCCAACAAGATAGAGAAGCGAGGAGTTCCATGGCGTATCTCCGGTAACTTGGACGTCAGTCACCCACGACGACCACACTGAAAGTTTCGTGGCGCTCTTCACCTATGTGGATTATTTTGAGACTTTCTTGTTGTTCGGCCCATTTGCCACGCAAAGCTAGGGTGACCTGCCCGTCAGCATGAATGGAAACCAATATCCAATGCACCTGCCCTGGAAACTGATCGCACTGCCAATCCCCCTTTTCCTGCTGGCCTGCAGTGCGCCAAACCCGTTAATGCTGATGTCTACCCCGGTGATCTACGAGCAGGCGGCCATAGATCCCTTTGCCCATCTACAGGAGGAGGAGCGAGACCCTAACATTGAACTGTTTTACGCCACCAATCGCAGCCCGGAAGCAGGTGGCTATGGCAATCAGTACAGTGACACCCTGCATCTAGGGCGCACCGATGTTCGCCTCGGAAGTGCGCAGGATCAGTGGCCCGAATTACATGCCGCCTCACTCAGCGCAACTCGGACACACGAGTTGCCGCTAAGTCTGAACAGCGTGAGGGAGGATGCCATCCTGCCTGTGCAACAGACCATCGAGGTGCCCCTGAGTCAGGAATTGCAGAAATATGTGGATGCAATCAATCTCGATTTGGCCAAAGCCCGGGATAAAGAAATTCTCATCTATGTTCACGGCGCCAAGGTGGATTTTGCCAACGCCAATCAGTTGACGGGCGAACTGGTGCATTTTGCGGGCCGCGATTTCGTCGGTATGGCGTTCGCCTGGCCCTCTCACCAGAACATTCTGAGTTACCTGGTCGGCATCGACGTGGCACGCGCGCGCCAATCCAGTCAGGCCTTGAGCCAGTTGATCGAGCTTCTGGCGAGGCATACCGCAGCCGAGCGTATCAACCTAGTGGCATACAGCGCGGGAGGGCGTGTAGCTTCGCTAGCCCTGCAGGGCCTCGCGTCTCGCCATCCAGCCCTCGACACGCAACAGTTGCAGGCACGCTACAGAGTTGGCGCAGTGATTTTTGCTGCCGCCGACGTGCCAGAAGAACTGTTTGAAGAGCGTTTGCCCGGCATTAGCAGGGTCGCCGAGCAGGTCATGATCACCGTCTCCGACAAGGATGATGCCCTGATGCTGGCCCACCAGCTCATGCCGGGAGGCCCCCGGATCGGTACTGTTCAGGCCGAGGCGTCTCTGCAGGGCTTCGCCAGCCGGAACCATCTGAATAACGTCACCCTGCTGGACGTTTCCAGCCAGCATAAGGCGGCGGGAGGTGTTATTGCGGGGCATCACTACTGGTACCGCCACCCGTGGGTCAGCAGCGATGTGATCCTGCTGATGCGCACCAACCTGCAGCCGGCCCAGCGCGCCCTTACCGTCAGTGAACACCCGGCAGTGTGGTACATGCGACCCGACTATCCCACGGCGGTGCGCAATGCCGCCCGCCAGATTCTGCGCGGACAGTGGTAAGGTCACCCAACGCCCGTCGCCTGGCAAACAACACTCACGCCTCAGTCTGTCACCCGAAACGGAGAGCACGACATGGAACTGCCCGCTGTAACAACCTCCCGCCCCGTTGTGCTGGTTGTAGACGATACCCCCGACAACCTCAGTCTGATCAGCGAAGTGCTCAAACCGACCTACCGGGTCAAACTGGCCAACAGTGGGGCCAAAGCGCTGCAAATTGTCCACGGCGAGACGCCCCCCGACCTGATCCTGCTCGACATCATGATGCCGGAGATGGATGGCTACGAGGTCTGCCGGCAGCTCAAGGAGGATGACCGCACCCGGCTTATCCCGATCATTTTCCTGACGGCCAAGACGGCGATTGAGGACGAGCAGCAGGGGCTGGCCCTGGGAGCCGTGGACTACATCACCAAACCCGCCAGCCCACCGATTGTGCTGGCCCGGGTGGAAACCCACCTCAAGCTGAAGCAGGCCGCCGACTTCCTGCGCGACAAGAACGTCTACCTGGAAAACGAGGTGCAACGCCGCACCCAGGAAATCACCGCCATCCAGGACGTGACCATCCTGGCCATGGCCTCGCTGGCCGAAACCCGCGATCCGGAAACCGGCAACCACATCCGTCGCACCCAGCACTACGTGAAGACCCTGGCCCTGCACCTGCGCAGCGACCCGCACCTGAGATCCACCCTGGGCGATGCCTACATCGATCTGCTGTTCAAGTCCGCGCCCCTGCATGATATCGGCAAGGTCGGCATTCCAGACCGTATCCTGCTCAAGCCCGGGCGTTTCACTCCGGACGAGTTCGAGATCATGAAGACCCACACCACCCTGGGCTTCAAGGCCATCGAACATGCCGAAGCAGCCTTGGGCACGCCGGTCGCGTTCCTCGACATGGCCAAGCAGATTGCTCTCTACCATCAGGAAAAGTGGGACGGCTCTGGCTATCCGGAGGGCCTGTCCGGCGAAGGAATCCCCCTGTCTGCCAGGCTCATGGCGGTTGCCGATGTGTACGACGCCCTGATCAGTCGGCGTGTCTACAAGGAGGGCATGTCCCACGAGCAGGCCGTCGCCATCATTGTTGATGGTCGAGGCAGTCACTTCGACCCGAAGCTGGTGGACGCCTTCCTCGCTGTCGAGCAGGAGTTCCACGCCATCGCCCAGCGCTTCGCCGATCAGGATCATGACTTCCAGGGCAAGGTCGATTATCTGGCGCAGGCCCTGAGCGAGGCGCCATGACGCCACCACGCTGGAACCTGGCTCTCGCTCTGCTGCCGGCCCTGCTGGTGGCCCTTACCGCGGACTGGGGCTTACGTGCCTTCGAGCGCAACGCCTACCAGGCGGAACTCGACACCCGCATCCAGCCGGAAGCCGATAACCTGCTGCAACTGACGCTGTCCAGCAAGGGCATGGGCGCGGTCCAGCTGGCCGGACGGCTCAACCGGGAAATCCAGCAGGCCGCGAGCATTGCCAGGCAGAGCCGGGGCGATGCCACGGAGGCCTTGGCAATACTGGCCCAGGACACCGGTGCCGACCACGCCTTCGTCGTCGATGGCGAAGGCATCATCACCCAGAACTGGGATCGCCAGCAGCGGAATGTTGCCGGCCAGGACGTGAGCTTTCGTCCTTATTTCCGTCAGGCCATGAGTGGTCGGGAGAACGTCCATGCGGCGATCAGCATGAGCACGGGCGCGCGCATGTTCTATGTCTCGGCTCCCGTCCATGCCAGCAGGGATGCAACCAGCCCGGTTATCGGCGCCGTGGTGGCCCGTTTCGAGATGAGCCAGCTGGATCAGTTTCTGGCCAACTGGCCCGGGCGCATCGGACTCCTGCTTTCTCCTGATGGGGTAGTCATGGCCAGCAGCCAGCCGGAGTGGCTGATGCGTGTCATCGGGCCGCTGAGCCCGGAGCGGCAAAGCGCGCTGCACGCCAGCCGGCAGTATGGCAATGAGTTCGCCGACGCCAGTATTTCAAAAAGCTTGCCGGCTCTCGGCACGGGGCTGATCGATTACGATGGCAAGCGCTACCTGAGTGCCTCGTTACCTGTCGAATGGAATGACTCCAGTGGCCACTGGCGTCTGGTGGTTCTGGCGGACGAAGCCATGATCGTCTCGCCCGCTCTGCGCGGCCTGACTTTCGTCGGTTCCCTGCTGCTGTGCCTGTTCGCCCTGCGCCTGTGGCATGAGCGGCGTTTACGCCTGCAAAGTGCGCGAGAGCGTGCGGAGCTGTTCAGCTTCCAGCAGTCGCTGATCGACACCCTGCCGCACCCCCTGTTCTACACCGATCAAAATGGGTGCATTTGGGGTATCAACCGTGCCCTGCAGAGAGCCTTTGGCCAGCGCGTCGCACAGCAGATCGGCCGACGCATCGCCGATCTGGACGTATTCCCCGAGGCAGAGCGGCAGCGCATCCAGAGCGAGGTGGATGCCGTGCTGGGCAGCGAAAGAACCCTGCAGCGCGAACTGACCTTGCCCGATGAGGCGGGCGGCGAGCGGCAGTTGCTTTATGTAGTTGCGGGCATTGGTCAGCAAGGCAGCGAGCTGAGTGGCGCCGTCGGCAGCCTGGTCGACATCAGTCCGATTCGCGAGGCAGAGCGGGCAATGGCAGAGGCCCGCGATCGTGCCGAAGCCGACCGCCTGCGACTGCTCGATAGTGAACAGCGCATCCAGTCGATGATCCGCAACGTGCCGGGTGTGGTCTACCGCTGCCTGCCCTATCCGCCCTGGACGGTACTGTTCGTCAGCGAGGAGGTCGAAAAGCTCACTGGTTATCCCGCTAGCGCCTTCATGGCGACAGCGGGCCGGCAAACCCTGAGCGCGCTGATCCATCCCGACGACCTCTCCGCCATCACCCCCGGTATTGAGGCGGCCATCGACGAACGGCGGCAGTACACCCACGAATACCGCATCAGGGACCGCCAGGGGATCACCCGCTGGGTCTATGCACGGGGGCTCGCCGCCTATGACGGCGAGGGCAGGCCGGAATACCTCGATGGGGTGATCTTCGACTTCAGCGAGCGCAAGCAGGCTGAAGCTGTCATGCAGGAAGCCAGGCGGCTGGCTGAGGATGCCACCCGGACCAAGAGTGAATTCCTGGCTAACATGAGCCACGAAATCCGCACGCCGATGAATGCCATCATCGGCATGGCCCACCTGGCCCTGCAGACTCGACTCGATCCGCGCCAACAGCGCTATGTCGCCAATATCGACAAGGCTGCCAACAGCCTGCTGGGGATCATTAACGACATCCTCGACTTCTCCAAGATCGAGGCTGGCAAGCTGCATCTTGAGCGAATCGAATTCCGCTTGGACGATGTGCTCGACAACCTGGCCAACGTCATCGCCTTCAAGGCCCAGGAGAAGGGGCTGGAGCTGCTCTTCGACTTCCGCGGCGAAATACCCACACAACTGGTTGGTGATCCCCTGCGGCTCGGTCAGATTTTGCTCAACCTGGTCAGCAATGCCGTGAAGTTCACCGAGCATGGCAGCATCGTCGTGCGCGTCGAACCACGACCAACTGAAACCGGCGATATCGGCCTGAGTTTCTCGGTCGAGGACACCGGCATCGGCATGACCCGCGAACAGTGCGAACGGCTGTTCATCGCCTTCACCCAGGCTGACAACTCGACCACCCGAAAATACGGCGGTACCGGCCTCGGACTGGCCATCTCACGCACTCTGGTGGAGCTGATGGGCGGGCATGTCGAGGTCCACAGTGAGCCGGGTGCCGGCAGCCGCTTCAGCTTCGATGTCCACTTGGGGCTGCCCGTGCAGCCCCAGTTCACGCGCATGCTACGCGCCGATGAAATCGCCCAGGTGCATGCTCTGCTGCTGGAGCCCGGCGAGCAGGCACGCGAGAGCCTGGCCGCTCAGCTGCGCAACCTGCAACTGCAGGTCAGTTGCCATGACAACGCCGGCGGTGCTCTCGATGAGCTGCAGCATGGCGAACGTCAGGGGCAGCCCTACAACCTGCTGCTGGTCGGCTGGCGGCCGGGTACCCCGGTCGCGCTGGGCTGCCTGGCCGGCCTGCGTCAGCTGAACCTGAACCAGGCGCCCGCCGTCATCGCGGTCACCACCTTCGGTCGCGAAGGTTTCAGCGATGCGGCGCGCAGCCAAGGGCTCGACTATGCGGCCATCATCAACCAGCCGATCACTCCCTCTCTATTGCTGGAAAGCATCGGACAGGCGCTCAACCGCGGGAAGCTCCCCGAGGGCAGTCCGCCCGCGCACGGCCAGGCCACGGAGCATTCGCGTCAGGCCCTGGCCGGCGCCCGCCTGCTGCTGGTCGAAGACAACGAGATGAACCGAGAACTGGCCGAGGAGCTTCTGGGCAGCGCCGGGATCAGCCTGGTATGCGCCCACGATGGCGCCCAGGCGCTGGCCATCCTCACCGACGACTCGGTATTCGACGGCATCCTCATGGATTGCCAGATGCCGGTGATGGATGGCTATACAGCCACAGGGCTTATCCGTGCCAATCCCGCCTGGGCGAGCCTGCCGATCATCGCCATGACCGCCAATGCCATGGCAGGGGACCGGGAAAAGGCCCTGGCCGCCGGCATGAACGACCATATCGCCAAGCCGCTGAATGTGACGCAGATGTTCGCCACACTGCGCCACTGGATCACTCCTGCCCACCCGGTTCAGTTGGATCAGACGTCAGCGGGCGGGTTGGTGGAAGCCGAAGCGATCGAGTTGCCGGAGCTGCCCGGCCTTGATCAGCGCGCGGGCCTTGCCATGATGCAGGGCAACCGAACGCTCTACCGCAAGATGTTGCTGCGCTTCGGGCAAACACATGCGCGGTTCGAGCATGATTTCACCCAGGCCCTGGCCCGTCAGGACCAGCAGACCACCACGCGCCAGGCGCACACCCTCAAGGGTACGGCCGGCAATATCGGCGCTCTGGCTATTCAGGAAACCGCGCAGGGTCTGGAGCAGGCGTGCGCTGAGGGTAACCAGGCTCAACTGCAGGCTCGACTGGAAGCCGTCCTGCAGCACTTGCAGCCGCTGCTGGCTGCCCTGAAGACGCTGGATACCCTGCCCGCAGCCCTGGCCAAAGGCCCCGGGCCAAGCGCCGAGCAACTGGCGAGGCTCGCGCAACTGCTGGCTGATAGCGATGCCGAGGCATTGGAGTTGTGTGATGAACTGGCCGTTGGCATGGCCGAGCCGGAGCGACGTCAGCGCTTTGCCCGGGTGCAGGAGCATGTGCGCAATTGTGACTTCGACGCCGCCCTCGCGGCGCTGCAGGATTACCTTCTCTAGCCGATTACGGCTGCTGTCGCAGGGATTACGAGGCAGCCGTGTCGGCGGATCAACCGCCTGAGATGACGGCTTCCGGGATGGTGTAGTGCTCGTAGTCGTTGACTTCAATTGACCAGTCGTAGCCCTGCTTCACGGCCTTGACTGTCTCGCCGGGGTTGGTGGTCACCTTGTCGCCCATGAAGGTCAGAACCCGCTTGAGGCCACCGGGTGGGGTGATGTGCACCTCGGCATTGCCGGGTTTTCCACGAATGACTCCAAACTGGCACTCGATGGGTTTGTCGGTGCCCATCTGGCACGGCAGCGGGCCGGTGGCGTTGTACGCGGTGCCCTTGACCTTGGCATCGCTGGCTGGTGCCTGGCCCAGAGCGGCTGCCTTTGGCTTGCCGGTAATGCCGACCGTGAGGGTGTAGTCTGCTGCTTCATTGCGCCGCGCGGCGCTGCGCATCAGATAGACGCGCACCTTGTATTCGCCATCGGCCGGCAAGGCGCCCGTCCATTCGTTGCCATCGCTTGAGCCTACGAACAGGGCTTCGTCATTACTGCCGGGCGGCAGCACATTGAAATAGTTAGCGCCATGCTTGGTCACCAGCCTGACGCTCATGGTCTGCCCGGCCTTGGCCCGCAGGCTGTAGTCGATGGTCTGCTCGCCCTTGATGCTGCCCTGGATGGTGGCCGAGGAACTGCCCTTGGTGAAGTGCACCGCCTGAGTCTGAATGCCATCGGCCGCGAAGGCCGGCGGCAACGCACAGAGTAGGCTGGCGGCCAGTGCCGTTGCGATCAAACGATTCCTTTTCATGTCATTACCTCGATGGTTTTTGCGTTGTCTGGAGGCTGGGGAAGTGCTTCCCGGCTCCTCCTCGTTAATCCCGCCTCACTCGTGGTGCTGATGGTGCGCGTCGGTCGCCGTCTCGACCGGCACATCGACCAGTTGGCTGGCCGGGTCATGCTCGCTGCCCGGTGCGCCCTGAGATTCGGGCAACTCTTGCCCTGCAGTCAGCAGCACCTCGGTCGGCGGCAGGTCAGCAGCATCGGTCGTCGTTGCCGTGGTGGCATCGACACCGGCGGCGGCCAGATAATCGCCAAGCGGGGAGGAGGCTGAATCGTCGTTTACCACCCCCGCAGCACCCGCATCATGCGAGGTGTCGGCAAAATGCAAGTAATCGGCCAGCGGGCTGGCGGTCGTGTCACCGGTATCGATCGCCGTTACGCCAGCGCCGACATCTTCGGTGATGGCCGTATGGGACGTATCGTCCGTGCCGGTTGGCGCAACCGTGTCGTGGTGGACCAAGTCATCGGCGGAGGCCACCGCGAGTGCATCGTGGGCCGTTTGGCCAATGGCGCTGCCATCATCCGCAACAAGGGTGTCGGCCGTGTCGATCGGCTGGTCGCCAGCGATTTCATCGGCCTGAGGAGCCGGTGCGGGCACCGCCTGATCCGGCACATGCACCGTGAAAGGAAGGTCGATCGGATGGTGAGTACCGTCGTCAGTAATTTCTGCGGTGAGACGCAATTGCGCATCTCCCTGGAAGCCTGGTGGTGCCTCAATATCTACCTGTGAAAGGCTTCCAACAAATTGAGGCGGTATATCCACATGGAAAGGCCCTCCTGCATGCGGATTTTGCGGGTCAGCAAACGAGCCATCCGCGGCTTTGACTTGATAAAACGCATGGGCTACATAGACTATCCAATCGGCTGAGGGCACCTCGATACGAGCGGACGAGAATTGTTCGCCGCTATCCGTCTGGGAGCCAATCTGGATTGGCAGCTGAAACGTGCTACCAGCAGAAGTAGTCACATCCTGCATCGACACGGTCATGTCCAATACCGAGTGAACAGTGCCACCGACATGACGCGTTGTACTGGTCGTCTCACCCGTAGCCTCCATCGCCGTTGCGGTCACCTTCAGCGCAAAAGAACCTGACCAGTTCACATCCGGCGTCAGCTTCAACCCTTGCAACTGTGCCGGGGTCAGCGTCCAGCTGCCATCTGCGTTATGGGTGCCGGCGGAAAGCGTCGCTCCGGAAGGCAGGTCTTCGATGGTGATGCTGAGCGTCTCGCCATCGTCATGATGCACATTGACGTCGATATCCAGTGCCATCGCACCGGAATGTTCCATGGAGTCCGCCAGATTCATCACCGACAGGGCCGGTTTTTCGGCCACCGGATCGACGGTGATATCAAGCTGCATGACCTTGTCGGCCGTGAGCGTATGGTCGGTCGCCGTCGCCGTAACCGCCAGATGGATGTCACCGGAAAAATCCGCTGGCGGGGTCATGATCAGCCCCGGCAGTTGGTCCGGGCTCAGCGTCCAGCTGCCATCGGCGTTGTGCGTTCCGGCAGAGAGCGTGGCCCCCTGCGGCAAGCCGGCAACTTGCAGCGACAGGTGTTCAGAGGCATCCGGGTCGCTCAGGGTGAGGTGCAGCTCGACACCGGTATCTTCGGGAATGCTGGCCGTGAAATGCGAATCCGAGGGAGGACCCTGACGGTCGGTAGTGGTTCCTTCTCGATAAGAAGCTCTCCCGTCAGTCCATCCGGTCCATCCGGCCATTTCATTTACATAGTCTTCGCCTTGAGGCGCTCCAGGAACGTTATAGACCTTAAGCGCCCATGATGTGGATGCATGATGCGGATCGCTATGCGCCGGATCATCCTTGAATATAAAGGTCATCTCCTGGCCCGGATAATCGCAGAAAAGGTATGTGTTGTCTCTATCACCTCCCAGATCGAGCACGGCCGCTCGACCCTTTGGCGTATCCTCGATACCCGTTACCTGAAACATATGCCCCATGATCATTACGGCCTTGAGGTCATCCACACAGGCTTGATCTTCGGGAATCAAATGAGCCCCCGTGCCAACCATGTCACCAAAATCTTGTCCAACGGTTGGACCATACGAAGCGCCTCAAACTAGTCGTGACCGCTGTATCCGATGGCGCACCTAAAGCAGCGCTCATCTGCACCGCACCCAGACTGATACCGAGCACCGGGGTGTCTGCCACCGGGGTAATGTCGATCATCGCGTGGCCGGTGGCCGTGGCCTGGCCGTCGGTGACCTCGATGGAAATCGGCAGGTGGCTGCCGTCGTAGTTGGCCGCCGGGGTAAAGGTCCAGGCGCCGCTGGCTGCATCGTGGGCGAAGCTGCCGTATTCCGGGCTGATGCGCACTGCGGCGACATGCAGCGCGTCATGGTCGGCATCGCTGCCGCCCACCATGCGGATCAGGTCGGCTTCGGTAAAGGTCTTGGCGGTGTCCTCGGCCGTCGCTCCCAGATTGGCGGCATGGCCGGCATCCACGGCCGTCACGGTCGGGCCGTGGTTGCTGCCGGTGATGGTGACGCTGGCGGTCTGGTGGATGGTTCCTGCTGAGGGGTCTGCGGCCTGAGCCATCTCGTACTGGACCTGCACCTGCTGTTGCTGGCCGTGGGCCAGGCTGCCAAACGCACTGCTGGTCGGGTCCACCTGCAGGGTGTGGCCGTCAGCGGCCAGCGTGAAGCCGGCCGGCACCTGATCGGACCAGGACTGCCCACCGTCGGAGGAATACTGCACATGCTGCACCGCCGTGCCGGCGATGCTGCCGGCAAGCAGGTCGAGCGCGGTAGCCGCCGTGCCATGTTGGGCCGAGGCGGTGGGGGTGTCCTGGTACAGCACTTCGGTGCTGGCATCGACGGCGGTGCCAAACAGGTCGGTCGCGTGGGCAGTGACGGCCCAGTCGTGGTTGCCATCGACCAGCACCTGGCTCTGATCAAAGCTCAGACTCCACGCGCCACCGGTCACCGTGGTGTGCAGGTCGAAGGTGTTTTCCGGGTGGTTCCTGTCGGCCAGGTGCAGGGTGATCGGCGTGCCGTCGGGCAGGCCGACGGCCGTGCCGTGAATGGCGAGGTCAGGCGAGGTGGTCTCGAAGCTGCTGGCCGTGTGCAGGGCATTGTCGACCGTGGTGATCGCCAATTGCCCCGGCGTGGCCTTGATGTCGAGCTGGGCGTGGGCCTCGACCGTCGAGGTGCCATCGGTCACCTTGAGGGTGATGTCGAGGTCGTCGGCGTGGAAGTTGGCGGCGGGCTTGAAGATAAAGTCGCCGTTGGGTTGCGGTGCGAAATAGCCGGCGCGTGGGTCGATATGAACCTCGGTGATACTGAGTGCATCACCATCCGGGTCGGCGGCGCCAACCAGTTGCAGCAATTGCGCCTTGGTGAAGGTGGTCTCGGTATTGACCGCGATGTCAGGCATTGCTGCCGGGTGCGAGCCATCTGCGGCAACGGTCAGCACGTCGTCAACGGCGGTCACCGCCAGCTTGGCGTGTGCGTCGGTGGAGGTGGTGCCGTCAGTGACGGCAATGGTCAGCGGCACCTGGTCGCCATGGAAGTCGGCGGCCGGGGTGAAGGTCCAGTCGCCGGTGGCGGCATCTTTGGAAAATGCGCCAAATTTCGGGTCGACCGTAACACTCCCCACGTGAAGGACGTTACCGGCATCGGCATCGGTCGCGCCAACCAGTTTAAGCAGGTCGGCCTCGGTGAAGGTTTTGGCGGTGTCTTCCAGGGTGGCGCCGAGGTCGGCGACATGGGTCGCATCGGCCGTGACCGTGGGCGCAGTGTTGGGCGGCGGGGTGATGTCGATCACCCCAGCCCCCGAAGTGGTGGCCGTGCCGTCGGTGACAGTAATGGTGAGCGGGAGGTTATCGCCGCTGACACCCTGCGCGGGGGTAAAGGTCCAGCTGCCGTCCGGGTTGTGGGCAAAGCTGCCGTACTGCGGGTCGATATGCACATCGGAGACCGACAACGAACCGCCACCGGGGTTGGTGGCGCCGAACAGGGACAGCAACTGGGCTTCGGTAAACGTCTGCGGCTGATCGTGTGCACCCGCACCCAAATCGACCACATTGTTGGCGACCTGCGGCCCCTGGCTGGTGCCGCGTATGTCGATCACGATGTCGTGGGTGGTGCCGTCGCTGAAGCGCACCGTGAAGGTGTCGTGGTCGGTCTGGCCGCTGGCCAGCGCCTGGCTGGCGGGCAATGACGGATCGAGCTGGAAGCGCCAGATGCCCTGGGCATTGACGGAGAGCTGCCCGAACTGGCCCTGGGTGGCAGTTTGCTCGATCACCTGCGGGGCAGCGCTGTCCACGTCGGTGGCGCGGACCAGCCCGGCTGCTTCCAGATTGGCACGGGCCAGATCGGCGACGTGCGAGCCCATGTCGATGACGGTGGCGGCATCGTCGGTGCCGGTGACCTGTAGCGTAATGGTCTGGGTCGTGGCCGCGCCGTGTTCGTCGGTGACCGTAGCGGTGAACGTTTCCGTTCGATGGTCATTGACGTTGAGGGCCTGAGTCGCAGGGCGGCTGTTGTCCAGGGTGTAGGTCCACTGCCCGGTGGCGGCGTCGATGGCGAGACTGCCGTAGGTGCCGGCAGTCTGCGCGACAGACCAGGTGAGGTGCGCGCCGGCGTCGACGTCGGTGGCGGCGAGTGTGCCGGTGGCGGTGGTGGTCGCGGCATCTTCGGTCACCGCACCCGTGGCGCTGCCCGCCGTCGAGGTGACGGTCGGCGCGTCGTTGCTGCCGGTGATCGTGACGGTGACGGTGTGGGTAGTGCCGTCGGCGCTATGCACCTCAAAGGTATCGGTGATCTGCCTTCCGGCCGGGAGTGACTGGATGGTTGGGTTGTCGTTGTCTGCCGCATACGTCCAGCTGCCATTGGGCAAGATTGCAAATGAGCCGAAGCCGGCACTGCTCTGGCCATGTGCGGCGGCGAAGGTGGCCTCGCCCTGATCGATATCGGTGACGGCCAGTTGCCCCATGCAGGTGAGCGAGTGATGCGTCTGCCCCTGCACGGTGCTCGTCAGGACACTGGTGTCTTCGATCACCCCGGATTGCGTGCCGGTTTCGGTGATGACCGCCCCGTCGTTGGTGCCGGTGACGTCGATGGTCACGGTTTGGGTGGCGGTGGCACCGTGTTCGTCGGTGACGGTGACCGTAAAGGTTTCGCTCCCCGGGTGTCCGCTGGTCAGGCCCTGGGTGGCGGCACGGCTGTTGTCGAGGGTGTAGGTCCACTGGCCGCTGGCGGCGTCGACGGCGAGACTGCCGTAGGTGCCGGCAGTCTGCGCGACAGACCAGGTGAGGTGCGCGCCAGCGTCGACATCGCTGGCGGAGAGTGTGCCGGTGGCGGTCGTGGTGGCAGCGTCTTCGGTCACCGCGCCGGTCGCGCTGCTCAATGCGGAGGTGATGACCGGCGCATCGTCGGTCCCGGTGACGTTGACGGTGACGGTCTGGCTGACGCGCTCGCCGCTGTCAGTGGTGACTTCGACGGTGAAGGTTTCGGTGCGGGTCTGGCCGGCGGCCAGTTCATTGGTGGCAGCCTGGCTGTTGTCCAGCGTGTAGGTCCAGTGGCCCTGCGCGTCGACGGCGAAGCTGCCGTAATGGCCGGCGGTGTGCGCCTGGGCGGTGAACACCGGATGGTCGCCGATGTCGGCATCGGTGACGTGCATCTGGCCGCTGAGACTGGCGTGCGCAGCATCGTCTTCGGTGGTGCTGCCCAGAACAGGGACGCCAGCGCTGACGGTGGCCTGGTGTCCGGCGATGCTGACCGTCATCGGGTCCGTGGTCACGCCACCCGTCACAGTGTGCAGGGCATGGTCGCCATCGGGCAGTTTGGGCACGCCCAGTTGCCAATGGCCCTGGGCGTCTGCCGTGGTGCTTCCGAGCAGGGTATTGCCTTCGTAAACGTCTACATGTCCGCCGGCGGTTGCCGTGCCGGACAGCACGGAAATGCCGGTGTTGGCGTTCACGCCGACCAGTTTGTTCAGGTAGATGTAATCACCGGGGCCGTTGGCGCGATCGTCGTCACAGACCTTGACCAGCTGGCCAACGGTGCCGTCTTCGAATATCACCAGGCCGCCATCGAAGTTGTTCCGAATGCTCGGTGCCAGCGGCGCGTAACGCGCCGGCCCGCCGTCGAGGTGTTGGCCAAACCACTGGTGTTGATCCAGATAAATGTAACCGGCCCCGGCAGCGGCGAGATTACCGGTGTTGTAGGCGGCATGGGTGACCGGCAGGTCGCCGTGGGCAATGCTGGCCAGCAGGTTGTGGCTGTCGCCCGGCAGAAATAGCCCGACCATCCGGGTGCCGACCGGGACGCCCTGGTGCGCACTCGTGTACATGCTGAGATCGGTGGCGCCGGTGAAGTCGGTGATCTGGGCAACCTGGCGGATGTCGGCCGGCGCCGGGGGCGTGACCTGAATCAGCGGCGCATCGTGGGTGCCGGTGACCGTGATGGTGATGTCCGCGGGCCCGTTCGGGCCCTGGAGGGTGAAGGTTTCGGTGCGGGTCTCGCCTTCTTTCAAGCCCTGCACGGCATCCGCTTTATTGTTGAGGGTGTACACCCAGTGGCCCTGGTCGCGCAGGTCGAGGCTGCCGAAGTGCCCGGCCATGGTGTGGTCGCCCAGATGCAGGGTTCCGCCACTGGTCGAGGAGAGGTCGCCGGTGATGACCGTGGTGGCGGCATCTTCCTTGACGCTACCGGAGAGATCGCCGGTGAGCGTCGAGCGGACGGTGACTTCCGCATGGGCGGTGGTGGTGGCGGTACCGTCGCTGACGGTGAGGGTGACTGGCAGGTGATCGCCATGGGCGGTGCCGGCCGGATGGAAAGTCCAGTCGCCGCTGGCCGCGCGGGTGAAGCTGCCATAGGCGGGATCAATGTGAACTGCGCTGATGGAGAGCGTGTCGTGATCGACGTCGGCCGCATGCACGAGGGAAAGCAGCTGCGTTTCGGTGAAGGTCTGGCTGGCACCGGCAAAGGCGGTGCCCAGGTTGGCGGCATGGGCCGTGTCGACCGCAGTGACGGTGGGCGCGTCGTTGGTGCCGGTGATGGTGACGGTGACGGTATGGGTGGTGCCGTCGGCGCTATGCACCTCGAAGGAATCGGTGATCTGCCTTCCGGCCGGGAGTGCCTGGATGGCTGGGTTGTCGTTGTCTGCCGCATACGTCCAGCTGCCGTTGGGCAAGATTGCAAATGAGCCGAAGCCGGCACTGCTCTGGCCATGCGCGGCGGTGAAGGTGGCCTCGCCCTGATCGGCATCGGTGACGGCCAGTTGCCCCATGCAGGTGAGCGAGTGATGCGTCTGGCCCTGCACGGTGCTCGTCAGGACACTGGTGTCTTCGATCACCCCGGATTGCGTGCCGGTTTCGGTGATGACCGCCGCGTCGTTGGTGCCGGTGACGCCGATGGTCACGGTCTGGGTGGCGGTGGCGCCGTGTTCGTCGGTGACGGTGACTGTAAAGGTTTCGCTCCCCGGGTGTCCGCTGGTCAGGCCCTGGGTGGCGGCACGGCTGTTGTCGAGGGTGAAGGTCCACTGGCCGCTGGCGGCGTCGACGGCGAGATTGCCGTAGGTGCCGGTAGCCTGCGCGACGGACCAGGTGAGGTGCGCGCCGGCGTCGACATCGCTGGCGGAGAGCGTGCCGGTGGCGGTCGTGGTGGCGGCGTCTTCGGTCACCGCGCCGGTTGCGCTGGTAGTCGCCGAGATAATGACCGGCGTGTCGTTGACGCTGGCCACGTGGAGGGCTCCGCTCGCCTCGGCCGAGTCCACATGACCGTCGCTGACTTTGTAGCCAAAGGCAACGTCGCCGTTAAAGTTGGCGGCGGGCCGGAACACCAGATGCGAGATATCTGTCGCGTCGATCTGCTGGCCTGCCGTGACCGCCTGGCCGTTGAGCAGGAACTGCCCTTGTGTCGCCGCATCCGGCAGTTGGGTCAGAGTGACATGGTGCAGCGTATCGCTGGTGTCCACGTCATGGAAGCCGAAATCGGCAGTGCCGAGCGTGATGTCCTGGTCTTCGCTACCCTGCACGCTGAGTGCGCTGGCAACGGTCGGCACGTCATTGGTGCCGACAATGTGCACCGTGACGGTGTGAGTCGTACCGTCGACCGAATAGGCTGTGAATGTATCGGTGAGCGGTTCGCCCTCGCCTAGTGCCTGCACAGCCGGGTTATTGTTGTCGAGCCGATAGATCCATGCGCCTGAGGGTGCCAGGATAAATCCACCGTAACCGCTATCGCTGACACCATGAAATTCAGCTTTAAAGTGATTTTCACCCTGATCAGTATCAGTTACCTCGAGCTTGCCTGAAGCTTGGGAATAGGCTGATCCACGAGTCAATGTGTCTTCTTTAACCGGATTTCCGGGACTGCTTTCTGTAATCACAGCCGCATCATTGGTCCCCGCCAGGGTTACCGTAATGGTCTGCCGGGTACCGTCGGCCGTCATGACTTCGATGCTGTCGGTAGCCTGATGGCCGCTCTGGAGCGCCTGGACTATAGGAGCGCTGTTGTCGGCGGTGTAGGTCCAGTGGCCCTGTGCGTCGATGCTGAAGCTGCCGTAACCATGGTCGCCGACAATGCCCTGCATGGCGATGAAGTGTTCCTGGTTGGCATCCGGGTCGGTCACAACGAGCTGACCCTCGGTGTGCAGCGTGGTGCCGGCGCCGACGTTGTCCTCGATGACATCTCCGGTGTGCGTGCCGCTGACTACCGCGACATCGTTGGCGCCCATGATGGTGACGGAAATCATCTTGGGCGTGCCGTCGACGCTGCCAACCATGACCGTGTCGGTCAGGGTTTTGCCGGCGATGAGGGCCTGGACATCGGGGTTGCTGTTGTCGAGCTGATAGGTCCAGTCGCCATTGGCGGCAAGGGTGAAATGGCCGTAGTGTGTAGCCTGATCGATCGGCTGAAAGGCGGATTCGCCGGCATTCGGGTCGGTGATGTCGAGGTGGTGGCTGATGGTGCTCGTCTGGTCTTCGTTGGCCATGGCGGCCGACGTACCGGCGAAGATGGCCGGGGCGTTGCTGCCCTTGAGTTGCAGGTCGATGGTGTGGGTGGTGCCATCGGCGGTGCGCACGGTGAAGTGCTCGTCGACATGGGCGTTGGCGCCGAGGTTGGCGAGCGCGGGGTTGGCGGCGTCCGCCGAGTAGTGCCAGTGGCCGTCGGCCTGGATTTCGAGCACGCCGTAGGTGCCCGTGAGCAACTGGCCCTGGAAGTGGTTTTCGCCTTGGTCGAGGTCGATCACCGCCAGTTGGCCGTCGACACGCACGCGCCCGCCCTGGGCACTGGCGACGGAGCCGATGGCGTGGTCGATGCCGGCAACGACGGGAACATCGTTGGTGCCGGTAATGGTGATCTGCAACTGGGTGGTACCCGTGCCCCCGTGGGAGTCCGTGACCAGCACCGGCACGCTCAGGGTCAGTTTCTGACCTGCAGCCAGATAGTTGTAATGCGGGTCCGCGGGGTCGAAGCTGTAGCGGCCGTCGGGAAAGAGCGTCAAGCCTTCGAGTGGCTGGCCGCGACTGAAGGTGAGCGTGGCACCGTCGTCCGGATCGGTGGCGGTGAGCTGGCCGCTGACGGTGGCCCCGCCTTCGAGCACCTGGCGCGTTGGCACGACATTCAGGGTCGGCGCATCGTTGGTGCCGGTGATGGTGATCTCGATGGTACGCGCCGAAGTGGCGCCAGCGGCATCGACGACCTCGACCGGGATGTTGACGATCTGTTTTTGACCGAAGGCGAGGTGGTTATAGGCCGGATCGCCCGGGTCGAAGGTATAGCTGCCGTCGGCATTGAGCGTGAAGCCGTGGACCGGGGCGGTGGCGCGGTAAGTGAGCGTGTCGGTGACATCGACATCCATAGCGGCGAGCCGGCCGTGCATCGGCGGGCTGCCCTCGAACGTGACCATAGGCGGCACGACCATCAGCGACGGCGCATCGTTGGTGCCGGTGACGACGATCTGCAGGGTTTCGCTGCCGCGCGCGCCGGCCTGGTCAGTGACGGTCACCGGGATATTGATGAACTGTTGGGCGCCGGGTGCCAGATGCTGGTAGGCAGCGTTGGACGGATCGAAGCTGTAGCTGCCATCGGCATGCAGGGTAAAGCCGGGCACTGTCTGTGGCGCGCCAAAGACCAGGATGTCGCCATTGTCCGGATCAGTCGCGACCAGCTTGCCGGTGAGCACGGCGGCGTCTTCGGTGGCGGTCAGCGACGTGACCTGCAGAGTGGGAGCATCGTTGGTGCCAGTCAGGGTGATCTGCAGGTTCTGGGTGCTTGAAGCGCCCAGGCTGTCGGTGACCGTGACGGGAATGCTGATGAGCTTTTGCTCGCCTTCACGCAGATGATCATAGGTCGGGTGGGCCAGGTCGAAGGTGTAGCTGCCGTCGGGATGCAGCGTGAAGCCGTCGAGCGGCTGGCCGAGGCTGTAGGTCAGCGTATCGCCGTGATCGACGTCGGTGGCCGTGAGTTGGCCATGCAGCGGGGCGGCGCCTTCGCGGGTGGCCAGAGGCGCAGCGATGGCCATCACTGGCGCGTCGTTGCTGCCGGTGATGGTGATGCTGATGGCTTGCGTGGTGCCGTCCCGGGTGGCGATAACCACCCGATCGGTGAGGGTGTCACCGGCCTTGAGCTCCTGCACGGCCGCTTGGCTGTTGTCGAGCTGGTACTGCCAGCTGCCATCGGCACTGAGGGAGAAAAAACCGTGGCTGGCGGCGGTCTGCGTCATGCTCACGAATGCGGCTTCGCCGGTATCGACATCGGTCACCACGAGCTTGCCGGAGAGGGTGCTCTGCTGATCCTCGCCGATGGTTCCAGTACTGGCACCGCTGATCACTGCGCGGTCATTCTCGCCACGGATGGCGATCAGCAGCGGCACTGACTGCATGCGGCCGTCGGTATCGACCACCGAGATCACGAAGTGCTCGCTGAGTGGCTGGCCCTGCCCAAGAGCCTGAACCTGCGCGGCGGCATTGTTCAGGCTATAGCGCCAGTGGCCGTCGGCATCCAGCTGCAACCGACCGTAGAGGCCGTCCGTGTGATCGGCCTGCCACTGAACGGCGCCATGCCCGCCAGATGCACTGAGCAGTCCACGGGCTTGCTGGCGGCCGTCTTCATTGACTTGGCCCAGGGTATCGCCGGATACGGCCAGAGGGGCGTTGCCTGACGCTGACTGCGGCAGCACATGGGGTTGTGGCTGAGATGTCGGTGGGAGCTGAGTATGGGCTGCTGATTGCGCTTGACTGGGTAACTGCGACGGCGTGTGCGACTGCTCCTGCGGGGCCGAAGCCCCTGCGGAAAGTACCTTGAGGCCGACGGCGCCGGGCAGCTCGGTGAGCACGAAGTGGCCTTCGACATGGCTGGCCGACAGATCAGTGGGCGGCAGGCCGTCGGTATCGGCACCGGTATAACCCATCCAGGCTGCCGCGCCTGCCATGGCGATTGGTTGCGCGGCAGGGACGGTACCGGCCAGCGATGGCGGAACGGGTGCCAGCTCTTCGGTCGGCAGCGCAATCGGCACAGCCTCTGCGGAAGGATCCGGTGGCGCGGGCTGCTCGGACGCCTGGCCCCGGCCTGCCGCAGCCTCCGGTTCGGTTGCCGGTGGCAGCTCGGGAGCTGGTTCGCTGACGCTCCAACCGATTTCACTGACCGGCTGGGAATCCTGCATCTGGCCCAGGCTCGTGTCGCGTGCTTTGAGCCGCGCCGCCTGCTCGGCTGGAGAGCCCTTGGCAGTGTTTGAGTCTGCTGGCGTGTGCTTCTTGTCCATGGCGGCCTCCCGGCAACTGGCTCGGCGCTCCTGCGCCGCTTGGATCAACGTTCGTGAAAGGCAGTATCTGCCGTGAGGAAAATAGGCTTCAACAGATACTGAATCACTGATTTACGCCCGGTGACGATATCAGCCTCGCCTGTCATGCCTGCGATGATCCGACGTGAGTCGTTGCCTACGTAGGGGTGTTCCAGGCTGATCTGTACCTTGTAGAAGCTCGCGCCATTTTCCTTGAGCTTGAACGAGGTGGGCGAAACCCGCGAGACAGTCCCCGGCACCGAGCCAAAGCGGCTGTAGTCAAAGGAGTCAACTTTGACCACCGCATGCTGGCCTGGCTGAATGAAGCCGATATCGCGTGGCTGCACCATGACTTCCATGACCACATCCTGACCGGCCGGCACTATCTCGGCGACCACCCCGCCGGGGGCGATTACGGCGTTCTGCTTGGTTTGCGGCAGGTTCATCACCACCCCCGCGACAGGTGCCTTGATCTCGAATTGCGCGCCGCGCTGTGCCAGTGCGCGTTCCTCGGCCTGCAGCTCGCGCCACAGTTCGGTGGTCTTGCCCAGCTCGATGCTGATGTTCTGGGTGAACTCGGCATCCACGCTTTTGGTCTCCGCTTCCAGGGTAGTGATCTGGTCCTGGGCAGAGGCCATGCGCGAGGCCAGCTCGGACTGCCGTTCCTGCACGGCAGTAACTTGCTGGCGTGCGTCGCTGAGCATCAGCTTGCTCACCAGCCCCTTGCGTGCGCCCTCTTCCAGACGGGCCAGGCGACTACTCGCCTCCGCCAGCTCCCTGGCCAGCAGCGCCTTGTCGCGCCGCATGCCGTCGATCTGGCGCTGCTGCTGGACAATCGCACTGCGCTTGGCATCGCCCAGAGAGCGGCGTTCATCCAGCTGAATGGCGTACGAGGCCCTGGCCTGCTGCACCATGTTGGGGAACTTGGCAAACGCTGCAAAATCCGGCTCGCGGTTTTCCAGCAGCGCGCCTAGGCGCTCGCGGTCGATCAGCGCTGAGGCCAGTTTGACTTCGTTCTGTGCCTTTTCCTTGTTCAGGTTGGTTGCCGCGAACTCGACCAGTGCCTGGCCGGCTTCGACGGTCTGGCCTTCCTGCACCAGTAGCCGGACGATGGTGCCGCCTTCTTCGACCTGCAGTGATTGCACGCCAGCGCCGGGCTGGACTTCGCCGTGGGCTTTGGCCAACTCGTCGACCTGCGCCAGGCTTGCCCAGACGATAAACACCAGCACCAGCCCAGCTACGGCCAGCATCGTCCGGCGCAGCAGCAGGGTCTGGCGCGAATCGTCGAGGAGGTTGTCGATGCGCGCGCTGAAGCTCTGATCGGCGGCGATTACGTCGATGATTTCTAGAGATTCTTTCTTGTTCATGGTGGTCATTCGCCGGTCAATTCGATGGAAGCGGGTTGGGCAGCCTGCGCTTGCGGGGCGACCGGGCCGAAGTGTGCCAAACCGCCCTCGTTGAGGATGGCAACCTGGTCGGCCAGGCAGATAAGGTCCGGCCGGTGGGTGGCCATGACGATGGTGCTGCGCCCACGCAAGGTGCCCAGGAGTTGACGCAGATAGCCGTCCAGCACGGGGTCACGATCACCGATCGGATCATCAAGGAGAATGATCGCTGGTGGCTCCAGGGTGGCTGAAGTCAGGCGCACGATCATGCGGTTACGCACGTCATCCGGGTTTTCCGACCAGGGGTCGATGATCTGGCTTAGTCCCTGTTCGGCAGTATTGGCGCCAAACAGCCGCCACCACTGCTCGCCCGCAATCCGGGCTAGGGCTTCGCTCAATTGGGTGTCGCTGGCTACCGGGTAACGCAGGGTCAGGGCTTCGCGAACCGGGATGGGCAGGCCATGTACCTGTTGCGGTAGATAGCCGGTCCAAGCTCGGTAGTCACCCGGGTCGAACTGGCGGATGTCTCGTCCGCCGACCAGCACTCGGCCGCTTTGCGGCTGGCGAATGCCGGCGAGTATCTCCAGCAGGGTGGTCTTGCCGGCGCCGTTGGGGCCGACCACGGCGATGAGCTGCCCGGCCGGGATGGCGAAGCTGACGCCATTGAGCGCGGCCTCGCGGTCGGCGTTATAGCGGTAGTACAGGCGATCAATCTGAATGTCGTGCTGCAGTTCGCTGATTGGTGCCACGCTCTGCGGATTTGCCATCTCGCCCACAGTTTGCAACAGGCGATCCAGCTGGCGGGTCGAGTCTGCCAACTGTCGCAGGCGCACCTGGCTGGAGAACATCTGCTGGGCCGGCGTGGTGATCCGCCAGATTAGCATCATGCTGGCGATCAGCCCGCCGGTGCTCATGGTGCCCTGCAGCACCAGGCTCACACCGACACCCATGGTGGCCAGCACGGTCAGCGATGAGAGGCTTTGCGCCAGCACCTGGGCCAGGCCGGTGGCCTGAGCATACTGGCGATTGGCCTCGGCCACATCGGCGACCATCTCGGCGATGCGCTTGTACCAAAGTACTGAACCTGCCACGCCATTAAGGCCACGCAGGTGTTGTGCCAGCGTCGCGCTGATGTCGTTCAGCGGGCGAGACACCACACCGACCCGCTTGGCGCGCCCTTCGACATGCCAGGCCATGGGTTTTGCCAGCGCGGCGAACAGCAACAGACTGCAGAGCGGCACCAGCACGATCCAGCCGCCGAGCAGAGCGATCGTCAGCAGAAAGATGATGGCAAAGGGGTAGTCGGCACTGACCGCGCCGCCGGCGCCGCCGAACCACTGGCGGACATTCTCGATCGAGCGCAGGCGCGACAGGTTGCTGTCCGTCCCGACGCGCGCGGAAATCTCCAGCGGCAGGCCGAGCGTTTTGCGGTAGGCCAGATTGCCGATCTTCGCGCCAGCCCAGGCCGTCATCCGAGCCAGTACCTTGGCCCGCGCCAGGCGCAGCCCCCAGCCGCCGATCACGGCAATGACCGCTGCCAGGGTGACGGTCATCAGTGTCGTCATGGCCCCGCTGGGGATGATGCTGTTGTAGACAAACATGGTGAACAGCGAGATCGACAAGGTCAGCAGGTTGGCCATCAGGCTGACCAGCAGCACTCCGGACACTTCCCGGCGCGCCGTCAAGAGCAGTTTCGTCAGCCAGCCTGGCTGCGCGGCATCGACCGGCTGGTGTTCGGCGGCCTTGCGGACTTTCAGCAGCAAGTCGCCGGAACGGGGCTGGAACGCTGTGACTATCTGCTCGCCATCATGCCAGTACTCCTGGCCATCATGCCGGCCGAGATAGACGAGCACGGTCTCGCCGCGCTGCAGCAGGCAAGCCGTGGGCAGCGAGCGTGCAGGGCTCCAGGGTTGCATACGGCTCTGAAAACCGAGCTGGTCCAGCAGTTCCTGCAGATCTGCCAGGGTCAATGTCTGCCCGGCCTGTGGCAGGCTTTCCAGGAGGCCCTGTGGCGCACCGAGCCAGTCCAATGCCACCAGCAACGGAGCAATGCAGCGGGCCAGAGGCTGTTCCAGTCGCGACTGGCCCAGCACCTGACGAATGTTGTCCAGACGGGCCGCCTCGCTGGCATAGTTGAGCGACTCAGTCGCACGGATGAATCGGCTCATGCGCCCACCTCGCCAGTTTCGATCACCAACTGCCGGGTGCAGGAGGCCATCAGGGCTTCCTTATGCGACACCAGCAGTACCGTTGTATTGCCCTGCAATGACTTGAGCACCTCGGCCAAGCGCCTGATGCCGTCAAGGTCGAGGCCGCTGGCGGCATGATCGAGCAGCAGGATGCGCGGTTTGCGCAATAACCCGCGAATCAGTGCGATGCGCTGGTAGATGCCCTCGTCCAGATGTTCCGTGGCCCCTAGCCCGACCTCGGTGAGCACCCCATGGCGCAAACGGTCCAGGTAGGGCTGCAGGCCCAGTAGTTCGCAGTAGTGCTTCACCTCTGCGTTGCAGCGCGGGTCAAACAGGGTCAGGTTGTTGAGGATGGAACCGGGCACCAGTGCCGGATGACGGGTCACCAGCGCGACGCTGCGGGCATAGTCGGCGCGCGCAAGGCGCTCGACAGGCTGACCGTCGAGCAGCACCTGGATGCGCTCATCCAAGGTAATCCCGGCAACCACCGACAGCAGATGAGAGGCATCTGTCGCGCTGGCCGAATGCACATGAACGACTTCGCCGGCAGCGATGCGAGCCGGTCCGGAAAACCAGCCTGGCGCCGTTAGAGTCAGCTCGCCTGCGCCAATCGCCGCGCCGGCACCCGGCGCAGGAGTTATGTCCACCTGGAAATCACTGCTGAACAGATCATCGACCTTGGCTTGGGCGGCGCCGGTGCGTGCCAGCTGTGCCCAGTAACCGAGGCTCGCCATGACAGGCCCGACCGCCCGGCCAACCAGCATGGTGCAAGCTGCCAGACCGCCCGTGCTGAGCCGGCCATTCACCACCTCAACCGCCCCCCAGGCCACCACCAGCACGGTCGCCAGCTGGCTGATTGCCTGGGCATTTTCCCGCACCCAGCCCTGCAGGGTTTCTAGGCTGGCGCTGCGCTGCATGTAGGCAGCGTTCAGCCGCCGGTAGATGGCTGCCACTCGCCCCTCGGCCCCGGCGGACTTGATGTCGGCCAACCCCGTCAGGCTGCTCCAGGCCAGAGTCCTGCGCTGCCAGTCACTTTCTTCGACCTTAACTGCAAGGGCGGCAATGATCCGGCTCCAGCGCGCTGCCAGCAGAACCCCGCAGAGAAACAGTGCTAGGGGAACCATGACAAGCCAGCCGCCGATATAGGCAATCAGGGCCAGATACAGCAGCGCGAAGGGCGTTTCGTATAGAGCGGCACCGGCTTGGCCAGACCAGAAGTCCCGCACCTGCCCGATGGAACGCAATGCATCGCTGATGGCGGGTGCACCGCGCTTCTCAACCTTCTGAACATCCGCGTGCAGCAGACTCTCCAGTGCTTTCAGGTAGGTCTGCGCCTCGTAGCGGGCGGCAAAGCGCGCAAACAGCAGCACCCGCCCGTAACGCAGAAATGCCTCCATGACAATCGCCAGCCCTACCCCCAACACCAGGACAAGTGCCGTGCCATAGGACTGACTGGGCAGGATGCGGTCGTAGATGTGCAGCAGCGCCAGCGGCAACGCCAGCGCCAGCACATGGATCACCGCGGTGACGAGCAACAGGTCGCCACGAAGTGCGGGCCTGGCAAACAGCGTGGATTTCGGCATAGGTCCTTCTTATGTATCCGCAAGTATGCTTTGCACGATAATAAATGTAAGTTCAATCCAATGCTTATGCTTGCGTAGCTGCATCCTCAATCACAAGGTTCTTTCGGGGGGATGCAGTCTATGAGCGCTATCCCCAAGAAGGTCGCCACGACAGGATATGAATCGCATCCATTTTCGTAGATGCCTTCAATCCTCCATGGCCGACTCCTTCCTGTCGCGTACTGCCGGACTAAAATGCAGATTGTTCATGGGAGGTGGTAAAGGACTACGCGATGCTTGATTTTGGTGCGTTGGCCATACGGCTATGAGTGCGGCTTCGGTAGGCTCTTTCCGACATGCCGTTGCTTCATTTCCGTATACCAATGGCCTCGGGTTGCGGCTGGAAACACAATCTCTCCCAGAATGTGTCCTTGACCATATCTTGGTTGCTTTTGCGGATGACGAATACTTGCCACATCAACGCCCGCTGCGGATTGGACATGGCATTTCATGCCTGTGCCCAACCGACCGTCACCGTACACACTGATTGACGAGGTGGATTGGTGCCCCATGATGTAAGCCATGCTTTCAGGGCTTTCCCCGGATGCTTTCAGAATTGATCCCATCTGATGCCTAAAGCTTTTCAGCGTCGGATGCTTTTTCCTCTTAGGCCACAGGCTTCGGCATTCTTTGCGCAAGCAGTCTCTGATCGCGGTGATGGTGCGTGGGCACTCGGCCATCCACTGTGCGGCCCATTCCACAAGCTTCAGCGTTCTTGGCTTATTGATTACCAAGGTGCGGTCCGCGCCGCGGTGCAGTTCGGCAGATTTTTTGCCGCCAATAATGTGCACTAGGTTGCCTGTGATGGTGATCGTGCGCATCTCGCAGGGGCGTACGCCCAGGCAATAAGCCAGCACTAGTGATGCTGCCTCGTCGAGATTGCCCTTTGCGCGCAGGTGCTTGTGCAGCAATTTGAAGTCCTCGAAGGAGACTTTCCTTACCTGTTTTCGCTTGGGCTTTTTCGCTATCAGGCTGTTAGGAGCGGTGACCGGGTTGACCAGCGCTCTGATAGCAGCAGCGTCTTCAGTGCTGCCCCGAGCGAGCTGGTCGTTCATCAAGGCATTCTTGAGGGTGCTGAATGCATTTGGCCGATAGTCCTGAGCACAGGCAAGCAAAGCCGCGCAGATCTGCGCTGAAGTTGGATTGTCCTCACCGCAGTGATTCCGATAGAAGTTTTGTGCTCGGGTTTGGTACCGCTGCAAGGTCGTTGGCTGCATGGCTGTCATCTCTCATCTTGTTGTTTTGATGACAAAGCTAAGCCGCTTCGCGAAAGGCGTTGTGTCAGTTCGGCCTACACTGAAATGCACTACGCCTTCGCTTCGTTTTTTCTCGTTCCGTCCGAACTGCCCCAACGCCCTCTTACTCGCGCCGCGAGTAAGAGGTGCGCGCTCTCACTCACGCGACACGCTTCATCTGTATTCAGCGTGCGCCGTGAGCAAAAGCGCGCGCAAGCCTTTTGTCATCAAAATCAAAACGCAGCCAGCGCCTGTGGCGCTGAAGGGACGAGCTCGGCAGCACGAAGCCCGCAAGCGGAGATGCATGGACAATCGATGCATTTAAAAATGCTTGCTATCGGTCGGTTTTTTGGTTGTGTATTTTGAATATAAATATTTGATTCGTATGGTTTTTATATCGAAATATAACCAATAAAAGCAGTGCCGGTTTGGGCACTCTTTGCGTCGGAGGTGGCGGTGATTGTGCCACTTCCGGCTGCTTTTGGTGCCTGATCAGGCAGCGCTAATGCCGCATGCGGCACAGTAAGTGTGTCGCAAACCGCAGCTGCGACATGCGGGGTGTATCGCAGCTAGCTGCTTGGGACATGGTCAGGGTATCGCAGCGCGTGTTGGTGACAGACTGAATGTGCTGCACCAGTGTCCTGCGACACTCCCAGGGTGTCGTAACCGAGTCTGCTACAAGCGGGGTGTATCGCGGCTAGCGCATGCGACACAAGATTTGTATCGCCGCACGAGCTTGCGACACACCTAGGGTTGCCACTGCGATATTAGGCTATGTCTTCGGGGCAAACAGCTTTCGTGCGGATGGAGCTGTCTGTAGCTGTTGCCAATATGCAATTGCACTCATTTGCTCGCCAGAGCACACATGAGAAGCCGTTACGACAGGCTGCATCCGGCCGATTCTGTTGAAAAAGTAGGTTCAGCGGCAGCCGGCCGGTCGGATGTGCCTGCTGTCGAAGTGGCTGGAGGCCACTTCAAGCTGCCTTTCGGCGTTTCACTGAGCTTCCTTGCCCAGGTCTGAGGGTTAGTTCGAGGGTTTCTGCTCGCCGCAGGCGCACCTATCCCGTGATCGGTGGCCCGTGAGGCAGTAGCTTGGCCATACGTCTCAGGTTTTGCACAGTCGCGGCCAAGGTGAATTCGTCAATCGCACCCGTCAGTCCACGCAGTCGTAAACGGTCGAGTTTCATGATCCGTTTGAGGTGGGCGAACAGCATCTCCACCTTCTTCCGTTCGCAACGAGAGACGAGGTATTCCGGTGTCTTGGCGATGCGTCGAGCCACGTCACGGGCCGCTTCATGGATGCTCCGAGCGATCTTGCGGAATGCGGTATTGGGGCAGCACTTCGCTTTCAGCGGACAGGTGGCGCAGTCGGTTTGGCTGGAGCGGTAGATGATGGTATTGGCCTTGGTCACACGCGATCTTTTCTGGGTGAAGGCACGCCATTCACTGCGTAGCGGTTTGCCGACTGGGCAGCGGTATTCATTGGTCTCTGGATTCCAGTGGAAGTCGTTACTGGAAAGACTGTCGTCCTTGCGCTCGGTCTTATCCCACACCGGCACGTGCGGCTCGATGTTCTTTTCTTCGACCATCCAGGCCAGCATCGGGGCAGTGCCATAGGCGGTATCGCCGATGAGGCGTTCCGGCGTGAGATCGAACTGCGCTTCGACACGCTCAACCATCGTCCTGGTCGAATCGACTTCGGCGGTACGGTGCGCCGGGGTCGCCTCCACATCCATGATCACGCCGTGCTCAGTGTCGATCAGGTAGTTCGTGGAGTAGGCAAAGAATGCGGGGCCGCCTGGCGCTGCTGTCCAACGAGACAGCGGATCGGTGAGTGAAATCTTCTTGGGGAGGGTTTCAGCCAACGTCTCTTCATCAAGGGCTTCGAGGTACTCGCGTACGGCGCGGCTGCTCAGCGCAGGATCACGCCAATCGACTTCATCTCCAGCCACTCCACGTTGCCGGCTGGCATCAGCCTTGATGATGCTGGCGTCGACGGCGAAACCTTCCCCCTTTACCAGGCCGGCCGCCATGCAGCGTCGCAGCACCTCATTGAACAACCAGCGGAACAGACCGCTGTCACGGAAGCGGCCGTGGCGATTCTTCGAGAAGGTCGAGTGATTGGGTACTTCGTCTTCCAGACCCAGCCGGCAGAACCAGCGATAGGCCAGATTTAAATGCACCTCTTCGCATAGTCGTCGCTCGGAGCGGATGCCGTAGCAGTAGCCAACGACCAGCATGCGCACCATCAACTCAGGGTCGATCGAGGGGCGTCCAATGGGGCTGTAGAAGTCGGCCAGATGTGCACGCAGATCGCTGAGATCCAGGCACTGGTCGATGCTGCGCAAGAGGTGTTGGGGCGGAACGTGGTCTTCCAGATTGAACGAGTAAAACAGCCGCTGCTGCCCACTCGGTAGCTGTCCCATCATGCTGTTCGCCCCCACGCTCACTGACAGAGCAATTTTGCCAACGGCATGGGGAGGTCGCTACTTTTTCAACAGAATCGGCCAAAATCGGTCATTCAGGGAAATACAGAAGTACAGCGCGCACTAATGACAATTAGTGCTTCCTGGAGACACGCTCTACCTTTTTCCAGCATTCGCCTTCATGCTCAAACTGAAGGCTACGCAGGCCGCCGAGGCACTGATCAACATCAACCAGAGCAGTGACCCGAAGCTCGGGCCATCGCGCAGGATGCAGATTAGGTAGACAACTCCAAGCAGGCTGAAGCCGGCAGGACGCAGCCAGCGCCTGGGGGGTATCTGGCAGAAGCGTTGCGCCATTAAATCCTTCCAGTGACGCGGCATAGCCAGTGCCAAACAGGCGAATCCGGCATAGCCTACGAATCCGGCCAGTAATAACTCCAGCAAGCTATTCATGGCGTAATACCGCTGCCTGCTTACGATCCCTGCGCTGAGGCTCACGTGCGGGTTGGCCCAAGCGGCGAGCGACCCAAACCGCCAATACGGCAGTCAGTATCAAGGCGATGTCCACTCCTGCGACTGCCCATTGGCGATCCGTCAGGCTTCGCAGAATATGATCGCCCGTGCTCCAAGCATTAAGCAGCGGGCATGCTAGGGATAAAGCAGCAATTCCCCATACCTGTTCACGCCATGCTTTAGCCGGCCGCAACCAGGCATGTGCAAATGTCGCCAGCCAAGCCAAGTAGAACACCAGGATTTCCACCTCAGCCCGTTCCATGCCGGCGGCACTAAAGCCAAGCGGTAGCAAACGGTTGGCAACCAGCATGGCCAGTGTTGCCAGGACAATGCCGCTGACGCTGCCGATGGTCAGACCTTCAACAATTCGCACGCCAGGTAAACCTTTCTTGGCATGGCTGGCGCGGCGTGCGCCAAGCCAGAACAGAAAGCCAGTAGCAATCATCACGCAGCCCGCTACGCCGGCAATAAAGTAGAGCCAACGCAAAGGCCAATGCTCGAACTGGATGAAATGCAGACCAGATATAAATCGTTGCACGGTCATTACCGGGCCAGCAGCAAAGCGCTTCAGCACTTCACCGTTACTCGCATCGAAGTACAGGGTGTCCAGGTGCATAGTGATGTCGTTGGCATAAGCGCGCCGCACCTCGACATAGCTGTTGGCATCACCCGGATGCCAGACCCTGATGAAGAAGGGGTTACCGCCCTGCCACTCGTGTTCAGCCTGGGCCAACATCGCGTCTATTGAGCCCATTGTTCCAGGTTGTTCAGCTTTGTCCCTACGGTACTGTCCGTAAGCCTCTGTTTCGAACTCGACGCGTGCCTGCGCATGCTTTCCGTAGGTCGCTAAGTGAGCTTGCGGAAAATAGATGTTCATAAAAATGATCAGCCCCGAGAGGGCGATCATAAAGTGAAAAGGAAGCGCGACGACTCCGCTCAGGTTATGCAGATCCAGGCTGCTGCGTTGCAGTGTCTTGCGCGGTCTGAAGGTGAAGAAATCAGCAAAAATCTTCTTGTGAATCACCACCCCAGAAACCAGCAAAACCAGCATGCCCATGCCTGCCAAACCGACGAGCCAATAGCCAATATCGAGCCACTTGAGGTGCAGCATAAAGTGAAACGGAAAGATAAAGCCGGTGCCAGCTTCACTGCCTTGGTCGTCAATCAAAGGTAAGCGTCCGGCCAACACACCTACCTGACAGCGTCGTCTAAGGCGATGGTGTCCACCTGATTTTAAGTGGACACCTTTTTTAGCCTTTTTAAGAGGACGCTCATGCAACAAGAACGCCGTTCCTATTCCAAGTCCTTCAACGGCCTGCACCATGTAGCGGTTGACGGTGCGCACATTAACCTTCAGCGCATCGGCAATTTGTGCGTACGTCAGACCTTCGAGTTGTGACAGAAGGAATGCTTTACGCACCTTGGCGGGTAAAGTGTTGAGCACAGCATCGACTTCGTTCAAGGCTTCAAGAATCAGCGCATGATCTTCAAGGCTTGGCGTGAATTGCTCAGGCAGCTGCGCCAGTGCTTCCAGGTAGGCGCGCTCCAGACTCTGCCGGCGAAAATGATTGAACATCAGCCGTTTAGCCACAGTGACCAAATAGGCACGGGGCTCAGCCAATTGCAGCTCTGTGTTCGGATGCTGGCTGACCAGGATGCGCATAAAGGTATCCTGCGCCAGATCAGCCGCATCGCAGCGATTTTCCAAGCGTTTACGCAGCCATCCGTAAAGCCAGGAATGGTGATCACTGTAAAGGGCGTGCAGTGCTCTCTGGGGGTGCGTAGCTGCTGTACTGAATGGGCGCACGGGGTAATCCGGAGAGTTGCCTAGCTGAGTAAATGCGAATTTTTCTCATTCTAATGATGGCAATCTCATTGCGCAATCGGCTAACACGCCAGGGGAGCGGTTATTCGTAAGATAAATCCTCCTAATCTTGCCAAACGATATAGCTAGCCGATGCATCTAGTGACTGGCGGCTTTTGGCCGGGAGTTGCCGCAAGTGGACGGAAGCTCACGACCGGTTCTGTTGAAAAACTCCCTCGACGATTTCCTTCGCCGAAAGTACGCGGCTGACCCCAGTTCGGTGGCACCATGACTGTCACCCAGCCTGTTCCGAAACAGTAGGTTAAGGCTTAGCTGCAGAGCAGGTTGCGATCAGATGATGCAGGCTACGTTCTCGATGCTGGTGCGCTTCCGCTGACCTGGCCCGAGTAGCAGATATGCTGTGTTCAACGTGCGGAACAGAAAGTCATCCGCGAAATGATGCAGCGGAGACGTTCGCACGAAGTCGCCCACATCCCATCGCCTCTCGCTGTCGTAGACGACCGTATCTGCGTAGATGATTGCCGGTTGACGCTGAGATGCCACCAGGTTCTGGAGTATTTCCGTGGGCGCGTCCAGGTCTAGCCAGAGCCAGTTGCGAATCAGGCAGAATGATCCATGAGGAAAGCGCTGTCTGGCGTAGCTGAGTGCTTCTGCGTCGGACATCGAGCTGCCGGACATAGGCAGACCTATGCCCGGAAAAAGCTGAGCCCAGGGGCTTAGGTCGGTCATATCATTTAGCCCAGCCGGGGTACGTGTAAGGGAAGTCGGGCTCCAGTCGCGCGAGTTGGAGTGCGCTTGTGAGGGCCTCTGCATCGGCGAAACCCGCACGACTAGAACCTTTTCCGATTGTCGTGACGAGATGCTCCATGATCAGCTCCAGTCTCTCGGTGGCGGTCCTAATACTAAGCAGCTCCAGGTTGGCAATTACGTTGCACAGCAGATCTATCGCCTGCGGTAATTGATCAACCGAGACAGTGCCGAAGCTTCCCCCAAAAGCTGTCGTAAATTCCCGTTCCATCCTTGCGACCCGCGTGATTTGCCCGTTGGGGGCTCCGTGCATGCTCTGCCAGAGCGTTATGGCGTTCAGGATTTCTTGGGGCGTGGGAGTTAAGAACTCTTTTGGACGTTTGGTCGTCATGATGGCTGCCCTTAGTTAGAGCGCCGGTTGGCGGTTTTTTTGAAGCGAGGAGAGCATCTTCCTGAGAGTGTGGACCATCTGATCTTGTTTCTTGAACAGCTGTAGTGATCTTCGCAGATCAGCATTTTTTCCAGCATCTGTGCGGTGTCTTGATCGGCCATGCTCCATGCAGAGCGATACTTGTTCAGGCACTCAATGGCTGCGCGTCTGCTATCCGGGCAAAGTTGATCCAGGATGTGGTCAATGAAGTCTGGGGTTAGTCGTAGCGGCAAGTAGTAGAGCGAGCCCCCAGCTTCGTGTGCCTCTTCAACACGGAGTTCGCCTCCAAATTCTGTGATGGCAAGCTCTGCCAGGGACGTTTGTGCACCGAACAACTGAAGCAGCGATTTCAGTTCCACGCGGAGTTGCAGCGATTCCATGTTCATCTTGAGCTGAAGCATGCCGCCTGCAGGTGTGGTTTGTGTCGTGGTGTTCATGGGCTTCTCCAGTAATTTGAGAATCTGATTTGTGTTTATTGACAGCGGTATGTGGGTGGTGATAGCGAAACAAGGTAATGCTATGCCATCACGATGTGTCGCGTCAAAGGTGGCTTGATACTTCCTTTTCTGAGCGCGATAGATGAGCTACGAAAAGGTGTTGGGTGAGGTGGTCAGAGACGTGAGGCTTAGGGCTGGCCTCACGCATGAAGCTTGTGCTGAAGTCGTCAACGCTACCCACTTACGTCAGATCGAGAAGGGGCTGGCCGCAGTCAGAATTGACACGCTGGTAGCCCTATGTGGAGTGCTGGGCGTTTCACCGAGCCAATTGCTTTTGGTTGCTGAGGCGCGCTCGGCTGGTCAGGCGGTTGAAGAGCACCTTGGCGCGAACAACAAGCAAATTCTGTTGCTTCTGGAGGCTGGGCGGTTCGAGCCTGTCACGTCAAAAGATGCAGCGAGAGGAATTCGTGGCCAGAAGGCTGATGCGACCCGCGATGAGACTCGTCGATTGCAGGCCGAAGGCCTATCTAAAGCTGATATCGCACGTCAGTTAGGCGTCACGGTGAGGACCGTTGAGCGTTATTGGGTCAAGCCAGTCACTCAGAAGTGACTAGGCAGCATCTACATTGGGTTTCGCGTCTTATGCGACATCGTCCGTGTGTTGCGGCGTGAGCGTGCGACAGCTCAAGTGAGTCGCAGATGTGGTATGGCAATACTCTCTGTGTGTCGCGCTTCCTGCAATACGCAGACCCTTTCTCCGGCCTGAACGCCTAATACCGTACCCGTTTGGGAGGTAGCACAAACCCATTGGAGTGCTGCCTGGGTATCAATCTGCGAGCTAAAGCGCTCGTTGCGTTCCGTCGCAGCAAAAATGAAACGGTACGCAAAACGGTACGCAAATTTTTTATCGAGCCCATAAACGACAAAAGGCCAGCACGATGGCTGACCTAAGTCGTTGTTTCATATGGTGGGCCCACACGGACTCGAACCGTGGACCAAAGGATTATGAGTCCTCTGCTCTAACCAACTGAGCTACAGGCCCCAGAAAGCGGGGCGATTATAACGAGGCCCTGGCGCTTGCGCCAACGGAACGCGGTGCGCAGGGGAATTATCTGGTGGTGGCGGGTGTTTCCAGTGGCGTAATGCAAAACCCCCAGCCGGGGCTGGGGGTTTTGGTGTTACTCGTCGAGGAAGGAGCGTAGGTGCTCGCTTCGTGACGGGTGGCGCAGCTTGCGCAGTGCCTTGGCTTCGATCTGGCGGATACGTTCGCGGGTTACATCGAACTGTTTACCGACTTCCTCAAGGGTGTGGTCGGTATTCATGTCGATGCCGAAACGCATGCGCAGCACCTTGGCTTCGCGAGCGGTGAGGCCGCCGAGGACTTCGCGGGTGGCTTCTTTGAGGCTTTCCACGGTCGCCACGTCGATCGGCGATTGCATGGTGGAGTCTTCAATGAAGTCGCCCAGGTGGGAGTCTTCGTCGTCGCCGATCGGGGTTTCCATGGAGATCGGTTCTTTGGCGATCTTCAATACCTTGCGGATTTTGTCCTCAGGCATTTCCATGCGCTCACCCAGCTCTTCTGGAGTGGGCTCGCGGCCCATTTCCTGAAGCATCTGACGAGAGATGCGGTTGAGCTTGTTGATCGTCTCGATCATGTGCACCGGAATACGGATGGTGCGGGCCTGGTCGGCGATCGAGCGAGTGATCGCCTGACGAATCCACCAGGTGGCATAGGTCGAGAACTTGTAGCCGCGACGGTATTCGAACTTGTCCACCGCTTTCATCAGGCCGATGTTGCCTTCCTGAATCAGGTCGAGGAACTGCAGGCCGCGGTTGGTGTACTTTTTGGCGATCGAGATCACGAGACGCAAGTTGGCTTCAACCATCTCTTTCTTCGCGCGGCGGGCCTTGGCCTCACCGATCGACATGCGACGGTTGATGTCTTTGATTTCGCCGATGGTCAGGCTGCATTCGGCTTCCAGGGCGATCAGCTTTTGCTGGCAGCGCTGGATGTCCGGTTGCACGCGACCGATAGCTTCGGCGTACTTGCTTTTGCCTTTGGCCAGAGCGTCGCTCCAGCTTTCGTCGATTTCATTGCCTGGGAACAGGCGCAGGAAGTCGGCGCGGGGCATGCGTGCGTCACGCACACACAGTTGCATGATGGCGCGTTCTTGGGCGCGGATGCGCTCCAGGGCGCTGCGCACCTTGACCACCAGTACGTCGAATTGCTTCGGTACCAGTTTGATCGGCATGAACAGCTCGGCCAGGGCCAGCAGTTCAGCAATGGCTTGCTTGCTGCCACGACCGTGCTTCTTCAGGGCCTTTTTTGGTTTTCTCCAGCTGATCGGCTACGGCGCCGAACCGCTGGCGGGCGATCTCTGGATCGGGGCCGGTTTCGACCTCGTCTTCTTCCTCGGCGCCTTCTTTCTCTTCTTCGTCATCGGCTTTATCCGCCGCAGGGGCGATTTCGATAACGGGCTCGGCTTCGGGCGGCGGCGGAATGCCGTCATCCGGGTCGATATAGCCGCTGAAGACGTCGGTCAGGCGACCGGCTTCGGTGGTGACGCGGGTGTACTCGGCCAGGATGCCGTCAACGGTGCCTGGGAAGTGGGCGATGGCGCCCATCACTTCACGGATACCTTCCTCGATGCGTTTGGCGATTTCGATCTCGCCTTCGCGGGTGAGGAGCTCCACGGTGCCCATTTCACGCATGTACATGCGCACTGGGTCAGTGGTGCGGCCAATGTCGGTTTCTACGGCGGCCAGTGCGGCAGCAGCTTCTTCGGCAGCAGCTTCGTCGGTATCAGCTTCAGCCAGGAGCAGGGCATCGGCATCCGGAGCGGTTTCGAATACGTTGATGCCCATGTCGTTGATCATGCGGATGATGTCTTCGACCTGTTCCGGATCGGAGATTTCTTCCGGCAGGTGGTCGTTGACGTCCGCATAAGTCAGGTAACCCTGCTCACGACCACGGCTGATTAACTCTTTGAGGCGGGACTGTTGTTGCGCTTTTCCGGACATAACACCCTATCCATTGAAGGTCTTGGCGGGCAAAAAACAAGCCGCGGATTATACCCGAGAAAGCCCCTTATGCGCCAGTTGGGGGCGAGGTAATTGCGGCGGTGTTGCGGCTGAGCAGGTTGCGTAGCTGATCTTTTTCTTCGGGGCTCAGTTCACTTTGACGGGCTTTGAGCAGCAAATGTTCCAAGCTGCGCTCGCGTTGGCGCGCTGCAAGTCTAGTTATAGTGTCGAAAAACTGTTGTTCAAGGCTGTCGGCTGAAATCAGCCATTCCTTCTCGGCCAGGGCCTGCAGCAGGCGGCCTTGCTCGGTTCCGTGCCAGCGCGCAATTAGTTGCAGGCTGCGCAGCTTGGGGTTTTTCTGCAGGGCGCCGAGCAGCGCGACCAGCAGTTGGGCGTAGGTGTCGTCTTCGGCAGCGAAGTGGCTGGCGTCCTCAACTTTATGCGCCAGTGCTGGGTGATGCAGCAGCGTGCGCAGGGCGGTGAGGGTGGGCGATTCGACGCTAACTGGCTTGCGCGGTGCGCGCGGTTGATCGTCGCGGCTGCCCTTTTTCCAGTTTTTGTCTTTGTAACCGCTCTTGCCGTCGCCTTTCTTCCAGGTTTTTTGTGGTTCGAAGTCGGCGGCAGGCGGTTCGATGTAGTGGGCGTAGTCGGCAATATCGCCATAATCCGGCGGGCTGTCGTGCTGGCCTGTGCTGATGTTGCTGTAGTCCGGGTAGTCGGGCGCGGCGCTGGATTGGCTGACGGGCGTGCTGCGGCTTGCCGGGGGGGCGCTGTTGTCGTTGCTGAGGCCGGTAATTTCGCTCAGGCGTTGGCGCATCAATGTGCGCAGGTTGGCGCCGGGGATCTTGTCGATCAGCGGGGCGGCCAGGGTCATCAAGTGGGCCTTGCCTTCCAGGGAGCGCGGGTCGGCTTCCTGGGTCAGTTGCTGGAAGAAGTAATCGGCCAGTGGCTGAGCTTGCTGGGTGATGCGGGCGCGAAAGGCGTCTGTGCCTTCGGCGCGCACCAAGGTGTCGGGGTCTTCGCCTTCGGGCAGAAACAGAAAGCGTGCGCGGCGACCGTCCTGCAGGCTGGGCAGGGTCGCTTCGAGTGCGCGCCAGGCGGCTTTGCGGCCGGCTGAGTCGCCGTCAAAACAGAACAGCACGCTGGGCACGATGCGAAACAGGCGCTTGAGGTGTTCTTCGCTGGTGGCGGTGCCGAGGGTGGCGACGGCGTTGCGCAGGCCTTGCTGGGCCAGGGCGATAACGTCCATGTAGCCCTCAACCACCATGATCTCGTCGAGGTGGCGATTGCTCTGGCGCGCCTCATAAAGGCCGTAGAGTTCCTGGCCTTTATGGAAGACCGGGGTTTCCGGGGAGTTCAGGTACTTGGGTTTGTCGTCGCCCAGTACCCGGCCGCCGAAGGCGATGATGCGTCCGCGGCTGTCGCGAATGGGGAAAATCACTCGGTCGCGAAAGCGGTCGTAGCGTTTGACCTTCTCGGGGTTCTCGGCGTTTTCCACCAGCAGACCGGCGTCGATCAGGTGCTTCTGCGCCAGGTTGTCGCCACCCAGATGTTTGTAGAGGTTGTCCCAGCCTGGCGGGGCGAAGCCGAGGCCGAAGTCGCGGGCAATTTCGCCGGAAAGGCCGCGGCCTTTCAGGTAATCGACGGCCGCTTTGCGGGTCGGATGGCTTTTCAGGGCCTGGCGGTAAAACTCAGCGGCTGCTGTTAATAGCGGATACAGCGGTGAGTCGGTGGGCTGGCGCGGTGTGTGCGGGCGGCCGCTTTCTTCGCGCGGCACTTCCATGCCGGCCTGCTTGGCCAGGTCTTCCACGGCCTGGACGAAGTCCAGATGGTCGTGGTCCATGATAAAGCCGAGGGCGTTGCCGCCGGCGCCACAGCCGAAGCAGTAGTAGAACTGTTTATCGGGGCTGACGCTGAAAGAGGGAGTTTTCTCCTTGTGAAACGGGCAGCAGGCGCTGTAATTCTTGCCGGCTTTTTTCAGTTGCACGCGCGAACTCACCACGTCGACGATGTCGGTGCGGTTGAGGAGGTCGTCGATAAACGATTGTGGAATCAGGCCGGCCATAAGGGGTCAGGATACTGCTCGAAGGCGGTGACTGGGCGGGCGGATAAAACAAAAAAACTCCGGCCATTCGCGAATCTGCGAAGCGGAGTGGTGCTCAGTAAAAACGCAATGCCCGACCGAGGTCGGGCATTGTGCTGAAGCGCTAGCGGTGCGACGTGTAACTTAGTACATGCGCACGTGACGGCGCTGTTCGCGCTGCACTTTCTTCGCGTGACGCTTAACAGCAGCTGCTGCCTTGCGCTTACGCTCAGAGGTGGGCTTTTCGTAGAATTCGCGGCTGCGCACTTCAGCCAGTACACCGGCCTTTTCGCAGGAGCGCTTGAAGCGACGCAGAGCTACGTCGAAGGGTTCGTTCTCTTTAACTTTGACGGCTGGCATCCAGGGCTTACCTTCACAATGTACCGATGGTGAACGCACTCCTGGCAAATGGCACGGGAGAACGTCGGTTTTTAAGGGTTGCGGATGTTAACCCCTTGGCGCGAGGAATGCAAAGCCTCTGATCGAAAACCGCTGGTCGGTGCCCGGGGTGGGCATTATCATGCGCGCCTTCGATTTTGCCCACCCTTAAAGGCGCAAACCCATGCTAGTGCTGGGATTAGAGACTTCCTGCGACGAAACCGGCGTCGCGTTATACGACAGTGAGCGTGGTCTGCTGGCCGATGCGCTGTTCAGTCAGATTGATTTGCACCGTGCCTACGGCGGCGTTGTGCCGGAGTTGGCCTCGCGCGATCACGTCAAGCGCATGCTGCCGTTGATCCGCCAGGTGCTGGAGGAGGCGGGGTGTACGGCCCAGGACATTGACGCCATTGCCTATACCGCGGGCCCCGGCCTGGTCGGTGCCTTGCTGGTGGGCGCTTCGTGCGCCCAGGCGCTGGCGTTTGCCTGGGAGATTCCGGCGCTGGGCGTGCACCACATGGAAGGTCATTTGCTGGCGCCAATGCTGGAAGAGCAGCCGCCGCAGTTTCCGTTCGTCGCTTTGTTGGTGTCGGGTGGCCATACCCAGTTGGTACGCGTGGATGGCATCGGCCGTTATGCCTTGCTCGGCGAGTCGCTGGACGATGCCGCTGGCGAGGCCTTCGACAAGACCGCCAAGATGCTCGGGCTGGTCTATCCGGGCGGGCCGGAGATTGCGCGCCTGGCTGAACGTGGCGTGCCTGGGCGGTTTGTTTTCCCGCGGCCGATGACCGATCGGCCTGGGCTGGACTTCAGTTTCAGCGGTTTGAAGACCTTTGCCTTGAACACCTGGCAGCAACAGCGCACGGGTGGCGAGGCTGACGAGCAGGTTCGTTGTGATATCGCCCTGGCGTTTCAGCAGGCGGTGGTGGAAACCCTGACCATCAAATGCAAGCGCGCGCTGAAGCACACGCATTTGAAGAGTCTGGTTATCGCCGGCGGCGTGAGTGCCAATCAGGCATTGCGCAGTGGTCTGGAGAAGATGCTCAAGGAGCTCGGTGGTCAGGTCTTCTACGCGCGGCCACGGTTCTGTACCGATAACGGTGCGATGATCGCGTATGCGGGCTGTCAGCGCCTGCTGGCGGGGCAGCAGGACGGCCCCGCGATTGGTGTGCAGGCTCGTTGGCCAATGGAGCAATTGTTGCCGTTATGAGGCGGCTGCAGGTTGATCGCTCAAAAATGCCGTTCGCGCCCGGCGAACAGGTCGCGTAAATTGCCGCGGTGGCGCCAGACAATCAGGCCGCACAGCGCGCTCATGGGCAGCAGGGCGCCGGGTTGTTGCCAGGCCAGCAAGGGCAGTGTCAGCGGTGTGGCGATCAGCGCAGCGAGGGAGCTGATGCGGGTCAGCTGAAAGCTCAGCAGCCAGGCGCCTACCGCCAGTAAAGCTGCGGGCGGGTAGAGGCCCAGGAGCATGCCGGCGGCAGTGGCCACGCCCTTGCCGCCACGGAAGCGAAAAAACACCGGGTAGAGGTGACCAACGACTGCCGCCAGACCAACCCAGGCTTGTTGCTGGATGCTGAAGTGCCAGGCCGCCGCCACCAGTACTGGCAGCAGGCCTTTGCTCAAGTCACCGAGAAGGGTGAGGATGGCCAGTTTTTTTCCCGCCAGGCGTAGCATGTTGCTGGCGCCGGGGTTGCCCGAGCCGCCATCACGGGGGTCGGGGCCGCCCGCCAGGCGACTGAGCAGGATGGCAAACGACAGGGAGCCGAGCAGGTAGGCGAGGAACGCCAAGAGCCAAAACATGGTTTCCATTCCGGGGCGGGTAAGCCCCGATTCTAACGGCGCATGGCGCCCTTGTCGTGCCGGAGCAGCGTACGTGGACAGAGTGTTTATCGAAGGGCTGGAGGTCGATACGGTGATCGGCGCCTACGATTGGGAGCGCGAGATTCGCCAGTGCCTGCGCCTAGACTTGAGCTTCGCCTGGGACAACCGCAAGCCGGCGGCCAATGATGACCTGAGCCTGGCGCTGGATTACGCCACGGTCTCGACACGCATTCAGGCCTTTGCCCAGGACGCGCAATTTATCCTGGTGGAAACCTTCGCCGAACGCCTGGCGGCGCTGCTGATGGACGAATTTCACATTCCCTGGCTGCGCCTCAAACTGACCAAGCCCGGTGCCGTGCCGGCCGCCAGTGGCGTAGGCGTGGAGATTGAGCGCGGATGCCTGTGACGCGAATATTTCTTGGCCTCGGCAGCAATATCGAGCGCGAACGGCACCTGCGCGCCGGGCTCGATGCCTTGGCCGGCTTTGTCGGTTCCCTGCAGTGCTCGCCGGTGTTCGAGAGCGAGCCGGTAGGTATCAGCAGTGGCCCATTCTTCAATCTGGTGGTGTCGGGCGAGACCGATTTGACACTGGCGGAGTTGGACCAGCGACTGAAGCTGATCGAGGCCGACAATGGCCGCTACGCCCCCGGCCGCAAGGGCCTGCCGCTGGATATCGATGTGCTGCTGTATGGCGAGCAGGTGGGCGATTTTGATGGCCTGGTGCTGCCGCGGGCTGAAATCCTCAAAAATGCCTTTGTGCTTTGGCCGCTGGCTTTGCACGCGGCGCATACCGTGCATCCCGGTGTGCAGCGTTGCTTTGCCGACCTCTGGCAGACGGCGCAGATTGAGCAGCAGCTGTGGCCGGTGGCGTTCAGCTGGCGTGAGCAGCCGCTAACGCCCGCGGCCTTGTGCGCCGAGTACCCGGCCAAGCCCTGATCAGGGTGTGCTGACGATAATCGCCACGCGCCGATTTTCGCTGCGCCCTTCGGCGGTGGCGTTGTCGGCAATCGGCTTGCTTTGGCCCATGCCGTGGGTCGCAATCAGCTGCGCATCCATGCCTGCACTTTGCATCACGGTTGCCACCGTCTGCGCGCGGCGCAGTGACAGCTGCTGGTTATACGCCGCCTGGCCGACATTGTCGGTGTGGCCTTCCAGGCGCACCTGCTGAATACCGACGCCCAGCAGGGCGCGGGTGATTTGCGTCAGTTGGGCATTGCTGGCGCTGGAGACGACTTCGGAGTTGGTGTCGAACAGCACTTTTCCGGAGAGGCCCAGCTCCCAGCCATCTTCGGTCCACTGGAAACCATTGCTCTTGAGCACTGCCACCTGTTCGGCGCTGAGGCCTTTGGGGGCGCTCTGGCAGCCGCTGAGGAGTGCTGCGCCGAGCACGCTGATCAACAGCAATCGAATTAAACTGCGCACGATGAAGTTCCTTTTCAGTTGGTAATTGAGTTCTGGCCTTTGGCCATGGTTCGTCCGCCCTGGTTGCGCTTGGCTTGATACATGGCGACATCCGCTTTGTGCACGAGGGCTTCAGGGTTGTCGGCATGCTTCGGGTAGAGGGCGATGCCGATACTGAGTGAGTTGGTGATGCTGCCGCCTTCGGGAAGGGCGATGGGCGCGCGCATGCTGTCGATGATTTTGTCGGCGATCAGTGCCGCGTCATTTTCATGGTGGATGGGCTCGAGCAGCACCGCAAACTCGTCGCCACCCAGGCGCGCGACGGTGTCACCTTCACGCAGCTGGGCGCGCAGGCGCTGGGCGATGGCGATCAGCACAGCGTCGCCAGCGGCATGGCCGAGCTGATCGTTGATCTCCTTGAAGCGGTTGCTGTCGAGAAACATCACCGCCATCTGGGTGTTGCTGTCGCGGGCTTGGCGCATGCTGCCGAGCAGGCGCGATTCGAAAAAGGCGCGGTTGGGCAGCCCGGTCAGTGCATCGTGGCTGGCTTGGTGCGCCAGCGAGGCATTCTCGCGCTCCAGTTGGTGCTGCCAGGCCTCAAGTTGATCGAGCAGTGCGTTGAAATTCTCGGCCAGCTCGTTGAGGTCGGCGATCGGGGTGGCCGGCACGCGCTCGTTGAAGGTGCGCTGTGTAGAAATACTGTGCGCCACGTGCGACAGGTTGCGCAGCGGTTCGGTAATCGCCCGTTGTATGCGTTTGGAGCCGTAGATCGCGCCCAATGCACTGAGCGCCAGGCTGGCCAGCAGACCGAACAGGCCGCCGAGCAGGAAGCGCAGCAGGGTGGTGTCTTGGCCGCTGAGGTGCAGTGCGCCGATCTGTTGGCCCTGGTAGGTGATGGGCTGGATCACCACGTCCGGCAGCAGCAGGTGGGCGATGGCTTGCTCGGCGCTGTTCAGTACCGTGCTTTTGGGGGCGTCCAGGCGGGCGAGCAGCGCGCCGTTTTTATCGAAGACGGCCACCTGGGCGATTTCTTCGCTCTTGCAGACCTGCTCCAGGGTTTCGCGTACCGCGGTGCGGTCATTGAACACCACGGCAGCTTCCAGGGTGTAAGCCAGGGAGCGGGCAATCAGTTGCAGGTTATGGCCGGCGTAGGTGCTGAGCGCCAGCAGGCTGACCAGGGTCAGCGACAGGCTGGTCAGCCCCATGGCCAGCAGGGCGACGCGCAGGTGCGCGCGCTGCAGCAGGCGGCGCAGGCTGAGGCGCTGTTGAGTGACTTTGGGTTTTCTGCGGTTCATGGCTGTGGGCCTGCACGCTTGCCCAGCTGCAGCACGTTGGGGTGAATACGGATGCCGCTGCGGGCGACGGCGTCTAGGTTGACCTTGAACGCCACATGCTCATCGCTGATGCCGAGGCAGAACAGGCTGCCTTCACTGCAGGCCTGGCTGGCTTCACTGATGGTCAGAATTGGTTTGCCGACCAGGCGGCTGAACAGCTCGATGCGCTGGCTTTCTTCGATTACGCCGAGGTAGACAGCTTCACAGTCGGTTTCCAGCAGCGGACTGTCGATTAGCAGGCGTTTGGCTTGTACCGGCAGGAGGGATTCCAGCTCGTGATTTTGCCACAGCAAGTCGGCGTACTCGGTTGGCGCGATCACACACAGGCGCAGGCTTTGCGGCTGCTGCGGCCAACGGGCATAGCTGAGAATACCGTGCACCACGTGGGCGACCTGAGTGGCGCGCAGTGTGGCGCTCTCCGGGGTGGATTCGGCCTGGGTCAGCGCCGACCAGAGTGTCAGCAGGACGGTGCAGAGAACGTTTCGATTGGCGCGCATAAACACTGAACGATTGAGATGCAAGGTGAGGTCTCCGGCGTGGCCTGTTCGGCGCTGATGCACGCACGTTGGCGCGTGGCAAGGCAGGCTCTTGTTAAGTAAAGCTCATGCGCTCAGTTTTTGGCGTCAAAAAACATGCTTGTATTGGCTGGAGGCCTAGTGCTGCAAGGCCTGCAGCCTATCAGTGTGCGGCGGGCGGCGCTACGGTCGTGCTGTGTTCTGCCGAAATTGCTGCAGCGCCTGCAGGCGTGCTTCCTGCAATGCGGCGCCCAGTGCGGCACCCTGCAGGCCGCGTTCAAGCAGCGGTTGCACGGCCACCGCACGGGCGGCGTGCATGGCGGCGCGCAGGTAGTCGGCTTGCGGGTAGGCGCGCTGCTCGAAGCCCAGGCGGCCGCGGGCATCCATCTCGCAGGCGGCGATAAACTCTTCAAAGCGCTGCGGACGGCGGAACACATCGAAACCTTGCAGCAGCTTGAGCAGGGTGGCGGCCTTGAGCTCCAGCGCGCGATGGCCGTGGGTGTGGAACTCGCCGACCTGCACGGCCAGCTCCTGGCAATCCTTGGGCGCCTTGTAGCGTTGATTGATTGCGCGGATCAGCTTCAGCCCCGTGCGCTCGTGGGCGATATGCCGGGGCCACTCGGCCTCTGGCGTCAGGCCCTTGCCGACATCGTGCAGCAGGCAGGCCCAGCGCACCGTCAGTGGCTGCTGGTGTTCGGCGCATTGGCGCAGCACGCTGAGCACGTGCTCGCCGGTGTCGATTTCCGGGTGATGGGCGGCGGGCTGCGGGACACCGAACAGCGCGTCGACTTCCGGCAGCAGCTCTTGTAGGGCGCCACACGCGTGCAGTACGCGGATGAACACGTCTGGGCGCGGCTCCATCAGGGCGCGGGAGATTTCCTTCCAGCTGCGTTCGGCGGTCAGTGCCTGCAATTCACCGGATTCGCTGAGTTGGCGCATCAACGCCAGGGTTTCATCGGCCACGTGAAAGCCCAGGGTTGCGTAGCGCGCGGCAAAGCGGGCGACGCGCAGCACACGCAGCGGGTCTTCGGCGAAGGCCGGGGATACATGGCGCAGTAGGCGGGCTTCGAGGTCGCGCTGGCCGCCATAGGGGTCGTACAACTGGCCCTTGGCGTCTTCGGCCATGGCGTTGATGGTCAGGTCGCGGCGAATCAGGTCGTCTTCGACGCTGACGTCCGGGCTGGCGAAGAAGGTGAAACCACCGTAGCCCTGGCCGGATTTGCGCTCGGTGCGGGCGAGGGCATATTCCTCGCCCGTTTGCGGGTGGAGAAACACCGGGAAGTCGTCGCCGACCGGGCGAAAGCCCTGAGCCAGCATCTGTTCAACCGTAGCGCCTACCACCAGCCAGTCGATGTCGGTGACCGGTTGGCCGAGCAAGCGGTCGCGCACAGCGCCGCCGACCTTGTAAATCTGCATGGGAACTCCTTCGTCAGGCCTACAGCATACCGCCTGAGCCAGGAGTATGGGGCTTAGCGGGCCATGGGCACTTGTTGCAGCAGGGCGTTGCTGGCCTTGTGCAGTTGCTCGTCGCTGTCCCAGGCGGGGCTGAGGCCGGTGTCGACCTGGCCTTCCCAGAGCACGTGGTCCTGCAGGTCGGTAAGGCGCAGGTGCAGGGTGGCCCGCTCTTCCTTAAGGCGGTGCACGCTCTGGTAAGGGCCAAGGAGGCCAGGCGGTGGCAGATCGGTGCTGAGTTCAACGGGTTCGCTGCGCAGCCCCAGCCAGTAGTAAGCGCGCAGTTGCGCTGGCGAGCCTTCACGGTAGCCGCGCAGGCTCAGGCCGTCGCGCAGCAGGCTGGTGAGCAGGGCTGCCCGTTCGGCGGGGGCTTGGCTGTCGTTGCTGGCGCTTACGGCGATCAGCTGCACACTGCTGAGGTCGCGCAGGCCGGGTTGGGCTGGGGTTGTCACCTGCGGCAACAGCAGGTGGCTGGAGCAGGTGGCCAAGGCCAGGCACACCAGCAAAACGGGGAATATGCGCATCAGCCAAGGGCTCCGGGGAAATGCCAGCATGCTCACCACGGTCAGCGCCTCGGTCAACCAATCAAATGGGTGGCATGGCCAGGTCCAGGCGTGGCAGCTCGCTGTCGTTCTTGGGTGGGACGTGCAGGGTGCTGATCAGTTGCTCGCCCTGGCGGCTTTCCAGATGAATATCAAAGCCCCACAGGCGGTGCAGGTGCTTGAGCACCTCTTCGGTGGAGTCGCCCAGTGGTTTGCGCTCGTGTTGCTGGTGGCGCAGGGTCAGTGAGCGGTCGCCGCGGCGGTCGATGCTCCAGATCTGGATATTGGGCTCGCGGTTGCCCAGGTTGTATTGCGCGGCCAGCAGTTCACGGATGCTGCGGTAGCCGTTTTCATCGTGGATGGCAGGTACCAGCAGGTCTTCGCGGCGGTCGTCGTCGAGGATGCTGAACAGCTTGAAGTCGCGGATCACCTTGGGCGACAGGTACTGCAGGATAAAACTCTCGTCCTTGAAGCTCTGCATGGCGAACTTCAACGTGGCCAGCCAGTCGCTGCCGGCAATCTCGGGGAACCACAGGCGGTCTTCTTCGGTTGGTTCTTCGCAGATCCGGCGGATGTCGCGGTACATGGCAAAGCCCAGGGCATAGGGGTTGATGCCGCTGTAGTAAGGGCTGTCGAAGCCCGGTTGGGCGATCACGCCGGTGTGGTACTGGAGGAACTCCAGCATAAAGCCGTCGGTGACCAGGCCTTCGTCATACAGGTCGTTCATCAGGGTGTAGTGCCAGAAGGTGGCCCAGCCCTCGTTCATCACCTGAGTCTGGCGTTGCGGGTAAAAATACTGCGAGATCTTGCGCACGATGCGCACCACTTCGCGCTGCCAGGGCTCGAGCAGGGGCGCGTGTTTTTCCAGAAAATAAAGGATGTTTTCCTGAGGTTCGGCGGGGAAGCGTGCGTTGTCCTTGTCCGCACCCTTGCTGGCGCCTTTCGGGATGGTGCGCCAGAGGTCGTTGATCTGCTTTTGCAGGTGCTCTTCGCGGTCCTGCTGGCGCTGGCGTTCTTCCTCAGCAGAGATCGGGTAAGGGCGCTTGTAGCGGTCGACGCCGTAGTTCATCAGGGCGTGGCAGGAGTCCAGCAGTTCCTCGACGGCATCAATGCCGTGGCGCTCCTCGCATTGCATGATGTACTGCTTGGCAAACACCAGGTAGTCGATGATCGAGCTGGCATCGGTCCAGGTGCGGAACAGGTAGTTGCCCTTGAAGAAACTGTTGTGGCCGTAGCAGGCGTGGGCTACTACCAGGGCTTGCATGCAGATGGTGTTTTCTTCCATCAGGTAGGCGATGCACGGGTCGGAGTTGATCACGATCTCGTAGGCCAGGCCCATTTGGCCGCGGGTGTAGGACTTTTCCGTGCTGAGAAAATGCTTGCCGTAGGACCAGTGGTGATAGCCCAGCGGCATGCCGACGGAGGCGTAGGCGTCCATCATCTGCTCGGCGGTGATCACCTCGATCTGGTTCGGATAGGTATCCAGGGCATAGCGTTTGGCCAGGCGAGCGATCTCGTGGTCGTAGCTACGAATCAGCTCGAAGGTCCATTCCGAACCCGTGGACAGCGGTTGTGCGGCCCGTTCACCGGGCGCTTTGCTGGGTGGGGTCATGTCGCCAGCCTCCGTTGAAAGAGTTCGCGAAATACCGGGTAAATGTCGCCGCTGGAGATCAGCTGTTGCTGGGCAAAACTATCGGCAAAGGCCTCGCCGACCTGTTCATATTCGAGCCACAGTGCCTGGTGCTCGCGCGGGGTGATCTCGACGTAGGTGAAGTACTGCATAAACGGCATGATCTGCTTGATCAGAATGTCGCGGCACACCGGTGAGTCGTCATTCCAGTTATCGCCGTCGGACGCCTGGGCGGCGTAGATGTTCCATTCGTTGACCGCATAGCGCTCGGCCATGATCTCCTGCATCAGTTTCAGGGCGCTGGAGACGATGGTGCCGCCGGTCTCGCGGGAATAGAAAAACTCCTCCTCGTCGACCTCTTTCGCGCTGGTGTGGTGGCGAATGAACACCACCTCGATCTTGTCGTAATTGCGCTTGAGGAACAGATAAAGAAGGATGAAAAAGCGCTTGGCCACGTCCTTGGTGGCCTGGGTCATGGAGCCGGAAACGTCCATCAGGCAGAACATCACGGCTTTCGAACTGGGGTTGGGCTGCTTGGCCAGCAGGTTGTACTTGAGGTCGAAGGTGTCGAGAAAAGGCACGCGCTTGATGCGCGCGCGCAACTGGCTGATTTGCTCTTCTTGCTGGCGAATGTCGTCGAAGTTGTCCGGTTCGTCGCGCAGCAGGCGCTCCAGTTCGGCCATGCAGCTGCGCAGTTTGGCCCGGCTGCTGCCGGACAGGGCGATGCGTCGGGCGTGGGCCGAGCGCAGGGTGCGGACGATGTTGATCCGCGAGGGGTTGCCATCATTGCTGATGCCGGCGCGTACGGTCTTGAAGGTTTCGCTGCCGGTCAGGTGGCGTTTGACCAGGTTGGGCAGCTCCAGGTCCTCGAACATGAAGTCGAGAAACTCTTCCTGGGTGATCTGGAATACGAACTCGTCGATGCCCTCGCCGGAGTTGCTGGCTTTGCCTGCGCCTTTGCCGCCGCTTCCGCCGCTGGGGCGGGCGATTTGCTCGCCGCTGACGAACTCCTTGTTGCCGGGGTGGACCACCGTCTGCTTGCCACCGCGGCCGTGGTGCAGGACCGGCTCGTCGGTATCACGGCCAGGAATGCTGATCTGCTCGCCGTGCTCCATGTCGGTGATCGAGCGGCGACTGACGGCTTCTTCCACGGCCTTTTTGATGTGCTCGCGGTAACGGCGCAGAAAGCGCTGCCGGTTCACCGTGCTCTTGTTCTTGCCGTTCAGGCGGCGGTCTATCACATAGCTCATGGCAACTCCTTTGAACCCGCGTGCAGGGCAGACGGATTCGCCAGGCGGCGGTCAAACAGCCTGGCGGCAACAACGACCGGTCGCTTACTGCGACTTGCGCACCCGCAGGTACCACTCGGACAGCAGGCGCACCTGTTTCTCGGTGTAGCCACGCTCGACCATGCGGGTGATGAAATCGTTGTGTTTTTGCTGGTCCTCCTTGCTGGCTTTGGCGTTGAAGCTGATAACGGGCAGCAGGTCTTCGGTGTTGGAGAACATTTTCTTCTCGATCACCACCCGCAGCTTCTCGTAGCTCAGCCAGGTTGGGTTTTTGCCATTGTTGTTGGCGCGGGCACGCAGGACGAAGTTGACGATTTCGTTGCGGAAATCTTTCGGGTTGCTGATGCCGGCGGGTTTTTCGATCTTCTCCAACTCCTCGTTGAGGGCCACGCGGTTGAGAATTTCGCCGGTTTCCGGGTCGCGGTATTCCTGATCCTGAATCCAGAAGTCGGCGTACAGCACATAGCGGTCGAAGATGTTTTGCCCGTATTCGCTGTAGGACTCCAGGTAGGCGGTCTGGATTTCCTTGCCGATAAACTCGATATAGCGCGGCGCCAGGTATTCCTTCAGGTAGCGCAGGTAGCGTTCGCGCACCTCGGCAGGGAATTGCTCTTGCTCGATCTGCTGCTCCAGTACGTACAGCAGGTGCACCGGGTTGGCGGCGATCTCGTGGGGGTCGAAGTTGAACACCTTGGAGAGGATCTTGAAGGCGAAGCGGGTCGACAGGCCATTCATGCCCTCGTCGACACCGGCGCTGTCGCGATACTCCTGCAGCGACTTGGCCTTGGGGTCGGTGTCCTTGAGGTTTTCGCCGTCATACACGCGCATCTTCGAGTAGACGTTGGAGTTTTCCGGCTCCTTGAGGCGACTCAAGACCGAGAACTGGGCGAGCATCTTCAGGGTGTCCGGCGCGCAGTGGGCATTGGCCAGGGAACTGTTGAACAGCAGTTTCTCGTAGATCTTGATCTCGTCGCTGACGCGCAGGCAGTAGGGCACCTTGACGATGTAGATGCGGTCGATAAAGGCTTCGTTGTTCTTGTTGTTGCGGAAGCTGTGCCACTCGGACTCGTTGGAGTGGGCCAGCAGGATGCCCATAAACGGAATCGCGCCGAGGCCTTCGGTGCTGTTGTAGTTGCCTTCCTGAGTGGCCGTCAGCAGCGGATGCAGCACCTTGATCGGCGCCTTGAACATCTCGACGAACTCCATCAGGCCCTGGTTGGCGCGGCACAGGGCGCCGGAGTAGCTGTAGGCGTCGGCATCGTTCTGCGGGTATTCCTCCAGCTTGCGGATGTCGACCTTGCCGACCAGGGCGGAGATGTCCTGGTTGTTTTCGTCGCCCGGCTCGGTCTTGGCCACGGCGATCTGGTTGAGGATCGATGGGTAGAGCTTGACCACGCGGAACTGGCTGATGTCGCCGCCGTACTCGGCCAGGCGCTTGGCCGCCCAGGGCGACATGATGGTGGACAGGTAGCGCTGCGGAATGCCGAAGTCTTCTTCGAGGATGGCGCCGTCTTCGGCGGCATTGAACAGCCCCAGAGGCGACTCGAACACCGGCGAGCCCTTGATCGCATAGAAGGGCACTTTCTCCATCAGGTGCTTGAGTTTTTCCGCCAGCGACGACTTGCCGCCACCCACCGGGCCGAGCAGGTAGAGGATCTGTTTCTTTTCCTCCAGACCTTGGGCAGCGTGGCGGAAGTAGGCGACGATCTGGTCGATGCACTCTTCCATACCATGGAAGTCGGCGAAGGCCGGGTAGCGGCGGATCACCTTGTTGGAGAAGATCCTCGACAGTCGCGAGTTGCTGGTGGTGTCCACCAGTTGCGGCTCACCGATGGCCATCAGCAGGCGCTCGGCGGCGGTGGCGTAGGCGCTGCGATCCTGTTTGCACAGGTCGAGGTACTCCTGCAGGGAGTACTCCTCCTGGCGGGTGGCCTCGAAGCGGTTCTGGAAGTGGCTGAAAATAGTCATGACGTCACCTCGCGGGGCTCGGAGTCGCCATGGGACCAGTCGTGCAGTGGTTGCCACGCAGCTGACGTGAATCCCCCGGGACACCAAAAGATCTCATCAATGGCCATGAGCTGCGGGCAGCTCGTTCTGATCAAGCAGGGCCTATGGCAAAGAATAGTTCGGAATCGGCGAGGTCAAGGGCTGGCGCGCCGCCCGTCTGCCGATTTGTCGGTGCAGGGCGCGGCGGCGGCGGGCTGGATGGTGAAATATTTTTTATTCGGCCGCGCTTTGATTTTCTTTATTGGGCCGGCGGTTTTGGGGGAAGGGGGAGATTTTATAAATAAGGAAAAACCCCCACAAAAACGCCGCCGGGACCCTAGGGCGGGGGGGGCTGATTTCGGCAGGGTAGGTGCTGCGCCATAGCTCGATGCCGCCGTCGAGGCTGTAGACCTCGGCAAAGCCTTGGCCGACCAGGTAGGCAGCGGCGCTTTGGCTGGAGTTGCCGTGGTAGCAGACCACCACGAGCGGCTGGTCGAGATCGGCCTTGGCGATAAAGTCGTGCAGGGAGTGGTTGTCCAGGTGTTGGGAGCCGCTGATATGGCCCATGGCGAAGCTTTGTGGGTCACGGATATCGACCACTACGCCACCCTGGGCGCGCAGGGCCTGAGCCTGGGCTGGGGCGATGCGTTTGAAGTCAGTCATGGGCTTGCCTCGCTGCGGGGTTGTTCGTGGGTTGTGGTCGTGGGTGCGGCAGGGCGCCGCTGTTCGTGGCACTGGCACAGGTGTTTGGCGCCGCTGTCGAGGTTCAGCAGGGTCATGGCGCCGCCCCATACGCAGCCGCTGTCCAGGGCGAACAGGTTGGGTTGGGTGCAGCGCCCTTCGAGGGCTGCCCAGTGGCCAAAAATGATTTTATGGCTGCGGGTCTTGCGGTTGTCGTAGCTGAACCAGGGGGCGAAGCCGGCGGGGGCACTGTCGACGCCCTCCTTGCTCTTCAGGTCGAGGCTGCCATCGGCGCTGCAAAACCGCATGCGGGTCAGGTAATTGGTGATCACCCGCAGGCGGGCGATGCCTTGCAGATCCTTGTCCCAGCGGTTCGGCTGATTGCCGTACATGCCCTCGAGAAACAGCGGCAGGCGCGTGTCATCGCGCAAGGCGTCTTCCACCTCCGCCGCGCGCTTGAGGGCTTTGTTCAGGGTCCACTGTGGCGGAATACCGGCATGCACCAGCAGGGTGTCGCGCTCGGCGTCGTAGTGCAGGAGTTTTTGCTGGCGCAGCCAGTTGAGCAGGTCGTCGCGATCGGGAGCATCGAGAATTTCCTGCAGGGTGTCGCCCTTTTTCAGGCGCTCGCGGTTGTGCGCCACGGCCAGCAGGTGCAAATCGTGATTGCCCAGCACGCAGGTCAGGGAGTCGCGCATGGCGTAGAGAAAGCGCAGGGTTTCCAGCGACTGCGGGCCACGGTTGACCAGGTCGCCGACCAGCCACAGGCGATCCTTGGCGGGGTCGAAGGCCACCTCTTTGAGCAGGCATTGCAGCGGTTGCAGGCAGCCTTGCAGGTCGCCGACGGCGTAGACGGTCATGTCAGTGCAGCGCTCCCGGGACCACTAGGCGGAAGGGGGCGATGGGGGCGTCGAAAGTGGCGCCGTCATCGGTCTGCATCTGGTAGCTGCCTTGCATAAAGCCCACGCGGGTGGTCATCAAGGTGCCGCTGCTGTAGCTGTATTGCTCGCCGGGTTCGAGCCGCGGCTGCTGGCCGACCACACCGGGGCCGCGGACTTCCTGCACATGGCCATCGCCGTCGGTAATCACCCAGTGGCGGCTCAGCAACTTGGCTGCCAGTTGGCCGCTGTTGTTGAGGGTGACCGTGTAGGCGAAGGCATAGCGGTTCTGTTCCGGTTGTGATTGTTCCGGCAGAAAGCGCGAGGTGACGCTGACGTCGATTTGCTGTGCGGGTTTGGGCATGGGCAGGGCTCTGCTGAATAGGGTCGGAGCCGGATGGGCCTGGCGCTGGACCGCAGCCCGCCAGGCGGGTGCGGCCAAAAGCTGAGTCTAGGGCCTTAGTCGGCGCTTGTCTGCGGGCTCGGCTGCAGGCTGAGCTGGTCGGCCAGGCGCACGAAGGCGGCCAGGTCGAGCTGTTCCGGGCGCAGGCTGCCATCAACACCGGCGGCTTCGATTTCAGCTGTGCTGAGCAGGGCCTTGAGGGTGTTACGCAGGGTTTTACGCCGTTGGTTAAAGGCTTCACGGACCACGCGCTCAAGCAGACGATGGTCCTTGGCTGGGTGCGGCAGCACGTCGTGGGGGGTTAGACGGACGATGGCGGAGTCGACTTTCGGCGGTGGATTGAAGGCGCCTGGGCCGACGTTGAACAGGTGCTCCACGCGGCAGTGGTACTGCACCATGATCGACAGGCGGCCCCAGTCACCGCCGCCAGGGGTGGCAGCCAGGCGCTCGACCACTTCCTTTTGCAGCATAAAGTGCATGTCGCGGATCACCCCGGCATTGGCCAGCAGATGGAAGATCAGCGGGGTCGAGATGTTGTACGGCAGGTTGCCGACCACGCGCAGGCTGCGCGGCTCCGGGTTGAGGCTGTTGAAGTCGAACTTCAGGGCATCGCCCTGGTGCAGGTTGAGGGCCGGGTTGCTGCCGAACTTGGCGCGCAGAATGGGCACCAGATCGTGGTCCAGTTCGATCACATCCAACTGTGCACCGCTGTTGAGCAGACCTTCGGTGAGCGCACCCTGACCTGGACCGATTTCCAGCAGGCGCTCGCCCGGACGGGCGTGGATGCCGCGCAGGATGCGGTGAATCACCCCAGCATCGTGCAGGAAGTTCTGGCCGAAGCGCTTGCGCGCGCGGTGTTGGTAATTCTCGGTCATGGACGCGGCTCCGGGCCTCAAGCGATACGCTTGAGCGAATGCAAAAGGCCGGCAGTTTAACAGCAAAGCCGCACCGTTCGGTGTTTGCGCTCAGGGTCTGCTCCCGTTTCATTGCGCTCGCGAATGAGGCGGGAACAGACCTGCTAGCCGTGCACGGCCATCTGGTAGGCGGTTTGCAGTGCGACCTGCAGGCTGCCGGTGTCGACCTTGCCGCTGCCGGCCAGGTCCAGGGCGGTGCCGTGGTCGACCGAGGTGCGGATAATCGACAGGCCGAGGGTGATGTTCACCGCCGCGCCGAAGCCTTTGTACTTGAGCACGGGCAGGCCTTGATCGTGGTACATGGCCAGCACCGCATCGCAGTGCTCCAGGTGCTTGGGGGTGAACAAGGTGTCGGCGGGCAGCGGGCCGATCAGGTTCAAGCCGTCGTCACGCAGGCGTGCCAGGCACGGCTCGATGATGTCGATTTCCTCGCGGCCCATGTGCCCGCTTTCACCGGCATGGGGGTTGAGGCCGCAGACCAGGATGCGCGGCGCGGCAATGCCGAACTTGTTGACCAGGTCGGCATGCAGGATGCGGGTGACCCGTTCGAGGCGCTCAGGCGTGATGGCATCAGCGACATCGCGCAGGGGCAGGTGGGTGGTTACCAGCGCAACCCGCAGACCATGGGTGGCGAGCATCATCACCACCTGTTCGGTGTGGGTCAGCTCGGCCAGGTATTCGGTGTGGCCGGAGAAGGGGATGCCAGCCTGGTTGATCACGCCTTTGTGTACGGGCGCGGTGATCATCCCGGCAAAGTCGCCGTTGATGCAGCCGGAACCCGCGCGGTGCAAGGTTTCCAGGACATAAGCTGCGTTGGCCGGGTCCAGCTGGCCGGCCACCACAGGGGCGCTCAGTGGCGTGTCCCAGACGTACAGGCTACCTGCAGCCGCCGGTTGCTCGGGCCAGTGGCCGGGCTCAACCGGGATTAACTGCACGGTTAGTTGCAACTGGCTCGCCCGCGCCGCCAGCAAGGGCTGGCTGGCGATGGCGATCAGTGGGTAAGGTTGGGCTTGCGCGGCGAGCAGCAGGCACAGGTCGGGACCAATGCCGGCGGGCTCGCCGGGGGTAACGGCAAAGCGGGGCAGGCTCACAGCTTGCTTTCTACGTAGGCCTCGTCGCGGATCTGGCGCAGCCAGGCTTGCAACTCATCTTCGTATTTGCGGTTACGCAGAACGCTGAGGGCTTGTTGCTTGCGGAACTGCTCGCTGCCGTCGGTGGCACGGCGGCCCATGACCTGCAGGACGTGCCAGCCGAAGGCGCTCTTGAACGGTTTGGACACTTCACCGCTTTCGGTTTGCGCCATGACTGCGCGGAATTCCGGCACCAGGGCATTCGGGTCGATCCAGTTGAGATCGCCGCCGTTGAGGGCTGAACCCGGATCTTCCGAGAAGTCTTTGGCCAGTTCGGCGAAGTCTTCGCCGGCCATGATACGCTCATAAACGCGCTCGGCCAGACGCTTGGTCTCGGCTTCACTGCGAATTTCGCTCGGTTTGATCAGCACGTGACGCACATGCACTTCATCGCGCACCTGGGTCTCGCCGCCGCGTTTTTCCAGCAGTTTGATCAGTATAAAGCCGCCTGGGGTGCGAATCGGCTCGCTGGTTTCGCCAACGCTCAGGGCGCCGATCATCGAGTCAAACGGTGCCGGCAGCTGGGCTGCTTTACGCCAGCCCATGTTACCGCCCTCAAGAGCGGTTTCACTGGCCGAGCTGGCAATCGCCAACTGGGCAAAGTCGGCGCCTTGCTGCAGTTGCTGGTACAGCTCCTGAGCCCGGCGATCGGCTGCCTGGATTTCGTCGGCGGAGGCCGCATCCGGCACGCGAATCAGGATGTTGGCCAGGCGGTACTCGACCGACAGCTGCATCTTGCCGCTTTCCGACTCGAGGAAGTTTTCCACTTCCTGGTCGCTGACCTGGATACGTTCGGCCACCCGGCGTTGACGCACACGGCTGATGATCATTTCCCGACGGATCTGCTCGCGGGCGTCCTCATAGGACAGGCCGTCACGCTCCAGGGCGGCGCGGAACTGCTCCAGGCTCAGGTTGTTACGCTGGGCAATGGTGCCGACGGCCTGGTTGAGCTCTTCGTCAGTGATGCGAATGCCGGAGCGGTCGCCGATCTGCAGCTGGATGTTCTCGATGATCAGGCGCTCAAGCACCTGCTGGCTCAGGACATGCTCGGGCGGCAGGCTGTCACCGCGCTTGGCAATGGTCTGCTGCACTTCACGTACGCGTTGGTCCAGCTGGCTTTGCATGACCACGTCGGTATCAACGATGGCCACTACGCGGTCGAGGGGCTGTACTTCGGCGTGTACCGAGGTGCCGAGAAACACTGCGCCCAGCAACAGCGGGCGCAGACAATCAGAAAGCTTGGTCTTCACGTTCACGATAACCTTGAATGCCTTGGTCGAGGAAAGTCCCAGTCTTGTTGCCTACGATACCGCCGAGGCCTTTGAGCACGATCTGCAGGAAAATCCCGTGGTCGCCTTGCTCGTTCTGGGAAGGGGACAGGCTGACTTCGTTATTGTCGACCCAGTAGCGATTGATCAGGCGCAGTTTCCAGCAGCAACTGTCGTACTCGAAGCCACCAAAGGCTTCCAGGGTGCGGTTGCGGTTGTAGTCATGCTGCCAGCGGGCAATGACGCTCCACTGTGGCACCAGCGGCCAGATGGTGGAGAAGTCGTGTTGACTGACTTTGTAGTAGTCCTTGATGTAGTTGTCGGTGCCTGGCTTGCCGTAGTCGCCGCCCTGCTGCCAGGTGCCGCTCTCCGGGTCGTAGACCACGGTGTCGTTGCTGTAGCGATAACCGAGGTTGACCACCTTGTTGAGGTTGTCCTGCGGCTGGTAGTGGAACATCGCGCTGCCCGAACGGGTGCTGTGGGTGCTCTCGTCCCAGTTGAAGTCAGACGACAGGCGCCAGTCGCGGTTGAAGCGGTAGAGGTATTCCAGCGCATACGGCGACTGCGAGGTCGTGGCATCTGCACGGTCGCGGTAGTCGATGCCCGGCATCTGCACTTTACGGTCGGCAAAGTACGCCGCCTGGCCGATGCTGAAGGTCTGCCGTTCGAAGCCGTTAGGCTCGATCCAGCGGTTGGTTACGCCGAGGGACAGCTTGTTCTCGTCGCCCACCCGGTCGCGGCCGCTGAAGCGGTTTTCGCGAAACAGCGAGCTGTAGTTGAAGCGGCTCTCGCCACTGTCAAAGATCGGGATGTCGTCCTGTTTCTCTTCCGGTACGTAGAGGTAGAACAGGCGCGGTTCCAGGGTCTGGCGGTAGTCTTTGCCGAACAGCTGGGTGTTGCGGTCGAAGTACAGGCCGCTGTCGACGCTGGAGACGGCTACGCCGCGGTCCTGGCTGCTACGGAATGTTTGATCTGCAAGATACTGTGTCTGCGGAGTTGGGTTTTGCTTGGCGTCTTCAATGTTTGCCTTGCCGATGCTGTCCAAGCTCAGGTCGTAATCGGTGTACAGATACTTGATCGACGGAGTGACATAGCCGTAGCTGTTGCTCATCGGCAGGCTCAGGCCGGGCGCGACGTGAGCACGATCACCGTTGGCGCGAGCCAGGCCGGTGATGTTGCTGTCATACCAGCGCTGGGCGTCGGTGCCGGTGTTGCCGTTTTCGTCGATGAAGTTGCCGTTGCGCAGGTCGCGGTCGAAGCGCACCAGTTCACTGGCGTAAGTCATTTTCAGGCCGCCAGCCTCAACCGGTACTACGCCATTCAGGGTGATCTGTGGCAGGCGGTTGTACGGGGTGATCTCGGTAACCGTGGCCATTTCATAGGCGTGGGCATTCAGGCGCGCGGTGTAGCTGTCGCCGCGCCAGGTCAGAGCGCCTTGCTGGTTGACGAAGCTCGGCGTGTCGATGCCGAGGTCGGTGTCCAGGTCCTGGAAGTAGTAGGGGTCGCTGATGTCGGTGAAGTCCACTTCGCTCAACAGGCGCGAGTCCAGGCCGCCTTTGTGCTGCCAGCTGTACATCCAGCGGGTGTCTTCATATTCGGACTGCAGTTTGCGGTCGTCATTTTCATCGTTGAGGATTGCTGCGCCGATCTGACCTTCGCTGCTCTTGGTCAGGTAGCGGCCTTCGCCTTCCAGCAGCAACCCACGATCGGCCATATAGGTCGGATAGAGGGTGGCATCGTAGTTGGGCGCCAGGTTGAAGTAGTACGGCGTCTGCAGGGTCATGCCGTTGTCGCTGGACGAGCTGATGCTCGGGGCGAGGAAGCCGGACTGACGACGGTCATCGATCGGGAAGTAGATATACGGGGTGTAGAACACCGGTATGTCTTTAATCCGCAGCGTGACGTTGGTGGCAGTGCCGAAACCGGTGAGCGGGTTCAGCTTGATGTTGTTGCCCTTCAGGTGCCAGGCGTTGTTGCCCGGTTCGCAACGGGTGTACGTACCGTCCTTGAGACGGATGATGGCGTCTTCCTGGCGCTTGGCATACAGCGCGTTGCCGCGCACATGGCCTTTGTGCATGACGTATTCGGCGTTGTCGATTTTCGCCGCACCGGTGTCCAGTTGCAGCTCGGCACGGTCGCCGACCACCAGGGCACCTTTGTCGCGCAGGCGGACGTTGCCGACCAGCTCACCACGGTTTTCAGTCTGGTACAGGCTCGCTTCGTCAGCTTCAACCTGCAGGCCGGCCTGGCGCAGCACCACATCACCGGCGAGGGTGGCGACTTGCTGTTCCTGCTCAAAGCGCGAGGCTTTAGCCGAGACGAACATTGGCGCGTCATTCAGCGGCGTGTCGTCGTTCATGCCCGGCCGCGTTGGCTCGATATAGGCGCCAGCGCAGTACGGACCGGCTTCGGCCAGTTGGGCGGCGCTAAGTTTGTCGCGCGGCACCCAATCGAGATGGCTATAGTCGGCGCTGCGCGAGCTCAGGCCTTTGCCCTGGCTGTCAGTGACCAGTGCCGTTTTCGCGGTACTGGTATCGCCAGCGCTGTCAGCGGCCACGGCACTAACGGCGGTGGCACTGTGGGTCGGCCGTGGTGGCAGCTTAGCCGCGGTGCTTTTCGGGGCGCAGGCCCAGCCGCCGGAGGCGGACACTTGGCAATCAAACTGCTCGGCGGCCACAGCGAAGGGCACGGCCAATGGCTGCATAGCCAACAGGCTGCCAGTCACCAGCAATGGAAATTTTTTGCGGAACGCGGGGGATTTTACTGCCATCTTGTTTTCCGGGCTTCCTGCGCGCCATCAACATGCAGGAAGCTGCATGCCTCTCGATGGGCTGAAAAAGATGCTGGATAATAAAGCATGACCCGCGCAACGGCTAGCGCCGTCGGAGACCCTTGCAATGCCTGATGAAGATCTACGTTTAACCCAGCTGCGCCACTGGCTGGAGCTGCAATTGCCGGCCCTGTTTGCTCGCCAAGGTTGGGGCGCCGTGCCGCCGGCCAGCCTCACCAGCGCCAGCAGTGACGCCAGCTTTCGCCGCTATTTTCGCTGGGAAGGGGGCGGGCGCACGTTGATCGTGATGGATGCGCCGCCGCCCCAGGAAGACTGCACGCCCTTCGTCAAGGTCGCCGGGCTGCTGGCCCAGGCCGACGTGCATGTGCCGCAGATCCTTGCTGCCGACCTGGCGCAAGGCTTTCTGCTGCTGCCCGATTTGGGCCGGCAGACCTACCTCGATGTGATCAATACGGCAAACGCCGATGAGTTGTTTGCCGATGCCTTGCGCGCCTTGCTGCAGTTCCAGCAGTTGCCTTTAAACGATGGTTTGCCGGTTTACGACGGCGCTCTGCTGCGCCGTGAGTTACAGCTGTTTCCCGATTGGTATCTGAGCAAACACCTAGGGCTGACGCTGACTGCCGAACAGACGGCCGCCTGGCAGCGCATCTGCAGCGTGTTGATCGACAGCGCCCTGGCTCAGCCTCAGGTGCTGGTGCACCGTGACTATATGCCGCGCAACCTGATGCTCAGCAGCCCCAATCCGGGCGTGCTGGATTTTCAGGATGCGGTCTACGGCCCGGTCACTTATGACGTGACCTGCCTGTTTAAAGACGCCTTCCTCAGTTGGCCGCCCGAGCGGGTGCGTGGCTGGCTCGAACAGTATTGGCAGCAGGCCCAGGCTGCCGGCATCCCGGTGCAGGCGCAGCTGGAGGACTTTCTGCGCGCCAGCGATCTGATGGGCGTGCAGCGCCACCTCAAGGTCATCGGCATCTTCGCGCGGATTTGCCATCGCGATGGCAAGCCCAAATACCTGGGCGACGTGCCGCGTTTCTTTGCCTATATCCACGAAGTGCTGGCGCGCCGACCGGAGCTGGCTGAGCTGGGCGAACTGCTGGCCAGCCTGCCGCAGGCGGCGGATGTGCCGGCATGAAGGCGATGATCCTGGCCGCCGGCAAGGGTGAGCGGCTGCGCCCTTTGACCCTGCATACGCCCAAGCCGCTGGTGCCAGTGGCCGGCGTGCCCTTGATCGAGTATCACCTGCGCGCTCTGGCGGCGGCCGGGATCTGCGAGGTGGTGATCAACCACGCCTGGCTCGGCCAGCAGATTGAGGATCATCTGGGCGACGGCGCGCGCTTTGGCGTGCAGATCCGCTATTCGGCGGAGCACGAGCCGCTGGAAACCGGTGGCGGTATCTTTCGCGCCCTGCCGTTGCTGGGCGCCGAGCCGTTTCTGCTGGTCAATGGTGATATCTGGACCGACTACAGTTTCGATAATCTGCCACGCAACCTGGATGGGCTGGCCCATCTGGTGCTGGTGGACAATCCGGCACACCACCCGCAGGGCGATTTTGCCCTGCAGGATGGCCAGGTGCTGAACGCCAGCGCCGGGCAGCCGAGCCTGACCTACAGCGGTCTGGCGCTGCTCAGTCCGCACCTGTTTGCCGGCTGCGCGGACGGCGCCTTCAAGCTGGCGCCGTTATTGCGCCAGGCCATGGCGGCTGGCCAGGTCAGTGGTGAGCACTACGGCGGTCGCTGGGTGGATGTCGGCACCCATGAGCGCCTGGCTGAAGTCGAGCAGTTGCTTGCGGAGCGTGGCTAGGGTGTTCTGGCCGCTCACGTTGCTCGGGGCGCTGGCCGGACTGCTGCTGGCGAGCATTCCCGGCGCGCTGCTTGGTGCGTTGCTCGGGCAGGTGCTGGACCGTCGTCTGCAGCTGCGCTCCTGGGCCGATTTGCGCTTGCGCATGGGCGGCAAGCCCGGACTGGGCGAGCAGGAGCTGTTATTTGTTCTGCTCGGGCGCTTGGCCAAGAGCGGCGGTGCGGTACGGCCTGCCGCATATTCAGCAGGCGCGTGAGGAAATGCGCCGGATGCAGCTGGATGGCGCAGCGCAACAGCGCGCAGTTGAGGCGTTTAACCGTGGCAAGACACCCGCAGACAACCTGCGTCGGCCGTTGCGGCAATTGCGCGGGCAGGATGTAACGGTAGAAGGGTTGCTATGTGCCTGCTGGCGCCTGGCCTGGGCCGAGGGGCAGGTGCCGTCGTCCACGCGTGAGCTGATTCTGGGCTGGGGCCAGTGGCTGGGTTGGCGCCGCGATGCAGTGCTGGCGCTGGAGGCGCCTTACGTTCGTCGCGCGAGTCGTGGTGTGCGCAGTGCCGACGCCGAGCTTGAGGCGCTGCGCCTGCTCGGCGTCAGCAGCGAAGCCACGCCGGCGCAAATCAAGCAAGCCTACCGGCGCCTGCTCAGTCGCCATCACCCGGACAAGCTGGCCGGCGCGGGTGCCGGTGCCGCGCGTCTGCGTGAGGCCACGGAAATCACCAGCGAGTTGCACCGTGCCTATGCCCTGCTGCGTCAGCGCCACAGTCAGCCTAGTCGGCGTTTCACGCTAAAATAAAGGGGTAAAAGGGTGTGGAAGAATTTAGTTTCAGCACGTTTATTGAGCTAGCTGCCGGCGCTTTGACATCGAGGCTGAGCCAGCCACGAATGCGGCGGAACAATTGCTCTTGTTCGGTAGCCGGATTGCCTGGCAAGGCTTTCATCGCCACCTGCACATAAGCGGGTTGGGTCTGGCGCTTGCTGGCCTGTTGGCGCTTCAGCGCCGCGGTGCGGTCGGCGGGTTGATCTTTATAGTAGAAATCCCCCACTGCCAGCTTCAGGCCTGGCACCAACTCCTCCAGTGGCGGGGTGAAGCCTTCCGGCACCTTGGCGGCCACCAGCAGCAGATTTTGCACCTCGGGGCTCGGGTTGTTGCCCAGGTAGCGGGCTGCCCAATAGCCGCCAGAACCATGGCCGAGCAGCACGATGCGTTTGGGCTTTTGCGTCTGGGCAAACGCCACGGCGGCCTGAATGCGGGCCAGTACACGCTCGGCGTGTTGCTCCGGCGTGACCTGGGTCAGAGGGCCTGCTTCGGGGGCGGCGATGGCTTGGGTTGTGTCGGCGGGTGTTTCATCTGGCGCCGCTTCCGTCGTGTCAGTGGCGGGCGCCGCTGGGTCGGTTTCGGCGGTTGCGCTGGCGGTTTCTTCAGGTGCTGGCGCGGGCGCGACCTGGGGTGCCTGGTCATGGGGGTCGGGCAGGGTCAGGCTGAGGCTGCTCCAGCCGACATCAGGCAGTTTATTGCGCAGTGGGCCGATGGCTTGCGGCCAGTCGGCGCTTTCGCTGTCACCTGGAATGAGGATCACCACGCCGCTGGATTCGGCTGCATTGGCCGGCTTCCACAAAGCGAGAAAGTTGCCATCACTGGCCGCGAGTTGCTGCTGCTCAGCGTTGGGTAATTGCTGTTGCAGGGCTTGGGCTTCGTTCTCGCTGCGCTCGGGCACGGCGACGTGCTCGGTGGGTGGCGCGGCCGGTGTGTCGGCAGCGGTTTCTGCGGGCGCGTCCGCAGGCGCATCCGCGGCGGCAGGCGGCGCCTCGGCGGGTGCTGCTGCTGCGGCTTGTTCTTCCGCCCAGGTGGGGGTGGCGCAGGGCAGCAGCAGGGTCAGGCAGCAGAGTGAAAGTGTCGAAGCAAGTGTGCGAGACATCAGAGCAGTCCAGGCCGGGAGTAGTCTGTTCAGCCTAATAGCTGGGCCGTGATTTGTCAGGCGCCGCTTGCGTCTGTTGGCGGCCTGCCGGATAAGTCTGAATTATTCAGGGTTGATGGTCTTTTCAATCTGCAGATCGGGAGCGGCATGTTGTGCTCGGCATGATTCGAAGTTTGCTGGTGATCGGCCTGTTGGCGTGCTCGGCGCTGTTGGCGCCCGCCTACGCTGCGGCGATCGAGCCGCTGGTGCTGGACAGCGAGCAGCGCGCTTGGCTGGATCAGCATCGGCAGTTGCGTGTCGGGGTGGTTTTGCAGGCGCCGTTTGTCCAGTTTGACCGGCGCCTGCAGCAGCTGTCCGGGCTTAATGTCGAGCTGATGACCTGGCTGGCCAGTGCCCTGCAAGTGGAGCTGGTGTGGCAGCAGTATGCCGATCAGGCGGCGCTGGAGACGGCGGTGCGTAAGGGCTTGGTCGATCTGGCTCCCGGCCTCAGCCAGACCCCGGCGGGCCTGCGCCTGTGGCTGTATTCCGACCCCTATATGCGTGTGCCGCAATTGTTGGTGGGCGCGCGCAATGGCGGTACGGCGGTGGAGTTGGAGCAGCTCAGCCCCATTGAACCGGTGGCCGTGCGCATGCCCAGCGTGGTGGCCGATTACCTGCGCGGCACCTATTTGAATCTCAGCCTGCAGGGCGTCAGCGGCGAGCGTCAGGCCCTGCGCCAGGTACTCAGCCAGCAGGTGCGTTATGCGGTGATCGACGAGGCGCAGTTCAGCCGTCTGGCCCGAGAAAGCGAGTTCGCCGAGCTGGCGGTGGTGGCCGATATCGGTCTGCCGCAGTTGTTGCGGGTGGCCTCGCGGCGCGATTGGCCGCAGCTCTCGGGGTTGATCGACAGCGCCCTGCGCAGCCTGTCGCCCAAGCAGCTGGATCAGTTGCGCGGGCGCTGGCTGCAGCTCAAATACCCGCGCCTGAGCGAGTCGCCAGGGTTCTGGCAGAACCTCAGCCTCTTGCTGACGGTGCTGCTGCTGGCGGCCTTGGCCATCCTGTTTGCCCTGCGTCGGCAGCGCACGCTGCTGGAGCGCGGCTTGCTGGAGGCACGTCAGGCCATTGAGTCGCGCGAGGCGGCCGAGCAGGCGCTGCGCCTGACTCAATTTTCCATCGATCAGAGCACGGTCGGCATCCTCTGGGTCAACTGGGACAGCCATATCGGCTACGCCAACCGCGCTGCCGAACAGATGCTCGGCTATGGCGCCGGTGGCTTGCTGGCGCGGCCGCTGATCGAGATCGAACCAAGCTTGCAGATGGACCGTTGGCTGGCCCTGTGGAAGCGTGTACGCAGCGGTGGTGAAGAGCCCTTGAGCTTCGAGAGCAACTGCCTGCGCGCCGATGGCAGCACCTTGCCGGCCGATGTGTCGCTGAGTTTTCTGCGCTTTCGTCAGGCCGAATACCTGGTGGTCTACCTCACCGACGTCACCGAGCGCCGCCGTGCCCTGGCCGCCTTGCAGGAAAGCGAGGCGCGCCTGCAGGGCATCGCCGCCAACGTGCCGGGCCTGGTGTTCCGTCTGGAGCGGGCGCAGCTGGACGCGCCGGTGGACTTTGCCTTTATCAGTGAAGGCAGCGAGCAGTTGGTCGGCTATCCGGCCAGCACCTTGCTGCTGCCGGGGCGGGGGATTCGCAGCCTGGTGCATACGGAGGACCTGGACGGTTACAACCAAAGCCAGACGGCCGCTCTGGAGGCCGACCGCGATTGGCATTGGCAAGGGCGCATCCTGACCCGCGAAGGCGAGCAGCGCTGGGCCGATATCAAGGCCATCGCCCGCCGCCTGGAAGACGGGCTGGTGGTCTGGGACGGGATCGTCTGGGACATCAGCGAGAGCAAGCGCATCGAGCTGGCGCTGAGCGAATCGCGGGGCCAACTGCGCGAGTTGTCGGCGCACCTGGAAAGCGTGCGCGAAGAAGAAAAAGCCCGTATCGCCCGTGAAGTGCATGACGAACTGGGTCAGGTGCTGACCGTGCTCAAGCTGGAAACTTCCATGTGCGAGTTGGCCTTCGGTGAGCTGGATGCCGGCCTGCAGGAACGCCTGAACAGCATGAAGCGGCTGATCGCCAACCTGTTCCAACTGGTCCGTGATGTGGCCACCGCCCTGCGCCCGCCGATTCTCGATGCCGGCATCAGCTCGGCGATCGAATGGCAGGCCCAGCGCTTCGAGGCGCGTACGCAAATCCCTTGTCTGGTGCAGGTGCCGGATAACCTGCCGGCCCTGGCGGACGACAAAGCGATCGGTCTGTTTCGGATTCTCCAGGAGGCGCTAACCAATGTGCTGCGCCACGCCCAGGCGCATACTGTTGAGCTCAACCTAACCCTGGACGCCGGCTGGCTGTGCCTGACCATCAGCGACGATGGCTGCGGTTTTGTCGCCCCCACGGGTCGGCCCAGCTCCTTTGGTCTGGTCGGCATGCGCGAGCGGGTGTTGATGCTCGGCGGTGAGTTGCAGCTGGACAGTCGCCTGGGCGAGGGCACCACCCTCAGTGTGCGCATCCCCCTGGAATAGGCCTGGAATGAATATGGAGGCAGCAGCGTGATTCGAGTACTGGTGGCGGAAGACCACACCATCGTCCGCGAGGGCATTAAGCAGCTCATCGGCCTGGCTAAGGACCTGCAAGTGGTGGGCGAGGCCTGCAACGGCGAGCAATTACTTGAGACCCTGCGCCACCTGCCTTGCGACGTGGTGCTGCTGGATATCTCGATGCCTGGGGTGAATGGCCTGGAGGCGATTCCGCGGATTCGCGCGTTGAACAATCCGCCGGCCATCCTGGTGTTGTCCATGCACGATGAGGCGCAAATGGCCGCCCGCGCCCTGAAAGTCGGTGCCGCCGGTTACGCCACCAAGGACAGCGATCCGGCGTTGCTGCTGCTGGCGATTCGCAAGGTTGCCGCTGGCGGGCGCTATATCGACCCGGAACTGGCCGACCGCATGGTCTTCGAGGTCGGGCTGACCGATGCGCGGCCGGCCCATGCGTTGTTGTCCGAGCGCGAGTTCTCGGTGTTCGAGCGCCTGGTGCAGGGCGCCAGCGTCAACGACATTGCCCAGCAACTGGCCCTCAGCAACAAGACCATCAGCACCCACAAGGCGCGGCTGATGCAGAAGATGAACGTCACCTCGATGGCCGATCTGGTGCGCTACGCCATGGAGCACAAGCTGCTCTAGGCGGCGTCCGAAACCGGGCAGCAGACCGCCGGTAATGCAGGAGGCGTCTGGCAGGCGTGGCAGGTAATCGAACAGTTGTCGCAGATTTTGTTGGTCGCGCTGGTCGTTGTGCATGACCACCCAGACCCCCAACTCGAAGCTGAACAGCTCCGCCGGCAGGGCGAGCAGGTCGGGCTCGCGCTGTGCCAGCGCGGCATGGCACAAGCCGATGCCCATGCCGCTGCGCAGGGCTGCCAGACGGGCCATGGCGCAATCGGAGCGAAATGCCAACGCTTCGATTGGCAGTACAAAACCCGCCCGTTGCCAGTGCGCATGCAGCCCCACATTGCGGTCATAGCCAATCAGTCGGTGCTTGGCTAAATCCTCACGGCGGTGGGGCATGCCGTGTTGCGCCAGATAATCGCGGTGGGCATACAGGCTCAAACGGCTCTGGCCCAGCCCGCGAGCGAGCAAGGCGGCCTGTTGCGGCGCGACCATGCGGATCGCCAGGTCGGCTTCGCGGCGCAGTAAATCCTCATTGTGCTCGGCGATCGACAGCTCCAGTTGCAGGCCAGGATGGTGCTGCTGGAATTGCGCCAGCAGCGGCGTAATCACTTCAACCCCAAGCACTTCAGGCACCGTCAGGCGCAGTACACCGCCCCCCGCTTGCTGGCTGATCCGCCGCTGCATGGTCGACACGGCGGCCGACATGCCGCTGACCGGCTCGAGCAATTGCAAGGCGGCCGGCGTCGGCTCCAGGCCTTCGGGTGAGCGGGTGAACAGGCTGACGCCAAGATTGCTTTCCAGTTTGGCAATTTGCCGGCTGACGGTGGACTGGGTGGTCATCAATTGCCGTGCGACGGCGGATAGGCTGCCGGCCTGCAGCACCGCGAAAAAGTAGCGATACAGGTCCCAGTCCACTGGGTTATCCATCGATTTGTGCATAGTGACTCCGCGCGGCCGGAGGTTCACGGCGTGCTGTTGACTGGCTACCGTGCGAGGCTATCAAGACAGCGAGTGTTCGGACATGACTGCAACCAGCAATTTCCCCTTCAGTCGCCACAAACTGGCGCAGATGCGTGCGCGCGAGGACGCCGCCTACCGGGCGCGCACCCCCCGTTCCCTGGCGTTACGTGAGGAAGGCCGGGCCCACATGCCGCAGGGCGTGCCCATGGCCTGGATGGTTTCGCTCAATCGCTTAAGCCCCCCATTCATTGAGCAGGCCAGCGGCACCCAGTTCGTCGATGTAGACGGTAATAGCTACCTGGACTTCAACGTGGCCGACCTGAGCATGACCATGGGTTATGCACCCAAGCCGATCGTCGACGCGGTCTGCCGGCAAGTGCAGCGTGGGGCGCAGTTCCTGCTGCCGACGGAGGATGCCGTGCAGGTCAGCCGTCTGCTGGCCGAGCAGGTGGGGCTGCCTTTCTGGCAGTTCACCCTGTCGGCATCGGGCGCCAACACCGAGGTAATGCGGATTGCCCGACACCTGACTGGCCGTGAAAAGCTGGTGATTTTCGAGGGGCACTATCACGGCCATATCGACGAGACGATGGTCACCCAGACCGCCGCCGGGGTGGTGCACGAGCAATTTGGCCCGGCGAAAAGCAGTGCCGAGCACACCGTGATTCTGCCCTTCAATGATCTTGCCGCGCTGGAACAGGTGCTTGCTACGCAACAGGTGGCGCTGGTCTTGACCGAGCCAGCCCTGACTAACTGCACCTTGGTCCAGCCTGACCCTGGCTACCTTCAGGGCGTACGCGCATTGACCCGCAAGTACGGCACGCTGCTGTGCCTCGATGAGGCGCATACCTTCCAGTTCGCCTATGGCGGCCTGACCGGCGCTTGGGGCTTGGAAACTGACTTTGTCGTGCTCGGTAAGGGCTTGGGTTCGGGTATCGCCTTTGCCCTGTACGGCATGAGCGAGGCCATTGCTCGTCATCTGGAGCAGCACACTGACAGCGATGCCGGCCCGGTCGGGCTGGCCACCGGCGGCACCCTGTATGCCTCGGCACTGGCCGTCGCAGTTGCCCGTGCCAGCCTGGAAGAGGTGCTGACCCCGGCGAACTACCAGCGCATTGAAACACTCGGCGGTCGCCTGGCCGACGGCCTGCGGCAGTTGATCAGCGACTACCAACTGCCGTGGCAGGCATTCCAGCTCGGACCGCGTGCGGGTTTCTGCCTGACTCCAGAATTACCGCGCAGCGGGGCCATGGCCCACCTGTCGATCGATGTCGAGTTTATTGATTGCCGCCGTGTGTACATGGCCAATCGCGGCATTTGGGATGCGATTATTTCCGCTGGGCCGCAGGTATCCTTTGCCCACACTGAAACGGACGTGGATACCTATCTGCGCGTGGTCGGCGAATTTCTCGCTGAACTGGCCGACTGCAACGGAGCCCGAGCATGAATCATCTGCACGCTGTAGAACTGGCCAAGGCCTACCGTCTACTCAATCACGGGCCGGTCACATTGGTTACCTTTGAGCACGCAGGGGCCGGCAATGTGATGGCCGCCTCCTGGGTGATGCCGCTGGATTTCGATCCGCCCAAGCTGGCGCTGGTGCTGGACCGCAACACGTATAGCCGCAGCCTGCTCGAAGGTTCTGGAACCTTCGTGATTAATCTGCCGGGGCGTCAGCAGGCCGAACTCACCTTGGCCGTGGGTAATTGCAGCGGGCAGGGGCAGGACAAGTTCGCCCAGTTCGGCATTACCCCGTCGCGGGCCCAAGTCATACAGGCGCCGATCGTGCCGGGTTGTTTGGCCTACCTGGAATGCCGGGTGATTGAGGAGCCCGGCGTGCAGCAGCGCTATGATCTTTTCGTGGCCGAAGTGGTCGCCGCCTATGCCGATGAGCGGGCGTTCTCCAATGGACGCTGGCACTTTCCTGACGATGAGTTGCGCACCCTGCATTACTCGGCGGGCGGCACCTTCTACCCAACCGGCAACCCGTTCACGGTGTCTATGCCTGCCGGCGTTGGATGACTGAAGAGCGTTTAAGCTCCGCCAGATGGCTACTCCTGCCGTGTGGGCGGGACTGGCAAGCAGAATGCGCAGCGTTACGCTGCTTCATTGGCGATTGAAGTTGTGCTCGCTTTGTAGGGCAATCCCTACCCGCAGTCGTCCGTTGTGCTTATAGCAATCTCTCATACCCGCCGATTTGCGTTGCCGACCTGCAGCCCTAGTCTTAAGTCACGACAGACAACAAGACAAAAGGTGCGGTTATGGTCGATACGCAAGCGAACGATGTACTGGTCAGCTTTCGTGGCGTGCAGAAGAGCTACGACGGCGAGAACCTCATCGTCAAAGACCTCAACCTGGATATTCGCAAAGGCGAATTCCTCACCTTGCTGGGGCCGTCCGGCTCGGGCAAGACCACCAGCCTGATGATGCTGGCCGGCTTCGAGACCCCCACCGCCGGGGAGATTCTCCTGGCCGGCAAGGCGATCAACAACGTGCCGCCGCACAAGCGTGACATCGGCATGGTGTTCCAGAACTACGCCTTGTTTCCGCACATGACCGTGGCCGAGAACCTGGCGTTTCCGTTGTCGGTGCGCGGCATGAACAAGACCGACAGCAGCGAGCGGGTCAAGCGCGCACTGTCCATGGTGCAGCTGGATAAGTTCCGCAATCGCTATCCCGGCCAACTCTCTGGCGGTCAGCAGCAGCGTGTGGCCCTGGCCCGCGCCCTGGTGTTCGAGCCGCAGTTGGTGCTGATGGATGAGCCGCTGGGCGCGCTGGACAAACAGCTGCGCGAGCACATGCAGATGGAGATCAAGCACATCCACCAGCGCCTCGGCGTGACCGTGGTGTACGTGACCCACGACCAGGGCGAAGCCCTGACCATGTCCGACCGGGTGGCGGTATTCCACCAGGGCGAGATCCAGCAGATCGCACCGCCGCGCTGCCTGTATGAAGAGCCGAAGAACACCTTCGTGGCCAACTTTATTGGCGAGAACAACCGCCTCAACGGCCGTCTGCACAGCCGCAGCGGTGAGCGTTGCGTGGTCGAGCTGAGCCGTGGCGAGAAGGTCGAGGCGCTGGCGGTGAATGTCGGCGCCGTCGGTGGTCCGGTGACCCTGTCGATCCGCCCGGAGCGCATTCGCTTGAACGCGGCCAGTGAAAGCTGTGCCAACCGCTTCAGTGGCCGCGTGGAGGAATTCATCTATCTGGGCGACCACGTGCGTGTGCGCCTGGAGGTTTGTGGCAAGGCCGATTTCTTCGTCAAACAACCGATTGCCGAGCTTGATCCGGCACTCGCGGTGGGCGACGTGGTGCCCCTCGGCTGGCAAGTGGAGCACGTACGCGCGCTCGACCCGTTACTCGATGCTGTGTGATCGATCCGTTATCAATCCAGTGGAGACAACAACAATGAACAACTCTCTCAAACTCACTGCGCTGACCCTGGGCATGGCGTTCGCCGCCTCCAGCATGGCGGCCGACCTGACTGTGGTGTCCTTTGGCGGCGCGAACAAAAACGCCCAGGTCAAAGCCTTCTACAGCCCGTGGGAAGCGGCCGGTCACGGCAAGGTGATTGCCGGCGAATACAACGGTGAAATGGCCAAGGTCAAAGCCATGGTCGACACCAAGAGCGTGTCCTGGCACCTGGTCGAAGTTGAGTCGCCGGAGCTGGCCCGTGGCTGTGACGAAGGCCTGTTCGAAACCCTCGACTCGGCGCAGTTCGGCAACCCCGATGACTTCGTTCCGGGTGCCATTCAACCGTGCGGCGTGGGCTTCTTCGTGTGGTCGACCGTGCTGGCTTACAACGCCGACAAGCTGAAAAGCGCGCCTACTGGCTGGGCCGATTTCTGGGACACCAACAAGTTCCCAGGCAAGCGTGGCCTGCGCAAGGGCGCCAAGTACACCCTGGAATTCGCCCTGATGGCCGATGGCGTGGCGCCGAAAGAGGTCTACACGGTGCTGGCGACCCCAGCCGGTGTTGATCGCGCCTTCAAGAAACTCGACCAGCTCAAGCCGAGCATTCAGTGGTGGGAAGCCGGCGCTCAGCCGCCGCAGTACCTGGCCTCCGGTGACGTGGTGATGAGCTCGGCCTACAACGGTCGCATCGCAGCCGTGCAGAAAGAAAGCAACCTCAAAGTGGTGTGGAACGGCGGCATCTACGACTTCGATTCCTGGGCCATTCCGAAGGGCGCCAAGGATCTGGAAGCCGCACAGAAGTTCATCGCCTACTCGATCCAGCCGCAGCAGCAGAAGACCTACTCGGAAAACATCGCCTACGGTCCGGCCAATACCAAGGCTGTGGCGCTGATGGACAAGTCGATGCTGGCGGACATGCCGACCACCCCGGAAAACATCGCCAACCAGGTGCCGATGGACGTGGTGTTCTGGGCTGACTACGGCGAGCAGCTGGAACAGCGCTTCAACGCCTGGGCTGCCAAGTAAGACGGGCGGCGCAACCGTCGCCAAGGCGGTTGCGCTCCCCCAGTTTGCGGGGTCACGCCGGTTCATGGCGAGGCCCGGAGTTACCCTTTGGCCGCGTTCGCGTGGCCTTTTTTAGCGGAGTTCACTATGGCCGTCGCCAAGCCTCTCACCATGGTTACCGGGCCCAATCTGAAGCAACGACTGGCGCGTGCCGAGCGGGTTAACCGCTTGAAGGCCCAGGCGCTGATCCTGCCGCTGGTGCTGTTTCTCGTGCTGGTCTTCCTGGTGCCGATTGTGGCGTTGCTGGTCAAGAGCGTGGGCAATCCGGAAGTGGTGGGTTCACTGCCGCGTACCGTGGCGGCCCTGCAGCAGTGGGATGGTAAAGCCTTGCCCGCCGAGCCGGCCTATCAGGCGCTGAGCCTGGACCTGGCCGATGCGCGCAAGCAGCAGACCCTGGGTGACTTGTCGAAACGCCTGAACATGGAACTGGCAGGCTACCGCAGCCTGATGTCGAAAACCGCCCGCGCGCTGCCTTTCAAAAGCGAGCCGGCCTCCTATAAAGATGCGCTGGAAAGCCTCGATGAGCGCTGGGGCGACCCGGCCTACTGGCAGGTCATCCGTCGCAACGACAGCAATGTCACCCCTTATTACCTGTTGGCCGCCCTCGATCATCGCATCGACGATCTCGGCGAGCTGGCGACTGCTACGCCGGACCAGGCCATCTACCTGGATATTTTTGCCCGCACCTTCTGGATGGGCCTGGTGATTACCGCCATCTGCCTGCTGCTGGCCTACCCGTTGGCCTATCTGCTGGCCAACCTGCCGTCGCGGCAGAGCAACCTGCTGATGATTCTGGTGCTGTTGCCGTTCTGGACCTCGATCCTGGTGCGGGTTGCGGCCTGGATCGTGCTGCTGCAGTCCGGCGGTTTGATCAACAGCGCGCTGCTGGCGATCGGTCTGATCGATCAGCCGCTGGAGTTGGTGTTCAACCGTACCGGCGTGTACATCTCGATGGTGCACATCATGCTGCCGTTCATGATCCTGCCGATCTACAGCGTGATGAAGGGCATTTCACCGACCTACATGCGTGCCGCCATCTCTCTGGGTTGCCACCCGTTCGCCAGCTTCTGGCGGGTGTATTTCCCGCAGACCCTGGCCGGCGTCGGCGCCGGTTGCCTGCTGGTGTTCATCCTGGCGATTGGTTACTACATCACCCCGGCATTGCTGGGCAGCCCGGGCGATCAGATGGTCAGCTACTTCGTCGCCTTCTACACCAACGTCAGCATCAACTGGGGCATGGCCACGGCCCTCGGCGGCCTGCTGCTGCTCGCCACCCTGGTGCTCTACGTGGTGTACAGCTGGCTGGTGGGCGCCAGTCGCCTGCGCCTGAGTTGAATTAAAGGCCTGCGCCGCAGGCCAACCGCAGGGCGGGAGAGGGGGCGTGTCGGCAGCTTGCTCCCCTCTCCCAGTCCCTCCTCCATAAGCGGGGGAGAGACATAAAGATGTGACCCTCGCCATTGGGCGAGGGTGGCCCCAGGGCCGGGAGAGGGGCGTTGCCCCCGTTGCTGGATCAAGAATTCTGGAGAACAACCATGCTCAGCCCCTACATGTCCCCGATTGAACGCGTGTGGTTCTACAGCCTGCGCATCCTCTGCGGCCTGGTGCTGCTGTTTCTGATTCTGCCGGTGCTGGTCATCGTGCCGCTGTCGTTCAACTCCGGCAGCTTTCTGGTCTATCCGCTGCAGGGCTTTTCCCTGCACTGGTACCAGGACTTCTTCAGCTCGGCCGACTGGATGCGCTCGCTGCGCAACAGCATGATCATCGCTCCGGCGGCGACCTTGCTGGCCATGGTGTTCGGCACCCTGGCGGCCATCGGCCTGACCCGTGGCGAGTTCCGTGGCAAGGCGTTGGTGATGAGCCTGGTGATTTCGCCGATGGTGGTGCCGGTGGTGATCGTCGGTGTGTCCAGCTATCTGTTCTTTGCTCCGCTGGGCCTGGGTAACAGCTACCTGGCGCTGATCCTGGTGCATGCCGTGCTGGGCGTGCCCTTTGTGATCATCACCGTGTCGGCCACCCTGCAGGGGTTCAACTACAACCTGGTGCGTGCAGCGGCCAGCCTGGGTGCCTCGCCGCTGACCGCGTTCTTCCGGGTGACCTTGCCGCTGATTGCGCCGGGGGTGATTTCCGGTGCGCTGTTCGCCTTCGCCACCTCGTTCGACGAAGTGGTGGTGACCCTGTTCCTTGCCGGCCCTGAGCAAGCCACCTTGCCACGGCAGATGTTCAGCGGCATCCGCGAAAACCTCAGCCCGACCATCGCCGCGGCGGCGACCCTGCTGATCGGTTTTTCCATTGTTCTGCTGCTGACCCTGGAATGGCTGCGCGGCCGTAGCGAGAAAATGCGCACCTCGGCCAGCCACGAATAACCGCCTGCGACCAAGGTCGTGCCCGCCGCTGACACAGGACAACCGCCAGCGGCGACGACTCAGGCTACAATGCGCGCCATCGTGAATCTGCCCCGAGGTGCGCCATGCAGCCTTTTGCCATTGCTCCGTCCATTCTGTCCGCCGACTTCGCCCGCCTCGGCGAGGAAGTCGATAACGTTCTCGCCGCCGGCGCCGACATCGTCCACTTCGATGTTATGGACAACCACTACGTCCCCAACCTGACCATCGGCCCGATGGTGTGCACGGCGCTGCGCAAGTACGGCATCACCGCGCCGATCGACGTGCACCTGATGGTCTCGCCGGTGGATCGCATCATTGGCGACTTTATCGAGGCCGGTGCCAGCTACATCACCTTCCACCCGGAAGCCAGCGGCCACATCGACCGTTCCCTGCAGTTGATCAAGGACGGTGGCTGCAAGGCCGGCCTGGTGTTCAACCCGGCCACCTCGCTGGAAAGCCTCAAGTACGTGATGGACAAGGTCGACATGATCCTGCTGATGAGCGTCAACCCAGGCTTCGGCGGGCAGAAGTTTATCCCTGGCACCCTCGACAAACTGCGCGAGGCGCGGGCTCTGATCGAAGCCTCCGGGCGCGACATTCGTCTGGAGATCGACGGCGGCGTCAACGTCAAGAACATCCGCGAAATCGCCGCTGCTGGCGCCGATACCTTTGTCGCCGGCTCGGCGATCTTCAATACCCCGGACTATGCCGAAGTGATCGCCGCGATGCGTGCCGAGCTGGCGCTCGCTCGCGGATGAGTGGCTTCGAGCGCTTGCTGGCCGGTCGCCTGCCACGCCTGGTGATGTTCGATCTGGACGGCACCCTGGTTGATTCGGTGCCCGACCTGGCGGCGGCGGTCGATGAAATGCTGCTCAGCCTTGGGCGCCCGCCGGCCGGTCACGAGCAGGTGCGCAACTGGGTTGGCAATGGCGCACGGGTGCTGGTGCGGCGCGCCCTGGCGGGCGACCTGCAGCACGAGCAGGTGGCTGACGCGGATGCCGAGCACGCTCTCGACCTGTTTCTTGCCGCCTATGCCAACAGCCATGGCCTGAGTGCGATCTACCCCGGCGTGCGGGAAACCCTGAAGTGGCTCAAGCAGCAAGGCATCGAGATGGCCTTGATCACCAACAAACCGGAGCGCTTCGTGGGCCCGCTGCTGGACGATTTGCGCATCGGCCGCTATTTCCGCTGGATCATCGGCGGCGATACCCTGCCACAGCAAAAGCCCGATCCCACCGCCTTGCTGCATGTGCTCAAGATGGCCGGGGTCAGCCCAGGCGAAGCGTTGTTTGTGGGTGACTCGCGCAGCGATGTGTTGGCCTCGAAGGCGGCGGGTGTCGCCTGCGTGGCCATGAGTTATGGCTATAACCACGGTCGGCCGATTGCCGAAGAGTCGCCCGCGCTGGTGATCGATGATTTGCGCGAGCTGCTGCCCGGTTGCTTCGAAACAGCCGCTGCGCTACCGTTGCCCGATGCCGTTCAATCCCCCCGCTCAAGAGATTTAATCGTGGTGGTCCCCCGCAAACACTGGTTCATCAAGTCCGGGATGAAAATCCTCAAGGCCCTGGCCCGCTGGCGTTGGCGCGCCTGACATGTGCCTGACCGGCGTGCCGGTATGTTTGCCTATTTGCTGACCGTTTGCTCCTCAAGCCACGAGGCTGATTATGACCCGCGAAGAATTCCTGCGTTTAGCCGCTGCCGGCTATAACCGTATCCCTATGGCGATCGAAACCCTGGCGGATTTCGACACCCCCTTGTCCCTGTACCTGAAGCTGGCCGACGCGCCGTACTCCTATTTGCTGGAGTCGGTGCAGGGCGGCGAGAAGTGGGGGCGTTACTCGATCATCGGCCTGCCGTGCCGCACCGTGCTGCGTGCCTACGAGCACAAGGTCTCGGTGAGCGTCGATGACGTAGTGATCGAGCAGCACGACTGCGAAGACCCGCTGGCCTTTGTCGAGGCCTTCAAGGAGCGTTATCAGGTCGCGCCGATTGCCGGCTTGCCGCGCTTCAATGGCGGTCTGGTGGGCTACTTCGGCTATGACTGCGTGCGCTACGTCGAGAAGAAGCTGGCCACCTGCCCGAACCCTGATCCGCTGGGCAATCCGGACATTCTGCTGATGGTCTCCGACGCCGTGGTGGTGTTCGACAACCTGGCCGGCAAGCTGCACGCCATTGTCCTGGCCGACCCCAGCGAAGCCGATGCTTACGAGCGCGGTCAGGCTCGCCTGGCCGAGCTGATGGAGCAACTGCGCCAGCCGATTACCCCGCGCCGTGGCCTCGATTTGAGCGCCTTGGGCGAAACGGCCGAGCCGACCTTCCGCTCCAGCTTCAGCCGTGAGGACTACGAGCGCGCCGTCGATACCATCAAGGAATACATCCTCGCTGGCGACTGCATGCAGGTGGTGCCGTCGCAACGCATGAGCATCGATTTCTCGGCGGCGCCCATCGACCTGTACCGCGCCCTGCGTTGCTTCAACCCGACGCCGTATATGTACTTCTTCAACTTCGGCGACTTCCATGTAGTGGGCAGCTCGCCGGAAGTGCTGGTGCGGGTCGAGGACGGCCTGGTCACCGTGCGGCCGATTGCCGGCACCCGTCCGCGGGGCGCTACCGAGGAAGCCGATCTGGCCCTGGAACAGGACCTGTTGGCCGATGCCAAAGAGATTGCCGAGCACCTGATGCTGATCGACCTGGGCCGCAATGATGCCGGCCGGGTGTCGGAGACCGGCTCGGTGAAGGTCACCGAGAAGATGGTGATCGAGCGCTATTCCAACGTCATGCACATCGTCTCCAACGTCAACGGTCAGCTGAAGCAGGGCCTGAGTGCCATGGACGCGCTGCGTGCCATTCTGCCGGCCGGCACCTTGTCCGGCGCGCCGAAGATTCGCGCGATGGAAATCATCGACGAACTGGAGCCGGTCAAGCGCGGTGTCTACGGCGGCGCCGTGGGTTATCTGGCCTGGAACGGCAACATGGACACCGCGATTGCGATCCGCACGGCGGTGATCAAGAACGGTGAGCTGCACGTGCAGGCCGGTGGCGGCATCGTTGCCGACTCGGTGCCGGCGCTGGAGTGGGAAGAAACCCTGAACAAGCGTCGCGCCATGTTCCGCGCCGTGGCCCTGGCCGAACACACGCACAAAACTTACGGCTGAAACCTCGCGGCCTGCCTGCGGGCAGGCCTTGCGCGAGCTCGCCGCCCGCCCGTTGTTGGTTGAATCGTTACGCTGGAGCTTACCCATGCCTGCGCCCCAAGCGCCTTCTGCTCTGGCAGTACTGCCGGACAACTACAAGGCACTGCTGTATGTGCTGGCGTTGTCTTTCCCTGGGCAGCTGAAGACCGCGCTGGTGCGTCACCTGCGCGAGATGGGTGTGCGCGCGTCCGCGGCCCGTGCCTTTGATGCCGCCTCACTGAACGAAATTCTTGAGCCTTTGCAGCGCCTGCAATGGTTGTCCGAAGCAGGCTCCGGGCAGCCGATTTGCCTGTTGCCGGGACGCCGCAACCTGGTGTTGCAGCAGCTCAGTGGCGACAGCAACAAAGACCGCTGGCTGGACCTGTTGCGCAGCAGCCTGGGCGCGCCGCGTGCCGGCTGGGAAGTGCAGACCCAGGAATATCAGCTGCACAGCCTGTGGCTGGCGATCTTGCAGGGGCAAGCCTTCGAGCTGCGGCAGATCCTTGAGCGCCTGGCCAGTTGGCAGGTAGAGGCACCGGCCCAGCAGTTGTTCAGTGATGACGCGGGCAAGCAGGTGTTCGCCAGCGTGGGCCAGGAGGTGCAAATCCTCCTGCTGCAAGACTATCTGAACCAGCTCAACTGGCGCTTGCAGCCGGCTGCCGAGGTCTATCGGGTGGCCCTGACGCTGTTCAAGCGCGCACCGCAACAGGCCGAGCTGGGTCTGCAGCTGACGTTGCAGGCGCTGTGGCGTGGCGACTGGGCGCAGTTCAGTCGCCTGGTTGAGGAGGTCGCCGCCGTGCCGGGTGCCTTTATCCAGGGCGTGCTGAGCGGCGATAGCAGCAGTGCCCTGGCGGCCTTGCAGGCGTGGAACGGCCAGCGCCGGCCGACGAAGAAACGCAGCCTGGAACTGCCGCCGTTGCTGCATGGCTTCTACTGCCTGGCCCTGCTGGCTGGCGGCGATCCGCAGCACTTCCCGGCGCTTAAACAGGCGATTGGGCTGGGCTTGAAGGAACATTACGGGCGCGCTTATCCGGCCCTGTCGATGTTGCTCGAACAGTTGCAGGGCAGCAGTCAGGGCCAGGATCAGGGGCTGCGCGGCACCCTGGCATTCAACGGTTTCGACGGTCTGCTGCTGGCGCTCGGGGTGTACTGGAGCGATGCCGAAGAAGGCCGCTTGCCCGGCTGGCAGAAACTCCTGGAGGCCTTCCAGCGCCAGCTCAGCGCCGACGGTTATCACTGGCTGGCCGCCGAGGTCGAGGCCTTGTTGGCCGAGCAGGCCGGAGAACCCTGGCAGGCGCCGCAGTGGTATGTCAGCGCCGGGCTGGTGCCGCTGGTCAGGCTCTATCAGCGGCAGGCCGCCTGGCAGCATGCGCTGACCGCCCTGGCGTTGCTTAATCCGCAAAATGTCGCCGCCACGGCCGCCAGCAGCAGCCGTTTGGCCTGGCTGATCAGCGGCCAGGGCGCCCATATCCAGGTCGAGCCGCGCGAGCAGAAACTCAGCGCCAAGGGCCAGTGGAGCAAGGGTCGCGCCGTGGCCTTGAAGCGCTTGCTGGAGGACGGCGAGCGCCTGGATTTCCTTCTTGAGCAAGACCGCCAGGCCATCCGCATGATTCAGTCGGCGGTCGATTACTACGGCGGCGTGCGTTACGAATTGCCGGCCGAGCTGGCGCTGCCGCGCCTGGTCGGCCATCCGGCGCTGTACCTGGGCGATGGCGCCGATGTGCGCATCGACCTGTTGCTGGGCAAAGCCAGCCTGCAGCTGCATTCGCAAGGCGAACAGATTCATCTGCAGCTGGAGCCACCAGAGCTGCAAAAGAGCGGCAACATGCTGCTCTACAAGGAAACCCCGACTCGGCTGCTGGTGTATGCGGTCAGCCGCGAACTGCGGCAGATCATCGACATCATCGGCCACGGCCTCACCGTGCCGCAGGCCGGCAAGGCGCAGTTGATCGACGCCATCAGCGCCATCGCGCCGTTGTTGCCGATTCACTCGGACTTACCCGAGCTGGCCGCGCACCTCGATTGCGTGCCCGCCGATGCCACCCTGTATGCCCACCTGTTGCCGCTGCAGGGCGGCTTGCGCCTGCAATTGCTGGTGCGCCCACTGGCCAACAGCAGCTGGTTCCGCCCCGGCATTGGCCTGGCCAATGTGCTCGGTGAACTGGACGGCCGTGCGCTGCAGGCCACTCGCGACCTGGCGGCAGAAACCGCCACCCTGGAATGGGCGCTGGCCGCCTGTCCGGCCTTGGCTCAAGCCGAGTGCGATGGCCAGGAATGGCAGCTGGCCGAACCTCAGGATGCTTTGCAGGTGCTCAGCGAGTTGCAGGCCCTGGATGGCGAGCGCGTGCAGTGCGTGTGGCCGGAAGGTGAGCGCATGCGCATCAAGGCGCGGCCGGGCATGCGTCAGCTCAAGCTGGGCCTCAAGCAGCAGGGCGACTGGTTTGTCCTGGCCGGCGAAGTGCAGCTGGATGACGGCCGGGTGCTGCATCTACGCCAGTTGCTGGAGTTGCTGAAAACCAACAAAGGGCGCTTTCTCAAGCTCGGTGATCAGGATTGGCTGGCCCTCAGCAGCAGCCTGCGCAAGCACCTGGATGAGCTGGCCTACCTGGCCGACGGGGTCGACGATGACGGCCTGCGCCTCAACCTGCTGACCGCGCCGCTGCTTGCTGGGCTGGCGGACGAAGCCGGTGAGTTCCAGGCCGACGAACACTGGCAGAGCCATCTGCAGCGCCTCGAATCCTTGCAGAATTTCCAGCCGCAGGTGCCGAGCACCCTGCAGGCCGAGTTGCGCGATTACCAGCGCGAGGGCTTTGCCTGGCTGGCGCGCCTGGCCGAGTGGGGCGTGGGCGCGTGCCTGGCGGATGACATGGGCCTGGGCAAGACCGTGCAGACCCTGGCGTTGATGCTCCAGCGCGCGCCGCGTGGGCCGCAATTGGTGGTGGCGCCGACCTCGGTGGCGATCAACTGGCTGAGTGAGGCGCAGCGCTTTGCGCCGACCCTCAACGTGCACAACTACCAGCAAACCCGCAGCCTTGAAGGCGTGGGGCCGCTGGACCTGGTGGTGGTCAGCTACGGCCTGCTGCAACAGGATCACCAGGCCTTCGTCGCTCAGCACTGGACGAGCGTGGTGCTGGATGAAGCCCAGGCGATCAAGAATGCCGGCAGCAAACGCTCCCAGGCGGCGATGACCCTGCAGGCCGACTTCAAACTGATCGCCACCGGCACGCCGCTGGAGAATCACCTCGGCGAATTGTGGAACCTGTTTCGCTTTATCAACCCAGGTTTACTGGGTAGCCAAGAGCGTTTTGCCGAACGCTTCAGCACGCCGATCGAGCGCGGCGAGCAGTCGGCGCGCAAGGCCCTCAAGGCCCTGATCCAGCCGTTTATCCTGCGCCGGTTGAAGAGCCAGGTGCTGGATGAGCTGCCGCCGCGCACCGAGATCACCTACAAGGTGCCGCTCTCGGCGGAAGAGGCCCATTACTACGAGGCGCTGCGCCAGCAGGCTGTGCAGTCGCTGATCAGCGCACCGGCCGGACAGAACCAGTCCTTGCAGGTGTTGGCGGAAATCACTCGGCTGCGGCGCTTCTGCTGTCACCCCAGCCTGGTGATGCCGGGTGCCGGCTTGAGTGGCAGCAAGCTGGCGGCCTTCGCCGAGATTGTCGGCGAGTTGCTGGAGAACAAGCACAAGGCCCTGGTGTTCAGCCAGTTCGTCGACCACCTGACGATTGTCCGGGGTTGGCTCGATGAGCAGGGTATTCACTATCAATACCTGGATGGCTCAACCTCGCCGAAAGAACGCAAGGCGCGCATGGATGCCTTCCAGGCCGGCGTGGGGGAAATCTTCCTGATCAGCCTCAAGGCCGGCGGCACCGGTTTGAACCTGACGGCGGCGGATTACGTGATCCACCTCGATCCCTGGTGGAACCCGGCGGTGGAAGATCAGGCCAGCGACCGCGCTCACCGCATGGGCCAGTTGCGCCCGGTGACCATTTACCGGCTGGTTACCGAGCACACCATCGAGGAGCAGATCGTCGCCCTGCACAGCAAGAAGCGCGCCCTGGCGGACAGCCTGCTGGACGGTGGCGAGCTGAGCGCCAAGCTGGATGCCGATGCCCTGCTGAGTTTGCTGCGCGGCGATTATCAGGGCCTTGGCCTGTGATGGCCTTCAGCCTGGCCGCGGGCCGATCAATATTGCGCGGCGGTCTGTGCGTGGGCTACTGTGCGGGAATAGCGCAACGAGACAGTCCCGTGGCATTCAGCAGTACCCTCCTGATGCGTCTGATCAAGGGCCACGCCCGCTGGCGTTGGCGCACTTGATCCCTCCCCGCCGACTCAGCGTCGGCCGTTTTGTGTTGCCTCTGCACTGCGTATCACTGGCCTGCAGCCCGTCGCTTAAAGCGCGCGGCGCGAGACGCCCGGCAGTATCAGGGTTTTAAATTTAAGCGCAGTAGAAGCAAAGGGTTGAGCAAGAAATGCTGCTAATGATCGATAACTACGACTCCTTCACCTACAACGTCGTGCAGTACCTGGCCGAGCTGGGCGCCGACGTTAACGTCATCCGTAATGACGAACTGACCGTGGCCGAGATCGAGGCGCTGAATCCCGAGCGCATCGTGGTTTCCCCCGGCCCTTGCACGCCGACCGAAGCCGGCGTGTCGCTGGCGGTGATCGCGCACTTTGCCGGCAAGCTGCCGATTCTTGGCGTGTGCCTGGGCCATCAGAGCATTGGCCAGGCCTTTGGCGGTGACGTGGTGCGTGCGCGCCAGGTGATGCACGGCAAGACCAGCCCGGTGTTCCATCACGACACCGGCGTGTTTGCCGGCCTGAACAACCCGTTGACCGTGACCCGCTACCACTCCCTGGTGGTCAAGCGCGAAACCCTGCCGGAGTGCCTGGAAATCACCGCCTGGACCCAGCTGGATGACGGCTCGGTCGACGAGATCATGGGCCTGCGCCATAAGACCCTGAATATCGAAGGCGTGCAGTTCCACCCCGAGTCGATCCTGACCGAGCAGGGCCATGAGCTGTTCGCCAACTTCCTCAAGCAGACTGGAGGCGTGCGGGCATGAATATCAAAGAAGCCCTCAATCGGGTGGTGGCCCAGCTCGACCTGTCCACCGAGGAAATGCAGGACGTGATGCGCGAAATCATGACCGGCCAGTGCAGCGAGGCGCAGATCGGCGCCTTTCTGATGGGCATGCGCATGAAGAGCGAGACCATCGACGAGATCGTCGGCGCCGTGTCGGTGATGCGTGAGCTGGCCAGCCAGGTCGAGTTGCCGAGCCTCAAGCACGTGGTCGACGTGGTCGGCACCGGCGGCGATGGCGCCAATATCTTCAACGTCTCCACTGCGGCGGCCTTCGTGGTGGCGGCGGCGGGCGGCAAGGTGGCCAAGCACGGTAACCGCGCGGTGTCCGGTAAAAGCGGCAGTGCCGATTTGCTTGAAGCCGCCGGCATCTACCTGGAATTGACCCCGGTGCAGGTGGCGCGTTGCATCGACACCGTCGGTGTCGGGTTTATGTTCGCCCAGGTGCACCACAAGGCCATGAAACACGCTGCTGCCCCACGCCGCGAGCTGGGTTTGCGCACCATCTTCAACATGCTCGGCCCACTGACCAATCCGGCTGGCGTGCGCCATCAGGTGGTTGGCGTGTTCAGCCAGGCGTTGTGCCGACCGCTGGCCGAGGTGCTTAAGCGCCTGGGCAGCGAGCACATCCTGGTGGTGCATTCCCGTGATGGCCTGGACGAATTCAGTCTGGCCGCGCCGACCCATGTGGCCGAACTGAAAGATGGCGTGATCAGCGAGTATGACGTCAGCCCTGAGGACTTCGGCCTGCACAGCCAGACCCTGATGGGCCTGGAGGTGGACGGTCCGCAAGCGTCGCTGGAATTGATCCGCGATGCCCTGGGGCGGCGCAAAACCGAAGCCGGCAAGAAGGCCGGTGACCTGATCGTGCTAAATGCCGGCGCGGCGCTGTATGCCGCCGATCTGGCCACCAGTCTGGTTGAGGGCGTACGCCTGGCCCATGACGCGCTGCATACTGGCCTGGCGCGGGAAAAAATGGACGAGCTGGCGTCCTTTACCGCGGTATTCCGTGAGGAGAATCAAGCGTGAGTCTGCCGACCATTCTAGAAAACATCATCGCCCGCAAATATGTGGAAGTGGCCGAGCGCAGTGCGCGGGTCAGCCTGGCCGAGCTGGAGCGCCTGGCGCGCGCGGCCGATGCCCCGCGCGGCTTTGCCAAGGCCATGCTGGAGCGGGTCGCGCGCAAGGAAGCGGCAGTGATTGCCGAGATCAAAAAGGCCTCGCCGAGCAAGGGCGTGATCCGTGAGGACTTCGATCCTGCGGCGATCGCGGTCAGCTACGCCAAGGGCGGCGCCACCTGCTTGTCGGTGCTCACCGATGTGGACTTCTTCCTGGGCGCCGATGCCTACCTGCAACAGGCGCGCGCGGCTTGCAGCCTGCCGGTGCTTCGCAAGGACTTCATGGTCGATCCTTATCAGATCGTCGAAGCCCGTGCCCTCGGCGCCGACTGCGTGCTGCTGATCGTCTCGGCCCTGGAGGATGGGCAGATGGCTGAACTGGCCAGCGTGGCCAAGGACTTCAACCTCGATGTGCTGGTCGAAGTGCACGATGGCGCCGAGCTTGAACGCGCCCTGAAGACCCTGGATACGCCGCTGGTAGGGATCAATAATCGTAACCTGCACACCTTCGAGGTAAGCCTGGACACCACGCTGGATCTGCTGCCGCGGATTCCACGTGACCGTTTGCTGGTGACCGAGAGTGGCATCATCAATCGCGCTGACGTGGAGCTGATGGAAATCAGTGACGTGCATGCTTTTCTGGTGGGCGAGGCCTTTATGCGTGCGGCAGAGCCGGGCGTTGAGTTGCAGCGGCTGTTCTTCCCGGATGCCGCGCCGATGGCGCTGGGTGCTGATCCGGACTGATTGCTACAGAGATAAAAAAACCGGCCTAGGCCGGTTTTTTTTGTGGTCGCTTTCAGCGGGTGCCGAATACCACCATGGTTTTGCCTTTGACGTTGACCAGGCCCTGTTCTTCCAGGGCCTTGAGCACGCGGCCAACCATCTCGCGGGAGCAGCCGACGATGCGACCGATCTCCTGGCGGGTGATCTTGATCTGCATGCCATCGGGGTGGGTCATGGCGTCCGGCTGCTTGCACAGGTCCAGCAGGGTGCGGGCCACACGGCCGGTGACGTCGAGGAAGGCCAGGTCGCCGACCTTGCGTGTGGTATTGCGCAGGCGCTCGGCCATCTGGCTGCCGAGGGCAAAGAGAATGTCCGGGTCTTGCAGGGTCAGTTCGCGGAACTTGGTGTAGCTCAGTTCGGCCACTTCGCATTCGGTCTTGGCCCGTACCCAGGCGCTGCGTTCTTTCTCGACACCTTCTTTCTCGAACAGGCCCATTTCACCGAAGAAGTCGCCGGAGTTGAGGTAGGCGATGATCATTTCCCGGCCGTCGTCGTCTTCGATCAGGATGGTGACCGAGCCTTTGACGATGAAGAACAGGGTTTCGCAGCGGTCACCGGCGTAGATGATGGTGCTCTTGGCGGTGTAGCGGCGACGGTGGCAATGGGCAAGCAGCTTGTCGAGATTCTTGATTTTGGGTGTGAGCGTAATAGCGACCATGCGCGAGTCCCGGTAAAGAAGAGGTAAGTCCCTGTCTGCTAGACGAATTCTTATTATTAATGCGGTCAGTGTGCCATTTATCCGACGCCAGCTTAACAGACAGTTATACACCAACTAGGCGTTTTTGCGACGTGGCTAACACCTGGCCGTCGGGGATTAGTCTACGCGTGCTCGTTTGCCGGAGCTCGCAGGGCCCTGTGCTAAGCTTGCGGCCCTTTTTGCAGTGGACATCTGGCGATGAAAGCACGTATCCAGTGGGCAGGCGAAGCCCTGTTTATCGGCGAATCTGGCAGTGGCCATGCCGTGGTCATGGACGGTCCGCCGGAGGCCGGTGGGCGCAACCTGGGCGTGCGGCCGATGGAGATGTTACTGATCGGCCTGGGCGGCTGCAGCAACTTCGATGTGGTCAGCATCCTGAAGAAGTCCCGCCAGGCGGTGGAAAGCTGCGAAGCCTTTGTTGAGGCTGAACGCGCCGATGAAGACCCTAAGGTGTTCACCAAGATCCACCTGCATTTCGTGGTCAAGGGCCGCGGCCTGAAGGAAGCTCAGGTCAAACGCGCGGTGGAACTGTCGGCGGAGAAGTACTGCTCGGCGTCGATCATGCTCGGGCGTGCCGGTGTTGAGATCAGCCACGACTACGAGATTGTCGAGTTGGGTTGATCGTTACGCAGGCAATAAAAAAGGGGCGCCAATCAGCGCCCCTTTTTTATTGCCTGCAGGTTACGGCGTCAGACCCGGTAGGTGCTCTTGGTCATGACCTTGGCCAGCAGGCTCATGCCGAACTTGACCGGCGCCGGAAAGCGCAGGCCGCCGGCGGCCAGGGCGCTGTTGGCGTGTTGCTCTTCATCGCTGCGCATCTGCTGGAGGATGGCGCGGGATTTCTCGTCTTCGGCCGGTAACTGGCTGAGATGATCGTCGAGGTGCTTGCACACCTGGTCTTCAGTGGCGGCGACAAAGCCCAGGCTGACCCGGTCACTGATCAGCCCGGCCACTGCGCCGACGCCAAACGACAAACCGTAGAACAGCGGATTGAGCACGCTGGGGTGGCTGCCGAGTTGGCGGATACGTTGTTCGCACCAGGCCAGGTGGTCGATTTCTTCCTCGGCCGCATGCTCCATGGCGCTGCGCACCTCGGGCAGTTTGGCGGTCAGTGCCTGGCCCTGATACAGCGCCTGGGCGCAGACCTCACCGGTGTGGTTGATGCGCATCAGGCCAGCCACATGGCGAGTGGTCTCGGGGTCGAACTGGGCCTCGGGCTGGACGATGGCCGGCGACGGGCGATAGGGCTGGCCGCTGAAGGGCAGCAGGGTGCGCATGGCCGCATCGGCTTGCAGTAACAGGCGGTCAATGGGTGAGTAATGACGTTCGCTGGCCATGGGCGCTCCGGGCGGCATGCAGGTGGAATACGCCTGCGAGTCTACTCCAAGCTGGCGTGGCGGTCTTGATCCGGATCAGATTGGGGCAGCTCGCGTAGCACCCGAAAGCCCAGGGCGTAGTCTTTGATATGGGGCTGCTTGAGGTCGCGCAGGCTGCTGCGCAGGTACACCGGGCCACTGTTCCAGCCGCCGCCGCGTATCGCCCTTGGGCTGTTGTCGAGCAGGCCGGCGCGGCGCTGTTCGTGGCCGTCATAGGGCGCGACGAAGGCCGAGGCCGTCCATTCCCAGACATTGCCGGCGGTGTCGTACAGGCCGAAGGCATTGGCCGCGAACTGCCCGACCTGGCTGGTTTTGTACTCCAGGCTGCGCGGTGTGCCGCAGCCACGGCAGTGAGCTCGCGGCTGTTCTTCACTGCTGTCGAGTTGTTCGCCCCACCAGTAGTAACTCTGGCTGCCCGCGCGGGCGGCATATTCCCATTCGGCTTCGCTGGGCAGGCGATAGGTCTGGCCGCTGACTTTGCTCAGCCATTGGCAGTAACCCTGGGCGGCAAAGTAGCTGACGTGGATCACCGGGCGTTGCGCCGACATGGCCCAGCCCTCGTTGTCGGGCATGGCCTTGCCGGTGGCATCGGCATACAGCTGCCAGTCGGCGAAGGTGACTTCGAAGCGGCCCATGGCGATGGGCTGGCTGATCTCGACCGTGCGTGGCGGGCGTTCGTTGTCGTTGCCGCGGCCCAGGCTATCGCCCAGGAGAAAACGGCCAGTGGGCAGAACCACCAGTTCGGGGCCTTGTTGGCCATTGTGCAACGGGTCGCGAAACACCCTGCCAGCCTCGTTGGCGAGGGCCGGCAGGGGCAGCAGCAGGGTTAGAGCGTCAGGCCCAGCTGAACGCGCATCAGCCCGGCGGCCACTGCATCTGGCGTTGGCCAAGGACGTGCATGTGGATGTGATAGACGGTTTGCCCGCCTTGCGGGTTGCAGTTCATCACCACCCGGAAGCCTTCCTCGCAGCCTTGCTCAACGGCCAGGCGCTGGGCGGTGAAGAGGATATGGCCGGCCAGGGCTTTGTCGTCTTCGCCGAGGTCGTTGAGGGTGCTGATGTGTTTTTTCGGGATCACCAGAAAGTGCACCGGCGCGGCCGGGCTGATGTCGTGGAAGGCCACGACCTGATCATCTTCATAAAGCTTGCGCGCGGGGATGTCCCCGGCGACGATCTTGCAGAACAGACAGTCCACGGACAGTCCCCCGGCTGATGATTTGAGCCGCAGAGTGTAACCATGCGCACCGGGGGCGACCAGTGGCGCCGATGCGCACAAGGAGCAGCAGTGATAAACGATATTCATGACCTGGGGCTGGTGCTGGACTCCAAGGTCAAGCTGGTGGTGATTGAGTCCTGGGACGAGCGGCGGGTGCTGGAGACCCTCACCAGCCTGGCGGTCAAGCGCGGCCTGGGGCTGTACACCTGGGCGGTGACTGAAGGTTTGCAGCGCCTTGGCTTTGCCGCCGACGTGAGCGAAGAAAGCGCCAGCCTGGAGCCGGAGGCCGCGCTGAAGCTGATCAAGCACGATCCGCAGCCCAATCTGTATGTGCTCTGCGACCTGCATCCGTTCCTGGTCGATAACCCCAAGCTGGTGCGCCTGCTCAAGGAAATCGCCCTGGCCGAAGGCGCCCACAAACCGACCCTGGTGCTGGTTTCCCACGCCCTCAAATTGCCGGTGGAAGTGCAGCGTTATGCGGCGCGCTTTGCCCTGGCGCTGCCGTCGGAAGATGAGTTGCTGGCCATCGTTCGCGACGAGGCCACGCGCTGGAGCGAGGGTAATCGCGGCGCGCGGGTGCGCACCGACAACCGCACCTTGCAGCAGGTGGTGAAAAACCTGCGCGGCATGAGCCACGCCGAAGCCCGTGCCTTGGCGCGACGGGTGATCTGCGACGACGGCGCAATCACCCAGGATGACCTGCCGGAGCTGAACAAGAGCAAGTTCCAGTTGCTGGATCTGGAAGGCGTACTGAGCTTCGAATACGACACCGCGCGCTTCGCCGAAGTTGGTGGCCTGCGCACGTTCAAGCGCTGGCTGGGTGAGCGCGAACCGGTGTTTCTCGCCGCCAAGGCCGAAGACCTGCCCAAGGGGGTGATGCTGGTGGGCGTGCAAGGTGGCGGCAAGAGCCTGGCGGCCAAGGCGGTGGCCGGGCTGTGGGGCCTGCCGCTGCTGCGCCTGGATTTTGCCTGCCTGTACAACAAGTTCTTCGGCGAAACCGAGCGCAACCTGCGCGAGGCCTTGCAGCTGGCGGAGCGCATGGCGCCCTGCGTGCTGTGGATGGATGAGATCGAGAAGGGCCTGGCCAGCGGCGATCAGGATGGCGGGGTCAGTCAGCGGGTGCTGGGCACCTTGCTGACCTGGATGGCTGAGCGCAAGGCGCCGGTGTTTCTGGTGGCCACCGCCAATGCCATCGACCGTCTGCCGCCGGAGCTGGTGCGTAAGGGGCGTTTCGACGAGCTGTTCTTTGTCGACCTGCCGGATGCCGAGGTGCGCGCCGAGATTTTCGCGATCCACCTGCAGCGCCGCGAGCTGGAGCCGGCGCAGTTTGATCTGCCGGCATTGGCGGCGGCCTGTGAGGGCTTTGCTGGGGCGGAGATCGAGCAGGCGGTGGTCAGCGCCCTGTATGCGGCGCAGGCGCGGCAGCAGAGTGTCGATCAGGCGTTGCTGCTGCAAATGATCCACAGCAGTTCGCCGTTGTCGGTTGTGATGGCCGAGGATCTGGCCCGGCTGCGGGCCTGGGCGGATGGGCGGACGGTGAGTGCGGATTAAGGCGCGCGAGGATCCTCGGTAGGAGCCAGCTTGCTGGTGATCTCTGTTGCGCAACAGCATCGCCAGCAAGCTGGCGCCTACAGGTTCAATCGATCTGAGGGGCGAGTGTTGGCCTAGTCGGCTTTTCAGCCTGAGCTGGAGCGATTGACCTTGCCCACCAGGTAGCGCACCAATGCGCGTGGGGCTAGGCGTGGCCAGCCGGCCATCAGCTTGTTGCGCCAGCCGGGGGTGATGATGGCGCGGTTCTTGTCCAGGCCTCTGACGGCGAGCAGCGCCACTTCCTCGCAGGACATCATCAGCGAGCTGCGTTCCAGCTTGGCGGATTTCATCTGTGCATTGCGAAAGAACGCGCTGCGCGTCGGCCCTGGGCAGAGCACCGAGACTTTCACGCCAAAGCCTTTCAGCTCTTCGCGCAGACCTTCCGACAGGCTCAGCACATAGGCCTTGCTGGCGAAGTAGTTGCTCATCCACGGCCCCGGCTGAAAGGCGGCGACCGAGGCGACGTTGAGAATCTGTCCGCCGCCCTGCTGCACCATGCGTTGGCCGAGGGCGTGGCAGAGGCGGGTGAGGGCGAGAATGTTGACCTCCACCAGCTGCTGTTCACGACTCCACTCCTGCTGGAGAAAGGCGCCGGCGGTGCCGAAGCCGGCGTTGTTGACCAGCAGGTCGATCTGCTGGTCCGCCAGCTCCAGCTCTTGCAGCAGGCCGGATACCTGCAACGGCTCGCTAAGGTCGCAGGAGCTAAACAGCACCTCGACGCCGAAGCGCTGGGTCAGCTCGTAGGCGATGCTCTCCAGGGCGTCGCGTTGGCGAGCCACCAGAATCAGGTTGCGGCCACGGCGAGCCAGGGCTTCGGCAATGGCCAGGCCAATCCCGCTGGAGGCGCCGGTAATCAGGGCATAACGGGGCATGGGTGACTCCGTGGGGCAGCGGCCGATGGGCCGCTGCTGCGGGGGGATTTACTCGTCTTCGCTGAGGGGCGCGTAAGCGTCTGCCGCCTCGGCGCTGTCGGCCTCATCGTAGCTGCTTTCCAGTGCGGACTGGGCGCGCTCGGTGTAGTCCTGATAAGCCGGAATGGCGATGGCGGCAAGAATGCCGAACACCACCGGTACCAGCAGCCACAGGGCCGACAGAACCTTGACCGCGGTGCTGTTGGGCGGTGGTGGCGGGCCGAAGCGGTTGGCCGCGGTGCTGCCAGGCACTACCAGCATGATGATGGAGAACACGCTGCCGACCACCGGCACCAGGTTGACCAGCAACAGCCAGCCGGACCAGCCGATGTCATGCAGGCGTTGCACGCCAATTTGTACGCTGACCACCGCCATGGCCACCAAGGCCAGGACGCCGAGGATTGCACCGAGCACTTCCGACAGCTGGAAGCCGATGGCGATCACGCCGAACACCGCCATGGCGGCGCCCATCAGGCTCAGACTCCAGGCCAGGTAACGCAGGCGGCCGATTCGGCCTTCGACGCCAAACGGGCGCAATTCGGCATATTCCGGCAGCGCTTCGGCGACATTGGCGGTGGGGGGCGCGTAAGGGGAGGCCGGCGCGGGGTCGTTACTGATGGCGCTGGTGACGGTAATGGCGGGCGCACTGGCGGCCAGTTCGGCCTGGCGTGCCAGGTATTTGTCGATGATGATGCCGCAGGCCGTGCATTCGGCTGCCTTGTCTTGTTCGTGGCCGCACTTGGGGCAGTTCATGCGGCTGCTGTCGGTGGTTGCAGTGGCTTCATTGGCAGCCGCAGGCGGATTGTGGTCTTCGGTTTCTACCAGGCTCAGGCTGGCGGCCAGGTCGGCCTCTTTGTACACCTTGGCACCGGCACGCTGCAGGGCGGCCAGGTACTTTTCGGCCTCGTCTTCGCCCAGATCGCGCTTGAGGGCGACCGGGTTGCCAGAGAACAGGCTTTCGATCTTGGCGCTGTCGCTTTTGAACAAGCGCGCCAGGTTGGCTTTGACCTCGTCCAGTTGCGCGGCGGGCATCAATTCGCCGCTAAAAACGATCTTGAAACGGGCTTGTGACATGCGAGCATCCCTGTCAGCAGGAAGGAGTTGAGCGCACAGCCTAATGGGCCGCAGCCCTGGGCGACAAGTGCGCAACAGGAGAAAGGTGGCCTAGTTCCTGGCGGCTGCTTGAGTTCAGCCGCCAGGGAGGTGCTTAGTGTTCGAGTGGGGTGAAGCGCTGGCGCGCTGCCCGGTATTCGGCATCCAGGCGGGCTACAAGTTCGGCCACGCTGGGCAGGTCATCGATGTCGCCGACGCCCTGGCCGGCCGACCACACGGTTTTCCACGCCTTGGCCTCATCGCTGACCGGCTTGAGTTTTTCACCGTAATTGACCTCGCCCTTGTCTTGCAGGCGCTGCAGATCATAGCCGGCGGCTTGCAGGCTCTGGCGCATAAAGCTGGCCGGAATGCCTGACACGGCCGGGGTATGGATGATGTCGGCGGCCTTGGCGTCCAGCAGCATTTGCTTGTAGGCCTCGCCGGCGTGGCTTTCCTGGGTGGCGATAAAGCGTGTGCCGAGGTAGGCGAGGTCGGCACCGAGCAGTTGCGCGGCGAGAATCTCGTGGCCGTGGTTGAGGCAGCCGGCCAGCAGCAGGGTTTTGTCGAAGAACTGGCGGATCTCGGCGATCAGGGCAAACGGGCTCCAAGTGCCGGCGTGGCCACCGGCGCCCGCGGCCACCGCGATCAGGCCATCAACTCCGGCTTCAGCCGCTTTCTCCGCGTGCCGGCGGGTGGTCACGTCATGGAACACCAGGCCACCGTAGCTGTGCACGGCATCCACCACTTCCTTCACCGCGCCGAGGCTGGTGATGATGATCGGCACGCGCTTTTCCACGCAGATGGCCAGGTCGTCCTGCAGGCGCGGGTTGCTGTGGTGGACGATTAGGTTGACCGCATAGGGCGCCGCATCGCTGTGCAGGCCGGCCTGGATTTCCTCCAGCCAGGCGCGAAAGCCGCTGCTGTCGCGCTGGTTGAGGGCCGGGAAGCTGCCGACGATGCCGCTGTTGCAGCAGGCCAGGACCAGTTGCGGATTGGACACCAGAAACATCGGCGCCGCCACTACGGGCAGGCGCAGGCGCTGTTGCAGCAAGGCGGGCAGGGACATGGGCATTCCTCTTGTTATTAAGGGCGGTGTTATTAAGGACAGTGTTATCAAGGGCGGTGATCAGAACGGTTTGACCACCACGAGAATCACGATGGCCAGCAGGAACAGCACGGGCACCTCGTTGAACCAGCGGTAGAACACGTGGCCGCGAGCGTTTTCACCACGGGCAAAGGCCCGCAATTGGGCGCCGCAGAGGTGCTGGTAGCCGACCAGGATGGCGACCAGGGTTAACTTCACGTGCAGCCAGCCCATGCTCAGCCAGGCTGGATTGAGGTACAGCAGCCAGGCGCCGAGGACCAGGGTGGCAATCATCGATGGCTGCATGATGCCGCGGTAAAGCTTGCGCTCCATCACGCAGAAGCGCTCGTGGCTGACCGCATCGCTGCTCATGGCGTGGTAGACGAACAGGCGGGGCAGGTAGAACAGCCCGGCAAACCAGCAGACCATGGCGATGATGTGCAGGGCTTTCAGCCAGAGGTAAAGCATGGGGTGACTCCGCGGGACAAAGTCCGCCGATAGTAGAGGCAAGCACGGCCGCTCGTCACCTTGCGCTGGTTCGGTCGGTGGAGAAAGCGCGAGACAGACGCGCCTTGCTGTTGGCTGGCCGGGCGTGCGCCCGTATCATCGGCAGCTTTCCACTGGGTTGGTTCGAGGGGCGGGTCATGGTCAAGGTAGGTATTGTCGGCGGCACGGGCTACACCGGGGTCGAGTTGTTGCGTTTGCTGGCCCAGCACCCGGAAGCAGAAGTGGCGGTGATTACCTCGCGCTCCGAAGCAGGGGTGAAGGTGGCGGACATGTACCCGAACCTGCGCGGCCACTATGATTCGCTGGCCTTCAGCGTGCCGGACAGTGCCACCCTCGGCGCCTGCGACGTGGTGTTCTTCGCCACGCCCCATGGCGTTGCCCATGCCTTGGCCGGTGAGTTGCTGGCGGCGGGTACTCAGGTTATCGACCTGTCAGCGGACTTCCGTCTGCAGGACGCTGAGGAGTGGGCCAAGTGGTACGGCCAGCCCCATGGCGCCCCGGAGTTGCTGCCGGAGGCGGTGTACGGCCTGCCGGAAGTCAATCGTGAGCAGATTCGCCAGGCGCGCCTGATCGCGGTAGCCGGTTGCTATCCGACGGCCACCCAATTGGGCTTCTTGCCACTGCTGGAGGCGGGTCTGGCGGACAACAGCCGCCTGATCGCCGACTGCAAGTCCGGGGTCAGCGGTGCCGGTCGTGGCGCCAGTGTCGGTTCGCTGTTCAGCGAAGCGGGCGAGAGCATGAAGGCCTACGGGGTTAAGGGCCATCGTCATCTGCCGGAAATCACCCAGGGCTTGCGCCGCGCTGCGGGCGGAAATGTTGGTCTGACCTTTGTGCCGCACCTGACGCCGATGATTCGCGGCATTCACGCCACCCTGTATGCCACCGTGGTCGACCAGGCTGTGGATCTGCAAGCGTTGTTCGAGCAGCGTTATGCCAATGAGCCGTTTGTCGATGTGATGCCGGCCGGCAGCCATCCGGAAACCCGCAGCGTGCGCGGCGCCAACGTCTGCCGTCTGGCGGTGCATCGCCCGCAGGGCGGCGATCTGGTGGTGGTGCTCTCGGTGATCGACAACCTGGTCAAGGGTGCTTCGGGCCAGGCGGTGCAGTGCATGAACATCCGCTGTGGCCTGGATGAGCGCATGGGCCTGATGCAGGCCGCATTGCTGCCCTGAGGGTATTTGCCGCCCATGGCCGCCTGTGGGCGGAGAATAGTTGACCAGTTTGGTAGGGTAAGCGGATAATGCAAGGCCTAAGCAGTATGGCGCGTAGCGTCGGGAGAACAGCAGCATGAGCGTCGAAACCTTCACACCCACTCTCTTGCAGTTCACGCAGGGTGCTGCCAGCAAGGTGAAGAGCCTGGTTGAAGAAGAGGGTAACCCGCGTCTGAAGTTGCGGGTGTTCGTGACCGGCGGCGGCTGTTCCGGCTTTCAGTACGGTTTCACCTTCGATGACGAGATGGCGGACGATGACACCGTGGTCGAGCGCGAAGGCGTGAGCCTGGTGGTCGATCCGATGAGCTTTCAGTACCTGGTCGGCGCCGAGGTGGACTATCAGGAAGGCCTGGAAGGTTCGCGCTTCGTGATCAAGAACCCGAATGCTTCCAGCACCTGCGGTTGCGGTCAGTCGTTCTCGATCTGATTCGTTCGCCGCGTGTCACCCGCAATGCCGCGCCTTGTGCGCGGCATTGTCGTTTCTGCGCGATGAGTTCTGCGGATCAGGCTGGGTAGATGGCGCCAAGTACGCGCAGCCCGCGGGCGCCGGTGACGCTGGGGCGGTTGGCGGGAATCTGCTCAAGGCAGCAGTGAGCCAGCCAGGCAAAGGCCATGGCTTCCACCCAGTCGGGCGGCACGCCTTGCGCGGCGGTGCTGCTGACGTGGGCGCTCGGTAGCAGGCTTTGCAGGCGCCGCATCAGGGCGCCGTTATGGGCGCCGCCACCGCAGACCAGCAGGGTTTCGGTGTTTTGCTGGGCGGCGGTGAGTGAGTCGATGATGCTCTGCGCCGTCATCTCCAGCAGGGTGGCTTGCACGTCGGCAGGCGCGCAGGGCGGTAGCTGCGCCAAGTGTTGCTGCAGCCATTCCAGGCTGAACAGCTCGCGGCCGGTGCTTTTCGGTCCGCGGGTCTGGAAGAATGGGTCGCCAAGCAGCGCGTGCAGCAGTTCCGGGATGATCTCACCGCTGGCCGCCCAGGCGCCGTCACGGTCGAAGCGTTCGCCGCGCTGCAGCTGAATCCAGGCGTCGAGCAATACGTTACCCGGGCCGCAATCAAAACCATGCACAGGGCGCTCGGGTTGCAACAGGCTAAGGTTGCTGAAGCCGCCAACATTCAACACCGCACAGCGCTGGTCAGTCGCAAACAGGGCTTCATGGAAGGCTGGCACCAGGGGCGCGCCTTGGCCGCCGGCAGCGATATCACGGCGCCGGAAGTCGCTGATCACGCTGATGCCGGTTAGTTCGGCGAGTAGGGCTGGGTTACCAATCTGGATGCTGAAGCCGCGGGCCGGCTCGTGGCGGATGGTCTGGCCATGGCTGCCAATGGCGCGAATGTCAGAAGGTTGCAGTTGTTGCTCAGCCAGCAGGGCCTGAATGCCCTGCGCTGCCAGCTCGACCCAGCGCTGCTCAGCCAGTGCCGCACGGGCCAGCTCATCAGGTCCGGAACTGCACAACGCCAGCAGCTCGGCATGCAGTGTGGCTGGCATGGGCACGTAATGGGTGGCGATCAGGCGGGTGTGATGGTCTTGGTCGATCAGGGCGATGTCCAAACCATCGAGGCTGGTTCCGGACATCACCCCCAGATAACGCGGCATCGGCTGTTAGCGTTTGTTCAGGGCGAGCATGGTGGATTTTTCCTGGTCCATGCGGGCCAGCAACGGCTTGCTCTGCTGCAGGAAGCGCTGCTTCTCAGCGCGGGCAATCGGATCGGCCATGGCCGTCTTGATGCTCAGCGGATTGACGTGGCGACCATTGACCTGGAACTCGTAATGCAGGTGCGGCCCAGTGGACAGGCCGGTGGTGCCGATGTAGCCGATGATTTGCCCTTGCTTGACGCTGGTACCGGTACGTATGCCTTTGGCGAAGCCTTGCATGTGCCCGTAGAGGGTCTTGTAGCTGTTGCCATGTTGGATGATCACCGCGTTGCCGTAGCCACCGTGACGGCCTGCCAGCATCACCCGGCCATCGCCGGCGGCTTTGATTGGCGTGCCGCGTGGCGCCGCGTAGTCGACACCCTTGTGGGCGCGGATTTTGTTCAGGATCGGATGGCGACGGCCCATGGAGAAGCCGGAGCTGATGCGGGCGAAGTCCACCGGCGTGCGGATAAAGGCTTTGCGCATGCTGTTGCCGTCAGCGGTGTAGTAGCTGGTGGAACCTTGTTTGTTGGTGTAGCGCACGGCGGTGAAGGTCTTGCCGCGGTTGATAAAGCGGGCGGAAAGGATATTGCCGTTGGCAATCGGCTTGCCGTTGACCACTTTCTGCTCGTAGACCACTTCGAATTCGTCGCCGCGGCGGATGTCTTCAGCAAAGTCGATGTCGTAGCCGAACACATTGGCCATATCCATCGCCAAACTATAGGGCAAGCCGGCGCGTTGGGCTGATTGTGAAAGGGAGCTATTGATGACGCCGCGCGCATAGGCAGAGCGCACGTCAGGTTTAACCAGTTCGCGCTTGAAGGCGAAGCCCTTGTCGGTTTTGCTCAGGCTGATGCTTTCAAGGTCGCTGAGTTTGCTGTGCAGGCTTTCCAGGTGGCCGTCGGCAGTCAATTTAAACTGCAGTTCCTGGCCAACATTCAGACGGCTGAAACGCTTGGCATCTTTGCTGCTGTTGACTACGTCATGCAGTTCGTTGGACGACAGGCCAACCTTGGCAAAAACCGTGGAAAGGGTGTCACCTTTACCGACCGTGACACGCTTATTGAGCGGGTCTACAGGCTTGCTGGTGGTGTCGGGCGCAGCCGGAGTGTCTGCTGCGTTGGCAAAGGGTTGTGCGCCTTTAGGGGCTGTGACTGTGGTCAGCGGCAGGTCGTCTTTGTTTTGCTCGAGCTGCTCGGCATCGTTGCTCATATCCAGCGTCAGCGTGGTGCGCTTGGCTTCTACATCGCTGGAAGGAAAAACCAGCAAGGCAAAGCTTAGAAAGGCGGCCACGCCACTGGCGGCAAGCAAGTGGCTTTTGGGGTACAGCGGTGGCTTGGAAGTCGGGGTCATGGTCTGGGTAAGATTCTTAGAATATGAAATGAAGATGACAAAAAAGTAAAAATAGAATCTATCAACTGCTTAAAATATAACCAAATCTTGGTCGAGGCAACCTTTGTGTCGGCAGAAGGCGGTTGGACTGGGCAAAACTTGTAATTAGTGCCTGATCTTGTATGGTTGGTTCCCTTTCATTTTGAGTGGTTGTGAGTCCTGTCATGAAGTCGGTTGAAGAACAGCTGGCGCTGATCAAGCGCGGTGCGGAAGAGGTTTTGGTCGAGGCCGAGCTGATTGAAAAGCTCAAACGCGGCCAGCCGCTGCGCATCAAGGCGGGATTCGACCCGACAGCGCCTGATCTGCATCTCGGGCACACGGTGCTTATTAATAAGCTGCGTCAGTTTCAGGAGTTGGGTCATCAGGTGGTTTTCCTGATTGGCGACTTCACCGGAATGATCGGTGACCCGAGTGGCAAGAGTGCGACGCGCCCACCGTTGACGCGCGAGCAAGTGCTGGATAACGCCGAAACCTACAAGGCGCAGGTGTTCAAAATTCTCGATCCAGCCAAAACCGAGGTGGCGTTCAACTCCACCTGGATGGATCAGCTCAAGCCGTCGGACTTCATTCGCCTGTCGTCACAATACACGGTGGCGCGGATGCTTGAGCGTGATGACTTCAGCAAGCGCTACAGCAGCAATCAGCCTATTGCCATCCATGAGTTCCTTTACCCGTTGGTTCAGGGCTACGACTCCGTAGCCTTGCGGGCGGATATCGAGTTGGGCGGCACCGATCAGAAGTTCAATCTGCTGATGGGGCGTGAGTTGCAGCGGGCTTACGGTCAAGAGCCCCAGGTCATTCTGACCATGCCTTTGCTGGAAGGGTTGGATGGCGTCAAGAAGATGTCCAAGTCGCTGGGCAACTATGTCGGCATCCAGGAAGCGCCGGGCGTTATGTACAACAAGCTGGTGTCTATTCCTGATTCGTTGATGTGGCGCTATTTCGAATTGCTCAGCTTCCGTTCCATGGCTGAAATCGAGCAGTTCAAGCGTGATGTCGAGCAGGGTGCCAATCCGCGTGATATCAAGATCAAGCTGGCCGAAG
>JAXHOM010000020.1:127500-146129 GCA_034519305.1 Pseudomonas sp.
CCTGATAAGGGTGAGGTCGGCAGTTCGAATCTGCCCAGACCCACCAATTAAAAGGGTTATGGCCGGCATGAATATGGGGCCATAGCTCAGCTGGGAGAGCGCCTGCCTTGCACGCAGGAGGTCAACGGTTCGATCCCGTTTGGCTCCACCACTACAGCCATAAAGCTTAGAAATGAGTATTCCTGAGAGATCAGCTGAATATTGATTTCTAGTCTTTGACTAGTAATTACAATCGTTCTTTAAAAATTTGGGTATGTGATAGAAGTGACATAATTAATTACTTTCACTGGTAATTAGTTAGGTCAAGGTAAAGTTTGTATTAACTACAGACTTTCGGCGAATGTCGTATTCACGTTATAGACGATAACCAGATTGCTTGGGGTTATATGGTCAAGTGAATAAGCGCATACGGTGGATGCCTTGGCAGTCAGAGGCGATGAAAGACGTGGTAGCCTGCGATAAGCTTCGGGGAGTCGGCAAACAGACTTTGATCCGGAGATCTCTGAATGGGGGAACCCAGTCAGCATAAGCTGATTATCATACACTGAATACATAGGTGTATGAGGCGAACCAGGGGAACTGAAACATCTAAGTACCCTGAGGAAAAGAAATCAACCGAGATTCCCTTAGTAGTGGCGAGCGAACGGGGACTAGCCCTTAAGTGGCTTTGAGATTAGCGGAACGCTCTGGAAAGTGCGGCCATAGTGGGTGATAGCCCTGTACGCGAAAATCTCTTAGTCATGAAATCGAGTAGGACGGAGCACGAGAAACTTTGTCTGAATATGGGGGGACCATCCTCCAAGGCTAAATACTACTGACTGACCGATAGTGAACTAGTACCGTGAGGGAAAGGCGAAAAGAACCCCGGAGAGGGGAGTGAAATAGATCCTGAAACCGTATGCGTACAAGCAGTGGGAGCAGACTTGTTCTGTGACTGCGTACCTTTTGTATAATGGGTCAGCGACTTATTTTCAGTGGCAAGCTTAACCGAATAGGGGAGGCGTAGCGAAAGCGAGTCTTAATAGGGCGTCTAGTCGCTGGGAATAGACCCGAAACCGGGCGATCTATCCATGGGCAGGTTGAAGGTTGGGTAACACTAACTGGAGGACCGAACCGACTACCGTTGAAAAGTTAGCGGATGACCTGTGGATCGGAGTGAAAGGCTAATCAAGCTCGGAGATAGCTGGTTCTCCTCGAAAGCTATTTAGGTAGCGCCTCGTGTATCACTGCTGGGGGTAGAGCACTGTTTCGGCTAGGGGGTCATCCCGACTTACCAAACCGATGCAAACTCCGAATACCAGCAAGTGTCAGCACGGGAGACACACGGCGGGTGCTAACGTCCGTCGTGAAAAGGGAAACAACCCAGACCGTCAGCTAAGGTCCCAAAGTTATGGTTAAGTGGGAAACGATGTGGGAAGGCTTAGACAGCTAGGAGGTTGGCTTAGAAGCAGCCACCCTTTAAAGAAAGCGTAATAGCTCACTAGTCGAGTCGGCCTGCGCGGAAGATGTAACGGGGCTCAAACCATACACCGAAGCTACGGGTTCATCTTAGGATGAGCGGTAGAGGAGCGTTCTGTAAGCCTGTGAAGGTCAATTGAGAAGTTGGCTGGAGGTATCAGAAGTGCGAATGCTGACATGAGTAACGACAATGGGAGTGAAAAACTCCCACGCCGAAAGACCAAGGTTTCCTGCGCAACGTTAATCGACGCAGGGTTAGTCGGTTCCTAAGGCGAGGCAGAAATGCGTAGTCGATGGCAAACAGGTTAATATTCCTGTACTTCTAGTTACTGCGATGGAGGGACGGAGAAGGCTAGGCCAGCTTGGCGTTGGTTGTCCAAGTTTAAGGTGGTAGGCTTAAATCTTAGGTAAATCCGGGATTTTTTAAGGCCGAGAGCTGATGACGAGTTATCTTTTAGATGACGAAGTGGTCGATGCCATGCTTCCAGGAAAAGCTTCTAAGCTTCAGGTAACTAGGAACCGTACCCCAAACCGACACAGGTGGTTGGGTAGAGAATACCAAGGCGCTTGAGAGAACTCGGGTGAAGGAACTAGGCAAAATGGCACCGTAACTTCGGGAGAAGGTGCGCCGGTGAGGGTGAAGTATTTACTACGTAAGCCCATGCCGGTCGAAGATACCAGGCCGCTGCGACTGTTTATTAAAAACACAGCACTCTGCAAACACGAAAGTGGACGTATAGGGTGTGACGCCTGCCCGGTGCCGGAAGGTTAATTGATGGGGTTAGCTAACGCGAAGCTCTTGATCGAAGCCCCGGTAAACGGCGGCCGTAACTATAACGGTCCTAAGGTAGCGAAATTCCTTGTCGGGTAAGTTCCGACCTGCACGAATGGCGTAACGATGGCGGCGCTGTCTCCACCCGAGACTCAGTGAAATTGAAATCGCTGTGAAGATGCAGTGTATCCGCGGCTAGACGGAAAGACCCCGTGAACCTTTACTATAGCTTTGCACTGGACTTTGAATTTGCTTGTGTAGGATAGGTGGGAGGCTTTGAAGCGTGGACGCTAGTCTGCGTGGAGCCAATCTTGAAATACCACCCTGGCAACTTTGAGGTTCTAACTCTGGTCCGTTATCCGGATCGAGGACAGTGTATGGTGGGTAGTTTGACTGGGGCGGTCTCCTCCTAAAGAGTAACGGAGGAGTACGAAGGTGCGCTCAGACCGGTCGGAAATCGGTCGTAGAGTATAAAGGCAAAAGCGCGCTTGACTGCGAGACAGACACGTCGAGCAGGTACGAAAGTAGGTCTTAGTGATCCGGTGGTTCTGTATGGAAGGGCCATCGCTCAACGGATAAAAGGTACTCCGGGGATAACAGGCTGATACCGCCCAAGAGTTCATATCGACGGCGGTGTTTGGCACCTCGATGTCGGCTCATCACATCCTGGGGCTGAAGCCGGTCCCAAGGGTATGGCTGTTCGCCATTTAAAGTGGTACGCGAGCTGGGTTTAGAACGTCGTGAGACAGTTCGGTCCCTATCTGCCGTGGACGTTTGAGATTTGAGAGGGGCTGCTCCTAGTACGAGAGGACCGGAGTGGACGAACCTCTGGTGTTCCGGTTGTCACGCCAGTGGCATTGCCGGGTAGCTATGTTCGGGAAAGATAACCGCTGAAAGCATCTAAGCGGGAAACTTGCCTCGAGATGAGATCTCACTGGAACCTTGAGTTCCCTAAAGGGCCGTCGAAGACTACGACGTTGATAGGTTGGGTGTGTAAGCGCTGTGAGGCGTTGAGCTAACCAATACTAATTGCCCGTGAGGCTTGACCATATAACACCCAAGCAATTTGCTTAACAGCAAATTGGGCGGGAATACGAAATACCGAAAGTTTGCAGCCATACAAACATCACATACCCAATTAGGAATCGCGTCTACGACGAGGTTCCAACCGAATTGCTTGACGACCATAGAGAATTGGAACCACCTGATCCCATCCCGAACTCAGTAGTGAAACGATTCATCGCCGATGGTAGTGTGGGGTTTCCCCATGTGAGAGTAGGTCATCGTCAAGCTTCTACACCAAACCCCTGATCATCGTACGATGGTCGGGGGTTTGTCTTTGCGCGAAGAAAAGGTATTCACCGTCGGCTGGTCGGGATACGGTCGCGCCGCTATCATGCCGCCTCTATAGCCTGGTGCATTCATAATGCGAGCTTTGCTGACACTGTTGCAGGATGGAAAATTTCATTCGGGCCAAGCGCTAGGTGCAGCGTTGGGCGTGAGCCGAAGTGCGGTTTGGAAGCAGTTGCAGCATCTGCGGACTGATTTGGGCTTGCCTGTTCACAGCGTTCGCGGTCGTGGTTATCGTCTTGAGTCTGCTCTCAGTGTTTTAAATGCTGAGGCGCTAACTGCAGAGGGGCTTGTTTGGCCCATTTTCTTGCATGAGCAAACTGACTCGACAAATGCTGAGGCGTTACGGCTTTTGGATGCTGGAGTCACTGCGCCGTTTCTGGTGCTTGCAGAGCAGCAGTTGCAGGGGCGTGGCCGTCGAGGTCGTACGTGGGTTAGTCCCTATGGGCAAAATCTGTATTTCAGTCTCGCTTGGCGCATTGATGGCGGCGCTCGGCATCTTGACGGTTTAAGTCTTGTGGTTGGGCTTGCGGTTCTGCGGGCACTTCAAGGCGTTGGTCTAAATCAGTCAGGTCTTAAGTGGCCGAATGATGTGTTGGTGGGCGGGCGTAAAATTGGCGGCATTTTACTTGAGCTCGTCGGGGATCCTGCTGATGTCTGTCACGTCGTAATGGGGGTGGGCATTAACGTTAATATGCGCCTCGATAATCTGGGTATTGATCAGCCCTGGACATCGCTAGTTAACGAGCTTGGTGCGGTCGTTAATCGCAATTCGTTAGTTGCTGCGTTAAGTGTTGAGCTGCAGAAAATTCTGCTGCGTCATCGCCAGGAGGGGTTTGCTGGGCTACGGAGCGAGTGGGAGTCTGTGCACTTATGGCAGAATCGTCGCGTTTCTTTGTCTACCGCTCAGCGTGACGTCACGGGTGATGTGCTTGGCGTGGATAATTGTGGTGCTTTGCGTTTGCTTGTTGAAGGTGTGGAACAAGTTTTTAGCGGGGGCGAAATCAGCTTGAGGCTGCGTGATGATTCTTGAGCTGGACTGTGGAAATACGTTAATTAAATGGCGAGTTCTTAATTCCGGCGTTGGCGATGTTCTGTCTGCTGGGGTGGTTGCAAGCGTTGATGATTTGCTCGTTGAGCTTCAGGGGCAGTCAGCTCTTTCCTTGCAGCGTTGCCGGCTTGTTAGTGTTCGCAGCGATGAAGAGACTGCCCTGCTGATTGCAGCCATAGAGCGTGCGTTCGGTTTGAGATGCTGTTTGGCGAAGTCGGCCCTCTGTGAGGCGGGTGTGCATAACGGTTATGCAGACTACCAGCGTCTAGGCATGGATCGTTGGCTTGCAATCATTGGTGCTTATCAGTTGGCGCGCGGCCCATGTCTAGTGTTGGATCTTGGGACTGCGATAACGGCGGACTACGTGGATGCAGCGGGGCAGCACTTGGGTGGATATATATGCCCGGGGCTGCCGCTAATGAGAGGGCTGTTGCGTACGCATACTCAGCGTATTCGTTATGAGGATCCAGTTGTTGGCCTTAGAGAGCAGTCATTCCAGCCGGGTCGTACGACCATGGATGCTGTCGAGCGTGGAAGTCTTCTGATGCTGCGAGGCTTTGCTGGTACGCAGTTAGCGGTCGCTGCTGAGTGCTTGGGTGCGGAGTTTGAGGTTTTCTTGACTGGAGGCGATTCGGCCTTGATTCAAGATGTTGTGCCATTTGCCAGGGTTGTGCCTGACCTTGTCTTCATTGGTTTAGCGGTTGTTTGCCCCTAGTCCTGAGGTCGTATATGCGTTGGTTTTTTCTGCTCCTGCTGGTTTTGAATTTGTTCTATTACGTCTGGCATCAGCAGCAAGCACCTCTTCGGGTAAAAGAGGTTGAATCATTTTCGCTGTACCAGGGCGCACGGCAGAATATTCGCCTGGTGAGTGAGGCTGATGTCTGCCAGAGTGCCTGTAGAGTCAGGCGCTCAAGCGGTCAGCAGTCAGGCGGTTTGTTTGTATCTTGGTAGTTTTGAGCGGGAGGCTGAAGCTCTTGCGCTAGAGCAGCGGCTTTTGAGTCTTGATATCCAGTCTGGGGTGCGTTCAATTGATGCGGCTGCGGGTGTCGACTACTGGGTATATCTCGTTCCGTTGGCTTCTAGGCAGGCATCTTTGCGTCAGTTGAAAGAGTTGCAAGCGCGAAAAATTGATAGCTACATTATTGGTCAGGGTGATCTGGCCAATGGTATTTCTTTGGGGATTTTTCCGCGCAGCGATTCTGCTGAGAGTGTAATGCAGCGTTTGCGTGAGGCGGGTTACGAGCCGATGTTGCGCGAGTTATCACGAGCTCACCGGGCTTACTGGGTGAGAATTGCCCCGGAAAGTCGCCGTTTGGCGAGTGATGCGCTGCTTGAAAGCTTGGCGCGGGACTTTGAGCGACTGGAGCACCAGTTAATGCCATGCGAAGGTGTTGCATCGGCGGGCTAGTTTGCATAGAATGGCGCCCGCTTCATGGAGAGCTGCCGAAAGCGGCGTCATGAAGTTGCTGTCGATAGAAGCTAACCTTAGGTTTTTAAAAGGAAAAGCTTGACAGTAGGTCGGTAAGCAAAGAGAATGCCGGCACTTTTGGAGGGGTTCCCGAGTGGCCAAAGGGATCAGACTGTAAATCTGACACGCGAGTTTCGAAGGTTCGAATCCTTCCCCCTCCACCAAATTTAGTATCAGTATCAGGCTGCGGGTGTAGTTTAGTGGTAGAACCTTAGCCTTCCAAGCTAATGATGCGGGTTCGATTCCCGCCACCCGCTCCAAGTTTGATGTTCTGAAAAAGCGTTTGGCTCATGTAGCTCAGTTGGTAGAGCACACCCTTGGTAAGGGTGAGGTCAGCGGTTCGAATCCGCTCATGAGCTCCATTATTTAAAGGCAGATATGCAGATATCTGCCTTTATTTTAATGGCGGTAATTTGCTCAATTCTTTGATGATTCGATGGGAGACGGTCAAAATGGCTAAAGAAAAATTTGAACGTAATAAACCGCACGTCAACGTCGGCACCATCGGTCACGTTGACCACGGTAAAACCACTCTGACCGCTGCTTTGACCCGTGTTTGCTCCGAGGTTTTCGGTTCGGCTCGCGTTGACTTCGACAAGATCGACAGCGCTCCGGAAGAAAAAGCTCGTGGTATCACCATCAACACCGCTCACGTTGAATACGATTCGGCCGTGCGTCACTACGCACACGTTGACTGCCCAGGTCACGCCGACTACGTAAAAAACATGATTACCGGTGCTGCGCAGATGGACGGCGCTATCCTGGTTTGCTCGGCCGCTGATGGTCCGATGCCGCAAACTCGTGAGCACATCCTGCTGTCCCGTCAGGTAGGCGTTCCGTACATCGTTGTCTTCCTGAACAAGGCTGACATGGTTGACGACGCTGAGCTGCTGGAGCTGGTAGAGATGGAGGTGCGCGATCTGCTGAGCACTTACGACTTCCCAGGCGATGACACCCCAATCATTATCGGTTCCGCGCTGATGGCGTTGAACGGTCAAGACGATAACGAAATGGGTACCACCGCTGTTAAGAAGCTGGTTGAGACTCTGGATACCTACATTCCTGAGCCGGTTCGTGCAATCGACAAGCCGTTCCTGATGCCAATCGAAGACGTATTCTCGATCTCCGGTCGTGGCACCGTGGTAACTGGCCGTATCGAGCGCGGGATCATCAAGATCCAAGAGTCGATCGAAATCGTTGGTCTGAAAGACACCGTCACCACCACCTGTACGGGTGTTGAAATGTTCCGCAAGCTGCTCGACGAGGGGCGTGCTGGCGAGAACTGCGGCGTGCTGTTGCGCGGTACCAAGCGTGAAGACGTTGAGCGTGGCCAGGTTCTGGTTAAGCCGGGTTCGGTTAAGCCGCACACCAAGTTCACCGCTGAAGTTTACGTGCTGAGCAAAGAAGAAGGCGGTCGTCACACTCCGTTCTTCAAAGGCTACCGTCCACAGTTCTACTTCCGTACCACTGACGTGACCGGTAACTGCGAACTGCCGGAAGGCGTTGAAATGGTAATGCCAGGTGATAACGTTCAAATGACCGTTACCCTGATCAAAACCATCGCAATGGAAGAAGGTCTGCGTTTCGCCATTCGTGAAGGCGGTCGTACCGTCGGCGCTGGCGTCGTGGCCAAGATCGTCGAGTAATCGATTGATCAAATCTCATCGGGCCGGCATAATGGTCGGCCTGATTTTGTTTTTAGGTCAGTAGCTCAATTGGCAGAGCGACGGTCTCCAAAACCGTAGGTTGGGGGTTCGATTCCCTCCTGACCTGCCAGATTCTCCTTCGGATGAACTGGTGTGTCTTTTACAGGATCCTTGCAAATGAATGCCAAGGCTGAAACCGTTGAATCACGTTACGACCTTTTGAAGTGGCTTGTTGTTGCTGCTTTGATTGTAGTCGGTGTGGTTGGTAATCAGTTCTACGCCGCAGAGCCCATTATCTATCGTGTATTGGCGCTGTTGGCTATTGCTGTTGTTGCTGCTTATGTTGGTTTGCAGACGGCAAAAGGTCAGGCGTTTTTTGGCTTGGTGAAAGAAGCACGCATCGAAATCCGTAAGGTTGTTTGGCCTACGCGCCAAGAAACCACGCAGACTACGTTGATCGTGGTTGCCGTGGTTCTGGTTATGGCGCTGCTGTTGTGGGGTCTTGATTCCCTGCTTGGCTGGCTTGTTTCGTTGATTGTTGGTTAAAAGGTGTCCCGTGGCTAAGCGTTGGTACGTTGTGCATGCTTACTCGGGTTACGAGAAGCATGTAATGCGCTCACTGATTGAGCGTGTGAAGCTGGCCGGCATGGAAGACGGCTTTGGCGAAATTCTGGTTCCCACTGAAGAAGTGGTTGAAATGCGTAATGGCCAGAAGCGCAAAAGCGAGCGCAAGTTCTTTCCAGGTTATGTGCTGGTACAGATGGATATGAACGAGGGTACTTGGCACTTGGTCAAGGATACACCTCGGGTGATGGGTTTTATCGGCGGTACTGCTGATAAGCCTGCGCCAATCACAGATAAAGAAGCCGAGGCGATTCTGCGTCGCGTTGCTGATGGTAGCGACAAGCCGAAGCCGAAGACGTTGTTTGAGCCGGGTGAAGTTGTTCGGGTCGTTGATGGTCCGTTCGCTGACTTTAATGGTGTGGTTGAAGAGGTCAATTACGAGAAGAGCCGCCTGCAGGTTGCCGTTCTCATCTTTGGTCGCTCGACGCCCGTTGAGTTGGAATTCAGCCAGGTCGAAAAGGCGTAGCTTAAAAGCATCCTAGACCCCGCAGCCTTAGGCTGTGGGGTTTTTTCGTCACTGGGATAAACGTGTAAGTAACCGGGGAGCCGTAAGGCGCTTGAACCCGAATTTGGAGTAGCTCATGGCTAAGAAGATTAATGCTTATATCAAGCTGCAAGTGAAGGCTGGCCAGGCCAACCCTTCGCCACCCGTAGGCCCGGCACTGGGTCAACACGGCGTGAATATCATGGAGTTCTGTAAGGCGTTCAACGCCCGGACCCAGGGTATGGAAGCTGGCTTGCCAACTCCGGTCATCATCACTGTATACAGCGACCGTAGCTTCACTTTCGAAACCAAAAGCACCCCTGCTTCGGTTCTGCTGAAGAAGGCTGCAGGCCTGACCAGCGGTTCGGCTCGTCCGAATACCGTTAAGGTTGGCACTGTTACTCGTGCTCAGCTGGAAGAGATCGCGAAAACCAAAAACGCTGATCTGACCGCTGCCGATATGGATGCCGCTGTGCGCACTATCGCCGGCTCCGCTCGTAGCATGGGCCTGAACGTGGAGGGTGTGTAATGGCTAAGTTGACTAAGCGCCAAAAGGCCATCGCGGCCAAAGTAGTTGCTGGCAAGTCTTACAACTTTGAAGAAGCAGCTGTGCTGCTGGCTGAGTTGTCTGCTGTCAAGTTCACCGAGTCGTTCGACGTTGCTGTGAACCTGGGTGTTGATCCGCGTAAATCCGACCAGGTTGTTCGTGGCGCTACCGTGCTGCCGAACGGCACTGGCAAGACTGTCCGCGTTGCCGTGTTCACCCAGGGTCCGGGCGCTGAAGCTGCTCTGGCCGCTGGCGCTGACAAAGTTGGTATGGACGAGTTGGCTGCTGAGATGAAAGCCGGCGACCTGAACTACGACGTAGTAATTGCCTCCCCGGACGCAATGCGTGTAGTGGGTCAGTTGGGTCAGATTCTCGGCCCGCGCGGCCTGATGCCTAACCCGAAAGTGGGTACTGTAACTGCCGACGTCGCCACTGCCGTGAAAAACGCCAAGGCTGGTCAGGTTCGTTATCGCACCGACAAGAACGGCATCATCCACACCTCGATCGGCAAAGTTGGCTTTGAAGCCAGCAAGCTGAAAGAAAACGTGGAAGCGCTGATTGCTGACCTGAAGCGTCTGAAGCCTTCGACTTCGAAGGGCATCTACGTTAAGCGCGTAAGCATCAGCACTACCATGGGCCCAGGTCTGGTTATCGACCAGGCTTCGCTCGACGCGTAAGCGGCTGTTGTAAATGAATAGGCGGGTGAGGGTGACCTCATCCGCACGCAAGATTGGGGTCCCTGCCTGGCGGGGGCTATCCAAGACCGTAGGCGGCGCAAGCCTTAAACCATAAGCCTACGCAGATGGTGCTCCCGGTTCTTTACCGAATCAGACACCAAAACGACATCCGGCTTCGGCCAGATGAAACGGTAACAAGCAGGAGTTTTACCCGTGGCAATTAAACTCGAAGACAAGAAGGCCATCGTCGCTGAAGTCAACGAGGCTGCCAAAGCTGCCCTGTCCGCTGTTGTGGCTGATGCCCGCGGTGTGACGGTAGGCGCTATGACCGGACTCCGTAAAGAGGCTCGTGAAGCTGGTGTGTACGTGCGCGTTGTGCGTAACACCCTGCTCAAGCGTGCCGTTGCTGACACTGAATACAGTGTTCTCAACGACGCCTTCACTGGCCCGACCTTGATTGCATTCTCCAACGAACACCCGGGCGCTGCTGCTCGTCTGTTCAAAGAGTTCGCTAAAGGTAACGATAAGTTCGAGATCAAGGCAGCTGCGTTTGAGGGCAAGTTCCTCGCAGCAAACCAGATCGACGTTTTGGCTTCGCTGCCAACTCGCGACGAAGCTATTGCACGACTGATGAGCGTGATTCAAGGCGCTACCAGCAAGCTGGCTCGTACTCTGGCGGCCGTTCGCGATCAGAAAGAAGCTGCCGCTGCCTAAGGCATCGAAAGTACTTTCAACATCATATGTTTAATTTGATAGCTGCCTAGGCTGTCACCCCAATACAGGAATTTATAGTCATGTCTCTGACTAACGAACAAATCATCGAAGCCATCGGCCAGAAAACCGTTCTGGAAGTTGTTGAGCTGATCAAAGCAATGGAAGAAACCTTCGGCGTGACCGCTGCTGTTGCCGCTGCTGGCCCAGCTGCTGCTGCCGCTGTTGTTGAAGAGCAAACCGAGTTCAACGTTGTTCTGGTTGAAGCCGGCGAGAAGAAAGTAAACGTGATCAAGGCCGTTCGTGAACTGACCGGTCTGGGTCTGAAAGAAGCCAAGGCTGTAGTTGACGGCGCTCCTGGCGTGGTTAAAGAAGGCGTGTCGAAAGACGAAGCCGAAGCCGCTAAAAAGGCTCTGGAAGAAGCTGGCGCCAAAGTCGAGCTCAAGTAAGCGAAGACTTTGCGTCTACAGCCTGCGCGACTCGCGTAAGGCTGATGGCTGGTGGCTTTTGCCACCGGCCTTTTTCCGTTATGGGCGTTTGGCTGCGAGTCAGCGCCCTTAACTGAAGCACTACCACCCGATGCGGTGGCGCAAACCAAGGGGTTTGCAAGATTTTCTGGCTGCTCCCGTCGGGAGGGGCCAAACAAGCAGGTGACCAAGCTGGGGAACGCTGATGGCTTACTCATATACTGAGAAAAAACGTATCCGCAAGGACTTTAGCAAGCTGCCGGACGTCATGGATGTGCCCTATCTCCTGGCCATCCAGCTGGATTCGTATCGCGAATTCTTGCAGGCAGGGGCAACCAAAGATCAGTTCCGTGACGTCGGTCTGCATGCGGCCTTCAAGTCCGTGTTCCCGATTAGCAGCTATTCGGGCAATGCTGCCCTGGAATATGTTGGTTATCGCCTGGGCGAGCCGGCCTTTGATGTCAAAGAGTGTGTTCAGCGTGGCGTGACGTTTGCCGTCCCGCTGCGGGTAAAAGTGCGCCTGATCATTTTCGATAAGGAATCGTCGAACAAAGCGATCAAGGACATCAAAGAGCAAGAAGTTTACATGGGGGAAATCCCCCTGATGACCGAGAACGGTACCTTCGTTATCAACGGTACTGAGCGCGTCATCGTTTCCCAGTTGCACCGTTCGCCTGGCGTGTTCTTCGACCACGACCGTGGCAAGACCCACAGCTCTGGCAAACTGCTGTACTCGGCTCGCGTGATTCCTTACCGCGGTTCGTGGCTGGACTTCGAATTCGACCCGAAAGACTGCGTGTTCGTGCGTATCGACCGTCGCCGCAAGCTGCCGGCATCCGTGCTGCTGCGCGCCCTCGGTTACACCACTGAGCAAGTGCTCGACGCCTTCTATGCCACCAACGTTTTCCACGTCAAGGGCGAAACCCTGAGCCTGGAGTTGGTACCGCAGCGTCTGCGCGGTGAAATTGCCGTTCTCGATATCAAAGACGACAAGGGCAAGGTCATCGTTGAGCAAGGCCGCCGTATTACCGCGCGCCACATCAACCAGTTGGAAAAAGCCGGCATTAAAGAGCTGGAAGTTCCGCTGGACTACGTGATCGGTCGCACCACGGCTAAGGCCATCGTGCACCCGGCCACCGGCGAAATCATTGCCGAGTGCAACACCGAGCTGGGCACCGAGCTGCTGGCCAAGATTGCCAGCTCGCAAGTGGTCCGCATCGAAACCTTGTACACCAACGACATCGACTGCGGTCCGTTCGTGTCCGACACCCTGAAAATCGACTCCAGCAGCAACCAACTGGAAGCGCTGGTCGAGATCTACCGGATGATGCGTCCTGGCGAGCCACCTACCAAGGATGCCGCCGAAACCCTGTTCAACAACCTGTTCTTCAGCCCAGAGCGCTACGATCTGTCGGCTGTTGGCCGGATGAAGTTCAACCGTCGTATCGGTCGTACCGAAATCGAAGGTTCGGGTGTGCTGTGCAAGGAAGATATCGTCGAGGTTCTCAAGACCCTGGTCGATATCCGTAACGGCAAAGGCATCGTCGATGACATCGACCACCTCGGCAACCGTCGCGTACGTTGCGTCGGCGAGATGGCTGAAAACCAGTTCCGCGTTGGCCTGGTCCGCGTTGAGCGGGCAGTCAAAGAGCGTCTGTCGATGGCCGAAAGCGAAGGCCTGATGCCGCAAGACCTGATCAACGCCAAGCCGGTTGCGGCTGCGGTGAAAGAGTTCTTCGGTTCCAGCCAGCTTTCGCAGTTCATGGACCAGAACAACCCGCTCTCCGAGATCACCCACAAGCGCCGTGTTTCTGCACTCGGCCCGGGCGGTCTGACCCGTGAGCGCGCAGGCTTTGAAGTCCGCGACGTGCACCCGACTCACTACGGTCGCGTGTGCCCGATTGAAACGCCGGAAGGTCCGAACATCGGTCTGATCAACTCCCTGGCGGCCTATGCGCGCACCAACCAGTATGGCTTCCTCGAGACGCCGTACCGTGTGGTGAAAGACACCCTGGTCACCAGCGAGATCGTGTTCCTCTCGGCGATCGAAGAAGCTGACCACGTCATCGCTCAGGCTTCGGCCTTGATGAACGAAAAAGGCGAGCTGGTTGACGAGTTGGTGGCCGTGCGTCACCTCAACGAGTTCACCGTTAAGGCGCCAGAAGACGTGACCCTGATGGACGTGTCGCCGAAGCAGGTTGTTTCGGTTGCCGCCTCGTTGATCCCGTTCCTCGAGCACGACGACGCCAACCGTGCGTTGATGGGTTCGAACATGCAGCGTCAGGCTGTACCGACCCTGCGTGCTGACAAGCCGCTGGTAGGTACCGGCATGGAGCGCAACGTAGCGCGTGACTCCGGCGTTTGTGTCGTGGCACGTCGTGGCGGTGTGATCGACTCTGTTGATGCCAGCCGTGTTGTAGTTCGCGTCAATGACGACGAAGTTGAAACTGGCGAAGCCGGTGTCGACATCTACAACCTGACCAAGTACACCCGCTCCAACCAAAACACCTGCATCAACCAGCGTCCGCTGGTGAGCAAAGGTGACAAGGTTGAGCGCAGCGACATCCTGGCCGACGGTCCGTCCACCGACATGGGTGAACTGGCTCTGGGTCAGAACATGCGCATCGCGTTCATGGCCTGGAACGGTTACAACTTCGAAGACTCCATCTGCCTGTCCGAGCGTGTGGTTCAGGAAGATCGCTTCACCACGATCCACATTCAGGAACTGACCTGTGTGGCCCGTGACACCAAGCTGGGGCCAGAGGAAATCACTGCCGACATCCCGAACGTGGGTGAAGCGGCACTGAACAAGCTGGACGAAGCCGGTATCGTTTATGTAGGTGCTGAAGTTGGCGCTGGCGACATTCTGGTCGGTAAAGTTACGCCGAAAGGCGAGACCCAACTGACTCCAGAAGAGAAGCTGTTGCGTGCCATCTTCGGTGAAAAAGCCAGCGACGTTAAAGACACTGGCCTGCGCGTACCGACCGGTACCAAAGGCACCGTAATTGACGTACAGGTCTTCACCCGCGACGGCGTTGAGCGTGACTCGCGCGCCCTGTCGATCGAGAAGAGCCAGCTCGACGAGATCCGTAAGGATCTGAACGAAGAGTTCCGCATCGTTGAAGGTGCAACCTTCGAGCGTCTGCGTTCTGCCCTGGTGGGTCAGAAAGCCGAAGGCGGTGCTGGCCTGAAGAAAGGCGCCGTGATCGACGACGCGTTCCTCGACGGTCTGGAGCGTGGTCAGTGGTTCAAACTGCGCATGGCAGAAGATGCCCTCAACGAGCAGCTGGAAAAGGCTCAGGCCTACATCGTTGATCGCCGCCGTCTGCTGGATGACAAGTTCGAAGACAAGAAGCGCAAGCTGCAGCAGGGCGATGACCTGGCACCGGGCGTACTGAAGATCGTCAAGGTCTACCTCGCCATCAAGCGCCGCATCCAGCCGGGCGACAAGATGGCCGGTCGTCACGGTAACAAGGGTGTGGTCTCCGTGATCATGCCGGTTGAAGACATGCCGCACGATGCCAATGGCACCCCGGTCGACATCGTCCTTAACCCGTTGGGCGTACCTTCGCGTATGAACGTTGGTCAGATCCTCGAAACCCACCTGGGCCTCGCGGCCAAGGGCTTGGGCGAGAAGATCAACCGCATGCTCGAAGAGCGGCGCAAGGTTGCTGACCTGCGCAAGTTCCTGCACCAGATCTACAACGAGATCGGTGGCCGTCAGGAAACCCTGGAAGACCTGAGCGATCAGGAAATCCTCGACCTGGCGAAGAACCTGCGCGGTGGTGTGCCGATGGCAACGCCAGTCTTCGACGGCGCCAAGGAAAGCGAAGTCAAGGCCATGCTGAAGCTGGCTGACTTGCCGGAAAGTGGACAGATGAAGCTGTTCGACGGCCGTACCGGTAACCAGTTTGAGCGTCCGGTGACCGTTGGTTACATGTACATGCTGAAACTGAACCACTTGGTCGACGACAAGATGCACGCGCGTTCGACGGGTTCTTACAGCCTGGTTACCCAGCAGCCGCTGGGTGGTAAGGCACAGTTCGGTGGTCAGCGTTTCGGGGAGATGGAAGTCTGGGCGCTGGAAGCCTATGGCGCCGCCTACACCCTGCAGGAAATGTTGACCGTGAAGTCGGACGATGTGAACGGCCGTACCAAGATGTACAAAAACATCGTGGATGGCGATCACCGCATGGAGCCGGGCATGCCCGAGTCCTTCAACGTGCTGATCAAAGAAATCCGTTCGCTCGGTATCGATATCGAACTGGAAGCCGAATAACACGCGACGTGCAGCGGGGGCGGGCAGTTTTGCCCGTCCCCTGTTCCGTGAGGAGAAAAGGCCTTGAAAGACCTACTGAATTTGCTGAAAAACCAGGGTCAAGTGGAAGAGTTTGATGCCATTCGCATCTCTCTTGCCTCGCCTGAGATGATCCGTTCCTGGTCCTTCGGTGAAGTTAAAAAGCCGGAAACCATCAACTACCGTACGTTCAAGCCTGAGCGTGATGGCCTGTTCTGCGCCAAGATCTTTGGCCCGGTTAAGGACTACGAGTGCCTGTGCGGTAAGTACAAGCGCCTCAAGCATCGCGGCGTAATCTGCGAGAAGTGCGGCGTTGAAGTGGCCCTGGCCAAGGTTCGTCGTGAGCGCATGGCGCACATCGAGCTGGCTTCGCCGGTTGCCCACATCTGGTTCCTCAAGTCGCTGCCAAGCCGTATCGGCCTGCTGCTGGACATGACCCTGCGTGACATCGAGCGCGTGCTCTATTTCGAGAGCTACGTGGTGATCGATCCGGGCATGACCACCCTCGAGAAGGGTCAGTTGCTGAACGACGAGCAGTACTTCGAAGCCATCGAAGAGTTCGGTGACGACTTCGACGCCCGCATGGGTGCCGAGGCTGTGCGCGAGCTGCTGCACGCGATCGACCTGGAGCACGAGATTGGCCGTCTGCGCGAAGAAATTCCGCAAACCAACTCGGAAACCAAGATCAAGAAGCTGTCCAAGCGCCTCAAATTGATGGAGGCCTTCCACGGTTCAGGCAACCTGCCTGAGTGGATGGTGCTGACCGTTCTGCCGGTTCTGCCGCCAGATCTGCGTCCGCTGGTTCCGCTGGACGGTGGCCGTTTCGCCACCTCCGACCTGAACGATCTGTATCGTCGGGTGATCAACCGTAACAACCGTCTGAAGCGCCTGCTCGACCTGTCCGCGCCGGACATCATCGTGCGCAACGAAAAGCGCATGCTGCAGGAAGCGGTCGATGCCTTGCTCGACAACGGCCGTCGCGGTCGCGCCATCACTGGCTCGAACAAGCGTCCGCTGAAGTCCTTGGCTGACATGATCAAAGGTAAGCAAGGTCGTTTCCGTCAGAACTTGCTCGGTAAGCGCGTGGACTACTCCGGTCGTTCGGTAATTACCGTAGGCCCGACCCTGCGTCTGCACCAGTGCGGTCTGCCGAAGAAGATGGCCCTTGAGCTGTTCAAGCCGTTCATTTTCGGCAAGCTGGAAATGCGTGGTCTGGCGACCACCATCAAAGCGGCCAAGAAGATGGTTGAGCGCGAGCTGCCTGAGGTTTGGGACGTTCTCGCTGAAGTCATCCGCGAACACCCGGTCATGCTTAACCGTGCGCCGACCCTTCACCGTCTGGGCATCCAGGCGTTTGAACCGGTTCTGATCGAAGGTAAGGCTATTCAGCTGCACCCGCTGGTCTGCGCCGCGTACAACGCCGACTTCGACGGTGACCAGATGGCTGTGCACGTACCGCTGACGCTGGAAGCTCAGCTCGAAGCCCGTGCGCTGATGATGTCGACCAACAACATCCTCTCGCCAGCCAACGGTGAGCCAATCATCGTTCCTTCGCAGGACGTGGTACTGGGTCTGTATTACATGACCCGCGAAGCGATCAATGCCAAGGGCGAAGGTCGTGTGTTTGCCGACCTGCAGGAAGTCGACCGCGTATTCCGCGCCGGCGAAGCAGCGCTGCACGCCAAGGTTAAAGTGCGCATCAACGAGGTCATCAAAGACCGCGATGGCAGCATCACCAAGAACACCCGCATCGTCGATACCACTATCGGCCGCGCGTTGCTGTTCCAGGTGGTTCCGGCCGGCCTGTCATATGACGTGGTCAACCTGCCGATGAAGAAAAAGGCGATCTCCAAGCTGATCAACCAGTGCTACCGCACCTGTGGCTTGAAAGACACCGTGATCTTCGCTGACCAGCTGATGTACACCGGTTTCGCTTACTCGACCATCTCCGGTGTTTCCATCGGCGTGAATGACTTCGTTATTCCGGACGAGAAAGTGCGCATCATTGATGCCGCGACCGAAGAAGTTAAAGAGATCGAAACCCAGTACGCCTCCGGCCTGGTAACCCAGGGCGAGAAGTACAACAAGGTGATCGACTTGTGGTCCAAGGCCAACGACGAAGTGTCGAAGGCGATGATGTCCAACCTCTCGAAAGAGAAGGTTATCGACCGTCACGGCGTTGAAGTTGACCAAGAGTCCTTCAACTCCATGTACATGATGGCCGACTCCGGTGCGCGGGGTTCTGCTGCGCAGATCCGTCAGCTCGCTGGTATGCGTGGTCTGATGGCCAAGCCGGACGGCTCGATCATCGAAACGCCGATCACCGCGAACTTCCGCGAAGGTCTGAGCGTTCTGCAGTACTTCATCTCGACGCACGGTGCGCGTAAAGGTCTGGCGGATACCGCGTTGAAAACCGCGAACTCCGGTTACCTGACTCTTCGTCTGGTGGACATTGCCTTCAGGATCTGGTGAAGTTACCGCGATCAGATTGCCGGTACCGAGCACTGTCTGACGATGACGCCGCACATTCAAAGCGGTGACGTGGTTGGAGCCCCTTGGGCGAGCGCGTACTGGGTCGAGTGATCGCCCGTGACGTACTCAAGCCGGGGCACTGAGGAAATTTTGGTTTCGGCCGGTGCCATGGTCGATGAGCAAAACGATGGGTTGAAATTATCGAGCTGAACAGCATCGACGAAGTGATCGTGCGTTCGCCGATCAAGCTTTCGCGAAAGCCGCTACGGCATCCGTGCGAAGTGCTACGGTCGCGGACCTGGCCCGTGGTCACTAGAATCAACATCGGTGAAGCCGTTGGTGTGATCGCGGCCCAGTCGATTGGTGAGCCGGGTTCCAAGCTGACCATGCGTACCTTCCAATCGGTGGTGCGGCAAGCCGGACCTCTGCAGCTGACTTTAGTGTTCGCCCCCTTAAGAACGGCGGTACTGTTCGCCTGCACAACCTGAAGCACGTAGAGCGCTCGGACGGCACCTTGGTAGCTGGTTTCCCGCTCTGGAGAGCTGGCTATCGCCGACGACTTCGGTCGTGAGCGCGAGCGTTACAAGCTGCCGTACGGTGCCGTG
>JAXHOM010000031.1:0-2658 GCA_034519305.1 Pseudomonas sp.
CAGCGCTGAACGCGGCCTTGCAGCAGGCCTGAAACGGCGCGCGATTACAGGCTGTACTGACCGGCCGCTTCGGGCTGATATTCGACCGCCAGCAGGGTCAACTGGATCAGCTTACCGGCGGGCGTTGGCCAATCGATGTGCTGACCCACCGTCAGCCCCAGCAAGGCACTGCCAACCGGCGCGAGGACCGACACCGTTCCGGCCGGGCCGGCATCCTGCGGGTAGACCAGGGTCAGGTGATACTCCTTGCCGCTGCCCTCATCGCGGCAGAACACCCGCGAATTCATGGTCACCACGCCCGCCGGCACCTCGTCGTGGCCAACCACGTTGGCGCGCGCCAGCTCCTGCTCCAGGGCCTCGACGCCGGGCGTTACGTCTTGCAGGCTGGCGAGCACGCGCTCCAGGCGCTGCAGGTCCAGACGGGTGATGGTGATTGAGGGTGCGCTCATGATGGCGGCCTAGCTCCTTGGGTTCGGGATAAAAAGCAAAAACCCCGACCGGACGGGCCGTGCATTGACCTCAAGAGCAGCCGTTGTGCAGGCCAATCGCGGCGGTTGAAACGTTTGCCGACACACATCGGCACGCCTCATCACACCACGACTGAACACCGCATAACCGCGCGCGTCAGGTTTACACAACCAGCGAAGACGGGGTTCTGGGTGGCCTCACACACGCAAGGCCTGGTCCGACCGTATCACAGCAGAACAAATAAACAAGGCTAGTAAGTGCCGCCCCAAGACGGGCGCACGCGGCCCTCGGCGAGCTGGCAGATGGTGCGGCGGCGCTCATCGCTGGCACCGCCCCACTCGAGAATCTCGGCCAGCAGGCGGCCGCAGCCCAGGCATATTTCCTGTTCGTCCAGACAACAGCGCCGGCGGCACGGTGAGGCCACCGGGCCGCTCGGCGACGGGCTGTCAGAGCTCTTCGAACTCAAGGTCGAGACCCGCTTGCTCAAGGGTGATGCGCGCCAGCATCTCGCCCAGCAATTCGGCGCTGGTGTCGCAGATCCAGCGCTCGCTGGCGGCGTCGTAGTCGAAGTGAAAACCGCCGGAGCGGGCGGCCAGCCACAGCTGGCGCAAGGGTTCCTGGCGACTGAGGATCACCTGGCTGCCGTTCTCGAAACGCACGGTCAGCACGCCAGCGGAGTTTTCCAGATCGAGGTCCAGATCACTGTCATCGAACACGTCCTCCACCGCCAGTTGCGCGGCATCGACCAGATCGTGAAAGCGGGCTTCGGTCAAACTCATTACAACGTCCTCGGACAAATGATCTTTCAGTGAATCGCCTTGGCCAGCAGGCCGCGACGGAAATCGCCCGGGCTCTGCCCGGTCCAGCGCCGGAAGGCGCGGGCCAGCGAACCGGCCTCGCTGAAGCCGACCAGAAAGGCGATATCAGCCAGCTCCAGCGCCGGATCGCGCAGATAATGCAGCACCAACTGCTGGCGTGTCTCGTCCACCAGTTGACTGAAGCTCAAACCGGCCTCGCGCAGACGCCGCTGCAGAGTCCGCGGACTGAGGGCCAACCCGGCGGCCAGGCGCTCCAGATCAACACCCTCGCTGTCCAGTTGCGTGGCCAACAGGGTGCGCGCCCGCTCCAGTACGCTGTCACCCTGACGGATCACCGCCAGCTGCCGTTCGGCATAGGCATCCAACATCCGCCGCATCTCGGCATCGGCCTGGCCTAGGGGCGTGCTGAGCAAGCGTTTGGGATAAACCAGAGCATTGTCGGCCTGGTCGAACAGCACCGGGCAGCGAAAGATGCGCAGGTGCTCGCTGATATCCGCCGGCGCAGGGTGTTGAAAGCGCACTTCACTGGGCTCGCTGTCGAGCCCGCTGACCCAGCGCCCGAAGGACACCCAGGCAGCCAGGGTTTCTTCGCTGCAATGCCGCTGCAGTTGCGGTAACAACGGCTGCCAGCGGTGCGCCACCTGGGCTTCCAGGCCGGGACGGGGCGGCTCATCGAGCAGCTCGACCTGACCCAGGCTACCCACCAGCACCGCATAACGGGCCTGCCGGTGCAGGGCATCGCCGAGGGTCGCGCAACTCATGATCAGGTAACCGAGCACGCCGTAATAACCGGGGCGCACCGCTTCGCCCAGGTGCAGACCGAGGTTTTGATCGCCACTCAAACGCAGGCCGTGACCCAGTAATTGCAGGTAGGTACTGGCAGCGATGCGCTGCTCGCGCTGGGCCAGAATCGCCGGCTCCAGCTGCACCAGCGCCAACAAGGCGGCCGGGTCTAGGCCCTGGCGCCCGAGGTAATCGAGCAGGCCCTGCAGGTAGGCCACCGAAACAGAACCGGCAAGCGGCGTGGGACTGGACATGCAGACTCCAAGGTTGACCTGTGTAGCCAGGCCATAGGTAACCACCCTAGCAGACCCCGGCGATACGCCAAAAGCCCCGCCGGACGGGAGCCGCGGCGCATAGGCAAGGCGCCGGGGGGCCGGTATACTCCGGCGCAATTACTGCTTTGACAAGGATTTTGCCATGAAGCGCCTGCTGCTTCCCCTCGTTGCTCTTGTTGTGCTCTCGGCAGCACTCGCCGGCTGCGGCCAGAAAGGCCCGCTGTACCACCCGGATGATGAAAAAGCCGCCAAGCAGCACGAAAAAGACGTCTACTGATTTCGGGGGTTTCCATGCAAGCTTTTACCAGCCGCGA
>JAXHOM010000019.1:0-32500 GCA_034519305.1 Pseudomonas sp.
CAGCAGCAGGAACTCCGGTGCACCCGGTGTGCGCAGTAACGACAGGCGCGCATAGGGCAGGCCGTTATCCAGCAGTAAGGCCATAAATGCGGGGTCGATCCAGGCTTGCACGGGCATGGCCAGCATGTGATAGCGCTGTTGCAGTTCGGCGATGCCGGTAGGGTTGAGGCGGTAGCGGGTCAGCTCGGCGGGCAGGCTGATTTCCAGGCCTCGCATGCGTGCATAAGCAATGGCGCAGGCAAAGGCTTCTATGTGCTGGTCGCCATTCCAGTAGATGCGTTCGCCTTGCCAGCTCGCCTGCCGCAGGTTGATCGGCTCACCGGCGAGAAAGCGCGGCAGAGCCAGGCTGATGGTCCTGAGGAAATCCTTGTAACTGATGATGCGAATGCCTTTGCAGGCCGGGCTACCGGCAAACTCCTCCAGGCTGGCGTAAGGCGCGAGGTTGTCGCCGCTGCAGCACAGGCCGTTGATCTGCCGCAGGTCGAAGACCTCAAGCGACGCATGCTGCTGCTCCACCAAACGGGCCAGCACCGCATGCGCTTGCGCCTTGTCTTCCTGGACTGGGCCGGACAGGGCGTCACGCGGTAGGTCCACCAAACGATGCAGTGGCGGTGCAGCCTGCCACCAGATGCTCTCTGCCGCTGGGGGCAATGCCTGGAACGGCAAGCGCAGGGTGCTGGCGCGGTCAAGAATCTGGCGGCTGGCCCGGCCAGTAAAGCCCAGGCGCTGGGCCAAGGTGGCCAGGCGCGCAGTCATTGACGTGGGGTGCTCGGGGTAACTCATGGGCGGATGCGGGCTCCTGGGTCACGCTTGTCAGTTTGGCAGAGGCCTGCTCTGGCTGCATAACCGCGGCCACGGCAACTCGCGGCGCTGGTCGAAGCCTGTGCGTGTGGCAAAATCGCCTGACTCATCTTTAAGGTCGCCTCCATGCCCATCCTGATGCTGGATATTGCACTATCTGCACAATCTTTGCGCGCGGTCTATCAGGGCCGGGCCAACCGGGTTTTGCTCAACAGTCGAGAGGGTCAGCGAGTCAATCTGCCAGCCCATCACTTGCGCCCGTTTCTTACCCATGCCGGGGTATATGGCTGCTTTGCCCTGGAGTTTAACGACCAGGGGCAGTTGTTGAGCCTGCGTCAGATCAACGGATAACTACGGCCGCCTCGCCTGGCAGGGGGTGGGGCGGCTATAATCGGCGCCTTACTTTCCGCGTCAATCACTGAGCCAAGCCTGCCCATGTATACCCTGGCCCGCGAGCTGTTGTTTTCCCTCACTCCTGAGACCTCCCACGAACTGTCCATCGACCTGATCGGTGCCGGTGGCCGATTGGGCCTCAATGGTTTGCTATGCAAGGCTCCGGCCAGCCTGCCGGTACGTGTCATGGGTCTGGATTTTCCTAATCCGGTTGGGTTGGCAGCAGGCCTGGACAAGAACGGTGATGCCATCGATGGCTTCGCCCAGTTGGGTTTTGGCTTTGTCGAGATTGGCACCGTGACCCCGCGACCGCAGCCGGGCAACCCCAAACCGCGCTTGTTCCGTCTGCCCGAGGCCGAGGCGATCATCAATCGCATGGGCTTCAACAACCATGGCGTCGATCACTTGCTGGCGCGGGTCAAGGCTGCCAAGTTCAAGGGCGTGCTGGGTATCAATATCGGCAAGAACTTCGACACCCCGGTGGAACGCGCCGTAGACGATTACCTGCTGTGCCTGGACAAGGTCTATGCCCACGCCAGCTACGTCACCGTCAACGTCAGTTCGCCCAATACGCCGGGCCTGCGCAGCCTGCAGTTTGGCGACTCGCTCAAGCAGTTGCTCGAAGCCTTGCGGCAGCGCCAGGAAGACCTGGCAATCGAGCACGGCAAGCGCGTGCCGCTGGCGATCAAGATTGCCCCGGACATGAGCGACGAAGAAACCGCGCAAGTGGCCGCCGCGCTAATCGAGTCCGGTATGGATGCGGTGATCGCCACCAACACCACGTTGGGCCGCGAGGGTGTCACCGGCTTGAACCACGGTGATGAGGCCGGCGGTTTGTCCGGTGCGCCAGTGCGCGACAAGAGCACTCATATCGTCAACGTGCTGGCCAGTGAGCTGGGTGGGCGTTTGCCGATCATTGCCGTGGGTGGGATTACCGAGGGCAAGCACGCTGCGGAGAAAATCGCTGCCGGTGCCAGTCTGGTGCAAATCTACTCAGGCTTTATCTACAAGGGGCCGGCGCTGATCCGCGAAGCGGTGGATGCGATTGCGGCACTGCCGCGGACCTGAACTGAAAAGGGCTCCCTGAGGAGCCCTTCGTGAGCTACGCCCGAACGGGGCGTGCTGGCGGAATGAAGTCGGTGGATGAATTAACCGACCGCGTGCAGTTCGTTGAGTCGATGGATGCCGGCGGTACCGGTCATGCCGGCCCAGTTGTCGCCGCGACCCTCTCGCCAGCCGTTAAGCCAGGCTTGGCGAACCAGTGGGGCAGTGAATGGACAGAGTTCTCGAGATTTGCCATGAACGCCGTATTGATAGCCACGCAAAAAAGCTTTTTCCATTGGATCACGCTTAAGTCTTCTCATAGGGTGCTGCCCTCATTGGTTGACTGTAATGTCCCTTTGGCCCCTAGCCGGGGTCAGACAGAAATGCTTCTGTCGGTGTAGCCCGCTGCCGGCGTCGCGGGTTTACTGCCAGCCCCGTTGCGGAGCCAACTGGGTTGATTTCTAACCAATGCGTCATGGCCTGTGAATGACCGTTTTGTCATAAGCAGGTAATGTTTTTGTGATTGAGACCATAAGGTCAATGTTCGCCGGTCGTTGAGCAAGGGCAGGTCCCTTGCAGGGCGGGGCGTAGCCGCTCAGAAGGGTTAAACTGCCAGCATGCAGTTGGCTCTCCGCTAGGGCGGACTTATTCCGATGAAGGGTCGCTTGGCGACTTTTCCTCACTCTTTTGTTGGGCGTACGGCGTGCGTACGCGATTGAATTGCCTAAGGCACTGGAACCCCACATGTCGGATCGTTACGAACTTTTTCTCACTTGCCCCAAAGGGCTGGAAGGGCTGCTTGCAGAAGAGGCCACCGGGCTCGGGCTGGAGGAAATGCGCGAGCAAACCTCGGCGATCCGTGGCGTTGCCGATCTGCAGACGGCCTACCGCCTGTGCCTGTGGTCGCGCCTGGCCAACCGTGTGCTGCTGGTGCTGGCGCGCTTCCCGATGAAGGACGCCGAAGACCTGTATCACGGCGTTCTGAATGTCGATTGGCATGATCACCTGTTGCCAACCGGCAGTCTGGCGGTGGAGTTCAGCGGTCAGGGTTCGGGTATCGACAACACCCACTTCGGCGCGCTGAAGGTCAAGGATGCGATCGTCGACAAACTACGCGCCGCCAATGGCGATCGGCCGTCGGTGGACAAACTCAACCCGGACATGCGCGTGCACCTGCGTCTGGACCGTGGCGAAGCCGTGTTGTCGCTGGACCTGTCCGGCCACAGCCTGCACCAGCGCGGCTATCGCCTGCAGCAGGGCGCCGCACCGCTGAAGGAAAACCTCGCCGCCGCGGTCTTGATCCGCGCCGGCTGGCCGCGGATTGCCGCCGCCGGTGGGGCGCTGGCTGACCCGATGTGTGGGGTCGGCACCTTCCTGGTGGAAGCGGCGATGATCGCCGCCGATATCGCGCCTAACCTCAAGCGCGAGCGCTGGGGTTTCTCTGCCTGGCTCGGCCACGTGCCGGCCCTCTGGCAGCGCCTGCATGCCGAGGCCGAGGAACGTGCGGCTGCAGGCCTGGCCAAGCCGCCGCTGTGGATTCGTGGCTATGAGGCCGATCCGCGCCTGATTCAGCCAGGACGTAACAACGTCGAGCGTGCCGGGTTATCGAACTGGATCAAGATCTACCAGGGCGAACTGGCCACCTTCGAGCCGCGCCCGGATCAGAATCAGACCGGTCTGGTGATCTGTAACCCGCCCTACGGTGAGCGCCTGGGCGATGAGGCCAGCCTGCTGTACCTCTACCAGAATCTCGGCGAGCGTTTGCGTCAGGCCTGCCTGAACTGGGAAGCGGCGGTGTTCACCGGTGCCCCGGACCTGGGCAAGCGCATGGGCATTCGCAGCCACAAACAGTACGCCTTTTGGAACGGCGCCCTGCCGTGCAAGCTGCTGCTGATCAAGGTATTGCCGGAGCAGTTTGTCACTGGTGAGCGCCGTACCCCGGAGCAGCGCCAGGTCGAGCGCGAGCAGATCGCCAGTGGCGAGGAGCGCACCGAGCCGACGGTGCAGGAGCAGGCACGCCTGAGCGAGGGTGGGCAGATGTTCGCCAATCGCCTGCAAAAAAACCTCAAACAGCTGGGCAAGTGGGCGCGCCGCGAAGGGGTGGAATGCTACCGCCTGTACGACGCCGATATGCCTGAGTACGCCGTGGCCATCGACCTGTATGGCGATTGGGTGCATGTGCAGGAATACGCCGCGCCACGTTCGATTGACCCGGAAAAAGCCCAGTCGCGCCTGTTTGATGCGCTGGCGGCGATCCCGCAAGCCCTGGGCATCGACAAGAGCAAGGTGGTGGTCAAGCGTCGTGAGCGCCAGAGCGGTACCAAGCAATACGGTCGCCAGGCGGCACAAGGGCAGTTCATGGAGGTCAATGAGGGCGGCGTCAAGCTGCTGGTCAACCTAACCGACTACCTCGACACCGGTCTGTTCCTCGATCACCGGCCGCTGCGCCTGCGCATTCAGCGCGAGGCGGCAGGCAAGCGTTTCCTTAACCTGTTTTGCTACACCGCTACTGCCACTGTGCATGCCGCCAAGGGCGGGGCGCGCACCACTACCAGCGTCGACTTGTCGAAAACTTACCTGGACTGGGCGCGACGCAACCTGTCCCTGAATGGCTACTCGGACAAGAACCGTCTGGAGCAGGGCGATGTGATGGCCTGGCTGGAAGCTGATCGCGGCGAGTACGACCTGATCTTTATCGACCCGCCGACGTTCTCCAACTCCAAGCGCATGGAAGGGGTGTTCGACATTCAGCGTGACCATGTGCAACTGCTCGATCTGGCCATGACGCGCCTGGCACCGGGCGGGGTGCTGTATTTCTCCAACAACTTCCGCAAGTTCATCCTCGATGAAGGACTGGCGGCGCGCTACGGCGTGGAGGAGATCAGCGATAAAACCCTCGATCCCGATTTTGCCCGTAATACCAAGATCCACCGTGCCTGGCGCCTGACGGCCCAAACTGGCAACGGGCCAGCATAGTCGTTAAAGTTGTAACCTCCGGGGGCGTCCGCAGGCGCCCTAACTAGAGCTTCTCGTATGTTTTCAGTGGCAACCATTCGGCAGCACTACTCACGCTATGTCAGTGACAAGGCCGCTGTTTGGTTAAGTACTTTGTTCACTGCCATCTGCGCCATCGCCCTGACGCTGGTGGTTGCCAGCGCGGCGCAGACGGTTTTTGAGCGCCAACTGCAACAGCGTTTCAGTTGGGCTGCCAGTGCTCACGGAACCTTGCTGCAAGTGCAAATTGATGAGCGCAGCAAGGACCTCGACGGGGTTCGGCGCTTTTTCAGTCTGAGCGAAGTGGTGACCCGAAGCGAGTTCGCGACCTACGCCAAACCGTTGCTCCAGGATGCTTTGGCGGTGGCCTGGATGCCCAAGGTGGAGGACTCCCAGCGGCAGGCATTCGAAGCGCGGACCAGCGTCGAGACGGCCACTCGCTTTCGTATCAGCCAGCTGGACGAACACGCCAAGTTGATTGCGGCAAGTTCCCGCCCTCGCTATTTCCCGCTGCTGTACATCGAGTCAAGCCGTCTGGTGAGTTCGCCGTTCGGGTTGGATATGGCTTCCCACCCAGATCGACAGCAGGTGTTGTTGCGCGCCTTTGAAACGGGCACGCCGGTGGCCTCCGCCGTGATGCAGTTGATTGGTCCTGACAGTGCCTACCGCAGCGGCCTGTTGCTGGTGGCCGCGGTGTGCCCGTTGCAGCCCGCGCAGCCGGCCTGTGCGGACCTGCGCGGCTATGTGATGGTTTCGCTGAGCTTGCGCGAGCTGATGGAGCCTGCCGGCAAAAGTGATCCTCTGGCAAACCTGGCCGTTGAACTGCATGAGATGGTTGGCAACCAGCCGACGCTGCTGTATCGCTCAGAGGCGCGGGCAGCCAAGGACTCAGACTTGCTGTATGTCCGTGAGTTGACCCTCGGCGAGCGTCACTACCAACTCAGTATTCGACCAACGCCCGCGTTTGTGCAGGCCAATCGTTCTTCCGCGCTGCTGGTGATTCTGGCGGCGGGTGTGCTTATCAGTGGGATGTTGGCGCTGTTGCTCTACAGCATTGTCAGTCAGCGCCAACGAGCGCAGACCCTGGTGCGTCAGCGCACCCACGAATTGCGCGAGCGCGAGCGCGAGTTGCAGTTCAGCGAGCAGCGTTGGAGCTTTGCCCTGGAAAGCACCGGTGATGCGGTCTGGGACTGGGATGTCGAGACGGACAAGGTGTACTACTCGCCGGCCTGGAAGCGCATGCTCGGCTATGCCGATGAAGACATCGGTAATGACCTTGAAGAGTGGCGGTCGCGCGTTCATCCGGATGATCTTGGCGGCTGCATGCAGGTGCTGCAGCAGCATTTTCTCGGACTCTTGCCGATGTTTCGTTGTGAGTTCCGCATGCTCGGCAAAGCTGGTGGCTGGCAATGGATTCTGGCGCGCGGCAAGGTCATGGAATGGCGAGCCGACGGTACCCCTAAGCGCGTGTTGGGCACCCATACGGACATTGCCGAGCGCAAGGCGAATGAGCTTGAGTTGGCGCGGGTTAACGGTCAGTTGCGCGGCCTGCTGGATGCCGCTACCCAGGTGTCGATCATTGCCACCAATCTCAACGGCCTGATCCTGACTTTTAATGCCGGCGCCGAACGGATGTTGGGCTATACGGCTGATCAGGTGGTCGGCAAGTACACCCCGGAAATTCTCCATCTACCTCAAGAGCTGGAAGAGCGCGCCGCCGAGTTGAGTAGAACCGTGGGGCATCCCGTGCGCGGGTTCGACACTTTCACTCAGGAGAGCACCAGCAAGGGGCGCCACAGTGAGGGGGAGTGGACCTATGTGCGCCGCGATGGCAGCCATATCAGCGTCAACCTGATCGTTACGGGCGTGTATGACGATGCTGAGCAGGCCATCGGCTACCTCGGTATTGCCATCGATATCAGCGAAAGCAAGAAAACCCGGGAAGCCTTGCAAGCCCGCGACCGCTTGCTGGATAAATTGACCCGGCATATCCCCGGCGCCTTATTCCAGTTTTTGCAGAGCCCGGACGGTCACTCGTGCTTTCCCTACCTCAGCGTCGGTGTCGGCGATGTCTACGAGCTGGACGCCGAGACCTTGCGCGGCGATGCCGAGGCGTTCTTCAAACGCCTGCACCCTGATGATCTTGAGCGGGTAAAAGCATCCATTCAGCGTTCGGCGACCTTGCTCAAAGTGTGGCGCGACGATTATCGCGTGCTCTTGCCGCGCCAGGGCATGCGCTGGGTGCGCAGTGAGTCGACACCAGAGCGGCTCGGCAATGGCGGGGTGCTCTGGCATGGCTACAGCTCGGACATCACCGGTCTAAAACTGGTGGAAGAGGAGCTGCGTGCGCTGTCGATTACCGATGCGCTGACTGGCGCCTTTAATCGGCGTTATTTCCAGGAGCGGCTGGAGGGCGAAATTGCCCGAGTGCAACGACGAGGTGGTGCACTGGCATTGGTGATGCTCGATATCGACCATTTCAAACAGGTCAACGACCGTTTTGGTCATGCGGCCGGCGATCAGGTGCTGACATTGTTTTGCCAGCGCCTCAGCCAGCGCCTGCGGCGCATTGATGTGCTCTGTCGGTTGGGTGGCGAAGAGTTCATTGTGCTCTGCCCAGACACCGATCAGGTGCAGGCCATGGCCGTGGCCACGGCCCTCTGGCAGGCCCTGCGCAGCGAGCCGGTAGACGGTGTTGGGACGGTGACCGCCAGTTTCGGGGTGGCAGGCTGGGAGCCGGGCGAGAGCGGCGACAGCTTGCTGCGGCGGGTTGATGATGCCGTGTACGCGGCCAAGAAAGGCGGCCGTGACCGCGTGCAGGCTGCCGTTCCGCGGGGCTAACGCGTGTTGTTGCTTGGCAGCCTAGGTTAACTCTGTCGCGGCGATTAGCGTTTTTGCTGGTACAGGCTCAACAGCACCTGATCGAGAATCGACGAGGCACCCCACGGCCGTGGGTGGTTGAGGATGGCAACCACCACCCAGGTATTGCCCTTGGCATCGCGGCTATAGCCGGAGATCGCGCGCACGGTGTTGAGGGTGCCGGTCTTGATGTGGCCTTCGCCGGCCAGTGCCGTGCGGCGCAGGCGCTTACGCATGGTGCCGTCCATGCCCACCAGGGGCAGCGAGGACATGAACTCTGCCGCATACGGCCCCTGCCAGGCGGCTTGCAGCAGCGCAGCCATCTGCCGGGCGCTGGTGCGTTCCTGACGCGACAGGCCCGAGCCATTCTCGATTACCAGCGGTCCGGCGTTAATGCCTTTGCGCGTCAGCCACTGGCGAATCACCCGATAAGCCGCCTGGGCATCGTCGCGGTCCGCGGCGGTGCGAAATTGCGCCCCAATACTCAGGAACAACTGCTGGGCCATGGTGTTGTTGCTGTACTTGTTGATGTCGCGAATGACTTCCACCAGATCCGGCGAGAACGCGCGGGCCAGCAGGCGCGCCTGCTTAGGCACGTTGTCGATGCGGTCGCCACCCTGGATGCTGCCGCCCAGTTCCTGCCAGATGGCGCGCACCGAGCCGGCGGCGTAAGCGGCGTGATCCAGCACAGCGAGGTAGGTTTGGCCACTGCAGCCGTCGTTGAGTTTGCCGCTGACCACCAGGTTGATGCTGCCATCGGCTTGTTTAATCGGGCTGTAGCGCACATCCGGCCAGCCTGGGCATTTGGCGGCCGGTAGGGCTTTGACCCGATTGTCGATATGAATAGTGGCAATCGGTGGTTCGGCCGCGATGCTGACCTTGCCGCCTTCGTTGCGGGCAATCATGCGCACCGACTTGAGGTTGACCAGCAGGGCATCCGGGCCGACCAGAAACGGCTTGCTGTCATCCTTGCCGTCGTCATTGAAGGCCGCCAGCTGCGGCTGCACGAAGTGGCTGCGGTCCAGCACCAGGTCGCCAGTGATCTGTTTGACGCCGTTGGCGCGCAGGTCGCGCATCAGCAGCCAGAGTTTTTCCATATTCAGCTTGGGGTCGCCGCCGCCCTTGAGGTACAGGTTGCCCTGCAGCACGCCGTTACGCAGCGGGCCGTCGGTGTAGAACTCGGTTTTCCACTGGTGCGTCGGGCCCAACAGTTCGAGGGCTGCGTATGTGGTCACCAGCTTCATGGTAGAGGCCGGGTTAACCGATACATCGGCGTTGAAGATGGTGGGGATGTCCGTGCCGCTCATCGGCAGCATCACCAGGGATAAGGCGCTGCTCTCGATCTTGCTGTTTTTAAGGGCTTGCTGGACTTTGGCTGGCAGCACGGTGTTGGTCGGCCCGGCGCTGGCCGGCAGGGTGATAGGCAGCAGCAGGGTGGCCAGGGCCAGGCGGCGAAGTGTTTTCACTAGAGGACTCGAAACAGGAAGAGATGACATGTTGGAAATGTTCCCACTGCAGTTCGGGAAATGCGGGGCATTATGCCCGAACTGCGTCGCCAAGGCGCCCTTGGTCGGTCGTGCGGCGCAGACAGTCGGGCAGGGGCGTGGCTAAGCTGCTAAAGTGCCGCGGCTAGTTTTTAGAATCGAAGAATTGTGAGGATTGTTGCATGGCTACTAACCGTTCCCGTCGTCTGCGTAAAAAACTCTGCGTTGCCGAATTCCAGGAGTTGGGCTGCGAACTGACCCTGAACTTCAAGGCGGATCTGGATGACGCCGCTGTTGATGCCTTCCTCGAAGCTTTTGTGGCTGATGCCGTGAACGCCAATGGCCTGGGCTATGTCGGTGGTGATGACTACGGTTTCATCTGCCTGGACAAGCGTGGTTCGATCAGCGAAGAGCAGCGCGCCAGCGTTGAAGCCTGGTTGAAGAGCCGCAGCGAACTGGCCGAGTTCACCCTCAGCCCGCTGATGGATGTCTGGTACCCGGAAAACCCGATCAATCCGGCCTGACTCCAAGCTGCCGGGCGGGCTTTGGCCTGCTCGGCAGTTGCGTCACATTTCCTGTCACTCCCCCGCGTCATCTTCCCCGTTACAGCCGTTGCCTGAGCGCCAAGGCGTTTAAGCATCGTTGAGTTTGGCCAGCAGGCCTTGCTCGTCCACTTCATCAATTTGCTCTGGCTTTAGAAAACGTTGCCCGTAGTCGCGGTAGATGCCGCTGCGCACAAACAAGACAAACAGCTGGGTATCGACATGGGCGCCGTTGCACATGCCGATCATGATGCCGAGTGCCTCGGAGAGGGTTTTGCCTTTCTTGTAGGGGCGGTCCACCGCGGTCAGTGCTTCAAAAATATCGGCAATCGCCATCATCCTCGCCGGCAGGCTCATCTCTTCGCGCGTCAGGCGTTTCGGGTAGCCGCTGCCGTCCATTTTTTCATGGTGGCCGCCGGCGATCTCGGCGACGTTCTGCAGGTGCGGCGGGAAGGGCAGGCGGTCGAGCATGCGAATGGTCTGCACGATGTGATTGTTGATGATGTAGCGATCCTCGGCGGTCAGGGTGCCGCGGCCGATGCTCAGGTTGTACAGCTCGCCGCGGTTGAACTTGTAGGTGGGCACGTCGAGTTTGAAGCCCCAGGGATTGTCGGCCGCCATGTGCTCGCCCGCGGGGCGCTCGATCAGGTGCTCCGGGCGATCCGCCAGCAGCGGTTCGGCTGCAGGGCAGCGGTTGCGCCGGCGTGCGGCTTTGCCGCTGGCTTTCTTCCCAGGACACGCCAAGACGGTCATCGAGGGTGCGGCTCCAGGTGCGCGCGGCAATCTGTTGCAGGCGTTCCTGGTCGGCGCTGGCCATGGCCTCTGCGCCCAGGTTGCAGCGGGCGACAAAGGCAAACTCTTCATCCAGCACTTGCAGCAACTGCTCGCGTTGCTGCGCCTGCTGGTGCGCATCCGCCCCGGCATTCAGGGCCTGCCAGTAGTTGATCCAGACGTCACGCTTGAGCACTTCAAAGCGCATGCGAATTTCATGGATGCGGTCGTAGAGGGTCTCCAGTTTGGTGGCTTTATCGACCACGTACTCGGGGGTGGTGACCTTGCCGCAGTCGTGCAGCCAGGCGGCGATCTGCAGCTCCTCCCATTGCTCTTCGCTGGGTTGATAGGCGGCGAAGGCCGGTTCTTCGCTGGCGGCGGCGGCGCGGGCGAGCATCAGGGTCAGCTCCGGTACGCGCTGGCAGTGGCCGCCGGTGTACGGGCTCTTGGCGTCGATGGCGCCGGCCAGCAGCTGGATAAAGGCCTCCAGCAGTTTCTTTTGCTGTTCCAGCAAGCGCTGGCTGTCGATGCACAGGGCCGCCACTCCAGAGACCGCCTCAACAAAGGCCACGCGCGCGGGTTGCAGCATGTCCGGGTCGTCCTCGCCGGCCTCTTCGTCGTGATGCAGTAACACCAATACCCCGAGGGTCGCGCCCTGGCGGTTGTGCAGGCCGCAGCTGACCAAATGCAGGCGCGGGCTGTCGAGGTGCAGGAAGATGCGTTGCAGCGGGCCGGCCTGGTCATAGCCCAGTGAGGTCAGAACGGTTGCATCACCACTGGCGGGGCCGGCCAGCCAGTCAGGCAGGTGGCTGGCGTTGCGGGCAAAGGCCTCGATGCGTTGCTCCTGCAAACTCTGCTGCACGCCATTAAGGATCAGGGCTTGTGGGATCAGTTGGCCGTCATCCGGGTCGCGCAGGTACAGCAAGCCCCCCGTGGCCTTGCCGATGCTCACGGTTTCATCGAGCACACGTTGCAGCAAGCTATCGAAGCGTTTCTCCGCCGACAGGCTGGCGGCGATTTCGAGGAAGCTGGCGATGGTCGTTTTCATCCTGTTCATGGCCATGGCCAGGCGGTCGACCTCCAGCAAGGGCGAGCGGCCACTGGCCGGGTGCTGGAAGTCAAAGCGCTGAATGGCTTCGGCATCCAGCATCAGGGCGCGTAAAGGCTTGACCACACTGCGCGAGGCGAGCCAACCGGCGGGAATACACAGCAGCAAGGTGGTCAGGGTAATTAGCGCACCTTGCCAGCGAATCCGGTAGGCGTCGGCCAGCAGTTCATCTTCCGGTACCAATAGGGCCAGCTCCAGACCTTCGGGGCCTCCTTCGCTGAGGTGCGGTGCGCGAGACGATCCAGTCACGCTGGTTGAAGCGCAGGCGCCCCTGTGGCGCGTTGGCGCCAGGCGCCAGCAGGGCGGCCAGGGGGGCGCTGAGGTCGGCGGCCTTGACCAGTTGGCTGCCCACGACCAGCGGCGGGCAGTCAGGGTAGGCAATGGCGTTGCCCGAGGGGTCCAGCAGCACGACTTCGCTGTTGGCGGTGATCTTGTGTTTGGCCAGGGTGGCGCAAAGATTGGCCAGGGTCAGGTCGGCCGCCAGCACCACGTCGTTGCCGATCTGGCGAGCCAGGGTGGTGCCGACTTCGTCGGTGGAGAAGAATGCGTAAGGCGCCGTGGTGATTTGTGCTTGCTGGCTGCGGGCGTTGGTGTACCAGGGGCGTTGGCGCGGATCGAACTGCTCGTCGGGACGCTGGATGCGCCGCAGCAGGTTGAGTTGTGCATCGAAGAATTGGTAGCTGGAGCTGGTGCCGTTGGCGCTGCGATCAATCGACCAGAGCTGAAAGGCGGCCTCGTTCGGGGCGTCGAATTGCTGGCGTTGGGCAGCGCTGCGCAGCGGCCGCACCATCATAAAGTCGCCATCCGGGTAGCCCAGGTACAGCGAGGCCAGCTTGGGGTTGTCGTTCAGGGCCTGGGCAAACGCAGGCAGCACTTTCTGCCGGGCTTCAGCGTCGATAAGGCGTGTTTTCGGGTCCAGGGCCAGCAGGTTGATGGCGTGGCGGATGGGGGTGTAGGTGTGGTCCAGGTCGAGCTGCACTTCCTGGCTGATGCGGGAAAACAGCTGTTCGCTGCTGGAGAGGATGATGTGGCTGGTCTGGCGGTAATTGAACACGCCCATGACAATGCCGGTGCCCAGTAACAGCAGGGTAAACAGCGCGCTGATATGGACGTGCAGGGGAAAGCGGCGGATGGCATTGGGGTTGCGTTTGCTCATCGCGCAAGGCTTCCAGTTCTGGCTTGGATGCCTGGAGCATAGATGGCTTCTGGGTCTACGCGCGTCAGTCGGAATATTGACCCGGCCGACGGGCAAAAAACGCTCTAGGAGCGTGTCGGACTTTTCCGCAGCAGGGCCGTGTTAAGTCCGACGGCCTTCTAGACCGGACTGGAGCGGCCGGTCATCTCGCGGGCCATTTCGGTGGCGTAGCTGTCGGTCATGCCGGCGATGAAATCGATCATGCGCAGGAATGAGGTGTACAGCGGCCAGTGCGGGTCGGGTGCGTTGTTGCCGAGCAGGTCGAGGATGCGCCGGTTCTTGAACGACGGTGTGCGTCCGCCATGTTGCTCCAGAGCTGCACCACAGAAGGCGTTGAGGAGGATTTCCAGGGTGGTGTAGGCGCCGATCTCGTGCAGGGTCTTGCGTTTGTCCTGAAAGATCTTCGCCCGCGCCAACGCCTTGGCCTGCAGCACACAGCGCTTGGCCGGGCCGTGCATATGCTCCACCAGATCGCCCTCCAGGGCGCCGGCCAGCAAGGCCTGCTGCTGATCGACAAAAGCGGCAGCGGCGGCATTGGTCAGGTGCTCGATGGCCTTGCCGCGCAGAATCGCCAGTTTGCGCCGGCGCGAGTCGTTGGGCCCCAGTTGCCGGTAGGTTTCCGGCAGGTCATCACCCACCAGGTCGAGCAGCAGGGCTTCGACCTCGCTGTATTCCAGCAGGTCCATTTCCAGGCCATCTTCCAGGTCGATCAGGCCGTAGCAGATGTCGTCGGCGGCCTCCATCAGGTACACCAGCGGATGACGGCCCCAGCGCTGGTCTTCGAGCTGTGGCAGGCCGAGTTTGCGGGCGATCTGTTCGAGTAGCGGCAGCTCGCTCTGGTAGCAGCCGAACTTGTGCTTTTTGTAGCCCAGGGCTTCGGCGTGGCGGGCGGTCCAGGGGTATTTCAGGTAGGTGCCGAGGGTCGCGTAGGTCAGCCGGGTGCCGCCGTCGAACTGGTGGTATTCCAGCTGGGTGAGCACGCGAAAACCCTGGGCGTTGCCCTCGAAACTGAGAAAGTCGCCGCGTTCGGCGTCGCTCATGGCGTCCAGCCAGCCACGTCCAGCCGCTTGCTGGAACCAGTGGCGGATGGCGTCTTCGCCGGAGTGGCCGAACGGCGGGTTACCGATGTCATGGGCCAGGCAGGCCGATTGCACGATCATCCCCAGGTCGGCCGGATCGCACCAGGCGGGCAGGTCGTCACGCAGCACTTCACCCACGCGCATGCCTAAGGAGCGGCCCACACAGCTGACTTCCAGTGAGTGGGTCAGGCGCGTGTGGATGTGGTCGTTGCTGGACACCGGATGCACCTGGGTCTTGCGCCCCAGACGGCGGAAAGCGCCAGAGAAGATGATGCGATCATGGTCTTTGTGGAAGGGACTGCGGCCTAGTTCTTCGGCGCTGTGCACCGGTTTGCCGAGTCGTTCGCGGTTAAGCAGGGTTTGCCAATCCAAAGCTGATCCTCGCCAATGCGTGGCTGGTGGACCCTTAGCTTGGGTGTTGCCAGTGCGCGCTGCAAGCACTTGCCAGCGGCAAATATCCAGCCCCTCGCGTGGAGGGGCTGGGTGGGGCTCAAGGTGCCAGTTGGCTTTGGCTCAGTTGATGCTCTTCGCCGGCATAGTAAGCGCGTACCCGCGGGTCCATCACCGCGCGCCAGAGCGGTGGGAACAACGCCAGGACAATCATGCCGGCATAGCCATTGGGCAGTTGCGGGCTGCTCTCGTGGTGGCGCAGCACCTGATAGCGGCGTTTGGCATAGGCGTGGTGGTCGGAGTGGCGCTGCAGGTGGAAGAGAAACAGGTTGGTCAGCAGAAAGTTGCTGTTCCACGAGTGGCTCGGGGTGGTGCGCTCGTAGCGGCCGTTGTCCAGTTTGCGCCGGTGCAGGCCGTAGTGCTCCAGGTAGTTGACGATCTCCAGCAGGGTCACGGCCACGAAGCTCTGGCCGAGGAAGTAGGCCGCGCCAAGCCAGCCAAAGGCCAGGCTGAAACCCGACGAGAAACAGCCCGCTCAAGGCGTACCACCAGATCAGTTCGTTGTGCAGTGAGAAGGCCGGCAGGCCCTTGCGCTTGAGGCGTTCGGCTTCCAGCTTCCAGGCATTGAGGAAGTTGTGCTTGTAGGCGTGGGGCAGAAAACCATACAGGCTCTGACCAAAGCGCGATGACGAAGCGCACTCGGGGGTCGATACGTGTACATGGTGGCCGCGTACATGCTCAACCTTGAAACCGCCGTAGCACACGGCCGCCAGCAGGATGCCGCCGGCAGCCTGCTCAATGGCAGGGTCTTTGTGCACCAGTTCGTGGGCCACGGTAATGCCGATGGCGCCCATTACCACGCCCACCGACAGGGTCCAGCCCAGTTGGCCGACCCAGCTCCAGAGCGTGTTGTTGGCCAGAACCCAGCCGCCCCAGCCGAGCAGGCCCAGCAGCACCGGCAGGCAGGCCAGGGTCAGTACGCGGTAGTAGAGTTGCCCTTCGAGTTGCGGCACCTGCTGGCTTTCTTCCGGGTTGGCCGGGTCGCGGCCGAGCAGGGCATCCAGCACGGGAATGATGCCGAAGGTCACGATGGGCAGCAGAAACGCCCAGGCATCGGCATAGGCGCTGCCTTGGGCCAGGTGATAGCTGAGGGGCACCAGGGCGACTGGCAATAGCCAGAACCAGTAGCCGATTTGTTTGAGCGATAGCATCCAGTCGGATGAGCGATTGGCGAACATGGCGGACTCCATGGCTTTTATTGTTGGATTGTCCGACAATTTTCGCGATGCTAGGGCGGGCTGCCTACCCATCTTTTGCACGGTGACGCCCGCCCCTGCCTGCCGGTTGGGCTAATCCCCTGTGTTACACTCGCGGCCTGCGCGTTTTAACGATTTCTCAAGGAAAAACATGACGTTCAAGGCCCCGGACAGCCTCGCCGAACAGATTGCCCAGCACCTGGCCAAGCGCATCATTCGCCGGGAGCTCAAGGAGGGCGAGCGCATTCAGGAAATCAAGGTCACCCAGGCGCTGAATGTCAGTCGTGGCTCGGTGCGCGAGGCCTTGTTGATTCTTGAACGCCGCCATCTGATCGTCATCTTGCCGCGCCGGGGCGCCCAGGTGTCCGAACTGACGGCCCAGCACGTGAGCAACCTCTACGAACTGGTCATCTACCTGTACATCATGTTGGCCCATGCGGTGGCCCGCAATTGGCGGCGCGAAAGCGAGCTGCAGGGCTTTATCGACATCCAGCGCCAGATGCTTGCCTGCATGCAGCGCGAAGATATCGACGGTTTCGTCGAGAGCAGTTTTGACGTGATGCGCGCGGCTTTTCCATTTGCCAACAACCTGTACCTGCAGGAAACCCTGGAAAACCTGCTGCCGGCCATCAGTCGCACCTATCACCTGGCCCTGGAGCGGCGCAAAGGCGAGATGAACCAGTTCATCAGCACCTTCGCCAACCTGTTGCAGGCCATCATCGCCCGCGACGAAGCGGCAGCCAGCGCCGTGCTGAACGCCTATGGCGAGCACAATCGCGCACTGGTGCTCGCCGCCCTGGCCGAGCGCTAGCCCAGCATGCGTCTGAAGTGCATCAAGCTGGCCGGGTTCAAGTCGTTCGTCGATCCGACCACGGTCAACTTCCCCAGCAATATGGCAGCGGTGGTCGGCCCCAACGGCTGCGGCAAGTCCAACATCATCGACGCCGTGCGCTGGGTGATGGGCGAAAGCTCGGCGAAGAACCTGCGCGGCGAGTCGATGACTGATGTCATCTTCAACGGCTCCACCAGCCGCAAGCCGGTCAGTCAGGCTTCCATTGAGCTGGTGTTCGATAACAGCGACGGTACGTTGCTGGGGGAATACGCCAGCTACGCGGAAATCTCCATCCGCCGGCGCGTTACCCGCGACAGCCAGAACACCTATTTCCTCAACGGCGTGAAGTGCCGTCGGCGCGACATTACCGACATCTTCCTCGGCACCGGCCTGGGTCCGCGCAGTTACTCGATCATTGAGCAGGGGATGATCTCCAAGCTGATCGAGGCCAAGCCGGAAGACCTGCGCAACTTTATCGAGGAAGCCGCCGGCATCTCCAAGTACAAGGAGCGCCGCCGCGAAACCGAGAACCGTATTCGCCGTACCCATGAAAACCTGGCGCGCCTGACTGACCTGCGCGAAGAGCTGGAACGTCAGCTGGAGCGTCTGCACCGCCAGGCCCAGTCCGCCGAGAAGTACCAGGAATACAAGGCCGAAGAGCGGCAGTTGAAAGCTCAACTGGCGGCGTTGAAATGGCAGAGCCTGAATGAACAGGTTGGTCAGCGTGAAGCGGTCATCGGCAACCAGGAAGTGTCCTTCGAGGCGCTGGTGGCCGAGCAGCGCAATGCCGATGCCAGCATCGAGCGCCTGCGTGACGGCCATCACGAGCTGTCGGAGCGTTTCAACCTGGTGCAAGGGCGGTTTTATTCAGTGGGTGGCGACATTGCCCGCGTCGAACAAAGCATCCAGCACGGCCAGCAGCGCCTGCGCCAGTTACAGGATGACCTGCGCGATGCCGAACGCGCGCGCCAGGAAACCGAATCACACCTGGGCCACGACAGCACCTTGCTGGCGACCCTGGGTGAAGAACTGGCCCAGCTTGAGCCTGAGCAAGAACTGACCACTGCTGCCGCCGAGGAAGCCGCCGCTGCGCTGGAAGAGGCGGAGAGCGCCATGCACGGCTGGCAGGAGCAATGGGACGGTTTTACCCAGCACTCCGCCGAGCCACGTCGGCAAGCCGAGGTGCAGCAGTCGCGGATTCAGCAACTGGAGCAGAGCCTGGAACGCCTGGCCGAGCGTCAGCGCCGGCTGGCCGAGGAGCGTCAGCAACTGGCGGCTGACCCACAGGACGCGGCGATCCTGGCCCTGGCCGAGCAACTGGCCCTCAGCGAGCTGAGCCTGGAGGAATTACAGGCTGCCGAACAGCTGCAGGTAGACGGCCTGGAGCAATTGCGCGGGCAACTGCTGCAAGCCGGTCAGGCCCAGCAGCAGGCCCAGGGCGAACTGCAACGCTTGCAGGGTCGCCTGGCTGCGCTTGAAGACGTTGCAGCAGGCTGCCCTCAATCCGGGGAAGGGCACGGCCGAGTGGCTGGCGGCGCAGCAGTTGAGTGAGCGTCCGCCGTTGGCCGCCGGTTTGCGCGTTGAGGCGGGTTGGGAGCTGGCGGTGGAAACCGTGCTGGGCGCCGACTTGCAGGCCGTCCTGCTGGACGACGAACAACAGCTCAATAGCTTGGATCTGCAGGGCTTCAGCCAGGGCGACCTGCGTTTGGCACTGCCGGCCCGTGGTGGCGTGCGCGTACCTGGCAGCCTGCTGGACAAGGTCGAAGCCAGCGTCGATCTGGCGCCGTGGCTGGCCCAGGTCAAACCGGTGCCATCGCTTGAAGCTGCGCTGCAGCAACGCCATCAGTTGGCGCCCGGCGCAAGCCTGATCAGCCCTGATGGTTACTGGGTCGGTCGGCACTTTTTGCGGGTACGCCGCGCCGAGGCTGCCGAGAGCGGCGTGTTGGCTCGTGCCCAGGAGCTGGAGCGTCTGCACGCTGAACGCGAAGAATTGAGCGCGCGCCTGGCTGACCTGGATGAACAGTTGCAACAACTGCGCGAGGCTCAGCGCGTGCAAGAGCAGGCCCGCGAGCAGCAGCGCCGTTTACTGCAGGACGAAGCCCGCCAGCAAGGCGAGTTGAAGGCTCAGCTGTCCGCCGGCCAGGCCAAGGCCGAGCAGCTGACCCTGCGCCGTCAGCGCCTGGATCATGAGCTGCACGAATTGACTGAGCAGCGCGAGCTGGAGCAGGAGCAACTGGGCGAGTCACGCCTGCACCTGCAGGACGCGCTGGACGCCATGGCCGTCGACACCGAACAACGCGAACGCCTGCTGGCCGCGCGCGATGGCTTGCGCGAACGCCTTGACCGCATGCGTCAGGAGGCTCGCCAGCACAAGGATCACGCCCATCAACTGGCCGTGCGCCTGGGCTCGCTGAAGGCCCAGCACGACTCTACGCGTCAGGCTCTGGAGCGTTTGCAGCTGCAGGCCGAGCGTCTGCACGAGAAGCGCGAGCAGCTCAATCTCAACCTCGAAGAGGGCGAGGCGCCGCTGGAAGAGCTGCGCATGAAGCTGGAAGAGTTGCTCGACAAGCGCATGGCCGTGGAAGACGAGCTGAAGCTGGCGCGCCTGGGTCTGGAAGATGCTGACCGGCAATTGCGCGACGCGGAAAAGCGCCGCACCCAGGCCGAACAGCAGGGGCAGTTGCTGCGTGGTCAGTTGGAGCAGCAACGCCTCGAATGGCAGGCCCTGAGTGTGCGGCGCAAGGCTTTGCTCGATCAGCTGCTGGAAGACGGCTACGAGCTGCACGGCGTGCTGGCAACCTTGCCCAGTGAGGCGAGCGAAAGCGCCTGGAGTGATGAACTGGAGCGCCTGGCCGCACGGATTCAGCGCTTGGGGCCGATCAACCTGGCGGCCATCGACGAGTACCAGCAGCAGTCCGAGCGCAAGCGCTACCTGGATGCGCAGAATGCCGACCTGGTGGAGGCGCTGGACACCCTGGAAAACGTGATCCGCAAGATCGACAAGGAAACCCGCAACCGCTTCAAGGAAACCTTCGATCAGATCAACGGCGGCCTGCAGGCCCTCTTCCCCAAAGTCTTTGGCGGCGGCAACGCTTACCTGGAGCTGACCGGCGAAGACCTGCTCGACACCGGTGTGAGCATCATGGCGCGGCCGCCCGGCAAGAAAAACAGTACCATTCACCTATTGTCCGGCGGGGAGAAAGCCCTGACGGCGCTGGCGCTGGTATTTGCCATCTTCCAGCTCAATCCGGCACCCTTTTGCATGCTTGATGAGGTGGATGCACCGCTCGATGACGCCAACGTCGGCCGCTATGCGCGGTTGGTCAAAGAGATGTCGGCGACCGTGCAGTTCATCTATATCACCCACAACAAGATCGCCATGGAAATGGCCGATCAGCTGATGGGTGTGACCATGCACGAGCCCGGTTGCTCGCGTCTGGTGGCCGTGGATGTGGAACAGGCACTGGCAATGGTTGAAGCCTGAAGCGACAGACGGTGTAAAGTTATCTTTTGTCGTGCTAGCTTAATGCCAACTTTTTGTTACGCGTGGGAAAACGCCAGCCAGAACATGGGCTTGGCGCCACGTTGAGATTATTGCAGCAGGGCTTGGAAGGCCTGCTTTCATCACTTTTTTAGTCGGGGTCACGGAATTACATGGAAATCGGTCTGCGCGAGTGGCTGATCGTCATCGGCATCATTGTTATCGCCGGTATTCTTTTTGATGGCTGGCGCCGTATGCGCGGTGGCAAGGGCAAGCTGAAATTCAAGCTGGATCGCAGTTTCTCCGGCATGGATGACGACGTCGGTGGCGACCCTGAATTGCTTGGCCCGGCACGGGTGATTGACCGTCAGAACGAGCCGCGCGTGGATGAAGAAGACTTGCCGGCCATGAGTGCCCGCGAGCTCAATCGCCGCCGTTCCGGTGAGCCGAGCCAAGGCGACCTGAAACTGGATGAGCCGGTGCCAACCCTGTTGACCCCGGTGGACGAAGGCGACAAGAAGCGCAAAGTCCAGGCCCAGGAAGACACTCAGGAGCTGCCGCCGGTTGAAGAAGTGCTGGTGATCAACGTCATCTCCCGCGACGAAGGGGGCTTTAACGGCCCGGCGCTGCTGCAGAACATTCTGGAAAGCGGCCTGCGTTTTGGCGAAATGGATATTTTCCACCGCCACGAAAGCATGGCCGGCAATGGTGAAGTGCTGTTCTCCATGGCCAATGGCGTTAAGCCTGGCACCTTCGATCTGGACGATATCGACCTGTTCAGTACCCGTGCGGTGAGTTTCTTCCTCGGTATGCCGGGTCCGCGGCATCCCAAGCAGGCCTTCGATGTGATGCTGGCCGCGGTGCGTAAGCTGGCCCACGAGCTGAACGGCGAGCTGAAAGATGACCAGCGCAGCGTGATGACCGCGCAGACCATCGAGCATTACCGTCAGCGCATCGTCGAGTTCGAGCGCAAGCACATGATGCCCAAGCGCTGAGTCGCGCCTGAGCTGAATCCGTGATTATTAAAAAGAGCAGCCTCGGCTGCTCTTTGCGTTTTTGAGAGCCGTAACCATGACCACCGACACCTCCCACGCCGCCCAGCGCATCCTTGATCTGCGCACCGAACTGGACGGGCACAATCAGCGTTATTACGTGCTTGATCAGCCCAGCATTCCTGACGCCGAATACGACCGTCTGTTTCGTGAATTACAGGCCTTGGAAGCGGCACATCCGGACTTGATTACCGTCGATTCGCCGACTCAGCGGGTTGGTGGTGCGCCGCGTGCCGGCTTTACCGAAGTGCGCCACGAGGTGCCGATGCTCAGCCTCGGCAACGCCTTCGCCGAAGCCGATATGCTGGATTTCGACCGCCGCGTGCGTGAGGGCCTGGCCGATGATCTGCCGCCTGGCGATCTGTTTGGCGGCGGCGCCGAGGTCGAGTACGTCTGCGAGCCCAAGCTCGACGGCTTGGCCGTGAGCCTGCTGTATGTCGAGGGACAACTGGTGCGCGGCGCCACCCGTGGCGATGGCAGCACGGGCGAGGACATCAGCGCCAATGTGCGCACGGTGCGCAACATTCCGCTCAAGCTGCAGGGCAGTGGCTGGCCCGCGGTGCTGGAGGTGCGCGGCGAGGTGTTTATGGCCAAGGCCGGTTTCGATGCCCTCAACCAGCGCCAGCTGGAGAGCGGTGCCAAGCCCTTTGCCAACCCGCGCAACGCCGCCGCCGGCAGCCTGCGTCAGCTTGATTCGAAAATCACCGCCAGCCGTCCCTTGGCCTTCTGCTGTTACGGCATCGGCCAGGTTGAGGGCGAGTTGCCGGACACCCAGCTGGGCATTCTCCAGGCTCTACAGACCTGGGGTGTGCCGATTAGCCCTGAGTTGTATCTGGCCCGCGGCATCGATGCTTGTCAGGCCTATTACCAGCGCATTGGTGCCAAGCGCGAAGCCTTGCCTTATGAAATCGACGGCGTGGTGTTCAAGGTCAATAACCTGGCCTGGCAGCGCGAGCTGGGGTTTCGTGCGCGCGAGCCGCGTTGGGCCATTGCCCATAAATTTCCGGCCATGGAAGAGCTGACCGAGCTGCTGGATGTGGAGTTTCAGGTCGGGCGCACGGGGGCGGTGACGCCGGTGGCGCGCTTGAAGCCGGTAAAGGTGGCCGGCGTGATGGTCGCCAATGCCACCTTGCACAACATGGATGAAGTGGCACGTTTGGGCTTGATGATCGGCGACACGGTGATCATCCGTCGCGCCGGCGACGTGATTCCGCAGGTGGTGCAGGTGGTGCTGGAGCGACGTCCGGAGGATGCGCGAGCGGTAGAAATTCCCGCGAGCTGTCCGGTGTGCGGCTCCCATGTTGAGCGCACCCAGCTGGTCAAGCGCAGCAAGGGCAAGGAGTCCTTCAGTGCGGGTTCCATCTACCGTTGCGTTGGCCGTCTGGCCTGCCAGGCGCAGCTGAAGCAGGCGATCATTCACTTCGTTTCGCGCCGCGCCATGGACATCGACGGGCTCGGCGAGAAGAGTGTCGAGCAACTGGTGGACCTCGGCCTGGTGCAGTCGCCGGCCGACCTCTACCGCTTGCAGTTCGATCAGTTGGTAGGCTTGGAGGGCTTTGCTGAGCTGTCGAGCAATAACCTGCTGGCCGCCATCGAGAACAGCAGGAAGCCCGAGTTGGCGCGGTTTATTTATGCCCTCGGGATTCCCGATGTTGGCGAGGAAACGGCCAAGGTGTTGGCGCGCTCGCTGGCCTCGCTGGAGCGGATCAAGCGCGCGTTGCCCGAAGTGCTGACCTACCTGCCGGACGTAGGGCTGGAAGTGGCCCATGAGATTCATGAGTTCTTCAGTGACGCGCACAACCAGAACGTGATCGAGCAACTGGGTCAGGTGCTGGATATTCAGGGGCAGGGCGAGTTGGGCGCCGAGTTTGCCGCCTGCACCACCTTGGCCGGCTTGCTCGACAAACTGCACATTCCGTCCCTCGGTCCTACCGGCGCGAAAACCCTGGCCAGCAAGTTCGGCGAGTCGTTGCCCAAACTCCTCGAAGCCGATTGGCTGGACCTGCGCCAGACCCTGAGTGAGAAGCCGGCCAATGCCGTGCGCGAGTTTTTCAGCGTGGCCGAACACCGCGAGCGTGCGCTGAAAATCGAAGCGCAGTTGCGCGAGTTCGGCATGCACTGGGAAAGCGAGAAACGCGTCGTCGCCGGGCTGCCGCTCGCCGGCCAGACCTGGGTGTTGACCGGTACGCTGGAGCTGATGAGCCGTGATCAGGCCAAGGCCAAGCTGGAGGCATTGGGCGCCAAAGTGGCGGGTTCGGTGTCGGCCAAAACCCATTGCGTGGTGGCCGGGCCGGGCGCGGGCTCGAAGTTGGCCAAGGCCAGTGAGCTTGGGTTGCGGGTGCTGGATGAGGCGGGGTTTGTCGAGCAGTTGCAGGCCCTGGGCGTTACGCCCTGAGCCGTTGGCGCAAGGCGTAAACGTGAGCGCTGAGAACTTAGTTGAGTGCGTCGGTCAGGGCTTTGGCCGGAACGAACTTGACCACGTTCTTGGCGGCGATTTCGATCGCTTTGCCGGTCTGCGGGTTGCGGCCGCTGCGTGCCGGGCGCGCCGTTACTTTCAGCTTGCCGATGCCCGGCAAGGTGATTTCATCGCTGTTTTCCAGGGCGTCGCTGACGATTTCGCTGAGGTGCTCCAGCAGGGCGCGCACTTGCGCCTTGGGTGCGTCGACGGCTTCGGCGAGGTCGCTGATCAGTTGCTCTTTGCTGATGGCCATGGGTGCTGCTCCTTTGCTAGATAGGGTTGTTCCTAGTTAGGTTGGCACGCTAGCACAGATGCACGCCCGGCTGAATGTTCAGGATGTCGCATGCCGGCGCCGGTACTGGCGCGGCGCGAGGCCTTTCCAGCGTTTGAAGGCGTGGGTGAAGTTCGATACTTCGCCATAGCCCAGGCGCTCGGCAATCTCTTCCAGGGTCAAGCCGCCGGTGGCGAGCAATTCCTCCGCCAGGGTCTGGCGTACCTCTTCCAGCAGTTGGCGAAAGCTGGTGCCTTCCTCGCTCAGGCGCCGGCGCAGGCTGCGGGTGCTGGTGTGCAGCTGCGCGGCAATCTCATTCATGTCCGGCAGGCGGCCGGGACGGCTGAGCAAGCGCGTACGAATTTGTCCGGCCAGGCCTGAGCGTTCGCGCCGGCGGGTAAGCAGGGCATGGCACTGCATTTCGCAGTCGTGCGCCACCTGGGGGTTGGCGCCGGGCAAGGGCAGGTCGAGGAGTTGCTGGGCCAGCACGAAACGATTTTGCGCCTGGCCGAACAGCGGCTCGACGCCGTAGTGCTCGGTATAGCGGGCGACATCGACGGGGGCGGGCATGCACAACTCAACCCGCTTGAAGGGCAACGTCTGGCCGAGCAGATCGCGCCGGATCTTGAGCATGCCAGCGGTATCGCGCTGCAGAATAAAGTCGCGCAGTGCCGGCGGCAGGTCTTGGTTGTCCAGCCGCAGGTGCATGTCTTCGCCGTGCTCTTCCAGGTGTATGCGGCAGAACGCGTACGTCAGGTCGAGGTAGCGCAAGCCCATGCTGGCAGCGCTGCGTAGGGTCGGACAGCTAAGCAGGGCAAAGCCCCAGATACCGTAGGTGCTGAGGTGATAGCGCTGGCCGGCGAGTAGGCCGAGGTCGGGGATATGCCCCAGAGCCGCCACCAGATTGCCGATCAGGACCAGCTCTTGGCTGGCGTCAATTTCACTGGTGGGGTCGGCCAGCTGAGTTAAGGTCAGGCCGCTGCCGGCCAGGCACTGCTCAATCGACAGGCCCTGATCCATGCCGAACTGAATCTGTAACTGGGCGCTGATAACGCTGCGCCGTGCCGGCCAGTGACCGGAAGGCAGTGGGGTTAAGTTGTTCGACATGTTGGCCGTAATTCACAATTAATGGCCGACTATGCCATAACCTGTGCTCTTGCGGCCAAGTACCATGGGGGCACAGCCTTCGTCCCTTCGGGCGGGCTTTGACGCGGCAACGCGGCCGCGCGCCCACGTCAACAGAACCTAAGATCGACGGGGAAACAATGACAACTCATTCCCCTGTTGCGGCGCCGCTGCGCGTGCTGATTATCGGTGCCGGTTTTGCCGGTGTCGGCCTTGCTATCCAGCTGCAAAAACGCGGTATCGACGATTTTCTCGTGCTGGAAAAAGCCGCCTCGGTGGGCGGCACCTGGCGCGACAATCACTATCCGGGGGCGGCCTGCGATGTGCCGTCCCATCTGTATTCGTATTCGTTCGAGCCGAAGACCGACTGGAGTCGCAAGTTCGCCCCGCAGGCGGAGATCCTGGCGTATATCCAGCACTGCGTGAACAAGCACCAGTTGGCCGGCAAAATCCGCTGCAACACGGAGGTGGCGAGTGCCGAGTTCGAGCAGGCCAGCGGCCTGTGGCGGGTGATCGGCAAGGATGGTGAGCACTACCTGGCGCAGGCGCTGGTCAGCGCTTGTGGTCAGTTGAATCAGCCTGCCTATCCGCGCATTCCTGGCCTGGAGAGCTTTGCCGGCGAAGCCTTCCACTCGGCGCGCTGGAATCACGCCTATGACCTGGCCGGCAAGCGGGTGGCGGTGATCGGCACAGGTGCCAGCGCGATCCAGTTTGTGCCGGAGATTGTGCCCAAGGTGCAGCACTTGACCCTGTTCCAGCGCAGCGCCGCCTATGTGATCAGCAAACCGGACCGGGCCTATAAGCGCTGGGAGCTGGCCCTGTTGCGTCGTCTGGCCGTGGCTGCAGCAAATCGATCGCGGCCTCAAGTATGTGCAGCACGAAGTCCGCGCCCTGGCGTTTATCCACTTTCCGGTGCTGATGAAGCTGTTCCAGTTCAGCTTTCAGCGCCATCTGGCCGCTGCCATCGCCGACCCCGAGCGGCAGCGCCAGTTGCAGCCGGACTATCCGCTGGGCTGCAAACGGATTCTGATCTCCAATAACTACTTCCCGGCCTTGGCACAGGGCAATGTCGAGATCGTCAATCAGGCCATCCAGTCCATCACCCCCCATGGTGTGGTGACGGCCGATGGTCGTGAGCATCCAGTGGATGCGTTGATCTACGGCACCGGGTTTGCGGCCACCGATTTTCTTGCGCCGATGCAGATCAAAGGCCTGGGCGGTGTGGAGCTGAACCAAGCCTGGCGCGACGGCGCCGAAGCGTATAAGGGCATCAGCGTTAATGGCTTTCCCAATCTGTTCCTGCTCTACGGGCCGAACACCAACCTGGGCCACAACTCGATCCTGTACATGCTGGAAAGCCAGTTTGCTTACGTGCTCAATTGCTTGGACGCGTTGCAGCAGCAAGGCCTGCGCTATATGGACGTGAAGCCGCAGGTGCAACAACGCTTCAACCAGCATCTGCAGCAGGTGATCCGCCATTCGATCTGGGAGCAGGGCTGCACCAGTTGGTACAAGAATGCGGCCGGCAAGAACACCAACAACTGGCCGGGGTTTACCTTTACTTACCGCCAACAAACCCGTCACCTGGAGCTTGCTGACTATGACTGCAGCCGTTGAGTTTACTCCGCCGGCACTCAGCCAGCCGCTGTTGCGCGGCGTGTTGCGCGGCGGTTTGCGTCTGCTGTTTCGCAGCCTGGTTCGACCTCCCACACCGATTGCACTGCAGCGCGGGTTGTTGCGCCTGCTCACGGCCACCACACGGGCGCCCCATGGGTTGAGCTTGACCTCATGGGCACCTCGGCGGCCGGCCCTGTGAGTGGCAGCGCCCGGCGCAGGATGGCGGACGGGTGCTGTTGTACCTGCACGGTGGCGCCTACCTGATCGGCTCGCCGGCGACCCATCGCGGCATCAGCGGCATTCTGGCCACCTGCAGCCAGCGAGCAGTCTGTGCCCTGGATTATCGCCTGGCGCCTGAGCATCCCTATCCGGCCGCCTTGGAGGATGCCGTGGCGGCCTATCGTGAGCTGTTGGCCATGGGCTACCGGAGCGAGCAGATTGTTATTGGCGGTGATTCCGCCGGCGGCAATCTGGCCCTGGTCACGGCGCTGCGCGTGCGTGAACTGGGGCTGCCTTTGCCGGCGGCGCTGGTGTGCTTTTCCCCGGTAACGGATTTCACCTTTGCGCATGTGCATAAGCCGGCAGGGGGCGATCCCGTGCTCAATCCGGCCTGGATCAAGCAGGCCCTAGCGCTGTATTGCCCAGCAGGCCAGGACCCCAGAGCGCCTGGTTTGTCGCCGCTGTTTGCTGACGTGCGCGGGTTGCCGCCGCTGCTGATTCAGGTCGGCACCGATGAGTTGCTGCTCAACGACAGCCTGCGCTTTGCCGAGCACGCCAAGGCCGCCGGTGTGGCGGTGCAGTTGGAGGTGTATCCGGGGCTCTGGCATGTATTTCAGGGCTATGCCGGGATGCTCAAGGCGGCCGACTTTGCCATGGCGCGGGTCGCCGGTTTTTTGCGGGCGCAGGAGGGTTAGATGGACAATATTCTGATTACCGGCGCGGCCTCGGGCATCGGTGCCGCCACGGCGCGCTTGTTTCATGCGCGTGGCTGGAAAGTGGGTTTGCTAGATATTAATCATGCGGCGTTGGCCAGCCTGGCTGCGGAGCTTGGCGGGGTCTGGCATGCCGAGCTGGATGTGGCCGATGCGGCTGCGGTGCAGGCGGCGCTGAAGGACTTTGCCGGCTGTACACGGCGGGCAGTTGCGGCTGTTGTTTAACTGCGCCGGAGTGCTGCGCTTCGGCCATTTCGAGAGTATCGAGTTGGCCGAGCACGCGCGCATTCTGCAAATCAATGTGCTGGGTTTGCTGCAAATGACCCATGCGGCGTTCCCCTACCTCAAGGCTACCGCCAACGCCCAGGTGATCAACATGGGCTCGGCCTCGGGCTTGTATGGCACGCCGCACATGGCCAGCTACTCGGCGTCGAAGTTTGCCGTACGGGGTCTGACTGAGGCCCTGGATCTGGAGTGGCGCCGCCATGGCATTCGCGTCGGCGATTTAATGCCGCCCTTTGTGCGCACGCCGATGGTCAGCAGTCAGGCCTTTGAGCCGCCGGCCCTGCGCCATCTAGGCGTCAATTTGCAGGCTGAGCAGATCGCTGACGCCGTTTGGCAGCAATCCCAGGGGGCGGCGGTGCATCGGCCGATCAGCGGGCTGTTCAAGTTGATGTACTGGTCGGCCCAGCTGTCGCCGGCCTGGATGACGCGGGCCATCATGGGCTGGTTGAGCCGCGAAAAGTGACAAGTGGCTGGCGCTCGACTAAATGTTCAGCGTGGCCTTAGGGTCTGTTGTCGTTTCGTTGTGAGCTGCGTTGCCGCGAGAATGGGGTCCCGGTTAGGCGCAGGACGCCGGTAATGGTTATTCCCTTACCAAGTCCTGCAACAACAGCGGGGCCCCTTTCTCGCGCAACCCGAAGGGCCGGGCCTGCCCCGGCGCGGCCACGAATGAAACGGCGACAGACCCTAACGATAGGGCTACTCTCGCAGAGCAACACGGTGATTGATGTCTACTCAATGAGGGGTACCAATCTATGTCCATGAGCGCTTCGGAATCCAACAGCAGCAGTCTGCTACAGCGTATGAAGGAGGGCGGTTTCGATTTCGCTCGTATCCATGCCATCGAGTTCTACGCCATTTTTCCTGATGAGGAACGGGCCCGGCTGGTGGCGCAAAGCTTTCGCGGTGAGTCGCTGAATACCCAGATCAATCAGCGTTGCGAAGGCGTCTGGCACTTGCAAGTGAGCAAGGTGATGTACGCCAGTCATGCCGGCATTGATGATTTTGAGCAGGGCCTGGAAACCCTGGTGGTACCGCTTGGCGGGCGACTTGAGGGGTGGGGCGTGATCCAGGAGCATGCCCGTTTGTAGTCTTTAAGGTTGCATGTCGCGTAATCCCGCCAGCTGACCGCAATGGCAGCTGGCGGTGCAACATCTCCCGTTAATTTGCCCACTTCCTCGCTCGACCTTGCCTTAACCTTTGTCGCACACTGCGCGGCGGAGGGCACCATGAGCGATATTCTGATACTGACTCACACCGATCACTGCACCCCTGGTCATCTGGCCCAGGTTCTGCGTGCTCAGCAGCTTGATTACCACGTGCTGCGGGTTGACCGTGGCGAGCTGGCAGGCGTCGATCTCGACCGGCCCAAGGCCGTGGCAATCATGGGCGGCGCCATGAGCGTGAATGATCCGCTGCCCTGGCTGACGACGGAAGTAGCAGCCATCCAGCATTTTCTGCAGCGTGACATTCCCATGATCGGTCACTGCCTGGGCGGTCAGTTATTGGCCAAGGCGCTCGGTGCCGAGGTGCGCACCATGGCCTTTCAGGAGGTTGGCTGGCAGCGTCTGCAGCACACGGCGCAAGCGGCTAACAGCCCTTGGCTGCGCCACGTGCCTGGCGAGTTTGAGTTGTTTCAATGGCACGGCGATACCTTCGATCTGCCACCCGGAGCGCAGCATTTGCTGACCAATGGCTGGTGCCAGAATCAGGCGTTTACCTGGGGTGACAAGGTGCTGGCATTGCAGTCCCATCCGGAAATGACGGCTGAGCTGGTTGATCTGTGGCTAACCGAGGCGGGTTATTTGCTGGATGCCAGTCAACCCAGCCAGCAGAGCATTGCCTTTATGCGGGAAAACCTGCCGCAGCGCATCGCCCAGCTGAATCAGGTGGCTGAGGGTTTTTACCGGCATTGGTTGCAACTGGCGTTTGCCTGATGCGCCTCTGCGCCCGTTGCTGACGGCGTAACAGCAACGGGCGGCTTGCACTCTAACTAATCAGGCGACTGAGGTTGGGCAGGATCAGAACCACGGCGGTGGCAAACAGGATCATGCCCGCTTGGCGGACTTTCGCGTGGATATGCATGGTGTGCTGCCTTTTATTCTTGTTGCCGTTACTCGCCATGTGCGCGTTGCCTTGATCGCACTCAGGGGTAACAGCTTGGCGTTGACTCAAAAACCATCCCGGCATTGCCCGGCGATGGCGCCTTGCCTTACAAACTCTAGGGCGCGGGCCACACTCGCCTTAGAAGCTTTGGCAGCAAGAGCGTGCGGTCTAGGAGTTGCCGGTTATTCACGCAACCCTTCGTCTGGGCTGTAAGCCACAGGCCAGACACCTGTATGGGGCGTTGCTCCAGCGTTACACGCAGTCCTACCGTTGGTCTGAGCTGAGTGGTCAATGGGCCTGAGCATTTCGGTCATTGAGCCTGCGCGCGTTGCGGCTATGGTAGAGCGGCCTAACAACAATTGTTGGTAGCCGCTGCTGGGCAGCGGACTGCCACACCGCTACCTATCCCTCCTATATAAGGAGGCCAGAGGACGCCATGACCGAAGCATTCATTTTCGATGCGGTGCGCACGCCCCGCGGTAAAGGCAAAAAGGACGGCGCGCTGTACAGCGTCAAGCCAGTTGATCTGGTGGCCGGCCTGCTCAAAGCCCTTGAGGCGCGCAATCAGCTGGATACCAGTCAGGTTGACGATATCGTCCTTGGTTGCGTGACGCCGGTGGGTGATCAGGGGGCCGACATCGCCAAAACAGCCGCGTTGGTGGCGGATTGGGATGAGCAGGTGTCGGGCGTGCAGCTCAACCGCTTCTGTGCCTCAGGCCTGGAAGCGGTCAACCTGGCGGCGATGAAAGTGCGCTCCGGTTTTGAAGACCTGGTCGTAGCGGGTGGCGTCGAGTCGATGTCGCGCATTCCGATGGGCTCTGACGGTGGCGCTTGGGCCATGGACCCGGCGACCAATATGCACACCCATTTCGTTCCGCAGGGCATCGGTGCCGACCTGATTGCCACGCTGGAAGGCTTTTCCCGGACTGATGTTGATGCGTTCGCCCTGCGTTCGCAGCAGAAAGCCGCGCGAGCACGGGCCGATGGCTCGTTCAACAAATCGCTGGTGCCGGTGACCGATCAGAACGGCATTCTGATTCTCGATCATGACGAGTTCATTCGTGCCGACTCCACCCTGGAAGGCTTGGGCAAGCTCAAGCCTAGCTTCGAGATGATGGGGCAGATGGGCTTCGATGCCTCGGCCCTGCGCAAGTACTCCCATGTGGAGCGCATCGAGCATATCCACACCCCAGGCAACAGCTCGGGCATCGTCGACGGGGCAGCGCTGATGCTGATTGGCTCCGCAGCCAAGGGCAAAGAACTTGGGTTGAAGGCCCGTGGGCGGATCGTCGCCACGGCAGTCACCAGCACCGATCCCACCATCATGCTCACCGGCCCGGCGCCGGCTACGCGCAAGGCTCTGGCCAAGGCCGGGCTGAACGTTAATGACATCGACCTGTTCGAGGTCAACGAGGCGTTTGCCTCGGTGGTAATGAAGTTCATGAAGGACATGGGCGTGTCCGAAGACAAGGTCAACGTCAACGGCGGCTCCATCGCCATGGGCCACCCGCTCGGTGCAACCGGTTGCGCGATTCTCGGCACCCTGTTGGATGAGTTGGAGAAGCGCAATCTGCGTTACGGCCTCGCTACCCTGTGTGTGGGCGGCGGTATGGGCATTGCAACCATTATTGAACGCGTTTAAGGCCGGAGCTCGAAGATGACTGACGCCATCCGTTACGAAAAAGGCCAGGACAATATCGTCGTTCTGACCATGGACATGCCTGGCCAAAGCGCCAATACCATGAACGCTGAATACCGCGCGGCCATGGGCAACATCGTTGATCGCCTGGAAGCCGAGAAAGACTCGATCGCCGGTGTAATCCTTACCTCGGCGAAGAAGACGTTCTTCGCCGGTGGCGATCTGAATGAGCTGATCAAGGTCACCAAGGCCGATGCAGCCCAGTTCTACCAGATGATCCTTAACATCAAAGGCCAATTGCGCCGCCTGGAATGCCTCGGCAAGCCGGTAGTGGCTGCTATTAATGGTGCGGCGCTGGGCGGTGGCTGGGAAATAGCTTTGGCCTGTCACCACCGCATTGCGCTGGACAGCAGTAGCGTGCAAATCGGCTTGCCGGAAGTAACCCTGGGCTTGCTGCCAGGCGGCGGTGGCGTGGTGCGGATGGTGCGCATCCTGGGCCTGGAAAAATCTTTGCCCTACCTGCTGGAAGGCAAGAAGGTGCGCCCGCAGGAGGCGTTGAAAGCCGGTCTGATTCAGGACATCGCTTCTGATCGTGATGACATGCTGGCCAAGGCGCGCGCCTGGATTGCCGCTAACCCTGCAGCCGTGCAGCCGTGGGATGTGAAGGGTTACAAGATTCCCGGTGGTACACCGTCCACTCCTGCCGTGGCGCAAATGCTGGCGATCGCTCCATCGGTACTGCGGGACAAGACCAAGGGCTGCTTCCCTGCGCCGGAGAAGATCATGTGT
>JAXHOM010000019.1:37500-129218 GCA_034519305.1 Pseudomonas sp.
CAGACCGTCAGCTAAGGTCCCAAAGTTATGGTTAAGTGGGAAACGATGTGGGAAGGCTTAGACAGCTAGGAGGTTGGCTTAGAAGCAGCCACCCTTTAAAGAAAGCGTAATAGCTCACTAGTCGAGTCGGCCTGCGCGGAAGATGTAACGGGGCTCAAACCATACACCGAAGCTACGGGTTCATCTTAGGATGAGCGGTAGAGGAGCGTTCTGTAAGCCTGTGAAGGTCAATTGAGAAGTTGGCTGGAGGTATCAGAAGTGCGAATGCTGACATGAGTAACGACAATGGGAGTGAAAAACTCCCACGCCGAAAGACCAAGGTTTCCTGCGCAACGTTAATCGACGCAGGGTTAGTCGGTTCCTAAGGCGAGGCAGAAATGCGTAGTCGATGGCAAACAGGTTAATATTCCTGTACTTCTAGTTACTGCGATGGAGGGACGGAGAAGGCTAGGCCAGCTTGGCGTTGGTTGTCCAAGTTTAAGGTGGTAGGCTTAAATCTTAGGTAAATCCGGGATTTTTTAAGGCCGAGAGCTGATGACGAGTTATCTTTTAGATGACGAAGTGGTCGATGCCATGCTTCCAGGAAAAGCTTCTAAGCTTCAGGTAACTAGGAACCGTACCCCAAACCGACACAGGTGGTTGGGTAGAGAATACCAAGGCGCTTGAGAGAACTCGGGTGAAGGAACTAGGCAAAATGGCACCGTAACTTCGGGAGAAGGTGCGCCGGTGAGGGTGAAGTATTTACTACGTAAGCCCATGCCGGTCGAAGATACCAGGCCGCTGCGACTGTTTATTAAAAACACAGCACTCTGCAAACACGAAAGTGGACGTATAGGGTGTGACGCCTGCCCGGTGCCGGAAGGTTAATTGATGGGGTTAGCTAACGCGAAGCTCTTGATCGAAGCCCCGGTAAACGGCGGCCGTAACTATAACGGTCCTAAGGTAGCGAAATTCCTTGTCGGGTAAGTTCCGACCTGCACGAATGGCGTAACGATGGCGGCGCTGTCTCCACCCGAGACTCAGTGAAATTGAAATCGCTGTGAAGATGCAGTGTATCCGCGGCTAGACGGAAAGACCCCGTGAACCTTTACTATAGCTTTGCACTGGACTTTGAATTTGCTTGTGTAGGATAGGTGGGAGGCTTTGAAGCGTGGACGCTAGTCTGCGTGGAGCCAATCTTGAAATACCACCCTGGCAACTTTGAGGTTCTAACTCTGGTCCGTTATCCGGATCGAGGACAGTGTATGGTGGGTAGTTTGACTGGGGCGGTCTCCTCCTAAAGAGTAACGGAGGAGTACGAAGGTGCGCTCAGACCGGTCGGAAATCGGTCGTAGAGTATAAAGGCAAAAGCGCGCTTGACTGCGAGACAGACACGTCGAGCAGGTACGAAAGTAGGTCTTAGTGATCCGGTGGTTCTGTATGGAAGGGCCATCGCTCAACGGATAAAAGGTACTCCGGGGATAACAGGCTGATACCGCCCAAGAGTTCATATCGACGGCGGTGTTTGGCACCTCGATGTCGGCTCATCACATCCTGGGGCTGAAGCCGGTCCCAAGGGTATGGCTGTTCGCCATTTAAAGTGGTACGCGAGCTGGGTTTAGAACGTCGTGAGACAGTTCGGTCCCTATCTGCCGTGGACGTTTGAGATTTGAGAGGGGCTGCTCCTAGTACGAGAGGACCGGAGTGGACGAACCTCTGGTGTTCCGGTTGTCACGCCAGTGGCATTGCCGGGTAGCTATGTTCGGGAAAGATAACCGCTGAAAGCATCTAAGCGGGAAACTTGCCTCGAGATGAGATCTCACTGGAACCTTGAGTTCCCTAAAGGGCCGTCGAAGACTACGACGTTGATAGGTTGGGTGTGTAAGCGCTGTGAGGCGTTGAGCTAACCAATACTAATTGCCCGTGAGGCTTGACCATATAACACCCAAGCAATTTGCACGCTAACGCGGCAGATTGTACGGGAATACGAAATACCGAAAGTCTGTACAATACAAACATCACATACCCAATTAGGAATCGCGTCTCTGACGAGGTTCCAACCGAATTGCTTGACGACCATAGAGAATTGGAACCACCTGATCCCATCCCGAACTCAGTAGTGAAACGATTCATCGCCGATGGTAGTGTGGGGTTTCCCCATGTGAGAGTAGGTCATCGTCAAGCTTCTACACCAAACCCCTGATCATCGTAAGATGGTCGGGGGTTTGTCTTTGCGCGGAGAAAAGCTTCAAGCAACGCTCTCGTGCAGCTTAAGCTTGATCGCATCTGGTCCGCTGGACTGGATAGTGTCCAAAATAGTCTTTGGTTGAGAAATGTTCGACTGTGATGCGGCGTGAGAAAAATAATGGGGCATTTGACAAGCACTCATTGGCAGCTATTTTGATTTTGCACGGTTTAAGGAAGTACCGCGCTTAATAAAACAAAATGGAGTGTTGATAATGCTGAAAGTACAAGTTTCCTCTCTGCTGTTTGCCTTGCTAGCTAGCGTTTCCCTGGCTACATCCGCTGCTGATGTGCCACCCACCAAGACGCATACTGTGGAGGTTGCTCAGGTGGTTGATGCTGGCATGCAAGTATCCAAGGTAAATCTGAATACTGCGGATGCCGAAACCTTGGAGCGGGAGCTGCTGGGTGTTGGCAAGGTCAAGGCTGCATCGATTGTGGATCACCGTGCAGCCAATGGTCCTTTTGCTTCTGTAGATGATCTGCTTGAAGTTAAAGGTATTGGCGCGGCAATTCTGGAAAAGAATCGTGACAGGTTGAGCATTAACTAAGTTAAAAGTGCTGGCCAATAAAAAGACCGCTCATTGAGCGGTCTTTTTATTGTGGCTAGAGCGATGTGCACTGCAGGTATTTAAAACTGCAGGCAATAAAAAACCCAGTCGATTGACTGGGTTTTTTGGTATCTGGCTCCGCGACCTGGACTCGAACCAGGGACCCAATGATTAACAGTCATTTGCTCTACCGACTGAGCTATCGCGGAACAACGGTGCGTATGTTACTGATTCAAAAGGGTAAGTCAATACTGCTCTAAGCAAAACGCCGCTGCGGAGGGCGGCTCCGCAGCGGCGTTTTGCTCGGGCTCAAGGGCTTAGATCACTTGAGCTATGGCGCGTGTAACAGCATCGAGGTTGTTGCGGTTCAGCGCTGCGACGCAGATGCGGCCGGTACCTACGGCGTAGATAGCGAACTCGTTCTTCAAGCGTTCAACCTGCTCGGCTGTCAGGCCTGAATAAGAGAACATGCCTCGTTGCCGAGCAACAAAGCTGAAGTCGCGTTTGGCGCCCTGGGCGGCCAGTTGCTCGACCATGGCCATACGCATGTCGCGGATGCGCTCGCGCATTTCCCCCAGCTCTTGCTCCCACATGGCACGCAGTTCAACGCTGTTGAGCACGCTGGCGACGACGGTTGCACCGTGGGTCGGTGGGTTGGAATAGTTGGTGCGGATTACGCGCTTGGCTTGTGACAGTACGCGGCCAGCCTCTTCCTTCGAGTTGGTGACGATCGACAGGGCGCCCACGCGCTCGCCATACAGAGAGAAGGACTTCGAGAACGAACTGGACACCAGGAAGTTCAGCCCTGAATCAGCAAACAGGCGCACGGCGGCGGCGTCTTGCTCGATGCCATCACCAAAGCCTTGGTAGGCGATGTCGAGGAAGGGCACATGCTCGCGCTCGCGCACGACGTCCAGTACGGCTTGCCAGTCGTCCAGGCTCAGGTCGACGCCAGTCGGGTTATGGCAGCAGGCATGCAGCACCACGATCGAGCGGGGTGGCAGGCTCTTCAGGTCGGCGAGCATGCCGGCACGATTCACGCCGTGGTTGGCGGCGTCGTAGTAGCTGTAGTTCTGCACTGGAAAGCCTGCAGCTTCAAACAGGGCGCGGTGGTTTTCCCAGCTTGGATCACTGATCGCCACTACGGCGTTCGGCAGCAGACGCTTGAGAAAGTCAGCACCGGTTTTCAGTGCGCCGGTGCCACCGACCGATTGAGTGGTGACTACGCGACCGGCAGCCAGCAGTTCGGAGTCGCTGCCAAACAGCAGCTTTTGCACGGCCTGGTCGTAGGCGGCAATGCCTTCGATGGGCAGGTAACCGCGTGGCGCGTGGGCTTCAATGCGTGCTTGTTCGGCCGCTGCGACGGCGCGCAGCAACGGAATACGACCCTCTTCGTTGAAGTAAACGCCAACACCCAGGTTCACCTTGTGGGTACGAGGATCGGCATTGAAGGCTTCATTGAGACCCAGGATAGGGTCGCGCGGCGCCATTTCGACGGCAGAGAACAGGCTCATTATGCGGCAGCTCTAAAGAAAGACTGAGGGCATGCAACACCTCGCTACGACTAGCGTTAGGGGTTGCGCAGACGGGTCGCTATTATAGCGATCAAGGACGTGCGCGGCGACAGCGCCAGCACGCTTTTCACCGGGGTTTGACGCCTATTGTGCCAATGCGTCACAGGCGTTTGTCGAGGTATGCATGTCGCAGTTTGAATTGGTCACGCGTTTTCAGCCGGCTGGCGATCAACCTGAGGCCATCCGCTTGATGGTCGAGGGCTTGGAGGCCGGTCTTTCGCACCAAACCCTGCTGGGGGTGACCGGCTCCGGCAAGACATTCAGCATTGCCAACGTGATTGCTCAGGTGCAGCGCCCGACTCTGGTACTGGCGCCGAACAAGACCCTGGCGGCGCAGTTGTACGGCGAGTTCAAGAGTTTCTTCCCGAACAACGCGGTGGAGTATTTCGTTTCCTACTACGACTACTACCAGCCGGAAGCCTATGTGCCGTCGTCGGACACCTTTATCGAAAAGGATGCCTCGATCAACGACCACATCGAGCAGATGCGTCTGTCGGCGACCAAGGCGCTGCTCGAACGTCGCGACGCGATCATCGTCACCACGGTGTCCTGTATTTACGGTCTGGGCGATCCTGAGTCGTACCTGAAGATGGTCCTGCATGTTGATCGCGGCGACAAAATGGACCAGCGGGCCTTGCTGCGCCGCCTGGCCGACCTGCAATACACCCGCAATGACATGGAGTTTGCCCGCGCCACGTTTCGCGTGCGCGGCGACGTGATCGATATCTTTCCGGCGGAGTCGGACCTGGAGGCCATTCGCATCGAGTTGTTCGATGACGAGGTGGAGACGATCAGTGCGTTTGACCCGCTGACCGGCGAAGTGATTCGCAAACTGCCGCGCTACACCCTCTACCCCAAGAGTCACTACGTGACGCCGCGGGAGAAGCTGCTGGAGGCGGTGGAGCTGATCAAGGTCGAGCTCAAGGAGCGTCTGGAGTATCTGCGCGCTAACAACAAGCTGGTGGAAGCTCAGCGGCTGGAGCAGCGCACGCGGTTCGACCTGGAGATGATCGTCGAGCTGGGCTACTGCAACGGCATCGAAAACTACTCGCGCTATCTGTCCGGGCGCGAGTCCGGGGCGCCGCCGCCGACCTTGTTTGATTACCTGCCAGACAACGCCTTGCTGGTGATTGATGAATCCCACGTCAGCGTTTCCCAGGTCGGCGCCATGTACAAGGGCGACCGCTCGCGCAAGGAAACCCTGGTGGAGTACGGCTTCCGTCTGCCGTCGGCGCTGGATAACCGGCCGATGCGTTTTGACGAGTGGGAGGCGATCAGCCCGCAGACCATTTTCGTCTCTGCGACCCCTGGCAATTACGAAGCCGAGCACGCTGGGCGGGTGATTGAGCAGGTGGTGCGGCCTACCGGCCTGGTCGATCCCGATGATCGAAGTGCGTCCGGCGCTAACCCAGGTTGATGATCTGCTGTCGGAGATCAGCAAGCGCGTGGCTCTTGAGGAGCGGGTGCTGGTCACCACGCTGACCAAGCGCATGGCTGAAGACCTGACCGATTACCTCGGTGATCACGGCGTGCGGGTGCGTTACCTGCACTCGGATATCGATACCGTGGAGCGGGTGGAAATCATCCGCGACTTGCGTATCGGCGCCTTCGACGTGCTGGTGGGGATCAACCTGTTGCGCGAAGGGTTGGACATGCCGGAGGTGTCGCTGGTGGCGATTCTGGATGCGGACAAGGAAGGCTTCCTGCGCTCCGAACGTTCGCTGATCCAGACCATCGGCCGCGCCGCGCGCAATCTTAATGGCCGGGCGATTCTCTACGCTGACCGCATGACCGGCTCCATGGAGCGCGCCATCGGCGAGACCGAACGGCGTCGCGACAAGCAGATCGCCTTTAACCTGGCCAACGGCATTACCCCCAAGGGCGTGTTCCGCGACGTCAAGGACATCCTCGAAGGTGCCACCGTGCCGGGCTCGCGCAGTAACAAGCGCCGCGGCATGGCCAAGGCTGCAGAGGAAGCGGCTCGTTACGAGAACGAGCTGCGCTCACCCAGTGAGATCAACAAGCGCATTCGGCAGATGGAAGAGAAGATGTACCAACTGGCCCGCGATCTGGAGTTCGAGGCCGCCGCGCAGTTGCGCGACGAGATCCACAAGCTGCGTGAGCGCCTGCTGCAGGTGTAGTCGCGCTGCGTGGGCGTTCTCTTGCGTTACCGGCGGCCGAAGATAATCAGGCTCACGCCCAGCAGGGTGGCCAGGCACGCGCCCAGGGCGGTGAGGCTTAGCTGTTCGTTGAGCAGCAGGTAACCCAGCAGCAGGGCCACCACTGGATTGACGAAGGCAAAGGTCGACACCAGGCTGGCCGGCACTTCGCGCAGCAGCCAGAAATAAGCCGGGTACACGCCGAGGCTGACCGGCAGCACCAGGTACAGCAGCCATAGCCAGGCCTCGCGACTGAGGTTGGTCGTGGGCAGGTGCTGCCAGTCGCCATGCCAAAGACCGAACAGTGCCAATAGGGTGGCGCCGATCAGCATCTGCAGGCTCAAGCCCGCCCCAGCTGGAGCTGAACGGCGGGCGTTGGCGCAGCAGCCAGGCGCCGCAGGCCCAGAGCAAGGTGGCGAGCACCACCAGGCTGCCGGCAAACCATTGTGCCGTGCTCGCTTCGTCGCCGAGGCTGTTGCTCATCAGCAGAACGATGCCGCCGCTGGCGATCAGCAAACCGATCAGCACCCAGGTGGGCGGGCGTTCGCCCAGCAGCCATTCCAGGGCCACGCTCCACAGCGGCAGGGTGGTGTAGAGCATCGCCAGAATGCCGGTGGGCAGGTATTGGTTGGCATAAATCAGGGCGCCCTGGCCCACCGCAATCAGCAGAATGCCGCCGGCCAGCGCGCTGCCCCAGTCGCTGCGTTGTATCGGCGCGCGCGGCTGGCTCAAGGTCCAGGCCAGTGCCAGGCCGCCAGCGAGGAAGAAGCGCAAGGCGCCGAGCACGAAAGGCGGCAACTCGCGCAGCAGGAAGTGGTTGGCCAGGTAGGTGGTGCCCCAGCCGATGTAGACCACGGCAAAGGCGATGACGATCAGTAGGGTGCGGGAGCGGGCAGGGGTGGACATGCTTACCAAGGGTCTGTTGCCGTTTAATTCGTGAGCCGCGTTGCCGCGAGAAATGGTCCCCGGTTAGGCGCAGGACGCGGGTAATGGTATTCCCTTATCAAGTCCTGTAACGACAGCGGGGGCCATTTCTCGCACAACCCGAAGGGCCGGGCTGGTTTTTGTGCGAGGCTGCGTTACTCGTCGCTTATTTGGAACAACCAAATCACGCTCCTCGCGCCTTGCCTCGCGCAAAAACCGGCTCCGGCGCGGCCATGAATTAAGCGACAACAGACCCCAGTACTCGCCCACGAGTGGTGGGCGATGATGATCAGTGGGCGGCGCTGCTGGCGTTGCTGGCCGTGGCCGGCAGTTGGCGGCTGAAAAATACCGCGAGCATGCTGATGCCCAGGGCAATGCCGATAAAATGGAAGGCGTCATTGTAGGCCATGATGCTGGCCTGCTGGTGGGTCATCTCGCTGAGTTTGCCGAGGGCCGCTTGCTGGCTGCCGAGGGTTTCGCTCCACAGCTGCAGGCGTTCGGCGACCTGTGGGTTGCTCGGCACCAGGGCTTCACGCAGGTAGTCGAAATAGGTTTTTGCCCGCGAGTCGATCAGCGTCGCGATCAGGGCGATGCCGATGGCGCCACCGAGGTTGCGCAGGACGTTGAACAGGCTGGAGGCGGAGCCGGCGTCCTCGACGCGCAGGTAGGCGGTGGCGATCAGTGACAGGGTCACCATCACGAAAGGCAGGCCAAGGGCGCGCAGCAGTTGGATCTGGTTCAACTGGTCGCCGGCAAAGTCCGGGTTGAGCACCCCGGAGGCAAAGTTGGCGATGCCGAACATGGCAAAGCCGAAGGCGCACAGCCATTTCGGCGAGATGTATTTCATGATCTTCGGCACCAGCGGGATGATCAGCAGCTGCGGCGCGCCCATCCACATGATCACTTCGCCGATCTGCATGGCGTTGTAGCCCTGAATTTGTGCCAGGTACAACGGCAGCGCGTAAACCGAGCCGTACAGGCCGATGCCCAGGCCAACGCTGGAAATGCTGCACAGGCCGAAGTTGCGGTTACCGAGGATGCGCAGGTTGAGCAGTGGGTTGTCGCGGGAAAATTGCAGAATCACAAAGAGGATCAGGCTGATGGCCGCTGTCGCGCCGAGCACGACGATCAGATTGGATTCCAGCCAGTTGTTGCGGTGGCCTTCTTCGAGGAATACCTGCAGGCAGCCCAGGCCCATGGCCATGGTCAGGATGCCAGCGTAGTCGGCGGTATTGAGCATGTGCCACTGGGTGGCTTTCTTTTCCAGGCCATAGAGCAGCCCGGCGATCATCAGCAGGCCGGGCGGCACGTTGATATAGAAGATGTATTCCCAGCCGAAATTCTCTGTCAGCCAGCCGCCCAGGGTCGGGCCGATGGCAGGGGCGAAGGTGGCCGTGACGGCAAACATGGCCATGCCTTTGGCGCGGTGATGCTCGGGCAGTTTGATCAGGATCAGGGTGAAGGCCAGGGGGATCAGCGCGCCGCCGGTCAGGCCCTGGAAGGCGCGAAACACGATCATGCTCTCCAGGCTCCAGGCCATGGAGCAGAGCAGTGAGGCCACCAGGAAAAACGACGAAACCCACACCGCCAGGCGGCGAGCCGAAAACACCTGCACCAGCCAGGTGGTCAGCGGGATCATGATGATCTCCGCCACCAGGTAGGAGGTGGAAATCCACGAGCCTTCTTCCAAGGTGGCCGACAGCGCGCCCTGGATGTCCTTCAGCGAGGCGTTGGTGATCTGGATGTCGAGCACCGCCATAAAGGCGCCGAGCAGGGCGCTCATTACCGCGATCCAGTCCCGTCGGCTGGGTTCGCCGACGGGCCGGATCAGTTGGTCAGCGGCCACCGCTGGCGGCCTTGATCGAGACCTTGACCAGCACCGACATGCCCGGACGGATTTTGCCCTTGAGCGGGTTGTCGGCGGCAAAGGTCAGCTTCACCGGGATGCGCTGCACCACCTTGGTGAAGTTGCCGGTGGCGTTGTCCGGTGGCAGCAGGCTGAACTGTGCGCCGGAGGCGGCAAACAGGCTGTCGACGCGGGCGCTGATCGGGGTGTCGGGGTAAGCATCGAAGATCAGTTCGGCGCTTTGGCCGACGGCCATGGGGCCAATCTGGGTTTCCTTGAAGTTGGCCTGGATCCAGATGTCTTCGTCGGGCACCAGTGACATCAGGTAGGTGCCGGTTTGTACGTACTGGCCGTTACGGGCGGCGCGCTGGCCGATCAAGCCACTGATGGGGGCGCGGATCTGCGTGCGGCCGAGGTTAAGTTCGGCTTGGGCCACTTCGGCGCGGGCGTTGGCGATTTGCGCGTCGAGGCGCTTGATCTCGGCATCCAGCGCATCGACTTGTTGGCGCTGGGCCTGCAAGTCGGCCTGGGCCTTGCTCACTTGGGAGCGAGCGATGCGGCTGTCGGCGGCCAGGGTGGTGACCCGTTCTTCCGAGACGTAGCCGGGTTTGCGCAGGGTGCGGGCGCGGGACAGGTCAATCTGGGTGCGGCCGAGGGTCGCTTCACTGGCGCCCACATCGGCCTGGCTGGCGGCAATCAGGCTGGCTTGCTGGGTCAGTTTGCTGCGCGCTTGCAGTTGCTCGGCCTCGCGGGTGGCGAGGGCGGCGCGGGCGCGGTCGAGGGCCAGGCGGAAATCGTCGGCTTCCAGCTCCAGCAACAAGTCGCCTTTTTGCACGTGCTGGTTGTCGCCTACCAACACCTTGGCAACTCGGGCACTCAGTTGGCTGGAAACACGGGTGATTTCACCCTGCACGTAGGCGTTGTCGGTGCTTTCGATAAAGCGCCCGATCAGCAGCCAGTGGGCAAACAGGCTGCCCACCACCAGTGTCAGCAGAACGGCAAAAATCAGCAGGCGACGTTGCAATTGGGCAGGCATGGCGTGACTCGGCGGGTGGCAGGTGAAAAGCTGGCCAATCTAACAGTGTTCCCTGAGTGTAAGTAGTCGGTACTATTCGGAAACTTTGTTGCTTGTGAGAAACAATCATGGGGTTGGATGACGCGCTGATTTTTACTCGAGTGGTCGAGTGTCACAGCTTTACCCAGGCGGCGCTGGGGTTGGGGATGCAGAAATCGACAGTCAGCCGGCGGATTGCCTTGCTGGAGGAGCGCCTCGGTGTGCGCCTGCTCAATCGCACCACCCGCAAGCTGCGCCTGACCGAGGTGGGGCAGGCCTATTACGAGCGCTGCCGGCAGATCATGCTGGATTTTGCCGAGGCCGAGCAGGCGGTTATGCAGCTGCAATTGCAGCCGTCTGGCCTGCTGCGCATCACTGCCCCCATCGAATTTGGCCAGTTGCTGCTGGGTCGGGTGCTGGGCGAGTTTATGCGCGAGTACCCGCAGATTACCGCCGAGGTGGAGCTCACTTCGCGCAAGGTCGATCCGTTGGAGGAGGCGGTGGATATCGCTATTCAGGTCGGTCAGCCGCAGGATTCCACCTTGATTGCCCGGTGTCTGCTGTCCTCCGGTCGCAGCCTGTGTGCCAGTCCGGATTATCTGGCCCAGCACGGCACGCCGCAGACAGTGGCCGAGCTGGCGGGCCATCGGGCCATCCTGCTGCCGCAGGATCCGCCGCGTTACTGGCCGGTGCAGGGCGAAAGCATTGCCTGCCAGCGGGTGCTGGCCTGCAACAACATCACCTTTGCCCGGGAGGCGGCTTTGGCCGGTGCCGGGATCGTCGGCCTGCCCCACATGATCTGTCGCGAGGCGCTGCAGGATGGGCGTCTGCTCGAGTTGTTACCGCAGGCCTGCTTACCCACCAGCGAGATCTATGCGCTGTACCCTTCGCGGCGCTTCCAGGCCATGAAGGTCAAAGCCTTTCTGGACTTTCTGATCAGTCGTCTGCCGGCCGAGGTGGGGCCTTTGCTGGAGCCTTAAGTATCCGGCCTGTTAAGATTGGCCGATTGTTTGATCTGCCGCATTGAGAGTTGCCATGACCACTGTTCGTACCCGTATTGCGCCATCCCCGACTGGCGACCCGCACGTTGGCACCGCGTACATCGCTTTGTTCAACCTGTGCTTCGCGCGCCAGCATGGCGGTCAGTTCATCCTGCGTATCGAAGACACCGACCAGGTGCGTTCGAGCCGCGAGTCCGAACAGCAGATTTTCGATTCCCTGCGCTGGCTGGGTATTGAGTGGGACGAGGGCCCGGATATTGGCGGTCCCCATGGCCCGTACCGGCAGAGCGAGCGCGGCGAAATCTACAAGAAGTACTCCGATGAGCTGGTCGCCAAGGGGCATGCCTTCCCGTGCTTCTGCAGCGCCGAGCGCCTGGATCAGGTGCGTGCCGAGCAGATGGCCAATAAGGAAACGCCGCGTTACGACGGTCACTGCCAGCATCTGGCTCCGGCTGAAGCGCAGCGCCGCATCGCCGCCGGCGAGTCCCATGTGGTGCGCATGCAGGTGCCGACCGAAGGCGTGTGCCAGGTGCCGGATATGCTGCGTGGCACGGTAGAAATTCCGTGGGACCGCATGGACATGCAGGTGCTGATGAAGGCCGATGGCCTGCCGACCTACTTCCTGGCCAACGTGGTCGATGACCACCTGATGGGCATCACCCATGTGCTGCGCGGCGAAGAGTGGCTGCCGTCGGCGCCCAAGCTGATCAAGCTGTACGAGTATTTTGGCTGGGAGCAGCCGGCGCTGTGCTACATGCCGCTGCTGCGCAACCCCGACAAGAGCAAGCTGTCCAAGCGCAAGAACCCGACCTCGGTGACCTTCTACGAGCGCATGGGCTTTCTTCCGCAGGCGATGCTCAACTACCTCGGGCGCATGGGCTGGTCGATGCCGGATGAGCGCGAGAAGTTCAGTCTGGACGAGATGATCGAGCACTTCGACATTCAGCGCGTGTCTCTCGGTGGGCCGATCTTCGACATGGAGAAGCTCTCCTGGCTCAACGGCCAGTGGCTGCGCGAGCTGAGCGTCGAGCGCTTTGCCGCCGAAGTGCAGAAGTGGGCGTTTAATCCCGAGTACCTGATGCAGATTGCGCCCCATGTGCAGGGCCGAGTCGAGACGTTCAGCCAGATCGCGCCGTTGGCGGGCTTCTTCTTCGCCGGTGGCGTGCCGCTGGATGCCAAGCTGTTCGAGCACAAGAAGTTGTCGCCCGAGCAGGTTCGCCAGGTCATGCAGTTGATCTTGTGGAAGCTTGAAGCACTGCGCCAGTGGGAGAAGGAACGCATCACTGGCTGTATTCAGGCGGTGGTCGAGGCCCTTGAGTTGAAGCTGCGCGATGCCATGCCGCTGATGTTTGCTGCGATTAGCGGGCAGGCCAGTTCGGTATCGGTGCTCGATGCGATGGAGATTATCGGCCCGGACCTGACCCGTTTCCGTTTGCGTCAGGCCTTGGAAATGCTCGGTGGCGTCTCCAAGAAAGAGACCAAAGAGTGGGAAAAACAACTGGCGACGATTGCCGGTTGAGCGCTCGCGGATCGGCGGTAGATACCGCTGGTCCGGGTTAAGTGGTTGTTCTGCATGCAGAATAAACACAAGTTTTTGAAAAAAGTGTTGACGAGGGTAGGGGCTGCGCTTAACATGCGCCCCGTCCTTGAATGGGGGTATAGCTCAGCTGGGAGAGCGCTTGCATGGCATGCAAGAGGTCAACGGTTCGATCCCGTTTATCTCCACCAATTCTTGACTTGAAGCTGGCCACCTCGGCTTCAAGTAGTAGCAAAGAGAAGGTTTTGTCCCCTTCGTCTAGTGGCCTAGGACACCGCCCTTTCACGGCGGTAACAGGGGTTCGAGTCCCCTAGGGGACGCCATTTTCAAACCGCAGTATCTAGGTGTTGCGGGTCGAGAGACGTTAAATCTGGGGGTATAGCTCAGCTGGGAGAGCGCTTGCATGGCATGCAAGAGGTCAACGGTTCGATCCCGTTTATCTCCACCAATCACTAAGCAATGCGGATAACGCGGCATTGTTTCTCGAAGGATTTGTCCCCTTCGTCTAGTGGCCTAGGACACCGCCCTTTCACGGCGGTAACAGGGGTTCGAGTCCCCTAGGGGACGCCATTTTTATACTTTCCCGGTCTTCGGGTTGAAGGGCCATCCAATAGGATGGCCCTTTTGTTTTTCTACCCGATAAAATCCCCCTCTCGTTATTTCTGCCGGTCCGCCCGTCTTCAGCTTGGGTGCAGCCCGCGCATAAGCGCATCATGTAGCCTGAAACCTTCCAGTGGACGGAATGCAAGTGGCTGTCAAATATCCCAGTGTGTTGCTTGCTCATGCTCAGCGTGGCGACTGTGTGCAACAGTTGGCGCGCGATCTGTCGGTGCAAGTAGCGACCATTTTGTCGGTACAGGCGCGTGCCTCGCTGTTGCTGCCCGGCGGCAGTAGCCCGCAGCAACTGCTGCCGTTGCTGGCGGCTGAGCCGTTGGAGTGGGCGCGGGTCGACGTGAGTCCTACGGATGAACGTTGGGTGGCGGCGGATGCCGAACAGAGCAATTGGCGTTTGCTGCAGCAGGGCTTACCTGCTGCCGCCTGCCTCGATCCGCGTCAGGCAGACAGTGCTCAAGCGTCTGCGAGCCTCTGGGCTGACCAGTTGCAAGCCCGCATGCCCTTTGCTGCGGTGTTGCTGGGTATGGGCGAGGATGGCCACATTGCCTCGTTGTTTCCCGGTATGCCGGGATTGGCGCCAGCGCTTGATCTGCAGGCCGTGCCTGGCGCCTTGTGCGCGCAGGCGCCCAGTGAGCCGCGGCAACGCCTGTCGTTGAATTTGCCAATGTTGCTGCAGACCCAGTGGCTGGGCTTGCTGGCGTTTGGGCAAAGCAAAAAGCAGCTGATTGATGCGGTGCTGGCGGACACGCCGCAGAGTCGTGCATTGCCATTGCACGCCTTGTTGATGGCTGGTCGTTTGCCGCTGCGCATTTATTGGGCGCCGTAGCCGTTACACTGGCCGTCGCACAGGTCTGAACGGGGAGTTGTCATGCTGCATGTCGTTGTCGAGCAGGTTACCGCTGCGTTGGAACAGCGCTCTGCGGTCAATCGGGGGCGCTACCTGGCGCGCTTGCAGCATGCCGCCGAAAGCGAGCCGCGCCTGCGCTTGGGCTGCTCCAATCTGGCCCATGCCCTGGCGGCCCAACCGGATGCCGCGCGCTTGATTATCAAGCAGGGCGGCTCGCCCCATATCGCTATCATCTCCAGCTACAACGACCTGCTCTCGGCCCATGCGCCCTACAAGGATTATCCCGATCAACTGAAAGTGGCGTTGGCCAAGGCTGGCGCCACCGCGCAGTTCGCCGCCGGGGTGCCGGCCATGTGCGATGGCATTACCCAGGGCGAGGCGGGGATGCAGTTGTCGCTGTTCTCCCGCGATCTGATTGCCCAGGCCACGGCCATTGGCCTGACTCACGGGATTTTCGATGGCGGCCTGTACCTGGGCATCTGCGACAAAATCGTGCCGGGTTTGTTGATTGGCGCTCTGCATTTTGGTCATTTACCGGCGGTATTTGTGCCGGCCGGGCCGATGGCCTCTGGTCTGGCCAACAAAGACAAGGCAGCGGTGCGCGAGCGTTACGCCCGTGGCGCGGCCAGCCGTGATGAGCTGATGGCGACTGAGCTGGCGTCCTATCATCAGGAGGGCACCTGCACCTTCTACGGTACCGCCAATACCAATCAGCTGTTGATGGAAGCCATGGGGCTGCACGTGCCGGGCAGTGCCTTTGTTCATCCCCATACGCCCTTGCGCACGGCTCTGACCGCCGAAGCGGCGCGGCTGGTGGCGCGCAACAGTCGCCAGGGCGAGCGTTATCTGCCCCTGGGTGTACAGATTGATGCTCGGGCGCTGGTGAATGCGGTGGTGGCCCTGCTGGCCTCAGGTGGCTCGACCAATCACAGCTTGCACCTGCCAGCGATGGCGCGGGCGGCCGGCTATGAGCTGACCTGGGAAGATTTTGCCGCGTTGTCAGCGGTCGTGCCCTTGTTGGCGCGGGTGTATCCCAATGGTTCGGCGGATGTGAATCAGTTTCAGGCGGCTGGCGGGCCGGGCTGGCTAATACGCGAGCTGCTGGGCGCTGGTTTGCTGCATGGGGATGTGCCAACTGTCGCCGGCGAGGGCTTGGCGGCCTATTGCCGAGAACCTTGGCTGGAGGAGGGGCGCCTGGCCTGGCGTGATTTGCCTGAGCAAAGCCCGGCTGAGGATATTGTCCGTCCCGCAGCGGCGCCTTTCGCGGCGGACAGCGGCTTGCAGCTACTGAGCGGTAATCTGGGACGGGCGATGGTGAAAACGTCGGCAGTCGACCCCGCTTATTGGCAGGTGCGTGCTCCGGCGCGGGTTTTCGACTCCGAGGCCGCCGTGCATCAGGCTTACAACGCGGGTCAGTTGCAAGGTGACCTGGTCTTACTGGTGCGCTTCCAAGGACCACGTGCCAATGGCATGCCCGAGCTGCACAAGCTGATGCCGCTGCTGGTCAATTTGCAACGCAACGGCCAGAAAGTGGCGTTGCTCACCGATGGCCGCTTGTCTGGCGCCTCCGGGAAGGTCCTCGCGGCACTGCACCTGACTCCGGAGGCGGCTGCCGGTGGTGTGCTGGCGCGGGTGCAGGAGGGCGACTGGATCAGCCTGGATGCGCTGAGTGGGCGTATGGAGCTGGAGGTCAGCGAGGCTGAGTTGGCCACGCGGCAACCGGCGACGGCGACAGAAGAGCTGGCGGCCGGTTTTGGCCTAAGCCTGTTCGGTGCGCAGCGGCGCCTGGTGGGCCCGGCGGATCAGGGCGCAACGACTTTGGAATGGGAGTGAGTAGGATGAAGCTGACAATGGAGCAGGTGTTGAAGCGCGCTCGCCCGGTGCTGCCGGTACTGGTGATCGAGGATGTCAGCCTGGCGTTGGACTTGGCCGGTGCGCTGTACGCCGGCGGCGTCGAGGTGCTGGAAGTGACCTTGCGCACGCCGCGGGCCCTTGACGCCCTGGCGGCGATCCGCAAGGAGTTGCCGCAGTTGCTGGTGGGCGCCGGCACCCTGATTCACACCGAGCAGTTTCTTGAAGCCCGCGACGCCGGTGCGCAGTTTGCCGTCAGCCCGGGGTGCACCGAACGTCTGGCGGCGGCGGCAGAAGATTCCGGCTTGCCCTATCTGCCCGGGGTGATGACGCCTTCGGAAGTGCTGTTGGCGCTGGAGTATGGTTATCGCTCGCTCAAGCTGTTTCCGGCCAACGGCAGCACCAGCGTGAAAATGCTCAAGAGCTTCAAGGGGCCGTTTACCGGTATCCGTTTCTGCCCCACGGGCGGCGTGACACCGGACAATCTGCTGAGCTTCCTGCGCCTGCCCAATGTGGCTTGCGTCGGCGGCACCTGGATCGCGCCGAGCAACCTGGTGCGCGCCCGCGCCTGGGATCAGATCACCCAGCTGGCGGCCGAGGCGCGCAACATCGCCAGCGCACTGGAGCAGCCATGAGTTGGGATCGGCCAGAGCCCTTTGTGATCGACCTGCAGGTGCAGGCCGACGACATCGACGGCCTCGGCCATGCCAACAACGCGGTGTATGTCAGTTGGCTGGAGCGCTGTGCCTGGCGCCACTCCCAGCACCTGGGGCTGGATCTGTGCGAGTACCGGCGACTGGATCGGGCCATGGCGGTGTTGCGCCATGAGGTCGATTATCTGGCCAGTGCCTACGAGGGGCAGCAGTTGCAGATGGCCACCTGGATCGTCGAGTCCGATCAGCGTCTGAAGATGACTCGGCACTTCCAGCTCTGGCGGCCGGACGATGCGGTAACCCTGTTGCGTGCGCGCACCACGTTTGTCTGCATCGAAATATCCACGGGCAAGCCCAAGCGTATGCCGGTGGAGTTTGTCGAAGGCTATGGCCGGGCGTTGATCGAACCCGCCTCGGCACACTGATGCCTTAGTGCCGCTGTTCGCACACCGCGTGCGCGGGCAGCCTCGCTCCTGCAGTACAATCGCGCCCCCTTGTCTGCTTCTCAGGTTGTTCCCGTGCAAATTGCCTTGGCGCCCATGGAAGGCTTGGTCGATGAAATCCTCCGTGACGTGCTGACCCAGGTTGGCGGCATTGACTGGTGCGTGACCGAATTTATCCGTGTCAGCGAGCGCCTGTTGCCCCTCGCCACGTTTCAGAAACTCGCCCCCGAACTGGCCAATGGTGCTCGCACAGCGGCCGGTACGCCGCTGCGTGTACAGCTGCTGGGGTCCGATCCGGCGTGTCTGGCCGATAACGCCGCGTTCGCCTGCACCCTTGGCGCCCCGGTGATTGACCTCAACTTTGGCTGCCCGGCCAAAACCGTCAACCGCTCCCGCGGTGGCGCGGTGCTGCTCAAGGAGCCGGAGCTGCTGTATGCCATCGTCCGCGAAGTGCGTCAGAGCATGCCGGCAGACATCCCCCTGACCGCCAAGATGCGCCTGGGTTACGACAGCCCGCACAGCGCCATTGAATGTGCCCAGGCTCTTGAGGCTGGCGGTGCGGCGCAGCTGGTCGTGCATGCGCGGACCAAGGTCGATGGCTACAAGCCGCCGGCCCACTGGGAGTGGGTGGCGCGGGTGCAGGATGTGGTCAAGGTGCCGGTGTTTGCCAATGGCGAGGTCTGGTGCCTGGACGACTGGCGGCGCTGCCGCGAGATCAGCGGGGTCGAGGACATCATGCTTGGCCGTGGCCTGGTCTCATGCCCCGACCTGGCGGTGCAGATTGCCGCGGCGCGGGCTGGGCAGGAAGTGCAGCCCATGACGTGGGCCGAGCTGCAGCCACTGCTGCAGGAGTTCTGGCGCCAGGCCCGCGCCACCCTGACCGTGCGCAGCGCGCCGGGGCGGCTGAAGCAATGGCTAGGTATGCTTACGCGCACTTACCCCGAAGCCATGGCGCTGTTTGTCGCCCTGCGCCGCGAGCTGGATCTGGATCGAATTGATCTGCTGTTGAATATGCCGGTCCGTCAAACCGACTGAACCTTGGGCTTCGCCTACGTCAGCGGGCGCTGGCGTGCGTGTTCAAGCAGGGCGCGGAAGTCTGGTAGGGGCAGGGGCTTGCTGTACAGGTAGCCTTGGTACAGATGACAGCCTTGCTGGACGATCAGCGCCAGCTGGTCTTCGTGCTCCACCCCTTCGGCAATCACTTCCAGGCCTAGGCTGACCGCCATGGCCACAATGGCGCGGATGATCTCCGCGTCGTTAGGGTCCTCGGTGGCATCGCGGACGAACGACTGGTCGATTTTCAGCACGTCCACCGGCAAGCGCTTGAGGTAGGTGAGTGACGAGTAGCCCGTACCGAAGTCGTCCATGGCAAAGCTGAGACCGAGTTTTTTCAGTTGCTGCATCTTGCTGACGGTGTCGTCGACATTGTGAATGACGATGCCTTCGGTGATCTCCAGGGTCAGCATTGAGTTGCCCAGCTGGCTCGTACGCAAACTGCTTTCAACCCGCTCGACAAAGCCCGGCTGGCGGAACTGGCGCGGGCTGATGTTGACGCACAAACTGAAATTGTCCGCATCAATCAGCTTGGCCTGCAGCAGTTCGGCGCACACGTGACAGGCCTCGGTCAGCACCCAGTCACCGACTTCGACAATCAGCCCGCTTTCTTCCAATACATCGATAAACAGCGCTGGCGATTGTGCGCCCTGTTGCGGGTGCATCCAGCGCAGCAAGGTTTCGGCACCGATGATCTGGCCGTTGCGAGCATCCACCTGCGGTTGGAAGTACAGCTCGAATTCCCCACGGGCCAGCGCCAGACGCAGGTCGTTCTCCAGGCGCAGGCGGGCACTGGCAGCTTCCTGCATGTTGCGGCGGAACATCTGCACGGTGTTGCGCCCGGAAGCTTTGGCGCGGTACAGGGCAATATCGGCGCGCTTGAGTATGTCGGCCGGGGTGTCACCGTGATCGGGGATCAGGGCCATGCCAATGCTGGGTGTGACTTGCAGGCGGTGGCCTTCCAGGGTCATGGGTGCGGCCAGCAGTTGGCGCAGCTTGTTGGCAATGTCGCGGGTCTGGCGGACAACTTCTGTGCGACTGCCAGACAGGCCAGAGAGCAGTACGACAAACTCATCGCCGCCCAGGCGGGCCACCGTGTCTTCCTGGCGAATACTGCTTTCCAGGCGGGCGGTGACCATCTTCAACACGGCATCGCCGAGGGGGTGGCCGAGTGAGTCGTTGATGTGCTTGAAGTGATCGAGGTCGAGAAATAGCAGCGCGCCGCGCAGGTTGTGACGCTTGAGCAGGGAAATCTGCTGGCTCAGGCGGTCCATCAGCAGGGCGCGATTGGGCAGGTTGGTCAGGGAGTCGTGGTAGGCCAGGTGTTGGATCTGTGCCTGGGCCTGCTTGAGGTCGCTGATGTCGCGGGCGATCAGCAGCAGGCAGTCCTGCTGGTCGATGCTGATCGGTTGCACCGAGACCTGCACGGTGAGCAGGTCGCCACTGCGGTTGCGCACCAGCATTTCCTGATTACGCACGAAGCCATCGCGGGTGATGGTTTCCAGCAGGGTTTGCCGTTGGCTGGGGTCGGCCCAGATATTGATTTCCAGGGCAGTGTGGCCCAGGACCTCGTCTGTGCTGTAGCCGGTCAGGCGGGTGAAGCCCTCGTTGACCTCTATGTAGCGCGCGCTGCTGCGCTCGGTGATGGTGATGGCGTCGGGGGAGGCGTGGAAGGCCTTGGTGAATTTCTCTTCGCTGAGCTGGCGCGCACGTTCGGTGAGTTCCCGTGCGGTCTCGTCGCGGAAGGTGGTGGCCAGGCAGTCTTCGTCGCCCATTTTGATCAGGCGGGCGGACACCATGCAGGTCAGGATCTGGCCATCTTTGCGCCGAAACTGGGCGCGGGCGTTATCCAGGCGCTGCTCATGGGTTGTGGTGGCCAGCAGTTGGCTGCGCACGCTGCGATCGAGCCAGAGGTTGAGTTGCTCGGAGGTTTTGCCTACCACTTCGTCTGCTTGCCAGCCGAACACCTGGGTAAAGCTGGGGCTGACCTCCAGGAAGGCTCCGTCGCGCAGGCGGGTCAGGCACACCGGCTCGGTGCTGGCCTGGAACAGGGTGACAAATTTCTCTTCGGAGGCGGCCAGGGCCTGTTCGCGCAGGGTGCGAGTGGTGATGTCGTGCAGCACGCCGGTCATGCGCAGGGGCTGGCCGTGACTGTCGCGATAGAGCTTGGCGGTGCTCTCCAGGTAGCGGGTGCTGCCATCGGCATGGCAGGCGTGGTAGGTGACGCGGAAGTCGTCACGTCGGCCGTCGCGCAGTTGGCGGAAGATGACCAGCGCCTTGCGTTGTTCGTCCTCGGGGATGAACTGAAAGAAACCGCCAATGGGCCCGTCATAGGGCTGCTCTGCGAGGCCGTGGAGTTTGCTGGCGCGGGCCGAGGCGTAGATCTGATCGCTGCGCAGCTGCCAGTCCCAGAGGCCCAGTTCGGCGCTTTCCAGGGCCAGGCTGAGACGCTCCTGGCTGTCCTGCAGGGCTTGTTCCTGGCGCCGTTGGCGGGTGACGTCGCGCACGGTCAGGACCAGGCAGGTATTGCCGTCGATCCGGCACTCGGCGCCATACAGCAGGTTGATGCTGGAGTGGCCGTCGCGGTGGTGCAGTTCGACTTCCAGGCTGTCCAGGCGGCCATCGATGGCCAGCGCATCGAGCATGCGCTGGCGCTCGGCGAGGCTGCTCCAGATGTTCAGGTCGCTGGAGGTGCGCCCGGCGGCTTCGCTCTGGCTCCAGCCAAATTGGCGCTCGAAGGCGGGGTTGACCTCGATAAACACGCCGCTGGCGCGGTCGGTGATGACCATGGTGTCGGGCGTGGTGCGAAACGCTTTGGCAAACTTGTCCTCACTGGCGCGCAGGGCTTCATCGTGGCTGGCGGGTTCGCGGCGCGGGTCAAGTGTGCTCATGCAGGGGTTGTCCATTGGTTAGCGGCGGTTCGGCGGGCGTGCTTGCCGGCGGTTAACCGTGTTGTTGTTTTTATGCTGATGAAGGTAGCCGGTTGCCCTCTGTCGGTGCAAGGTCGGCCTGCGCGTCGAGCAGGGCCATAAAGGCTTTGGCTGCATTCGATAGGGTGCGCTCGCTGTGCAGGATATAGCCCAGACGGCGGTGCAGCTGGATGCCGGCCAGGGGCAGGCGCGCCACCTGCTCATCGAGCATGGTGCGCGGCAGTACGCTCCAGGCCAGGCCGATCGAGACCATCATCTTGATGGTTTCCAGGTAGTTGGTGCTCATGCCGATATTGGGCGTCAGGCCCTCGGCTTCGAACAGCCGGCGGACGATATGGTGGGTAAAGGTGTTGCCGCCGGGAAAGACCGCCGGGTGGCGGGCAACGTCGGCCAGGGTGACCGGGCCGATGCAGGCCAGTGGGTGTTCGGGCGCGGCGACAAAATCCAGCGGGTCGTCCCAGACGCCCACGGCGCGCACCGGCTCGCGGGTTTCCGGGGCTAGGGTGATCACCGCCAGTTCGGCGCGGCCGTGCAACACTTCTTCATAGGCCACCTCAGAATCAAGAAACTGGATGTCCAGCGCCACCTGCGGATGGGCGCGGGTAAAGGCGCGTAGCAGCGGCGGCAGGCGATGCAGGCCGATGTGGTGGCTGGTGGCCAGGGTCAGGCGGCCGCTGACTTCGCCACTCAGGTTGCTCAGGGCGCGGCGGGTGTCGTCCAGTACACCGAGAATCTGATAGGCGCGGGGCAGCAGGGCGCGGCCGGCTTCGGTGAGGTTGATCTCGCGGCCGAGGCGATCGAACAGGCGCACCTTCAGTTGCTGCTCCAGGCCGGCGATGCGTTTGCTGATGGCCGGTTGGGTCAGGTGCAGGCGCTCACCGGCCAGGGAGAAACTGCCGGTTTCGGCAATGGCGATAAAGGCATTCAGGCTGGCCAGGTCCATGGGCGCTCCGGTGTGCAAGAGGGGTGTTTCGCAAGGTGGTTATAACCTCAGCTTAAAGCTATTCCTGTTGGTTATCCAAAGTATAAAAAGAATGAATTTGAGTTATTTTGCTTGAGCCCATAGCATTTGCGTCACAAGCTAGGGGTGAGTGTGTGAGCCGCCCCTGAACAGACCACGCCTGATGATGAGGATTGACCCATGGCCGGCAAAACGCTGTACGACAAGCTCTGGGATGCGCACGAGGTAAAGCGTCGCGATGATGGTTCGTCGCTGATCTATATCGACCGGCACATCCTCCACGAAGTGACCTCGCCGCAGGCCTTTGAAGGGCTGCGTCTGGCCAGCCGCCAGCCATGGCGTATCGACGCCAACATCGCCACCCCGGACCACAACGTGCCGACCACCAAGGCCGAGCGCCAGGGCGGCCTGGAAGCCATCGCCGATGAAGTGTCGCGCCTGCAGGTGCAGACCCTCGACGAGAACTGCGATGACTTCGGCATCCTCGAATTCAAGATGAACGACAGCCGCCAGGGCATCGTTCACGTGGTCGGCCCGGAGCAGGGCGCCACCTTGCCGGGGATGACCGTGGTCTGTGGCGACTCGCACACCTCGACCCACGGCGCGTTCGGCGCGCTGGCCCATGGCATCGGCACCTCGGAGGTTGAGCACGTGCTCGCCACCCAGTGCCTGGTGGCCAAAAAGATGAAGAACATGCAAGTGCGCGTTGAAGGCCAGTTGCCGTTCGGCGTCACTGCCAAAGACGTGGTTCTGGCCATCATCGGCAAGATCGGCACCGCCGGCGGCAACGGTCATGCGCTTGAGTTCGCCGGCAGCGCGATTCGCGAGCTGTCGATGGAAGGCCGCATGACCCTGTGCAACATGGCCATCGAAGCCGGTGCCCGTGTGGGTGTGGTAGCCGCGGACGAAAAAACCGTCGCCTACGTCAAAGGTCGCACCTTTGCGCCGAAGGGTGAGGATTGGGACAAGGCCGTGGCGGCCTGGGCTGACCTGGTGTCCGATGCCGATGCGCACTTCGATACCGTGGTTGAGCTGGATGCTGCGCAGATCAAGCCGCAAGTGACCTGGGGCACCTCGCCCGAGATGGTCTTGCCGGTGGATGCGCAGGTGCCGGACCCGGCGGCCGAAGCCGACCCGGTCAAGCGTGGTTCGATTGAGCGCGCGCTGAAATACATGGGCTTGACGGCCAATCAGGCAATCACCTCGATCCAGCTGGATCGGGTGTTTATCGGCTCCTGCACCAACTCGCGGATCGAAGATTTGCGCGCCGCCGCCGACGTGGCCAAGGGTCGCAAAGTTGCCAGCACCATCAAGCAGGCGCTGGTGGTGCCGGGGTCCGGTCTGGTCAAGGCGCAAGCCGAAGCCGAAGGCCTGGACAAGATCTTTATCGAAGCCGGTTTTGAATGGCGTGAGCCGGGCTGCTCGATGTGCCTGGCGATGAACCCGGACAAACTGGGCAGTGGCGAGCATTGCGCGTCCACCTCCAACCGCAACTTCGAAGGCCGTCAGGGCGCCGGTGGGCGGACCCATTTGGTCAGCCCAGCGATGGCTGCGGCCGCTGCGGTGACCGGGCGCTTTATCGATGTGCGCGAATTGACCCAGGCCTGAGGACGAGTAGATGAAAGCTTTTACCCAACACAGTGGCTTGGTGGCTCCGCTTGATCGTGCCAACGTCGACACCGATCAGATCATCCCCAAGCAGTTTTTGAAGTCGATCAAGCGCACCGGCTTTGGCCAGAACCTGTTTGATGAGTGGCGTTATCTGGATGTCGGCCAGCCGGGGCAGGATTGCTCGCAGCGCCCGATCAACCAAGACTTCGTGCTGAACTTCCCCCGTTATCAGGGCGCCAGCGTGCTGCTGGCGCGGGAGAACTTCGGTTGCGGCTCCAGCCGTGAACACGCGCCCTGGGCGCTGGAAGAGTACGGTTTTCGTGCGGTCATCGCGCCGAGCTATGCCGACATCTTCTTCAACAACAGCTTCAAGAACGGCATGTTGCCGATCATCTTGACCGAGGCCGAAGTTGATGAGTTGTTCCAGCAGGCCGAGGCGTGCGAGGGCTATCAGCTCAGCGTTGATCTGGCGGCGCAGACCGTGACCCGTCCGGACGGCAAGGTCTACCACTTTGAAGTGGACGCTTTCCGCAAGCACTGCCTGCTCAATGGCCTGGACGACATCGGCCTGACCCTGCAGGACAGTGACGCGATCAAGGCTTTCGAAACCCAACACCAGCAGAGCAACCCTTGGTTGTTCGGCGCGATCAAGTAAGTAGGGTGGGTTAGGCCCCAGGCCGTAATCCGCCGGACAGAGGTTCGGTGACGAAAATGCCGGGCCTTGCTGAATAAATGAGGAATGCAATGAGCAAGCAGATTCTGATTCTCCCTGGCGACGGTATTGGCCCGGAAATCATGGCCGAAGCCGTCAAGGTGCTGGAGCTGGCCAACGACAAATACAGCCTGGGCTTCGAGCTGAGCTTTGATGAGCTGGGCGGCGCCGCCTACGACAAGTACGGCGTGCCGCTGGCCGATGAAACCCTGGAGCGCGCCCGTGCCGCCGATGCCATTCTGCTCGGCGCCGTGGGTGGCCCGAAGTGGGACAAGATCGAGCCGGCCCTGCGCCCTGAGCGCGGCTTGCTGAAAATCCGTTCGCAACTGGGGCTGTTTGCCAACCTGCGTCCGGCGATTCTCTACCCGCAACTGGCCGACGCGTCGTCGCTCAAGCCGGAAGTGGTGGCGGGTCTGGACATCCTGATCGTTCGTGAGCTGACCGGCGGTATCTACTTCGGCCAGCCGCGCGAGAGCAAGGTGCTGGAAAACGGCGAGCGCATGGCGTACGACACCCTGCCGTACAGCGAAAGCGAAGTACGCCGGATTGCCCGCGTCGGCTTCGACATGGCCCGCGTGCGCGGCAAGAAGCTGTGCTCGGTGGACAAAGCCAACGTGCTGGCTTCCAGCCAGTTGTGGCGCGCCGTGGTCGAGGAGGTGGCCAAGGATTACCCGGACGTTGAGCTGTCGCACATGTACGTCGACAACGCCGCCATGCAGCTGGTGCGTGCACCGAAGCAGTTCGACGTGATGGTCACCGACAACATGTTCGGCGACATCCTGTCCGATGAAGCCTCGATGCTTACCGGTTCCATCGGCATGCTGCCGTCGGCTTCCCTGGATGCCAACAACAAGGGCATGTACGAGCCGTGCCACGGTTCGGCGCCGGATATCGCCGGGCAGGGCATTGCCAACCCGTTGGCGACCATTTTGTCGGTGTCGATGCTGCTGCGTTACAGCTTCAACCAAGTGGTTGCTGCCAATGCCATCGAGCAGGCGGTCAGCCTGGTGCTGGATCAAGGGCTGCGTACCGGCGACATCTACTCGCCGGGTATGACCAAGGTCGGTACGGCTGGCATGGGTGATGCGGTAGTCGCGGCCCTGCGCAATCTGTAATCTCTTCGCTCCGCGGCCCGGCCGCGGACTGAACTCTCTATTGAAGGTGTAGTGGTATGAAACGCGTAGGTCTGATCGGTTGGCGCGGTATGGTCGGTTCGGTGCTCATGCAGCGCATGCTGGAAGAGCGGGATTTCGACCTGATCGAACCGGTGTTCTTCACCACCTCCAATGTCGGTGGCCAAGGCCCGGCAGTGGGTAAAGACGTAGCGCCGTTGAAGGACGCCTACAGCATCGACGAGCTGAAAAGCCTCGACGTGATCCTCACCTGCCAGGGTGGTGATTACACCAGCGAAGTCTTCCCCAAACTGCGTGAAGCCGGCTGGCAAGGCTACTGGATCGACGCGGCGTCGACCCTGCGCATGGCTGATGCTTCGGTGATCGTGCTGGATCCGGTGAACCGCAAGGTCATCGACCAGTCGCTGGATGCTGGCGTCAAGGACTACATCGGCGGTAACTGCACCGTCAGCCTGATGCTGATGGCCCTGGGCGGCTTGTACGAGGCCGGTTTGGTCGAGTGGATGAGCGCCATGACTTATCAGGCGGCCAGCGGTGCCGGCGCGCAGAACATGCGCGAGCTGATCAAACAGATGGGCGCGACTCACGCCGCTGTGGCGGATGACCTGGCCAATCCGGCCAGCGCCATTCTCGACATCGACCGCAAAGTGGCTGAAGCCATGCGTGGCGAAGCCTTCCCGACCGAAAACTTCGGCGTACCGCTGGCCGGCAGCCTGATTCCCTACATCGACAAGGAACTGCCTAACGGTCAGAGCCGTGAAGAGTGGAAGGGCCAGGCCGAGACCAACAAGATTCTCGGTCGTAACAAGAGCCCGATTCCGGTGGACGGCTTCTGCGTGCGCATCGGTGCCATGCGTTGCCACAGCCAGGCGCTGACCATCAAGCTGAACAAAGATGTGCCGATGGCTGACATCGAGCAGCTGATCAGTCAGCACAATCCGTGGGTCAAGCTGGTGCCGAATCAGCGCGAGCTGAGCATGCGCGAGCTGACGCCGACGGCGGTGACCGGCACCCTGAGCGTGCCGGTGGGGCGTCTGCGCAAACTCAATATGGGTTCGCAGTACCTCGGTGCCTTCACGGTTGGCGACCAGCTGTTGTGGGGCGCCGCCGAACCGCTGCGCCGCATGCTGCGCATCCTGCTGGAGCGTTAAGCCTGTAAGCGTCGAGAGTGGCTCGCTCGGCGCTTTAAAATTGCTTGGGCGCGGGGGCGCGGTTACAGTGCCGCTCCCCGTTTCGCCTGAGGTCTATTCCGTGAGCCAATCTTTCGACATCGCCGTGATCGGCGCCACTGGCACCGTCGGCGAAACCCTCGTGCAATTGCTCGAAGAGCGCGATTTTCCGTTAGCCAACCTGCACCTGCTCGCCAGCGTCGAGTCGGCCGGGCAATCGTTGCCGTTCAAAGGCAAAAATCTGCGCGTGCGGGCTTTGGATGCCTTTGACTTCAGTGCGGTGCGCCTGGCGTTTTTTGCTGCTGGCGAGCAAATCACCCACAGTTATGCCGATAAGGTGCGGGCGGCCGGTTGCAGTGTGATCGATTTAAGCGGCGGTTTGACCCTTGAGCAGGCTCCGCGGGTGGTGCCGGAGGCCAATGGCGACGTGCTCAAAACCCTGGTGGCGCCTTATCAGTTGACCAGCCCAAGCCCTAGTGTCGCGGCCCTGGCCTGTGTCCTGGCGCCGGTGCGCGCGTTGCTGCAGATGCAGCGCATCACCCTGACGGCTTGCCTGTCGGTGTCCAGTCAGGGGCGAGAGGGTGTGAGTGAGTTGGCGCGGCAGACGGCTGAATTGCTCAACGTGCGCCCGCTGGAGCCGCAGTTCTTTGATCGGCAGATCGCCTTCAATCTGTTCCCGCAGGTGGGCGCTGCTGATGATGCCGGGCATGTGTTGCAGGAGCGACGCATCGTCGAAGAGCTCAAGCAGGTGCTGGATCAGCCGGACTTGAAAGTGTCGGCGACCTGCATGCTGGCGCCGGTGTTTTTTGGCGACAGCTTGAGCGTGTCGCTGCAAACCGCTGGCGACGTGGATCTGTCAGCCATCGCTGCCGCCCTTGAGGCGGCGGCGGGTATTGAAATGGTTGGGCGGGGCGACTATCCAACGGTCACGGCCGATGCTATCGGCCAGGATGAAGTCTATGTGGGTCGGCTGCGCTGTGGTCTGGATGATCCGAGCGAAGTTATTTTGTCGATTGCGTCTGATAATGTGCGAAAAGGCGCCGCACTGAACGCTGTGCAAATAGCCGAGTTGTTGATAAAACACTATCTGTAAAAGATACTTACCATTAGATTTGAAGAATCTTTCTAGCTTGGCAATACTGGCTTGGCTGGTCGCTGTTGGGGGAATCGCCGCAAGGCGCACGCAGGCAGTGATTCAAGACCCATCTCGAATTTCGAGAAAAAAAGATAAAACAAGGGATTACGCTATGGTTCGGGTTCGCAAACTGGTGCTGGCAATTGCAGCTGCTTCGGCGCTGTCCTCCGGTATGGCGCATGCGCTGGGGCTCGGAGAGGTTTCTCTGAAGTCGGCGCTGAACCAGCCCTTGGTGGCAGAAATTGAATTGCTGGAAGTGCGCGATCTGGCGTCCGGCGAGTTGATCCCGAGCCTGGCTACGCCGGAAGACTTCACCAAAGCCGGCGTTGACCGCCAGTACTTCCTCACCGATCTCAAGTTCACGCCCGTGCTCAAGCCCAACGGCAAGAGTGTGATCCGTGTGACCTCGAGTAAGCCGGTGCGCGAGCCTTACCTGAACTTCCTGGTTGAAGTGCTCTGGCCGAGCGGGCGTTTGCTGCGTGAGTACACGCTGCTGCTCGATCCGCCTCTTTACTCGCCGCAAACCACTGCCGCTGCTGCGCCGCAGATGCCAGTTGCTGCTCCGGCGCCGCGTCCCTTGGCGGCCCCAGTACGTGCCCCGCAACCTGTTGTTGCGCCAGTCAGTCGTCCGGCTGCGGTAGCTGCCGCCCCGGCCAAGCTCGATAGCAACGAATACAAAACCACCTCCAGCGATACCTTGTGGGAAATTGCCCGTCGGGTGCCGGGTGGTTCCGTGCATCAAACCATGCTGGCCATCCAGGAGCTGAATCCTCAGGCGTTTATCGGTGGCAACATCAATCGCCTGAAAAGTGGTCAGGTTCTGCGTCTGCCCAATGAGCAGCAGATCACCACTCGTTCGCCGGCCGAGGCGATTGCGCAGGTGGCTGAGCAGAATGCAGCCTGGCGCGAAGGCCGTAGCATTGCCGCCACTGGCAGTCGTCAGCTGGATGCGACCAAGCGAAGCGTTGCGGGTGCTGCGCCAGCGAAGACCGAAAGTCAGGACAGCCTGCAATTGGTGGCTGCCGATGCTGGCAAGGCCAAAGCGGGCAACGACAAAGGTGCCGATGGCGACAGCAAGGCCTTGGGAGAGAAGCTGGCCGTTACCAAGGAGAGCCTCGACTCCACGCGTCGCGAGAATACCGAGCTGAAAGGTCGGATGACCGATCTGCAAAGTCAGTTGGATAAACTGCAGCGCCTGATTCAGCTTAAAGATGATCAACTGGCCAAATTGCAGGCTGATCTGGCAGCCAAAGGTAAAGTGGCCGCCCCGGTTGCTGCGGCACCTGCTGCCCCGGTTGCTGCCCCTGCTAAAGCCGCGCCTGTTGCTCCGGCTGCCCCGGCTGCCGCTGCGCCTGCACCTGCCAAAGAGGCTGCACCTGCTGCGCCAGTGGCGCCTGCTACGGCTCCTGCGACAGATTTTAACTACAGCGAAGAGCCAGCCAAACCTGCTGCTGTCCAGCCTGCCCCTGCGGCTGAGGTTAAAAAGCCAGCCCCTGTAGCCGCCAAGCCTGTGCAGCCGGTTCAGGTTGCTCCGGTCGCTGCACCGGTTGCTGAGCCTGAGTCGGACAGTTTCATCGGTGACTTGCTGGCTAATCCGTTGGCGCTTGGCTTGGCCGGTGGTGGTGCCTTGCTGGCGCTGCTCGTGGGCTTGATGGTGCTGTCGCGTCGCAATGCGTTGAAAGAGACCGAGCTACAGAACAGCCTCAATGAGCACGCAGACGAGTCGCTTGAGAGCGATCTTGAATTGCCAGAAAGCAGTTTTGATGGCCTGGATGCTGATCCTGTTGAAACAGACCTGGACGCAGAACAAGCTTCCGCACCTGTGACCGCGCAAACTGCGGATGTGCTCGGCGAGGCCGATATTTATATCGCTTACGGTCGCTTCAATCAGGCTGCAGAGCTGCTGCAGAACGCCATTAATGAAGAGCCCCAGCGCAGTGATCTACGCCTGAAACTGATGGAAGTTCAGGCAGAGCTGGGTGATCGCGATGGCTTTGCCCGTCAAGAACGTGAATTGCGTGAAATTGGCGGGGTCAACGCGGATCTGGAGCAGATCAACGCTAAGTACCCGGCTATGGCCGCGGCGGCGGTTGTAGGTGCTGCGGCGCTGAACATGGATGACGAGTTGGATGCATTCAATCTCGATGACCTTGAATTGGAAGAGCCTGCTGCGCAACCTGTTGCCGGTGATCTTGATGATGCCTTCGATCTCAGTCTTGATGAGCTGAGCGCAGAGCTGGACGATGGCCTGGATGCTGTTGCTACTCCCAAGGCTGATGATGCGTTTGCCGAGCTGAGCCTGGACGGCGACTTTGATTTGCCTGAAACAGCTGTAGCGAGCACTGAGGCTGACGATGATCTGGGCTTTGATCTGGATCTGGACATGGATGAGCCTGCCGCCACTGCGGAGTTGAGCCTCGAGTCTGCGGATGATCTGGCTGACTTCAGCTTGGATCTGGAGTCCGATACTTCAGCTGTGGCCGAGGACGACGAAGACTTCCTTCTTGATCTAGAAGATGAGCCGGCCGCGCCTGCAGCTGCTGATGAGTTGTCCGAGTTGAGCTTGGAGTTGCCTGGTGAAGCGGCTGCGACTGAATTTGATTTGCCGGTCGACTTTGATCTGTCGCTGGCTGAAGAAGAGCCAGTGGCTGCCAGTACCGACAGCTTTGCCGCGCAGCTCGATGAGGTCACGGCGCAATTGGATGATCTGGCGGTGAACTTGCAGCAAAGCGATGACGATGTCCTGCTTGATCTTGAAGCGCCTGCTCTTGGTGATTCGCTGGCGACCGGGCTGGATGGCGATGATGACTTCGATTTCCTTTCCGGTACGGATGAGGCAGCCACCAAGCTGGACCTGGCGCGTGCTTATATCGATATGGGCGACACCGAAGGTGCTCGTGACATTCTCGATGAAGTGGTTGCCGAAGGTAATGACACCCAACAACAGGAAGCTCGCGAGCTGCTCGCCGGTTTAACTTGATCCATGACTGAAGCAACACCTACAGCGGCAGCCGACATGGCTGCCGCTGGCATTTTCAGAGTCGCCCTGGGTATTGAATACAAAGGTTCGCGCTACCGTGGCTTTCAACGTCAGCGTGCGGGCGTGCCTTCAATCCAGGAAACCCTCGAGAAGGCCTTGTCGAAAGTGGCCGGCGGTGCGCCGGTAACCCTCAGCTGTGCGGGACGTACCGATGCCTTGGTGCATGCCAGTGCTCAGGTGGTGCATTTCGACACCACGGTTGAGCGCAGCCTGCATGCGTGGGTCATGGGCGCCAATATGAACTTGCCTGGCGACATCAGCGTGGCCTGGGCTAAGTTCATGCCGGCGCAGTTTGATGCGCGTTTCAGTGCGCGGGCGCGGCGTTACCGCTATGTGATTTATAACGACCAGATTCGTCCTGCCCACATGGCCGAAGAAGTGACCTGGAATCACCGGCCGCTGGATGTGTCGCGTATGCGTGAGGCTGCGGCGGCATTGGTGGGTACCCATGACTTCAGTGCGTTTCGCGCGCGCCAGTGTCAGGCCAAGTCACCGATCAAAACGGTTCATCACCTGCATCTGCAGGAATTTGGTCGTTTCATCGTTCTGGATATTCGCGCCAACGCGTTCCTTCACCATATGGTGCGCAACATCGCCGGGGTGCTGATGACCATCGGGGCCGGGGAGCGCCCGGTTGAGTGGGCTGCGCAAGTGTTGGAAAACCGTGTGCGTCGCACTGGTGGAGTGACGGCGCATCCTTATGGTCTCTATTTGGTTCAGGTCGAATATGCCCCGGAGTTTGAGTTGCCGGTGCGTTATCTCGGGCCGCATTTCCTTTCGGGTCTGCCGGATATCATGGCTGACGCCTAGAAGCGCCTTTGCTACCATGCCTGACATCCACTAGGAGCTGGTATTTTGTCCGTCGTTCGCAGCAAGATCTGCGGTATTACCCGCATAGAAGACGCATTGATCGCCGCCGAAGCGGGCGCTGATGCGATCGGTCTGGTGTTTTACGCCAAGAGTCCACGTGCGGTGTCTATCCAGCAGGCGCGCGATATCGTTGCGGCCTTGCCTGCTTTTGTGACGACGGTTGGCCTGTTTGTGAATGCCAGTCGCGAGGAGTTGAACGACGTTCTCGCGGGCGTTGCCTTGGATCTGTTGCAGTTCCATGGCGATGAGTCGCCTGCCGAGTGTGAGTCTTATCAGCGGCCCTACATCAAGGCCCTAAGGGTAAAGCCAGGCGATGACATTGCCCAGTTGGCGGCGCCTTATGCCAAGGCTCGCGGAATTTTGCTCGATACCTATGTGCCGGGTGTGCCGGGCGGCACGGGGGCGGCTTTTGACTGGAGCCTGGTGCCCAGTGGCTTGCCGCAGCCGGTGATTTTGGCCGGTGGTTTGTCAGCGGCCAATGTGCAGGCGGCTATCGAACAGGTGCGCCCCTATGCGGTGGATGTCAGTGGCGGCGTAGAGGCGGGCAAAGGAATTAAAGATGCCGCCAAGATTCGTGCTTTTATGCAGGCAGTCGGCCGGGTTTGAGAGCGGTCGTTGCTGATGGATGAGTATCTTGCAGCCGTTATCGTCATCGGTTTCTCCATGTGACGGCCGGCAGGCGTTGGCCGTCCATGAAGCTGCAATCGTGAATTCGCTCAAGGGTGTTGGCGGCTAGGCTGCCCATCCGTCCGAGCCAACCGTTTTGGAGAAACGAAGCATGAGTAACTGGCTGGTAGATAAGCTGATTCCCTCGATCATGCGTTCCGAAGTCAAAAAGAGTTCGGTGCCTGAGGGCCTTTGGCACAAGTGTCCGTCCTGCGAGGCTGTGCTGTATCGCCCTGAGCTGGAAAAGACCCTGGATGTCTGCCCGAAATGTAACCACCACATGCGCATTAACGCGCGTGCGCGGCTGGATATCTTTCTCGACGCCAATGGCCGCGAAGAAATCGGTGCGGAGCTTGAGCCGGTTGACCGGATGAAGTTTCGCGACAGCAAGAAGTACAAGGATCGCTTGCTGGCCGCACAAAAGCAGACCGGTGAGAAAGATGCCCTGATCGCCATGCGCGGCACCTTGCAGGCTATGCCAGTCGTGGCCTGTGCCTTTGAGTTCAATTTTATGGGCGGCTCCATGGGCGCCATCGTTGGTGAGCGCTTTGTGCGTGCCGCCAATGTGGCCCTTGAGCAGCGTTGCCCGCTGGTGTGCTTTGCCGCCTCCGGTGGCGCACGGATGCAGGAAGCGCTGATTTCCTTGATGCAGATGGCGAAAACGTCGGCCGTGCTGGCGCGTCTGCGGGAGGAGGGTGTGCCGTTTATTTCGGTGCTGACCGACCCGGTCTACGGCGGTGTGTCGGCCAGTTTGGCCATGCTGGGCGATGTGATCGTGGCTGAGCCGCGGGCGTTGATTGGCTTTGCCGGGCCGCGCGTCATTGAGCAGACCGTGCGTGAAAAGCTGCCGGAAGGCTTCCAGCGCAGCGAGTTCCTTTTGGAGCACGGCGCCATCGACATGATCATTCACCGTGAAGAGCTGCGCCCACGGTTGGCGCGGCTGTTGGCGCAAATGATGCGCTTGCCGGCACCGACGGAAGCTCCTGTCACGGCATGAATACCCGCACCCTGGCCGATTGGCTGAGCTATCTCGAGCAGTTACACCCTTCGGCCATTGATATGGGGCTTGAGCGTGTCCGTCAGGTCGCTGATCAGTTGGGGTTGGGTAAGCCGGCGCCGTTGGTGATTACCGTCACCGGCACCAATGGCAAGGGTTCGACCTGCGCGTTTATCGAGGCGTTGCTGCGTGGGCAGGGTCTTAAGGTTGGGGTCTACAGTTCGCCACACTTGCTGCGCTACAACGAGCGCGTGCGAGTGGCGGGTGTGGATGTTGATGATGCCGCCCTGTGCACTGCCTTTGCTGCCGTTGAAGCGGCGCGCGGCAGCATTTCCCTCACTTATTTCGAGATGGGCACCCTGGCGGCGTTCTGGCTGTTCGAGCAGGCCGGGCTGGATGCGGTCGTGCTTGAGGTCGGTTTGGGCGGTCGCTTGGATGCGGTCAATCTGGTGGATGCCGACTTGGCGTTGGTGACCAGTATCGGCCTGGATCATGGTGATTGGCTGGGCGACAGCCGTGAGTCGGTGGCATTTGAAAAGGCTGGCATTCTGCGCGCCGGCAAGCCTGCGCTCTGTGGTGATCTTGACCCGCCAGTGCCGCTGTTGCAGCGCGTGGCGGTGTTGGATTGCCCGTTCTTCCTGCGTGGGCGTGATTATGATCTGGCCGAAGACGACACTGTCTGGCACTGGCGCGGCCTGAACGGGCAGGGCGAAGTGTTGGAGTTGCACGACCTACCTTTGCTTGATTTACCGCTGGAAAACGCGGCGTTGGCAGTGCAGGCCTATGCCCTGTTGCCGCTGCCTTGGCAGCCGGAGCGCATTGCCGCGGCGCTGCTTGCTACCCGTGTGGTTGGCCGTCTGGATCGGCGCGCGCTGCAGTGGCAAGGCAAGACTCTGACAGTCCTGCTGGATGTTGGGCATAATCCCCATGCAGCTGACTACCTGGCGCAGCGCCTGGCATCGCGCCCTGTAGTGGGGCAGCGGCTGGCCGTGTTTGGTCTTTTGGCGGATAAGGACTTGCCGGGTGTCCTGCAGCCTTTATTGTCGGAGCTGCAGAGTTGGGCTGTGACCACGCTGCCGACCGGACGCGCGCGACCTGCGCTGGAATTGCAGGCGGCGTTGTTGGGCTTTGGCGCGAAGGTTGATAGTTATCCCACTGTGGTTGCGGCGCTCGAAGCGCAATGCGAGCAGGCGGCGGAGGGGGATGAAATCCTCGTGTTCGGATCTTTTTATTGCGTAGCCGAGGCCTTGGAATGGTTGGCCTTGCGCGCCCAAGAGGAAGCAAGCAATGGCTTTGCTAGATAAGGGACTGCGGCAACGCATGGTCGGCGCACTGGTATTGGTGGCGCTGGCGGTGATTTTTCTACCCATGCTGTTTTCTCGCGAGGATGAATTGCAGCGTGTGGTGGTGGATGCCCCGGCCATGCCGCAATCCCCTGCGATGCCCAGTGCTGAACTGGATCCGGTGAGTGTGCCGCAGGTTGAGGACTTGCCGCAGGAGCCGGTGCCAGGCGTGGGTCCTGATGCGGGCGCGCCGGTTGTCGAGACGCCGGTAGCCGCTGAGCCTGAAGTGGCCAAGTCCACTGCTGCGCCAGCCATCACGCCGCCGCCCGTCAGTCGTCTGGATGCCAATGGTTTGGCTGTCAGTTGGTCGGTGCAGTTGGCCAGCCTGTCTAACCGGGCCAGTGCTGAGAGCTTGCAGCAGACCCTGCGCAGCAAGGGCTACAACGCCTACATTCGCAATGTTGACGGGATGAATCGGGTGTTTGTCGGGCCGGTGATTGAGCGTGCCGAGGCCGATCGTTTGCGCGATCAATTGACGCGACTGCAGAAGCTCAATGGCTTCGTGGTGCGTTTTCAGCCTGAGCGAGGCTGATCCAGCGCTTACCGAGAGAGGGCGGCTCTGTTAAAATGCAGCGCCTTTTCCGTATGCAGGCCGCACAGTGGCATTCACTTGGGTTGATTGGGCGATTATCGCCATTATCGCTATCTCCAGTTTGATCAGTTTGAAGCGGGGCTTCGTCAAGGAGGCTTTGTCGCTGGTGACCTGGATTATTGCTGGTGTGGTCGCCTGGATGTTTGGCGGCGCACTGTCGCAGCACCTTACCGACTTCATTGACATGCCCTCGGCGCGAGTGATCGCTGGGTGTGCCATTCTGTTTGTGGCGACTTTGCTGGTCGGTGCGCTGGTTAATTTTCTGATCAGTGAACTGGTCCGTGTGACGGGCTTGTCCGGCACGGATCGTTTTCTCGGGATGGTTTTCGGTGGTGCTCGCGGCGCCTTGCTGGTGGTGGTTCTCACTGGACTGCTGAGCTTGGCCCCGGTGCAACAAGATCCTTGGTGGCAGCAGTCGAGTCTGCTACCGCATTTTCTGATGGTCGCAGACTGGTCGAAAAACCTCATTTTGGGGACGGCCGGTCAGTGGCTCGCCAGCGGCCTCAGCTCGCCGAGCTGATGCGTCGTATAAGGACGCGGGCATCGCCGCTCACGTCCAGAATTAGCCTGAACTACTAGCAGGGGTTGCGTCACATGTGTGGCATCGTCGGTATCGTCGGTAAGTCGAACGTCAATCAAGCGCTGTATGACGCGCTTACCGTCCTCCAGCACCGCGGCCAGGATGCTGCCGGTATTGTGACTAGCCATGATGGCCGGTTGTTTCTGCGCAAGGATAACGGCCTGGTGCGTGATGTCTTTCATCAGCGCCACATGCAGCGCCTGGTTGGCCATATGGGTATCGGCCACGTGCGTTACCCAACTGCGGGCAGTTCAACCTCTGCCGAAGCTCAGCCGTTTTATGTCAACTCGCCGTACGGCATCACTTTGGCGCACAACGGTAACTTGACCAACGTTGAGCAACTGGCCAAAGAGATCTACGAGTCCGATCTGCGTCACGTCAACACCAACTCCGACTCCGAAGTGCTGCTCAACGTGTTTGCCCACGAGCTGGCGCAGCGCGGCAAGTTGCAGCCGACCGAAGAGGACGTGTTTGCCGCGGTGACCGATGTGCATAACCGTTGCCGTGGTGGCTATGCGGTGGTGGCGATGATCACCGGCTACGGCATCGTCGGTTTCCGTGACCCGAACGCAATTCGCCCGATTGTCTTCGGTCAGCGCCATACCGATGAAGGCGTTGAGTACATGATCGCCTCGGAGAGCGTGTCTCTGGACGTGCTTGGCTTTACCCTGATTCGCGACCTGGCTCCAGGCGAAGCGGTGTACATCACCGAAGACGGCAAGCTGCACACCCGTCAGTGCGCGACCAATCCGCAGATGAACCCTTGCATCTTCGAGCACGTTTACCTGGCGCGTCCGGACTCGATCATCGACGGTATTTCGGTCTACAAAGCGCGCCTGCGCATGGGCGAAAAACTGGCCGAGAAAATTCTCCGCGAGCGTCCTGAGCACGATATCGACGTGGTCATCCCAATTCCGGATACCAGCCGCACGTCGGCGCTGGAGTTGGCCAATCACCTGGGTGTGAAGTTTCGCGAAGGTTTTGTGAAGAACCGTTATATCGGTCGCACCTTCATCATGCCGGGACAGGCCGCGCGGAAAAAATCCGTACGGCAGAAGCTCAATGCCATTGAGCTCGAGTTCCGTGGCAAGAACGTGATGCTGGTGGACGACTCAATCGTGCGCGGCACCACCTGCAAGCAGATCATTCAGATGGCGCGTGAAGCAGGCGCCAAGAATGTCTATTTCTGCTCGGCTGCCCCGGCAGTGCGCTATCCCAACGTGTATGGCATCGACATGCCCAGCGCCCATGAGCTGATTGCGCACAATCGCACCACTCAAGATGTTGCTGACCTGATCGGAGCTGACTGGCTGGTTTATCAGGATCTGCCTGATCTGATTGAGGCGGTCGGTGGCGGCAAGATCAAAATCGAGAATTTCGATTGTGCTGTTTTCGATGGCAAGTATGTGACCGGCGATATTGATGAGGCTTACCTGGGCAAGATCGAGCAGGCGCGCAACGACGCCTCCAAGGTCAAGACTCAGGCGGTCAGCGCCATCATCGATCTGTACAACAACTGATCAACAATTTGAAGGTTAAGGAGTGGGCGGCATGAGTCAGGAATGGGATGCTGGTCGGCTGGACAGCGACCTCGACGGCGTAGCGTTCGATACCCTGGCCGTGCGCGCCGGACAGCACCGCTCACCTGAAGGCGAGCACGGTGAGCCGCTGTTCTTTACTTCCAGCTATGTATTCCGTTCGGCGGCTGATGCCGCAGCGCGTTTTGCCGGCGATGTGCCGGGTAACGTCTATTCGCGTTACACCAACCCGACCGTGCGTGCTTTCGAGGAGCGCATTGCAGCCCTTGAAGGGGCGGAGCAGGCGGTTGCTACGTCGTCCGGCATGTCGGCGATCCTGGCCAGTGTCATGGCGCTGTGCAGTGCGGGAGACCATATTCTGGTTTCGCGCAGTGTGTTCGGCGCCACCGTGACCTTGTTTGAAAAGTACTTCAAGCGTTTCGGTATCCAAGTCGACTATGTGCCGCTGACGGATCTGGCGGCCTGGGAGCGGGCGTTCAAGCCCAACACCAAGTTGCTGTTTGTCGAATCGCCATCCAATCCGCTGGCCGAATTGGTCGATATCGCGGCCTTGGCTGAGTTGGCCCATGCCAAAGCAGCCTGGCTGGTGGTGGATAACTGTTTCTGTACCCCGGTGCTGCAAAAGCCACTGGCCTTGGGGGCTGACATTGTTATCCATTCGGCGACCAAGTTTATCGATGGTCAGGGCCGCTGCCTGGGTGGTGTGGTCGCAGGGCGTGCCGAGCAGATGAAGGAAGTGGTGGGTTTCTTGCGCACAGCAGGGCCAACCATGAGTCCGTTCAATGCCTGGGTATTTCTCAAGGGGCTGGAAACCTTGCGCCTGCGCATGCAAGCCCATTGTGCGAGCGCGCAAGCCCTGGCTCAGTGGCTTGAGCAGCAGCCGGGCGTGAGCCGGGTTTACTACGCGGGCTTGCCCAGCCATCCGCAGCACGAGCTGGCCAAGCGTCAGCAGACGGGTTTCGGTGCGGTCGTCAGTTTTGAAGTGGCGGGCGGCAAGGAGGCAGCCTGGCGCTTTATTGATGCGACCCGGCTGATTTCCATCACGGCCAATCTGGGCGACAGCAAAACCACAATCACCCATCCGGGGACTACGACCCATGGTCGCCTGTCACCGGAAGATCGTGCGGCGGCGGGCATCAGTGACAGCCTGATTCGCCTGGCGATTGGGCTGGAAGACGTGGTCGATCTGCAAGCTGATTTGGCCCGAGGTTTGGCTGCACTGTAATTGTCGTAGTCATGGTCTATGGCTGTGATGGTGTGTGTAAAAATCTCTGTTTAAAGAAAAACTTCAATCAGGGTATTGACTTAGAAACGACTCCTAAGTAAATTACGCACCTCGCAAGGCACTGGGTGATTAGCTCAGCTGGGAGAGCAGCTGCCTTACAAGCAGCGGGTCGGCGGTTCGATCCCGTCATCACCCACCAAGTCTTGCGAATTCGGACGAAAGTCCGGCCGACGCGCAGCGGTAGTTCAGTCGGTTAGAATACCGGCCTGTCACGCCGGGGGTCGCGGGTTCGAGTCCCGTCCGCTGCGCCATATTTGAAAGCCCTCAAGCAGAAATGCTTGGGGGTTTTTCTTTTGTGCCGATTTTTTCAGTCATATTTTGTTCATTTGGGATCTTTATTGTGTATGGCAAGGTCTGAGTAGACTGAAACCCTACACACAGGAGAACTCCCCATGGATGATTATCAAGAAGAAATCCTCGAGCACAATGCGGCTGAATGGCTGCCCCTTGAACCGGCAGAAGATGCGACTGAGCTCTAACCCGCTAGGCGCTGTTGGCGTCTGAATTCGCCCGGTGTCTGCGTGCTCCAGCGCTTGAATGCGCGTTGAAACGCCTCGGCCGAGGCAAAGCCAAGCAAATAGGCAATCTCGCCAAATGCCAGTTCCGTATCGCGAATGTAGGCGATGGCCAGATCCCGTCGAGTATCGTTGAGGATGGCGCGAAATTGCGTGTCTTCCTCGGCCAGTTTGCGCCGCAGGGTCCAGGTTGGTATCTGCAGGCGTGCGGCAATCTCTCCCATGTCCGGCTCGCGCCCATGTAGCATCGGCCCCAGCAATTGGGTGATGCGCTCGCGCAGGCTGCGGGTGCGGGTTAGGTGTTGCAGCTCTCGTTCGCACAGTTCTAGCAGGTGTCGCCAGGTGCTCGGGCAGTGCTGCGGGTTGCGCAGGGCCAGGCTGGTCTGGTTCAAGTGCAGTTGATTGATACCGGCCGAAAACTCCACCGGGGCGCCAAAAATCTCACTGTAATGCTGGGCATAGCTGGGCGCGGCAAACTCAATGCAGACTTTGTCGGCGTGGATGGGCTGTTGCGCGACATTGCTCAACTGCTGGACCCAGGTTGAGAGCACTGAGTCGACCACGAAGCGGTTGTAGGCGTTGTACGGGCTGATGGAGTAGAACCGCAGCCATGCGCCCTGGGCGTCCTCATGGAAGCTGGAGCTGCCGCGATAGTTGGATGCGTACAGCGGCTCAAAGCGGATCAGTGCCCGTGCGGCCTCACGCACAGTCGGCGCCTGTGCTGCAGTCACTCCAGCCAAGCCAGCATGGCTGAGGCGTCCGTGCTTACCCATCAGCAGCCCCAGGTGAGGGCTGCCACTCAATTGAATAGCCGTGTGGCCGAGGCGCATATAGCGTGGGATCGACAAGCGTGCGCGGGGTTCTGCCAGGCGTGCAGCGTCGAGGCCAAATTGATCAAGCAGCGGCTGGGGGTCGTAGCCAAGCCCCAGCAGGCTGTCGCTAAGGCTGTGGACAAAGCTGACGGAAAGGTCGCCAAGGCGCACGCGGACGTTATTCATGGTTGTCAGGTATGGGGTCGGTTGCGGGTATTGGGTGGGCAGCTTGCTGCTGCGCATGGATCGCTGCGCTGTCAGTACCTGTGATCAGAGAGCCCGCAGCGATCGGTTGGGTTCAATGACGACTGATTTCAGTTGTGCTTAGGTTAGGGCGATGGGGGTGTAATGCCAAGCGCCGCTGTTTGATTTGATCATTAAGTTGTAATTTATGATCATTGAGGGCCATGGCTGCGCTCTTTATTGTCAGCACATAACCGATTGCCGCCCAGTCTTAGGGCGACAACATTCCGTGAATACACTGCCTGTTGTGGAGTTTCTATGACCGCTGCTCACTACCCGCACCTTCTGGCTCCGCTGGATCTGGGTTTTACCACCTTGCGTAACCGCACCCTGATGGGCTCCATGCACACCGGGCTGGAAGAGAAACCGGGTGGTTTCGAGCGCATGGCCGCTTACTTTGCCGAGCGCGCCCGCGGTGGGGTGGGCCTGATGGTGACGGGCGGTATTGGCCCGAACGTGGAAGGTGGCGTGTATTCCGGTGCCGCCAAGTTGAGCACGGTTGAAGAGGCTGAAAAGCATAAGATCGTGACCCGTGCGGTACACGAAGCCGATGGCAAGATTTGCATGCAGATCCTGCACGCCGGGCGTTATGCCTACAGCCCGAAGTCGGTCGCACCCAGTGCTATTCAGGCGCCGATCAACCCGTTCAAACCCCATGAGCTGGACGAAGAGGGTATCGAGAAGCAGATTCAAGATTTCGTCACCTGCTCCAGCCTGGCTCAGCAGGCTGAGTACGACGGCGTCGAGATCATGGGCTCGGAAGGTTATTTCATTAACCAGTTTCTCGCTGCCCACACCAACCACCGTACCGATCGCTGGGGCGGTAGCTACGAGAACCGTATGCGCCTGCCGGTGGAAATCGTCCGCCGTGTGCGTGAAGCCGTAGGCCCTAACTTCATCATTATCTATCGCCTGTCGATGCTTGATTTGGTGGACGGTGGCAGCGACTGGGCAGAAATCGTGCAATTGGCCAAGGCCATTGAAGCGGCCGGCGCGACCATTATCAACACCGGCATCGGCTGGCACGAAGCGCGTATCCCGACCATTGCCACCAAGGTGCCTCGCGCTGCCTTCACCAAGGTCACCGCCAAACTGCGTGGCGAGGTGAAGATTCCGCTGATCACCACCAACCGCATCAACACGCCGGAAATCGCCGAACAGGTGCTGGCCGAAGGTGACGCTGACATGGTCTCCATGGCGCGTCCGTTCCTCGCTGACCCAGAGTTCGTCAACAAAGCGGCTGAAGGCCGTGCCGATGAAATCAATACCTGCATCGGCTGTAACCAGGCCTGCCTGGACCACACCTTTGGCGGCAAACTGACCAGCTGCCTGGTCAACCCGCGTGCCTGCCACGAGACCGAACTGAATTACATCGCCACCACCCAGGTCAAGAAAGTCGCGGTGGTCGGTGCTGGCCCAGCAGGCTTGTCGGTGGCCACTGTGGCGGCCGAGCGTGGCCACAGCGTGACCCTGTTCGATTCGTCCAGCGAGATCGGCGGCCAGTTCAACGTGGCCAAGCAAGTGCCGGGCAAGGAAGAGTTCTTTGAAACCCTGCGTTACTTCAAGCGCAAGCTGGAAACCACCGGCGTTGATCTGCGTCTGAACACCCGTGTCAGTGTCGATGATCTGGTTGCTGGCGGTTTTGATGAAATCATCCTGGCGACCGGTATCGCTCCGCGCACGCCGGAGATTCCAGGTGTCGAGAGCCCCAAGGTCATCAACTACCTGGACGCTATTCTGCAGCGTAAGCCGGTTGGCCAGACGGTAGCCGTGATTGGCGCAGGCGGCATTGGTTTTGACGTTTCCGAGTTCATCACTCACCAGGGCGAAGCCACCAGCCTCAGCCGTGAAGCGTTCTGGAAGGAGTGGGGCATCGATGCCCAGTTGGAGGCTCGCGGCGGTGTTGCAGGCGTACAAGCACAGCCCCATCCGGCGGCACGCAAGGTGTTCCTGCTGCAGCGCAAAAAGTCCAAGGTGGGCGACGGTCTGGGTAAAACCACCGGTTGGATTCACCGTGCAGGCTTGAAGAACAAGAACGTGCAAATGCTCAACAGCGTTGAGTACTTGAAGATTGACGAGGCCGGTTTGCATATCCGCATTGCCGATGGCGAGCCGCAGGTGCTGCCGGTGGATACGGTGATCATCTGTGCCGGTCAGGACCCTCTGCGTGAGTTGCAGGATGGCCTGGTGGCCGCAGGGCAAAGCGTGCATCTAATTGGTGGCGCCGATGTGGCCGCCGAGCTGGATGCCAAGCGTGCCATCAATCAAGGCTCGCGCCTCGCGGCCGAACTCTGATCGAGCAAACGCCCCGCCTAGTGCGGGGCGTTTGCTATGGGGGCTAGAACAATAAGGAACCGCCTATGTCCACTAATGCCCAACTTCAGCCGGCCGCTGCCGCCACCTTGCAGCGCTGGCACCAGATGATCGCCAGCAATGACCTACAGGCACTGCCTGAGTTGCTGCATGAGCAAGCGGTGTTTCGCTCGCCGATGGCGCATACGCCGTATCCGGGTGCTCCCGTGGTCGGCCTGATCCTCAAGACAGTGGTCAAGGTGTTTGAGGGTTTTACCTACCATCGTGAGCTGGTCAGCGAGGACGGCCTCAATGTGGTGCTGGAGTTCAGCGCTCAGGTGGCCGGGCGTGAACTCAAGGGTATCGACCTGATTCGCTTTGATGCCGAAGGCAAAATTGTTGACTTCGAAGTCATGGTCCGTCCAATGAGCGGCCTGCAGGCCCTCGGCGACGAGATGGGGCGCCGTTTGGCACCGCTGCTGGCGGCGAAAAAGGCCTGACGCAGTGCAACCCCGTCACAGTTTCGTTCTGCTGCTGGCTCCTGTGAGCCAACTGGCAGGATGACTGCCAACCCAGTCACATTGCCCACTTTGCATTTTCCCCTAAACTGGCCAAAACACAGTGCCAGCGCCTGACTGCGCAGATTAGGTGCCATCCGTTAGATACCTGCCCGCCAACGTGGCAGTGTCTTGCCGGCTAGAGGAACGTTCATGAGCATGCAGAAAAAACCGCAAATGGTCGAAGCCGTTATGTTCTTCAATGAACGCGGCGTCTGCAAAGAAATGCTCTATGCCGAATTTGAGGCCCTGCTCGACGGCGTGGTCAACATGCCCGAGTACGCAGATCAGCAGATGCGCATGGCTTATCTGATGATTAATCCACGCTTGCTGGTCCGTGCCGCGGTGTTTTTCTACCTCGATTTTGACGAGCGTGGCGCAGCCGATAAGGGCTGGAATATTCCCCTACGACATTTGGCCGATAACGCTGGGCGCGGGCCGGACCTGGGCGCTGGGCCTATTCGCCTGGCCTGTCGCAGTCAGTGCCCGGTGTCCTGGCATCAGATGCACCTCTGGGATCCGAGCTTGTCGCCGGGCCATAACGACTTGGCGCTGCTGCGCGATGCGGCGAAGCGCAACGGCATGGGCTTGCTGGTAGAGGATGACACCCCGCAACTGGTGGAGCCGCAACGCTTGCAGATGGCTTCCGAGGAGCGCTGGTACACGCCAGACCCCGCCCAGGAGCAGGCCGACAAAAATGCCGAAAAGGCCGATCAGGAGCAGCGTCTCAAAGCCGCCCAATTGATCAAGCAGCAGCGCCTGCGGATCAGCAGCATGACCCAGCAGCATGAGGATGAGCTGGCTAAGTTTCGTTTGGCCAGTGATGAGCTTGCGCAATCCTTGCAGGCCCAGTTGCAGGGCCTGCAGCAGGCTTTGCGTCAGCAGGAGGAGTTGAACGCCAGCCTTAAAGCGCAACTCGCCGAGCAGGTGAATGGCTTTCAAACCAATCGCCAGGAGCTGGCCCAGCAACTGCGTGCCCTTGAGCTGCACGCGCGCAGCGAGGCAGATATTCTCCGTGGCCAGTTTGAGGCTGAGCTGCAGGCCAAAGTGGCTGCCGCCGTGGTGGAATACAAGGAGCAGGTCGCCATCCGCGATGTCGAGCTGGCTTACCGCAATGAGTTGGACATGCAGCAAGAACAGGAAATCACTCGCCTCAAGCGCGAGCGCGATGAGTTTGCCAGCCAGGGCGGCGAGCAGATCCTAGAGCGCCTGTCCAAGTTGGGCGTGGTGTTTGTTGTCTACCATCCAGGCGCCGGTCATCTAACCATTCCGCTGCAGGATGTGGCGCGCTATCAGGACAATCCCATGGCCTATGCTGCGGCCAAGTGTTTTGTGTCCGAGGCGCAGTATCGCCAGTGGCTGAGCCACTATCAGTCACCAACCTGCGAAGCGCAGTTGCCCAGCGGCGAGCGCTGCGCCATGCCAATTGACCGCGTCGATACCGCCAGCCGTTTCGTGATGGGCGACTCCAACTGCTGTGCCCGGCACAAGAACAGCAGTCGCCTGCGTACTGTTGGCTAGGTCTTGGCGCTGAATTTACCCAACTGGCAGCCGCACGCACCGCTGCACCTGTTGCCCCTCGATTGGGCTGAGGCCGCCGGAATTGAACTGGCGGTGCTGCGTCTGGACCTGATGGATCCGCTGATCAGTGGCAACAAGTGGTTCAAACTTGCGCCTTATCTGGCCTTAGCCGCTGACTCCGGGGCGGCGGGTCTGATCAGTCTGGGCGGTGCCCACTCCAATCATCTGCATGCACTGGCCGCGGCCGGCCAGCGTTTTGCTTTTCCGGTGGTCGGTTTGTTGCGTGGCGAGCCCCAGGACACGCCGACTGTGCGCGATCTGCAGGCGTGGGGCATGCAGTTGCACTGGCTCGGTTATGGTGGCTACCGGGCGCGCAATAAGCCCGATTTCTGGGCGGCGTGGCAGCAGCGTTACCCGCACCTGCTGGCGGTTGGAGAGGGCGGCAGTGGCCTGCTCGGTGCTCGTGGTTGTATGCCGCTACGCCAGCAGGTGCGGGCCCAGTTAAGCAGCATTGGCTGGGCGGATTACGATGCCTGGTGGCTGGCAGCAGGCACAGGCACTACGGCAGCGGGCCTGGTGTTGGCCGAAGCCGGCGACAAACCGGTGTTTGCCGCCTTGGCGGTGCCGGGTGATCACGGTACGGCAGAGCAGATTGCCAGGGTGTTGGCTGAAGCTGGAGTGGCGGATCAGGGCTACCATCTGCTGCATGCGTGCCGGGGCGGCTTTGCGCGCATGGATGCCGAGTTGTTGGCCTTTATGGCGCAGGCAGAGCAAGCTGGCTCGCCCCTACTGGAGCCGCTGTATACGGCAAAAGCCCTGCTGGCATTGCGTGAGCAGACCGAGGCCGGTTACTTTGCCCGCGGTAGCCGTGTTGTGTTTGTGCATACCGGTGGCTTGCAAGGGCGACGTGCGCCCCTGGCGGATGTTGATCAGCCGGGTGGCGCTGCGGTTAATTAATTCAAATGTGCAGCGGCGGAACTGGATATTGCCATGAGTGACCCCTTGAACCCCGAACAGCTGCGCAGCCTGACACCTCTCAATGTGTTGTCCGAGCAGCAGTGGCGCGAGCTGCGCAGTCAGTTGGTGCCCCAGCATCTGCTGGCGGGGCAGCTGCTGTTTCGTGAGGGCGATCAGGCCCGCCTGACCTATTACCTGCTCTCGGGTGAGCTGTTGCTGGTGTCCGCCTCCGGGCAGCAGGAGCATCTGGTCGCTGGTAGCGAGGCCAGTTGCCATCCGTTGTCGCCGAGCTTGCCGCGTTTGCATGAGGTGCGGGCGCTGACCGATGTCAGCTTGCTGGTGCTCGACAGTGCAACCCTGGCGCGGCTATTGACCTGGCGCTCGGCTTATCACGACCTGCTGCTGGAGTTGGAGCAGGGCGGTGAGGATGTCGAGTGGGTGGCTCGTCTGCTGGAAAATCCGTTGTTTGCCAAGGTGCCGCCGTCCAATGTGCGGGCCATGCTCGGGCGTTTGCAGCGCGTTGAACTGCCCGCTGGCAGCGCCGTGTTGCGCGAGGGGGACGTCGGCGATTGCTGTTATTTCCTCAAGAGCGGCCGTGCCGAAGTGATCCGTGGTGCAGGCAGCGCCCATCAGGTGCTGGCCGAGTTGGAGGTGGGCGCCTGCTTTGGCGAAGAGGCCCTGCTGGCGGATCAGCCCCGCAATGCCAGCGTGACGTTGCTGGAAGATGGCGTGGTACTGCGTCTAGATCGCCAGGATTTTTTTGCCTTGCTCAAGGCGCCGGTGGTGGCCGAGGTGTCGTTCGGTGAGGCGACCCGACTGCTTAGCGCGGGTGCGCAATGGCTGGATGTGCGCCTGCTGCAAGAGTACGAGCGGGCGCACGCGCAGGAAGCGTTGAACATGCCACTGCACTTGTTGCGCCTGAAGACCCGTTTGCTGGATCAAGGCAAAACCTACCTGTGCTATTGCGACAGCGGTAAGCGCAGCGCCAGTGCGGTGTTTCTGTTGTCGCAGCTGGGGTATTCGGCCTATGCGTTGCGCGATGGGCTGGATGCCTTGCCGGCGATCCAGCGTGACGCCTTGCTGTGCGAGAGCGGCTCAGGCTACTTGGCTCGGTCCGGCGGGCGTACCGAACGCAGTCTTTAAGCGTCGGCGCTTGATCCGGGCACTGTTGCCGGCTCCTGCGACCAGGTGTCGGCGACCAGGAACAAGCGCTGCACCTCCTGCCAGTCACCTTTGTCATCCACCTCCAGGCGCGCCAGTAGTACCGGCGCGGCCTGCGGTTCGAGTTGGGTCAGCCACTGATTCAATTCAATCAGGCTCAAGCATTCGGCTTGGCTGGCGCGCGCGGGTGCCAGCCAGGCGCTGCGCGGTAACAGCAGCCAGCGTCCGCCTTGCTGTTGCGTGAATGCCGGCCACGCCTGGCGGGTCAGCCAGACACCACGCAAGTGTTGCGGCTGGGCGCCGCGTGGCGAGTCGCAATGACCGGGCCAGGGGTAGAACAGATAGCCGCCGAGCCAGAGCTCGGCCTGCACCTGCTGGGCTTGCCAGTTGCTCAGCGCGGCCAGCGCCTGCGGGCTGCTCGACAGCGGCAGTTGTTGCAGGCGCAGGTGGTCGAGCTTGCGACCCAGGCAGTCATGGCGGCCTGGACCTAACCAGTTGGCGCAGGCCTCACCGTCGCTTTGCGCAGGTCCCAGGTAGAGCTTGATCGCCAACTCCAGGTGATGGTCGCCCTCAGCATCGCGGATCACCACGTCCAGCTCGCCGAGGGTGCGCCCCTCTTCGCGGATCGCCAGGTTGGCGGCCAGCAGCTCCACCCCCGGTGCTGCGTGCAGGGCAAATTGCCACAGTTGCTCGTAATACAGACCCAGGCGCCGGTGATGCGTGCGGGCTAGCCACTGTTCGAGTGCGCCGCTGTCGTGCTCCTGCTGGCGCAGCCAGTCGGCCAGCAGGCCGGGCGTTTGGGCCCAGGTGCTGGCGCTGAGCGGATGGCGCTGCGGCCAGTCGGCATGTTGCAGCAAGGGCGCGGACAGTAGTGTCCAGGCGAGGTCGCGCACCGCGGGATGGCGGAGTTGGCGGGGGAGTTCGTGTAGCTGACTGAATGGGTTCATGTGCCGAGCATAGCGTCTGCCACCCTAAATAGGGCTTTGGTTTGCTGGTGTCGGCGGCTTTCGCCCATAATCGGCGCTATTCATCTGTCGTCGAGAGCTCCATGGACCAGTTTCGCAACATCGGCATCATTGGCCGTCTGGGCAGCGCCCAGGTACTCGACACCATTCGCCGGCTGAAGAAATTTCTGCTCGCCCGGCAGCTGCACGTGATCCTCGAAGACAGCATCGCCGAAGTGCTGCCCGGCCATGGCCTGCAAACCTCGTCGCGCAAACTGCTGGGCGAGATCTGCGACCTGGTGATTGTGGTTGGCGGTGACGGCAGTTTGCTCGGCGCTGCGCGGGTGCTGGCGCAGCACAAAGTGCCGGTACTGGGGATCAACCGTGGCAGCCTCGGCTTTCTCACTGACATCCGTCCCGATGAGCTGGAAGTGAAAGTCGCCGAGGTGCTAGAAGGGCATTACCTGAGCGAGAGCCGCTTTCTGCTTGAGGCGTCGGTGCGTCGTCACGACGAGTCGATTGGTCAGGGTGATGCCCTCAATGACGTGGTGCTGCACCCCGGCAAGTCGACGCGAATGATTGAGTTCGAGCTGTACATCGACGGTCAATTCGTCTGCAGTCAGAAGGCCGATGGCTTGATCGTGGCTACGCCTACCGGGTCGACGGCTTATGCGCTGTCGGCCGGCGGGCCGATCATGCACCCGAAACTGGATGCCATCGTCATCGTGCCCATGTACCCGCACACCTTGTCCAGTCGGCCGATTGTGGTGGACGGCAACAGCGAGTTGAAAGTGGTGGTGTCCAAAGATCTGCAGATCTACCCGCTGGTGTCCTGTGACGGTCAGAACCACTTCACCTGCGCGCCCGGCGACACCATCACCATCCGCAAAAAGCCGCAAAAGCTCTGCCTGATTCACCCGCTGGATCACAATTATTATGAGGCTTGCCGGACCAAACTGGGCTGGGGGAGCCGGCTGGGCGGGGCCGAGTAATGCACCTCGACGCGGACCGTGGCTACGACCTGATTGGTGACGTGCATGGCTGTGCCCATAGCCTGGAGCACTTGCTCGACAGCCTGGGCTATCGCCTGCACGCCGGGGTCTGGCGTCATCCGCGGCGGATGGCGCTGTTTCTCGGCGACATCATCGATCGCGGCCCGCGGATTCGTGAGGCCCTGCATCTGGTGCATGCCATGGTCGAGGCTGGGCAAGCCCATTGCCTGATGGGTAATCACGAGTTCAACGCTCTGGGCTGGCATACGCCGAGGGCTGATGTCAGCAACAGTTATGTACGCCCGCATACGGCGCGCCATGGTCGGCAGTTGCAGGAAACCCTGCAGCAGTTCGATGCCTATGCCGATGAGCTGCGCGAGTTTCTCGCCTGGTTTTATGAGCTGCCGTTGTTTCTCGATGCTGGGCGCTTTCGCATGGTCCACGCCTGCTGGGATGAGGCGCGGATTGCGGCGTTACGCCAGCGCTACCCGCAGGGCTGCATCGATCAGGCTTTTGTCCAGGCCGCCGCCGAGCCTGGCAGTTTTGCCGCGAGTACCTGTAGTCGGCTGCTCTGCGGCACCGATATGCGCCTGCCCGATGGCCTGACCTTGACCGGGGATGATGGTTATACCCGGGCGCATTTTCGCACCAAGTTCTGGGCCGAGGCGCCGCAAACCTACGGCGATATCGTCTTTCAGCCCGATGCTTTGCCCGCACATGTGGCGCAGACGCCGTTGTCGGCCCAGCAAAAAGACCAGCTCTTGCACTATGGCGAGGATCAGCCGTTGTTGTTTGTTGGCCATTACTGGCGCCGTGGCCGGCCAGCGCCGATCCGCCCAAACCTGGCGTGCCTGGATTACAGCGCGGTGATGTTTGGCAAGTTGGTGGCCTACCGCCTGGACCAGGAAACCCGCCTGGATCCGCAAAAATTCTGTTGGGTCGAGGTCGAGCGACCGGAGGCTCCACGATGACGGCGATAGCCGCGTTACGTTTACCCCTGGATGTTGATCTGAGCGGTTTTGTCGGCGTGCTGCAGCGCTTGCAGGTGCCCCATCGAGTCAGTGAAGAAGCTGGCGAACAGGTGCTCTGGGTGCCCAGCGAAGCGCAGGCCGCCGATGTGCGAGAGCTGTACAGGCGCTTCCCTGAGGGCGATCCGCGTTTGCAGGCGTTGGTGCCTGCGCGCCGCCAGGGCCGCTTAAGCGAGGTGTGGGCGACCAGTAAAATGACTCTGCTGGTGCTGTCGCTTACGCTGCTGGTGGCCGGTGTGACGCTGTTGGGCGACAACCCGGCGACCCTGCATTGGCTGACCTTTGCGGACTTCCGTCTGCAGGGCGATTACCTGGTGTTTATTCCGCCGGCCGACAGTCTGGCGGCCGGGCAGTGGTGGCGGTTGTTCACGCCGATGCTGATTCACTTCGGCATTCTTCACCTGGCCATGAACAGCCTGTGGTACTGGGAGCTTGGCCGGCGCATCGAGGCGCGTCAGGGCGCAGGCTGGTTGCTGGCGCTGACCCTGTTGTTTGCCCTGCTGTCGAATGCGGCGCAGTACCTGTTTGGTGGGCCGTCGCTGTTTGGTGGCCTGTCCGGTGTGCTGTATGGCTTGCTGGGCTATTGCTGGATCTTCCAGCGCCTGGCGCCGACGCCGGCGTATCACCTGCCGCCTGGGGTGCTGGTGATGATGCTGGTCTGGCTGTTGTTGTGCGCCTCCGGGCTGATTACCGCGCTGGGTTTTGGCTCGATTGCCAATGCGGCGCATGTCGGTGGCTTGCTCGCGGGTTGCCTGGCGGGCTTGTTGGGCGGTGCGCTGGCGCGCCGTCATCGTTAAACTGCGCCTTTGTTTTTGGAGACTGCCATGTCGTCCTTCGTTGAAATGATCGAAAACATCACCCCGGACATCTACCAAAGCCTGAAGCTGGCAGTGGAAATCGGTAAATGGCCCGATGGTCGCAAGCTCACTCAGGAGCAGAAAGAGTTGTCCCTGCAGGCGATGATTGCCTGGGAGCAGCAAAACCTGCCGGAAGACCAGCGCACTGGTTACATGGGCGAGCAGGCGTGTGAGTCCCATGCCGAGCCGATTCCCAATCTGCTGTTCAAAACCTCGGACACCCTGCACTGATGCTGGAGCTTGGGCGCGGTGCCCTGAGCAAGATGGGCACCCGGCTGGAGCAGCCGGTGCAGTACAGCTTGCGGCTGGGTGAGCAGGATCTGGACCTCAATGCGTTGCTGGGGCAGGGCGTACGCCTGGAGTACCTGGGGGCTATCCATTGCAGCCATTGCGGGCGCAAGACTAAAAAGAGCTTCAGTCAGGGCTACTGCTATCCGTGCTTCAGCAAGCTGGCGCAGTGCGACACCTGCATCATGAGCCCGGAGCGCTGCCACTATGCGGCCGGCACCTGTCGTGAGCCGGCCTGGGGCGAGCAGTTTTGCATGACCGATCATGTGGTCTATCTGGCCAACTCCTCCGGAGCCAAGGTCGGCATCACGCGGGCAACCCAGGTGCCGACCCGCTGGATCGATCAGGGCGCGACCCAGGCCTTGCCGATCATGCGTGTCGCGACTCGTCAGCAATCCGGGCTGGTGGAAGACGTGCTGCGCAGTCAGGTCACCGATCGCACCAACTGGCGCGCCATGCTCAAGGGTGAGGCGGCGCCGCTGGACCTGGCGCAGTTGGCTGGGGAGATCTTCGAGGCTTGCCATGATGGGGTCACCACCCTGCAAGAGCGCTTTGGCCTGCAGGCGATTCAGCCCCTCAGCGATCTTGCGGTGGTGGACATTGCCTACCCCGTGTTGGCTTATCCCGCCAAAGTGGCCAGTTTTGATCTGGAAAAAACGCCCGTCGTCGAGGGCACGCTGCAGGGGATCAAGGGCCAGTACCTGATCTTCGATACTGGCGTGATCAATATTCGTAAATTCACGGCCTACCAACTCGCCGTGCATCAGCTCTAGAGGCCAGCAGCTATGCGTACCGAACAGCCGAAAATGATCTACCTCAAGGACTATCAGGCCCCCGACTACCTGATCGACGAGACCAACCTCACATTCGAGCTGTACGAGGACCATACGCTGGTGCACGCGCAACTGGTCATGCGGCGCAACCCGGCCCGTGGTGCCGACTTGCCGCTGCTGGTGCTGGATGGTCAGCAGTTGGAGTTGCTGGCCCTGGCGCTGGATGATGTTGAGCTGCAGCCCAGCGATTATCAGCTGACCGATAGCCACTTGAGCCTGCAACCGGGCAGCGCCAGTTTCACCCTCAACAGCACGGTGCGCATCCACCCGGAAAGCAACACGGCGCTGGAAGGCTTGTACAAATCCAGCGGCATGTTCTGCACCCAGTGCGAGGCCGAGGGGTTCCGCAAGATCACCTATTACCTCGATCGCCCGGATGTGATGAGCCGCTTCACCACCAGCCTGAGTGCTTCCCAGCAGGACTATCCGGTGTTGCTGTCCAACGGCAACCCGATTGCCAGTGGCGTGGAAGAAGGCGGTCGGCATTGGGCGACCTGGCAGGACCCGTTTATGAAACCGGCCTACCTGTTTGCCCTGGTGGCGGGCGATTTGTGGTGTATCGAAGATACCTTCACCACCATGAGCGCGCGCGAAGTGACACTGCGCATCTATGTCGAGCCAGAGAACGTCGACAAGTGCCAGCACGCCATGGACAGCCTGAAAAAGTCCATGCGTTGGGACGAAGAGGTGTATGGCCGTGAGTACGACCTCGACATCTTCATGATCGTCGCGGTCAACGACTTCAACATGGGCGCCATGGAGAACAAGGGGTTGAATATCTTCAACTCCAGCTGCGTTCTGGCCCGCGCCGAAACCGCCACCGACGCCGCGCACCAGCGGGTCGAGGCGGTGGTGGCCCATGAGTACTTCCACAACTGGTCGGGCAACCGCGTGACCTGCCGCGACTGGTTCCAGTTGTCGCTGAAAGAAGGCTTTACCGTGTTCCGTGACGCGGAGTTTTCCGCCGACATGAACTCGCGCACGGTCAAGCGCATCGAAGACGTCGCGTACCTGCGCACCCATCAGTTTGCCGAAGATGCCGGACCGATGGCGCACCCGATTCGCCCCGATGCCTTTATGGAAATTTCCAACTTCTACACCCTGACCATCTACGAGAAGGGCTCGGAAGTGTTGCGCATGATTCACACCCTGCTGGGGGCTGAGCGCTTCCGTCAGGGTTCTGATCTGTACTTCAGTCGTCATGATGGTCAGGCCGTGACCTGCGACGATTTCGTCAAGGCCATGGAGGATGCCTCGGGCGTCGATCTCAGCCAGTTCAAACGCTGGTACAGCCAGGCGGGTACGCCGCGCCTGGCGGTCAGCGAGCATTACGATGCAGCCGCGCAGACCTACACCCTGAACTTTGCCCAAAGCTGCCCGGCAACACCGGGGCAAGTCGAAAAACTGCCGTTTGTGATCCCGGTGGAGCTGGCGCTGTTGGACGCACAAGGGCAAGAGTTGCCACTGCGCCTGCAGGGCGAAGCGGCTGCCGCAGGTAACACGCGGGTGCTGTCGGTGACGCAAGCCGAGCAGAGCTTCACCTTCGTCGAGATCGGCGAGCGGCCTTTGCCTTCCTTGCTGCGCGGCTTCTCGGCCCCGGTCAAGCTCAGCTTCCCCTACAGCCGTGACCAACTGATGTTCCTGATGCAGCACGACAGCGACGGCTTCAACCGCTGGGAGGCCGGGCAGCAACTGGCCGTGCAGGTGTTGCAGGAGCTGATTGCTCAGGTGCAGCGCGGTGAGGCGCTGGTACTTGATCAGCGCCTGGTCGAAGCCCTGCGGGCAGTGCTGACCAATGACGCGCTGGACCCGGCCATGGTGGCGGAGATGCTGTCGTTGCCGGGTGAGGCGTATCTGACCGAAATCAGTGAAGTGGCGGATGTCGACGCCATTCACGCCGCGCGCGAGTTTGCCCGTCGGCAGCTGGCTGAAAGTCTGTTTGAGCCACTGTGGCAGCGCTATCAGGACAATCGCGTGGCCTCGCGCAGTACGCCCTATGTGGCGCAAGCCGAGCACTTTGCCCGCCGTAGCCTGCAGAACATTGCGCTGTCTTACTTGATGTTGTGTGAGCGGCCGCAAGTGTTGGCCGCCTGCCTTGAGCAATATGGTGCCTGCGACAACATGACTGAGCGCCTGGGGGCGCTGGCGGTGCTGGTTAATTCGCCGTTCGAAGCGGAAAAGGCCCAGGCCCTGGCCGAGTTTGCCGAGCACTTCAAAGACAACCCGCTGGTGATGGATCAGTGGTTCAGCGTCCAGGCCGCCAGTGGCTTGCCGGGTGGTTTGCAGCGGGTCGAGGCGTTGATGGAGCACCCGGCCTTCACCATGAAGAACCCCAATAAGGTGCGTGCGCTGATTGGTGCCTTTGCCGGGCAAAACCTGATCAACTTCCACGCGGCCGATGGCTCGGGCTACCGCTTCCTGGCTGACCAGGTGATCAGCCTGAATGCCACCAATCCGCAGATCGCCTCTCGGCAACTGGCGCCGTTGACGCGCTGGCGCAAGTACGACAGCGCACGGCAGGTGCTGATGCAGGCACAGCTGCAGCGCATCCTCAGTTCGGGTGAGCTGTCCAGTGACGTGTATGAGGTGTTGAGCAAGAGCCTGGCTTAACCCTGGCTTGCGCTGATTGCTGGCTGAAGAAGTGTTACCTGTGTTCTTTTGGTAACACTTTTTTGTTACCTGTCTGAGACGACAGGTTTGGGTCTAGCGAAAGCTCTGCTTATAGCGGCTTCATTTATATTGACGTGAGATGGAATTGCTGAACATTTTGCCTTGTGTCTATCGGGGTGGCTGACAGATTGCGCCAGATCGTAGGACAAAACGCGCGTTTGAAAGGCGAAAAGCGCTGACGCTGGATGATGGCTGTACAGTCACAAAATATTTGCTGATTCGTGCCGCGCGCACTCAGATTATTTTGCACATTGGCATCATGCTTGCTCTTGTCAGAAGGTTAAGCTCGCCTGAAGTCATTTGGCGCGGGGAAAGGTTAAAGGGCCTTAGCTGCCTGAACAGTCAAAAGGCCGTCAAGCGTACGGCCAAGCCGGGCTCTGGTGTTTCAGGGCTCAATAAAAGAATTAGTCTGTCCGCGGAGTAAGAACTCGATGGAAATAAATGCCCGTAAGCCCCTGTTGCGTTTCGCTCCGGCGAAAGCAGGTTTCGCCTTGGCCGGTCTTCTGCCGTTGCTGGTTGCTGGTCAGGTGCAGGCTGTAGAGTTCAGCTTTGCTGATGACGAAATCGCAGGCTCCATCGATACCACCGTCTCTTACGGCCAGCTGTGGCGGGTTCAAGGGCAGGACAAAAACAACAACGATATCAACGCCAACGACGGCAATCGTAATTTCGACACCGGCTTGGTTTCCGAAGTGTTCAAGGTCACCACCGATGTGGAAGCGACCTATCAGAACTACGGCGCATTTGTGCGTGGTACTGCGTTCTATGACACGCAGATCATGGACAAGCGTAATGACTATTACGATGCGAACAATCCTGCGCAGCCGAGCCAGAGCTACCCGCGTGACAGCAGCTTCACCTACGAAACCCGTCATACCGCAGGTCGTAACGCAGAAATTCTCGATGCCTATGTTTATGGCAACTGGGATATTGCCGAGAAGCCGGTTACCGCGCGTCTTGGTAAGCAGGTGTTTAACTGGGGTGAGGGGCTGTTCTATCGGGGTGGCGTGAACACTACCAACCCGGTTGATGCCGCGAAATTCCGCCTGCCGGGCTCCGAGTTGAAGGAAGTACTGATTCCGGTTGAGGCATTCAACCTCAGCGTTGGCTTGACCGATAATCTATCGGCAGACGTTTTTTATCAGTTCAACTTCAAAGAAACTGCGGTTGATCCGGTTGGTACCTACTTCGCTGAGACCGATCTGTTTGCTGATGGCGGTAATACGGCGTATCGAGATTTTAGCGGTACCGCAGCAGAGGCTCTGATTCCGGCCTATACCGCGATTGGTAATGGTCAGGGTGCGCTTGGTGCGTTGTTGCCAACGGCTAAGGCTGCAGGGCTTTATCAGCAGGGCGTTAACTTCTCTGATGGTAATATCATGCGTGTTGCCAAGGTTGATAGCGACATTAATGCTAAGAATGATGGGCAGTTTGGTACGTCGTTCAAATACATTGCAGAAGAGTGGAATTCGACAGAGTTTGGTGCTTATTTTGTTAACTATCATGCCAAAGAGCCCGTTATTTCCGCCAACTTGAATGGCTATACAGGTGTTGATTTGGCAGCGCTAACTCCTGTGATTGGTGGTGCGGCTGCCGGCGGCGCGGCCACCCTTGATGTGCTTGGGTGCGGTGCGTGCGCAGCGCGAATACGTTGAAGATATTCGCATGCTGGGTTTGAGCTTCAATACCACGCTTGATGAGACTTCGGTGTTTGGTGAGTTGGCTTATCGTCCCAATAACCCTATTGGTATAGCTACAACCAATGACTTGATTGGTGATCTGATTTTACAAGGGTCGCAAATAGCCGATAACTCGGGCAGCACAGGCGTAAATAGCGGCACCGCTCTATTGGCCGGTGAGCGTATCGCTCGTGATGGTTCTGTTCACGATTACGTGCGAGTGGAGACTTTCAATTCTTCGCTTGGTGCAATTCAGAACTTCGGCCCTGTCTTGAGCTTCGACTCTCTTTTCGGTGTAGCTGAGTTGGCGTCCGAGCACTATCGTGGCGATGATTTGAAATACACGGCGTTTGATGGCAGTACCCGTTATTACGCAGGTCGTTCGAATGGTGCCTATCTGAGTGGTTATGATCGCGACAGCCAGATCAACAAAAATGCTTACGGCTATACCTTGCTGTTGAACGGCACCTGGAACGACGTGTACGCGGGTGTAAACCTTTCCCCGTATGCCGTTTACAAGAATGACTTCGAGGGTAACTCGAGCCAGACCGGTAACTTCATCGAGGGTCGTCAGGCGTATACCTTGGGCTTGCGTGCTAGCTACCTGAGCAGCCTGGAAGCCGAATTGGCTTACACCGAATATTCTGGCGCTGGGGAAGATAACGTTTCCCGCGACCGCGACAATATCGGCGTCAACGTCAAGTACTCGTTCTAACACCTAAATAGAATAATACCGAGGGTCTACGGGCCTTCGGTGGCTGAATCATCACGGAGAAATACGATGCTGAAAAAGCACACGCTGATGGGTGCCGCGATTGCGTTGGCACTGTCTGCTGGTAGCGTACTGGCGGCGGTCTCGCCTCAGGAAGCGGCCAAATTGGGCACTTCGCTGACCCCAATGGGTGGCGAAAAAGCAGGTAACGCGGCAGGCACCATTCCGGCCTGGACCGGTGGTATCACCACCAAGCCGGCTGGCTACACCAAGCCTGGCCAACACCATCCGGATGCCTTCCCGGAAGACAAGCCGCTGTACACCATCACCAAGGCCAACCTGGACCAGTACAAAGCCAACCTGACTCCAGGTGTGATTGCACTGTTCAATGCTTACCCGAACTCGTTCCGTCTGCCGGTCTACCCGACCCGTCGTTCGGGCTCGGCGCCGCAGTGGGTGTATGAAAACACCGCGAAGAACGCCGTAAACGCCAAGTTGGTTGAAGGTGGCAACGGTTTTGTTGACGCCTTCGGCGGTGTGCCGTTCCCGATCCCGCAAAATGGTGTCGAGGCGCTGTGGAACCACGTTGCTCGCTATCGCGGCAGCTATATCGTGCGTCGTGCCTCGGAAGTGGCTGTGCAGCGTAACGGTGATTACACACCGGTAACGTCGCAGCAGGAAGCGCTGTTCCGCTTCTACAACCCTAAGGGTTCGGCTGCTGACTTGAACAACACCCTGTTCGACTACCTGTCGTTCACCAAGAGCCCGGCGCGTCTGGCGGGTGGTGCGGTGCTGGTGCACGAAACCCTCGATCAGGTTAAAGAGCCGCGTCAGGCGTGGGGTTACAACGCCGGTCAGCGTCGCGTGCGTCGTGCACCGAACCTGGCCTACGACACGCCAATTTCCGCTGCCGATGGTCTGCGTACTGCGGATGACACCGATATGTTCAACGGTGCTCCGGATCGTTACGAGTGGAAGTTGGTCGGTAAGAAGGAAGTCTACATTCCTTACAACAACTACAAGGTCACGGCTGCTGGGGTGAAATACAAGGATCTGCTGCAAGTGGGTCACTTGAATCCTGACCTGACTCGCTGGGAATTGCACCGTGTGTGGGTTGTCGAGGGCAAGCTGAAAGCTGGCGCGCGTCACATCTACTCCAAGCGCGTGCTGTTCCTCGACGAGGATAGCTGGCAAGCTGCAGAAGTTGACCAATACGATGGCCGTGGCGATCTGTGGCGCGTTTCGGTTGCTTACCTGAAAAACTTCTACGAGCTGCCGACCACTTGGTCTGCGCTGGATGTGTTCCACGACCTGCAGGCCCGTCGCTACCATGTGCAGAACCTGGACAGCGAAGAGTCGGGCACTATCGACTTCAGCCAGCCGTTGCCGGATGACGGCTACTTCAAGCCGGCTGCCCTGCGTCGTCGCGGCACTCGTTAAGCGTTAGGTACAGTGAAAAGGCCGCTCATTCGTAGCGGCCTTTTTGTATGGCTAAACCGCTCTGGCACGCAGGCAGTAGTCCGGGCGGGTAACAAAACATAACGACACGCTGATTGTCAGGCGTTTCTATTGCTGGATAGGATAGGCGGTCTACTTATAAGGTAGCGCCACCTAATAACAATCAGGGGGAAAGGTGTATGAGTGAGCCCGTTTTGCGGCGCACCCAGTCTGGTGTTTGCGCGGCATTGATGCACACGCCAGCGTTCCGCTTCCACTCGCCACTGGCTAAAGCGATTTCGCTTTGCGGTGTGCTGTCGGTTTTGACATTTTCTGCCGCACCGGTATTGGCTGCTGATACTGCAGCTGCCACGGTGTATTCCATTGAGTCAGCCAAGGCTGTCGAAAGCCTGCTGCTGGATGTCGCCCATGCTGGCGCACGTCTGGTTGCCGTCGGTGACCGCGGTCATATTCTGTATTCGGATGACAACGGCGCTTCTTGGGCGCAGGCCAAAGTACCGACTCGGCAGATGCTGACCTCGGTGTTTTTTATCGATGACAAGAAGGGCTGGGTAACCGGTCACGATGCCTTGATTCTGGCGACCGAAGACGGCGGTGTGACCTGGACTGAACAGTTCATCGACCTGGAGCGCGAAGCGCCCTTGCTGGATATCTGGTTCAAGAATGCCGAACAGGGTTTTGCTGTCGGGGCCTATGGTGCCCTGCTGGAAACCACCGACGGCGGTGCGAACTGGGAAGATGTCAGTGACCGGTTGGATAACGAAGACCAGCACCACCTGAACGCGATCACTGAAGTTAAAGACTCCGGTCTGTTCGCCGTTGGCGAGATGGGCGGCATGTACCGTTCAGGCGACTGGGGACAAACCTGGGAAACCGTCGAAGGTCCATACGAGGGGTCGCTGTTTGGTGCCCTGGGTACCGGCGAAACGGGCGGCATCCTGGTGTACGGCTTGCGCGGGCACATGTTTCGCTCGGGTGACTTCGGCAAGACCTGGCAGCAAATCAATTTGAAGGGCGCCGCCGGCCGGTTGGATTTCGGCTTGTCTAATGGCGCCGTGCTCAAGGACGGCTCTGTCGTCGTGGTAGGCCATGGTGGTAGCGTGCTGAAGAGCACCGACAAAGGCCATAACTTCGCGGTAATCAACCGTGCCGATCGTTTGTCTCTGTCCGGCGTCAGTGCGGATGAAAAAGGCAATTTGATCCTGGTAGGTCAGGGCGGCGTGCATGTCGCTTCGCCAACTGGCACCGCGCCACAACAATAAGCCGGGCTTGATAGGGTATATAAGCGATGAGTAACCATCACCAGGACAAGGCGACCTTTCTAGAGCGCCTGATTTTCAACAATCGGCCGGCAGTGATTCTGATCTGCCTGCTGGTCAGTGTCTTTCTGGGCTATCAAGCACTGCAAGTACGGCCTTCGACCAGCTTTGAAAAGATGATTCCGCTGCAGCATCCATTCATTAAAAACATGATGGAGCACCGCAATGATCTGGCCAACCTTGGCAACAGCGTGCGTATTTCCGTTGAAGCGGTAGACGGCGATATTTTCTCCAAGGAGTACATGGAGACCCTGCGGCAGATCAACGACGAGGTGTTCTACATCCCTGGTGTTGATCGTTCCGGGCTTAAGTCGCTGTGGACGCCAAACGTGCGCTGGAGCGAAGTGACCGAGGAGGGCTTTGCCGGTGGTGAAGTGATTCCGCAGACCTACAACGGCACGGCGGACAGCCTCAATGAGCTGCGCAACAACGTGCTCAAGTCAGGTCAGGTTGGTCGTCTGGTGGCGAACAACTTCAAGTCGAGCATTGTTGATGTGCCGTTGCTGGAGTCGTTTCCCGACCCGGAAGACCAGGGCAAGTTGATCAAGATCGACTATCAGCAGTTCTCCCATCTGCTGGAAGAGAAAATCCGCACCAAATTCGAGGCACAGAATCCCAATGTGAAAATTCACATTGTCGGTTTTGCCAAGAAGGTCGGTGACCTGATCGATGGCCTGATGATGGTGGTGATGTTCTTCGCCATCGCCTTCGGCATCACCTGGGTGCTGCTGTACTGGTTCACCTGGTGCATGCGCAGCACCATTGCCGTACTGACCACCACCCTGGTGGCGGTGATCTGGCAGCTGGGCCTGATGCATCTGGTTGGTTTTGGTATCGACCCTTACTCGATGCTGGTGCCGTTCCTGATTTTCGCCATCGGTATTTCCCACGGTGTGCAGAAAATCAACGGTATTGCCCTGCACTCAAGCAATGCCGATAACGCCCTGACCGCAGCGCGACGCACGTTCCGTCAGTTGTTCCTGCCGGGCATGATTGCGATTCTGGCGGATGCTGTTGGCTTCATTACCCTGCTGATCATGGACATTGGCGTGATCCGTGAGCTGGCCATCGGTGCCTCGATCGGTGTGGGCGTGATCGTGTTCACCAACCTGATCCTGCTGCCGGTTGCCATTTCCTATCTGGGCATCAGCAAGAAGGCCATTGAGCGCAGCAAGAAGGATGCTGCGGCGCCTAACCATCCGTTCTGGCGTTTGCTGTCGAACTTTGCCCACCCTGTGGTGGCGCCGATTTCGGTGGTGATTGCCCTGGCTGGTTTTGCCGGCGGTCTGTGGTACGGCCAGAACCTCAAGATTGGTGACCTCGACCAAGGTGCGCCTGAGCTGCGTCCTGACTCGCGCTACAACAATGACAACGCCTTCATCATCAGCAACTACTCGACCAGTTCTGATGTGCTGGTGGTCATGGTCAAAACCTCGGCTGAAGGTTGCTCGACCCATGACACCATGGCGCCGATCGATGAGCTGATGTGGACCATGGAGAACACGCCGGGCGTGCAGTCGGCCATCTCGCTGGTCACCGTGTCCAAGCAGGTGATCAAGGGCATGAACGAGGGCAACCTGAAGTGGGAAACCCTGTCGCGTAACCAGGACGTGTTGAACAACTCCATCTCCCGTGCGGATGGTCTGTACAACACCGATTGTTCCCTGGCGCCGGTGCTGGTGTTCCTCAACGATCACAAGGCGGAGACCCTCGACAGCGCGGTGAAGGCGGTGCAGCAGTTTGCCAAGGAGCACGATACTGAAGATCGTAAGTTCCTCCTGGCAGCGGGTAACGCCGGTATCGAAGCGGCCACCAACGAAGTGATCAAACACTCCGAGCTGACCGTGTTGATTCTGGTGTACATCTGCGTGGCCACCATGTGCATGATCACCTTCCGCTCGTTTGCCGCGACCCTGTGCATCGTGCTGCCGCTGGTACTGACCTCGGTGCTGGGTAACGCACTGATGGCGTTCCTCGGCATCGGCGTCAAGGTGGCGACCTTGCCGGTGATTGCCTTGGGTGTGGGTATCGGGGTGGATTACGGTATTTACATCTACAGCCGTCTGGAAAGCTTCCTGCGCGCCGGTCTGACCTTGCAAGAAGCCTACTACGAGACCCTCAAGTCCACGGGTAAGGCGGTCTTGTTCACCGGTCTGTGCCTGGCGATTGGTGTCGCTACCTGGATCTTCTCGGCCATCAAGTTCCAGGCCGACATGGGCCTGATGCTGACCTTCATGTTGCTGTGGAACATGTTCGGTGCCTTGTGGCTGCTGCCGGCCCTGGCCCGTTTCCTGATCAAGCCTGAGAAACTGGCAGGCAAGGTAGGCAACTCGCTGTTCGCTCACTAATCCGAGCGCGTCATTAAAAACCGCAGCCTAGGCTGCGGTTTTTTTATACCCGGAATTTTTCTCGGAGAGTCTGTGCTAATGGGTTGATCAGGCGCAGCGCGTCCGTTTGGCGCTGCAGGTGCAGGCGTCGGTTGTAGAGGGTCGATGTGGGGCGGTGGCCAGTTGTCTGGCCTGCGCCTTAGGCTTAACGGCCGGTCAGGGCGTTGAGCCTAAGGGCTAGAGGCGGGGCGGCGAGAAGGGCGCGCGGCTAGTCGCCGCGGTATTCGCAACCGCTGGTGCAGGTTTCGTGAATGCGGATGCGCGACAGCTCTGGCAGCAGCGGCTTGAGCTCTTGCCAGATCCACTTGGCGAGGTTTTCGCTGGTGGGGTTGTCGAGGCCGGGGAGGTCGTTCAGGTAGTTGTGGTCGAGGCGCTCGTAGAGCGGCTTGAAGATGGCCTTGATCTCGGAGAAATCGCGAATCCAGCCGGTGTACGGATCGACATCGCCTTCGATATAGATGGCGACGCGGAACGAATGGCCATGCAGGCGCCCGCACTTGTGGCCTGCCGGTACATGGGGGAGGCGGTGTGCTGATTCGAAGGTGAATTCTTTGAACAGTTCCAAGGTGTTGCTCTCTGCAAGAGTTAGACGGCCAACGGCGGGCAGTTTATCAGCTCTGTGCAGGTTTGGCCCCACAGCGCCCGCAAGCAGGCGCGTAGGGTCTGCGCCTTTGACTAGGCGGCGGGGCGTTGTTGCTTCTGGTAGAGGAACTCCAGCACGGCGGCGCGGTACTCGTGGTAGCGGGCGTCGTTGGCCAGGGCCAGGCGCTCGCGCGGGCGCGCCAGATCGACCTGAAGAATATCGCCGATGGTGGCGGCCGGGCCGTTGCTCATCATCACAATACGGTCGGAGAGCAGCACGGCCTCGTCGACGTCGTGGGTGATCATGATCACCGTGTTGCCCAGTTCCTGATGGATGGTCATCAAGGAATCTTGCAGGTGGGCGCGGGTGAGGGCGTCGAGGGCGCCGAAGGGTTCATCCATCAGCAGGACCTTGGGTTGCATGGCCAGCGCACGGGCGATGCCGATACGCTGTTTCATGCCGCCGGAGATCTCGCTGGGGCGTTTGTCCTTGGCGTGCATCATGTTGACCAGATTGAGGTTGTGCTCAATCCACTCGCGCATTTCCGGCCGCGATTTGCTGTGTTTGAACACCTGGCGCACCGCCAGTTCGACGTTCTCGTAGCAGCTCAGCCAGGGCAGCAGGCTGTGGTTCTGGAACACCACGGCGCGCTCCGGGCCGGGCGAGTTGACCTCGCGGCCGTCGAGAATCACGCCGCCGGTGCTGGCTTGATACAGACCGGCAACGATGTTCAGAACAGTCGATTTGCCGCAACCGGAGTGGCCGATCAGCGAGACGAACTCGCCTTTGGCGATTTTCAGATTGACGTTCTGCAGGGCGCAGAACAGGCCTTGGTCGGTGGGGAAGCTGATGCCGACGTTGCTGAGTTCAAGGTGGGTAGCAGTGCTCATGGCAGGCTCCTGGTAAATAAGGGCTTAACGCAGATCGGCATTCTTGTCCCAGCTGGCATAGCGCTGGAGCATGAGCATCAGGCGGTCGAGCATAAAACCGATCAGGCCGATGGTGAGTACGGCAACCATGATGCGGCCGAGGGAGTTGGAGCTGCCGTTCTGGAACTCATCCCAGATGAATTTGCCCAGGCCTGGGTTCTGCGCCAGCATTTCCGCGGCGATCAGCACCATCCAGCCGGTGGCCAGGGACAGGCGCAGGCCGGTGAAGATCATCGGCATGGCCGCCGGCAAGACGATCCGCCGTACATGGCTGATGGGCGACAGGCTCAGCACACGGCTGACGTTGAGCAGGTCCTTGTCGATGTTGGCCACCCCGACCGTGGTGTTGATCACCGTTGGCCACAGGCAGCACAGGGCCACGGTCACGGCCGAGGTCACGAAGGATTTGGCAAACAGCGGGTCGGTGCTGGTGTACACGGCGCTGACCACCATGGTTACCAGCGGCAACCAGGCCAGGGGCGATACCGGCTTGAACAGCTGAATCAGTGGGTTGACGGCGGTGTACAGGCTTTTTGACAGGCCGCAGACGATCCCCAGCGGTACGGCGATCAATGCGGCAATCGCAAAGCCGGTGAGCACCGTATAGAGGCTGGTGAAAATCTGCGCAAAGAAGCTCGGCTTGCCGGTGTAGGCGCGGGTCTGCACCTTGGCTTGCGGGTCGCGGGCCAGGGTCTCAGCGTTGCGTTTGTCCTGGCGGGCATAGAATTGCGCGGCTTTTTCCTGCTCCTGAAAGTGATTGTCGAGCAAGCCGCTGGCCTGGCTGTACACCTGGATCGGTCCTGGGAACTGGCCGAGGCTGGTGTTGATGTTGCTCGCCAGCATCTGCCAGAGCACCAGGAAGATGAAGATGCCGGTCATGGGCAGAATCATCGCAGGTGCCCACTTTTTCAGCAGTGCCTGCTTTTTGGCTGCTTTCACAGTGTCGGTGATCGGGGTGGCGACGCTTGGATTACTCATCGTCCGTTCCTCAGTAAGTCATGAGGGGGCTGCGCTGCAGCCCCGTGGTCGGCAGCCTGGATGAGCTGCCGGGTGCGGCGGGGTTACTGGGTCAGACCGATCTTGAACGAAGACAGGTAAGCATTAGGCTTGCGGCCGTCGTAGGTGATGCCATCGATGAACTCGTTGCTGGGTGCGCGGAAGCCCTCTTCGCTGGCGGCCGGGAAGTCGCTGGCGCTGGCCTTGCCTTCCTTGACCAGTTCGCTGGCGGCTTCCTGATACACGGCCGGCAGGTAGGCTTTCTTGGCGGTTTGCAGGTACCAGTCATCCGACTTCGGCTCGCCGATCTGACCCCAGCGACGCATTTGCGTCAGGTACCAGATGGCGTCCGAGTAGTAGGGGTAGGTGGCGTTGTAGCGGAAGAACACGTTGAAGTCCTTGGCGTCGCGTACGTCGCCTTTTTCGAACTCAAATGAGCCGGTCATCGAGTTGGCGATTACCTTGGCGTCGGCACCCACGTATTCAGGCCGCGAGATGATATTGACCGCCTCCATGCGATTGGCGTTGTTATCGGCATCCAGCCACTTAGCCGCACGGATCAGGGCCTTGACCAGGCGCTTGTGGGTTTCCGGGTTGGCATCGGCCCAGTCTTTGGAGACGCCGAAGACTTTTTCCGGGTTGTTCTTCCATATCTGCGAATCGGTAACCACCGGCACACCAATGCCCTTGAATACGGCAGCCTGGTTCCACGGCTCGCCCACGCTGTAACCATTGATGGTGCCGGCTTCCAGGGTGGCCGGCATTTGTGGCGGCGGGGTGACCGAGAGCAGGGCGTCAGCATTGAGCTGACCGCTGATGTCGCCTTTCTCCGGGGCGTACATGCCAGGGTTGATGCCGCCGGCGGCCAGCCAGTAGCGCAGCTCATAGTTGTGAGTGGAAACCGGGAACACCATGGCCAGGTTGAAGGGCTTGCCTTGGGCCTTGAACTGCTCGATGACCGGCTTGAGGGCGTCCGCCTTGATTGGATGCACCGGCTTGCCATTTTCCATCGGCACGTGTTTCTTCATCTCGGCCCAAACGGCGTTGGACATGGTGATGGCGTTGCCGTTGAGGTCCATGGAAAAGGCCGTGACCACGTCCGCCTTGGTACCAAAACCGATGGTGGCGCCGAGCGGTTGACCGGCCAGCATGTGTGCACCGTCCAGCTCGCCCATGATCACGCGGTCGAGCAGCACCTTCCAGTTGGCTTGGGCTTCAAGGGTGACGTACAGGCCTTCGTCTTCGAAGAAGCCTTTCTCGTAGGCGATGGCCAGCGGGGCCATGTCGGTGAGCTTGATAAAGCCGAGTTTGAGTTCGACTTTTTCCGGGTCGGCGGCGTGAGCGATCTGCAGGCTCAGGGGCGAGAGCACCAGCAGGCTGGCGACCAGGGCTTTCTTCAGCAGGTTACGGCGGTTGTTGAGCATGACTAATACCTCGGGGTCAGAAACGAAAAAAGACGTCGCGGACAATCAAACCCTTAAGGGGCTGAGAGCCTTTGACGTCTTTGTCTGTTCGTCCCGATCACCGCCGTTGGCGATCCTAAGACGTGGTATCAGAGCTTTAGCAAGCACCTTGCCAACTTCTGTTTTAATTTTTTTCTCTATTTAAAACAGATAGATAGGATGGATCTTTAGGTGTGTTGGACAAGCGTGAGTGGACGCGCAAGGGCGCGTGGATGGTATGTGCTGGTGCATGTGCCTGGCACCAGCGCCATACCTTGGTGCGCGCAGAGCGCCGGTTTTGGGTGTTCTGGGCGAAGGGCGGGCGTCAGTCGTGAGGCGGGCTGGTTTTGCGCGCAGGCGTGGCCGGCATCAAGCCATCGGCGCGGAACATGGCCTTGATGCCACGTACGGCCTGGCGGATACGGTCCTGGTTTTCAATCAGGGCGAAGCGCACGTGATCGTCGCCGTAATCGCCAAAACCAATGCCGGGAGAAACGCAGACCTTGGCATCGCTGAGCAGCTTCTTGGCGAACTCCAGGGAGCCGAGATGGGCGTACGGCTCGGGGATTTTGGCCCAGATGTACATCGCCGCCTTGGGATTCTCGACCATCCAGCCGGCGTCATGCAGGCCGCGGACGATGGTGTCGCGCCGTTGTTTGTACTGCTCGGCGATGTCGTGCACACATTGCTGGTCGCCTTCCAGGGCGGCAATGGCGGCCACTTGCAGCGGGGTGAAGGTGCCGTAGTCGTGGTAGCTCTTGATCCGCGCCAGCGCGTTGACCAGTTCTTTATTGCCAACCATAAAGCCGATGCGCCAGCCGGCCATGTTGTAGCTCTTGGACAGGGTGAAAAACTCCACCGCGATATCCTTGGCGCCGGGCACTTGCATGATCGACGGCGCCTTCCAGCCATCGAAGACGATGTCGGCATAGGCCAGGTCGTGGACCACCAGAATGTCGTACTGCTTGGCCAGGGCCACCACGCGCTCGAAGAACTCCAGCTCCACGCACTGGGCGGTGGGGTTGGACGGGAAGCCGAGAATCATCATCTTCGGCTTGGGGATGCTTTCGCGGATGGCCTTTTCCAGCTCGACGAAAAAATCCACGCCGGGAATCAGCGGTACCGAACGCACCTGGGCGCCGGCAATCACTGCGCCGTAGATATGAATCGGGTAGCTGGGGTTGGGCACCAGCACGGTATCGCCGTGGTCCAGGGTGGCCAGCATCAAGTGCGCCAGGCCTTCCTTGGAGCCGATGGTGACAATGGCTTCGCTGTCCGGGTCGATATCGACGGCGTAGCGGTCTTTGTACCAGTGCGAGATGGCGCGGCGCAGGCGCGGGATGCCGCGCGAGGTGGAGTAGCCGTGGGTGTCATCGCGCTGGGCGACCTGTACCAGCTTCTCGACGATATGCGCCGGCGTGGCGCCGTCGGGGTTGCCCATGCTGAAGTCGATAATGTCTTCACCACGGCGGCGTGCCGCCATTTTCAGCTCGGCGGTGATGTTGAAAACGTAGGGGGGGAGACGATCAATGCGCGCAAAGCGGCGCGGCGAACGGTGTTCGGCCATGTAAACCTCGATAACGTAAGCGCCCGGAACCGTCCGAGCGACGTTGGCCAGTGCGCTGGCCAGTCGAGGAAAATACGCCTCTCAGCCTGAGGCGGCAAGCCTGTTGGCTTCAGCTGCCGAGCAGATCGCTCATGGCGATAATCTGTTCGGCGACCTGGATCAGCTTCTGCTGGCGGCTCATGGCCTGGCGGCGCATAAGGGTGTAAGCCTCTTCTTCGTTGCAGTTTTTCATCTTCATCAACATGCCCTTGGCCAGCTCCACGCGCTTGCGCTCGGCCATCTGCTGGTCACGGGCATGCAGTTGGGCACGCAGGGCCTGGTCACTCTCGAAGCGCACCATGGCGACATCGAGAATCGGTTTCAGTCGCTGCGCCTGGATGCCCTCGACGATGTAGGCGCTGACCCCCGACTGGATCGCCTGGCGCATCACGTCGGGGTTTTGCTCGTCGGTGAACATGACGATCGGCCGCGGCTGGTCACGCGTGACCAGGCAGACCTGCTCCATCACGTCGCGGCCGGGGGAGTCGCTGTCGATCAGGATCACATCCGGGCGCACGGCTTCCACGCGGGCCGGCAGGTCGATGATCAGGCCAGACTCGTCGATGACGTCGAAGCCGGCTTCAATCAGTGCGGCGCGCAGCCGGCCAACCTTCTTCGGGGTGTCATTGATCAGGAGGATTCGTAACATCTTGGCGGTGATATCCATTACGTACGTCTCTTAGGCAGAGACCGAGGCTTGAGTGCTGTCGCTCAAGGCGTGCAAGGCAAAGCTGCGGGCGTAGCCGGCGGGATCGTTGCCGTCCCAGACTTTGCCGTCAATCAGGGTGGAGCTGCGCATGGCCGAGGCTGGCAGGGCGATGCCCAGCTGGCTGGCGGCTTCACGGTAAAGGTTGAGCTGCTGGACCTGGCCGGCAATGGCCTGATAGTCCGGGTCATTGCGCAGCAGGCCCCAGCGGCGGAACTGGCTCATAAACCACAAGCCGTCGGACAGGTAGGGCATGTTCACCTCGCCGTTGGCAAAGAAGCGCAGCGGGTGCTGATCCTGCCAGGCGTAGCCCATGCCGTCCTCATACTGGCCGAGGAAGCGCGGCTGGATGGCGTTCAGCGGCGTATCCAGATACTCGCTGCCGCTGAGCAGTTGGGCGGTGCTGCGTTTGTTCTCTTCGCTGGCATCGATAAAGCGGCTGGCTTCCAGCACCGCCATCACCAGGGCGCGCGCGGTATTGGGGTATTCCTCGACAAAGGCGCGGGTGCAGCCCAGAACTTTCTCCGGGTGGTCGGGCCAGATCGCCTGGCTGGTGGTCAGGGTAAAGCCCATCTGTTCATCAATGGCGTGGGCGCCCCAGGGCTCGCCGGCGCAGAAGCCGTCGATACGCCCGGCCTTGAGGTGAGCGACCATCTGCGAGGGCGGCACGACCACGCTGTTGACGTCTTCCAGTGGGTGGATGCCCTGGCTGGCCAGCCAGTAATTGAGCCACATGGCATGGGTGCCGGTGGGGAAGGTCTGGGCGAAGGTCAGTTTTGCACTGCTTTGGCGCACGCGCTCGCGCAGTGCTTCAGCGCTGGTCACGCCAGCAGTCTGCAGTGGGCGTGAGAGGTGGATGCTTTGGCCGTTCTGGGACAGGCCCATGAGCACGGCCATGTCCACGGGCGGGGTGCCGCCGATGCCCAGGTGTACGGCATACAGCAGGCCATACAGGCCTTGGGCCGCATCCAGCTCGCCGCTCAGCAGTTTGTCCCGCAGGGTGGCCCAGGACGCTTGGCGCTGCAGGTTCAGCGTCAGTCCGTAAGGCTGGGCAAAGCCCTGGGTGGCCGCCACGATCAGCGAGGCCGAGTCGGTCAGGGCCATAAAGCCGAGGTTGATGGCGCTTTTTTCCGGGGCGTCGGAACCCGCCACCCAGGCGAGCGGATCAAGGTGATTTTGCGGGTGAGAGTCGGTCATTAGGTTTTCCGTCCAAGCACAAAAAATCACTGTCCGGCTGTGCTTGTGCACTGCCAGAGAGCGACGCCGTTGTCTGATTTATGCCTGCCGCCGTTGGCAGGTCGTTAGCTGTAGATAACCCTAAGCAAGCGATATGCCAGAGTGGCGTTGTGCGGCGGATAAACAAAACCCCGCACACGGCGGGGTCTGTTCACTATCAAGCGGCTGTTAGCGCTCGAGGATTTGCTTGACCGACGATTTCTGGATCTGTTGATCGCGGCCTTCACTGTCTTCGAAGCGGTACATGTCGGTGTCGGTGTCGAGTTTTGGCTTGCCGTCGGTGCTGATCAGCTGGCCGTCGGTGGTGGCGATGATGTATTCGCTGGAGCAGCCGGCCAGGCTCAGTACGCAGCAGGCGGCAAGAATCAGTTGCTTCATGGTGTTCCCCCTAATGATCACGATGTTTCTTCAATAGCTGAAGTTACGCTAACCATTTGGCTGCGATTTGCCTAGTGCTCAGGCAATAAAAACCCCGCACTAGGCGGGGTTTTTATTGACGCTGTGCTCGTTAGGCTTGAACGACCGGAATCTTGGCGTTCGCAGCAACTTCACGGAACTCGGCAATCTGGTCGAAGCTCAGGTAGCGGTAAACGTCGGCAGCCATGCTGTCGATGTCGGCCGCGTAGACCATGTACTCTTCAACGGTCGGCAGTTTGCCGGTGATCGCCGCAACGGCTGCCAGTTCGGCAGACGCCAGGTACACGTTGGTCGCGTCGCCCAGACGGTTCGGGAAGTTACGGGTCGACGTGGAGACCACGGTCGAACCGGTTTCTACCCGTGCCTGGTTACCCATGCACAGCGAGCAGCCTGGCATTTCCATGCGCGCGCCGGCTTTGCCGTAGATGCCGTAGTAGCCTTCTTCGGTCAGCTGGTGTGCGTCCATCTTGGTTGGCGGAGCCAGCCACAGACGAGTCGGCAGGTTGCCTGGATTTTTCTCCAGGAGCTTGCCGGCGGCGCGGAAGTGACCAATGTTGGTCATGCACGAACCGATGAACACTTCGTCGATCTTCTGGCCTTGTACGCTCGACAGCAGACGGGCATCGTCCGGGTCGTTCGGGGCGCAGAGGACTGGCTCTTTGATGTCAGCCAGGTCGATTTCGATGACTTCGGCGTATTCCGCATCGCTGTCAGCCGACAGCAGTTGCGGGTTGGCCAGCCAGGCTTCCATGGCCTGAGCACGACGCTCCAGGGTGCGCGCATCGCCGTAGCCTTCGCCGATCATCCAGCGCAGCAGGGTGATGTTGGACTGCAGGTATTCGCCAATGGCTTTTTCCGGCAGCTTGATGGTGCAACCGGCAGCGGAGCGCTCGGCGGAGGCGTCGGACAGCTCGAAAGCCTGTTCAACGGTCAGCTCGTCCAGACCTTCGATCTCGAGGATGCGGCCGGAGAAGGCGTTGATCTTGCCCTTCTTCTCAACGGTCAGCAGGCCAGCCTTGATGGCGTAGTAAGGGATCGCGTGGACCAGGTCACGCAGGGTGATGCCTGGTTGCAGTTTGCCCTTGAAACGCACCAGTACCGACTCCGGCATGTCCAGCGGCATAACGCCGGTGGCTGCGGCGAAGGCGACCAGGCCGGAACCGGCCGGGAAGGAGATGCCCATCGGGAAGCGGGTGTGCGAGTCACCACCGGTGCCGACGGTATCCGGCAGCAGCATACGGTTCAGCCAGCTGTGGATGATGCCGTCGCCCGGACGCAGGGACACGCCGCCACGGGTCATGATGAAGTCTGGCAGGGTGTGGTGAGTGGTGACGTCGATCGGCTTTGGATAGGCCGCGGTGTGGCAGAAGGACTGCATCACCAGGTCAGCAGAGAAGCCCAGGCAAGCCAGGTCTTTCAGCTCGTCACGGGTCATCGGGCCAGTGGTGTCTTGCGAGCCCACGGTGGTCATCTTCGGTTCGCAGTAGGTGCCTGGACGTACGCCCTGGCCTTCTGCCAGACCGCAAGCGCGGCCAACCATTTTCTGGGCCAGGGTGAAGCCCTTGCCGCTGTCGACCGGCGCTTCCGGCTTCTTGAACAGGTCGGACGGTGCCAGACCCAGTTCAGCACGGGCTTTTTCGGTCAGGCCACGGCCGACGATCAGCGGAATACGGCCGCCAGCGCGAACTTCGTCGAGCAGTACGTCGGTTTTCAGCTGGAAGCTGGTAACCAGTTCGTCGCTGCCGTGACGGCGCACTTCGCCTTTGATCGGGTACACGTCAATGACGTCGCCCATGGCCAGGTTGCTGCAATCGAATTCGATCGGCAGGGCGCCGGCGTCTTCCATGGTGTTGTAGAAGATCGGGGCGATTTTGCTGCCGAAGCAGAAGCCACCAGCGCGCTTGTTAGGCACGTTCGGGATGTCGTCGCCGAAGAACCACAGCACCGAGTTGGTGGCGGATTTACGCGAAGAACCAGTACCCACTACGTCGCCGACGTAGGCAACCGGGAAGCCTTTGGCTTTCAGGGCTTCCATCTGCTTGATCGGGCCAACGCTGCCAGGAGCGTCTGGGTTGATGCCGTCGCGGGCCATTTTCAGCATGGCCAGGGCGTGCAGCGGGATGTCTGGGCGGGACCAGGCATCAGGTGCTGGCGACAGGTCGTCGGTGTTGGTTTCGCCAGTGACCTTGAACACGGTCAGGGTGACTTTTTCTGGAACGGCAGCGCGGTTTTTGAACCACTCGCCTTCGGCCCAGGAGGCCAGCACAGCTTTGGCGTTGGCATTGCCAGCTTTGGCTTTTTCGGCAACGTCGTGGAAGGCGTCAAACATCAGCAGGGTGTGCTTCAGCTGCTCAGCGGCAACGGCCGACAGTTCGGCGTTGTCCAGCAGTTCAACCATGGTGGTGATGTTGTAGCCGCCCTGCATGGTGCCCAGCAGTTCGACGGCGCGCGTCTTGCTGATCAGCGGGGAGGTGGCTTCGCCCTTGGCGATGGCAGAGAGGAAACCGGCCTTGACGTAAGCAGCCTCATCCACGCCCGCAGGAACGCGGTTGGTGATCAGGTCAACCAGGAAGGCTTCTTCGCCAGCAGGTGGGTTTTTCAGCAGCTCGATCAGGCCTGCGGTTTGTTCGGCGTTCAGCGGCTGGGGCACGATGCCCTGAGCGGCACGCTCTTCAACATGTTTGCGATAGGCTACAAGCACAGTTTTTACCCTCATCAGTGGTCCCGGTGGGTCCGGAACGCGCATCCATAAATCACTGAACACAAGCGTCGCGCGGCTTTTTGAGCCGTTGGACCAGGGTTTCAGTGTCTTCGAACAGAAGCTGTTTTCAAAGTTTTACGCCGGCAGGAGGCCTGATGAGGGCGGCGGCGGGCTGCTGAACGGGTCAGCGTGTCTGTCGCAACGATTTCCTGCCGGGTCAAGGGAAGTGCGGTTCGCTCGGAGCTGCCCTGTACGGGTTGCTCAACGCCTTCCCAACTGTGCTCGTGACGCTTTGAAAACAGCTTCCAACGGACATTGGCGCCTTAAAGGCCGGCCGATTCTACTGCAACAAGACGTTAAAGTTAAGCCGCAAAGCCCATGCGGGCGTGGTGACCGCGTATGGACAAAGGTCTAAGATGCCCGCCTGTTTTGCCGCCTGTGTAGCTGTTCACCATGTCTTCTCAACGTATCAAGACGCCTTGCGTCGGCCTCTGCTCCACGGTTTATGGGGATCTGGTCTGTCGTGGCTGTAAGCGTTTTCATCACGAAGTGGTGAACTGGAACCTGTATGGCGACGAGCAAAAGTACGCCGTTTGGCGGCGCCTGGAGATTTTGCTGGTGCAGGTGATGGCCGCCAAGCTGGAGGTGTTCGACCCTGCACGGCTGCGGCAACAACTGGAGCAACGCAGCATTCGCTTCGCGCCCGAGCAGTCACCCTATTGCTGGGCGTATCAATTGATTGCCCGTGGTGCGCGAGTGATTAACCAGCTGGACGCTTATGGCATGGTGTTGCTGCCGGAGTTTCGCGACTGGACGCTGCCGGCTCTGCGTGACGCGATTGATCGCGAGTTCTTTTTGCTTTCCGAGGCTCACTACCAGCGGTACATCGCGCCGAGTTTTTTGCGTGATGGGCTGGAAGGTTCTGACTGAGGAGTCGCCAGGCATAAAAAAGCCGCCTGCGCAGGCGGCTTTTTTGTTGCGCGGCAGACTTAGCGCTGAGCGACCAGGTCTTCCAGGCGGTCAATGATGTCGTCTGGCTTGAGCACCAGAACATCGCTTTCCAGGGCATCCAGCACCACTTCCGCGGTATTGCCGATCAGCACGCCAGACAGGCCGGTGCGCGCCACGGTGCCGAGGATGGTCAGGGCTGCGTTGAGACGCTTGGCGGTGTAGGGGATCAGTACGTCAGCCGGGCCTTCCTCGATGTGCAGGCATTCGTCGGCGATGGCAAACTCGTTTTGGAAGACTTTGCAGTTGGCCCGGTAGCGCGCCTCTATGCTTTCTTTCAGTTGAAAGGTCGGGTCGGCGGCAGAGAGCATGGGCGACGGGTAGGCGCCGATGACATGCAGTTCGCATTGCGCCAGTTGGGCGATTTCATAACCGTGACTGATGATGCTGGTGTGCAGGGCGCGGTGCGGACCGTCGGCATTGCCGGCGTCGACAGCAGCGAGAACTTTGCCATTGGCCCACGGCGTATCGGTTTTCACTATCAGTACCGGGACTGGGCTGTAGCGCAGCAGTTTCCAGTCGTCTGGGGTCAGCAAGGCTTTTTTCAGCGGGTTCTCGGGTTTGTGGCGCTTGACGATCAGGTTGCAACCTTCGGCTTGCTGAGCGGCGATGATGGTTTGATGAACGCTGTCCAGCCAGCTTTGCTGGGTGCTGACACTGAAGCCTTCGTCGGTCAGGGTTTTGGCCAGGGCGTCGAGGTCAGCTTGGTGGTCGTGCTTTTTCTCGCAGACCAGCAGGTGCAAATGGCACTGGGTCACGCCGGCAATCAGCTTGGCACGGTTGATGGCCAGCCCATCTGGCTGATGGGGCTCGACGACTACCAGAATGCTGCGAATAGCTTGCATGATCATCTCCCTGAGGGTGTTTATAACTAAATTCACTTTAGTTGGATTCTATTGCGGCTGGGTTGATATATGTCAACCGTAACTCAGCTGATTGGCAGCAATCATCGCCAATCCTCAACGTATAATGCGCGGCTTTGATGACAGCGGCCAGCCCACTATGTTGCTTCCTGAAATTGCTGAATTCCTTGGCTGCAAAACCCCCGATGGCTGGGTGCAGGCGGCTTTAGCCGACCTGGAAACGTTGCTGCTGGATCACAAAAACTGTGAGTTCAAGGCCGCCAGCACCGCGCTGAGCCTGATGGCCAAGTACAACACCCACGTCGACTTGATCAACCTGATGTCGCGTCTGGCCCGCGAGGAGCTGGTGCATCACGAACAAGTGATGCGCTTGATGAAGCGCCGCAAGATTGCCCTGCGGCCTTTGTCGGCCGGTCGCTATGCGTCAGGCCTGCGCTCAGTGGTGCGTACCCATGAGCCGGTCAAGCTGGTCGATACCCTGGTGGTTGGCGCCTTTATCGAGGCGCGCAGCTGCGAGCGCTTCGAGGCGCTGGTGCCGCACCTGGATGCGGAGCTGGGCAAGTTCTATTTCGGTCTGCTGAAAAGCGAGGCGCGGCATTTTCAGGGTTATCTGCGCCTGGCCTATCAGTACGGCGAGGCGGCGGATGTGGAGCGCACCATCGAGCGCGTGCGGGTGGCTGAGCGTGAGCTGATCGAGTCGCCCGATGTGGAATTCCGCTTTCACAGCGGCGTGCCGTCGAGTAGCGCCGCCTAGTCGAGGGCGAAGGCGCTCTGCTGGTAGCCATTCTCGTCGACTTGCAGAGCCCAGCCTTGCTGGTCCCAGTCACCCAAAACGATGCGTTGCGCGCGTTGGCCGTTGACCTCCAGCGTGTGGCTGGCCGGGCGGTGGGTGTGGCCGTGAATCAGGGTGCGTACGCCGTATTTGGCCATCAGGCGCGGCACTTCGCTGGGCGTCACGTCGATGATGCTGGCCGCTTTCTGGCGGGTTTGCAGCTGGCTTTCCTTGCGCAGTTTACGCGCCAGGGCATGTCGCTTGGCCAGTGGCAGATGACGCAGCAGGCACAGGCTGAGCGGGTTGCGCAGCAGGCGACGCATGCGCATATAGGCCGCGTCGCTGGTGCACAGGCTGTCGCCATGCATCAGCAATACGGGCTCGCCGTTGAAGCTTACGCAGCACGGGTCACTGAGCAGGGTGCAGCCGGCCAACTGGCAAAACCCTTGGCCGAGCATGAAGTCGCGGTTGCCATGCATTAAATAGAGGCGGGTGCCGCTGTCTGCCAATTCGCGCAGGGCGCTGGCGATCTCGTGCTGGAACGGCCCCATGGCATCGTCGCCCACCCATACCTCGAAAAAATCACCGAGGATGTACAGGGCTTCGGCCTGGCGGGCGCGAGTCTGCAGAAAATGCACAAACGCCCGGGTGATGTCCGGGCGTTGTTGTTCAAGGTGCAGATCGGAGATCAGCAGTATCACTCAACGATCTCTGCGCGCTCAATGATCACGTCTTCCAGGGGGACGTCCTGGTGGCCGGATTTCGAGCCAGTGGCGACGCCTTTGATCTTCTCGACCACGTCCATGCCTTCAACAACTTCGGCGAACACGGTGTAACCCCAGCCTTGTACGGTCGGTGCGCTGTGGTCGAGGAAATCGTTGTCCTTAACGTTGATAAAGAACTGCGCGGAGGCCGAATGCGGTTCCATGGTGCGAGCCATGGCCACGGTGCCGACTTTGTTCGACAGGCCGTTGTTGGCTTCGTTCTTGATGGTGGCGCGAGTGGCTTTTTGTTTCATGCCAGGCTCGAAACCGCCGCCCTGGATCATGAAGTTGCTGATCACACGATGGAAAACGGTGTTGTCGTAGTGACCGGCAGCGACATATTCCTTGAAGTTGGCGGTGGTCAGCGGCGCCTTGTCTTCGAACAGGTTGAGGGTGATGACGCCGTGGTTGGTGTGCAGTTTGATCATGATCGGTTCCAGTTGAGTTGCCGGTAAAAACGGTGCGAATGCGCTAATGACCTGTCTTGCCGGTGGCTGACAAGCCGTTGTGCGAATCTTTTACGGTGCAATCCGCCTGTGCAGGCGCTTTGCGTCTGTCAGGGGGTTGACGGGTTCGCTATCATAAGCGCTTTGACTTGGCCGGCCTACCCTGGCCAGGCACCTGTACGATCAAGGACACCATGAGCAAGCCTGAAATCCCCAGCGTTTCTCCTTCGAACTTCCTCCGCCAGATTGTTCAGAGCGATCTGGATGCCGGCAAGCACGTCAAAATCGTCACGCGCTTTCCGCCGGAGCCCAACGGCTATCTGCATATCGGTCACGCCAAGTCGATCTGCCTGAACTTCGGCCTGGCCAAAGAGTTTGGTGGCGAGTGCAATCTGCGCTTCGATGACACCAATCCGGCCAAGGAAGATCAGGAGTACATCGACGCCATTGAAAGCGACGTTAAGTGGCTGGGGTTTGAGTGGTCGGGCGAGGCGCGTTATGCGTCCAACTACTTTGATCAATTGCACGCGTGGGCGCTGCACCTGATCAACACCGGCAAGGCCTATGTCGATGACCTGTCGCCGGACGAGGCGCGCGAATACCGTGGCAGCCTGACTGAGCCGGGCAAGAACAGCCCGTTCCGTGAGCGCAGTGTCGAGGAAAACCTCGACCTGTTTGCCCGTATGAAAGCTGGCGAGTTCCCCGACGGCGCACGCGCCTTGCGGGCGAAGATCGACATGGCTGCGCCGAACATGAACCTGCGTGACCCGATTCTTTATCGCATTCGTCACGCCCATCACCATCAGACCGGTGATAAATGGTGCATCTACCCCAGCTACGACTTCACCCATGGCCAGTCGGACGCGCTGGAAGGTGTTACCCACTCCATCTGCACCCTGGAATTTGAGGATCACCGCCCGCTGTATGAGTGGTTTCTGGCCAATCTGCCGGTGCCCGCGCAGCCGCGTCAGTACGAATTTGCCCGCCTTAACCTGAACTACACCATCACCAGCAAGCGCAAGCTCAAGCAGTTGGTGGATGAGCAGCACGTGAATGGCTGGGATGATCCGCGCATGTCGACGCTGTCGGGCTTCCGTCGTCGCGGCTACACCCCGGCTGCGATCCGCAATTTCTGCGACATGATCGGCGTCAACCGCGCCGGTGGTCTGGTGGATATCGGCATGCTCGAATTCGCCATTCGTGACGACCTGGATGCCAACGCCGCGCGCGCCATGTGCGTGCTCAAGCCGCTCAAGGTGGTGATCACCAACTACCCGCAAGGGCAGGTGGAGAACCTCGAACTGGCTCGCCATCCCAAGCAGGATATGGGGGTGCGCGTACTGCCGTTCAGTCGCGAGATTTACATCGATGCCGGCGACTTCGAAGAAGTGCCGCCAGCGGGTTACAAGCGTTTGGTGCCCGGTGGTGAGGCGCGCTTGCGCGGCAGTTATGTCATCCGTGCCGATGAGGCGATCAAGGATGCCGACGGCAACATCGTCGAACTGCATTGCTCCTATGACGAAAACACCTTGGGCAAAAACCCGGAAGGGCGCAAGGTCAAGGGCGTGATTCACTGGGTGCCGGCGGCGACCAGTGTGGAGTGCGAGGTTCGCCTGTATGACCGTCTGTTTCTCTCGGCACAGCCGGAGAAGGCCGAAGACGGTGCCAGTTTCCTCGACAACATCAACCCGGCTTCCCTGCAGGTGCTGACCGGCTGCCGTGCCGAGCCGTCGCTGGCCGAGGCGCAGGCTGAAGAACGTTTCCAGTTCGAGCGCGAAGGCTACTTCTGCGTGGACCTGAAAGACTCTGCGCCAGGCAAACCTGTGTTCAACCGTACTGTCACCCTGCGTGACTCCTGGGGCCAATAATGGCGTTGTCGATCTACAACACCCTGAGCAAGAGCAAGGAAGTCTTCACGCCGCTGCAAGGTAATCAGGTGCGCATGTACGTCTGCGGCATGACCGTGTACGACTTTTGCCACCTGGGCCACGGCCGCAGCATGGTGGCCTTTGACGTGATTACGCGCTGGTTGCGCCATAGCGGCTATGCGCTGACTTATGTGCGCAATATCACCGACATCGACGACAAGATCATCAATCGCGCCAATGAAAACGGCGAAGCGTTTGAGGTGCTGACTGAGCGCATGATCGCGGCGATGCACGAGGATGAAGCGCGCCTGAATATCCTCAAGCCGGATGCGGAGCCGCGCGCTACCGACCATATCGCCGGCATGCACGCGATGATCCAGACCCTGATCGACAAGGGTTATGCCTACGCGCCCGGTAATGGTGACGTGTATTACCGGGTGGGCAAGTTCGAGGGCTACGGCAAGTTGTCACGGCGCAAGGTTGAAGACTTACGCATCGGCGCGCGCATCGAGCCGGGCGAGTCGAAGCAGGACCCGCTGGATTTCGTGCTGTGGAAGGCCGCTAAACCGGGCGAACCAAGCTGGTCTTCGCCTTGGGGTGATGGGCGTCCGGGTTGGCATATCGAGTGCTCGGTGATGTCCACCTGCTGCCTGGGGGATTCGTTTGATATCCACGGCGGCGGTAACGATCTGGAGTTTCCGCACCACGAAAACGAGATCGCCCAAAGCGAGGCGGCCACCGGTAAGCCGTACGCCAAGTCGTGGTTGCATTGCGGGATGATCACCATCAATGGCGAGAAGATGTCCAAGTCCCTGGGCAACTTCTTCACCATCCGTGAGGTGCTGGAGAAGTACCATCCGGAGGTGGTGCGTTATTTGTTGATCGCCAGTCACTACCGCAGCCCGATCAACTATTCGGAAGACAATTTGCGCGAGTCGAAGGCGGCGCTTGAGCGTTTCTATAACGCCCTCAAGGGTTTGCCGGAGGCTGAGCCAGCAGCAGCGGATGAGTTTGTTGCGCGCTTCTCGGCGGCTATGGATGACGACTTCAATACGGCTAGCGCCTGTTCGGTGTTGTTCGAGTTGGCGCGGGAAGTCAATCGCCTGCGCGACAGCGATATCCAGGCGGCCGCGGCTCTGGCTGCGCGCTTGAAGTCGTTGGCGGCGTTACTCGGGGTGTTGCAGTTGGAGCCTGAGGCTTTCTTGCAGGCTGATGCGGCGGGGCGTGTCGATGCCGCAGCTGTCGAGGCCTTGATCGAAGCGCGTTTGGCGGCGCGAGCGGCTAAGGATTGGGCGGCTTCCGACCAGATCCGTGATCAGTTGAGCGCCATGGGCGTGCTGCTTGAAGACGCCAAGGGCGTCACGAGCTGGCGTCTGGCGGATTAACCGCCGCACGCTGGTAGGCGTGCCGACTGATCAGGCTGTGTAGTCTCGTTGGTGGTAAGCCAGACAAAACGCCCTGACCTGTTCGGGGCGTTTTTTTATCTGCGTTGCATCTGCAGCGCCACAAAAAAAGCCCTCTATTTTGCAATAGAGGGCTTTTTCATAACCGGCGTTACGGCGTGCTGATTTTGACGTCAGCGGTCGATTCGCGGCCGTTTGTGCGGATCGATTTAGATACCGAACTTGTCACGCAGTGCGTAGTACCAGGCGCCGACGGCGGTGAACGGTACGCGCAGCAGCTGGCCGCCCGGGAACGGGTAGTGCGGCAAGCCAGCGAACGCATCGAAGCGCTCGGCCTGGCCACGCAGGGCTTCGCCCAGGACCTTGCCCGCCAAGTGGGTGTAAGTCACGCCGTGGCCGCTGCAGCCTTGCGAGTAATAGATGTTGTCGCCAATGCGGCCCACTTGCGGCAAGCGCGAGAGGGTCAGCAGGAAGTTACCGGTCCAGGCGTAGTCGATCTTCACGTTTTTCAATTGCGGGAAGGTCTTGAGCATCATCGGGCGGATGATGGCTTCGATGTTGGCCGGGTCACGGGCACCGTAGACCACACCGCCGCCGTAGATCAGGCGGTTGTCGCCGGTCAGGCGGAAGTAGTCGAGCAGGTAGTTGCAGTCTTCCACGCAGTAATCGTTGGGGATCAGGCTCTTGGCCATTTCCGCGCTCAGCGGCTCGGTGGCGATCACCTGGCTGCCGCAGGGCATGGTTTTGGCGGCCAGTTCCGGCACCAGGTTGCCCAGGTAGGCGTTACCGGCGACGACGATGAACTTGGCTTTGACGCGGCCATTTGGCGTGTGCACAACCGGATTGGCGCCGCGCTCGATGCGGGTGGCTGGGGACTGTTCGTAGATCACGCCGCCCAGGGATTCCACTGCGGCTGCTTCGCCGAGGGCGAGGTTCAGCGGGTGGATATGGCCGCCGCTCATGTCGAGCATGCCGCCGATGTAGTTCTCGGTGCCGACCACTTCGCGGATACGCTTGCTGTCCATCAGCTCAAGCTGGGTGTGGCCGTAGCGTTCCCAGAGCTTTTTCTGCGCTTCGAGGTGGCCCATCTGCTTCTGGGTGAAGGCGGCAAACACGCCACCGTCTTTCAGGTCGCAGTTGATGTTGTACTTGGCGATACGCTCGCGAATGATGCGGCCGCCTTCAAAGGCCATCTGACCCATCAGTTGGGCAGGTTTTGGGCCGACGGTGCGTTCGATTACGTCGATGTCGCGACTGTAGCTGTTAACGATCTGCCCGCCGTTGCGACCCGAGGCGCCAAAACCGACCTTGGCGGCTTCCACAATGGCAACCTTGAAGCCGTTTTCCAGCAGGGAGATGGCCGTCGACAAACCGGTGTAGCCAGCACCGATGATGCACACATCGGCTTCGACATCACCTTGCAGTTCCGGGCGGGCTGGAACTGGGTTGGCCGACGCAGCGTAATAAGATTCTGGATAAGGAGTGTGTGTCATAAATGCAACCTGTGTTTGTTATTTTTTACGAATGCCGAGATGCTACCCGAGTAAACAAAACCCGGCTAGCCCCCTGTGCGAAATATAAAACGCCGCGCTGAACAGTAAAACTGGCGCAGTTTCAGGGAGTTAGTGTTAAAGGCCTTGACACTTCTGTGCTACTCCGTAGAATGCGCCTCCATTGCAGACGCGTAGCTCAGTTGGTTAGAGCACCACCTTGACATGGTGGGGGTCGCTGGTTCGAGTCCAGTCGCGTCTACCAAACTAACCCGCGCCGTGCGGGGCTTAAAGGCCAACTCGAGAGGGTTGGCCTTTTTCGTTTTTGCAAACTTTTTGCAATTATTGTGCAAACGATGCTCAGAACGGTAAAGCAAGGTCTGCGTGAACAACTTGGTACACGACAGAATCAGGCCCATGTCCGGCCTGGTAATGCTCTGTCATCTTCACGTCAGCGTGCCCCATTAGCGCCTGAATATACTCCTGCGGAAAACCCTGCTGCTCATACAGCCAGGCACCCAGCGCGCGAAGCTCATGGAAGGTCGGTCGCTCGCCGGGCTTCATATCCTGGTACGCCGCTGAGTCGTCCCGCGCTTTGGCAAAGGCCTTGGTCAGATAGTCAGGCGTCACCGCATTCCAGTGTAGCTTCGCATCCAGCTGCTCGCGCTTGCGGGCCTTGGGCGAGTAGTGAATCAGGTACGGGCAAACAACAGGCGATCGCACGCACTCCAGTATCACCGCCCGCAGTGCTGAGCCCATCACCACCTCCAGGTGGATGGGCGAGTCGTAGTTTTGTGTCTTGCCGGGCGACACCTTGAGGGCATTTTTCTCGATATCGACTGCCGATTTTGGCCACGTCACGATATCCTCGCGGCGCTGCAGGCTGAGCAGGCCGAGCCGGATTGCGCGGCGCAGCCACTCGGGCGTGCCCTCGTTGGTCAGGATTTTCTCAACACCATCGACGGTATGGCGCTGGCGCTTTTTCTCTTCCTCCAGCTTGATCAGCGTAAGTTCAGCCACATTGCGCTCAGCCAGACCTTTCGACACAGCAAAGGCGAATACCTGGACCATCAGGGCGCGGTGCTTGGTATAGGCGTTGTTGCTGAACTGATCGAGGTATTCAGCGATCTCCAGCACGTCAAGCTGGCCAACCATCCGTGAGCCAAGGTATTCACGGTAGCGGGCGAGCTTGAACTTGATCTCCTGCAGGCTTCGCGCTGCATAGCTACGGGTTGGGAGCCACTCAGCCTCAAAACGATCCAGTAAATTACGGAACGTACGGGCCGGCTCTCCGGTGAGCAGTGACAGCAGCTCGCCGTCGTTGACCATCAGCGGGAGCAGCTTTGCGTTTGCGGCCTTGGCCAGCTTGATCGCCTCCGCGCGCGGCTTATTGATGCTGGTGCGCTTTCCTGTCACGGGGTTTTTGTACAGCCAATACTTCCCATTTGGGTACAAATTGTCTGGAAGGTCACGGTTTTGCACAGTTCGACGTGGCGGGTTCATTTACACCTCCATCATCTTTGCCAGCAGCGAGTCATTTGAGCCTAGCTGTTTAGTACCGCGAAGTAGTGGTTTGGATCGTCTGTGAAAGACTCCGGGTCTTTATGCCACTGATCAAGGATAAAACCAATCGGGGTTCGCCCCTTAAGTGCGCGTAATGGACGAGCACTGTTGTACGCCCAGAGGTAGTCCTTCAGGTGCGACCGCAACTCCTCAAGCGAGGTGTAGTGAAACGCCTTGGTCGTGGCGTCCTTGATAGTTCGGTTCATGCGCTCAACTTGGCCGTTGGTCCAGGGATGGAAGGGCTTAGTCAGGCGATGCTCAATGCCATGTAGGTCGCAGAGCGCATCGAAGGGGTGGACTCGGTCAACCTCGGTGCCGGCTTTTTTGGCGAACTGGATGCCGTTGTCGGTCAGGATCGTATGGATGCGATATGGCAGGGCGTTGAGGGTCGCCTCCAGGAAGTCGACAGCAGACTTTCGGGTCATCTGCTCAAAGAGCTCGGCATAGACAAACTTGGTTGTGCGGTCGATGGCGACGAATAGATAGGCTTTTCCTTCGTCCGTTCGGGTCTCGGTGATGTCGATGTGCAGATAGCCCATCGGATAGTCTTTGAAAGGCTTTTTCTCACGCACCGGCTCGCGAGGTAGCTGACTTATCCCGTGGCGCTGGTAAAGGCGGTGCAAGCTGGAACGGGTCAACGTCGGAATACTTCGTTGCAACGCATGCAGGCAGTCGTCCAGCGGCAGCAGTGTCTTTTGCCGGAACGCCACAGCCACCGCCTCCTGCAAGGGCGTCATGGAGGTCGAGCGAGGGTTGCTCGGCCCCATGGGAGCGTCCTCGACGGTGTCACGGTGACGCCATTTCAAGACTGTTTTGGGGTTGAGGTTAAAGCGCTTGCTCAGCGTCGCGATCGAATCTTGCGATCGCTGTATCTCTGCTCGGACAGCGTGCGTTGTCGTGGCGCGTTTATGAAGAATTTGAGCCATGGGTCTTCCTCCGAGAGAGGTTCATATAGTAGACCATTACTCTTCGGGACCAAACACCTGGCAACTCAGAATGCAGGTCGACGAAGTACATATTGCCTTTCAACTCTCCGGCGACGGTGCCATCTTCAATCCATTTTTTCAGCTGCTGCAGGCTTGGCTTACCGCCTGCAAACCGAAGGTCACGGTACTCCCCGACTTCCATGAGTCGGGGCATATTTACTGTGAGCTGCGAAATTACTTTGGCCACAATTTTGCTCCACATCCGATATTGCAGGCGTGTCCGGTGAGGGTGCGAGGGCGACTCATTATGTATGCCATATTTTGCTTAGCCGCTGATTTGCAGATTCGATGATGCTTGTTTCTTCGTTCAGCATGGGTTGCACCTTTTGTTTGTGGTAAAGCCATGCTGACGAAAAAAAACGTAAAAAAAGGGTGAGTTTGACCCCTTCTGAGGGTCGGAACTCCGGTGCATGGCATCACTTTTTACAAAGTCGGCCTACCTCTTGCTCATCCAGTCGCCCGATATTTGGGTCTGGGACGACTAGCCATAAGTTCGATGTGGTTCCACTGGTCCCGTTGATAACCGAAAAGGTTCTTCTCAGGCGTGGATGCAGCCTTTGATGTTCGTATGGATTTATCAGTATCCACCTGAGGCACATCCAGTGTTCGGAATCAGCATGCTGAGATGACCTGATGGATACAGGTTGTTAAGCTGCATTACTATGCCTATGAGCCCCGCTATGACACTTACCGATGCTGTAATCGCATTGCTCCTGACCGTGCGAATTCACGGTACTGATGACGCTGTCAGGGCAACGGCCAAGCGGTGCGCTAAGCGACTGTCGCGAAGCAAGCGTGATTTGATGTTTCAAATAGTCGACTCGCGTGCGCCGCACGCATTCGTGGTTGTCATGGCGCAAAACTTGGACCTTTGAACCAGGGCACAAGCTCGGTAGCTGTTAAACGTCGCGACAGTCCAGCGGCTTATTGGCTTTCTTGATCGTTCCAGCGTTGGTGAATACGCTCGCTGGCAGCAACTTGAGCAGGTAGCAGTGGGAGATAGCCGTTGCAGTTCACGTGTTGCGTGGTTTTTAGCCAGGCAATGAACAGGTAATCGCCCGGGCTGCGCAAAAAATGTGAAAGACCAATGCCTAGTTTCTGCTGAATACGGGCCTCAACGTAAACGGCTGCCCATGCGTCGATGTGGCTTTGTTGATCGAGACTGAACGAGATTTTCTTGTGGGATGTCATCAGTTGGCTCCGTATTGGTTACGGTTTCAGTTTCCCCTCGATCTCAAAAATGCAACCCGTCTCCGTCGGTTTGGCAGGTTGTGCAAGCCAGCTTCAATGGGAGGCCGCTGGTCTCTGCAGGGATTTCCCCTTGGTCAGTGCTAACCTAGGTCCGCGCCTGCAACGAAACCATCGGGCGCATTCAGTCGTCACGCCTCGCGCTGATTCAGGCTGCAGATGCTTAGTTGCGGGACTTGAGCCGGACAGTGGACTCGCAGTAACGGACTTGCCTGTCGCACGTGCATCACTGGTGTAGAGCCCCAGGGGATCCACAGTTGTCTTCGAATGAATCTTTTCACCTGCTGTGGCCAACAAAATCAGAACGCTAACAGCTTAGATTGGCGTGAAAGGTTCTTTCGGCCCGCAGCTTGACCAGCCTTTTGCAGGCCGGGGTAGAGGTAGGTCTAGCCGGTGTTGCTGCCGATCATCACCTCCATGCGCTGTTTGATTTCTTCGTTGACCGGGTTGATCTGCGGCAGGCCAAGGATGGCAAATGATCTTTCAGCAGTGCATGCCATGTGGGTCTGACTAACAGCTCCGATTTGTGTTGGCAGACCAACACGCAGGCCAAGCGGTCAGTATCTGAATATTTTTCCTGACCTCGCCCAATCGCGCACGTTTTTGAAAAGATCCTTTCGCACTCCTTTATCTGATCACTGCTGCTAACTGAGTGCCATGTCGTCGAGTATCTGTCGAGGAAATGGCTCTTTCTCGGGTGCGTGCTTTGTGCTCGAGATACGGTACTTTTCAGTCAGGGGGGCACTGGCATTTGCTTCCCGAAAGGATCTCTCAGTGCGCAGCGATAGGTTCTACAGCGGTTTGCGTTCCAGTGGTTGCATTCAATTGTGGTCTTTTTCCAACGGCAGTCGACAGCGATCCACTTTCCACCAGGTAGGCAGCAGCTTGCGGATAGCGGGCTGGCTGAAGCGGTCATCAATCAGGTAGACCACGCCTTGGTCTTTGACGGTGCGGATGACGCGCCCGGCAGCCTGAACAACCTTTTGCAGGCCGGGGTAGAGGTAGGTGTAGTCGTAGCCATTGTTGCTGCCGAACATCACTTCCATGCGCTGTTTGATTTCTTCGTTGATCGGGTTGATTTGCGGCAGGCCGAGGGTGGCGATGAAGGCGCCGATCAGGCGATCACCGGGTAGGTCGATGCCTTCGCCAAATGCGCCGCCCAGTACGGCAAAGCCAATGCCTCGGCCATTGCTGCAAAAACGGTCGAGAAAGGCTTGGCGTTCGCCTTCATCCATCTGCCGTGATTGCACCCAAACCGGAATCTGCGGATGCGCCGCGCGAAACTCATCCAGCACGGATTGCAGGTAGGCATAGCTGCTGAAGAAGGCCAGGTAATTACCAGGTCGTTCAGCGAACTGTCGCGCCATGAGTGCGGCAATCGGGGCCAGCGAGAAGTCGCGATGGGCGTAGCGGGTGGAGAGGTTGCTGACCGCCTGCACATGCAGCTGCTCGGCGCTGAAGGGCGACTCCACGTCGATCCAGGGTGTTTCTTCCGGCAGGCCCAGCAGGTCGGCGTAATAGTGCGCCGGGCTCAGGGTGGCGGAAAACAGTGTGCAGCTGTGGGCATCTTCGAAGCGGGGCGCCAGAAACGGCGCTGGCACGATGTTGCGGATGCACAGCGTCGACACCGATTGGCCGTTGTTTTCATCCCGGCTGATATCAAACAGCGAGTGCGCGCCAAAGGCCTCGGCCAGCCGGCAGAACAACATCGCATCCAAGTAGAAGTGCAGCAGCTCGGCGGCATTGCCGGCCGGTTGCTCGCTCAGGTGGTCGGTGAGGGTGCTAACGGCTTTTTGCAGGGCCATGATGAACAGGTCAGGCGTGGTGGGATATACCTGATAGGCCACCTCCTGATCTCGCTCCAACTGTCGCCAGTGCCGGCTGATGCGCTCCAGCGGTGCCTTCATGACGCTGGGTGCAATTCGCCGCACGGCTTCAAAACGCAGTTGATTGAGCTCGGCGGTGTACATGCTGCGGGCGCGTTCAATCAGGTTGTGGGCCTCATCTACCAGCAGGGTGACACGCCATTCGTTGAGCAGGGTCAGGCCATACAACAGGCCGCCCATGTCGAAGTAGTAGTTGTAATCACAGACCACCACGTCGGCCCAACGGCACAGTTCCTGGCTCAGGTAGTAGGGGCAAATCTGATGGGCGAGGGCGACTTCCCGCACGCGCTCGTGGCTCAGCCATTGACCTTCGAGCGCCGCCTGGCGGGTTGCAGGTAGGCGATCATAAAAGCCCTTTGCCAGCGGGCAGGAGTCGCCATGGCAGGCTTTGTCCGGGTGCTCGCAGGCTTTGTCGCGGGCGACATGTTCCAGCACCCGCAGCGGCATGGCGTCTTCCTGGCTACGCAGGGTGGCCAGGGAATCCAGGGCCAGGCGCCGGCCGGGTGTTTTGGCGGTGAGAAAGAACAATCGATCCAGCTCTTGCTCGGGAAAAGCCTTGAGCTGCGGGAACAAGGTGCCGAGGGTTTTGCCAATACCTGTAGTGGCCTGAGCCATCAGGCAGTGACCATCGCGCGCCGCGCGGTACACCGTGTTGGCCAACTGGCGCTGACCACTGCGAAATTCAGCATGGGGAAAGCGCAGGCGTGTCAGTGCTTCATCCCGCTGACGGCGATGCTCGCGCTCGTACTCGGCCCAGCGGATATAGCGGCTGCATTGCAGCTCGAAGAACTCGCGTAGCTCATCCGCGCTGACGGTCAGGTGAAAGGCTGTTTCATGCTGGGTGATGACGTTGAAGTAGACCACCGCCAGATTGATCTCTGGTATGTCGCGTTCGCGGCAGAGCAGCCAGCCGTAGACCTTGGCCTGCGCCCAGTGCAGCAAGCGGTGGTTCTCGGGGATACGGCTGATGTCGCCGCGGTGGGTCTTAATCTCTTCCAGCAGGTTTTCATCCGGGTCATAACCGTCTGCCCGTCCGCGTACCTGCAACCCCTGGTATTCACCACTTAACGGCAGTTCGGCGTAATAGGTTGGGCCACGTCTGCCCACCACGATGGCGTGGCCGGTCATGCCTTCCTGGGCGGTGGGCGAGGGGGTGAAGCGCAAATCCAGGTCGCCGACCTTGGCGGTGAACTCGCACAGCGCACGGACGGCGACCTGATAGTTCACGCGTCTGCCCACTGCACGTAACAGACATCCACGGGCATGCCGTGTTCGGCGCAGAAGGCCAGCCAGCGGCGCTGGTTGTCCTGCAGGCGGTCGCCGGGGCCTTTGACCTCAATCATTCGGTAGCGCTGCTCGGCCGGCCAAAACTGGATCAAGTCAGGCATGCCGGCGCGGTTGGCTTTGATGTCCAGCAGCAGGCGCTTAAACCATGCCCGCAGATGCGCGGCTGGCAGGCAATCGAGTGCTTGCTCCAGCAAGGCCTGATCGAGCGCAGCCCAAAACACGAAGGGCGATTGAATACCGAACTTGTCTGCGTAGCGTTGTCGGATCACCTGTTTGTAAGCATCCGAGTCGAGGTGCGCCAGGCACGCCGCAAACAGCTCGGCACGCCGTGGATGAAAGTCGGCGCTGAACAGATCGACCGGGCCGGTGTGAAACGGGTGGAAGAAGGCGCCTGGTACCGGCGCGAAGATCGCTTCCCAACACAGCAGACCGAACAGGCTGCAGATCAGGCTGTTCTCGACATAGTGCACCGGCCCTTCGGGTTCGCTCAGATGGGCTTTGACGGCGAACTCGACGCTGTACGCGTCCGGCCTCGGCAGGCACAGGTCTAGGCGGGTTGGCGCGACGGCCTTGGCTTTGCCCGGCTGCGGTTGCCCCAGCTGGCGCGCCAGACGCACCAGGGCGCGCTCGACGGCTTGCGCTTCGGCATCGCTTTCGGGGGCTTGTGCCGCTTGGCTGGCCAATATGTAGGCCTGTTCCTGCTGCCGCAGGCGTTCCAACACCCGGATCTGCCGCAGGCGGGCACCGACATAACGGCAGTCGGCATAAAAGCTCAGCGCGCCCTGCAGATCGGCCTCGCGCTCCAGTTGCTGGCCCATGCGGAACAGCAATTTGTTGCGGCGCGCGGCCAGGAAGGGCGTGTCGCAGACCAGGGCACTGATCTGCTGCAGAACACTGCTGATCGGCGCGCCGGCCTCGAACTGTTCACGGCTGCGTTGCAGCTGCAGGTAGCAGTCCACATCGGTGCGATGGCGAAAGGCCCGCGAGTCGGCGGTCAGCGCCACAGGCTCGTAGCGAAAAATACCCAGCTCGGCGAGCACGAACTCCGACCAGTCCTGATGCAGATTGCCGAAGAACATCAGGCGTAGGCGTTCACACAGCGCATCAATGGTCAGGCTCAAGATCTGCTCATCAGCCGCGGGGCACCATGCGGCGAAGGGGCGAGGTTCGGTGTGGGTCTCGCTGAGCTGCTCCAGCAGTTCGCTTTTCTTCAGTGCTTTCTGCTTTGGATTGCTAGCCAAGTGTTCGAGCACTTCATCCTTACGCAGCAGGTTGAACAGCTCGTCCAGCGTCAACTCGGCGTCATGCCGAACCCAGCCAGCGTCGAGCAATGACTGTGCTGCCTGGCGGGTGCAACCGATCTCGGCGTAGTCCAGTTTGCTGAGGCGAAAGTGCGAGCCCTTGCGCATGATCATCCGCACCAGCAGTGCCTCAGCTGCCGTTTCCATGGCCCAGAACTGCAGCAAGAACCCGTGTTCGGACTCGTTCAGCAAATCGCCAGAGCGCTCCTGCAGCCAGGTCAGGGCTTGCTGGAAATTCGACAGGTAGTAGAAGCGAGGATCAAGCTCGGGCTGCATGAGCGTGCCGATTGGGGTTTGCATAGTCAGGTATCAGCGCCTCTTTAGGCGCGCAGGTCAATGTGGACGGTGAGGGCGAAAGAACCTTTGCGCAGAGCATGCCGCTGTTCAGTGTCGTGAATTGAGCACGCAGAGTTTAACTTTGGCTGATTATCCATACAGCTTTATTCTGCCGGTATCCGTCAAATTGCCAGCACACTCATCCGCGCCTAGATGACAGCACCGTTAGTGAGCTGCCCTTTTTTCTCTCGTGTTCCTGCCGGCGTTCAACGATACGTTCGATAAAGCCTTGCATTGCAGTGATTGCATGCATGGATTCGGCGTTGGTCATTGCGCGCCTCTAGGCCGAATTGGCGGATGCTGCGGGAGCCGCAGTAGCAACATGCGCAGCCATTTTGACCTCTGCGGCTAGGTTGGTGTTGTTCGGCGTATTTGTCGACAACTGGCAGCCTCAGCCAGCCACGATGGATGCGGTCCCGCTCCTGCTGCTTCAGCCAGTTGGCCCAGTACACGAAGAGGGCTACTGCGATGAGAAAAACGGTCATAAGGGACGGCGGCGGCAAAAATTGAGTGCAACACCTGACCTTTCCGGTACGGTGCTGCCCCTATGTCTTATACCGAACTCAGCGTTGAAGAGCGCGCCACCATTCAAATCGGTCATGCCCAAGGCTTCAGCCTGCGCAGGATTGCTCGTCTGATCAAGAGATCTCCATCGACCATCAGTCGAGAGGTGCGCCGCAACCGAGATGTCCGCGGCGGTTACTCGGCCCGTGTAGCTCAACAACAGATGCAGGTCCGTCGCCAGGTTTGCCGACCGATGCGTAAGCTGTTGCCGGGGGCGAGCGCTTTGAGTTGGTGGCCCATATGCTGCGTGAGCGTTTGTCTCCCGAGCAGATTGCCGGCAAGCTGCGCAGCATGAATATTCCCAGCCTCAGAGATGCCTACGTCTGTCGCGAGACGATCTACAACGCGATCTATGCGCTGCCGGTCGGCGAGCTGCGCAAGGAGCTGATCATCTGCCTGCGCCAAAGCAAGACGACGCGCAGACCGCGCTCTGGTGGCGTGGATCGGCGCGGCCAGATCACTGAGATGGTCAGCATTCATGTGCGCCCGCCAGAGATCGAAGACCGGCTGATGCCGGGGCATTGGGAAGGCGACCTGATCAAGGGTAAGGCTAACGCCTCGTCTGTAGGCACGTTGGTGGAGCGCACCAGTGGCTACTTGATGCTGGTGAAAATGAACGACGCGACGGCGACCTCGGCGATGGAGGGCTTCAGCGCAGCGCTTAATGGCATGCCGCTGGCGATGCGTAAGAGCATGACCTACGACCAGGGGCGGGAGATGGCGCGGCACGCCGAGATCACCCAGAGAACCGGTGTGGCGATCTTCTTCTGCGACCCCCACAGCCCCTGGCAGCGAGGCAGCAACGAAAATATCAACGGCCTGATCCGTCAGTACCTGCCCAAGGGCACAGACCTGTCGGTACACAGCCAGGAAGAGCTGGATGCCATCGCACTGCAACTGAACATGCGTCCGCGTAAGCGCTTCGACTTCAAATGTCCTATCGAGGTCATGGGCGAGGTGATGCAAGCAGCCATGGCTATGCGGCATGATGCCCCGACTTCAATCCAATAACCGTGTTGCACTCAGCTCCTGCAACCGCCATGTCTTTATTTCCCGAGGGCTAATAAAGGCATAACAAAAATTAGTGTGGGACCACTTCGTGGCCCCACAATTAAAATTTAAGTCGTCAACTCTTTTGGCCACTGATAGGTAGGCGCAGTGCGCCTAGTCGAGCCGATACCCAGCTAACTCTTTTGGGG
>JAXHOM010000014.1:0-7014 GCA_034519305.1 Pseudomonas sp.
AGCCTGCAGCGTTGCGCGCGCTCATCAGCCGCCATCTGCATCTGGGTTGAGCCTGGCCTTGCATGTGTAGCGAACGAAGGGGGACGCCAACAGTTAACCCGCCTAGGGTTTGACAAAACCCTTGAGCAAATCGCCGACCCGCTCGCCCAGTTCGCGGTTGGCCGACTGTTGCAGGCCTCGGGCCAGCTCGGTCTCCACCACCTGTTCAACCAACGGCCGCAGCTGCAACAACTGCGTGCTGAGCTGCTCCAGCTCTGCAGCCCGCGGCATGGCGTTGAGCAACAGCGGGTTGACCAGATGGCTGACGATCATCTGCACAATGCCGGCAGCCAGCGGCTCGACCTGCTGACGAATCGCCGCCAACTCATCCAACAGCACAGGCAAGGGAATACCAGCCTGGAACAGCTGCACCCCGGCGGAAAACAGTCGCGGGCTGGGCACCCGCAAATGGTCACCGGCAAACTCCAAGAGCCCAAGGGCTTGAGCCTTATCCAGCAACTCATCGGTAAGCTGCGCACCAAACAACACCTGCACTTCATCAAACCCCAGGCGCCCGCTCTCTTCCTGGTTCCAGGGTCCGACAATCGCCTGCTCCAACCCCAACACCTGGGCCAGCCCCTGCCCCTGCTGCCAGGCAAGCAGCAGTTCGCGAATGCTCGCAATGCTGTAGCCGCGCTCCAACAGCTCGCCGATCAGCTTGAGTCGACTCAAGTGTGCGTCGTTATAGACCCCGACTCGCCCGCGCCGCTCAGGCGCCGACAGCAGGCCACGGTCCTGATAGGCGCGCAAATTTCGCACGGTGGTACCGGCCGCGCGGGCCAGTTCATCGACGCTGAATTCCTGCACCGTTTCAGGCGCAGCGCTCAACGGCCGCTGGGGCAAAAGACGCTGTAGCAGCGAAGGCATATTTTTCATGGCGGCGATCATAGCCGTCTGCGCCGGCCACCAACAACCGCCGAACACGGCCCAACCTTGGGTTGGACTCGCACCTCCCCAGCGTGCCCAAGAGTCGCCCTAATGCCCCACAAGCCACACCAGGCATGACGTGCAGGGCCGCGGTAACAGCGGTAACAACACCTAGCGCTCCCACCTGAACAGCCTGGCCAGGGGCAGCATTGCGCACTAATAATGATCGTGACATCGAACAATGTAACGATTGAGCCACCCGGAGTCCGCCATGCCTGCCAGCACCGATCTAACCGCTTACGACCTGACGCAGTTTCGCGCGACCCAGCAACTGGCCTACCAATGCGTAGAAAGCATTGCCAAGGAACTCAAGCCCGGTATCAGCGAGAAAGAGGCCGCCGCGTTGATGAAGACCTGGCTGCAGGATCACGGGGTCAAGGAGTGGTTCCACGAACCCTTTGCCTGGTTCGGCCGCCGCACCGCCTTTGAAGGTTTCGACGGCCTGCGCCACCTGCGCGGCTTCAACCTGGCGTTCTATCCGGGCAAAACCCTGCTGGCCGAGGGCATGCCCTTTATCCTCGACGTGGCCCCGACCCTTGGCGCCTACACCGCCGACGTCGGCTACTCCGGCGCCTTGGGCGAGAACCTGGTGATGGAGCAATTGCTGGACGATCTGATGGCCCATCGCGAGCTGATCGTGCAACAGGTCAAGCAACGCCTGCCGCTGTCCCAGGTCAGTCAGGCGGTCGATAGCCTCTGCGCCACGCAAGGCACGCTGCCGCGGCACAAGGCCTATCCGTTTGAAGTGCTGGCCCATCGTGTGGAGAAGCTCGGCACGCGCCAAACCAAGCTGGCACTCGCGCGCTTTGGCGTGCGCAACGTCGCCACCCTGGTGAAAAACGCCCTGATCACCGGCCGTCGCGAGGGTTGGTCGCCACTCTGGTCCAGCCACTCGCGCTCCCTGCATCCACCTACCCCGGGACTCTGGGCGGTTGAGCCGCACCTGGGCTTTCGCGGCGTCGGCGCCAAGTTTGAAGAGTTACTGGTGGTCACCGAAACCGATGCCTACTGGCTGGATGACGACCTGCCCCATGTGCGCCGCTGGCTGGAACGTGGCCTCTTGACGCGCACAGAGGTGGCTGCATGAACGCGCCCCAAGCACTCCCCGTAGAAGCACCAAACACCGCACCCTGGGTCGCCGAAACACTGCGGGTGCAGGGCGATGGTGTCGAACTGGCGGCCTACCGCTGGGGCAACCGCGCAGGCCCAACCTTGTTGCTGGTGCATGGCTACCCAGACAACCACGAGGTCTGGCTACCCCTGGTGTATGCACTGGCCAGCGACTATCAATTGGTCGCCTATGACGTGCGCGGTGCCGGCGCCTCGGACAAGCCCGGCAAACGCCTGGACTATCACCTGACAAAGCTGGCCAACGATATGGAGGCGGTCATCCTGGCCACCAGTCCAAATCAACCGGTGCACCTGGTCGCCCACGACTGGGGCTCAATTCAGAGTTGGGAGGCGGTCACCGAACCACGCCTGGCGCCGCTACTGGCCTCCTACACCAGCCTCTCCGGGCCGTGCCTGGATCATGTCGGCCACTGGATGCGCGACCGTCTGCAGCAAAAAAGCCCCAAGGCCTGGGGTCAGGTAGTCAGCCAGTTGCTCAGCTCTTGGTACATCGGCATGTTTCATACCCCGCTACTGCCTGAGCTGCTCTGGCGTACCGGGCTGGCCAAGCTCTGGCCCAGCTATCTGCAACGGGTCGAAGGGGTGCACAACCCCCACGTCAGCGCCAGCCTGAGCGCCGACGGCCAACACGGGGTCAAACTGTACCGCGCCAACTTTATCCGCAGCCTGCTGCACCCACGTCAACGCCCCACCACCGTGCCGGTGCAGCTGATCGTGCAGACGCGGGACCGCTACGTGGGCCCACAACTGTTCGATCAGCTCAGCCGCTGGGTGCCGCAACTGTGGCGCAGAGAGGTGCACACCGGGCACTGGCAACTGCTGGCCGAGCCGACCCAACTGGCCGGCTGGCTGCGCGAGTTTATTACCCACCTGCAAGGCGGCGAAGGCAGCCCGAGCCTACAGCGGGCAAAGGTCAAAGCCAACGCCGGGCCGGATGCCGGCAAAGTCGTATTGGTGACAGGGGCCGGCGGCGGTATCGGGCGCGCCACCTTGCTGAACTTTGCCGAACGGGGCGCCTGCGTGCTGGCCGCCGACATCAACATGGCCGCCGCCGAACGCAGTGCCGAACTGGCCCGCGCCCTCGGCGCCGAAGCTTACGCCTACCAACTGGACGTGGGCGACAGCGCGGCCATGCAGGCCTGTGCCGACTGGGTGCAGCAGCGTTTCGGCAGCCTCGACATCCTGGTCAACAATGCGGGCATCGGCATGGCCGGCGCCATGCTCGACACCAGCGCCGCCGACTGGGAGCGCTTATTGCGGATCAACCTGTGGAGCGTGATCGACGGGTGCCGGCTGTTCGCCCGGCAGATGGTTGATGCCGGCAAGAGCGGTCATATCGTCAATATCGCCTCAGCGGCGGCCTTCGTGCCCTCGCGCAACTATGCCGCCTACGCCACCAGCAAAGCCGCGGTGTTGATGCTCAGCGAATGCCTGCGCGCCGAACTGGCCAGCCAAGGAATTGGCGTCACCGCCGTATGCCCGGGCCTGGTGAATACCGGAATCATCCAAGCCACCCGCTTTCATGGCTTGAGCGCGGCCGCCGAGGCCAAGCAAAAAGCCCGCGCGCAGCGCCTATACCAACGCCGCAACCTCACACCCGAGACGGTTGCCAAACACCTGATCCGCGCCATTGAACGTAACCGCGCGGTCATCGCGGTGGGCAGCGAAGCCCACCTGAGCGTCGCCCAATGGCGCTTTGCGCCCTGGCTATCGCGTTTGCTGGCCCGCCTGAACCTGGCCGCCTAACGAGGAGAATCCCCATGAACAAACCACACCAGCAACCGCAAGAGCAGCAGCGCCTACCGCAACGCAAAGTGCGCTTCGACTTCACCGACACCCCGCTGCACTGGGTGCCGAACGAGCCTGAGGCCTCGCACATCATGAACACCCTGCACATTCTCCTGCCGGCTGGCGAATTCTGGTTTTGCCGGGTGTACAACCAGGCCCTCAAACAGGTCACTGATCCCGCGCTGCGCGAGGAAGTACGCGGCTTTATCCGCCAAGAGGCGCAGCACGCCCGTGCCCACGACAGCGCCCTGACGCCCTACCTGCTGCGCCATGGCATCGACCCCAAGCCCTACACCCAGCGCCTCGACTGGCTGTTCGAAAAGGTCCTGGGCGACTACCCACTGGGGGAAAACGCCCTGAGCCGTCGGCTGCAAAACGGCTGGCTGCGCCAGCGGGTCGGCATGATTGCCGCGATTGAGCACTTCACCTGTGTGCTGGGCGACTGGGTCATCACCACCCGCAGCCTGGATGACGCCGATCCGGTGATGCTCGACCTGCTGCGCTGGCATGGCGCCGAGGAAATCGAACACCGCTGCGTCGCCCACGACCTGCATGTGCATATGGGCGGTAGCCTGCTGGCGCGCTGGCTGTACATGCTGATCGCCTCGCCCATGCTGATTTTTCTGTTCAGCAGCGGCTCACGCATGATGATGCGCCAGGACCCGCGAACCCGTTACAGCCGCGGCTTTATCAGCCTTTGGTCGGCGCTGGGCCAGCGTGATGTGCTGCCGACCCTGGGCAGCATTGGCCGCGCCGTGCTGCGCTACTTCGTGCCGAGCTTCCACCCGCGCACAGAGGGCAATATCGCCGTGGCCGAAGCCTATCTGCAGCAATCGCCGGCGGCGCAGCGCGCAGCAGCCCAAGCCCTGCTCGGCTGACCTCAGCTTGTTGCCAGCCACTCAGCGGTGGCTGGCAACAGGTCTGGCTTGACTCAAGGCCGCGCCAAAAGCATCCAATTAATTGATATTAAGAGCCGGATAATTGCGCTTTTAATCGACACCAAGCAGATAGATCATCGACTCCATCACGCAGCGCCGCCTTTTCGCCGCACTGCCAGCGGAGTACCAGCATGATCGAATTACGCCCATTCAATAGCCTCGGCCACGCCCAGCACGGCTGGCTGAATGCTAGCCATCACTTCTCGTTCGCCGAGTACCACGACCCCAAGCGCCTGCACTGGGGCGCCCTGCGCGTCTGGAACGATGACGAGATTGCCGCCGGCAGCGGCTTCCCGCCCCACCCGCACCGCGACATGGAAATCATCACCTACGTGCGCACGGGCGCCATCAGCCACCGCGACAATCTCGGCAACCAGGGCCGTACAGCGGCCGGCGACGTACAGGTGATGAGCGCCGGCACCGGCATTCAACACGCCGAATACAACCGCGAAGACGTCACCAGCAGCATCTTCCAAATCTGGATCATGCCCGACCGCCACGGCCACGCGCCGTCCTGGGGCACCCGCAGCTTTCCCAAAGGCGAGCGCGCCGGCCAGTTCGTGGTGCTGGCCAGCGGCGTGGCCGGCGCCCCCGACGCCCTGCCCATTCATGCCAAGGCTCGGGTACTGGCTGCCACACTGCTGGCCGGACAGCACCTGGACTTTCCACTGAGCCTGCAACACAAGGCCTACCTGGTGCCGGCCACCGGCCGGATCGAGGTCAACGGCGTGCTGACCAACGCCCGCGATGGCCTGGCCATAAGCGGCGAGCAGCACCTGCAGATCAGCGCCCTGGAAGACAGCGAAATCGTTCTGGTCGAGATGCCCTGAGCCGCGCAGGCACTGGATGGCGCTAAACTGGGCGAAACAATCTCCGCCAAGGACGCTGTATGCCCGCCACCCTGGAACTGCTGCTGAGTTTTGCCACCGCCCTGGCCGTCGGTTTGTTGATTGGTACCGAACGCGGCTGGAGCGCCCGGGAGACCGACGACACGCGTCTGATCGGCGGCATTCGCACCTTTGGCCTGGTGGGTTTACTCGGCGGCTTGGCGGCCCTGCTCGGCCAGCAGTTCGGCCTGAATGCCTGGATTAGCATCAGCCTGATTTTCGGCCTGTTGGTGATTGCCGCTTACATCGGCGAGCAGCGGCATACCGGCGATCTCGGCGTGACCAATGCCATCGCCCTGCTGCTGACGTTTCTGCTCGGCAGCCTGGCCCTCAGCGACCAACGCGTGCTGGCCGCCGCCTGCGCGGTAGTCATCGCCATGTTGCTAAGTCTTAAGCAACCGCTGCACAGCGCCCTGCGTCGGCTCAATGCCGATGAAATCTCCGGGGCGTTGAAGCTGCTGTTTATCTCCCTGGTGCTGCTGCCGGTGCTGCCCAACGAAGGCTACGGCCCGTGGCAGGTATTCAACCCCTACGCCACCTGGTGGATGGTGGTGCTGATTGCCGCCATCGGCTTTGCCGCCTATGTGGCGATCCGCGTGATCGGCCCGCGCAAGGGCCTGCTGGTCACCGCACTGCTCGGCGGCATGGTCTCGTCCACCGCCATGACCCTGACCCTGGCACGCCTGGATGGCGGGCCGCGCATGCGCGCCATGCTCGCCTGCGGGCTGCTGGCCACCTCGGCGCTAATGTTTCCGCGGGTGCTGCTGGAAGTCGGCCTGGTCAACCCGGCGTTACTGGGTTCGCTGTTCTGGCCCCTGGGCATCTGCGCCCTGAGCTACGCGGCCGGCGCACTGTGGTTTTTTCGCCAGGCTGGCAACGAGCTGGAGGGCAACCCCGAGCCACTACTGAAAAACCCCTTCGAGCTGGCCCCAGCCCTGCGCTTTGCCGCCCTGCTGGCGCTGATCGTGTTTATGGTCGAGGCTGGCCGCCGCTCCCTCGGGGATGTCGGCGTGTACCTGGTGGCGCTGCTGTCGGGCACCACCGACGTCGATGCCATCACCCTGTCACTGTCGCGCAACGCCATGGGCGACCTCAGCAACCAAGTGGCCGTGCAAGGCATTTACCTCGCGGCGCTGAGCAACAGCCTGGTCAAAGGCGGCCTGATTGCTCTGATCGGCGGCCGCCAACTGGCGCTGTGCACCTTGCCGATCATGGCCACAGGCCTGCTGGCCGGCCTCGCCTGCTTGCTCTTTATCTAACCCGAGGTTGTGCCAGCCAGCCCGCGACTCAAGGTGAAACGACCG
>JAXHOM010000002.1:0-3912 GCA_034519305.1 Pseudomonas sp.
CGCCGTGCACTTTTTGGCCTGCGTCAGTTGGCGGCGTTGCTTCCCAAGCGCGCCCTGAGTGCCAGCCATGTGCTCGGCTGCTGGTTACTCCTCGGTGTGCTGGCGCTTGAGTTGCGTTACTTACTGGCACTGCTGGCCGAGCACTACAACGCCTGGCGTTGGCTGGGCTGGGCGCTGCTGCCGAGCGCCTACTTGTGGCTGATGGCGCAGCCACGGCGTCTACCCTGGCCGGTGGCGGTGTATGGGCGCGAGTACCGGCTGCTGGCGGCTGCGCCTCTGGCTGCGCTGATGCTGGCTTGGTTCTGGTTGGCTAATATCGCCAGCGATGGCGCCGCCGAGCCGTTGCCTTATCTGCCGCTGATTAACCCGCTGGAGTTGGGTTTGCTGTTTGCCCTGTTCGGCGTGACCCAGTGGTTGCGCAGTGGTCTGCCGGCAATGGGCTGGAGCCCTGAGCGCACCGCCACGTTGGTGCAACTACTGGCCGGTGCTTCGCTGTTCGCCTTGCTCACGGCGGCGGTGCTGCGCGCCGTGCATCACTGGGCCGCTGTGCCTTATGCCGTGCAGCCGCTGCTGCAGTCGATGCTGGTGCAGGCGGGGTTGTCGCTGGTGTGGACGCTGATCGCCTTGCCGCTGATGATCTTTGCCCACCGCCGTGGTCGTCGCGAGTTGTGGCTGGTGGGCGCGGCGCTGATTGCCTTGGTGGTGGCCAAGCTGTTCTTCGTCGAGCTGGGCAATCAGGGTGGGCTGGAACGTATCGTGTCGTTTATTGGGGTCGGTGTTTTGCTGCTGATCGTGGGTTATTTCGCGCCACTGCCACCTCGGCAGGCGGCGCCAGACGTCGAGCAGGTCAAGTTATGAAGGGCATCTTCGCCAGCAAGCGTCGCCTGTTGGTCGGGCTGGCCGCCAGCCTGTTATTGCCATTGGCGGTCGCCCAGGACGCTCCGGCCGACTTCACCACCCAGGCGGCCCTCACATTGACTGGGGAGGGCCCCTGGTATCGGCTGCAGGTGCCGATGGCCCTGCAGTTTGCCGCTCGCTATGCGGACCTGCGCGACATTCGCGTATTCAATGCCGAAGGCCAGGCGCAGGCCTATGCCCTGACCCTGGGGCGTGCCGAGCAGCAGGTGCAGGTGCGCCAGACGGCGGTGAAGTGGTTCCCGTTGCACGGGGCCAAGGATGGCAGCGCCGAAGCGCCGGGTATTCGCGTGCAGCGCAGCGATGGCGGCACCCTGGTGGAGGTGTTAAGCGAGGCGGGCGGCAAGCCTGAGCAGCAAGTCCTACGCGGCTGGCTGCTGGATGCCAGCGCCATCAAAGCGCCTCTTGAGCAGTTGCAGCTGGATTGGAGCAGCGACAGCGACGGCTTCCAGCGTTTCAGCATCGAGGCCAGCGATGACCTGCAGCATTGGCAAAGTTGGGGCGAAGGGCAGATCGCCCGCCTGGCGTTTGCCGATGAGCAATTGCAGCAGCGTCGGGTCAACCTACCCGGTCAGTCGGCGCGCTACCTGCGTCTGCTCTGGCTGGCGCCGCAGCAAGCTCCGCAGTTGTTGGCGGCCGAATTGAGCAGCAGCGACCGGCAGGCCAAGGCGGCGCCCATGGCCTGGTCGGCCGCGTTGTCGGCGAGCAGCAGCAAACCGGGTGAATACACCTGGGAGCTGCCGTTGGCGTTGCCCCTGGAACGTGTACACATCAGCTTGCCCCAAGCCAATACCCTGGCGCCGGTAACGCTTTATGGCCGTCGTGATGGCACCTTGCAGTGGCAGGTGCTCAATCGCAGCCTGCTGTACCGCGTACCTCAGGGCGGCAAGGAATCAGTGCAGGAACACATCGACCTGTATGGTGCGCCGGTGCAGCAGCTCAAATTGGTAGTGGATGAACGCGGCGGTGGCTTGGGTGTCAGTACCCCGCAGATCACCGTGGGTCTGCGTGCCACTGAACTGGTGTTTCTCGCCCGTGGTACGCCGCCGTACCAGTTGGCGTTGGGCAATCAGGCCGCGCAAGCCGCCAACTTGCCGTTGAGCACGTTGATTCCTGGCTACGAGCCGGCGCGTCTAAGTCAGCTGGGTGTGGCCAATGTGGCGCTCCCGACTGCAGCCAGCGTTGAGCCGCCGGCGCCCGCCAGTGCGGCGATGGACTGGAAACGTATCGGCCTGTGGGCGGTCCTGTTGCTGGGCGTCGGCCTCTTGGTGCTGATGGCCATGAGCGTATTGCGCACGATGCAGGCCAAACCATGAGTTCTGTTCAATGCCGTGCGTGGGGTGGTGTGAATGACTAGCTGCAGTGCGGGTTGGGCGCTGTCAGCCCCGGTGCTGTTGACCCTGGCCGTCTGTGTGGGGGTGGCCTTCCTGTCGGCCTGGGTCAGTCGCCAGTCGCATTTTCCCGGTCAGCGTAGTTTTTTCATGCTGCATGTGGGCACGCTCTGGTGGCTGCTGGCCGCTGCATTGGAAATGGCCTCGCAAGGGCCACATTGCAAAATGTTATGGGCCTCCATGGCTTGGCCGGGAATTCTTGCCGTGCCGACCTTCTGGGCGGTGTTCCTCTGGCAATACGTAAACACTGAGCGGCTGCCGATTTCCCTGCGCCGGGTGTGGGGGCTGACCCTGGTGCCGGTGCTGGTCTGGCTGTTGGCGCTGAGCAATCCGTGGCATGGGTTGTTTTACGGCCCCGGCAGCGGGCCGATTTCAGCTGAGGTGGGGGCGCCGATTCGCTACGAGCACGGCCCGTTGTTCTTTGCCACGGCCGTTTACGTTTACCTGTTTATGTCCTTCTGTTTGTTGATCGTGCTGCGCGCGGCCTTTGCCAGTCAGGGCTTGTATCGCCGGCATTACCTGGCATTCGTCGCGCTGACCGCCGTGCCTTGGGCTGGGAACATCGGTTATGTGGTGTTTGGCTGGACGGTTTTCGGCTTTGACCCGACGCCCTTCAGCTTTGCTTTCACCTTGCTGGCCCTGACCTGGTTGATCATCGGCGTACGTCTGTTTGATGTGCTGCCCGTGGCCCGCGATCTACTGTTGAAGGCGCTGGTCGATCCGGTCCTGGTCATTGATCCGCGCCAGCGAGTGATCGAGGCCAATCCGGCCGCCCTGCAATTGGCCGGCGTGCACGATGGCTGGCAGGGGCGTCTGCTGGTGGAGTGGCCGATCATTGGGCGTGACTTGCACGCCTTACTGCAGCCGCAGGTGGCGAGCGCCGAGGCGCCGCTCTTGGCGCTCACGGAGCCTTCCCGCTATTTCGAAGTGCGCCAGCGTGCCATCGAGCGCAGCGTGCGCGCCGAGCGGATTGTGCTGGGGGAAATGCTTTATCTGCGCGACGTGACCCAGCGCTACCTCAGCGAGCGGCAACTGGCCGAGGCGCTGAGCCTCAGTGAAGAGCGTCTGCACACCATTTCGGCCCTGCACGCGCAACTGAGTGAGCAGGCGTTGCACGATCCATTAACCGGGCTGTTCAACCGCCGCTATCTCGTTGAGTTCTTCCAGCGCGAGCAGGCGCGGGCACTGCGTGAGCGCAGTAGTTTGGCGTTGGCGATGATCGATCTCGATCATTTCAAGCGGCTCAATGACAGCCATGGCCATCTGGTCGGCGATGAAGTGCTGCAAGCCGTGGCCCAGCACCTGCAAGGTAACCTGCGCAGCACTGACGCGGTGTTTCGCATCGGTGGCGAAGAGTTTTTGTTGATCCTGCCGGATGTCGAGTTGGCCGAGGCGGTAAGCCGTGTCGACTGCCTGCGTGAGCAACTGGCTGCCTGCGACTTGCCGACCCGCGCCGGTGCTCTGCGCGTTACCCTTTCGGCCGGTTTAGCGCTGTGGCCCAGCCACGGGCATACGCTGGAAGAGCTGATGCAGTCGGCCGACCGCGCGCTGTACCAGGCCAAGCGTGATGGCCGTGATCGGGTGCTTGTGAGTCAGGGCAGCTAGC
>JAXHOM010000016.1:0-87325 GCA_034519305.1 Pseudomonas sp.
TTTTGCGACACGCTCGATCATTTTCACGACAGGGTGTGACTTAACGGTCAACTGCCGCCATCAATACTTACGAACGGGCAATACAGCGCTGCTTTCGCTGTCAGCCCAACGTGAATTGGGCAGATAGCCGGAGAAACACACCCATGAGCAGCACCTTGCGCTTCAACGACGCACTCTTGATCGCCGACCGCGCGTTCCGACCTTTTCAATGCGTGGCCTGGGCCCCGCAACCGGGCAGCGGCGAACTCAGCATCAGCGTGATCGACCGCAGCAGCACCCGCCTGCTGGGTCGCACCAAACTGAGCGCCAGCACCTACAGCGATGCCGATCAACTGGCCAGCGTCCTGCAACAATCCCGCGCCGCCCTGAGCGAGCAAGGCTACGCGCTGGAACCTTGGACGATGCCGGCGTAACGCGCAGCAGATAAAAAAGGCGACCCGAGGGTCGCCTTTTTTTGTTTTCACCAACACTGGCTGGAAAGCGCTTAGTAGTAAGCGTTTTCCTTGATGCTGTGGTCGGTCACATCACGCACGCCTTTAAGCTCAGGGATGCGCTCCAGCAAGGTTTTCTCGATGCCTTCCTTGAGGGTCACATCGGCCTGACCGCAACCCTGGCAGCCACCGCCAAACTTCAACACGGCAATGCCGTCGTCGACGACATCGATCAGGCTGACTTCACCGCCGTGACCGGCCAGACCCGGATTGATCTCGGTCTGCAGGTAGTAATTGATGCGCTCGTTGACTGGGCTGTCGGCGTTAACCATTGGCACCTTGGCATTCGGCGCCTTGATGGTCAGTTGACCACCCATGCGGTCGGTGGCGTAGTCGACCACGGCGTCATCGAGAAAGGTCTCGCTGAAGGCGTCGATATACGCCGTGAAGCTCTTCAGTGCCAGTGCGGTGTCTTCCGGCTTTTCTTCGCCCGGCTTGCAGTAGGCAATGCAGGTTTCGGCGTACTGGGTACCCGGCTGGGTGATGAAGATACGAATGCCGATGCCTGGGGTGCTCTGCTTGCTCAGCAGGTCAGCCAGATAATCGTGGGCAGCTTCGGTGATATTGATGGCGCTCATGGCAACTCCTCGCGAACATGGGCGCAGTGTACGCCACTGCCCCGGCGCCGGCAAAGTCCTAGTAATTTAGTAGGACTAAAAGGTTGTAGCCGTTAGGCATTGATCCCGATTTAGCGCCCCACACAGACCGTAGGATGGTGTGGAGCGCAGCGATACCCATCACGCTCACTGGCAATTTGATGGGTTTCGCTCGCTCAACCCATCCTACGGGTACCCTACGGCTGCTGTAGGAGCGGCTTCAGCCGCGAAGTGGGTGTTGAAGGTTGGAGGGTTCGCGGCTAAAGCCGCTCCTACAAAAGCCTGCTCGTCATGCACAAAAGCAGCGCAATTCTCTGGATTAACGAGAGCCGTGCAGTGGGCTAGATCAGCATCGGCAACACTCGCCCTCATTCCTGCAGGAGCTTCAGCCGCGAATTTCGCGCCCAAAAGCAGCACTTACAGATTCTGGTAGCGGTTCATGTCCAGCACCCCGGCCTCCAGCGGCTCGGTTTGCTCGATATAGCGCGCCAGATCATGGAAGTAGTACCAAAACTGCGGATGGCTGCGGCGCACGCCCCAGCGCTGGGTGATGCGCTCAAAAGCCGTGGCATCTTTGCTCTGCTCCAGCGCGGCAACAAACGCGGGCACCTCGGCGGCCGGCACATTGAAGATAAAGTTGGGGTAACTGCTCAACACCCCTGGATAAACCGTCAGGTCATCCAGCCCCGGCTGATAGCGCAACGACTCACCCATGATGAACGCCACGCTGCTGTGCGCCCGGTTGCGCAACAGGCTGTAGACCTGGCGCTGACCATCGGCCAGTTCGATACGCAGCAGGCTGGCTTCCGGCAACTGATCGATCACTTTGAGGCTGGCCGCCGGCCGCGCCGTGAGACGGCTCAGGCGTTGCTCAACCGCCTGCAACTGCGGGCTGATGTTGGCGCGATAACAGCTGCCACTGAGGCAACGGTTGATCGGGTCTTGCTTGGCATTCAGGCTGCCATAGCGGGCCAGTAAGCCACTGACAAAACTCTGCTTGGGCCGCAACGGCTCCAGCGCCAAGGCGCTGGGCGTGTCGGTATCCAGCGGCGGATAGGACAACCACAGCTTCAGCTGGCCGCTGTCCTGATACCAGTCATCGCGCAGTGCCTGGCGGCTTTGCGCCGGCATCAGGCGCAGGAAGTTCTGCTCGGCGCCATTGCGGATCAGGTCGAAATACATGCGCGTTTGCGCCTGGTGGGAGACGTTGCCAAACACGTCGAAGTTGACCACCAGCTGATAGTAAGCACGCTCGAACAGCGGGTAATCCAGTAGCCACAAGGTCTGCGGCACCGCACCGATCAGCCCCTTTTCCACCGCCGCGCTGTCGTAGTGGCGGAACACCGACAGCAACGCATTGTCGTTGCCGGTCCAGATGTTCGACCAGTCTGGCGCGGGCGCATCAGCGTAGGCCTCGTTGCGCAGCGCCTCATACTGATTGCGCAGGTCTTTGTAGTCGCCCCACACCAGCGGCAGGTTGCGCAACTGTGCCACCTGCCCCGGTATTGCCAACAGCGGCGTGGCCTCCTCGCGGAAGTCGGCATCGGTGATAAACAAATCCTGCTCCGGGGCCTGGAACAGCGCCCAGAACTGATCGCGAATCACATCGGTGGCGATCTGCCCACGGCACACCGGCCCGCGGATAAAGGTGCGCACGAAGTACTCGGCGTTATCCAGCATGAACTGATAACGGGCCTGGGCCGGAATCGCGGCGAAGGTCTCGAACGGGTTGGCACGCCGTTGCGGGCCGTAGCCGGGCACCGCGTCGACCGTCCAGTTGCCGCTGAAAAATAGCTCGTTGACCCGCGCCAGCTTCTGCGCACTCAAGCCATAGGTGATATGGGTCTTGTGCACGATGACGCCCTGCACCGGCGACAGACGATAGTAAAAGGTATTGCCCGGATCATCGTTCGGCCGGCGCGTGGCAATCGGGTCGATCGGCTGACCGCTGGGGGTGCGCGAACGCACCAGCTGGAAGAAATGCCCCGGCTCGCCGCCGGAAAAATACAGATGGGCAATAAACAGATGCTCATACAGCCAGCGGCTCACCAGGCTGGCGCGGGCACCGTTGGCATTCAGCACTGCTTCCCACTCGACGATCTGCCCCGCTTCGCTGGCGCTGGGCTGCAGGGCCTGCTGATCCACCGGCGCACCTGCCGCCAGCCAGGCTTGCAGGGTTTGGTATTCCTGCGGCTCCAGCCCCGTTACAGCAAAGGGCATGCCTTCGGCCGGACGCTTGGCCGCATAACTGGCGAACTCCCCAGGCAGTGCGCACTGATTGTTACGAGCAATGCCCAGCTCCAGCTCGGCAGGCAACTTGGCGTTGGCCACCAGCGGTTTGGCATGACCCAGTTCCAGCATGCGCGCCATCAACGCCGCCTGACTGCCTTGGGTATTGAGTACCGAATAGAAGCCCTTGCGCCGCCAGGCTGCCTCACCGTGGGCATCGAGATACAGCCGCGTGGTGGCCTGCTCATTGGTGCGGCCGCCGTCGTAAACCAGGGTTTTGCTCGCACCACGCTGCACGCCTTCGCCGCTGCCCAGGTTGAGCTGGCACGGCGCGTCGTAACAGGCATGACAAGCCACGCACTTGGCCGTGAAGATCGGCTGTACATCGCGGCTGTAGGAGACCGGCTCGGCCTGCAGCAACGGCGCAATAAAGATGAACAGCGTGCTGACAAGTGCCCGGAGCGACATGGTTCTGATCCCTGAATGACGTGAAGACAGCAAAAGCGGCGATTTTAGTCGTCTTCAGGGGCGCAAAGCCAATGGCACCAACATGAGCGATTTTCATGCAAATGCCTAGCATGCTCAGAAACCATACAGTTTTGCTATCATCGCCGCCTTTCTGTTCCCCTGCTTCCAGGTAGTTGTCATGTCCGCCATGTCCGATCGCACCGCCCGCCTTCACGCCCTGCAGCAAGCGCTGCAGCAACGCATCCTGATTCTCGACGGCGGCATGGGCACCATGATCCAGAGCTACAAGCTGGAAGAAGAGGACTACCGTGGCGAGCGCTTCGCCGATTGGCCGAGCGATGTGAAAGGCAACAACGACCTGCTGCTGCTCAGCCGCCCGGACGTGATCGCCGCCATTGAGAAGGCCTACCTGGACGCCGGCGCTGACATTCTGGAAACCAACACCTTCAACGCCACCCAGGTGTCCCAGGCCGACTACGGCATGGAATCCCTGGTCTATGAGCTGAACGTCGAAGGTGCCCGCGTGGCCCGCCGCGTGGCCGATGCCAAGACCCTGGAAACCCCGGACAAGCCGCGCTTTGTCGCTGGCGTTCTCGGCCCAACCAGCCGTACCTGCTCGCTGTCGCCGGACGTGAACAACCCTGGCTACCGCAACGTCACCTTTGACGAGCTGGTGACCAACTACGTCGAAGCCACCCGCGGCCTGATCGAAGGCGGCGCCGACATGATCCTGATCGAAACCATCTTCGACACCCTGAACGCCAAGGCCGCGATCTTCGCCGTGCAGGAAGTCTTCGAGCAACTGGGTTTCGAGCTGCCGATCATGATCTCCGGCACCATCACCGACGCCTCCGGCCGCACCTTGTCCGGGCAGACCACTGAAGCCTTTTGGAACTCCATCAGCCACGCCAAGCCGATTTCCGTGGGCCTGAACTGCGCCCTCGGAGCCAAAGAGCTGCGCCCGTACCTGGAAGAGTTGTCGAGCAAGGCTGACACCCGTGTGTCCGCCCACCCCAACGCCGGCCTGCCGAACGCCTTTGGTGAATACGACGAAAGCCCGGCGGAAATGGCCGTGGTGGTGGAAGAATTCGCCGCCAGCGGCTTCCTGAACATCGTCGGCGGCTGCTGCGGCACCACGCCTGCGCACATCAAGGCGATTGCCGAAGCCGTGGCCAAGTACAAGCCGCGTGCTATTCCGGACATCCCCAAGGCCTGCCGTCTCTCCGGCCTAGAGCCATTCACCATCGACCGCAGCTCGTTGTTCGTGAACGTCGGCGAACGCACCAACATCACCGGTTCGGCCCGCTTCGCCCGCCTGATCCGTGAAGACAACTACACCGAAGCCTTGGAAGTCGCCCTGCAGCAAGTGGAAGCCGGCGCGCAGATCATCGACATCAACATGGACGAGGGCATGCTCGACTCCAAGGCGGCGATGGTCACCTTCCTCAACCTGATCGCTGGTGAGCCGGACATCTCCCGCGTGCCGATCATGATCGACTCCTCGAAGTGGGACGTGATCGAAGCCGGCCTCAAGTGCATCCAGGGCAAGGGCATCGTTAACTCGATTTCCATGAAAGAAGGCGTCGAGCAGTTCAAACACCACGCCAAGCTCTGCAAGCGCTACGGCGCCGCCGTGGTGGTGATGGCTTTCGACGAAGCCGGCCAAGCCGACACTGCCGCGCGCAAGCGTGAAATCTGCCAGCGCAGCTACGACATTCTGGTCAACGAAGTGGGCTTCCCGCCCCAGGACATCATCTTCGACCCGAACATCTTCGCCGTCGCCACTGGCATCGAAGAGCACAACAACTACGCGGTCGACTTTATCGACGCCTGCGCCTACATCCGCGACCACCTGCCCTACGCCCTCACCTCGGGCGGCGTGTCCAACGTGTCGTTCTCGTTCCGCGGCAACAACCCAGTGCGCGAAGCCATTCACTCGGTGTTCTTGTACTACGCGATCAAGAACGGCCTGACCATGGGCATCGTCAACGCCGGCCAGCTGGAAATCTACGACGAGATCCCCAAAGAGCTGCGCGACCGCGTTGAAGACGTGATCCTCAACCGCACCCCGGAAGGCACCGACGCCCTGCTGGCCATTGCCGACAACTACAAGGGCGACGGCAGCGTTAAAGAAGCCGAAACCGAAGAGTGGCGCACCTGGACGGTGGTCGAGCGTCTCAAGCACGCGCTGGTCAAAGGCATCACCGCCTTTATCGTCGAAGACACCGAAGAATGCCGCCAGCAGTGCGCGCGCCCGATTGAAGTCATCGAAGGCCCGCTGATGGCCGGCATGAACGTGGTCGGCGACCTGTTCGGCGAAGGCAAGATGTTCCTCCCGCAGGTGGTGAAATCCGCCCGCGTGATGAAGCAGGCCGTGGCCCACCTGATCCCCTTTATCGAGCTGGAAAAAGGCGACAAGCCGGAAGCCAAGGGCAAGATCCTCATGGCCACGGTAAAAGGCGACGTGCACGACATTGGCAAGAACATCGTCGGCGTGGTGCTCGGCTGCAACGGCTACGACATTGTCGATCTGGGCGTGATGGTGCCGGCGGAGAAGATTCTGCAAACGGCGATTGCCGAGAAGTGCGACATCATCGGCCTGTCCGGCCTGATCACCCCGTCGCTGGACGAGATGGTGCACGTCGCCCGCGAAATGCAGCGCCAGGGCTTCCACCTGCCACTGATGATCGGCGGCGCCACCACCTCCAAAGCCCACACAGCAGTCAAGATCGAGCCCAAGTACCAGAACGACGCCGTGGTCTACGTCACCGACGCCTCGCGCGCCGTGGGCGTGGCCACCCAGCTGCTGTCCAAGGAGCTGAAAGCCGCCTTCGTTGAGAACACCCGCCTCGACTACATCGAAGTGCGTGAACGCACCGCCGCGCGCAGTTCGCGCACCGAGCGCCTGCCCTACGCCGCCGCGGTCGCCAACAAGCCTAAATTCGACTGGGCCACCTACCAGCCGCCAGTACCAAGCTTTACCGGCACCCGTGTGCTGGACGATATCGACCTCAACGTACTGGCCGAGTACATCGACTGGACACCGTTCTTTATCTCCTGGGACCTGGCTGGCAAGTACCCGCGCATCCTCACCGATGAAGTGGTCGGCGAAGCCGCCACCGCGCTGTTCGCCGACGCCCAGGCGATGCTGAAAAAGCTGATCGACGAAAAACTTATCAGCGCCCGCGCCGTGCTCGGCTTCTGGCCCGCCAACCAGGTGCAGGACGACGACATCCAGCTGTACGGCGACGACGGCCAGCCGCTGACCAAACTGCATCACCTGCGCCAGCAAACCATCAAGCCGGACGGCAAGCCGAACTTCGCCCTGGCTGACTTCGTGGCTCCGCAGAACAGCGGCCTGACCGACTACGTCGGTGGTTTTATCACCACCGCCGGCATCGGCGCGGAAGAAGTGGCCAAGGCCTACCAAAACGCCGGCGACGACTACAACTCGATCATGGTCAAAGCCCTGGCCGACCGCCTGGCCGAAGCCTGCGCCGAGTGGCTGCACAAGCAGGTGCGCACCGATTTCTGGGGCTACGACAAGGACGAAGCGCTGGATAACGACGCCTTGATCAAAGAGCAGTACAAAGGCATCCGCCCTGCCCCCGGCTACCCAGCCTGCCCGGACCACACCGAAAAAGGCACCCTGTTCGAGCTGCTGGACCCGGCCGCCACCCACAACCAAGCCGGCCGCAGTGGCGTGTTCCTCACCGAACACTACGCCATGTTCCCGGCCGCCTCGGTCAGCGGCTGGTACTTCGCCCACCCACAGGCCCAGTACTTCGCCGTCGGCAAGGTGGATCAAGACCAAGTCGAAAGCTACACCGCACGCAAAGGCCAGGACATGGCCGTTAGCGAGCGCTGGCTAGCGCCAAACCTGGGCTACGACTACTAAGCCCGCGCAAACAATCAGGCCCGCTTATGCGGGCCTGATTGTTGATGGGTAACCTGCCGTGCGCTAACAACCTGCCGCATGATGGCGGTCTCCACAGCGACCCAAACCGCCTGCTGCAAGCAAACACCCCATCAGTGCAAGTGCCACGCCCCGTGGGAGCGGTCTTGACCGCGAAGCTTTTAACTCCATCCGCACCAAACCCAACCACCGCACGCCCCATCACCAGAGCAGCTTCCACCCCTGCGGCGCCCATCGCTTGAATTGGCGATACTTACACCGCGAGTGAACGCTTTGCCCAGCACGCAATAGACCCACTCAACCAGAATCGGGTAATGTTTGAGCCGAATCTGATCATCTGGCTGATCGAGCAACCATGGCTTTGCGCCCATGGTGCATAACTCCCCTCAGCGGTCATCGCACCGCCACAAAGCCCGGTCTAGATAGGGATAGCCGAGAGGACAAGGAATGTTATCCACCACACCCGTAAAAGCGTTATTACCCCATTTGGGGTCTATTTATAGTTATGCATTATGAAGGAGAGGCTAGTGCCTGATGAACTTAAATAGCAAATGGATACACATAATTACCTTTCTTGCATGTTTTATAGGCGCAGGGGTACTTATATTGTTATTCCCTGAATTAAAGAAGGATCAACCAACAACGCTAGGAACAGCAGGAGTTTTCCTGACATTGTACGGAGTAACATTTGCAATAATTGAACTGGTTAGGCTAAAAAGTGCGTCATTTCTCGCTAACAAAGAAGCACGGCGAGTTTTTGATATAGCGACAAATCTAGTCACCGCTAGAGAAATTATTGAGTGCCAAACAAAAATTGAGATCGCAGTAGAAGCCATTGATGAAAAAAGACTCATACCATCAGCCAGCCTATGCAGCATCGTTAAGCTGTACTCACAGGTTTTTCATCACGAGGTTGGCGATGACAACTCAGAACACAGAAAACACAGGTCGATTGTTCAGGCGTACTACATCAGTGGACAGTTGCCGCCTAAGAGCTCTGGAAATACTAAGAAGGCACTATTAGGAATTGCTGGGCATCTTGCACAACTGCAAGGATCAACAAAGAATTTTGCGGAGCATATAAAATGATACCTAAAGTCATGAGGCCATTTGTTTTTGAACTTCAAAAGGCTACTGAAACAGATAAATTGGCATGGTACGAGGGTTATGAAAGGGCGTACGTCTGTGACCACAAGAATCATACCTTGCATATCCGATCACATTTCAATGAAGAAAATGGCGAGTCAGAATTCATCTTCAATCTTGTAACTGGCGAGAAGAACACTCCATTTACAGTAAAAGATGGAGAGTCTGACTACGATTCCATGCGAGATTTGTACGAGTCAGTAATCGCCAACGCAAATGATGTATCTAAAGACATAGAAGATTTCTTTGATTGAGAGTGGCGCATAACAAATGGTATATGGACTCTCCCCACAAGTAGTGAGCAAAGCTTTTCTTTTGCACTTGTCGTCAGCGCGGTTGCATTCGTATATCCGGCCTGTTTTGGGCTTTTCGCCCTGGCCAATCTGTAGTTCGCGCAGCGGGGGCCAAGCGTTCAATCGATCACGCGGATCATGATTGTTATCGGCCTTATTCCGCTGCAGGACTCGCCTGTTCCGACAGTGCTGCTGCTCACCACAACCACAAGAAAACCATCACGCCTTACTGATTACCTCCGCCGTCAGGCGGGCTTTGTGCTCTGCCAATTGCCATTGAAACGCCGCTCATGGCACCACACCGCCCAGCAGATCCTGACCAACTTGTTGGCCAGCGCCACAGCCGCTTTGTTGTGGCCAATACGGGCTGCCGTCTCGACCGCCCAGCGCTGCAACTCGGTCAGTTTCTCCGGCGTGCGTGCCTGGCAGCGCTGTGCCGCCAGCAAGGCCGCTCGCGAACCGTGGATAAAGAGCGTGCGCACATAGATATTGCCCTTGCAGCTGATCCGCCCAAGCCGTCGCCGCTCGCCACTGCTGTATTCGTTCGGGGTCATACCCAACCAGGCGCTCAGCCGGCGGCCGCTGGCAAAGCGCTCAGGCTTGCCGACAGCCGCTGTCAGGGCGCTGGCCGTCAGCAGGCCAATACCACTGACTTCATCCAGCTTGCGCACGACCTCATCGTCGGCGTGCCAACGTTTGAGCTGTTGCTCGCACTCGGCCATGCATTGTTCGTACAGGTTGATTTCCGCCAGGACGATATGCAGTTGATGGCGCAAGGGGGCCAGTTCTGGGCGGTCAACCAACTCGTGGGCGGCACGGATAAAAGCCGCTGTTGATGCCGGGGCTTCGATGCCCGCCTCGCGCAGGATACCGCGCAGCAAGTTGATGCGCTGGGTGCGGCTTTTCTTCCAGGTCTCGCGCAGCCCGTGCAGTTGCTGCAGCAACTGCTGCTCGTGGGGTTTCACCGGGACGGGATAGATATCCTTGCAGCGCGCCGCTTCCAGCATGGCGTCGCAGTCGTTGCGGTCGGTCTTGTTGCGCCGGCGATAGGGCCGCACATAGCGTGCATGGATCAGCTTCACCCGATGCCCCAAGGACTGCGCTACGCGCCCCCAGTAGTGGGCCGTACCGCAGGCCTCCATCACCCACTCGACCGGCTCGGCCTGCTCCTGTATATATCGCCTAAATGCCTCTCGGTTCAGCCGCTTGCGCTGCACCACCTGGCCGGAACGGACACTCTCGGCAACTTGGTAAACGGACTTGGCCAGATCAACCGCTATTCGCTTCATCACGACACTCCCAATTTCAGTCACCACCGTTCTCGGTATAGAACTGTGGCGCGGGGAGAGTCCATTACAGCCTTCAAACCGTTCGCTTCGCTCACTGGGACGGGCTAAAGCCCGCCCCTTAACCAAACGTTAGAAGCAGGATGCACGCATGACAACAATGGATGCAATCACCTTATCTATCGCAATCTTAGGTGCAGTCTTAGGCGTAATAAGCACATGGCACGCCCTTGATCGTTCACGTCTAAAACTTAAGGTAAGGCCTGCTCACGCAATACCCTACGGCGCGGCCAATCCAAACATAAATTTCTGCATTGAAGTAACTAACCTCAGCGACTTTGCAGTGACAGTTAAGGATGTCGGCTTTTTTTATAGAGGCACAAATAAACGAGGCGCAATAATTCAACCAGTGCTAATAGATAACGGTCCTTGGCCAAGACGCTTAGAATCAAGAACATCAGTCACCATATACTGCCAAGTGGGCAGCACAAACATCGAGAAAAAAATCAAAGCTGCCTATGCCATAACCGAGTGCGGAAAAACCAAAACGGGAAACAGCCCAGCGCTTCACCAGTTATCCCGAGGCAGCTTCTAACAATGCGTATATGGACTCTCCCCACAAGTAGTGAGCAAAGCTTTTCTTTTGCACTTGTCGTCAGCGCAGTTGCATTCGTATATCCGGCCTGTTTTGGGCTTTTCGCCCTGGCCAATCTGTAGTTCGCGCAGCGGGGGCCAAGCGTTCAATCGATCACGCGGATCATGATTGTTATCGGCCTTATTCCGCTGCAGGACTCGCCTGTTCCGACAGTGCTGCTGCTCACCACAACCACAAGAAAACCATCACGCCTTACTGATTACCTCCGCCGTCAGGCGGGCTTTGTGCTCTGCCAATTGCCATTGAAACGCCTCTCATGGCACCACACCGCCCAGCAGATCCTGACCAGCTTGTTGGCCAGCGCCACAGCCGCTTTGTTGTGGCCAATACGGGCTGCCGTCTCGACCGCCCAGCGCTGTAACTCGGTCAATTTCTCCGGCGTGCGTGCCTGGCAGCGCTGCGCCGCCAGCAAGGCCGCTCGCGAACCGTGGATAAAGAGCGTGCGCACATAGATATTGCCCTTGCAGCTGATCCGCCCAAGCCGTCGCCGCTCGCCACTGCTGTATTCGTTCGGGGTCATACCCAGCCAGGCGCTCAACTGGCGGCCACTGGCAAAGCGCTCAGGCTTGCCGACAGCAGCTGTCAGGGCGCTGGCCGTCAGCAGGCCAACACCACTGACCTCATCCAGCTTGCGCACGACTTCATCGTCGGCGTGCCAACGTTTGAGCTGCTGCTCGCACTCGGCCATGCATTGTTCGTACAGGTTGATTTCCGCCAGGACGATATGCAGTTGATGGCGCAAGGGGGCCAGTTCTGGGCGGTCAACCAACGCGTGGGCGGCACGGATAAAAGCCGCTGTCGATGCCGGGGCTTCGATGCCCGCCTCGCGCAGGATGCCGCGCAGCAAGTTGATGCGCTGGGTGCGGCTTTTCTTCCAGGTCTCGCGCAGGCCGTGCAGTTGCTGCAGCAACTGCTGCTCGTGGGGTTTCACCGGGACGGGATAGATATCCTTGCAGCGCGCCGCTTCGAGCATGGCGTCGCAGTCGTTGCGGTCGGTCTTGTTGCGCCGGCGATAGGGCCGCACATAGCGTGCATGAATCAGCTTCACCCGATGCCCCAAGGACTGCGCTACGCGCCCCCAGTAGTGGGCCGTACCGCAGGCCTCCATCACCCACTCGACCGGCTCGGTCTGCTCCTGTATATATCGCCTAAATGCCTCTCGGTTCAGCCGCTTGCACTGCACCACCTGGCCGGGACGGACACTCTCGGCAACTTGGTAAACGGACTTGGCCAGATCAACCGCTATTCGCTTCATCACGACACTCCCAATTTCAGTCACCACCGTTCTCGGTATAGAACTGTGGCGCGGTGAGAGTCCATTACAGCCTTCAAGTCGTTCGCTTCGCTCTCTGGGACTTGCTAAAGCAAGCCCCTTAACCTAACGTTAGCAGTTGAAGGAGTCGCACCGTGTCATGGAGGCTTGCTTTATATGATTCTGAAGAAGCTTCAAAAGCTAAAATTATTACACTAAACCTCTTAGTTATAATTACGATACTTTGTGGATATGGATACTGGACTGACTTTGTACCATCGCCAGAGTGGGCAGAAATCGGCTTTAACTTATCAGTCGCAGCAACCATATTATCCGTATCGACATACTACTTTGCACTTGCAACCGGCTACGCAAAATTCCAACCGAAAACTTCAACTCCAATAAAACTTTTAACCATCACAACGCTGCCATTCTTGGCGTTATTTGTTTTCGTAGTAGCCATAACGCATGGCTTCGGCGACATTGCAACACAAGCACTTGGTCATGAAGCCGAATTAACAGTTGAGTTATCTAAAGAGCAACAACAAAGCAGAAAAGGATGCAACTATCGCCTTAAAGGTTATGCTATTGGAAATGCGCTACCTAGTCGTATATGTGTATCCAAAGCAGAGTTCGGCATCCTCCCGCAAACAGGGGAATATATATTGCAAGTAAAGCAAACATTGCTAGGGTTCCACGTAAAAAATATCGCCACTGCAGTCAACCGCTAACAATGCTTATATGGACTCTCCCCACAAGTCGTGAGCAAAGCTTTTCTTTTGCACTTGTCGTCAGCGCGGTTGCATTCGACTATCCGGCCTGTTTTGGGCTTTTCGCCCTGGCCAATCTGTAGTTCGCGCAGCGGGGGCCAAGCGTTCAATCGATCACGCGGATCATGATTGTTATCGGCCTTATTCCGCTGCAGGACTCGCCTGTTAAGACAACGCCTTGCCAGCACCTCAAACAGCGCAGCCCTAACGCAAAAAGCCCCGCCAGCAAAAACTGGCGGGGCTTTTTTGTTGCTGCCGGATCAGGCGGCCAGGCTGTTTTGCGCGCGCTCCTGGCTGGCGAAGCGCAGCATCCATTCGGCCACTGCCACGCCCTGATGCTCAAAGCTCATGCTGCTGATGGCCTGCTGGTAACGGGCCTCGCCGAGAAATTCGCGGCGCAGGTTGAGCAGGCCCAGTTCGTAGTCGTCGACGAATTCCGGGTGCGCCTGGAAGCACAGCACCTGGTCGCCAATGCGGTAAGCGGCGTTGGGGCAGAACGGGCTGCTGGCCAGCAGCGTGGCGCCGACCGGCAGTTCGGTGACCTGGTCCTGATGGAACACCAGCATGTCGAGGTGTTCCAGGCTCGGGCTCATCCACTCGGGTTGTTCGAGCAGCGCGTAGCGATTGACGCCAATACCCCAGCCTTGAGCGGCACGTTCGGTCTTGCCGCCCAGCAGCAGGGCCAGCAGTTGGTGGCCGAAGCAGATGCCGATCAGGCGGTCGCCGTTGTCGTAGCGCTCAAGCAGGAACTCGCGCAGGGTCTGAATCCACGGCTCAGTGCCAAACGAGTCGGCCTTGCTGCCGGTAATCAGGTAGGCGTCGTAGCCTTGGGCAGCATCCGGGTAGCAACCTTCCACCACGTTGAACACATCGAACTGCGCCGGTATCGACTGCTTCTCAAACAACTGCCTGAACATTCGGCCATAGCCGTGGTACTGCTCGATCAACTGAGGTCGGAGGATGTCGGTTTCCAGGATGCAGATGCGCATGGTCATAGTTGGGGATGGTTACCTCTTGTTGGATGTTGGAATGGGAAAAACGCGCGCTTTTTAACACGTCATTTCGCCCATGAAAACCATCCATTTTCGCCCCTCGGCAAATCGTCTGGACCACTGGCGCCACGCGGCTTCCAGCATATTCCTGCAGAGGCCGAAATACGGCCCTTGAAGGAAAAAAGTGGCCGCCAAGACCGGCGCAAATAAACGACCAACGGTAGCTGTATTTGCTGCCCGCGCATGTCGCTGAACCACCCAACAGAAGGCTAACGCGAAGAGGCTCTGATGCCGCGCGGCTGGCTGGCCGCGCACAGCAAGGTTCGCCTGCCACTCCACGACGCGGCCCTAACCGCCAAACGCCTGAATACGGTCAGCCGCCCCCGCAATACCGCGAGCAGTTGCTGATACTTATGTGCGCTTAAGGGAGCCTTGCCCGCCTACATTTCGAAGTGCTTACGCACGCAGTCTTCCAGCAACTGGCGCGAGTCGGCTTCGTCGCTGTGTTCGAGCCGCTGATACAGGGTTTGGGCGATGCGGCTAAACACCTTCATCACTGCGGGGTCGAAATGACTGCCGGTGTCTTGGTCCAGAATCGCCATGGCCGCGTCGAAGCCCATCGGCTCCTTGTACGGGCGCTTTGAGCACAGGGCATCGAATACATCAGCCACAGCAAAAATTCGCGCGGCCAGCGGAATCTGCTCGCCGCTCAATGCACGCGGGTAGCCGCTGCCGTCCCACTTTTCATGATGGCCCGCCACCACCGCATGGGCGCCGTCGAGCCAGCCCATGCCCTTGACGATCTGTTCGCCTTGCTCGACATGGGTGCGCATCACCGCCACTTCTCCAGCGTCGAGCTTGCCGGGCTTGAGCAGGATGGCATCGGGGATGCCGATCTTGCCGACGTCATGGAGAAAGCTACCGGCGATCAACGCCTGCATTTCGCGCCCGGCCAGGCTCATGCGCTCGGCAATCTGCGCGGCAATCCAGGCCACCCGATAATTGTGCGCGCCGGTGTCGGAGTCACGTTTGGCAATCGCCCGCCCCAGGGCCTCCATCATTGAGATATGCGAATCAAGCACCTCGCGGGCCTTGCGGTCGTTGTCCGTGGACAGAAACGCCACCAGCGGGAAAATCAGCGCGCCACTGAGTAGCGAGGCGAGGCCGATCAACACCGCCACTGTCAGTGAGCTGCTGAATATCTGCTCGCGCTGCCAGGCGGGAATGATGCGCACACCTTCAAAGTAACCACTGATCGCTCCCTGGCTATCGCCCGGCGTGTCGCGCAGCGGCACAAATACACGCAGGACCCAGTCACGACTCAGTTCGACACTTTCATAAGACGCCTGCTGGTATTGCGGTGCGCCGTGGGGGGCGAGAAATGGCTCAATGACGGCGCCCTGCTCGCTCATCGACTCGGCCACCTTGTGGCCCTGGGGGTCGTAGATTTCCGCGATATCAAACAGGCCACCGGTAATGGTATCCGCGGCCTTGCGTGCATTCTGCTGACCTTCTGCACTCTCCAGGCCGACAGCACGGTAGTAGTGCAATACCCGCGCGGACTCTTCGATGGCCAGCGACACCACGCTTTCTTCAGCGCTTTCTCGGGCCACAAACCAGGCCACAGGGCTGGCGATTGAGGCCAGCGCAATACTGACAGCGGCGATACGCAACGCCGTGCGTTTGAGAAATTGATTCATCCTGCGCCAGTCACTCCACACAATAAGACGCCCTGCTCAGGCCCAGCGAACTGGCGTGAGTGTCACAGCCCGTGCTTAAGCAAAGCTTAACGTTAAGGCGTCAGGCGGATGGTTGCGGCGGGCGTGAAAATGCCGCGTACAGGGCAGCATAGAGCAATCGCAAACAGCCTGAGTCTATGGCGGCAACGCCATCTGATCTGCTTTTTATTTAAAAAACTGAGTCTGTTTTCATTGCTGTGCTGAGTCGATCATGCGCCCCGCCTGCTACAGCCAGATGGAGCTACCTGCATGAGCGAACGCATTCCCGCGCGGATCGTCGAAACCATTGACCCGCAACGTCCAATCCGCCTGACACCCGCGCAAGCGGGCGGCACCATTCACACCCGCAGTTTCAGCGGGCTGTTTCGCAGCCTGCGCCTGGGCGGGGCCGGGCTGCTGATCGTGCTGTTTTTTGCCACCGCCTGGTTCAACTGGAACGGCCAGCAAGCGGTACTCTGGGACCTGGGCAGCGGCAAGATCCATCTATTTGCCCTGACCCTGTGGCCGCAGGATTTCGTCCTGATCTCGGCCACCCTGATCATCGCCGCCTTCGGCCTGTTCTTTATCACCGTGCTGGCCGGGCGCGTCTGGTGCGGCTACACCTGCCCGCAAAGCGTGTGGACCTGGATGTTCATGTGGGTGGAGAAAACCATCGAGGGCGAACGCAACCAGCGCATCAAGCTGGCCGCCGCGCCCTGGAGCGTCGGCAAGCTGCTGCGGCGTAGCGCTAAGCACGGCCTGTGGTTGCTGCTCAGCGGCGCTACGGCGTTAACCTTTGTCGGTTACCTGACGCCGATCCGCGAACTGAGCAGCGCCCTACTGAGCCTTGAACTGGAATACGCCACCAGCTTCTGGCTGGTGTTTTTCAGCGTACTGACTTACCTCAACGCCGGCTGGATGCGCGAGCAGGTGTGCCTGCACATGTGCCCTTATGCACGTTTTCAAAGCGTGATGTTCGATCAGAACACCCTCAACGTGGCCTATGACAGCCGCCGCGGAGAAGGCCGTGGGGCGCGCAAGAAAGACAGCGACTACCGGGCCGAAGGCCTGGGCGATTGCATCGACTGCACCCTGTGTGTGCAGGTCTGCCCGACCGGCATCGACATCCGCGACGGCCTGCAATTGGGCTGTATCAGTTGCGGCGCCTGCATTGACGCCTGCGACAGCGTGATGGACAAAATGAACTACCCACGAGGCCTGGTGCGCTACGCCAGCGAAAACAGCCTGGCCGGTGGCAAGACCCAAGTGCTGCGCCCGCGCCTGCTGGGTTATGCCACCACCCTGACGGTGATGATCGGCGCGCTGATCTGGGCCCTGAATGCCCGCACTGAGGTGTCGCTTGACGTGGCCAAGGACCGCACCATGTTCCGCGAGAACAGCCAGGGGCAAATCGAGAACAGCTACAACCTGAAAGTCATCAACAAGACTCAGCAGCCGCAGCGTTATGCCCTGAGCCTGGATGACGGCGCGCGCTTCCAGCTCCAAGGCGCCGAGGTGCTGCAATTGGCCGCCGGAGAAATGCGCAATGTGGCCGTCAGCGTGGCCCTGCTCGGCGCGCCAGCGGCCCACTCGCCGGAACAGCTGCGCTTTCACCTGCGTGATACCAATGACGCAGACAGTGCCGTCAGCACCGAGAGCACCTTTGTCGCCCCGCGCCAACGCTGAGGACGGTCGCCTGGACACTGCGCAGGCAGTACAGTGGCGGGCAACAGAGCCTGCCAGAGTCCCAAGCGACCGCATGAAGCGCTACGAGAAGTTTGCCGACGAAATCGCCGCCCTGATTCGCAGCGGCGTGCTCGCCCCCGGCGAAAAGGTGCCATCGGTGCGCCATGCCAGCCGTACCTATGGCATCAGCCCGTCCACTGTGTTCGAGGCCTACTACCTGCTGGAGAGTCGCGGACTGATCAGCGCCCGTCCGCGCTCCGGCTACTTCGTCCGCGACCAGGCGCAGCGCCCGTTGCACGAGCCGCAACAGCGCAGCCGTGAAGCGCAGACCAGCGAAGTGGATGTCAGCGAGCTGGTGTTCTCCGTGCTCGCCTCCCTCAAGGACCCACACACCGTGCCCTTCGGTTCGGCCTTCCCGAGCCCCGCGCTGTTCCCGCTGCCGCGTCTGGCCCGCTGCATGAGCAAGAGCCTGCGGGCCATGCCCGCCCATGCGGTGATCGCCGACATGACCGAGGGCAACCCTGACCTGCGCCGACAAATCGCCCTGCGCTACCTGAACAGCGGCGTGCTGCTGGCACCGCAAGAACTGGTGATCAGCAATGGCGCCATGGAGGCGCTGAACCTGTGCCTGCAGTGCGTAACCCAACCGGGCGACCTGGTGGCCATCGAAGGGCCGGCGTTCTACGCCACCTTGCAGGTGCTGGAACGGCTGAAACTCAAGGCGGTGGAAATCCCCGTGCACCCGCGCGAAGGCATCGACCTGGAGGCTCTGGCCAACAGCCTGGCGCACCTGCCGATCAAGGCCTGCTGGCTGATGAGCCATCTGCAGAACCCGCTCGGCGCGAGCATGAGCGAGGCGAAAAAGCGCGACCTCTATGCCCTGCTGGAGCAGCACCAGCTGCCGCTGATTGAGGACGATGTGTACGCCGAACTGTACTTCGGCAGCCAGCCGCCGAAGCCGGTTAAGAGTTTTGACCGCGCCGGCCTGGTGATGCACTGCGGCTCGTTTTCCAAGTGCCTGGCACCGGGCTACCGGGTCGGCTGGGTGGCCGGCGGGCGCTATGCCGAACAGATTCGGCGGCTCAAGCTGATGACCACCATTTCGCCCTCGGTGCCGGCACAGGCGGCCATTGCCGAGTACCTGCAACACGGTGGCTACGACCGCCACCTGCGCAGCTTGCGCCATGCCTTGGAAAGCCAGCAGGCGTCGATGCTGGCCTCGGCGGCCCGGCATTTTCCCGCCGACACGCGCGTCACCCGCCCAGCCGGCGGCTACTTTCTGTGGTTTGAATTTGCCCCGCAGGTCGACTCCCTGCAGCTGTTCAAGCAGGCCCTGGCCGAGGGCATCAGCCTGGCGCCGGGGCCGATCTTCTCCGCCACCCGCGGCTTTGGCCACTGCGCACGGCTCAATTCCGGCCACCCCTGGGACGCCGCCAGCGAAGCCGCCATGGCCGTGCTGGGGCGGCTGCTCGCGGCGTTTTAGCGCTCGAGCATCAGGTGCCGACGGCGCTGCACAGCTCCACCAGGGTGCCATCCGGGCAGCGCACATAAGAAACCAGCTGCCCCCAGGGCTTGCTCACCGGCGGGGCAATTTCTTCGGCACCCGCCGCCACGGCGCGGGCATGGGCCGCCGGCACATCCTCAGTCACAAAGCCCACTTCCATGCCCAGTGGTTGCGGCGAACGATGGGCCTCGACATGGCCGCAACTGAAGTTTGACTCGGCCAACTCATGGGCGGCAAAAGCCAGGGCTGTAGCGCCGGTTTCCAACTCGCCATAGGTGCCGGACTCATGCACAAAGCGCGGTTGAAAGCCGAAGGCATTCTGGAAAAATGCCAATGACGCCCTGACATCCGGCACATAGATAATGGTGTAGGCAAAGCGCATGGCAGTTCTCCGGCGAGGTTGATTTCAGCCCTGAAGCACGGTCAACAGTACGCCAATCCCCGCCGCGGCAACCACCGCGCCGGCGCCCAGGGTCAGGTTGCTCAGCAATGCCACATGGCGGCTGCCCTTGAGCAGTAAGGCGGACAACTGCGCCAGCAACACCACCAGCCCAGCCAGCAGCCCCATACCAGTAAGGCTAACGATAAAACCAATGCGCCAGGCCGAGGCATACACCGGCGGCGTGCCATCGGCGGCCGGGGTGTGCAGCAGAATACCCTGGGGATTGGCCTCGGCCGTAAACCAGCCGGCCAGCGCTGCCAAGGCAAAAACCAGTGCCAGCAGCAGGCCGATGCTCAGCAGTTTGTTCGACAGTAAGGGCATCAGTGTTCGCTCCCGGCATAGATCCACATCGATTGGGTGTGGCCGGCGCGGCTAAAGCCCAAGCCCTCGTAGAAGGCGATGGCGCGACCGTCGGCGGTCAGCATCTGCTGATGGAAGCCGGCGTACCGCGCCTGCAAGGCATTCATCAGCAAACGGCCAATGCCCTGCCCCTGCACCTCTGGATGCACCAGCATGTGCGGGTAATACACCACCAGATGACCATCGGAAATGGCATTACCCAAACCCAGCAAGCGCCCATCGCGGCGGGCGGTGACCAGGCTGTGGGAGTTGCGCAGCGCTGCCAGCAATTGCTGCGGTTTGTCGGCGCTGGACCATTGGTTGGCCTGATAGAGAGCCAGCACTTCGGCTTCGCCAAGGGTGTCGTCAAGGGAGATATGAACAGTCATGCCAGGGTGCCTGAGTGGATAAGCCAGCGACTATTCACTAATCCGCTGCGCCCGACAATCCGTCAGGCCTCAGCGTACAGGCGGGCGAACTCTGCCAGCGGCATCGGCCGGCCAAACAGGTAGCCCTGAAAATGCCGGCAACCATTGGCCAACACCAGGGCCCGCTGGGCCTCGGTCTCTACGCCTTCGGCGATAACGTCCAGGTTGAGGCTGTTGGCCAGGCTGCAGATAGCGCGAATGATCGCCAGGCTGTTGGGATCATCCGGCAAGGCACGTACGAACGACTGGTCGATTTTCAGTTGGTCCAGCGGCAGTTGCTGCAAATAGGCCATGGACGAGTAGCCCGTGCCGAAATCGTCAATCGAGAAGCGGATGCCGTGGGCCTTGAGGGCCGTCATGCGCAGCACGGCACCCGCCAGATCATCAAGCAGCAACGACTCGGTCAGCTCCAGCTTCAAGCGGTGCGGGTCGGCGCCACTGGCCTTCAGCAACGCCATGACCTGGTCGACAAAGTGCGGCTGATACAGCACGCGCGCACTCAGGTTGACCGCCAGACGCAACTCCTCTGTGGCAGGCTGCCGCGCCCACTCGGCGAGTTGCTCGCACGCTTGGCGGAGCATCTGCAGGTCCAGTTCCTCAATCAAGCCAGCGCGCTCGGCCACGCCGACAAACGCCGCGGGCGAGAGCAAGCCGCGTTGCGGGTGCTGCCAGCGCACGAGTGCTTCGGCACCGATCAGGCTGTAGTTCTCATCCATCTGCGGCTGCAGGTACATGACGAACTCGCCCGCGACCAGACCGCGACGAATATCCTCCTCCAGCTGCAGGCGCGCACTGACGGCCTCCTGCATCGCCGGGTCAAAAAAGCGCAGGGCATTCTTGCCGGCAGCCTTGGCCTCGTACATGGACAGGTCCGCACGCTTCATCAATTCATGGCTGTCGACCAGCTCGTCGTTGAACAGCAGCACGCCGATGCTGGCGGTACTGCGCAGTTCCAGCTCGCCGATCAGGTAAGACGCCTCCAGGGCGTGCAGGATGGTTTGGCCGATGCCCTCAACTTGCCCGGCGGCGTCTTCGGAGTGCGGCTCAAGGTCTTCCAGCAGCACCACAAACTCGTCACCGCCCAAACGGGCCACGGTGTCGCACGTGCGAATCGCATGACTCAGACGCTCGGCCACCAGGCACAGCAACTGGTCGCCGGTCTGGTGACCATGCAGGTCGTTGACGTTCTTGAAGTTGTCCAAGTCGAGAAACATCAGCGCAGCAAACTTGCCTTTACGCGCGCTGGCGGCCTGCGCTTGCTGCAGACGGTCGAGCAACAGCCGACGGTTGGGCAGCCCCGTCAGGGCATCGAAAAACGCCAGGTGTTTGATCTGATCTTCCGCGGCCTTGTGCTCGGAAATATCGGTCAATGAGGCCACGTAATTGCTGACGCGACCGAACCCATCACGCACCGCACTGATCGACAGCCATTCGGGAAACACCTCGCCGTTCTTGCGCCGGTTCCAGATTTCACCCTCCCAGGCCGAGGTCTCGTTAATGCTGCGCCACATGGCCTGGTAGAACTCGGGCCCCTGTCGACCGGAGCTGAGCATGCGCGTGTCCTTGCCGATGACATCCGCGGCGCTGTAGCCGGTGATGGCACTAAAGGCTTGGTTGATGCGCAAGATCTTGCTGCTGGCATCGGTAATCACCATGCCTTGCTGCGACTCGAAGGCAATGGCGGCGATGCGCCGTTCCATCTCCAGGTTCTCACGCTCGGAGATATCCCGCGCCACCATCACTACCGCGCGCTTGCCTTCCAGCAGCCCTTCAAGACGCTGGGCGCGGCCTTCAAACACCGTGATGCCGGCCTGGGTATGAATGGCGTATTGAAGAATTTGCGGCGTGTCGCTGGCCAGGGTGCGCTGGATAAACGCATAGAAACGCTCGGCCTCGCCCCGGGACATCACCTCATGCAAGCGTTTGCCCAACAATTCGGCACGCGGCAAGAGCAGCAACCTGGGTTCGGGTGCAACAACATCGACGTAATGGCCGTCTTCGTCCAGCACCAGCAACAGATCGGGAATCGCGCGGGTAACGGCGCCCATACGCGCATCGCTTTGCGCCAGGGCGCGCTCAGTATCCAGCCGCTGCTCGATATCCCGTAGCAACAGACCGAGGATTAAGGTTGCCAGCGGCAGCACCAGCAAAATCGGCAACGCCACCTCGTGCAAGCTCAGCGAGGCCTGAGCAGCAGGCAACAATGCCAACAGCAGCACCATCAGCACATGCACCAGCAGACCAAACGCGAGTAACTGCCAAGGACCAATCTTCAGCTTGCCGCGCTGGTACCAATAGCGGTAAGCCAGGCCCAGCAACACCGGCATCAGCACATTGGCCAAGCCGATCCAGACGCCGCTACCGCCCAGCCAGAAGCGATAACCGCCGGCCATAAGGCCCGCCACAGCAGCCACCAAGGGCCCGCCAAATAGCCCGGCCATGCTCAGCACCACCGTGCGAGCATCAAAAATAAGACCTTGTTGCAAGACGATTGGCGTGAGCATGCCAACAATGCAGGTACTGCCGAACAGGAGTCCCGACAGCAGTGGAGCCACCACGCAATGATCAGTCCACAGGCGTCTGTTGATGGTCTGCAACCAGCACAACGCCAGCAGCAGAGCAGCGCCCTGAATGAAGTCGAGAATCATGGTGGTGGGTTCCTAATGCCTGATACAGCCATACAGCACTGGGGTCAGCGCATTAAACAGCTTAATGATAGTAGTTTACATCAGCAGTAACCCCACAGCCAGAAAGGTCTAACCTCAGGCTGGGCCCACAGTTGCCGATCTGCCTGCAGCCCCTGCTGCCAGGGTCATAGCCAGCACCGACCGCAATGCTCTAGATTCGCCGTTGGCGTATTTAAGTCCCGCATAACAACGACAAGCGCGAGAGCCATGACCCAAGCCGACCTGATTTCCCCTGCCCGCTTCCTTGCCCGCCTGCCTCAGCACCTTCCTCGCATTGGGAGGATGCTGCGCGGGTTGTACTACGCCGGGATCCGCAACCGCGACAAAACCCTGTCACTGGCCTGGGCCCTGGAGCGCGCCACCCGCCTGTACCCCGACAACCCGGCGCTGATGGATGAGCAGCGGCGCCTTAGCTATCGCCAGTTCAACGCCTGGGCGAACCGTCTGGCCTGGGCCTTCAAGGCCGACGGCGTGGGCCATGGCGATGTAGTCGCAGTGCTGGTGGAAAACCGCCTGGAGTTACTCGCCGTCCTCGCTGCCCTGACCAAACTGGGCGCTATCGGCGCACTGCTCAATACCACCCAGCGCGGCAAGGTACTCAGCCACAGCCTGAACCTGGTGAAGCCAAGGTTCTTTGTGATTGGCGAAGAGCTGGTCGATGCCTTCAATGAGGTCCGTCCCCACGTGCACGGCGCCGAGCACCCGTGCTACTGGCTGGCCGATCAAGATACGCTGCAGGACAGCGGCAACACGCCCAACAACTGGGTCAACCTTGGCCTGCGCCAAGCCAGCCAGAGTGAGCAGAATTTGCCGGACAGCCTGCGCGTCAAGATGAAGGACCCGTGCTTCTACATCTATACCTCCGGCACCACCGGCCTGCCCAAAGCCTCGATCATGAGCCACGGCAAATGGATCAAGGCCTACGGCGGTTTCGGCCACTCCGGCCTGGGCCTGGGCAGCAGCGACGTGCTCTACCTGACGCTGCCCTGCTATCACAACAACGCCGTGACCGTGTGCTGGGGCTCGGCCCTGGCCGGCGGCGCGGCCATCGCGCTGCGCCGCAAGTTCTCGGCCAGCGCCTTCTGGAAAGACGTGGCCCACTACCAGGCCACCAGCTTCGGTTATATCGGCGAACTGTGCCGCTACCTGCTCAACCAGCCCGTCACTGACCATGAGCTCAACAACAGCCTGACCAGCATGATCGGCAACGGCCTGCGCCCGGCGATCTGGGCTGAGTTCAAGGCACGTTTCGGCATCGAGCAAATCGCCGAGTTCTACGCCTCCAGCGAAGGCAATATCGCCTTCACCAACGTCTTCAACTTCGACAACACCGTGGGTTTTACCCCGGCCACCTTCGCCATCGTCCGCTACGACCTGGAAAATGACCGGCCGCTGCGCAACGCCAAGGGTTTTCTGGAAAAGGTCAAAGCTGGCCAACCTGGCCTGCTGATCAGCGAAATCAGCAAGAAATTCCCCTTCGACGGCTACACCGACCCGGCCAAGAGTGAGGCGGTGATCCTGCGCGACGTATTCAAAAAGGGCGACGCCTGGTTCAACACCGGCGACCTGATGCGCGACATCGGCTGCAAGCACGCGCAGTTTGTCGATCGCCTGGGCGACACCTTCCGCTGGAAGGGCGAGAACGTCTCCACCACCGAAGTGGAAAGCGTGCTGGGGGCCTTTCCTGGCGTGGAGGATGCGGTGGTGTATGGCGTGGCCATCAACGGCAGCGATGGCCGCTGCGGCATGGCCGCGCTGCGCTTGGCTGCAGACTCGACACTCGACCCGCAGGCCCTGGCGCAGTATCTGGATGGCGAGCTGCCCGTGTATGCCGCGCCGCTGTTTATCCGCCTGCTGAGCGAGCTGGAAACCACCGGCACCTTCAAATACAAGAAGAACGACCTCAAGCAAGTGGCCTACAACCCGGCGCAAACCGGCGACCCATTATTCGTGCGCCTGCCTGGCGCCAAGGCTTTCCAGCCGGTGGATGCCCAACTGTGGGCACGCATCGAAGCGGGCGAATTTCGCTTCTGAGGCTTACTTGCGGAACTCGAAATTGAGCTGGGCGCCTTCAACCTTGTCCAACAGGTTGTCCGACTCCAGCTTCTCGCGATCAAGGTCATTGGTGATCAACTTGCCACTGAGCTGAAACGCCGAGGGCTCGGCCGGCTTCTCGCCAAACAGCGGCGGCAGCAGGCGTGGCTTGGGCACGATTTCGGGGATCGGCTCACCGGGCTCCAGTTGATCGACCAGATCATGAGGCAGGCTCAAATCGAGAGGCAGCGGCGCTAATTTCTGGCTCTTCGCGCTCGATTTGCTCGCGGGCTTGCTGGCAGCAGATTTAGGCCGCGGCGCTTGTGCCTTCACCACCGGCGCGGGCAATGGCGCCGATTCAGGCTGGGCAGGCACACCGACAGGCGCGGACGCAGGCACTGGCGCATCCGGACTGGTAACCGCGGCCGGCACCTCGGCTACATCAGGCACCTCCACCGGAGGTGCAGGCGCCAAGGGCACGGCATCCTTGGGCTCATCGCAGCCACTCAGGCACAGCATCAATGCAATCAGGCAGTAACGGATCATGGTCGGCGCGCGCGAATTAAAGATGCCATGCTCGCCTTCATCCTTATTCGTTGGCAAGTGCCCGCGCCTCCAGCCACGCTGCGCAACCCCCTTCAACTGCCGCCAACCTCCTGACACAACTGCGTGGCGAGCATGCCCAGGGTCATGATCGCCCGCTCCACCTCACGACTCCACGGCAAGCCACAACTCAGGCGCAGGCAGTGGTTGAACTGCTCGGTGTTACTGAAGATGCCGCCAGGGACGATGCTGATGCCGTGCTGCAAGGCACGCACATGCAGCTCCTTGCAGTTGACCGCGGCCGGCAGACTCAGCCAGAGGGTGAAACCACCGTTGGGCCGCGTCATCTGCGTGCCTTCCGGGAAGTGCTGCTGCACCGCCAACTGGAACGCCGTGAGGTTCTTGCGGTACTCCTGACGGATGTGCCGCAGGTGGCGGTCGTAACCACCGTTTTCCAGGTAGGCGGCCACGCCCATCTGGGTGACGCTGCAGGCCGAGTAGGAGCTGAAGGTTTGCAGGCGCTGAATGGCCTGCTGGTATTTACCGGCAATCACCCAGCCGATGCGCGCCCCCGGCGACAGGGTTTTCGAGAAGCTGGAGCAATACACCACCCGCCCCTGGCGATCGAAGGCCTTGAGGGCACGACTGGCGCCCTCGTCGAACATCAGCTCGCCGTAGATATCGTCCTCGATGATCTGCAGGTCATGGCTCTCGGCCAAGCGCAGCAGTTCGCGCTGACGCGCTTCCGGCAAGGTTCCGCCCATTGGATTACTGACCCGTGCAGTCAACACCAGGGCCTTGATCGACCACTGACTGGCCGCCAACTGCAAAGCCTCCAGGCTGATGCCGGTGTTGGCGTCACTGGGGATCTCGATGACCTTCAGACCGAGCAGATCGGCCACCTGCAGCAAGCCGTAATAGGTCGGTGATTCGACGGCAATCAAATCGCCCGGCTGGGTCATCACCCGCAGGGTCATGTGCACCGCGTCGGTACAGCCATGTGTAATCACCACGTCGGCCGGGGCCACCACCACGCCGGCATCGCGCATGCGAATGGCCACCTGGCGGCGCAAGGGCTCGTGACCTGGGCTGAACATATAACCGAACGCCTGGGAGCCATGAAACCGGGTGACCTTGGCCACCTGCTGCTGCAAGGCACGCACCGGCAGATAAGAGCTGTGTGGCACAGCGGCGCCGAGCGGCAACACACCCTCGGTACGCGATTCGCTGAGTACCTGGCTGATGATGCTGCTGCGGGTCACCAGCGCCGGCCCTTCGACCGTGGCGATGTCCGGCGTCTGCGCGGTCAGCGCCGCACTCTGGTGCACATAAAACCCCGATTGCGGCCGCGCCCGGATCAAGCCCTGATCCTCCAGATTGGCATAGGCCTGCAACACGGTGGCATGGCTGACACTCATCTGCGCACTCAGCTTGCGCACCGAGGGCACGCGCTCGCCGGGCTGATACACGCCGCGGCGGATATCGTCGGCCAGTTGCTGGGCAATGCGCTGATAGAGCAACAGATTGGTCATGGCTGCGGGTCCGCTAAATTGAACCGATACAGTAACAAAGCCGGCAGTCACTGAACCGGCACAGTTATCAGCATAGTCGACGATACAGCACAGTTTTCAATCAGTGCTCAGGACCGCTGGCACAATAAAAAACCCCGGCGCCTTGCGGCAGCCGGGGTTTTGTCTACGCGCCGGAATTAACGCGCCGGACTGAGCTGGCCTTGCTCGTCGGAAAAGACGATTTCAACCCGACGATTCTGGGCGCGACCGCGTTGCGAGGCGTTTTCCGCCAACGGATGAGCTTCGCCGTAGCCTACAACCTGCAGGCGCTGCTTGTTGACCCCGAGGTCTTCGAGCACATTTGCCACTTCCTGGGCACGCTCGCGGGACAGAGCCAGGTTGGAGGGCTGATCACCCTGGTTGTCGGTATAACCCTCGATACGCACGATGCGTCGCGGGTTGAGCTGAAGAAACTGCACCAGCTTCAACACGGTGCGATTGGCCGAGGCATTCAGGCTGGCCTGAGCCGGCTCGAACAGCACATCGCCCAAGGTCATCACCAGACCGCGCTCACCCTGATTACGGGTCAGGCTGACCATCTGTTCTTCCTGCGCCTGGCCCTGCTGCTGCACGCTAAGCAATTTGGCATCGCGCAATGCTTGCTGCAGGCGCTGGCGCTCACCTTCCAGCTTGGCGATGCGCTCCTGATTGAGCAGCAACTGACTGCCCTCACTGGCGATATCGCTGTAACGCTGGCTCAGATAGGCGTAATGAATGACGTCCTCGCTGCTGCCCCAGTACCCGGCATAACGATCGGCACGGGCCAGTGACTCGCCAGCACGGATTACATCCTTGGGCGAGTTGCGCAGCACGTCGGGCGCTTCCTTGACCTTGTAGAAGCTGACGCGGGCCGCCTCCAGAGCGTTTTCACTGCGCTGCTGATCAGCACAGCCGCCGAGCAGTATGGCCGCGGCACAAAGGGTCAACAGGCGCGGGGATGGGCGATTCATTGCAGGTCCCCCAGCTGTTTGCGCAAGCGCGTGATGCGTGCCTGCAGGTCGGCCAACTGCTCCTGGCTCTTGGCCGTCAACACGCGTGACTCGGCCAGGCGCGCATCCAACTCAGCCTCTTCGGCCAACACACGTGCACGTTTGTAATCCTGCTCGCCCATGTTTTTCTGCGCTCGGGCCAGCTTTTTCTCAGCCAGCTGCATCTCAGCCAACTGTTCAGTTGCACCTACGGCACGGGCCTGAGCCACCGCCTGCTCACTCAAGCGCAACTGTTCGTTAGGCACAGGGTCAACCGCGCAGCCGGCCATGGTCAGGCTCAACGCGAGAATGCAGAGATATCGATTACGCACGAAAATCATCCTACTGAGACGGGGCATCAACGGCTGGCGCTTGCTGCGCTTGCCAGCGCGCCATGTTGGCTTGCAGCACGGCTGCGGGAACACCAGAGGCGAGCAATTCTGTCATCTTTTTTGCCAGCTGTCCGCGCAGCCAAGGTTCATTGCACGCCGAGTTATGAGACAACCCCAGAAACAACGGCTGGCTCATAACCACCGCAGGCAAGGCCTGCAGCTGCTCGAGCAGACCTGAACCGGCCACGGCCAGTTGACCGGCCTCACGCGGCGCCAACACATAGTCGTACTGCCCTGAAGCTAATGCCTGCAGAGCCTTGGACAGGCTCGGCAGGGTTTCAATACTGAGATTGTCCTTGGCGAACGCTGCAAATTCCGCAGAGCTCGCGCCATGGCGAATATCTGCACCTTTATAACCGCGCAGGCTATTCCAGTCGTTGTACACCAAGGCTTGATCACGACGCACCCAGACCAGCGTATCGATCGACCAGGCCGGTGGATGCACGTAATCCAGCTGTTCAAGCTGAGGCAACGTCAGCGGCGTATCCAGCAACAAGTCCATGCGGCCATTGCGCACTTCGTCCTGAGCTGACGTCCAGGTGCCACTGTCGAGCACGGCAATCTCAACGCCCAACTCACGCCCCAGATGCTGCAGCAGGTCAACGCTGGCACCTTGCAGGAGTTCGGGATGCTGCGGATCACGCCACAAATACGGCGGCGACTGCGGGTTACCCGTGGCCACCAGACGCTCGCATTTGCCTGCCGCCAGCACTCCCGCCGGCAAACAAAACACGCTGCTCAACAACACAGCACAGATAAACCGACCATTACTCATGCACAGCATCCCGACAGAACGTTGGATTGGCCGCGTTCGCCACTCGCGCCTTTATAGCAGGCTTCATGCTAGCTTAAACGGCTTCTCAATAACCATTCGTGATAAGGCCTCGCCATGAGAAAACTGCTGATCTGTCTTGCCCTGATTCTGGCCGCCGGAGCCACAACCCTGTACCTCTCCCCCGCATCGTTGCTTGCCAGCGTGCAATTTACCGAGCGGCAATTAGCCGGTCTCGATTCGCGCCAAGTACAGGTGGGTGAGTTCAACATTCATTATTACGAAGGCGGCCCGCAAGGCGCAGAAACCATCCTGATGATTCACGGCTTTGGTGCCGACAAGGACAACTGGCTGCGCTTTTCCCGCCCGCTGACAGCCCGTTATCACGTTGTCGCCCTCGACCTGCCGGGGTTTGGCGACAGCAGTAAACCCGAGGCCAGTTATGACGTAGGCACTCAGGTTGAACGCTTGAATGCCTTCGCCAAAGCCATGGGCATTCACAAACTGCACCTGATTGGCAATTCCATGGGTGGCCACATTGCCGCGCTGTATGCCGCACGCCACCCCGAAGAGGTCCTGTCGGTCGCGCTGCTAAACAATGCAGGCGTCAACGCTCCACAAGCCAGTGAACTGTTCAAGCGCCTGGACCGAGGTGACGCCAACCCGCTACTGGTTCGCAACGCTGACGACTTCAGCAACATGCTGGACCTTCTCTTTGTAGAAAAGCCGCCGCTACCGGGGTCGCTCAAGCAATACCTGGCAGAGCGCGCGATGGCCAGCCACGACTTCAATCAGAAGATATTCAACCAACTGCGCGAGCGCTATATCCCTCTGGAGACTGAGCTGGCGAAGATCCAGGTACCGACCCTGCTGCTCTGGGGTGATCAGGATCAGATTCTGGATGTATCGAGCATCAAGGTGATGCAACCCCTGCTCAAACAGCCCAGCGTCGTGATCATGCAAGCGTGCGGCCACCTGCCGATGATCGAGCGCCCGGAAGAAACCGCCGAGCACTACCAGACGTTTCTCGACAGCGTTAAACGCTGAACACCGCGCAATAAAAAACCCGCTCAATGAGCGGGTTTTTTATTGGCTGAGAAAACTGGCTTAAACCAGTTTCTCCAGCTCAGGTACCGCTTCGAACAGATCAGCTACCAGACCGTAGTCGGCTACCTGGAAGATCGGCGCTTCTTCGTCCTTGTTGATCGCAACGATCACTTTGGAGTCTTTCATGCCGGCCAGGTGCTGGATCGCGCCGGAAATACCAACGGCGATGTACAGCTGAGGAGCAACGATCTTGCCGGTTTGACCAACCTGCATGTCGTTCGGAACGAAACCGGCGTCCACTGCAGCGCGCGAAGCACCCACAGCAGCACCCAACTTGTCGGCCACTTTGTACAGCAGCTGGAAGTTGTCGCCGTTCTGCATGCCGCGACCGCCGGAAACGACGATCTTGGCAGCGGTCAGTTCCGGACGATCGGACTTGGCCAGCTCTTCGCCAACGAAAGCCGACTTGCCAGCATCGGCAGCACCGCTGACCGCTTCAACAGCAGCCGAACCGCCTTCAGCAGCAACCGGGTCGAAACCGGTGGAACGCACAGTGATCACTTTCACGGCAGCCGAAGACTGCACGGTAGCGATGGCGTTACCGGCATAGATCGGACGCTGGAAGGTATCAGCGCTGACTACGGCAGTGATTTCGGAGATCTGATCAACGTCCAACTGCGCAGCAACGCGCGGCAGGATGTTTTTGCCATTGGAAGTAGCGGCAGCCAGGATGTGGCTGTAGCCCTTGCCCAACTCGGCAACCAGTGGCGCAACGTTTTCCGGCAGCTGATGAGCGTAAGCCGCGTTGTCGGCAACCAGAACCTTGGCAACGCCAGCGACTTTGGCCGCAGCTTCAGCAGCAGCGCCACAAGCAGCGCCAGCCACCAGAACGTGAATGTCGCCGCCGATGGCTTGCGCCGCGGCAACGGTGTTCAGCGTGGCAGCAGCCAGGGCAGCGTTAGTGTGTTCAGCAATAACCAAGATAGTCATTTAGATTACCTTCGCCTCGTTCTTCAGTTTCTCGACCAGTTCAGCCACGGACTTGACCTTGATACCAGCGCTGCGGGTAGCCGGCGCTTCTACTTTCAGGGTCTTGACGGTGGAGGTGGTAGAAACGCCCAGGGCGTCCGGGGTTACCACTTCCAGCGGCTTTTTCTTGGCCTTCATGATGTTCGGCAACGACGCATAGCGCGGCTCGTTGAGGCGCAGGTCGGTGGTCACGATCGCCGGCAGGTTCAACGCAACGGTCTGCAGACCGCCGTCGATTTCGCGGGTTACGTTGACCTTGTCGCCAGCCACTTCAACCTTGGAAGCGAAGGTGCCTTGGCCGAAACCGGTCAGGGCAGCCAACATCTGGCCAGTCTGGTTGTTGTCGCTGTCGATGGCCTGTTTACCCAGGATCACCAGCTGAGGCTGTTCTTTGTCGACCACTGCTTTAAGCAGTTTGGCCACAGCCAGGGAATTCAGTTCGTCAGCGCTTTCAACCAGGATCGCGCGATCAGCACCCAGAGCCAGCGCAGTGCGCAGTTGCTCTTGAGCAGTGGTCGGACCGATGGAGACGACGACGATTTCGCTAGCCACGCCTTTTTCTTTCAGGCGGACGGCTTCTTCCACGGCGATTTCGCAGAAGGGGTTCATCGACATCTTGACGTTTGCAAGGTCAACGCCGGAATTGTCCGCTTTGACGCGAACTTTGACGTTGTAGTCGACCACTCGTTTGACAGCTACAAGAACCTTCATGGATTCCTCGTTACTCTCCGGTGAATAAGAATGTCGTCCAGGCGCACCTGGTCGGCTCTGCGGGGGTCGGCCGGAACCGACAAACAGCCCAAATAATGAGCGCAAAACCGTCCATATCTTGACCGTAACGCCTTGCCTGGTCAATACGGAGCCGCGCTCATTAATCGTCATGCAGCCTCGATAATACAAGGCTTGGACAGAATTCAAACAAACGTTTGTATTGGACCTCTCCGAGGGTGTGGATATAATGCCTTGGCTCTGATCATGGAAAGGTCCTAGCTTCCAATATTAAAACATCGAAGAGCCCTGAGTAGGAGATAGTCTGTGGAACGCGAATTTATGGAATTCGACGTCGTCATCGTCGGCGCCGGCCCTGCTGGTTTGTCCGCCGCCTGCCGACTGAAACAGAAGGCCGCTGAAGCTGGTAAAGAGATCAGCGTCTGCGTAGTAGAGAAAGGTTCCGAAGTCGGCGCCCACATTCTCTCTGGCGCAGTCTTCGAGCCGCGCGCGCTGAACGAACTGTTCCCGGACTGGAAGGAACTCGGCGCACCGCTGAATACCGCGGTCAAGCGCGACGACATCTACATGCTGAAAAACGCCGACAGCGCAGTCAAGGTGCCGAATTTCTTCGTGCCCAAGACCATGCACAACGAAGGCAACTACATCATCTCCCTGGGCAACCTGTGCCGCTGGCTGGCCCAGCAGGCTGAAAACCTTGGCGTAGAGATCTACCCAGGCTTCGCCGCTCAGGAAGTGCTGTTCGACGAAAACAACGTGGTGCGCGGCATCATCACTGGCGACCTCGGCGTCGACCGTGAAGGCCATCCAAAGGAAGGCCTGTACACGCCTGGCATGGAACTGCGTGGCAAATACACGCTGTTCGCCGAAGGCTGCCGCGGTCACCTCGGCAAGCAACTGATCAACAAGTTCAACCTGGACAGCGACGCCGATGCTCAGCACTACGGTATCGGCATCAAGGAAATCTGGGACATCGACCCAGCCAAACACGAGCAAGGCCTGGTGGTGCACACCGCTGGCTGGCCACTGTCGATGGTCGATAGCGAGAACACCGGCGGTTCGTTCCTTTATCACCTGGAAAACAACCAGGTCGTGGTCGGCCTGATCGTCGACCTGTCCTACAGCAACGCCTACCTCTCGCCGTTCGACGAGTTCCAGCGCTACAAGCACCACCCTGTGGTAGCCCAGTACCTGGAAGGCGGCAAGCGCGTAGCTTACGGCGCCCGCGCCATCTGCAAAGGCGGCCTGAACTCGCTGCCGAAAATGGTCTTCAACGGCGGCGCACTGATCGGTTGCGATCTGGGCACCCTGAACTTCGCCAAGATCAAAGGCAGCCACACTGCCATGAAGTCCGGCATGCTCGCGGCCGACGCCGTGGCTGACGCCCTGTTTGCCGGCAAAGAAGGCGGCGATGAGCTGACTTCTTACGTTGACGCATTCAAAGGCAGCTGGCTGTTCGACGAACTGTTCCGCAGCCGCAACTTCGGCCCGGCGATTCACAAGTTCGGCGTACTCGGTGGTGGCGCATTCAACTACCTGGACCAGAACATCTTCGGTGGCAAGATCCCGTTCACCCTGCACGACACCAAGCCTGACTACGCGCACATGAAGCTGGCGGCTGACTCGACGAAAATCGACTATCCCAAGCCAGACGGCAAACTCAGCTTCGACAAGCTGAGCTCGGTGTTCCTCTCCAGCACTAACCATGAAGAAGAGCAGCCCTGCCACCTGAAACTCGCTGACGCCAGCATCCCACTGGGTAAAAACCTGCCGTTGTACGACGAGCCTGCACAGCGTTACTGCCCGGCCGGCGTTTACGAGGTGGTGAGCCTGGAAAACGGCGACAAGAAGTTTCAGATCAACGCGCAGAACTGCGTGCACTGCAAGACATGCGACATCAAAGACCCGTCGCAGAACATCACCTGGGTAACCCCAGAGGGTGCTGGCGGCCCAACCTACCCGAACATGTAACGGGCAGACTGGTCGCAATAAAAAAGGGCTCCCGCGGGAGCCCTTTTGTTTGCCTGGGATTTAAGCGTCAAGCGGACCAATAGGGAAAAACACCCCGCAACTCCAGACGCCCAACCACTCATGGCCATCGATTTTACGCGACTGCGCCAACTCGACCAACTGATAGAACACATTGCGATGCACCAGTGCTTCGAGATTGGTACGCATCAGCACGTAAGGGGAAGGCTCCTGCGTCAGCGGATCAATCACCACACGCAATGGATGCTCGGTGCCCGCCGCCACCTCATCGTCAACATTATTGGTAAAGCGCAGCACCTGCGCCTCACCCTCGCCCTCTACCTGCAGACTGACCGCCACAAAGGGTGCGTCGTCCACCTGGATGCCAACCTTCTCCACCGGGGTGACCAGAAAATAGTCATCGCCGTCGCGCCGAATGATGCCGGAGAACAGCCGCACCATGGGTTTGCGGCCAATCGGCGTACCCAGGTAGTACCAAGTGCCATCGCGAGCAATGCGCATATCAATTGCGCCGCAGAACGGCGGATTCCACAGGTGCACCGGCGGAAAGCCCTTTTTGTCGGCGACCGGTATCTGCGCTAGCAGGTTGCCTGGATCAATCATGGGTAACCCCTTGTTCACTGACCCCAAGTAGACGCCGCGCATAATCACGCAATGGCGCCGCCAGCAGATCCTCCGGCTTGGCATCGTAAAGCGTCAATAAGCCGCCCCGGCTACGAATTTGCGCCGTGTCGACCAGATACCGCGTATTGGTTTCGATCAGCATCAAGTGCACCACGCCATGATCGACGCCAAGACGATCCAGCGCCTCCTGATCCTGCCACTCATCCGTGGTGCCGATGCGATCATCGGCCGCGGCAAAGCGCGCATAGAACAGATAGTTGGCTCCGGCCGTGCGCGCCTGCGCCATGGCCTCTTCCAGCCCGACCGGTGCCGGCGCCCGGCGCACGAGCGGGAAGTATTGAATAAAACCGCTAAAAGCCTCCTCCGCCACCACGTTGGGTCGCGGATACGCCTTGCCGGGCGGCACGAAGGGGGCCTGACCGATGTAGATAAAGGAGTCCGGCTGCAGATGCCAGTTACTCACCCGATAGGTACGACTGTGATCCAGCACGCCGGCATCGCGGAACTGATAGCCCACGCCATCGGCCATATCACTGACCTTCATGCAGCCACTCAGTCCCACCCACAACAGCACCCATATCAGCTTACGCATCGCTCACTCCCTCTACGCCGCGACAAGAAAACGGCGGACCAACCCTAGATGGCCGATGCCAATGCAGCATCCGCGCCACTACAAGCCGCGCTGCCACTCCTGACGTAAATGAGCCTGCTGCGGCTGCTCGATGGCCTTGCGCACCTGCGCCAGCATGCGCGCCTTATCGGCACCCAGCGTGCCCTTGAGCACCAGATAATTGGACGCGTGATCGCTGCGAAACACCGTATCGCGCAGCTCCAGCGCCTGCAGCAGTTGCTCGATCTCGCGAAACAACTGGTCCTGACTCAGCGGCTGATAATCAGCAAAACCGGCACGAAAACGCGCCTCACCGGTAGGAAAACTCACCACCAGGGTAGACAAATATTCTGGCTGGGCGGCATTCATCAGCCGCGCAGAGTTCAACGCGTGCTGCTCGCTCAACAGCTGCCCGCCCAAGCCGTTGAGGACCATCACCGAACGGGTGATACCGGCCTGCCCAAGCTTGTCCAAAGCACTCAGGGTCGACTCGAAGGTCTCCCCCTTGTTGACCCGCGCCAGCACCTCGTCATCCCCCGACTCGGCACCGACATAAGCCATTTTCAAGCCGGCATCGGCCAACTCCTTGAGCTCGTCGACCGACTTTTTACGCAGGTTGCGCGGCAGGCAATAACTGGACACCCGCTCGACCTGCGGCATGTGCTCACGAATCGCGCCAAGGATCGTCAGCAGCCGACGCGTCGGCAGCACCAGCGCATCGCCGTCGGCAAGAAAGACTCGCTGCACGATCAGTTGCTCACCGCAGCGCTGGATTTCCGCCAGCACTTCAGCCTCGTCGCGGGCGCGAAACTTCTTCTGCGGCTGCGTGTACATCTCGCAAAAGCCACAATTGTTCCACGAACAACCGTTGGTCACGGGCAGGATCAGCGAATGCGCCTCGCTGGGCGGACGAAACACCGGCTCGATGTAATTGATTGGGAACACTGCAGACATGGCACTCACTCAAATGCTGGCAGCTTAGCCGCCAATAATTTTCATCACCGTAACACCACCCGAGAACACCAGCTCCTGCTTATCGCCCAGCGCCCGCACCAGCAAACGCTGCAAGGCCGGCAAAGCCTGATGGCGCGGCTTGTCCAGCAGGTCACCGATAAAATGCCGGTTACTGGAAGACAGGCAACCGTGTAACCAGCCGGTAGACGACAAGCGCAGGCGCGAACAGCTACGACAGAACGGCACACTCTCATTGGCAATCACGCCAAAGAACCCGCGTCCGGGGATCTCATAACGCAACGCCGTAGCATCCTGCGGCGCATCGGCTTGCTGATACTCATACCGCGCACCAATCACAGCCAGCAACTCGTCCAGGCCGACAAACTGGCGCTGAAAACCCTGTGGATCCCGTGCCAGATGGCCCATGCGCATCAACTCGATAAAGCGCAACTCAAACCCGCGTTCCAGGCAGTAGTCCAACAGCGGCAGCACCTGATCGAGGTTCTGCCCACGCAGCGGCACCATATTGAGCTTGATGCTCAGCCCAGCATCACGCGCATCCTGCAAGCCGGCCAGCACGGTCGACAAATCACCGCCACGGGCAATCCGGCGAAACGCCAGCGGGTCGAGGGTATCCAGGGAGACGTTCAGACGCTTGATACCGCAGGCCAGTAATGCCGGCAATTTGCGACTGAGCAACTGGCCATTGGTGGTCAGGCTGATGTCCTGCAACCCCAGACCCGCCACCTGCTGCAGAAACGGCTCAAGCCTGGGGCTGACCAGCGGCTCGCCACCGGTAATGCGTAGGCGCTCGATACCGGCGGCTTCGATCAAATACGCCACCGCACGCCCCAGGGCATCTGCCGACAACTCATCTTCGGCGGCAACCAGACGTTTGCCATCGGCCACACAGTAGGTACAGGCGTAATTACAGGCAGCCGTGAGGCTAATGCGCAGGTTGCGAAAACGCCTGCCCTGGCGATCAACAATCATGGGAAGCTCCGGCGGTCAGTGCGCCGGAGTATATCGGCGCCAGCCTGCACGGCACACGCCAGGCATGCCGTCATAGACCAGCTGAATGACCTCAACTGCTCGGCGCTTCGCCATCGCGCTTGCGCTTGTTGCCCATGCGCACGCCGATGTCCATGAGGAACTGGAAGAAGCCTTCCTGATCTTCCAGCACGCCACGCCAGAACGGCGAGTGGTAGAGCGACACCGCACCATCCACCAACGCCCAGGCGGCGCAAAAGTGGAAGTACGGCGGTACGTCTTCAAGCTTGCCTTCGGAGATCCGACCCTTGATCAACAAGGTCAGGCGCTCGAAGTTGGAGGCGCGGATCTTGTGCAGCTCCTCGACCATTTCCGGCACATGGTTGCCTTTGACCGCCTTTTCTTCCAGGCGATCAAACAACCGGTAGCGCTGAGGATCACGCATGCGGAACTCGAAAAAAGCCCGCGACATGGCTTCCTTGTCGCGCTCTACATCGGCCGACTGCAAGATCCCGTTTAATTCGCGCTCGTAGTCGAGCATCAAACGCAGATAAATCTCCGCCTTTGATTTGAAGTGCTTATAGATAGTGCCTTTGCCGATGCCGACCGCATCAGCAATCATCTCGACGGTCACACCTTCCTCACCTTGCTCAAGGAACAGCTTCAGCGAGGTGTCGAGAATCTCTTGCTCGCGGCGGCGAAACTCACGGACCTTACGGGGTTCTTTTTGCATAAAAAACACTGAGGGAGACAAAAAAAGAAGTCGCGTATTATGCCTATCTAGCGCAGAAATGCACGGATCATCGGCGCTTCAAGGCATTAACTGCGCTTTCCCTAGCGCCTGGCAGGCCAACCGAAAACCTCTCACCCGCCCATCTGACACGCCGTTTGCCAACCCTCAGCACCAGCGCGCCAGCAGCTTCTCGGCCCAGCATTGGCCAGTCAACCCGCCGATATAGAGCAAACCGCACCGGGCAGGCTTCAGGCGCCCAAGTGAGTAAGGGCTATTCCAAAAGCGTTTAAAAATGCCGGCGTTTCGCCTGGACGCTGGGCAAACATCGCCAATACTTGAACTTACTGGCGCGCGGCTTCTTCCCCCCAAGTGCCCCGCCAGGAAAGGTGCAGCAGACCGCGCACCTTTCGTTCTACTCCTAATGGTCTTAACCCGGATTCCCCCCCAGAAACCGGGTTTTTTTTACCTGCGATTTACCCGCGCCAAAGGGAACAGACGCTGGAAATTCTGCGTGGTCTGCTCCGCCAAGGTATCGACATCCACGCCACGCAGCGGCGCCAGAAACTCGGCTACATCGCGCACGTATTCAGGCAGGTTGGGCTTGCCGCGATGGGGTATCGGCGCCAGATACGGCGCGTCGGTCTCGATCAGCAAGCGGTCCGCCGGCACCTGACGCGCCACGTCACGCAGCGCATCGGCATTGCGGAAGGTCACAATGCCGGACAGGGAAATATAAAAACCCAGATCCAGCGCGGCCTTGGCCATCGGCCAGTCTTCGGTAAAGCAATGCAAAACGCCAGCCTGCGGCAACGCCGCCTCACGCAACAAGGCCAAGGTGTCAGCGCGCGCTTCGCGGGTGTGCACAATCACCGGTTTGCCGGTGAGTTGCGCAGCTTGCAAATGCAACCGAAAAGCCTGGCGCTGCAACTCCGCCGCTTCCGGCTCGTAGTGATAGTCCAGACCTGTTTCGCCAATGGCCACCACATGGGGGTGATTCAGCTCGGCCAACAGCCAATCCAGCGCAGGCGCCACACCCGGCTGCAGGTCCAGCGGATGCACACCCACTGTGCAATCAACATCGGCATAGCGTTCGCTCAAGGCTTTGACCGCCGCCGCATTGTCGGCACTGATGCCAATACACAGGAAGTGGCCAACACCGCGCCCGCGCGCAGCCGCCAGCGCCGCATCGAGGGAACCGCCATGGGCGCTCAGATCGAGACGATCAAGGTGACAGTGGGAATCAATCAGCACGAAAAAACCTCAGGCCGCGGGCTGCGCAGAACAGGCAGCCTCGGGCAATTAACACTCAGCGCAGGTGGCTGTTACATCGTATGGGTTGGACGATCGGACTTCAGCGCACCAGCCAGATAGGTCTCGATCTTGTTACGGGCAGCGTTGTCGCCATCATTGAACTGCACACCAACGCCCGCTGCACGGTTGCCTTGTGCGCCTTTCGGGGTGATCCAGACAACCTTGCCGGCGACCGGAATTTTCTCCGGCTCGTCCATCAGATTGAGCAACATGAACACCTCATCGCCCAACTTGTAGCTCTTGTTGGTCGGGATAAACAGGCCGCCGTTTTTGATAAAAGGCATATAGGCGGCATACAACACGGACTTGTCCTTGATGGTCAGAGACAAGATCCCGTTACGCGGACCCAAATTCGGTGGCAAGCTCATGCGGCATTCCTAGCAAACTGATCCAATGGCCGATTCTAGCCCGGTCCGGGCAAGCTTGCCCACTGCACGAGCAAGGCTTCGAGAAGCAAGACACGATTAAGGTTGGCCTTGCCGAGGACTTTTTGACGCTGCGCCAGCAACCAGTCCTGCAGTGCCAGTACCTTGTTCTGGGTCGTTTTCTCCGCCAGGTACTGCACCACCTTGTGCATATCCGCCAAACCCAAGCCGGTTTCATCACGCGTCATCTGGTAGCGCAACATCAATTGCGCCCAGTCGCAGAACCAGTCGAACAGCAGAATCAGCGGCACGGCATTCCAGCTTTCGGCCAACTGACTGACACCGATCTGTTGCTTGATCAGCTTTTTCACCCCGTCGACCACCTGTGCGCGCTGCGCCAGTACGCCCTGCCCGTGCAAACGCACCGCTTCCAGCGGCGAGCCACCGGCCAGCTGCAGCAGGTCCTGCACCTGCGCATCCTCCACATCGGCCAAGGCGCTGCGCAACCAGAGCAAGCTCTCGCCGGCACTTGGTAGCGGACAGGCTTGTTGCACGCAGCGACTCTTGACCGTCGGCAGCAGCCGACTGGGTTGATGGCTGACCAACAGCAGAACAGTATCGCCCGAGGGCTCTTCCAGGCTTTTCAGCAAGGCATTGGCCGCGTTCAGGTTCATCGCCTCAACGGGCTCAAGCAGCACCACCTTGCGTCCGCCCAACTGCGCGGTTTGCACCACGAAGCTGACCAACTCGCGGACCTGGTCGACCCGAATGGCTTTATCAACCTCCTCCGGTTCGAGGACAAAGTCGTCTGGATGAGTCCCCGCCGCCAGCAGGTGACAGCCTTTGCACTGACCGCAGGCCTCTAACGCAACAGGCGCATGGCACAACAGCAAGGCACGCAAGCGCTCAGCCAACGCACGCTTACCGATACCGGCCGGGCCATGCAGCAGATAGGCGTGGGCATGTTGTTTGCGACTGGCCAACTGCTGCCAGAGCGCGGCCTGCCAGGGATAGGCTTCAGCCACGGCAGCGCCCTACCAGTTCCGGCAACAAGGCATCCAGGGACGCCTGAACCGCCGCCAACGATTGCCCGGCATCCAGAATGCGATAGCGTTGTGGCGCCAGCGCGGCACGTTCGAGGTAAGTTTTGCGCACCGCATCGAAGAAGCTGCGGCCTTCCTGCTCGAAACGGTCCAACCGGCCACGAGCGGCCGCACGGGCCAGGCCCACCTCAATCGGCAAATCAAATACCAGGGTCAGATCAGGACGCAGCGAACCCTGCACAAAGCTTTCCAGCTGCTCGATCCGCGCCGTGGACAAACCGCGGCCACCGCCCTGATAGGCATAAGTGGCATCGGTAAAACGATCGCAAAGAACCACACTACCGCGCGCCAACGCCGGCCGAATAACCTCGGCCAGGTGCTGGGCGCGGGCCGCGAACACCAGCAACAACTCGGTATCGGCCGCCATGACTTCGCTGCTGGGGGTCAGCAGCAGTTCACGAATCCGTTCGGCCAGCGGTGTGCCTCCAGGCTCGCGGGTGAGCAGCACATCGATACCCTGCTCGCGCAGACGCTCGGCCAGATAATCCCGGTTGGTGCTTTTGCCGGCCCCTTCCGGGCCTTCCAAGGTAATAAACAGGCCGCTCACTGGCTGTCCTTTTTGAGTTCGGGCGTGGCTGGGCTGGAACGATAATCGGCGCGGCGTTTGAGTTGAAACTCGCGTACCGCGCGGTTGTGCGCATCCAGGCTGGCGGAGAATACATGGCTGCCGTCACCGCGGGCGACGAAATACAAGCTGTTACCCGGCGCCGGATGCAGCGCGGCATGAATAGCGGCGCGCCCCACCAGGGCAATCGGCGTGGGTGGTAAGCCGGCATTGGTGTAAGTGTTATAGGGCGTAGGTTCACGCAAATTGGCGCGAGTCAGATTGCCGTTGTAGCGCGCCCCCAAGCCATAAATCACCGTTGGGTCGGTCTGCAGCAACATGCCAATGCGCAAGCGCCGCACGAACACGCCGGCAATTTCCTCGCGTTCGTGGGGCACGCCGGTTTCCTTCTCCACCAACGAGGCCATGATCAATGCCTGCCCTGGATCTTTATAAGGCAAGCCTTCGGCCCGCTGCGCCCACTCCTGCGCCAGCACTTCATCCATCCGCGCCAACGCCTGCTTGAGCAGATCAAGGTCGCGCATGCCGCGCACATAGCGATACGTATCAGGAAAGAAGCGCCCCTCAGGATGCACTCCGTCGCGCCCCAGGCGCGCCATCAGCTGTGCATCGCTCAGACCGGCCAACTCTTGCACCAGCTTGTCCTGGCGCGCCAGGGCGCTGCGCACCTGCTGAAAGTTCCAGCCTTCAACCAACGTTAGGCTGTACTGCACCACTTCACCGCGCTGCCACAGCGTGAGCAACTCACGGGCAGTCATGCCGGGCGTCAGGCGGTATTCACCACTGTGCAGGGCATGTTCAGCCAGATTGAAGCGCCAGTACAGACGCAGCCAGAAGGCATCCTGTAGCACACCCTCCGCTTGCAGACGATTGAGCACCCCGCCAGGCGTTGCACCCGCGGCGACATCCACAAACTGCTCGACGGACAGTTGCAGCGGTTGCTGCAAGGCCTCGCGCTGCCACCAGAACGCCAAGGCCAACAATAAGCCGGCAGTCAGCACGCCAACGCCCAGTAGCACCGATATTTTTCGCATCACAACTCAACAGCCCACTAGGTCGCCAGCAATGGCCTGCAGTTTACGGGTGAGCGGGCCGACCGGCCAGTCATGTGCAGCCAAGGCGCGCACTGGCCAGACACCATAGAGGCTATTACAGACAAACACCTCATCGGCGCTTAGCAACTCGGCATAGTCGATGTCACGCTCAACGACGGTGACACCCAACTGCCGCGCCTGGGCCAGCAATTCACTGCGCATCACCCCCGCCACTCCGCAGCGGGTAAGTTGCGGGGTCAGCAAGACCTGATCGCGGACCATAAACAGATTGCTGAAAACCCCCTCGACCACCCGCCCCGTGGTGTCACAGAGCAAGCCTTCGGCATAGTCCGGCGACTGCCATTCGGCACGCGCCAGCACTTGCTCCAGCCGGTTGAGGTGCTTGAGCCCGGCCAGCAAGGGCTGCTCGGCCAGACGAGTTGACGCAGGGAAACAGACGCACGCCCTGTTCGGCATTGGTCGCGGGATACGCCGGGCGAGGAGCGCCCAGCATAATCCGCCGTGGCTGCGTCGGTACCGGCAAGGCATAGCCACGCTGACCATCGCCACGGGTCAACATCAACTTGAGCACACCGTCGCCAAGCTGCGCAGCAAAGGTCAGCAACTCTTGCCGCAACAAGCCCAGGTCACAGGACAACGCCAAACGCGTGCAGCCCTGCTGCAGACGTGCCAACTGGCGCTCAAGCAATTGAATCTGCGCGCCGCGAACGCCCATGGTGGCGAACAAGCCGTCGCCATAGGCCAGGCCACGGTCCTGGACCGACAGCGACTCAGCCGGCTGCCCGTCGATCCAGCTGAGCATCAGCCGACAAACCGGCGGAACACCAGCGAACCGTTGGTTCCGCCAAAGCCGAAGGAGTTGGACAGCACCACATCGATCTTGCGGCTTTTGGCTTGATGCGGAACGAAGTCCAGGTCGCAGCCCTCATCCGGCTCATCCAGATTAATGGTCGGCGGAGCCACCTGATCGCGCAGCGCCAGCACACTGAAGATCGCCTCGACTGCGCCAGCGGCGCCCAGTAGGTGCCCAGTCATCGACTTGGTGGAGCTGACCGACAGTTTGTAGGCGTGCTCACCAAACACCGACTTGATCGCCGCCACTTCCGCCTTGTCACCGGCCGACGTGGAGGTGCCATGGGCGTTGATGTAGTCGACCTGATCCGGGCTCACCCCGGCATCGCGCAGCGCCTGGGTCATGCAGCGTGCTGCACCCTCTCCGTCTTCCGGCGGCGAGGTCATGTGATAAGCATCGCCGCTCATGCCAAAACCTATCAGCTCGGCATAGATGGTGGCGCCACGCGCCTTGGCGTGCTCCAACTCTTCCAGCACCAGAGCGCCGGCACCGTCGGACAAGACAAAACCATCACGGTCTTTGTCCCACGGGCGGCTGGCACGGGTCGGCTCATCGTTGCGGGTCGACAGCGCACGCGCTGCGGCAAAGCCGCCGATGCCCAGTCCGCAAGCGGCCATTTCGGCGCCACCGGCGACCATGACGTCAGCTTCGCCATAAGCAATATTGCGCGCCGCCATGCCGATGCAATGGGTGCCAGTGGTGCAGGCTGTGGCAATAGCGTAATTCGGCCCCTGCAGCCCAAGATGGATCGACAGGAAACCGGAAATCATATTGATGATCGAGCCCGGCACGAAGAACGGCGAAATCCGCCGCGGCCCCTGCTCAATCAGCGATTTACAGTTGTTCTCAATATTGGTCAGGCCGCCGATACCCGAGCCCATGGCCACGCCAATGCGCTCACGGTTGGCATCCGTAACTTCCAGGCCGGAATGCCGCACGGCCTGAAAACTGGCCGCCAATCCGTACTGGATGAACAAGTCGATTTTCCGGGCCTCTTTGGCCGACAGGTACTCTTCGACATTGAAGCCCTTGACCGAGCCGCCAAAACGGGTGGTGTAGGCCGAAAGGTCCATGTGTTCAATCGGACCGATACCGCTACGCCCTTCCAGAACGCCCTGCCAGCTACTCGATACATCCGTACCCAGCGGCGTGAGCATGCCCATCCCGGTAATCACTACACGTCTACGCGACACAGCAAGTTCCTCTTTTTATTCGATATTCCAGACTTAACCGCACTTAAAGAAAAACCGCACGCCGGTTAAGGCAGTGCGGTTTTTCCAAGTCGGGAATCGACGATTACGGATTGTTACGCGTGAGCGGTAACGTAATCGATAGCTTCCTGAACGGTGGTGATTTTCTCGGCTTGCTCGTCCGGGATTTCGGTCTCGAATTCCTCTTCCAGAGCCATCACCAGTTCAACGGTGTCAAGGGAGTCAGCACCCAGGTCCTCGACGAAGGAAGCGCTGTTGGTTACTTCCTCTTCTTTGACGCCAAGTTGCTCGGCAACGATTTTCTTGACGCGTTCTTCGATGGTGCTCATACCTTGTTTTCACTCCTATGGACAAATCCAGGTAGCTGGTTGCGGCTAAGTGTATAGAAAGGGTTTTCTGCATTTCAAGCTGAATGCCACAACCACCCTTGCTACACATCAACCTTCTATCGATAAACCAGCCACGACGTTATAACGAATTCTAAACCGCTGTTATGACAGATACTCGAGGCATCTGGTCACATTCAACTCATGTACATGCCGCCATTCACCGGGATAGTAGCCCCAGTGACGTAGGCGGCGCCATCAGAAACCAAGAAAGCCACGACCTTGGCGATCTCTTCCGCCTGACCAAGACGACCCAGCGGGATCTGCGTCAACAACGCATCGCGCTGCGCATCCGGCAATTCACGGGTCATATCGGTGTCGATAAAACCAGGCGCCACCGAGTTCACCGTGATCGCCCGCGAGCCCACTTCACGCGCCAGCGCGCGGCTGAAGCCCTCAAGACCCGCCTTGGCTGCCGCGTAGTTGACCTGGCCAGCATTGCCCATGGCACCGACGACCGAACCAATATTAATGATGCGACCCCAGCGCGCCTTGGTCATGCCGCGCAACACGGCCTTGGACAAGCGGTAGAGGCTGTTCAGGTTGGTATTGATGACATCGAACCACTCGTCGTCTTTCATCCGCAACATCAGATTATCGCGGGTGATACCGGCGTTATTAACCAAAATCAACGGCTGACCGAGGTGCTGCTGAATATGCTCCAGGGTCGCGGCAACCGACTCGCTGTCACTCACATCCAGGACCAGGCCAGCGCCTTCAATGCCATTCGCCTTGAGAGTCTCGGCAATGCGCTCGGCACCGGCCGGCGAAGTCGCCGTACCTATTACCACCGCGCCTTGACGCCCCAACTCAAGCGCAATGGCCTGACCAATACCACGGCTTGCGCCAGTAACCAGCGCGACCTTACCTTGCAGGCTCATATCCATTTCTCCTTGATTCAGACCAGTGCCGCACGGGCAGCAGCGAAAGCATCGGGGGTATCCAGGTTGTGGGTATTCACACCTTTGACACAGCGCTTGTTCAAGCCGGACAGCACACGACCAGGACCGCACTCCACCAGGTCAGTCACACCACGATCGGCCAGGCAAACCATCGACTCGACCCAACGCACCGGGTTGTACAGCTGCGCCAGCAGGTCACGCTTGAGACTCTCAAGATCCTGCACAACCGCCGCACTGACGTTCTGCACCAGCGGGATCTGCGGCGCCTGCCAGTTGATGTCAGCAACAGCCTGAGCAAACTGCTCCGCCGCCGGACGCATCAGTTCGCAATGCGACGGCACACTCACCGGCAATGCCATCGCACGCTTGGCACCATGGGCCTTACAGGCCGCAATCGCGCGCTCAACGGCAGCCGCACCACCGGCAATAACCACCTGACCCGGGGCATTGAAATTCACCGCACTGACCACTTCGCCCTGGGCTGCTTCGGCACAGGCTGCCAGCACCTGGGCATCATCCAGACCGAGAATCGCCGCCATGCCACCCTGCCCAGCCGGCACGGCCTGCTGCATCAACTGACCACGGCGCTCAACTAGCTTCAACGCATCGGCAAAGCCGAGACTGCCCGCCGCCACCAAGGCCGAATACTCGCCCAGGCTATGCCCGGCGACAAAGGCTGGACGCACGCCAGCCTCAGCCAACCACAGACGCCACAAGGCAATCGAGGCAGCCAGAATCGCGGGTTGGGTCTTGTCGGTTTGATTAAGCAGCGCTTCCGGCCCTTGCTGGGTCAACGCCCAGAGGTCGTAACCCAAGGCAGCGGACGCTTCAGCAAAGGTCTCGATAATCAGCGCGTGCTGAGCACCCTGCTCAGCCAACATGCCAAGGGCTTGAGAGCCCTGGCCTGGAAAGACAAATGCGAGGTTTGCAGACATTTGAATGGCTCTCTAATGATCTGATCGTCGAAGGAATAGTCATCCGGTAGACCCGGCGAAATACGTTCTTCGTTGGATGCCAGGCCCACCAAAGGGGTCACATCCTACAGCAACAGATGCTCAAGACGCCCATGCAGACGCTGCGGCAGGTTTTCTCGCACCTCCGCCAACGCCAGACGGATGGCACTTTGAAAGGCCTCAGGGGCTGCCGCGCCATGACTTTTGACCACAATTCCCTGCAGACCTAGAAAGCTCGCGCCATTGCGCTGCACCGGCCCCAACTCACGCTGCAAACGGCGCAACAGTGGCAGCGCCAACAAGCCCAGCAGGCGAGCCCGCAGCGACGCACGGAACAACGCCTCGATCCGCGCCGCAATCATCGCGGCCAAACCCTCGCTGGATTTGAGCAAAATATTGCCGACAAAACCGTCGCACACCACCACATCGGCGTCGCCACGGTAGAGCCCATCCCCCTCAATGAAGCCGATGTAATTCAGCCCCTGCGCCTGCTGCAACAGACTGGCTGCCAGCTTCACCTGCTGATTGCCCTTGACGTCTTCGGTGCCGACATTCAACAGCGCCACGCGCGGACGCTCAACGCCAAGCGCCTCGGCAGCCACTACACCCATCAGGGCAAACTGGTACAAATGCTCGGCACTGCAATCGACATTGGCACCCAGATCAAGCAGGTGACAATGACCGCGCGCCGTAGGAATGGCCGTAACCATGGCCGGTCGATCAATACCCGGCAGGGTTTTCAGCACATAGCGCGACAACGCCATCAGAGCCCCGGTATTGCCAGCACTGACACAGGCCTGCGCCTTGCCATCACGCAGCAATTCCAGCGCCACGCGCATGGAGGAGTCAGGTTTTCCGCGCAACGCCTGTGAGGGACGTTCGGCCATGCCAATCACTTCAGCGGCGTGCTCAATGCGCAGGCGCGAGCGATCGACACCGGAATGGCGAGCAATCAGTTCTTCAAGGAGGGATTCTTGGCCGACGAGGACCAGGTGCAACGAGGGGATTTCGGCCAAACAGGCGAGGCTGGCCGGAACAATGCAGTGGGGACCGAAGTCCCCACCCATTGCATCAACTGCGATGATCGGAGCGGACAAGATTTACTCGTCAGCGCCCTTGTCGATCACTTTACGACCACGATAAACGCCTTCCGGAGACACGTGGTGACGCAGGTGTACTTCACCAGTGCTTTTCTCTACGGACAGAGCGCTAGCGTCCAGTGCGTCGTGCGAACGGCGCATGTCGCGGGCGGAACGGGATTTTTTGTTCTGCTGAACAGCCATAACTTATTAACTCCTAAACGTTTGGGTCACGCTTTAACTGCGCAAGTACGCTGAACGGGTTGGACCGTGTTACCTCGTCCTCGCTCGAATCAGGCTCATCAAGGCCCGCCGGCGGCTGGCAAGCATCAGGGGCATGGGCTGGAACAATCGGCAAGGCGAGCAATAATTCATCCTCAACCAACGCCAACAAATCCAGCGGTTCCTCACCCATTTCCAGGACATCGTAGCCTTTCGGCTGCAACTCAATGGCCGTTCCTTCCTTCACCACAGCGTATTCACATTCGCTATGGATCGGCAGAGCGACCAGCTCCAGACAACGCTGACAAACCATCTTGACTTCAACATCGATCTCGCTGCGAATAACCACAGCTTTTTGCTCATCGCGACCGAAGACAAACTTCGCCCGAACGAGCCCAGCGTCATCCGCAAGCGGATCACAGAGTCGCAACAAGCCAGCTAGTAACACCTCCCCTTCCAGGGTAGTGCCACGATCAGCCAGTTTGCGCGGATCAACGTGAGGTGGAATCGGTGCATTCAACATAGGCGCAGCATTCTAGGGATGCGCCCTACCACTGTCAAAGGAAATTCCACCTGTCAGCCCATAGACATAGCCACTAGAATCGCCTGTCACGCCACAGGAGAAGACCATGCAACCCCTGGTACTCGCATCCAGCTCACCTTACCGCCGCGAACTGCTCAGTCGCTTGCGCTTGCCATTTACCTGGAGCGCCCCGGCAATCGACGAAAGCCACCGCCCGAACGAGAGCCCTGAAAGTCTGGTACGCCGCCTGGCAGAAGAAAAAGCGCGCGCCCTGGCCGAGCAACACCCCAACCACCTGATCATCGGCTCAGACCAGGTCGCCGTGCTTGACGGCCAGATCCTTGGCAAACCCCATACCATGAGCCGTGCACAAGCGCAGCTAGAAGCCGCCAGTGGCGCCAGCGTGACCTTCCTGACCGGCCTCTGCCTGCTCAACAGTGCCAGCAATCACCAGCAGACCGACTGCATTAGGTTTACCGTGCATTTTCGCCAGCTCGACCCCGAGCGCATTCGCCGCTACCTGGAGGCCGAACAGCCTTTTGACTGCGCTGGCAGCTTCAAGGCCGAAGGTTTGGGTGTCAGCCTGTTTCGCGCCACCGAGGGCAGCGACGCTACCAGCCTAATAGGCCTCCCCCTGATCCGCCTGGTGGACATGCTCACCAATGAAGGCGTGCAAATCCCCTGACCGCGCCATAATGAAAAAGCCCGGCAAAAGCCGGGCTCAGACAACAGTCCTGAACGATCAGCGCAGCGTCGGCCCCGAGAAGCCCGCCCAGATCGCCACATGCTCAGCCACACTGGCGCCAAGCTTTTTCGCAAAGCGATCAAACGGTGTGTCCTGCAGGGTGTAATCAACGATTTCCTTGGCACCAATCACGTCGCGCGCAACATAGCTGCTGCTGCCCAGCTTATCGACCAAGCCCAACGCCAGTGCCTGCTCACCCGACCAGACCAACCCAGAGAACAACTCTGGATGCCCCTCAACCTTCAGGCGATCGCCACGCCCCTGCTTGACGCTGTCGATAAACTGCCGATGCGTGGTATTCAGCACCGACTGCCAGAACTGCGTCTCGTCAGCCTTTTGCGGCTGGAAGGGGTCGAGAAAGGCCTTGTGCTCACCGGAGGTGTACACGCGCCGCTCAACACCGACTTTCTGCATCACATCGACAAAACCAAAACTGGCCGCCGTTACACCAATGGAGCCCACCAAACTGGATTTGTCGGCGTAAATTTCATCAGCCGCACTGGCGATGTAATAGGCCCCGGAAGCACCGATATCGGTAATCACTGCGTACACCTTGACCGCAGTGTGCTCGGTCCGCAGCCGGCGGATTTCGTCATAGATGTAGCCGGACTGCACCGGGCTACCACCCGGACTGTTGATACGCAGGATAATGCCCTTGGTTTTTGGGTCTTCGAAGGCCGCGCGCAGACTGCTAACGATGTTATCGGCGCTGGCCGACTCCTGATCAGCAATCACCCCGCGCACTTCGATCAGCGCCGTATGAGAGGCACTGCGTGCTGCCGTCTTCTGAAAATCAAGCATCGGCGAGAACATTGCCAGTGCACCGAACAGGTACACAAAAGTCAGCAACTTGAAGAAAATCCCCCAGCGCCGCGCCCTGCGCTGCTCTTGCACACCCGCCAGCAGAGTCGTTTCCAGCAGCTTCCAACTTTTACCCTCAGCACCCTCTGCCGAGGCCGTCTTCCATTCGTCCGCCATGCTCATCCTTCCTGTCAATTATTCACCGGGAAATCACGCCAACCACTCGCGCAACTGTGAAAAACGTTCGATTGCCAAACGCGGCCGCTGCTCCTGCAGCACGTCCAAGGGCTGCGCCCCGTAGCCAACCGCCACCGAATCCATGCCAGCGTTATGCGCCATCTGCAAATCAAATGACGAATCCCCCACCATCAACGCCCGCTCCGGCGGCAACTGAAAATGCTGGAGAGTCTCATGCAACATCAACGGATGGGGCTTGCTGGCCGTTTCATCGGCGCAACGGGTGAGATCAAAATAATCACACCAGCCACGCCCCTTGAGCACCCGCTGCAGACCATGGCGACTCTTACCCGTAGCCACCGCCAAGTGAAAGCCCTGCGCCCGAAATGCCTCAAGCGCCTCAGCCACACCCGGAAACAGCGGTGACGGCTCGGTCTCCAGGGTTAAATAGCAGTCACTGTAGCGCTGCGCAAAGCGCTCACTACACGCCTGATCCTCCAGCTCGGGATACAACACCCGAATAGCCTCCGGCAAGGCCAGGCCAATAATGCCCTTGACGGCCACGTCATCGAGGCGCGGCAATCCGCTGCTAAGGGCAGCCTGGTGCATCGCCTCAACGATACGACCGATGGAGTCGACCAGCGTGCCATCCCAGTCGAAGATCAGCAGCTGATAATCACGCACCCAGACGCTCCAGCGTACGCGCCCACATTTCATCCACCGGCGCTTCCAGTTGCAGCTCGCCGCCATCCGGCAGCGGCACCCGCAGTGCGTATGCATGCAGGAACAGACGCTTGCCTCCGGCATCGCGAATTTCACGGGTGAAGTCTTCGTCGCCGTATTTCGAATCGCCAGCAATCGCATGCCCGGCATGCAGCGCATGCACACGAATCTGATGGGTGCGCCCAGTAACAGGCTTGGCCTCGATCAAGGTGGCGAATTCACCAAAGCGGCGCAGCACACGAAAGATCGTCAGCGCCTCCTTGCCCTCATCATTGACCTCAACCATGCGCTCGCCGGAACGCAGGGTGTTCTTCAGCAATGGCGCATTGACCTGTTTCTTGGCCGTCGCCCAGTGCCCGCGCACCAGCGCCATATAGCGCTTGTCCACGCCATCACCGCGCAATTCGGCGTGCAGATGGCGCAGCATGCTGCGCTTTTTGGCGATCATTAGCAGACCAGACGTATCGCGATCCAGGCGATGGACCAACTCCAACTCCTTGGCATCCGGACGCAACTGGCGAAATGCCTCAATCACCCCAAAGTTCAGACCGCTACCACCATGCACGGCAATCCCGGCAGGCTTATTGATAACAATCAGCGCCTTGTCCTCGAAGACAATTGACGCCTCCAAGCGGTCAAGCAAGCCCTGCGCCAGTGGCGCCGGCTCATCACGCTCAGCCAGGCGCAGCGGCGGCACGCGAACAATATCGCCGGCCTGCAACTTATATTCAGGTTTGATTCGACCCTTGTTCACCCGCACTTCGCCTTTACGCAAAATGCGATAAATCAAAGTCTTGGGCACACCCTTGAGCTGGGTGCGCAAGAAGTTGTCGATACGCTGGCCGGCATACTCCGGCGCGACCTCCAGCAGTTGCACTGCGGTGATCGGAGAGGAAGGATTTGTCATCCTTCAATCATAACAATTTTTTATGGAATTGAAGCACTTAATGATTACTGCTATATTCGCGAACGCCGCCAAAAGCGGTCCGATTTGCGGATGTTCGCTAAAACTGCCATCCCCCATCGAGCGCAATCCATTCAGGACGTAAGGCCGTCCGACGGTTCATTCGCCGCCAAGGCCGTGAACGAGCCGGAAACCAACGCCTTTAGATACGACGCGCGATAATCCCTGAGGATTATCGCGGTAAATGCTAACCCGCTGCGGATTCTGCGCGCGGCACCCGATTTTCTTCGGATACGTGTAGGGTGGAGATGCACAACCGTCGGACTGTGTAGCATTGGACCTTATTCAAGACGCTTCATTACGTCCGCTACCGATGGTTGATTCCTCCTCCTGACTGAATGCTTCAGTCATCACCATTAGCAGGAGATGTCGTCGCGACCCCGGCCCTATTGGCCGAGCGCCGCTAGACACTGGAACGGCTGACAACCGCTCCTGACTCACCTGACACCGACCGTGAGAGTCGTGTGTGCCGAACGCTTTTTCCGCAAGCCCGGAAACCGACGGTACAACATGAAAAGAATGCTAATTAACGCCACTCAACCCGAAGAGTTGCGTGTTGCTCTGGTAGATGGCCAGCGCCTGTACGACCTGGACATCGAGTCCGGTGCTCGGGAACAGAAGAAAGCCAACATCTACAAAGGCAAGATCACCCGCGTTGAACCCAGCCTCGAAGCTGCGTTCGTCGACTTTGGTGCCGATCGCCACGGCTTCCTGCCGCTGAAAGAAATCTCCCGCGAATATTTCTCCAAGGCTCCTGAAGGCCGCGTCAACATCAAGGACGTGCTCAAGGAAGGCCAGGAAGTCATCGTCCAGGTCGAGAAAGAAGAGCGTGGCAACAAGGGCGCTGCCCTCACCACCTTCATCAGCCTCGCCGGTCGCTATCTGGTACTGATGCCGAACAACCCACGTGCCGGTGGCATCTCGCGCCGCATTGAAGGCGAAGAGCGTAACGAACTGCGTGAAGCCCTCAACGGCCTCAACGCACCGGCCGACATGGGCCTGATCGTGCGCACTGCAGGTCTGGGTCGCTCCAGCGAAGAAATGCAGTGGGACCTCGATTACCTGCTGCAACTGTGGGGCGCCATCAAGGAAGCCTCGCTGGACCGCGCCGCGCCATTCCTGATCTACCAGGAAAGCAACGTGATCATCCGCGCCATCCGCGACTACCTGCGCCAGGACATCGGCGAAGTACTGGTCGACAGCGTTGAAGCGCAGCAGGAAGCCCTGAGTTTCATCAACCAGGTGATGCCGCAGTACGCCAGCAAGATCAAGCTGTACGAAGACAGCGTGCCGCTGTTCAACCGCTTCCAGATTGAAAGCCAGATCGAAACCGCCTTCCAGCGCGAAGTGCGCCTGCCATCCGGCGGCTCGATCGTGATCGACCCGACCGAAGCCCTGGTGTCCATCGACATCAACTCGGCCCGTGCGACCAAAGGCAGCGACATCGAAGAAACCGCCCTGCAGACCAACCTGGAAGCGGCCGAAGAAATCGCTCGCCAACTGCGCCTGCGCGACATCGGCGGCCTGATCGTGATCGACTTCATCGACATGACCCCGGCCAAGAACCAGCGCGCCGTGGAAGAAAAAGTCCGCGAAAGCCTGGAAGCCGACCGCGCCCGCGTACAAGTCGGTCGCATCTCGCGCTTCGGCCTGCTGGAAATGTCCCGTCAGCGCCTGCGTCCTTCCCTGGGCGAAAGCAGCGGCATCGTCTGCCCGCGTTGCAACGGCCAGGGCATCATTCGTGATGTTGAGTCGTTGTCGCTGGCGATCCTGCGCCTGATCGAAGAAGAAGCCCTGAAAGACCGCACCGCCGAAGTTCGCGCCCAAGTGCCAATTCCGGTCGCCGCTTTCCTGCTCAACGAAAAACGCAACTCGATCACCAAGATCGAACTGCGCACCCGTGCACGCATTGTGATCCTGCCAAACGATCACCTGGAAACGCCGCACTTCGAAGTGCAGCGCCTGCGCGACGACAGCCCGGATCTGCAGACCCCGCTGTCCAGCTATGAAATGACCACCGTCGAAGTGGAAGAAGCCCAACCGGCTGCCGCCACCCGCACCCTGGCCCGCCAGGAAGCTGCCGTGAAGACCGCTCCGGAACGCACCGCCGCCCCGGCTCCAGCGCCGATCACCGAAGCACCGGCCGCGCCCGTTGCCCACGCTGCCAGCAGCGAGCCAAGCCTGTTCAAAGGTCTGGTCAAGTCGCTGGTCAGCCTGTTCGCCAGCAAAGAAGAAGCGCCGGCACTGGTAATCGAAAAACCAACCATCGAACGCGCACCGCGCAGCGAAGAGCAGCGCCGTAACGGTCGCCAGCAAACTCGCGGTCGTGGTGGTCGTGGCGGTCGCGACGAAGAGCGCAAGCCGCGCGAAGAGCGTCAGCCTCGTGAAGAACGCGCCGCCCGTGAACCACGCGAACCCCGTGAAGAGCGCCAACCGCGCCAGCCGCGTGAAGAGCGTCAACCACGTGAAGTGGTAGAAGTTCGCGAGCCGCAGGAAGTACGTCAGTCGCGTCCGCCGCGCGAGCCTCGTGAAGAGCGCAAGCCACGCGAAGAGCGTCAGCCGCGTGAACTGCGTGAGCCGCTGGATGCACAAGGCCAGGAAGTGGTTCGTGAAGAACGCCCTGCTCGTCCGCCACGGGAAGAACGTCAACCACGCGCACCGCGTGAAGAGCGTCAACCACGCGCCGAGAAAGTCAGCGAAGACGAAGAAGTACTGAGCAGCGAAGAGCAACTGCAAGATGATGGCCAGGACAACAGTGAAGGTGGCGATCGCCCCCGCCGCCGCTCCCGTGGTCAGCGTCGCCGCAGCAATCGTCGCGAGCGTCAAAGCGATGCCAATGGCAACGTGATCGAAGGCAGCGAAGAAGGCACCGAAGAGTCAGCCGAACAGCCTGCTCAAGAACTGCCAGTGGCTGATGTTGCCGTAGCGACTGCAGTTGCCGTCGCCGCCAGCGAAATCATCAGCGACAGCCAAGCCGCTACCGAAGTTGCCGCTGAAACCGCCGCTCCGGCAGTTACCAGCCACAACGAAGAAGCTGTTGCCGTAGTTGCCGAGCCAAGCCCTGCTGCTGTCGCTGAACCTGCACCTGCAGAACAAGTCGCTGCAAGCGTAAGCGAAGTGATCGTTGAGCCGGCCCCAGTTGTAGTAGAAGCTGAAACCGTGCAGGCAGTGACTGCAACTGTTGAAGCGCCTGCCGCCGTTACCGAAGCAGCACCAGAAGTTGTTGCAGCACCGGCAGACGTGGCGCCTGTAGTCGTCGAGGTTGCTGCTGAAGCAGTGCCTGAGGCAGCGGTCGTGGCCGAAGTGGCCGTTGAGGTTGTTGCACCGGTAATTGCCGGCGGCCGCGCGCCCAACGACCCACGCGAAGTTCGTCGTCGTCAACGCGAAGCCGAACGCCTGGCACAAGAGGCCGCCCAGGCCCCTGTCGCCAGCATCGAAGTGGCCGCAGCACCTGAAGCCGAAGTTGTAGCCGCTGTTGAAGCGCCAGCCAGCGCCAACGTCGACAGCGAACCTGCTGCCGTCGTTGAGACTGCTCCGGCCGCTGAAACCGCAGTAGAAGCTGAGGCCAACACGGCCAGCGCAGCTGAAGTACAACAGGCCGAGGAAGTGAAACCCCTCGCCTGATGTAGTCCAGCCATAAAAAAGGGGATGCTAAATGCATCCCCTTTTTTATTTGCTATATACCCATGACCGCTTGCGCCAGGTAGTCGAGCTGGAAATGCCCGCCCGTAGGAGCGGCTTCAGCCGCGAACATCACATTTATAGTCGCTGCGCAGAGCAGCGCTAACCAGCACCGCCAAACGCGCGCAACACATCACACGATATTCGGCTCAATCTCTAGCGAAACGGCAAACCGCGCCTGTATGTCGGCCTGGATACGGCGGGCCAGCGCCAGCAGCTGGGCGCCTGTAGCCCCACCGTAATTGACCAGTACCAGCGCCTGCTGACGGTGAACGCCCGCATCGCCATCGCGAAAGCCCTTCCAGCCGGCTTTCTCGATTAGCCAGCCCGCAGCCAGCTTCACCTGACCATCGGCCTGCGGATACGCCACCAGATCGGCATGTTCCACGCGCAACTGCGCCGCCAGGTCGGCAGACACCAAGGGATTTTTGAAAAAACTCCCGGCATTGCCGAGCACAGCCGGATCGGGCAGCTTTTCGCTGCGAATGCTGCAGATGGCCCGACTGACATCACTGGCGGTCGGCTCGCTAACCCCCTGCTCGGCCAGCCGCTGACGCAGCGGACCGTAATCCAGACGCAAAGCGCCAGCGCGAGCCAAGGCGAAGCGCACACGCAGAATCAACCAGCGACCCGCTTCACGCTTGAACCGGCTGTCACGGTAAGCAAACTCACACTCGTCCAGCGTGAACTCACGCAACTCACCGGTGTGCCGATCCAGGGCGGTCAGCCCGGCAAACACATCTTTGATTTCAACCCCATAAGCGCCGACGTTCTGCATCGGCGCAGCGCCCACCGTGCCGGGAATCAGACTGAGATTCTCCAGCCCTTGCAGGCCTTGCTCCAGGGTCCATTGCACAAAGGGATGCCAGGGCTCCCCCGCTTCGGCTTCCACCAACACCGCATCACCCTGGCTCGACACAATCCGCAGACCGCGACTGGCCATGCGCAGCACCAGCGCCTCAACATCACCCGTCAGCAACAGGTTGCTGCCACCGCCAATCACCAGCAGCGGCAATTGCAGGCGCTTGGCCGCCTGGAGCGCCTCGCCCACCTCGGCATCGTCATGGGCGTGGGCCAGGTAACGCGCACGCGTCGCCACGCCGAAGGTATTGAACGGCTGCAGCGAAACATCGGCTTCTACATTCAGACTCACAGGCGCCCCCGAACTTCAGCCAGCAAGCAGGCCGCGGCCTGTTCGGCCAGATCCAGAACGTGCTCGAAGCCCTCTTCGCCCCCGTAATACGGGTCCGGCATTTCATCCAGGGCCAACTGATAACGACGCAGGTAGAGATCCAGCTCCGCATGGGAGTCAGCCGGCTGCAGCGCTTGCAGCTCAGCCATATTGCTGGCGTCCATCGCCAGAATCAGATCAAAGCGGGAAAAATCCTCGACCTGCACCTGCCGACCACGCAGCGCCGTCATGTCATAGCCACGGCGCTGAGCCGCCAGGCGCGTGCGGGTGTCCGCCGGCTTGCCTACATGCCAATCGCTGGTACCCGCGGAGTCCACTGCAACCTGGGCATCGAGCCCCGCCGCGCTCAACTGCTGGCGAAATACCGCCTCGGCCGTTGGCGAGCGACAGATATTGCCCAGGCAAACAAACAAAACCCGCATCAAGCCCCCAACAGGCGGCGAACCCGCTGCAGGTCTTCCAGGGTGTCGACGCCTGCGGGTGGCGACTGCAAGGCATCGGCCACATGAATGGCCACGCCATGCCAGAGCGCACGCAGCTGCTCAAGGCACTCGGTATCTTCCAGCTGACACGGGCCCCAGGCGACGAAGTCGTGCAGAAAGCCGGCGCGGTAGGCATAAATGCCGATATGCCGACGGTACGGCACGCCGGCCGGCAAGGTCTCGCGACTGAGCGCAAAGGCATCCCGCGCCCACGGCAACGGCGCACGGCTAAAGGTCAGGGCCAGGCCTTTGAGGTTGCACGAGACCTTGACCACATTGGGATTGAACAGCGCCGCCACATCTTCAATGGGCTCAGCCAAGGTGGCGATCCCGGCTTCGCTGTGGGCGGCCAGATTGGCAGCCACCTGATCGATGATCGCCGGCGGGATCAACGGTTCGTCGCCCTGCACGTTGACCACGATGGCATCCGCCGCCAAGCCCAGTTGCGTCGCCACTTCGGCCAGGCGATCAGTACCGGAGTTGTGTTCCGGGCGGGTCATGACCACTTCGGCACCAAAGCCCTGGCAGGCTTCAAGAATGCGCGCATCATCGGTGGCGATGACCACCCGCGCAGCACTGCTTTTGCGCGCCTGTTCCCAGACATGCTGAACCATCGGCTTGCCGGCAATGTCCTGCAGCGGCTTACCCGGCAGGCGGCTGGAGGCATAACGGGCTGGGATAACCACGGTGAAGGCAGTGTGCATGTTATTTATCCAGACGCTCGTCAGTGCTCAAGGTGCGCGCTTCGCTTTCCAGCATCACTGGGATGCCATCACGCACCGGGAAGGCCAGGGCATCAGCCTTGCAGATCAACTCGGACTTGTCGCTCGTCAGCTTCAGCGGACCTTTGCACAGTGGGCAGGCAAGAATATCGAGCAGTTTCGGGTCCATGATGGCGTCCTTGAAGGCAAATTAAAAAACGGAGGAATCCGTGACAGATCAGTGGCGGGCGACCAGCAAAGCATCCAGCTGCCCATCCAGCCAGGCGCTAAAGGCCGGCGAAGGTCGTGCATCGACCGCCAGATACCACCAATCCGGTTGAGCGAAGGCTCGGCACTTGACCGCATCCTTCTCAGTCATCAGCAGTGGCAACGACGGGCTGAACTCCAGGCTCGCCGCGCTGTAGGTGGCATGATCGGCAAACGCATGGGCGATTGGGCGCCAGTTTAGCGCCTCAAGGGTGCGGAAGAAACGCTGCGGATTACCGATGCCCGCCACCGCATGCACGGCCTGCCCCGGAGCAAATACATCCAGGGGCTGGCGCTCGCCACTGGCGACATTGACCAGCGCCGTTGGCTGCAGGGTAAAACCGAAGCCCTCGGCGCTATCGGCACTGGCACCGTTGAACAGCACGGCATCTACCGACTGCAGACGCGCCTGCGGCTCGCGCAGCGGGCCGGCAGGCAAGCAACGGCCATTCCCCAGGCCGCGCACCGCATCAATCAGTACCAGCTCCAGGTCGCGGGCGAGGCGGTAATGCTGCAAACCGTCGTCACAGAGAATCAAGTCCAGCGGCTCGGCACTGAGCAAGGCCTGCACCGCGCGCGCGCGATCAGGGTCGATCATCAGCGCGACGCCGCTGCGCTGCACCAACAGCAAGGGCTCGTCTCCCGCTTCGTCGGCACTCTGCTCGGCCGTGACGCGCCACGGTACGCTCGGCGGCTGGGCGCCATAACCACGACTGACCACACCCACGCGCAGCCCGCGAGCGCGGCAATGTTCGATCAAATAGAGAATCAGCGGCGTCTTGCCGGTACCGCCCACGGTGATATTGCCCACCACGATCACCGGCACCGGGGCACGATAGGATGGCGACTGACCCGCAAGGAAGCGCTGACGCTTACGCTGCACCACTGCGCGGTACAGCCACTCCAGCGGACGCAGCAGTAATAAAGCCGGATGACCTTGATACCAGGCGTTGACCAGCCGCTCTGCCAAGCCCATCAAGGTGCCGCCTTGGCCTCAACAGTGGTGATGCGCAAGTGGGCAAAGCCCAGCTTGCCGGCGGCATCCATGGCGGTGATAAAGGCTTGATGCGGGGTTTTGGCATCAGCGCTGAGGGTCAAGGGCAAGCTGTTGTCGCCCTCGGACTCGCGCTGCAGAGCCGTCATCAGGCTGTCCAGATCACTGGTAAGCAACAGCTGGCCGTTGACCTCGTACTGGCCATCAGCGCCCACCAAGACTTCCAGCTGCTTTTGCGCACTGGCTTCTGGCGGCGTGCCGCTGCTGGCTTCGGGCAAGTCGATCTTCAGTTGGCTGGGCCGGCTGAAGGTGGTGGTGACGACGAAGAACAACAGCAACACGAAAATCACGTCAATCAACGACGTGAGATTAAGGTAAACCTCTTCGCGGGCCGCACCGCCCGCTCTGCGGCGAAATTTCACGCTTTACCCACCTCGCTGAAATCCACCTCACGGTCACCCTGCACCACTTCTACCAGCTTGATGGCTTCCTGCTCCATGGACACCACAATCTCGTCGATGCGGCGCAGCAGGTAGCGATGGAAGAACACCGCCGGGATGGCCACGATCAGGCCGGCAGCCGTGGTGATCAGCGCCTTGCCGATGCCACTGGCCAATGCGGCCGTATTGGCCATGCCGCCATCCATGAAACCACTGAAAATCTCGATCATGCCGAACACGGTGCCCAACAAGCCCAGCAGCGGCGCCATGGCAGCAATGGAGCCCAAGGCATTGAGGTAGCGCTCCAGCTCATGGATGACCCGGCTGGCGGCTTCCTCGATGCACTCTTTCATGATCTCGCGACCATGCTTGGAGTTGGCCAGACCAGCGGCCAGCACCTCACCTAACGGCGAAGAAGCGCGCAGCTCTTTGAGCTTCTGACTATTCAGTTGTTTGTCTTTGATCCAGCGCCACACCTGACCGAGCAGATGGGCCGGAGCCACGCGACTGACACGCAGGGTCCACAGACGCTCGGCAATGATCGCCAGGGCCACAATCGAACTCAAAATAATCGGCAGCATCATCCAACCGCCAGCTTTGACCAATTCCCACACTGTGGCATGCCCCCTAGTAAAAAGTGGCCACACTCTAGCATAGGGCCGTGACGCCGCCGACCGCTGCGGTTCGCATTTTTACCGGCACCTCTTATCGCCAGAAATACCGCTGCTCCCGTTCACCACGGGCCTCGCCGTATTGACCCAGCAGCAGGCGCAAGGTGCCATTGGGCACGTTGTCATAGACCACAGCGCCAAGCGCACGGTAACGCGCCATCACCTGCGGATGGGGATGGCCATAGGCGTTATAACGGCCCCGCGACAGCAACACCGCACGCGGCGCCACGGCCTGCAAAAACGCCAGGGACGAGGAGCTGCCACTGCCGTGATGGGGCACCTGCAGCCAGTCGGCGCGCAGATCACGACCACTGGCCAATAGCGCCCGCTCGGCGGCCTGATCAATATCACCGGTGAGCAACAAACGCTCGCCGCTCGCCGCCTCGACCTGCAATACACAGGACGCCGGATTGCCCTCCGTCGCCTGCTGCCAGCGCCAAGTGGTGAAACGCACCCCATCCCACTGCCAACTGTCGCCATCGATGCAAGGCTGCGCCGCCAATTGCGCCGGCAGCGCCGATGCCTCACCACTCAAGACACGCCCTATGACCAGGCCCCTTTTTAATGCCTCAGCGCCACCGGCGTGATCAAGGTCGGCATGACTGAGCAGCAGCACATCCAGGCGGTTGACGCCCTGTGCGCGCAGTGCCGGCAATACCAAGCGCTCGCCCAAGTCGAAATCCCCATGCCTGGGGCCGGCGTCATACAACAGCGCATGCTCGCGAGTGCGCAGCAGCACCGATAAGCCCTGCCCCACATCCCACTGCCAAACCTCCACCTCCCCCACAGCCGGCCGGTTCAACTGGCACCCACAGCAAGGGCAACACGAGCAAAAAGCCCAGACCGCGCCCCGGCACACCTGCCGGCAACAGCAGTAGCACGGCCCCGAGCACGCCCAGACACCAGGCCCACAATGGTGGCGCCACTGGCAGCCAGGCCGGCAGCACGGCAGCCACTTGCGTCAACACCAAGAACAAACCGTGCAGCAACCCGCCGGCCAGCCACAGACATGCTTCCCCCAGCCAAGGCACGGGCAACAACAGCGTCCCGAGCAATGCCAGTGGCACCACCAAGACACCCAGCAACGGCACCGCCAGCAAATTGGCCAGCGGCCCGCTGATACTCACCGGCAAGCCCAGGGCCAGCATCGCCGGCAACAGGCCCACCGCCATGGCCCACTGTGCTCGCCCCCAACTGCGCCACCACGACCAGGCACCCAGACGGCCGGCGAACACCAGCAACAACACCGCCACCGCGGCAAACGACAACCAGAAACCCGCCTGCAAACTGGCCAGAGGCTCAACCAGCAACACGGCATTGAGCGCCACCAGCAGCGGCAGCCAGACGCCCAGATGACGAAAACGCAGGCGCCACAGCAGCACCAGCGCCACCATCACACAGGCCCGCTGCACCGGCACCTCGAAGCCCGCCAGCACGCCGTAACCCACTGCGGCGCCCAAGCCCAGACCACAGGCCCACGGCAGCCACGGTAACGCCCGCGGCCATAAGCCCAGCCGCGCCAAGCCGGCCACGGCGGCATACACCAACCCTGCCAACAGGGCGATGTGCTGACCAGAAATCACCATTAGATGAACCGTGCCGGTGGCCTGCAGCACTTGCCAGTCGGCCCGCGACAACCCCGAGCCATCGCCCAGCACCAACGCAGCCAGAGCACCTTCACGGGCAAAGGCCGGGGTCTGCAGCAAGCGCTGGCGCAACTGGTCACGCCAGCCCGTCATGCCACTGGCCGCCTGCACGCGCTCGCCAGCCTTGACGCTGCCCAACGCACCAATACGCTGGGCCAGCAGCCAGGCTTCGTAATCAAACACATGGGGGTTGGCGGTGCCGAGCGGGCGACGCAACTGCACCGCCAGACGCCAGCGTTCGCCAGCCTGCATGGGCGGGCCGTCATACCAGGACAGACGCAGCCGTTGCGGCAGCTGCACCGTGCGCGCCTGGGCCGCCTCAAGCTGAAAGCGCAACACGCCATCGCGGCGCGCCGGCAGCCCCGTCACCCGCCCTTCCAGCCACAGCGTACGGTTGTCCAGCGCCGGCGCCAGACGATCATCCAGCGCCCATTGCGCCGACGTGCAGGCCCAGGCAAAACCCAGGAGGAAAAAGCCCAAGGGATAACTGCGCCACGGCAGCAACAACACCCCTACCAGCACTAATACCAGCAGCAGCCAGGCCGGTGGCAATACCGTCACCCAGCGCAAAGCCAGCAAGCCCATCGCCAGCGCCAACATCCCTGTGCGCATTTTCTACTGCCCCAAAATCATCCGTGTCTTTCAGCATAGCGGGCAGCACCAACATATTTGTTGTCACAAAGTGAACCTCAGCCAGGGCGCGCAAAGCCGTGCATAATATGCGCGCGTCAGTTGCCCAGAGAGCCCCCATGCCGCGTCGCCTATTCAAGCGTTATATGCCTGACCCCGAATACCTCAAGGGCCACCCTACCCTGCGGCACTTGGGGCAAGTCCTGCACGACCCGAACCTCTGGCACCTCAATCGCCACTCGGTGTCACGCGCCATGGCCATGGGTCTGTTCGCAGCCTTTATTCCGATGCCCATGCAGATGCTACTGGCCGCCGGCTTGGCCGTGATCAGCCGCGCCAACCTGCCAATCTCGGTCGGCCTGGTGTGGCTAACCAACCCAATCACCATGCCGCCGGTGTTCTACTGCACCTACAAGTTCGGCAGTTGGCTGATGCAAACCCCAGCCATGCAAATGCCTGATGAACTGACCTGGGCGTGGATCAGTGCCGAACTCAGCACCTTCTGGCAACCCTTCCTGCTCGGCTCCGTGATCACCGGCCTGCTGGCTGCTGCCCTGGGCTACAGCCTGACCATGGCCTACTGGCGCTGGTGGGTACGTCGCAGCTGGCGCAAACGCCAGGAAGCTCGGCGCCAGCGCTGAATAAAAAACGCCGCAATCAGCGGCGTTTTTTATTCAGCGCCAAACCTGCCAGATCACTCGTAGCGCAAGGCCTCGGCTGGCTGGATCTGCGCCGCTCGCCAGGACGGATACAGGGTGGCCAGAAAGCTCAGGCCAAAGCCGGCAGCACACACCAGCAGCACATCGGCTGATTGCAGGTCCGACGGCAGATTGCTGATGTAATACACATCCGAACTGAACACATGCTGGCCGCTGACACGCTCGATCCAGGCCACCAGGGTGCTGACATTCAGCGCGGCCAACACGCCCAGCACGGCACCGACCAGGGTGCCGACGAAACCGATCAGCGTGCCCTGGACCATGAAGATCTGCATGATCTGCGCAGGCGTTGCGCCCAGGGTGCGCAGGATGGCGATATCGCCGCCCTTGTCGGCCACCACCATGATCAGGGTGGCGATGATATTGAAAGCCGCCACCGCCACGATCAGCAGCAACAGCAGGCCGATCATGGTCTTCTCCATTTTCATCGCACTGAACAAGCTGCCCTGGGTCAGGGTCCAGTCCACCGCGCGATAGCCCTCACCCAGCTGCTGGGCAATGGCACTCGACACCTGCGGCGCCTGGTACAGATCCTTCAGCGCCAGGCGCACGCTCTGCACCTGATGGGGCTGCCAGCGCAGCATCTGCGCGGCATCCGCCAAGTGAATCATGGCCAGGGAGCCATCCAGCTCGGCGCCGACCTTGAATACCCCGACCACATTCAAGCGCTGCAACCGCGGGGTCACACCACCGGCGGCGCTGCTGCGCTCGGGAATAATCAGGGTCAGCTTGTCGCCAAGATTAAGGCGAAAGCGTCGGGCGGTGACATCGCCCAGCACCACGCCGAACTCGCCGGGCAGCAGGTCCGCCAAGCGCCCCTGCTGCATATGCTCGGCAATGATTGAGACTTGTGGCTCCAGTTGCGGGTCAATGCCGCTGATCTGGATTGGCTGCATCGCGCCCCTGAACGAGAGCATGCCTTCCAACTCGGTAAAGGGCACCGCCGCGGTCACCTGCGGATGCTGCAGAGCGGCTGCGGCCACCGGCTGCCAGTCATCCAACGGCTGCGCAGCGAGCAGGCTGGCATGGGGCACCATGCCGAGAATCCGCGTGCTCATTTCCTTCTGGAAACCGTTCATCACCGAGAGCACCACAATCATCGCCAGCACGCCCAAGGCCAGGCCGATCATCGAGGTCAGGGCAATAAACGAGATGAAGTGGTTGCGCCGCTTGGCGCGGGTATAGCGCGTACCGATAAAAACACTGAGGGGCCGGAACATATCAGATCGCCACCAACCGGCCGTCTTCCAGACGCAGTACCCGGTCCATCTGCCGCGCCAGCGCCATGTCGTGGGTCACCACCAGAAAAGCGGTCTGCGAGGAGCTGCTCAGCTCACGCATCAGGTCCTGAATGCCCTGGGCAGTGTGTTGATCGAGGTTGCCGGTCGGTTCATCGAGCAGCACCAGGCCCGGACGATTGGCCAGGGCACGGGCAATGGCCACGCGCTGACGCTCGCCACCGGACAGCTCTGCCGGCTTATGCGACAGGCGATGGCCCAAACCCACACGCTCCAACAGCGCCGTGGCGCGCTGACGTGCCTCGGGAATGGCCACCCGGCCAATCAGCAGCGGCATGCAGACGTTTTCCAGGGCGCTGAACTCGGCGAGCAAATGGTGGAACTGATAGACAAAGCCCAACGCCCGATTGCGCAGCAGACCGCGCTGTTTTTCATTCAGGGCCGACAGTTCTTCGCCCGCCAGCCAGACGCTGCCAGTGCTCGGCGTATCCAGACCGCCGAGCATGTTGAGCAAGGTGCTCTTGCCCGAACCAGAGCTGCCGACAATCGCCACCCGCTCGCCGGGCAGCAATTCCAGCTGCAAGTCGGCCAGTACCACCACCGCTTGCGGGCCCTCGTCATAACTCTTGCCCAAGTTACGGCAACTGAGCACGGCACGCCCGGCCTGGGTTTCATTGGTCATAGCGAACTCACTCATAGCGCAAGGCCTCTGCGGGCTGGGTGCGGGCGGCACGCCAGGCGGGATATAAGGTGGCAAAAAAGCTCAGCAACAAGGCGGCGGCGCTGACCAGCAGCACATCGCCGAGCAGCAGTTGCGCCGGGATATAGTCGATGAAGTACACCGCCGCATTGAGAATCTTGAAGCCAAACAGGCTTTCCAGGCCGGCGATGGCGCTGCTGATATACAGCGAGGCCAGGCTGCCCAGGGCGGCGCCGAGCACGGTGCCGACTACGCCGATCACCGTGCCCTGAACCATAAAGATGGCCATGATCTGCCCAGGTGTCGCGCCCAGAGTACGCAGGATGGCGATGTCGGCCTTCTTGTCGGTGACCACCATCACCAGGGTGGAGATGATGTTGAACGCGGCCACGGCGACGATCAGCAGCAACAGCAGGCCGATGATGGCCTTCTCCATGCGGATCGCCTGGTACAGGTTGCCGTGGCTGCGGGTCCAGTCACGGGCATAAAAATCATCGCTGAGGCGCCCAGCCAACTGCCAGGAAACCTTGGGGGCCTGGAACAGATCGGCCAGTTTCAGGCGAATGCCCTGCACCTGATCAGGCTTCCAGCGGTGCAGGCGAGCCAGGTCCTGGATATTGGCCATGGCCACGAAGTTGTCCACTTCACCGGCGCCGACATGGAAGATGCCGACCACGGTGAAGCGCTTCAGACGCGGGAACATGCCCGCCGGGGTCACCGTGACTTCCGGCGCGACGAAGGTGACCTTGTCGCCAACCCCGACGCCGAGTTTGGCAGCGGAGCTGTCGCCGATAACGATGCCAAAGCTGCCCGGCGTCAGGGCCGCAAGGCTGCCTTTTTGGAAGTAATCGCCAATGATCGAGACCTTGGCCTCTTCCTGGGGATCAATGGCATTGATCAGCACTTTTTGCACTTCGCCGTTGCTGCTCAGCAAACCCTGCATCTGCACGAAAGGCGCCACCGCCAGCACCTGCGGATGCTTGGCCATGCTGGCCGCCAGGTTGCGCCAGTCATTGATCGGCACACTGCTTTCCACGGTGGCGTGCGGCACCATGCCGAGCACGCGGGTGCGCATCTCGCGGTCGAAACCATTCATCACCGACAGCACGACGATCATCACCAGCACGCCAAGGGCCAGGCCGATCATCGACGTCAGGGAGATAAAGGAAACGAAGTGGTTGCGGCGCTTGGCGCGCGTGTAGCGCGCGCCGATGAAAATGGACAGCGGTCTGAACATAGAAGAAGTATTCGCTGGCGAAAGAAGAGACGTCCTGGTCGGGCCTTGCAGTGCCCGCTAGCGCAGACAGGAGACGCGTCAGGCGCTTTTCAGTCCGTGCGGCTAGCAGGGTCTGGCTGCGCGCCGTACACTCTGACAACCACTCAGGCCATGGGTTCGCCATGTCGACACAAGACGTAGATGATCGCCGCGAATACTACCGTATCGACGACACGATCGCACTGGATTTCACCCCTCTGTCCGGCGCCAACGCCCAGGCCCACGAGGTGCTGCAAGACGCTTCGCCGCTGTTCAATCTGCTCAGCGATTTGCACCTGATGGACTTCGAATCCCAGCACCTGCTGCGCCACATCAGTGAGCGCGATCGCACCCTGGCCAACTACCTGAAAGTGATCAACAAGCGCATCGACCTGCTCGGCCAGGCGCTGGCGCAGAACCTGCTGCGCGATATCGGCGCACCGCGGCGAGTGTCGATGTCCGAAGGCGGCATCAGCTTCAACAACCTGCTGGCCATACCGGCAGGCACCCACCTGGCCATCAAGATGGTGCTGATGCCCCAGGGCCTGGGTCTGCTGTTGCGCGGCAAGGTGATCAACTGCCGTGAGCGCAACGACGGCCAGTTCGAGATCGGCACCGAATTCGAAGCCCTGACCGACGCCCAGCGCCAGTTGCTGGCCCGCCACATTCTGCAAAAGCAGGCCCTGGAGCGCCGTCAGTTGCGCGAACAACCTAAGGCCTGTGGATTAAGTGTCCTAAAGGGCATTGCCTGCGCTCTTTTCGAATAGAATACTATTCGCCTCAAAACGCAAGGAGCAAGCGTGACAGTCATCTACGGCCACCGCGGCGCCAAAGGCGAAGCACCGGAAAACACCCTCGCCAGCTTCCAGCGCTGCCTGGAGCACGGCGTTAAACGCTGCGAACTGGACCTGCACCTGTCCAGCGACGGCGAATTGATGGTCATTCATGACCCCACCCTCAAACACACCACCGGCCGGCGCGGCAAAGTCAGCCAGCACAGCGCCGCCGAACTGATGAGCTACGACGCGCGCCAAGGCGGCCCCGGCTGGAAACAGCCCTGCCCGATTCCGCGCCTGGAAGAGCTGTTCCAGCACTGCGACTTCGACCACTGGCAGCTGGAAGTGAAAAGCGCCTCGCGGGTCAAAGCCGCGTGCATGGCCCTGGCGATCCGCGAACTGGTCGAGCGCTACGGCCTGCTCGACAAGGTCACCGTCACCTCCAGCTCGCGCGTTGTGCTGCGCGCCCTCAAGCGCCTGACCCCGGACCTGTCCCGCGGGCTGGTGGCCGAGTACGCCTGGCTCGACCCACTGAAAGTGGCCAAGCACTACGGCTGCGACCTGCTGGCCCTGAACTGGACCCTGTGCACCCCGGAACGCCTGCAAAAAGCCCAGCGCCAGGGCCTGCATGTGTCGGTGTGGACGGTCAACGAACCGGCCTTGATGCGTCGCCTGGCGGATTTCGGTGTCGACAGCCTGATCACCGACTTCCCCGGTCTGGCCGCACAAACCCTGAAAAGCTGAACGCCAAACTGCGCACAATAAAAAACCGACCTCGATGGGTCGGTTTTTTATTGCCTGATTCAGAAACTCTCCCGGTTCGGCCAGCGCCACGCCTGGGAGTCACTGAACGGATCTACCCCGCCCGGCTCAGGCCACCGGCCGGAGCCGCTCAAAAAAGCCGGTTGAGGCCATCGAACGCCGCCACCCGGTAGGCTTCCGCCATGGTCGGGTAGTTGAACGTGGTGTTGACGAAATACTTGAGGGTATTGGCTTCGCCCTTCTGGTTCATGATCGCCTGACCGATGTGCACGATCTCCGACGCCTGGTAGCCAAAGCAATGCACGCCGAGGATTTCCAGGGTCTCGCGGTGAAACAGAATCTTCAGCATGCCCACCGGCTCAGCGGAAATCTGCGCCCGCGCCATGCCCTTGAAGAACGCCTTGCCGACCTCGTAGGGGATCTTCTCCTGGGTCAGCTCCTGCTCGTTCTTGCCGATCGAACTGATCTCCGGAATGGTGTAGATGCCGGTCGGCACGTCGTTGACGAAACGGCAGCTGTCATTGCCCACCGCATTGCCCGCGGCTGAACGGCCCTGGTCATAAGCGGCACTGGCCAGGCTCGGCCAGCCAATCACGTCGCCGGCGGCATACACATTCGGGATCGCGGTTTGGTAATGCTGATCCACTTCCACCTGGCCACGGCCGTTGGCCTTCAGGCCAATGTTTTCCAGCCCCAGCTTGTCGGTGTTGCCGGTACGCCCATTACACCAGAGCAAGGCGTCGGCCTTGATCTTCTTGCCGGACTTCAGGTGCAGGATCACGCCGTGCTCCTGACCCTCGATGCGCTCGTACTCTTCGTGGTGACGAATCGTCACGTTGTTGTTGCTCAGGTGATAGCTCAGGGCTTGGGAAATCTCGTCGTCGAGGAAGCTAAGCAACTGGTCACGGTTGTCGATCAAGTCGACCAGTACACCGAGGCCACTGAAGATCGATGCGTATTCACAACCGATCACGCCAGCGCCGTAGATGATCAAACGGCGCGGGGTATGGCTGAGACCGAGGATGGTGTCGCTGTCATAAACCCGCGGATGGCTGAAGTCGACATCCAGCGGACGATACGGGCGCGAACCGGTAGCAATCACCACCTGCTTGGCCACCATGGTCTCCATCACCCCATTGGGGCAAACCACCTGAATGGTCTGGGCGTCGGCAAAGCTGGCAGAACCACAGAACACATCGATGCGATTGCGCGCGTAGTAACCGGTGCGCGAACTGACCTGTTTGGCAATCACGCGCTCGGCGCTTTTCAGCACATCAGGGAAGGAGAACCAGCGCGGCTCACCGATCTGGCGGAACAGCGGGTTGGTGTTGTACTGCATGATCTGCCGTACCGAGTGACGCAAGGCCTTGGACGGGATAGTGCCCAGGTGCGTGCAGTTGCCCCCCACCAGCCGACGATCATCGACCACGGCAACCTTGCGCCCGGCCTTGGACGCATTCATGGCTGCACCCTCGCCTGCAGGGCCGGAACCCAGCACCACCACGTCGTAGTTGTAGACCGCCATGCTTACTCCTCGATAACTGTCCGGCGCGCCGCTCTGGCGCCCGCCATGACCGCGGCAATAAGCCGAGGTATTTACAATGCTGACAGCAGCTTAGCTGCCACTCATGGCGCTGAACATTAGCGCTTGGTCGCGTCGTAGGCGAGCTTTGCCGGCACTACATTTTGCTCGCGCTGCACTTCTTCGCATTTTTCCCGCACGCCACCGCAGATCGAGCACTCTTTCTCGATGCCCAAATTGGCGATACCACCACAGGAGCCGGCAATCGGCTTGCGCCCAAAGATCACTCCGACGGCCATGCCCAGCACCACCAATAACATGCCGACAAACACCAGCAACCAGGTCATTGCTGCTCTCCTTTAACCAGCCAACGCTGAAATGCGCTGCTGCGTTGTGTGACAAAGCCTTGCTCGCCACGGGTCACAAACAGCGCCTTGATGCCCTCGCGCTCGGCAAACGCCAGCCCGCGCTCCGGCCCCAGCACCATCAACAGGGTAGACAGGCCATCGGCACGTTGCACCGAGGCATCCACCACACTGACCTGGGCCAGCGTGTGGTTAATGGGCGCGGCAGTTTGCGGGTCCAGGGTGTGGGAATAGCGCCGGCCGTCACGCTCGAAATAGTTGTGATAATCGCCCGAGGTGGAAATGCCCTCACCATCCAGGGTGAGGATGGTTTGCGCCACTTGCTGATCATCCAGCGGCGCCTCGATGGCAACGCGCCAGGCGGAACCGTCACCCTTGCGGCCTAAGGCCTTGAGCTCGCCTGTGACCTCCACGAGATAACTGTTCACCCCCAGCTGCTGCAGGCGTGCACCGATGCGATCCACCGCATAACCGGCAGCAATGCTGTTGAAATCGACCATCAACGCCACGTCCTTGCACAGCTGCTGGCCGTCAATGTGCAAATGCCGATGGCCAACACGCTCACGCGCCTCGGCGATCTGCTCGGCGCTGGGCACCTGCTCGCCACGGGACTGCGGGCCAAAGCCCCAAAGATTGAGCAACGGCTCCAGGGTCAGGTCGAAGGCTCCGGCACTCTGCAGCGACAACTGCTCGCCAAAGCGCACCAGCCCCAGCAGCGACTCGGGCATCGGCTGACAACCCTTGGCCGGCAGCGCATTGAAGCGACTGATCAGCGAGTCGCTGCGGTAGGTCGACAGCTGTTGATCGACCTCGGCCAGAATCGCCTCGGTGGCCGCCTGAGCCTCGGCCAGCGCCGGACCGTCGCTGCCGCGCAGGTATTTGACCGAGTAACGGCTGCCCATGGTCGGGCCGCCGAACTCCTCAACCCGTTCACTGCAGCCCACCAGACTTACGCAGGTCAGCAGCAGTGCGACTAGCCAGCGGCTATCAACCACCAAAGTCGTCCAGCAGGATGTTGTCGCGCTCGACCCCCAGGTCCAGCAGCATCTTCACCACGGCAGCGTTCATCATGGGCGGACCGCACATGTAGAACTCGCAGTCTTCCGGCGCCGGGTGATCTTTCAGGTAGTTCTCAAACAGCACGTTATGGATAAAGCCCTTGAGGCCAGTCCAGTTGTCTTCAGGTTGCGGATCAGACAACGCCAGGTGCCACTGAAAGTTCGGGTTATCCGCCTGCAGCTGATCGTATTCCTCGACGTAGAACGCCTCACGCAGGGACCGCGCGCCATACCAGAAGCTGATCTTGCGCTTGGAGCCCAGACGTTTGAGCTGGTCGAAGATGTGCGAACGCATCGGCGCCATACCGGCACCGCCACCGATGAAGATCATCTCGGCATTGGTGTCCTTGGCGAAGAACTCACCGAACGGGCCGTACACCGTGACCTTGTCACCGGGCTTCAAGCCAAACACCCAGGACGACATCTTGCCCCGGCGGCAAATGATCCTTGCCCGGCGGTGGCGAGGCGATGCGGATGTTGAATTTGACCAGGCCCTTCTCGTCCGGGTAGTTGGCCATGGAGTAAGCGCGAATGACCGTCTCGTCGACCTTGGACACATACTTCCACTGGTTGAACTTGTCCCAATCGCCCCGGTACTCGGGCTGGATGTCGAAGTCCTTGTAATGCACCTCGTGGGGTGGGCATTCCAACTGCACGTAACCACCGGCGCGGAAGTCCACACTCTCACCCTCAGGCAGGCGCAGGGTCAGCTCCTTGATGAAGGTGGCGACGTTGGGGTTGGACTCCACCGTGCACTCCCACTTCTTCACGCCGAACACTTCTTCCGGCACTTCGATGTGCATGTCCTGCTTGACCGGGGTCTGGCAGGACAGGCGCCAGCCTTCACGGGCCTGACGGCGGGTGAAGTTGGCTTCCTCGGTGGGCAGCATCTCGCCACCACCGCTTTCGACGATGCACTTGCACTGGGCGCAGGTACCGCCGCCGCCACAGGCTGAAGACAGGAACACGTTGTTGGCGGCCAGGGTCTGCAGCAATTTGCCGCCGGCCGGCACGGTAAGGGTGCGCTCGCCGTTGATGACGATATTCACGTCGCCGCTGGATACCAGCTTGGCGCGTGCGGCGAGGATGATCACTACCAGCCCGAGGACGATGGCGGTGAACATGCCAATAGCCAGGAAGATTTCAAAATTGATCACACATGGCTCCTTAGAGTTGCACGCCGGAAAAGGACATAAACCCCAGCGACATCAGACCGATGGTGATGAAGGTAATCCCCAGCCCCTGCAGGCCTTCGGGCACATCACTGTATTTGAGTTTCTCGCGGATACCCGCCAGCAAGGCAATCGCCAGGGCCCAGGAGAACCCGGAACCAACGCCGTAAACCACGCTTTCGCCAAGGTTGTAGTCGCGCTCAACCATAAACAGCGAGCCGGCCATAATGGCGCAGTTCACCGTGATCAGCGGCAGGAACACGCCCAAGGCGTTGTAGAGCGACGGCACGTACTTATCCAGGAGCATTTCGAGGATCTGCACGATGGCGGCAATTACGCCGATATAGCTGAGCAGACCAAGAAACGACAGGTCCACCTCAGGCAAACCCGCCCAAGCCAGGGCGCCGTCCTTGAGCAGGTAGGTGTACAGCAGGTTGTTGGCCGGGATGGTGATGGCTTGCACCACGATCACCGCCACACCCAGGCCAATGGCCGTTTCCACCTTTTTGGAGATGGCGATAAAGGTGCACATGCCAAGGAAAAACGCCAAGGCCATGTTCTCAACGAACACCGCCTTCACGAACAAGCTGATGTAGTGTTCCATCAATAGGCCTCCTTATCCGAAACCTGCGGCGCCATCTTGAAGCTCGGCGCCTCCTTCTGTTCGGTCTTCCAGCTGCGCAACGCCCAGATGATCAGGCCAATCAGGAAGAATGCCGAAGGCGGCAGCAACAGCATGCCGTTGGGCTGGTACCAGCCGCCTTCATTGAGGGTCGGCAGGATGCTGTAGCCCAGCAGTTTGCCGGCGCCAAACAGTTCACGGATCACGCCGAGCACAATCAGCATGGCGCTGTAGCCCAAACCGTTGCCAATACCGTCGCAGAACGACAGCAGCGGTGGGTTCTGCATGGCAAACGCCTCGGCGCGGCCCATAACGATGCAGTTGGTGATAATCAGACCGACGAACACCGACAGCTGCTTGGCCAGGCTAAAGGCATAGGCCTTGAGCACCTGATCAACCACGATCACCAGCGACGCGATGATCACCATCTGCACGATCATGCGGATGGAGCTGGGGATCTGGCTGCGAATCATCGAGATAAACAGGTTGGAGAAGCCGGTCACCAGAGTCAGGGCGATCGACATCACCAAGGCCGTTTTCAGGTTGGAGGTCACCGCCAGGGCCGAACAGATGCCGAGAATCTGCAAGCCGATGGGGTTGTTGTGCAGGATCGGGTCCAGCAGCACTTGCTTGAATGTTGGCTGGCTCATGCTTACGCCTCCCCTTTTTGCAGTTTCATCAGAAACGGACCGAAGCCGTTCTCGCCCAGCCAGAAGTGCAGCAGGTTATCCACGCCTTTACTGGTCAGGGTCGCACCAGCCAGGCCGTCGACCTGATGCTGGGCATTGGTCGCAGCCGGATCGACACTGCCCTTGATGATCTGCACAGCCAGTTGGCCATTGCCATCAAACAGGGTCTTGCCGTGCCACAGGGCTTTCCATTTCGGATTGTCCACCTCACCACCCAGGCCTGGCGTCTCGCCATGCTGGTAGAAGCCCAGGCCAACCACGGTATTCAGATCGCCCTTCACGGCCATAAAGCCATACAGGGTCGACCACAGGCCGTAGCCGCGAATCGGCATGATCAGGGTGTCGAGTTTGCCGTCGGTTTCCACCATATAAACAGTGGAGAAACGCTCGCGGCGCTTGATCGAAGCGATGTCCTGCTCGCCCTTGAGGGCGTCCGACAGGGCTGGATCCTTGGCGGCCTTCAGCGGGTCGAAGCTGGCGGCATCCTGAGCATCGGTGAACTGGCCGGTCTGCAGGTCAACCACACGGGCCTTGATCCGCTCGGCGTACAGAGCCTTGACGGCCTTGGCCGACATGTCGGCTTCACCCAGGCCAGCAATCGCCAAAATACTGCGCTGTTTGTCCAGCAGGCGATTTTCCACCTGTACGGGCTTAAGTGCCACGGCGGCACCGGCGACAAACACCGAACACACCAGGCAGACGATCAACGCCACCATCAGGGTGCGTACGGTGGATTCTTGTTGACTAGACATTACGTGCCAGCCTCCGCTTGATATTGGCCTGGACGACAAAGTGGTCGATCAAAGGAGCACACAGGTTGGCGAACAGAATCGCCAGCATCATGCCTTCCGGGAAGGCCGGGTTGACCACCCGAATCAACACCACCATGACGCCGATCAGCGCACCGAAGATCCACTTGCCGGTATTGGTCATCGATGCCGAAACCGGATCGGTGGCCATGAAGATCATGCCGAAGGCAAAGCCGCCGACCACCAGATGCCAGTACCACGGCATGGCGAACATCGGGTTAGTCGCCGAACCGATACCGTTGAACAGGTAGCTCATGGCGACCATGCCCAGCATCACGCCGCTGACAATGCGCCAGGAGGCGATCCTGGTCATCAGCAACACGGCGCCGCCGATGAAGATCGCCAAGGTGCTGGTCTCACCCATCGAGCCCTGCTCAAATCCAAGAAAGGCATTCCACCAGCTCAAGCCATTGGCCGTGACCTGCTCGATGCCACCAGCCGCGGCAACGCTGAGGGCGGTAGCGCCAGCGAAACCGTCCACCGCAGTCCACACCGCATCGCCGCTGAGCTGCGCCGGATAGGCGAAAAACAGGAAGGCGCGACCGACCAGGGCCGGGTTAAGGAAGTTCTTGCCGGTGCCGCCAAAGACTTCCTTGCCGATCACCACACCGAAGCTGATACCCAGCGCCACCTGCCAAAGCGGAATGCTCGGCGGCAGAATCAGGGCAAACAGCACCGAGGTCACAAAGAAGCCTTCATTCACCTCGTGCTTGCGGATCGAGGCAAACAGCACCTCCCAGAAGCCGCCGACGATAAAGGTCACTGCGTACACCGGGAGGAAATACGCCGCGCCCTGGATAATGTTGTCCCACAGGCTATTGGGGTCAAACCCTGCCAGTGCGCCGATCAAGGCAAAGCGCCAGCCTTCCTGCACGGCCAGCAGTTCCGGCTGCGCGGCAAACAGGCTATTGGCCTGATAACCGGTGTTCCACATGCCGAAAAAAAGTGCCGGCATCACGCAGAGCCACACAGTCATCATCATGCGCTTGAGGTCGATACCATCACGCACATGGGCCGTACTTTTGGTCACGCTGCCAGGCCGATAGAAGAACGTATCGACGGCTTCATAGAGGGCATACCACTTCTCGAAGCGCCCGCCTTTCTCGAAGTTATGTTCGATTTTGTCGAGGAATTTACGCAAGGACATCGATCAGCCCTCCTTCTCTATGCGAGTCAGGTTGTCCCGCAGGATCGGGCCGTATTCATACTTACCGGCACACACGTAGGTACAGAGCGCCAGGTCTTCTTCGTCCAGCTCCAGGCAACCGAGCTTCTGCGCCATTTCGCTGTCACCAACGATCAGGTAACGCAGCAATTGGGTAGGCAGGATGTCCAGCGGCATCACCGCCTCATAGTTGCCCACCGGCACCATGGCCCGCGGGCTGCCGTTGGTGCTGGTATCAAAGGCAAAGCGCTTGGCCGCGGCCAGCTTGGAAACGAAGATATTCAGCACCGAATGTTTGTTCACCCCGGCGCGCAGGTAATGCAGCAGCTCGCGCTCGTCGCCTTCATGCAGGCAAGAGACTTGCTGGTGATAACGCCCCAGGTAGGCGAAAGGCGCCGCGCGCAGTACGCCCGCCAAACACCGAGCCGGAAATCACGCGATTCAACCCAGGCTGCAACTCGCCAGCACTCAGGCTTTGCAAGCAAGCCCCAAGGCGGGTACGCAGCAAGCGCGGTTGATTGACCACGGGGCCGGCCAGAGCAATCACCCGCTCCACCCACAGTTGCCCAGTGGTAAAGAGTTTGCCGATGGCAATCACATCCTGATAACCGATCTGCCAGACACTCTTGCTGGCGCTCACCGGATCGAGGAAGTGCATATGGGTGCCCGGCAAACCGGCCGGATGGGGGCCACTGAAGCTCTCGGTGTGCACACCGGCCAGCTGTTCACCGGGCAGGCTTACAGCGGGCGCCTTGCACAGAAACACCTTGGCCAGCCGCGCCAGCACTTGCAGACCAGCCGCGAAGTCGTCGGCATAGGCATTGATGATCAACGCCGGGTCAGCCGCCAACGGCTGGGTATCGATGGCCGTGACAAAGATTGAACTGGGCACGGCATCAACAGCGGGCACCTTGCTGAACGGGCGACTGCGCAGCGCAGTCCACAGGCCCGATTGCAGCAGGTTGTCGCGTACGACCTGTGGCTCAAGGCTGGTCAACTGAGCCGCTGGGTAGCTAGCAAACTGCACGGCATCATCGCCCTCCAGCTCGATCACCACCGATTGCAGCACGCGCTGGGCGCCGCGGTGAATGGCACTGACCACCCCTGCCCCAGGCGCAGTGAAGTGCACGCCAGGGTTGTTCTTATCACTGAACAACGGCTGGCCGAGCTTGACCCGATCCCCCACCTGCACCGCCATGCTCGGCTTCATGCCGTGATAATCACAGCCCATTACCGCCACGCTGCGCACCGGGCGTGCTGCCTCGATGTGCTGCAGCGGACTGCCGGTGATAGGCAGATCCAGCCCACGCGTTATTTTTATCATTGATTACCCCACACACTGCAACCAGTGCACTTACAGAATTCGAAGGTGGTCAAATTGGCAAAAAATCGCCCGACACACCATGCGTCACAAAGGTTGTTGATAATCCACCCCAAGGAGCAAAACTCATCAATTATAAGGAGACGTTCTACTCCCTGCACACCCGCATGCGACATCTTGGTTCACTGATTCGTAACACCAAGCAACACTGCCTGTTTGACGCTGCGGCGGACCATGAGCAAATTTGCACATTCACCGAGGACTTCAGCGCATGCGCCTGATTATTTTTTTCGCCTTAGTGCTAAGCAGCCACAGCTTACAGGCCAACAGCCGCGAGCGCCTCGCCGAAGCTGCCTTTACTGCGTATGCGCAACAAGCCGACAACACCCTGGAGCGCAAGAACCAGGCCGTACTCAACTACCTGTGGGTCGATGTGTACGCCGCTGCGCTCTACACCGAACCGGGCATCAGCCCCCGCCAAGCCGTGGGCAACAGCCACCGGCAACGCCTGGAGCTGTACTACTTCCGCGCGATAGACCGGGAAGACGTGATCAAGGCGGCCTGGGTCACCCTCGAACGCCAGCAATCGGCAGCCCAACTGCAGCGCCTGCGCCCCGAGCTGGACGCCTTGCACGCGACCTTCGCCGACATTCAACCCGGCGACCGCTATGCCCTCGACTATTCGGTTACCGCCGGCCTGCACCTGGAGCGTAACGGCCGCCGCGTGTTCAGTAGCCGCAACGCCGAACTGGCCCACGCTTACCTGGGCATCTGGCTGGCTGACAATGGTTTGTCCGCCAGCCTGCGCGAGCAACTGCTCGGCGCCGCGCCGCCTCAAGCCGCGCGGGTCTTGAGCCAGTAGCACAGACCGATAAAGGCCAACCAGAATGGAATCGCATAGACCGACAGGTTGATCCCCGGAATCAGCAACATCACCCCCAGAATCAAGGCCACAAACGCCAGGCACAGGTAGTTGCTGAACGGATACCACAGCGACTTGAAGCCAGGCTCAATGCCGCGCTGATTGAGGCTTTGACGAAACTTGAGGTGCGACAGGCTGATCATCGCCCAGTTGATCACCAGCGACGACACCACCAAGGCCATCAGCATTTCCAGCGCCCGCTGCGGCGCCAGGTAGTTGACCAGCACGCACAGCAAGGTGATCAGCGCCGACACGCCAATCGCCAGCACCGGCACACCACGACTGTTGACCTTGAGAAAGGCCTTGGGCGCATCGCCCTGCTCGGCCAGGCCGAAGAGCATGCGGCTGTTGCAGTAGACGCCACTGTTGTAGACCGACAGCGCCGCCGTCAGCACCACGAAATTCAACAGATGAGCCGCCGTGTCACTGCCCAGCAGGGAGAAAATCTGCACGAACGGGCTGCCGCTATAAGGGTCGCCGGCGGCATTCAGGGTTTCCAGCAGCTTGTCCCACGGATAGAGCATCAACAGCACACTGAGGGCGCCGATGTAGAAGATCAGAATCCGCCAGATCACCTGATTGATCGCTTTGGGAATCACCTTCTTCGGCTCGGCCGCCTCGGCAGCGGTAATGCCCACCAGCTCCAGGCCACCGAAGGAAAACATGATGATTGCCAGCACCATCACCAGGCCTTCAAGGCCATTGGGGAAGAAGCCGCCATGGCTCCACAGGTTGCTCACCGCCGCCTGCTCACCGCCGGTGCCACTGACCAGCAGGAATATGCCCAGCAGGATCATGCCGATGATCGCCACCACCTTGACCAGGGCGAACCAGAACTCGGTCTCACCGAAGACTTTTACGCTGGTCAGGTTGAGCAGGTTGATGGCCACAAAGAACACCGCCGCCGACACCCAGGTCGGGATCTCCGGCCACCAGAACTGAATGTACTTGCCCACCGCCGTAAGCTCGGCCATGCCCACCAGCACATACAGCACCCAGTAGTTCCAGCCCGAGAGAAAGCCGGCATAGCCACCGAAGTACTTGTGCGCAAAGTGGCTGAAAGAGCCAGCCACCGGTTCCTCGACAATCATCTCGCCCAGTTGGCGCATGATCAGAAAAGCAATAAAGCCGGCAATCGCATAGCCGAGGATCATCGACGGCCCGGCGGACTTCAGCACCCCGGCCGAGCCGAGGAACAACCCCGTGCCGATCGCCCCACCCAGGGCGATCAACTGGATATGACGGTTTTGCAGACCGCGCTTGAGTTCACCCGTGTGGAGCGGCTGATTCATTGTTACTGCCTCATCGCGGCGACGCGTGTAGCGCCGGCGCAGTGGTCAACCTCTGCGCAGGATCACCGCCTGAAGGTTGTATTGACGAAAAACGGCCTGTATTGCCGCCGCTTGCTTGACTGGTCGGCCAGTTTAGCGTGCCAGGCAAGCCGGGAACAGACTCAGTCAGCCAAGTTTTTCCAGCTGCCCCGCCCCTCAAAAGGCTTATTTTTGAGCCCTATGAAAAAAAAAAAAATACCGCATATATTCAAGAGAAGAGGAGGAATTCCCGGCAAAAAAAAAATCCCCAGGTAGAAGTTTCTCGCCGGCACAAAATAGCCCAGAGGGAATATATAAAAACCACCGCGCGCAGCAAAGACCTGAACAAAGCGCGCCCGCAAGCCAAACCCCCCCCTGAGAAGAATAATCAACTCGGCCAGCAGGCTAAATTTAGGGCACCCGGCTGTGCCTGTTGCGCCGCCAGCCAGGTGCCCTGCGAGGACGTTCCGCAGGCGGCAATCACTTAACACTTTGTTAACTTTTGGCCGCCTACAGTGCTGCTCACTTGTTCGGGCGCCTGCGGAGGGTTCCGCTGCAGCCCGGTATTACTCGGAGAATCAAGATGGTTGCTGCACGTGCAGAATCTTTGCGCAAAGACATTGAATGGGCCGCGCTGGGCTGGATGTTCCTGTTCTTCTGGTACATGTCCGGAGTCACGCAACTCATGCTGTTTGCCACCGACACGATCGGCTGGCGCGGCCTTCGCCAAACCTTGCTGCTCAGCGGCCTATGGCTGGTGCCCCTATTGCTCTACCCGGCCCACACGCGTCGCCTGGCCGGCATCATCGGGGGCGCGCTGTGGCTGTGCTCGCTGCCGGCTTTTGGCTATTACCTGATTTACGGCCAGGACTTCTCCCAAAGCGTCATTTTCATCATGTTCGAGAGCAACAACGCCGAGGCCGCTGAATACATCGGCCAATACCTGACCTGGTGGATACCACTGGCGTTTATCGGCTATGGCCTGGGCGCCTGGCTGCTCTGGCAGAAAATTCGTCCGGTCTATCTGCCGCGGCGCTCGGCCATTATTGCCAGCGCGCTGATTGTGGCAGCCACTGTCGGTTATCCCGCACGCTTCATGCTCACCAGCGACAACCTGACCGCCGGCCTGAACAAGTTCGAGGAACGACTGGCCGCCGTCACCCCCTGGCAAGTCATGGTTGGCTACCACCAATATCGCCTGCAACTGGGCAATATGCAGGAGCTGCTCACCGCCAACGCCCAGTTACCGCCCCTGCAAAACCTGACCGACGCCCATGCCGGGCAGCCGAGCACCCTGGTGCTGGTGATCGGCGAGTCGACCAATCGCCAGCGCATGAGCCTGTACGGCTACCCGCGCGCCACCACGCCAAAGCTGGATGCCATGCGCGACCAACTGCAGGTGTTCGACAACGTGGTGACCCCGCGCCCTTACACCATTGAAGCGCTGCAACAGGTGCTGACCTTTGCCGACGAGCAAAATCCCGACGCCTACCTGAGCACGCCCTCGATCATCAACCTGATGAAGCAAGCCGGTTACAAGACCTTCTGGATCACCAACCAGCAGACCATGACCGAACGCAACACCATGCTTACCACCTTCTCCAAGCAGGCCGATAAACAGGTGTACCTGAACAACAACCGCGAACAGAACGCCCGCCAGTACGACGGCGAAGTGCTGGCCCCGTTCAGCCAGGCCCTGGCCGACCAGGCGCCGCGCAAATTGATCGTGGTGCACCTGCTCGGCACCCACATGAGCTACAAGTACCGTTATCCCAGAGGACTACGCCCAGTTCAACGACCGCCAAGGCGCTCCAGCCTGGGTCACCGACGACCAACTGCCGACCTACAACAGCTACGACAATGCGGTGCTGTACAACGACTTCGTGGTCTCCAGCCTGATCGAGCGACTGTCGGGCAGCCAGGCCAATGGCTTCTTGCTGTACCTGTCGGACCACGGCGAAGCCGTGTTTGACTCGCCCACCGATACCATCCTGGGGCGCAGTGAAGGCCGGCCAACCGCGCCGATGTACACCATCCCCTTTATGCTCTGGACCTCCAAACAATGGCAGGCGAATAACCCGGTGGCCTATCAGGCCGAACTGAGCCGCCCCTACAGCAGCGCCAACCTGATTCACACCTGGGCCGACCTGGCGGGCTTGCGCGCCGATGAACTGGACCCAGCCAAGAGCCTGGTGAGCACGTCATTCAAGGAGCGACCGCTGCTGATTGGCGACCCTTATCAGCCCAAGTCCATGATCGACTTCAGCCTGATCAAGCCCAAGCCACAAGTGGCATTTGAGGATAAGAGCCTGGGGCGACTGCACGCCGCACCGATAAACTGAACGGGGCGCAACCTGTTTGCGCAGACCGGCCAGGACCCGTGTGCTTACTGAGGCTCGCGCAGGGGCGGCTGCGGCTCACCCGGTAGCCAGCGCTGATAGATCGCCGCGAAGCTGCCATCACCCTTCATCTCATCCAGCGTGGTTTGCCAACGCTGCAGCGTCTGCGCGTCGGTGCCGCGCCAGAAGGCGATATAGCCGTAAGAGGTGCGGTACGGCAGAACCACTTCCACATCGTCGGCCGTCAGGTAATCCACCTGACTGGCGGCATCCCCGCGACTGAAGAAGCTCAGGTTGTCGGCCAAAATCAGCTTGATCCGGCCACGGCGCAGCATCTTGAACATCTGCACGGGCTCATTGACGCCCAGCAGATTGGGCTGCCCCTGAGCGGTGAGCTCCTGAAACGTGAACCAATCCCGCGGCACAGCAATCTGCCCGACGGCGGCCAGCTCGGCCTGATTGCCAATCACCAGGCCGGAATTCTTCAGCGCATAAAAGCTGTCGCGGGCCAGCAAAATCGGCCCCACCCACTGAAAGGACGCCTCGCGCTCAGCATTGCGAATGGTCGCAAACAGGGCAGTATCGGGCGTGCGCTGCACCGTCTGGTAGCCCCGCGCCCAGGGCACAACCTGAATACTGGCCACCTGTCCCTGGCGACGCAAAATCTCCTCAACCACCTCGGTGGCCATACCCACCGCCTGGCCCTCACGGGAGAAACTCACCGGCGGATATTCCTCCGTGTACAACTGCAGCGGCGCGGCGAACAGCGACCCAGAGCAGCCCAGCAACAAAGCAAACAACAGCGCAACGGATTTGAGCACGGCAATCCTCGATCAGTACGCAGAGCAAGATGACGACACTATTAATTAGCAGATTAACGCTGATTGCCCTGACAGGGCGAAACTCCAGCACTGCGCGCCCAAGAAGCGCCACAGCACAGAGATGCAAAACGGGAGCCGAAGCTCCCGTTTTGTTTGTTGCAACGCGCGTATTAACGCGGGAAGGCTGGCGGGTTAACCCCGGCCATGTCTTCCATCACGCGCACAACCTGGCAGCTGTAGCCGAACTCGTTGTCGTACCACACGTACAGCACCACGCGGTTGTCGTTGCAGATGGTGGCTTCGGCATCGACCACACCGGCGTGGCGCGAACCGACGAAGTCGGTGGAAACCACTTCCTGGGACTGGACGAAGTCGATCTGCTTTTGCAGATCCGAATGCATGGCCATCTGGCGCAGGTATTCGTTGATTTCGTCGCGGGTGGTGGCTTTCTCAAGGTTGAGGTTGAGAATGGCCATCGACACGTTCGGCGTCGGTACGCGAATAGCGTTGCCGGTCAGCTTGCCCTTCAACACTGGCAGCGCCTTGGCGGCAGCGGTGGCGGCGCCAGTTTCGCTGATCACCATGTTCAACGGTGCCGAACGACCACGGCGATCGCCCTTGTGGAAGTTGTCGATCAGGTTCTGGTCGTTGGTGTACGAGTGCACGGTTTCAACGTGACCGTTGGCAATGCCGTACTGGTCGTTGATGGCCTTGAGAATCGGCACGATGGCGTTGGTGGTGCAGGAAGCCGCCGAGATGATTTTGTCATCGGCGGTGATCTCGCCATGGTTAACACCATGCACGATGTTCTTCAGTGCGCCTTTACCCGGTGCGGTCAGCACCACGCGATCGACACCTGGGCAGGCCAGGTGCTGGCCCAGGCCCTCGGCATCACGCCAGACACCGGTGTTGTCCACCAGCAAGGCGTTTTCGATGCCGTACTGGGTGTAGTCCACTTCGGTCGGTGCCTTGGCGTAGATCACCTGAATCAGGTTGCCGTTGGCGGTGATGGTGTTGTTGGCTTCGTCGATGGTGATGGTGCCGTCGAACGGACCATGTACCGAGTCACGACGCAGCAGGCTGGCACGCTTGACCAGGTCATTCGGGGCGCCTTTGCGCACAACGATGGCGCGCAGACGCAGGCCGTCGCCACCACCGGTTTTCTCGATCAGGATGCGCGCCAGCAGGCGGCCGATACGACCGAAGCCGTACAGCACCACGTCGGTGCCTTTGCGCGCCACGCCGTTTTGCTGACCCACAACTTGAGCCAGCTCTTCACGCAGGAACTGCTCAAGGCTGCGACCTGCGCCTTCGGCCTTGAACTTGGCGGCCATCTTGCCCAGGTCCACCGAAGCGGCACCGAGCTTGAGCTCGCTCATCGCTTTGATGATCGGGAAGGTGTCGTGCACCGACAGCTCGGCATCGTTGGTCAGGCGGTGACGGGCAAAACGGTGGGCTTTGAGGATCGAGATCACCGAACGGTTGATCAGACCGCGACCGAAGATCGAGGTCACCACATTGTTATTGCGGTAAAGCTGACCGATCAACGGAATCATCGCCTCGGCGAGCGCTTCACGATCAATCCATTCACCAAGACACTGGTCGGGCTTCTGAGTCACGGGCAGTACCTTCCACATATGTAGGGGCTGAAAAAAGGGGCTACATTATGCCGGCGCAGCCGCGCAGGAGCAATGCACGCCTGTCGTCAGTCGCCGGCTAAAAACCAGCGCATTGACCGATATATCCAACATAGCCGCTAGCGACTGCCATTCAGTGGTCGCCCCCGCTACAATCGCGCCTTTCTCGTCACGTCCGCGAGCCGACCGTGCCTGTACTGCGCCTACCCAGCCTTCCCGCCGCCAGCAGCAAACACTTCTCTGCTAAACAAGAGTGGGGCAATTTGCCCGGTGCTGCGCTGTCCCTGGCGATTGCCGAGGCGGCGACTGCCGCCAAACGCTTCACCCTGCTGCTGACTGCCGACAGCCAGAGTGCCGAGCGACTTGAACAAGAGCTGGGCTTTTTTGCCCCGGAACTGTCCGTGCTGCACTTTCCCGATTGGGAAACCCTGCCCTACGACCAGTTCTCGCCGCACCAGGACATCATCTCCCAACGCATCGCCAGCCTTTACCGCCTGCCGGAGCTAAGCCGCGGCGTGCTGGTGGTGCCGATCACCACGGCCCTGCACCGCCTGGCGCCGACGCGCTTTCTGCTCGGCACCAGTTTGGTATTGGACGTGGGCCAGAAGCTCAACGTCGAGCAGATGCGCACGCGCCTGGAGTCGGCCGGCTATCGCTGCGTCGACACGGTGTATGAACACGGTGAGTTCGCCGTGCGCGGCGCCCTGATCGACCTGTTCCCGATGGGCAGCGAGCTGCCGTATCGCATCGACCTGTTCGATGATGAAATCGAAACCCTGCGCACCTTCGACGCGGAAACCCAGCGCTCGATCGACAAGGTCGACTCGATCCGCCTGCTGCCGGCCCGCGAGTTCCCGCTGGATAAAAAGGCCGTCACCGACTTCCGTGCGCGCTTTCGCGAGCGCTTCGATGTGGATTTCCGCCGCTGCCCGATCTTCCAGGACATGGCCAGCGGCATCACCCCGGCCGGCATCGAGTACTACCTGCCGCTGTTCTTCGAAGACACCGCCAGCCTGTTCGACTACCTGCCCGAAGACACCCAGGTGTTCTCCCTGCCCGGCATCGAACAGGCCGCCGAGCAGTTCTGGCACGACGTGCGCAACCGCTACGAAGACCGGCGCGGCGACCTTGAGCGACCACTGGTGCCGCCCGCCGAGCTGTTCCTGCCGGTAGAAGACTGCTTCGCCCGCCTCAAGCAATGGCCGCGAGTCGTGGCCAACCCGGAGGCCATCGAACCTGGTGTCGGCCGCGAATGCTTCGCTGCCCGCCCGCTACCGAACCTGGCGATTGAAGCCAAGGCCAACCAGCCCTTGGCCAGACTGGCGGCCTTTCTCGACGAGTTCCCCGGCCGCGTGCTGTTCAGCGCCGAATCCGCTGGCCGCCGTGAAGTCTTGCTGGAGCTGCTGGCACGCCTGAACCTGCGCCCGCAAACCGTGGATGGCTGGGCCGAGTTTCTCGCCAGCAAAGAGCGCCTGGCCGTCAGCATCGCGCCGATGGACGAAGGCCTGCTGCTGGATCAACCGGCCCTGGCGCTGATTGCCGAAAGCCCGCTGTTCGGCCAGCGGGTGATGCAACGCCGCCGCCGCGACAAACGCAGCGACGGCCACGATGCCGTGATCAAGAACCTCGCCGAACTGCGCGAAGGCGCGCCGGTGGTACATATCGACCACGGCGTGGGCCGCTACCTGGGCCTGGTCACCCTGGAAATCGACGGCCAGGCCGCCGAGTTCCTGACCATGATGTACGCCGAAGAGGCCAAGCTCTATGTGCCGGTCGCCAGCCTGCACCTGATCGCCCGCTACACCGGCAGCGACGACGCCCTGGCGCCATTGCACCGGCTCGGTTCGGAAACCTGGCAGAAGGCCAAGCGCAAAGCCGCTGAACAGGTCCGCGATGTGGCCGCCGAGCTGCTGGACATCTACGCCCGCCGCGCCGCCCGCGAAGGCTATGCGTTCAAGGACCCACTGGCCGACTACGCCACCTTCAGCGCCGGCTTCCCCTTCGAAGAAACGCCCGGACCAGCAAACCACCATCGACGCGGTCAAAGCCGACATGCTCTCGGGCAAGCCGATGGATCGCCTGGTCTGCGGCGACGTTGGCTTCGGCAAAACCGAAGTGGCCATGCGCGCAGCCTTTATCGCCGTGCACAGCGGCCGTCAGGTCGCCGTGCTGGTGCCCACCACCCTGCTCGCCCAACAGCACTACAACAGCTTCCGCGACCGCTTCGCCGACTGGCCGGTGAATGTCGAGGTAATGAGCCGCTTCAAGTCCAACAAGGAAGTAGCCGAAGCCGTTGGCAAGCTGGCCGAGGGCAAGATCGATATCGTCATCGGCACCCACAAACTGCTGCAGGACGACGTCAAATTCCAGAATCTCGGGTTGGTGATCATCGACGAAGAACACCGCTTCGGCGTGCGCCAGAAGGAGCAGCTCAAGGCCCTGCGCAGCGAGGTCGACATTCTCACCCTGACGGCCACGCCAATCCCGCGCACCCTGAACATGGCCGTGTCGGGCATGCGCGACCTGTCGATCATCGCCACCCCGCCGGCGCGCCGCCTGTCGGTGCGCACCTTCGTCATGGAAGCCAACAAGCCGACGATCAAGGAAGCCCTGTTGCGTGAACTGCTGCGTGGCGGCCAGGTGTACTACCTGCACAACGATGTGAAAACCATCGAGAAGTGCGCCGCCGATCTGGCCGAACTGGTGCCCGAGGCGCGTATCGGCATCGGCCACGGCCAGCTCGGCGAGCGCGAGCTGGAACAGGTGATGAGCGACTTCTACCACAAGCGCTTCAACGTGCTGATCGCCTCGACCATCATCGAGACCGGCATCGACGTGCCGAGCGCCAACACCATCATCATCGAGCGCGCCGACAAATTCGGCCTGGCCCAGCTGCACCAGTTGCGTGGCCGCGTCGGTCGCAGTCACCACCAGGCCTACGCCTACCTGCTGACCCCACCGCGCAAGCAGATGACCCCGGACGCCGAGAAGCGCCTGGAAGCCATCGCCAACACCCAGGACCTCGGCGCCGGCTTCGTGCTGGCCACCAACGACCTGGAAATCCGTGGCGCCGGCGAGCTGCTGGGCGACGGCCAGAGCGGGCAGATTCAAGCGGTCGGTTTCACCCTGTATATGGAAATGCTCGAACGCGCGGTCAAGTCGATCCGTAAGGGCGAACAACCGAACCTCGACCAGCCGCTGGGCGGCGGCCCGGAGATCAACCTGCGCGTGCCGGCACTGATCCCCGACGATTACCTGCCGGATGTGCACGCCCGCCTGATGCTGTACAAACGCATCGCCTCGGCCGCCGACGAGGAGGCCCTGAAGGACTTGCAGGTGGAGATGATCGACCGCTTCGGCCTGCTGCCCGAGCCGAGCAAAAACCTGGTGCGCCTGACCCTGCTGAAGCTGCAGGCGGAAAAGCTCGGCATCAAGAAGATCGACGCCGGCCCGCAAGGCGGTCGCCTGGAGTTTGCCAGCGACACCTGCGTGGAGCCGCTGACCCTGATCAAGCTGATCCAGGGTCAACCGAACCGCTACAAGTTCGAAGGTGCCACCCAGTTTAAATTCCAGGTGCCGATGGAGCGCCCGGAAGACC